>DFXM01000010.1:992-19926 GCA_002381695.1 Clostridium sp. UBA4108 | reverse complement strand
GGTTGAACAGGAATAATATGAAATTCTAATTAATGTTATTTTATATTTAAGCCTATTTGTATAATGTAGAAACTTAACTACAACTTATATAGTTAAAATTACTCAAGTTCTGTTATACAAGGGGGAATATTTATGTTTGACAACCATATTTTATTAAAGGAAAAACTTTCAGAAATCAAAAATAATAATTATGTAGTACCAAATGATATATCACCATTTGATTTTGCACTAATTATGATGGAAAATATAGGTTCACCTGATCCAGAGCTCCGTGATTTGCTTATACATAGAGTAATCTCTAATTGGATTATGAATAATGTATTTACAAATGAACAATTGATTGAATTATTAAATATTAATCTGGATAATGATCATTTACTTTATAAAATTGGTGAACAAAAGGATGATTCTGTGTTTATGAGATCCTTTTGTGTTCTAAATATTGGAACAATAATTTACACTCATAGAAATAATAAATTTCTTTCAGATGCTACAATTAAGCATGTAAAAGAAATTTTAATTCAATATTATTTAAAAGAAAAGGATTTAAGAGGACATGTAGATATCAAAGGGTGGGCTGATTCAGTCTCTCATGGTGCAGATGCCTTAGATGAAATTGCCTTATGTGATTCTATAAATCACGAAGATTTGCTTGATATATTGAATGCTATAAAAAGTAAAATATGTATAAACAATTACACATATATAGATTTTGAGGATGAAAGAATAACCACAGCTGTAGTAAGTGTTATAAATAGAAATACACTTGAACATTCTGAAATAATAGATTGGATAAAAGACTTTAAGAATATTTCAAGAACAGGGCAACATCACGTAGATTTCCGTGTAATTATGAATATCAGAAATTTCCTAAGAAGTCTATATTTTAGATTATTAAATGAAAATAATCTACCGGAACTAATTGAATCTATAAGAGAAACACTGAATTGTATTAAAGCTTATTAAAAGGCCACATTTATCTATGGTTTTTCATATCATAGATAAGTGTGGCTTACACTAAACTTGTTTTAGGATAAAGAGCAACATGAAATTTATTTAAAGCTTATATATAAGATACACATAATTTACAGTTATCTATAGGAGAATTAATAAGCTTACATTCAACATCAAAGACATCCTTTATAAGTTTTTCATTTATAATTTCTTCTTTAGGACCTTGAGCCAATATGTTTCCATCCTTTATAGCAACTATATTATCAGCATATTTTAATGCATGATTTATATCGTGAATAACCATCACTATGGTTCTATTTTCCTTTTCATTTAAATCTCTTAAAATATTTAAAATTTCTAACTGATACTTTATATCTAGGTGATTCGTAGGCTCATCTAAAAGTATGGTGTCTGTATCTTGTGCCAAGGATAATGCAATCCAAGCCCTTTGTCTTTGACCACCAGATAGATTATTTAAAGTTCTATCCTTATCGTTTATAAGTCCTACCTTTTTTATGGCTTCTAAAACTAGATTTTCATCCTTTTTACTCCAAAATGATAGTAGATTATGATAAGGGTATCTTCCTTGCTTCACCAAATCATAAACAGTTAAATCCTCTGGAGCATTACTACTTTGAGGAAGCATAGACATAAGCTTGGCCACTTCCTTTGAAGGCATTTTAAGAATATCTCTATCTCCCATGAGTATATCTCCATTTTTAGGTTTAAGTATTCTTGCTACAGCCTTTATTAATGTGGATTTTCCACATCCATTGGAGCCAATTAAAGCCGTAATTTTTCCTTTTTCTATATTTAAATTAATATTATCTAATATAATTTTTTCATCATAACATAACTCTAAATTCTTTGCTTTTATCATTTCTATCTTCCCCTTTTATAGTTTCTTTTTTTTACTAAAAGGTATATAAAGTAAGGTGCTCCTATAAAAGCTGTAAATATACCTATAGGTAAATCCTGTGGATAAAATAACCACTTAGAGACAAAATCAGCTAATAATGTTATTATTCCACCTATAAATATGGAAAGTGGTATTATATTTTCAAACTTTGAATCTACTAGCTTTCTTGCAATGTGAGGAGCTATTAAACCTACAAAAGATATACCTCCTCCAATAGTTACAGCTCCAGCTGCTAATGCAGCAGAAATGCTTAAGAGTATTATCCTGCTTTTATGTAGCTTATTACCAAGAACTATTACAACCTCATCTTCAAGCTGATGAAGGTTTAAATCCTTAATAAATATTAATGTTAATATAGTAAAAATACTGAATATCACTATAATAAGCATTGCATGTGTCCAGTTAGCCCCATATATACTTCCTGTTATCCAAGTTGTGGCTTCTTTTATAAAAATTACTGGCCCATTTATTATAAGAATATTAGTTATGGCCTTAGCAATAGCAGAAACTCCGATTCCTATTATAATTAACTTATTTGTTGAGGAAGATTTTCCACTTATAAATAAAATAAACATTAAAGCTATAAATGCAAATGCAAAAGTAAATATAGGCATATATAATATAGATGTTGTTAATGAATTATTCTTAGGGTCTGTAAAAATAGTTAAAAATACTAATGCTCCAACGGATCCTCCATTAACTACACCTAATATATCAGGAGATGCTAAATCATTTTTAACCACTCCCTGAAGTATAGCTCCTGATAAGGCTAAAGACGCTCCAACAAAGAAGGCAACAAGAATTCTTGGTAACCTTATCTTCGTCACTAAAATAGATGAGAATCCTGTATCTATGCCCAATATACTCTTTAGTGCATCTAATGGACTTACCATAGCTTCACCTATACATAGTGAAAAAGTAACTATTAAAATAGTAATCCCTAATAAAAGTCCGCTTAACTTAATAGTTTTTTTACTTATATTTATCATTTCCTGTCCCTCCTTTTTGCAATATATATAAAGAAGGGACCACCTATAAGTGCAGTTAAAGCACCAACTGGAACTTCTTTTGGATAAATTATAAATCTTGACATTATATCTGCAAGCAATAGTATAGATGCCCCTGTTAATATAGAAAATGGTATTAGCCATTTATAATCCGTTCCAATAAATTTATGTACTATATGTGGCGTTATAAGTCCAATGAAAGCTATTGGACCTGCTAGTGCTACAGATACACCAGATAAAATAGCAACTATAGCTATTATAACTATTTTTAAATATAGTGTTTTCATACCCAATGACCTTGCCATTTCTTCCCCTAATGAAAATACATTAAGTTTTTTTCCAATAAATAACGTAAATATCATTACTACTAATATTATTGGAATAAATTTAACAATTAGCTCTAATTTTTTCCCCTCAACAGAGCCTGCCATCCAATAAACAACTTGCTCTAGGGCAACTTCATTTTTATATAAAATACCTTGTGCTAAGGAAAAAAATAGTGCCCCTAAGGCAGTACCTCCTAATGTTAAATCCATAGGTCTTACATTCCCTGAAAGACCTCCACATAATAAATAAACTAATATAGACGATCCTAGTGCACCTAAGAAGGCTAACCAGGCAAGGCCTAGTGAAGATATATTAGGAAGATATGTAAGAGCTATAACCAAAGTAAGTACTGCTCCTGAATTTATACCTAATATACTTGGTGAGGCTAACTTATTTCTAGTCAATCCTTGAGTCAAAAGTCCAGCTACCCCAAGAGCTCCCCCAACTAAAAGAGAATTTAATGTTCTTGGAATTCTTGAAGTTCTTATAATTATATGTTCTTGAGAATTATTATAATTTTTATATGCATCTATTAAGGTATCATAAGATGTATGTATAAACCCTTTAGTAATACTTAAGTAGCATAATATAAGGGTAAATATTGTAAGTAACATAAGTAAGGCCCATTTACCCCTATTACTTTTCAGAATATTTTTCATATAGACTCCTCCATCTTTAGTAATTAAAAAAGGATATCACTTGTTATTGATAATCTTTCTCACATATGATATCATATGTGAGTACTAAAATCCATAACAAATAAATATTTAATTCTATGTTATTTACTAGATTATTTTTAGGAGGAATTACAAATGCAAAAGAAATTATTATCTGCAATTTTATCAAGTATGCTAATTGTAAGTTTATTTGTTGGTTGCTCTAATAAAACAGAAAACACACCAGAAAATACTACAGATTCTAAAACTATATCTATGCAACATGCTATGGGAACTTCAGAAATTCCTGAAAACCCAAAGAAAATTGTTATATTAACTAATGAAGGTACAGAAGCTCTTCTTGCTCTTGGTGTTAAACCAGTAGGCGCTGTAACTGGTGTTGCTGGTGAGTGGTATGAACATACTAAAAATGAGCTTGGAGACGTTAAGCCTGTTGGTAAAGAAGGCGCACCAAATGTAGAAGCAATTGCTGCTTTAAAACCTGATTTAATAATTGGAAATAAAATGAGACATGAAAAAATATATGATCAATTAAGTGCAATAGCACCAACTGTTTTTTCAGATACAATAAGAGGGGCATGGAAAGATAATTTTAAATTCTATGCTGAAGTTTTAAATAAAGAATCTGAAGGTGATAAAGCTATACAAGCATATGAAAGTAAGATTGCTTCTATAAAAGAAGATTATAAAGATAAATTAGACACTGAAATATCACTTGTAAGATTTATGGATGGAAAAACTAGAATATATCTTGGAGATACTTTCTCAGGAACTATTCTTAAAGAAATAGGCTTTAAAAGACCAGCAACTCAACAAGGAACAGAGTTCGTTAATGAAATTGGTAAGGAAAGATTAAATGAAGCTGATGGAGATGTAATGTTCTACTTTACTTATGAATTAGGAGATGGTAAAGGACTAGCTAGAGAAAAAGAATGGTTAAATGACCCATTATTTAATTCTCTAAATGTTGTAAAAAATAATAAAGCTTATAAAGTAGACGATACTATATGGAATACAGCAGGTGGTATAAAAGCCGCTAATTTAATGCTTGATGATTTAACTAATATGTTAAAAGAGGGTAAAATATAAATCTTAATAATATATATAATAAAAAAAGCTTAGTGTTTATAGCACTAAGCTTTTTCTATTATATATGATCATAATGAATTTCTATCTAAATCAATCAAGACCTTATCAATGCCAATGCACCTCGAAAATTCTAGTGCTAATAAAAGCATCTTAGTTGCATAGCCTTTTTGTCTTTTTAAGTCTAATTATTTTTGTAAAAGATCCATTATTGTACAATCCATTGAGATACAATCTTCAAGAACTTCATTTAATTGCTTTTTCAAAAAAATTAATTCCTTAATTTTACTATCAATTGTATCAATTTTATTATTAACTACAGTTTTAAGCTGTTGACTATTATTACCACCTGAAGATAATAAAATCATTATTTCATTAACCTCTTTTAGTGTAAATCCATTATTTTTACATAGTATTATAAACTGAATTATATCAACATATCTTTCTGAATAAACTCTGTATTCATTCTCCTGTCTTTCAGGCTTTGGTATCAATCCAATTTTTTCATAATACCTTATAGTATCAATTTTTATATTTAGAATGTTTGCGAGTTCACCAATTTTGTAAAATTTCATGTTTACCTCCCTATTATTTACTTGAGACTTATTTCTAAATGTTTATATCTTCCTTTTTTCATTTTATCATATGAAATAGCTTTAGCAGGATAAAGATTAATATATTCATAGCATTGTTCAAATTTATTATTAAATAATGATTTTCCATCATGTGCATAACAGTTGCCATACTAAAAATATAATTTATTGAAGATAAAAGCATCTTATACCCCATATAAGATGCCTTTAGTGTTTCTATATTATCTAGAAAAATGATTTGATACTTTATTTAGAAAACTTTTTCTTTTCTCATCTGTACCACTGCTTGTATAGTCACTATTTAGCCACTTAACATTTTTAAGCCCAATTCCCTTCAATGTTGTTCCGATAAATGAACCTTTTATTGGATTTCCTGCTAAGTATTTTATATACCAAGTCGGTGCCTGTGAAGTTGTTATAACTGTAGTAGCTTTAATATTAGTTAGCGAACCCTTTAATCCAGATTTCCCTTCAGTATAAGCATAATTTTTCAGCATTACTTTATCTATAAACCCTTTTAGAATAGCAGGCACATTATACCACCATATAGGAAAAATAAAAACTACTTCGTCAGAATCTTTTAACATCAGCTGATACTTTTTCACTAACTTATCACTAGATTCTCCTTTTGAATAGAGGGCAAGTTCCTCCTCTCTAAGAACTGGATCAAAATTATCTTTATTTAGATCAATAATCTGATATTCCTTTTTTCTGTTTCTTAATTGTTTTACAGTTGTGTCCATTATAGCTTTATTAAAACTTCCATGCCATGGATGCGCAATAATAATAGTTGTTTTCATCCGCCGTCACTCCCCTTATTAATTGATTTGATTTATTAAACTTCATTATAATTTTTTCCCCAACTCATATACTTCATTTAGTGATTTTTTATCTTGAGCAACGAAATTAGGATTCATTTCTGTACTTACTCCATACTTTTGTATAAAATCGGTTTTTGTGAATTCTGTCATATACTTTATGATATTTATTAAATTTATAGCTCCAGAGGATGTTTCATCTTTATCGCCATAAGTTGTTAGCAATACAAACTTTTTACCTTTCCACCCTTTATCGCTAACAGCATATAATCTATCTATAAAAGTTTTTAATTGAGATGTCATACTAAAAAAATAGATTGGTGTAGAAAGAACAACTATATCAGAGTCTTCAAATTCTTTATATAGTTCATTCATGTCATCTTTTATCACACAATTATCGATTTTGCCACTTTTACAGGCATTGCAGCCTCTACATCCTTCAATATTTTTTTCTTGAAGAAAGACATTTGTGATTTCTATATTACTATGATTTTCTTCTACCCCTTTTAAATATTCTTCTAACAAAGCTGCTGTATTTCCTTTTTTTCTTGGACTTCCTAAAATCGAAAATATTTTCACCTTAAATCCTCCTAATATAATTCTTGTTGACCTAAATAAAGTATAAACCCTAGAGTATACTCTAGGGTCAATAGGATAAATTAATCTTTTTTAACTACATCATCTTTGTGATTTAACTTTTCTCACCCATATTCATATCCTCTAGCACATGTAGTATGCATAAAATGGTTTCTTGAACTTCCTGCTATGTTAATAGATCATAATAAATTTATGTTATAATAAGTTTATTGCGTTAATTTGGAATTATAGTATATAAAAAGGAAGATGTGAATACTTTTGAATAGTATAAAATGTGAACGTAGAATATATAATCATAAACTTAATACACATGCTCATTCATATGCTCAATTAATTTTACCCATTCATGGGATGCTTTATATAGAAACTAATTATAAAAAACTAACACTAGAAGATGAGCACCTGTTCTTTCTTCCTCCAGATTGTAAACACACCTTTGGAGCTGATAAGAGTAATGAATTCTTGGTTTTAGACATATATAATAATATGCTTAATAGATATGATATGGAAAATATGGCAGGTGGAAGAGAATTTTCATTTGATGATAAATGGAAAGCTATAAGATATTTATTATTAAATGAAGCTGACAATAAAAAAAGTTCTAGTTCCATTAATAACTTATTCCTCTACTGCTATGATTTCATTGCAGATAAAAGTATACCTGATTCTATAAAATATATTAATGAACATTTTACAGAAGATATAGATTTAAAAAAATTAGCAGCTATTGAGCACTACAATATCAGTTATTATAGTGAATGGTTTAAAAATAAAATGAAGGTGTCCCCTGTTGAATATATACAAAATCTAAGAGTGAAAAAAGCAAAAGAATTCCTTTTGAATACAAACTTAACAATTTTACAAATTTCTCAAATGGTGGGTTATGAACACAACTCATCATTTACTAGAATATTTAAGCATTCAGAAAAAATATCACCTGCAGAGTTTAGAAAAAAAATCAAAAGATAAGCTAAAAACTAACTAGATTTCAGAAAAGACTTATCTAAGGAAAACGCTATAATAGTATATAGATAACATTTTAAAGGACTATTTTAAAATAGCCCTTTATTTTTGACTTTGTTTCAATATAGTGTTGATAATGAACTACATATTATTGCTCACAAACCGTTTAAAACAAAGCCTATTTTAAAATAATTTAGGAGGTAAAAATGAATAATAAAATAGAATTAATTATAAATGAATTTGTAGAACACTATTCAGAAATGAGAGATGTTCAGACTAAATGGAAAGAACCTTTGATAGCATATGCAGATGCAATGGATGAAATGTTTTATACTCTTAAAGATGTAGTAAGTCCTTCTCATGCAATACCTAAAGATTTTTTACCAGAAGCCAAAACAGTAGTAACATATTTTATACCTTTTGATGAAGTTGCAGTTAAAAGTAATATAGAAGGAAAAGAAAGTTCGAAAGTTTGGGCAAAAGCATATATAGAAACTAATCAGCTAATATTAGATTTAAATACTTTTATTAAAGATGAATTGCAAAAATTAGGATACAAATCAAACATTATACCAGCAACACATAATTTTGATAATAAAAAATTAATTAGCGACTGGTCTCATAGGCATGCTGCCTTTATTGCTGGATTAGGAAAATTTGGACTGAACAATATGTTAATTACTGATAAAGGATGTTGTGGAAGGGTTGGTAGTTTTATAACTGATCTAAAGATAAAGCCTACTAAAAGAAAAAATGGAGAGAATTGTTTATATAAGCATATGAATGTATGCAAAAAATGTGTGGATAGATGCGTAAATAACGCTTTAAAAGTTGATTACTTTGATAGACATAAATGTTATGAAATGTGTTTGTATAACGATAACTTTCATTCAGATGTTGATTTGTCAGATGTTTGTGGCAAATGTTTAGTTAACGTTCCTTGTTCTACAACTAATCCAGTAACGCTAAATAAATAGTTCTGTTAACACATATGATTCTTATATGCAGCATAATCAATTTGGAATTGTTAGTAATTATGACTTTATAATATGGAAAGGAAGGTATTCTTATGGTTACTTCTGACGATTTTATGAAATTAGATATACGAGTTGGTGAAATTACCGAAGTGGAATTTTTTGAAAAAGCCAAAAAACCTGCTTATAAACTATTGATAGATTTTGGTAGCGAAATTGGTATAAAGAAGTCTAGCGCCCAGATTACTGAGTGTTATAAAAAGGAAGACCTTATAGGTAAGCAAGTTTTAGGAGTGGTAAACTTTCCGCCAAGACAAATTGCCGATTTTATGTCAGAGGTATTAGTATTAGCCGTTTATGCTACACAAGGAGTGGTATTAATTCAACCACAACAACCTGTTAAAAATGGTGATAAATTAGGTTAATGCATAGTTTTCTTAATAGATAAATCAAGGACTNNAGTCCTTGATTTATCTATTAAGTCTATCTCAATGATAATGCTTTCAATCACATCTAGACCTTCCTTAAAGTGTTCAATCCATTTTTTGCCTATTAGTAGAGGCGACGCACGGTGGGTAAAATCCACTATTAGTCAATATTATAAGGAATAATATCTTCATATCATGTTTCATGATCCATATCAGCCTCATTCTCCCACTCTACTGTATCAAAACTAACTCTAGCAGATTTGAACAAGGATATATCTTTTAATTCTCTAAATATGATTTGTATTTATCATAAAATTATATAATTTTAATCATTATTTATTAAATATTCTCCCATCAATCTCTCTAGTTAGCGTATAGGTAAATCTGCAAAAATACTTGCCCCAAAAACGTTGTGCTGTAGGGTTAGTTGTGCCGTGCTCAACCCATATTCTCTTTACACCTTCTTTTCTAAGTGTATCATTAACATAGCTTAGAAGTCCCTCCGCAGCCTGATGTCCTCTGTAATTAGGTTTAAAGAATAAGTCTCCAACATTCATAGTGTCACACTCTCTATTTATAAAGCTGTTTCCATCTCTTGATACATCCATCATACCTATTGTATTTTCATCATCTTTTGCCACAAACAATCTTGTATTTTCATCATGAATGTACTCTAAATAAGCATCATTAGTAAATTCTTCTCCAGGGTAATAGGTAGGACTTGTTCTTAAATGCTTTACTAATGCACGCCAAAGCTTTAATAGCTCCTCCTCATTCTTATTAATCTCTTCTTTTGACAACTCTTTATAAACATATTTTCCTGCTGAATTTGTGCTTATTGGTGAACCTGTGGTTGCAAGCGAATCTGTGCTAGTTAATGACTCTATGTCCATTACTGAATCTGTACTGCCAATTGAACATACCGTTGAATCAGTGCTGCGAATGGCATCTGTACATAAAATTCCAAAATTATTTAGCACATAAGAAGCAATTACTTCAGTGTCATGAGCATAAACCTTAATGTTATATAGTGCTACAGCCTTTTCACATAATATCTCTGAAGCATATTGAAACATTAATGAAACAACCTTTGCTCTATCATAGCCTTCACTAATACCATACCCACATAATGGACATGCGATTGCATTTATAATATCTGAGCCTACAGTTTCCTCCCAAATTCCGCTAAAGGCTAAATACCCTACTAATTTATCCTCCTCAAAGGCCATTACTCCATTACCACATTCAGATGTAGCTTGTACTAATTTGTAAATTTCTTTTTTGTAATCCTTATCATACAATGCAGCCACTAATTTTTGTTCCTTACAATATTGATTGAATGCAATATTTACACAATCCTCTATATACTTATTATCTAATTTTCTAAACTCCATAATTTTTACCTCCAAATTGATATATTCATCAATTGTTATTTTACATAACATGAAGTTTATTTTCTGTTCCCAGCTTGCTATTTTAGTACAAAATCGAGTAGAAAACTGGCCTATTTATTTTTCGCAACTAGCTTAATCGGTATGTAAATTTCCATAATTGAATTCTCTAGAAAATGACAGCGCTCATCGTAGAATTCAAAATCACATCTTTCCTCATCATAAGCATAATCACTATTTTCAAACCACTCATTGAAGATATACCTCCATGTGCTTTTTATGATTATAGCCCTTCATTTTAAAAGCATACTTTTTAGGTGATGTGCCATATTCTTTTCTGAAGGCCTTAGTAAATCCACTAGGAGTTTCAAAGCCATACTTAAGCGCTACATCAATTACCTTTTCTGTAATTCATTTTTTCTCCTATACTGCATTCTCTCTAAACAGTAATTGATATCCTAGTTTTTGTTGGAATCCTTCATCGAGTACTTCACCCAGGTATAGAATATGAGAATTATTCCTATAACAAGACAACTACCACTGACCGCTTCAATAAATCCCGAAAAAAATTGTTCATAAGCTTTTGCACCGGGCTTCCATATTACAGAATAAATTGCTGTAATAAATGATATCAATATGGCACACAAAGCCCCAACCAATGACTCATTTCTTTTTAATTTTTGAATTTCATTAAGTAATGAAATTATATTTTTATTATTTGCTATCTCTTCATTTTCTTGTTCAATATATTCACCCTTTAATAATTCATTCATTGAAATCTCCAATACTTTACTTATTTCTTCAAATAATGAACTATCTGGTAGACACTTACCACACTCCCATTTTGAAACCGCTTTATCAGTTACGTTCAGATACTCTCCAAGCTCTGTCTGAGTCATTTTTTTCTTTTTTCTAGCTTCTGCTATAAATCGTCCAATTTTTTGTGTATCCATAATTACTCCCCCTTTAATAATATGATAATTCGAAAGCCACTATATCTAAACCCACCAAGGGTAGAGTAGGTAGAATACAAGTAGAATATTATAAATTCATTAATTATTACTGTTGCAATATGCTATTCTTTATTAGTTTATATAAATGTATACTACAATTTTTTACTTTTTCCATACTCCTAACTTTTTAATAACCCTTTCAACCAAATTTATAGAATTTAATGCTGCTCCCTCCATATTGTTTTCAAAACTTTCTGAACCATCTTCATCTGCATTATCTGACATTGAACGAATAACTACAAAAGGAATCTTATTTACATAGCAGGTATGGGCAACACTAGCACTTTCCATATCCACACATAGAGGATTGAAGTTTTCTATTAAACTCTCCCTTTCATTGTGTGTAATAAATGCTTCTCCAGTAATAATTCTCCCAGTATAACACTTATTTGAAATTGATAAGGACTTAGATATATCTTCACATAGCTTTACTAAGCTACTATCTGCTCTAAAGTATATGTCTTCCATCCATGGATGATATTCTGTTAAAATTCCCTGAGCAACATCATGATAAGCAACTTCACTGGCAATGACCGTATCTCCAATGTGAAGTTCATTATTTAAAGCTCCTGCAACCCCTGTTAATATAATATGGGTAACTTCAAACTTATCGATTAAAATTTGTGTAGCAATAGCGGCATTGACCTTACATACTCCACAGAATACTGATACTACCTGAATTCCCTCGTAAAACCCTGAATAAAACTTTAGCATAGCCTGTTCACTAATTTCTCTCTCTGATATCTTGCCTATAAAGGGCATTATTTCTCTCTCTGTAGGACCTATTATTCCTATTCTCATTACCTTCACCTAACTTTCCGTAAACTTTTTTATTGGATAATTCACTATTTTATTTAATCGATAATATTTCCATCTAAAAATTTCGTATTACAGTATGGACAAACATAAATATAGTCAATCTCACTATTAATATCAAATCTTATTGGTAGCCTCTTTTTACAACTTGGACATCTCCAAAATATAAAAGATATTAAAATAAAACCTATTAATAGCACTACCACAATAAGTGTTAAAATACTTGTTTGTAAAATAATGTTAATAATATTAATTACAATAGCTGCGAATAAACATATTAAAGCAACCCATCGATACTTCAGTATATCTCTGACCTTCTTTGCCACTTCTAAATCTTCCCTTCTATTTATTTCTCCTTATTCCAAGTAAGTATTAAGCCACATGAAGGACATTTGTAGTCTCCTTCAACTATTTCTTCCCCACAGGAAGGACATACACCATATTGCTGCAGGTTTTCATCTGTTAGTTCATCCTCTACAACATCTTCTTCATCTGCTGGTAACCTACTATATATACCTTCAATAGCTATAGAAATAGGAAGCATAAAACCTATGATTCCACCCAAAGTAGTAAATCCAAATAAAGTTCCTATGAAAGCACCTAATCCTCCAGTGAATAGAGAAATTATAAATAGTGTCACTAAAATTCCCCCTATATCTTTCTTAAATTAAGGCTTTGTTTTAAATTATTGTTGATTTCAGAACTACATATTATTAAAATAAAGCTTAAATTAAAAATATATTCCTTCAAAAATAATAATATTTCCTATTAAGAATCAGGGTATAGGTAAATTATACCATATAAATTTCAATATATATAACTTCCAATAAAGTTTCTACATACGAATATAGCCTGTCTATTGTTTGTGTAGGAACTTTATTTATATGCTCAATAAATTTTTGAACAGTACTTCTCACTTTAGATAACGTTGAAAAAAGCACACCATAACTTTTTTTAATATGTATTTGGAAACTTTTAAAACTAAAATTATAATTAAGCATATTATAAATACAACTATTGCCTCTAAGAATATTTTGTATAAAATTGAATTATTATATAACCTAGACATTCTTATTGAAAAGTTTAATTTACTAATAATAAAAGGATGAATTAAATAAATACCAAATGTACAGTCTCCAATAAATCTCATGCCTTTTAATTTAAAATTTATATTATATTTAAAAAACATAAACAGAGAAATAGACATTAAAATAACTGGCAGACTTAAATATTCATAAAAATACAAATCCAATTTACTAGGACTCGATAAATCATATGTAGCTATTACTATAAATAAAAAGCTTAATAATCCAATAAAATGAATAGTAAACCTAACTATTTTTTTAAATTCGAACTTATTTATATAATAACCTAAAACAAAGAACCCTACATACCCAGTTACAACAGGTAAGATTAAATTGGAATATTTACTTATGGTATAAATTTTGCAGAATAATGGATATATAGAAGAAGATAATAAGCTTAATGCTAAAAAATACCTTATATTTTCTTTATTTGCGTTTTGTATATAAACTTTACATATAGGGGCAACCAAATATAATCCAATGATTACATACATATACCACAGATGATAAAATATATTCCCTTCTAAGAATAATCTTATAAATTTATTCATATTAAAAATTTTATGGGTATTATAAAAATATAAGATACTTATAAAAATAAAAGGTAATACTAATCTATATAAGGTTTTTATAATGTCCTCTTTAAAAGTAGAAGTAGTTTGTAATACTAGAGAGCCACTTAACATAAAGAAAATAGGAACACACCACCGAACAGCACTATCTAATACATCAGCAGTCCACCAACTCTTACTACCTAAACTTTCAGCTGTTATATGTGGCGCAACTATATGTAACAGTATCACTGCAAAACACGCTAACACTCTTAAATTATCAAAGTAATAACTTCTTTGCTTTTCTAAATTCATAATTTGTCTTTAGTAAAATTATATTTTAAACTGTGTATAAAATTACCAAATATTCACGACCTTCCTTTATTGTATATTAATAAATAGTATACTCTTACATGAAATAACATATGTAAATATAGAAATAATATTTTGAACAGTACTTCTCACTTTAGAACTTCAAAGCCTTTCTTAAAGTTTTCTTGCTTTATTTTATCCCCTTCACATTCCATTGAGTTATAAAAATACTTTCCTATTAAATTTCAAATAATAAAAAATGCCGTAGAATTCATCGTTGAATTTTACGGCATTATAACTATATTCTTATGATCTTTATTGAACAGTGTTGATAACATGATAATTTTTATATATTTTTAATTAAGTTTTATAGAAAATGGCTTAGTTATATCCTTATGAATAGAATAAACTTCAAAATTAACTATATCACTACTTATATTAGAATTACCTATTTCTACTCCAAAGTTATTCATCTTAACACCTTCATTTTCGTAGGTGGAACTTGTATATATTATATTATTATTCACATCTTCTTTATAACTAAGAGATATACTTTCAATTTTACTTCCTTGTTTTTCTTTAAATATTATTCTAATACCATCCCCTTTTATTGGTCTGTTTTCGTTAGAATCATTAAACTTATCTATACTTACTAACTCAATGCCATAACCACCGTCATCTAAAAGAACCTTATTTTTCAAATCTACTCTAAGTGCTTTACTCTCTTTTGCCTGATAATACATTCCTTGTGAATTTAAAGTTAAGAAATCATGATTTTTAAACACTCCGCCATTAAAGGATAATCTATACTCTCCCTTAACCTCCTTACCATTCTCTATACAACCCCCTCCAGAGTTTAAAGCAAACTTTTCTCCCTTAGTATTTATTAGGTAGCTATCTTTAAGCCAAGAAAACTTGTACTCCTCTGATATATCTGTTGAAATTATTAAATCCGTTACCATTGGATATATTCTCATTTCTTTTATTAACAATTTTCCCTCATTAAAATTAACTGTCTGATTTATTGTATACACCTCTGGTTCTGCACTTAATATTTTTTCATTTAGTTCTATATTAAAATTGAATTCTCCCTTTACCTTAATATCCTCTTCAGATTTATCCATATTGTTAATGTCAGTAAACTTAATAATGAATTTAGCAGGAAGTTTATCAATACCAACTAAATTAACTTCAAAATACTTTTCACCCTTTAAAGGTTTCAGCCCTTCCTCACTATAATCTCCCCTACCCCAATTCATAGTATAGCCCTCAACAGGTTTCCCATTTACATCTAAAATCTCTATTTTTCTTGAGAAATAATACTGATTTTCTTCTTCTTTTATTCCATCAATAGTTAACCCAAATATTAATTTTCTATTATCCCCAATAATTCTAGTTAACGTTACTTTAACTCCATCTTTTTCTTCAACCTGATTAATTTTTTGAACATAGCCCTCATCTAAAGCGTATTTTATTGCAGGATTCATAATTAATATTTTTGCAAAGTCTCCAACTATAGGTACTTCACTAATGGAGGAAGCAAATACTATAGAGGTATTTAAAAATAAAATTACTGCAATAAATATTGATGCTACAGAAGCTAGTGGAGCTACTCTCCTGACATATCTATTCCTTTTCCCACCGTTCTTTCCACTTTCAATTCTTCTATCCAGCTCCGAAGGAATTTTGATTTCATCGTATTTTTCCTTATAATTACTCATCTATATCATCCTCCCCTAATTGAATTCTTAATTTCTCTAAACCTCTATATAAATAATTCTTAACATTACTTTCACTCATATCTAAAACTTCACTAATTTCTTTAATTTTCATATCCTCAAAATATTTTAGAACAATTATAGTCTTATATTTATCCTCCAGCCTATCTACAGCATCATATAACTCCATATAATTCTCCTCAGAAGTGCCTTGTTTTTCTAACTCCACCTCTTCAAGAAAATCTAGCTTTTTGAACTTTTTAATATGATTTAATGAAGTATTAACTAAAATTCTAGTGATCCAAGTTTTAAAATATTGGGGTTCTTTAAGTTTTTTAATATTAAAATATGCCTTATAAATGGTTTCTTGAACTATATCAAGAGCATCTTCCTCATTCTTAACATGGATGTATGCAATTCTATATAGCCTATCTTTATCAACATTTATAAGCTCATCCAATAACTTATCATTAACTCCTCCAAACAGCATTCTCAGTCCTCCTTCACCTTCCTACACTACATAGACAATTGAAACTAGTAAAAAGTTTCATTGAAAGTAAATTTTTTATAGTTTATTATCTTTCCTGCAATCTAAAGGTACTATTATTCTCCAACACAGAAATCTCCTTTTCTGTGAAGATATCAAATATTTCTCTGGTCAACCAGTGACCTCTTCCTCTCTTTGCTTAATAGATGTATTATGTATTTAAGAATATTCTTAATATTGTAAAAGGAGATATATTATGTCTATACTAACTCACGGTATTAAATTAGGAAATGCTATATTAAAATCTGATGAAATTTTAGGTGCCGGTTATGCTATACCTGGGACCTTAATCACTCCAAAATACATAGTAATTCATAATAGTGGACTATGGGAGATCACAGCTAGAGAACTTCACTTATTGCAAAAGGGTGATAATGAAAATTGTACTAGAGAAGCCTCATGGCATTTTTCAGTGGATGATAAGGAGGTTATTCAATCAATTGACACAGACTGGATGGCTTGGAATACAGCTAGTTCTATTGGTCATAAGGAAACTATAGCTATAGAAATATGCCAATTTAGAGATGAAAAAACTCAGAGAATAATAGAGGATAATGCCATTGCATTAATTCATGAAGTGGCTAGAATATACAACTTTGATGTGCATAATTGTATAAAAAAGCATGAAGATTATTCTGGTAAGTTCTGCCCAGAAGTTATACTTGCAAGACCTAATGGTTGGAAGGACTTCTTAGAGAGAATCTATAATACTCTCTAATTTTTACTTTATGAAGTTTATTTTTTTGCTACTCATAATTAATCCTAAGGAAATTATATCTTATGCAATTGCTTCTTTTATATCTTCATCTTTAGCAACATTATCAATACTATACTAAAACAAAGCTCAATTAATTATAGAATTATTACAATTTTTATGGTATAATTTTCTAGTACAATTCAATATAGTTGAATGCGGGCTACTGGTATCACTGATCCCTGTCGAAGGGAGGTGATACGTATGAGTAACGATACTTTAATGTTGCTATTTCAGGCTGGATTATTTTTATTAGCACTATTAACATTAATAGTGTTACTTATAGAAAAAATCTCGAAAAAATAGTAGCCCCGTACGCAAATGGATAGCTACTATTTTTTTCTTAATTAAATTGTAGTGATACCAGTTGCCTAAGCAACTAGAATTGTATATTATGGGGTGTTAGCGCACCCTATTTTTATTTTGCTCATTTCTTATATTTATATTATATCAAACTTTCTTTAAAATAAACACACATTTTTATAACTTATTTAATTTTATGAGAGAGTAATAAAACTAAACCCTGTTTTAATATAGTGTTGATAACGAACTGCGTATTATTATTCACAAACCATTTCGCAATAACATATGGTTCTAAAATCAACAATTCTTTAAAGAAAAGCCTAAAATTAAAAATAAGTAACATTCTTATAGAATTATACCTTTCTCATAAATTCATCAAGTAATAAAAGCAATTATAATACAGATTATCCCAGCAACAATTAAGGAAATCATATTTAAGGTAGAATTCCAATTAGTTTCTGACCTAGGCTTCTTTTTTTCATTTTCCATTTTTGTAATCTCAAGATTAGCATTGGATATATATTGAGCATTGCTTTGACCTAATCCCTGAAGTGATAATCCCATAGACTTTCCACTATTTAAGGAAAGTGCACCAACGATAATCACTATTATACTTTCAATAAATAAAACATCTTTAAAGTCATAACTAATAAAGTTCACAACTATGAATCCAATGACAGCTAGTACAATAGCATATATTATTGCCATGGCAGCACATTTAGTTATAAATTTACCTCGGCTCTTATCCATAACTATCTCTCCTTTTATAATTATCTCATATATAATTAAGATAATTATAACATAAATTCCATATAAAGTATATATCTCATCTATTGATGATATTCTGTTAAAATTCCCTGGCAACATCATAATAATCAATTTCACTGGAAATAACTATATCTCCAACGCGGAGTTGGTTATTTGCCCTTATTCCAGCAAGTATTAATCCACAGGAAGAACATTTGGAGTTTCCCTCAACTATTTCCTCCTCAATTGTATCTATTAATATTATATTTAATATATATTGTAATAATGATAATTCATATTGATTAAACATTATACAAATAGACTTTTATTTTATAGACTATTTAAATTGAACTT
>DFXM01000010.1:0-931 GCA_002381695.1 Clostridium sp. UBA4108 | reverse complement strand
TGAACTTACACAGAGGGCCAGTAATAATATGAAGTTCTATTTAATTTTTATAATATAGCTATTTGTATAATGCATAAACTTAATTGAAACATATATATTTAATATTTAGTCACAATATTATACGTTTTCTCATATGTTAAATTAAGAACTATTTTTTTATAATCTTGTATTTTAATATATTTTTAAATATATTGATTATAAAAGTTACTCTATATATTACTGGCACCTACTTTTCTAAACTCAATTTTAAAAATAAAAATGAGATTGAAGTAAATACACTTTAATCTCATTTTTATAATATCCTTAATTTATCCAACCCATTTTCTTATTTACTCTTCTACATATTATGAATAATTTTTATTATAATGTAGAACATAATATGAAGAGGTGATTTTATGTTTAGAAAATTAAATATAATAGTTTTAGCATTAGTAATAAATTTATGTTTTATATCTATTACTACTGTATCAGCTGAGAATATTTATAATAATTCTATGCACAATAAATACAGTAATACATATCAACCCCCTGGTAGAAGTATTGAAAATGATATTATTATTTCTTTTCTTGCTCCTTACATATATGATGCTTTTACTAAACAAAATATTAAAGCAAAAGAATTTGTCTCTGGTACTGCATATATCACTTCACTAGAAAGATTACCAGATAATAAATTTAAAATTCAACTATATATTAATGCCTTTACTGAACCGCCTTTTGAACCTCCCTACGGATTTTACAATGTTACTGTAATTACGGATGGAAAATCAGTAGATGTTACTGAAATAACGCCAGCAGGAAGTTAAAAAATTTATTTAAATAAAGAGCTTTCTTTTAAATGGTTGTTGATATTAGAACTACATATTATTGCGAAGCAAACCATTTACAGGAAGATTAGATTTACTTAGACTATATGAAAGTGAAAAGCGTT
>DFXM01000030.1:2340-3843 GCA_002381695.1 Clostridium sp. UBA4108 | reverse complement strand
TAGAGGTTCTTCCATTTCCATCTACAAAGGGATGTATTCCCACAAATATAATATGAACCATGGCGGCTCTTTCAATTGGATGTAGCTTTTCACCTTCTGTTTTATACCACTTTATAAAATTCTCCATTTCCTCTTTTATTAAAAATGGTGCTGGTGGCATATGTTTTGCTCCTGCAATTATAACTTGTTGATCTCTATAATTTCCTGCACAGTAATCATCAATTCCCTTTAAAACTAATCTGTGGATATTCTTAATTTGCCATTCTGTTAACTCTTCTTCATTTCTTACAATTTCCTCAATATAAAGTATAGCATCTCTATGATTTATTATTTCTAAATGCTCTCTTAAGGTTTTTCCGCCAACAGTTATCCCTTCTAAGACAACTTTAGTCTCCATCAAAGTTAAAGTGTTTCCTTCTATGGCATTAGAGTTGTATGTCCATTCTAAAAGCAAATTCTCTCTTATACTCTTTAATGTATATTCTGGCAGTGGTCTTTTGCTATCTAATAATGCCTTTTTTTCATCTATCTCTCTATACATATTTGCCACTTTTTTCTCACCTCTCATATAAGTATATCCAAAATATTTATTTCCAACAATAATTATCTACTTAACCTACTCCTATAAAATTCTATACTAGCTTCCTTCAATGTAGTTTTCTCAGGTAGCTTCCCCTTAAATCTCCCCCATTAACTCTAAATCATATTTTTTCATCACTACTTGTAATTTGGGAAGAACTCTCTCTGTAAAATCTAACTTATCATTAGTTTCAATAAATAAACTCCTATGCTCATAACCATCTTCCTCAATAACGTGATGTTCATTTGAACTAAGCCTATATTTATATTCATTTATATGCTTCTCCTTATTTACAATATAAAAGCATATTATTATCAACTGATCCTCTACTTGTTTTATAAGCTCTTCATAATTTTCTACTACGTAATAATAAACTCTATGAATAATTTTCTCTGTGGTTCCTAACTGTTGCTGATCTACCACAAACTTAGGTTCTTTAATCCCAATCCAAGGATTTTTAGCCCATTGAATATTCTCTTTAAGATCTTCCTCATTGGGATCTACCCATGAAAACATAATATTGTCTTCTTCACCCTTAAAACATTGAATTACTTCTGCTTCTATTTTAAAATCTATTGGAAAATCTACTATAAACATGTTACCTTCTCCTTCTAACCCTAGGTTTTAAAACTATTAAAGTTATACTAGTAATAATAGTACTTCCAAAACCTATTATAACTAAAATGATATATCCTAAGCCTTCCATGCCTTGTGAATAAAATCTAGCCTTTATAATCCAAAATATTATAGTCAAAATCTGTATTATAACTGGAATATATTTAACCCATCTCTTTTTCATGAATTTGTGAAGTATAAAAGTTGCTAATGAAAAAATTAGTCCTGCTATTAATATTAGCAATAATAAGTTAGGTACTGCCATATGATTTCTCCCCTTTATTGTATTGGTTTTGTTTTAAATGATT
>DFXM01000030.1:0-2284 GCA_002381695.1 Clostridium sp. UBA4108 | reverse complement strand
TTATCAACACTATATTAAAATAAAGTTATTGTATTTAAACTTGAAATTATTTCTCTATATCCTTTATGATTTCTTTAACTACTGAATCTATTCTTCTATATAAGTTGTAATTAAATTTCTACATTATTGAAATCTCTATATACAGTTTTCTTCTATGTTAGACATAACCCTCTATTAATGGTGCTTATTTCAAAAAATGTAATATATGTATATGATATCTTATAATCTAATGGCTGTAAATTAACCTACATCAAATATTTAAAAAGGCCAAATCCCATACCATGTCGAAAAGTTTTTTTACATTTTTTAACTTTGCGTCTATACGTAACAATTTATGTTATGATACAATATATGTAATGAAATAATTATGTTTGGAGTGATGATCATGGATTTAATTTTATTATCAACAGAAAAAGAGCTTCGTATTTTTATGCTACCGCTGAGGCAAAAAATAATTAGATATATGAGAATAACGGGAAAACCAGTCACTGCTAAGCAAATAGCAGATGAACTATGCATTACCCCTTCCTCTGCACAGCATCATATAAAAAAACTTAAGGAAATTGGTGTTGTAGAATTTGATCATAATGAAACTATTAATGGAATTGTTGCTAACTATATGAAACTAACTTCAAAAACCATTAGTATAGGTCTAAGTGCCGATGATGAGCTATCTGACCAAAGGAATATTCTTTCTAAAAATATGATTTTTAATGTGTACAAAGGCTTTCAGGAAAACCTTGAAAAGGCTCGTTCTAATAAAACTGTGGAGAAAATTTTAGATAACAACTTAGGTGATATGTTATCTGGTGTTGTACATCTTTCAGAGGAAAAGTCAGAGGAACTATTTAAATTGATAAATAAATTTATAAGTGAAAATGAAGTTGCTGGTGAAAACACCCATCCTTGGGAGTATGCCATGATTGCTTATCGTACTGATTTAACACCATTATCTGAGGAGGAGAATGATAAATGAATGTAAAAATATATTCTGCTATAATGCTGATTAATTCATATTCTCAAGGACTATTAGTCCCTGTTATAAGTCTAATTTTCATTGATAAAGGCCTCTCTCTTAGTCAAGTGGCCATTATCTTCGGTATTTATGCTGCAACGGTGATTTTATTAGAATTTCCAACAGGAGTTGCTGCAGATGTTATTGGAAGAAAGAAAACCTTTTGTGCTTCACTAATTGTAACTGCAATTGCCTTTTTGTTTATTCTAATAGGACAATCACTGCCTATACTTTATCTAGGAATTATCTTATACGGAGCAGGTAGAGCCCTATCTTCGGGATCCTTTGAGGCATTATTCATAGACCAGTATACTCATAGCTTCGGCAAGGATCGTTTACCTAAAATTTTAACTCTACAGTCGGTATTAGATGCTGTTGGACTTTCCCTTGGAGCTCTTACTGGCGGGCTTTTTCCCACTATAGTGAATTCAATGGTTCCTGCTATTGGAACCTATGAGCTAAACCTTATAATAAAAGTAGCTTTAACTATCATTACTTTGTTCCTTTCTCTTACTTTTATTAAAGAATATAACACAATGGAAACCCCCACTACAGAAAAACCTAAAACTATCTCTCTAAAAAATCATATTGTAAGTAGCTTTTCATTGGTAGTGAAAAATTCCACTCTTTCTTTTATGTTCATATCACTTTTTTCCACTGGATTTTTCTTATCTACCCTTGAAACCTATTGGCAGCCACATTTTATATCCTTTATGGAAGATGATAGTTTGCTTTGGATGCTTGGTGTACTTGCCTTTCTTTACTTCGCCTTTGCCATGATTGGAAATATAGTTTGTGAAAAACTAACAACAAAAGCTCAAGCTAACTGTAAACGCATATATGTAATTTTTCGTATACTAATTTCATCATCTTTGATCCTACTAGCTTTACAAGTCCACATTATCCCCTTTACCATAGTTTATTCCTTGGTATACTTCTTTTTCGGAGCGGCAAATATTGCTGAAGGGGTAGTTATTAACAGAGAAATTCCTAATGACCGCAGAGCCTCTGTTTTATCTATAAACTCTCTTATATGCCAAGGTGGTACACTTCTAGCTTCAGTTCTCAGTAGTATATTTTTGCGATATATATCTATTCCAACTCTATGGAGTATCTCTGCTGTATTGATTTTATTATCTGCTCTCATGGTCTCTAAATCAGCTAAAGCTCAAGTAGAGGTTCCTGTTGTATAAATAAACTAATAATACAAATAGGCTTAAATATAAAATAATATTAATTAGAACTTTATATTATTCCTGTTCAACCGTT
>DFXM01000015.1 GCA_002381695.1 Clostridium sp. UBA4108 | reverse complement strand
TTTTAAGTCCTGTGCGTCTGCCAGTTCCGCCACTCCAGCTTGTTTTAAGACTATTCTTTTAACTTAAGATTAAAATATGGTTGCGGAGACAGGACTTGAACCTATGACCTTCGGGTTATGAGCCCGACGAGCTACCAACTGCTCCACTCCGCGATATTGGTGCTGAAGACCGGAATCGAACCGGTACGGTGTTTAACCACCGCAGGATTTTAAGTCCTGTGCGTCTGCCTGTTCCGCCACTCCAGCATCTCTTGTCACCTTTCAGCGACAATACTTATTATAATAGATGTATATATTTATGTCAACAAAAATTTATAACTTTTTTTTACCTTATTTTCTAATTAAAGTTTTACGCTTGAAATTATAAATTAAAATATAAAATTCAAACTCATATACAAATTCCTCCACATCCTTTAGGAATGGAGGAATAAAATATAATGATGAAATTTTTATATACATAACTTACATCATTGAGTGAAAACTCTATAGTACATTTCTATCCTCTTTTACTATATCCTTTTCCTTTTCCTTCTTGATGTCTTTTAAGATCTTGAAATCTTTCTTCACTATCTTTTAGGAACTTAGACATTCTATCCTCAAAACTTCCTGAAGGAGTAGATTTGGTTTTTTCTTTATCCCAATCTATCTCTACTGGTTTTATGGATCTTTTAGGTACTCCAGCTTGCTTTATGGATAAACTCATTTTCCCATTATCATCTACTGAAATAATTTTAACTTTAACTAAATCATTTTCTTTTAGATGATCTCTTACATCTTTTACAAAAACATCTGATACTTCAGAAATGTGTACTAAACCGGTTTTACCGTCTACCTCCACAAAAGCACCAAAATTAGTGATATTAATCACTTTACCTTCAACAATACTTCCAGCCTTTAAGGTCATATTAAAAAGACTCCTCCTTAAATTGATAATTTAAAATATATATTTGGCTATACTTTAATTTAAATTAAATATAGCGAAATCGCTTTACTTAGTGTCACTATTATCTATTACAGGAGTCTCACCTTCTTTAATTAATCCTAACTTTTCTCTAGCTAACTTTTCAACATATTTATTATCTTCAGCTAATTTCATTTCATCCTGTAACTTTTCATTCTCGTCTTTAATCTTTTTTAGTTCTAAAGAGTACTTTGCCTTTTCATTCTTTTGTCTATGTATAATAGTTTGCTGTTTGAAAAAAGTAACACCTACATAAGCAATAAGAACTAACAATAACACTCTTTTTATTCTTTTCTTTTTCATTTCATTAACCCTTTCTGAAATAATCAAGAATATATACTAAATCGTATAAGTATATTTTAATTTGTATTCTTAATTTCTTCAAGGTTTTTATAATATTATTTTCTATTTTTTTTCAGTAAGCTTGTAGAATATTATTCTAAAAGGATAGGTAACTCTATATATTAACAATCTAGCTATGGTTAATATAGTAACAACTATATTATAAACTATTTTTATAAAAAGTGTACTAAATAATTTTAAATATAAAAACAAGCCCATAATTCCATATATAACTACGTTAAAACTTATGTATGCATAATTAGTATACATCATAAATATAAAAATCAATATCCCTGCTAGAATCCAAAATAGTATGTCCTCCATTGCTGTAACTAATTTATTGGGATTATTAAAACCTCTTATGATTCTGTAACAATCAAAAAAAACTCCTAATAATACTCCACTAAGTATAGAAAATATAAATAAAACTATCTGTTGATGCATCGTAAATATCATAGTGCACCCTACCTAAATAGTCTAGCTATTATACCGTCTGATTTTTTCCTTTTCTTTTCTTCACTGGTATATACAATATATCCTACATTTCCAGTAATAACAACATCACCATTTTGAACATCTAACTTATTCATTTTTAGTTCTTCTCCACGTATATCCATATTTCCTAATACTGTTTTTAATAATATCTGATGCTCATCAAAGCTAATTATTTCTGTAACTCCATCTAAAGTCATCTTTTTTCTATTTTCTAAAGCCATATAACTTTTTTTATTTTCCACTTTTATATCTTTATTTTGTTCCATAATATCCTCCTTAAAATGTTACCTATCCCATAATATCTTTATAAAAATATATTCATTAAAGAGGATTTTATGCTATATATTACTACTCTTTATCTTCTTCTCCACTTATAATCTCATACATATTTTTAGCCTCTTCTTTGCTTACATGTTGAGCTATATTTACAATTTTAGCTTTTAAAATTTGCTTTGCAAATTTAATTTCAATAATATCATCTTCTTTAACTATGGTACTTGGTTTTGCAACCTTTCCATTTATAGAAACTCTATCACTTTCGCAAACCTCTTTTGCCACAGTCCTTCTTTTAATAATCCTAGAAATCTTTAAATATTTATCTAATCTCATAAATAAATCTCCTTTTAATTAAAAAGTAGCAAATTTTATTTGAATATAGAAAAAACCCAGATTAAAATCTAGGCTTTTGTCTATAAAAATAAAATTATTTATTAACTCTATCTTTAAATTCTTTTCCTGCTTTAAAAACTGGAGCTTTTGAAGCTGGTATTGTTATTTCTTCTTTAGTTCTTGGATTTCTTCCAGTTCTTTCAGCTCTTTCTCTTGTTTCGAATGTTCCAAATCCAACTAGTTGAACTTTTTCACCATTCTCTAAAGTTTCCTCAACACTCTCAATGAATGCTTTTAAAACTGTTTCTGTATCTTTCTTTGTTAATCCTGATTTTTCAGCCATGCTTGCTATTAATTCTGATTTATTCACAATAGTACCTCCTTAATATTAATACTATATAAAGCTATTTGCTTAATATATAGTCTTTATACAACTAAACTTATTCTTCAATTTTAGCAAAAATCCTTCTTATCCGCTATAGTCTTAGCATTTTTTTACTAAATTAAACACGTTTTGCTTCATTCCATAGCAGATCCATTTCATCAAGAGTCATATTTTTCAAATTTAACCCTCTTTTTCCTGCAGATTGTTCCATAAATTGAAATCTTCTAATAAATTTATCTATAGTATAATTTACTGCAAATTCTGGGTCAATGTCAAGAAGTCTTGCTACATTTACTGCTGCAAATATTAAATCTCCAACTTCTTCTTCTATTTTTGACCTATTTTGTAGTTTATATACATCTTTAATTTCATTTAATTCTTCTATAACTTTTTCCATTGCCGGCTCTACATTTTCCCAGTCAAATCCAACTTTGCCTGCATTTTTTTGTACTTTTTCAGCTCTTATCAAACCAGGTAAATATTTGGGTATATGCTTTAACGTATCTGTATAAGAGGTAAACTCCTTCTCTTTTTCCTTTATCTTATCCCAATTGTCTAAAATATCTTCAGTACTATTTACTTCTATCTCTCCAAATATATGTGGATGCCTATTTATCATTTTATTAGTTATACCCTCTATAACATCATTTATACTAAAAAATCCTTCTTCTTTACCAATTTGAGCATGAAATACTACCTGCAGTAGTATATCTCCCAACTCCTCAATTAACTTATCATCATCCTGTTCCTCTATTGCCTCTATAACTTCATAGCATTCTTCTATAAGGCATCTTTTTAAAGAATCATGAGTTTGCTCTAAATCCCACATACATCCATTTTCTCCCCTAAGGGTTTCTATAACCTTTGTTAAATCATAAAAATCCTTGGTATTATCTTCATCTCTTGGGATATAAATAGATGTCAGATAATCTATATCCTCTTGTCTATCTAAATCATACAACTTAATTTTTCTTATGCTTTCTTCACCCTTAACTCCAGCTGCTCTAACAAAATAAATTTCTGTATCATCCTTATAATATTCGCATAGAGCCAGCTTAGTTTCTGATGCTATAAACCTATTATAAACCTGAGTAATCACTACACCTATTCTTTTATCCATAATCTGATTTTTTATATCAAAGGCATCTATTATTTTAACCCCTTCTATAGGATCTATCTTTAAACTTTCCATTACTGCGTCAATGAAACTTACAGAAGGTATTATTTCAACTTCAATGCCTCTCTCATCACAAAGTTTAAGTAATAGTGTTACTGACTTCTCTGCCACTAACGGATGGCCTGGTACAGCATATACTATATCCTCTTTTTCCTCATGAATTCTTACTAAATCTTCTGCTATGTTTATATATATATCATCAAAGTTATCATATTTCTCATAGAAATTATCATAACTTATAAAATCTATACCTAAGCTTTTTAAATAATCCACATTTGGATGCTTTTCTGTTCTAAAAAATACATTATTGTTATTTCTAAGTATATCTAGAGCCCCTATTGTTAAAGCTTCTTTAGCTCCCGGACCCAATCCAACTACCCTAATCATCAGCATCTCTCCTTTACACTTTGTTTCTAATAAACTTTTTCATTCTGCTTAATTATTTTTCTTATTTTAACATCAATAATTCATAAAAAATTCTTAATAAGTAGCTTACTTAATGAATTTTCCCTTTATATCATCTATACTAAATATTCTTAGTATTATTATCAAGATAGAAAATAAAATTACTCCTACAAAAATGGAGCTTAAGCAAGAAATACCATTGCTCATTGTATAATTATAAACATTATTATATACTAAAACAACTGCAATTATCATAATTAATGATGCAAATAAAGGCTTAATAAGTATCTCATATATGTTTAACTTTATATTAAAGATTTTTCTAACTTTCATAAGATTTAGCAATGTAGTAATTCCATAACCTACAATAGTTCCTATCACTGCCCCATTAATATTTATCTCTGATAGAGACACAAGATAATAAGATATACCTATTTTAAATATGCAACCTACCATTAAATAATATACTGGATACATATATCTCCCACAACTTTGTAGTAACGATGTAGTTATCTGAGTAAGAATTATTAATGGCACTGATATAGCTAATAGCTTAAGGATCTCATATCCTGCTGTATCTCCTAGAAATACTAGTCCCATTATAGGCTTTGCTAAAAAATATAATCCTAAGAAACTTGGAATCCCTATAACAAAAGCTAGCTTAAATACCATTTCAACCCTTCTCTCTAGTTCTCTAAAATTTCTCATAGCATATACTTCCGATACTATAGGAACTAAAGCAGCACATAGTGAAATAGATAGTGCTAATGGTATATTTTGTAATGTCATGGCTTTCCCTGTAAGTTGTCCATATAGTATGGCACTGTCCCCAATACTGTATCCAGCAACAAGCAATCTCTGTGGCACTATAATAGAGTCAATAAGTCCCATGATAGTTCCTACAGCAGCTCCTAGAGATATAGGTAATGCTGACTCTATTATTGAGCTTAATATGCCTTTATTTTTCTCTCTATTATGCTTTGGCATATATTTTGTTGTTTTAAAATATTTTAAGGATAAATATATGCTCCCTAAAAATCCTCCAGCCACTGTTCCAAAAGCTGCTCCAGCTGCTGCATACTCTATTCCCTTAGGCAATAACAAATATGCAAGAGCCACGCCAAATATAACCCTGCCTAGTTGCTCAATAATCTGAGCTATCGCAGTATTGTTCATATTTTGTAGCCCTTGAAAAAACCCTTTAAAAGTACACATTATACATACAAATATGGGAGCTAGAGAAATTACAATAAAAGATTCATAAGACTTTATATCCCACTTCAATACACTTATTATATTTTTAGAAAAGAAAAGCATTAAAAATGAAGCTACTATACCTAACGGAATCATAATCTTCAATGTTTCTCTCAACACATCTCTAATAGCATATACATCATTTTTAATATTAAATTCAGAAATTAACTTTGACATAGCTGTAGGTATTCCTGCTGCTAATGCTACAAATGTCATATATAGTGGATAGGACATCTGGTAATATCCCATACCTTGGTCTCCTATTAGCTGTTGTATAGGTATCCTAAAAAAAATGCCTAGGAATCTTGCAAATATTGTAGCTACCCCTAAAATTATAGTTCCTTTTATTAGCGATTGTTTTTTCATATTTCCTCCTAAATACTTAGTACTATGTTTATAAATATTTTAGGAATAGATTATTTAGTACTAATAAAACTTAAATAACCGCACATAAATTTATTGTGCGGTTATTTAAAATAATTATTAAGTTTACCTTAGATTAAAATATTTATTGTTCCATTTGTTTTCCTAAAAAGGATGCTGCTGTTTCAGCCAATTTAAGCTCTAAATCTCCAAAGGTATTAACTTCTTTAGATGCTATTATAATTGCTCCTACTACATCTCCTTCTGCCATTATAGGCACTATTACTTGAGCTTTATATGAATCCCCCTCTTCATCACTATGTAATGGTATGGTGCTTTGCGCTGGTGAATTCAATACTAGAGATTTTCTATCATCCATTATTTTTTCTAATTGATTACTAACCTTTTTATCCATATATTCTTTTTTAGAACTACCACTTATAGATATAATAGAATCCTTATCGCTAATTATTACTATATTTCCTATACTTTGTTGTAGTGCTTCACTATATTCCTTTGAAAACTCACTCAATTCTTCAATTGGGGAATATTTTTTTAATATTACTCCACCTTCTCTGTCTGTAAATATCTCTAATGGATCTCCTTCTCTTATTCTTAAGGTTCTCCTAATCTCTTTTGGAATTACAACCCTCCCTAAATCATCTATGCGTCTTACTATTCCAGTCGCTTTCATTCAATAATCCTCCTCTTTTACTAATCATGTAATATTAATGCTATTATTATCCTTCTTAACTTAAAATTTATACATATTGGTAAAAATTCGAGAAGATTTTTTTAACTTTTTAAGTAATTTAATTACAAAACCTTTAGTTTTAAAAAAATATTAAGCTATAGCTCTAATTTTATAACAAATTAGAGCTATAGCTTAATTTCACAATTGTAGTAATAAATTACTTGATAAATATTTATATATTATAGTTTTTAATATCTTATATTATTTTTTATAAAGATAATTTATTCTCATATACTTTTATTTTAGAATCACTTTGCCATGCTTTAACTTTTTCTTGCCAAGTAGTGTATTTCTTTTGCTCTAGTAATTCTGAATTTATTGTTTCTTTTACTTCTTCTAATTTCTTAACTGGATACTCTTCCTTATCTAGGCATTTTATTACATGATATCCAGATTGAGTTGCTATAGGCGTTTTAGTATACTCGCCCTTAGGCAAGCTTATTGCAGACATCATAAAGGTCTTATCATATTGAGTTGTAGTATACTCAATCCAATCTAGATCTCCACCCTTATCCTTAGTTCCATCTGTTCCCTTTTCTTTAGCTACTGCTGCAAAATCTTCACCCTTATTTAATCTTTCTATAATAGCCTTAGCCTCTTCCTCAGTTTTAACAAGTATATGTGCTGGTCTTACTCTATTAGGCTTCTCTGTGTATTTTAATTGGTTGCTATTATATTCATTTTTTATCTCTTCATCCTTAACTGATACATCCTTAACTACTTCTTCATATACCTTATCTGATATTACAGAAGGCTGTATTTCATTTAATAACATCTCTTCTGTAAGTCCTGCTTGTTCAAGAGATTTTTTATACTCCTCTTCAGTATTAAAAGATGCCTTTATTTCTTCTAATTGCTTTTTACTCGCTTCATTAAGTTGTTCTTCTGTTGGCATAACGCCTAATTTATCAGCTTGTTCTCTTATGATTACATCGTTAATCATAGTATTTAATACACTTAATCTTTGTTCTTGCAGATATTGTTTAGCTTCCTCATTTTTTGCATAGTCTGCACCATATTCTTTTTCTAAGTTTTTAAGCACTATAGCTAATTGCTCATCAATTTCACCTATAGTTATCTTTTCACCAAGAACTTTTGCAACTACAGTCTTATTTATACCCTCTTCAGTTTTTTCTACCATACTACAACCAACCATAGAAACAACTAAAGCACTTAATATAATGCTAGCTATTAACTTTTTAATTGTTTTCAATTTAAATCCCCCAATCTGGTTTCTCTCAAATTTAATCGTATCTCTTATTTTATCACAATTTTTTAGGTAAATAAACATAGTACTATGTTAACTCATTGTTTATACTTAACAAATCCTTCATTAAACTTATAAGCGCATTTAATAATTCTTCTTTCTTTATAGTCCTTGATTTATAAGATAAAGCTGGAGATTCACCCATCTTAAATACTATTTGCTTTTTATAGTTTTCTAATACATGCTTTACTAATTTAGGTGATATATAAGTCTTGTCCTTAAATGTTATTATCACTTCATTCATTAGCTCCTTTATTTCAATTATCCCTAGCTCTTTAGCTAATGACTTTAAATAAGCTATATTCATTAAATTATAAACTGTACTTGGTATATCTGAATATCTATCCTCTATCTCCTCTTGTAATTCCATCATATAGTCGTTGGAATCAATAGATGCAATCTTTTTATAAACCTGTATCTTTTGGGTTTCATCGCTTATATATTTACTTGGTATATATGCATCTATCTTAATATCTACAGTAGTTTCTATTGGTTCCTTCTCTATTTCTCCATTTATAAGCTTTACAGCGTCTTCAAGCATTCTACAATACAAATCATATCCAACACTAGACATATGACCGCATTGAGCCGATCCCATTATATTTCCAGCACCTCTAATTTCTAAGTCTCTCATAGCTATCTTCAGCCCTGAACCCAACTCTGTAAAATCCTTTATAGCCTTTAATCGTTTTTCTGCTACCTCTGTTAAAACCTTATCCTTCATATAGGTGAAGTATGCATAAGCAATTCTATTGCTTCGTCCTACTCTTCCTCTTAATTGATAAAGTTGAGAAAGTCCCATTTTATCTGAATCGTATATTATCATAGTATTTGCATTAGGAATATCTATTCCTGTTTCTATTATAGTTGTACATACTAAGACATCATATTTTTTTTCTATAAAATCTAAAATAATATTTTCTAATTCTCTTTCTGTCATCTGCCCATGAGCTACAGCTATTCTTGCCTCTGGCACAAGTTTTGATAAGTATGTTGCCATATCTCTAATAGTTTCAACTCTGTTGTAAACAAAGAATACCTGTCCATCTCTGTTTAGTTCTCTCATTATAGCATCTCTCATAAGTTGATCATTGAACTCAACCACATAGGTTTGTACTGGATATCTTTCTTCCGGTGGTGTTTCGATAACACTTATATCCCTAACCCCTGTTAACGACATATGTAGCGTTCTTGGAATCGGTGTTGCCGTTAAGGTTAATACATCAATATTTTTCTTAAATTCTTTAATTTTTTCTTTATGTGTAACGCCAAATCTTTGCTCTTCATCTATAATTAAAACTCCAAGATCTTTAAACGCTACATCCTTTTGAAGTAATCTATGAGTTCCAACCAAAATATCTACATTACCTTCCTTAACTGCTTTTAACGTTGCTTTTACTTGTGCTGGTGTTCTAAATCTACTTACCATATCTATTTTTATAGGAAAATCCGAGAATCTTTTTAGCATATTTTTATAATGCTGCTCAGCTAATATGGTTGTAGGCACTAGTAATGCTACTTGCTTTCCATCCATAGCGCACTTAAAAGCTGCTCTAAGTCCCACTTCTGTTTTTCCATATCCAACATCTCCACAAAGAAGTCTATCCATAGGCTTATAGCTTTCCATATCCTTTTTGATATCCTCAATGGCAGTTAATTGATCTGGAGTTTCATCATATGGAAATTCTTCTTCAAATTGTTTTTGCCACACAGTATCTTCAGAATACTTATGTCCCTTTAATGTAGAACGAACAGCATAAAGTTTTACCAAATCCTCTGCAATTTCTTCTATAGACTTTTTAACTTTATTTTTAGCCTTTGCCCATTCACTTCCGCCAAGCTTGTTGACCTTTGGAGCCTTTCGTTCACTACCAATATACTTTTGTACGAAATCTAGTTGTTCTACTGGTACATAAAGTGTATCCCCAGAGTTATAGGAAAGTTCTAAAAAGTCCTTCTTATGTCCTTGCACATCCAACTGCTTTATACCTTTATATACACCTATTCCATGGTTAGCATGAACAACATAATCTCCAAGCTTAAGCTCTGTAAAACTTTTTATCTTGCCAACACCTTTTTTATTTACTCTTCTTATACTTTTTCTCTTAGATTGTCCAAAGACTTCAGTATCTGATATTACACAGACCTTAAGCTCTGGATATTCAAAACCCTTTGTAGCATTTCCAAAGGTAACTACAACCTCACCACTTTCAATGTTAGATACCATATCCTTGTAGGTTGCTTCAATACCTCTATCCCTTAGGGTGTCTATAAGTCTTTCTCCTCTACTTCTAGTACCTGAAAGAATTAAAGTTTTATATTTTTTTTCTTTTTTATCTTTTATATCTTCAATTAAAAGATCTAGTTGTCCATGATAATCATGAATGGTAATCTGAGAAAAGGATGTTATAGTTCTTGGCTCTATATATTTTGCAGTTTTTGAAATCCCTTCCATGATCATTAACTTTCTTGCCTTTAATTCTTCGATAATGCCTTCTTTAGGTATTAACATTTCCCCTTGTTTTGGAAGGATATTACCTCTTCTAAGAAAGTTCTCATAGTTTTCACTAAACTCAAAATAATNNCATCTACTACTATAAAACAATCCTTCATATAATCAAACAAAGTAGAAGTCTTATCATAAAAATATGGAAGATAGCTATCTATAGTCTCAAAGGACCAGGTTTCTTTCAGTAATTCTACATTATTATTAATGATAGAAGTCAATCTATTTATTGCTTCCTTATCCTTTTTCTTTTTAAAGCCTTCTATAGACTTTTCAAAATCCTCATTTATTCCTCTATAACCATTTTCTATATTTTTATTTGTTAAAATTATTTCTTTAGCTGGGAAAATCTCAATAGACTGCACTTTATCAATACTTCTTTGAGTGTCAGTATTGAAGGTTCTTATAGAATCAATTTCCTCATCAAATAATTCTATTCTATAAGGAAGTCCACTAGTTGGAGGATATATATCAATAATACCTCCTCTTATAGAAAACTGTCCTTTAGTATCCACTACGGCATTTCTCTCATATCCACACTCTATTAGCTTTTGGCTAAGGTCCTTAATATTAACTATCTCACCTACTGAAAGGCTGAAAGTATGATTTATAAATAGGTCCACTGGCGTGTAACACGCTACTAAACACTCTGCAGAAGTTACAACAATTTTTTGCCCCTCTTCTAGCATTTTTTTTAAAACCTTTAATCTCTCCCACCTTAAATCACCTGAAACTGCATCAATATTATAAAATACCACTTCTTTTGTGGGTAAATAATAAACATCATTAAAATAAAAAGATAAATCCTCATAAATATTCTTTGCTTCTACGTCACTATGAGTTACTATTAGCATCTTTTTATCTATTCCAGTTAACACTCCATATAAGAGATAACTTTTTGCAGACTCAGAAATACCATAAGTTCCAATGGGACATCTCCCATATTCTATGGCTGACATAATACTTTTATATTGTTCGCTTAACTGTAGTGGGGTCATTAAACCCTTTAATCTCAAAAATATCACCTCTCAAAA
>DFXM01000047.1:403-54095 GCA_002381695.1 Clostridium sp. UBA4108 | reverse complement strand
GACGACTTTTACTATTCTATCAAAGAATTTCTTCTTTGTCAACAACTTTTTTTAAGTTTTTCAACTCGTTTTTGCTGCTTTGTTATCACCTCTCAGCGACAAGACTTATCTTACCATAGGTATTGCATGTCCACATTAGTATATATTCCATTAAGTTAAATTAAGTGTCATTTTTAAAGTAATTCTACTTTTTTTTCTTCTTTTCATATATAGATACATCAGGTACAGTTGTTATTTTATTACTCTTAATTATTACAACAACACCCTTAACATTGGCTAAATCCCTAAAAAATCATCATTGTATTAAAATAAGGTGTAATCGTAAGATTACACCTTATTTTAAAATTTATTAATTCCAATCTTTATCAATCATATCATACATCATTTTCCCAGATTTTGATATTGTAGTGACTCCATATACATTTGACGGTAATTTATTAGCCATCACAGTAAATACAAAATCTCCTTTTTTTGTACTTACAAGGACCATATCATTTTCTAAATTATCTAACAGCCCTATTTTATTGGCTGCTTTCGCTTGAATCTCTTTAGGTAAATAAAATGGTATTTTTGAAGTGGGTTGCTGTTTTTGTAGTACTTGTAAAATAAATTCACTATTTTCTTTTGTTAGTACTTCTTCGTTTCTTAACAATTTTAAAGCTTTGGACAAATCGTAACTTGTTGTTATGTTTTCGTTTTCATCCTCTAGTTTAATATTAGATGGATATTTTTTAACCATTGTAGATTTAAGTCCTATATTTTGAATTAGATCATTTATCTTATTCATTCCTATAATTTTGATAATTTTGCATGCCGCTGTATTATCACTTTGAATTAACATAGCTACTATTAGCTCTTTTATAGAATACTTTTTATTTGTAAATTCACTAATAATTCCAAAAAAACCTGAAGCCTTATCATCTTCAGTTATTTCAACTAACTCACTTAATGATATATTACCATTCTCTACTTCCTTCATTACAGCCATAGCTATAGGTACTTTAATACATCCAGCCGCTGGCATCTGATTCTTTTCATTGAATCCGTAAGTATACCCACTTTTTAAGTCTTCAAAATAAAAACTATATTCTCCTTCTCTTGTTTCTAAATAGCGCTTAATTTCCTTCATATATACCCTCCATCTAACAATCTAATAGAAATATGATTAAGGTCATTATAAAATTCTTTGTGTAATATGTCAAATTAATGTGTAATTTCTGAAAATTTCAATTATAATCATAATTGGTTAATTTGTAGCATTTAATATCCTCCCATGGTTAATTAATATACTACAATGATTTTCCTTAATAAAGTTTTACTATACTAATTATACTTTTCTATAGAAATTATTATATTATTCCTTATACATACTAGCTAAACTCTACTATTAATTTTTTAATATTTAATTTAAAAAAGGCTATTTAGAATACTATCTTAAAATAACCTTTTTAAAATATATATGTCGTAATAATGATAATTCATATTAATTAAACATTATACAAATATGCTTTCATTTTATTAGATATTAAAATTGAAGTTCTAATTAATCTAATTTTTTATTTAAGTCTATTTGTATAATGTAGAAAATTAATTACAACTTATATACTATATTGTTTAAAAATTATACTTCTATACTGTTATTATTCCTGTTAATGCTAGAACAAATAATACTACACCTAAAACAATTCTATAATAAGCAAAATTTTTCATTGGTTTTTTCTTTAGATATCCAATAAATTTTTCAACACATACAAGCGCTGATAAAAATGCTACAATAAATCCAACTATTAGAACTATTATCTCTCCACCACTTAAAGGATTGTCATACTTTATTAACTTTATTCCTGAAGCTCCTACCATTACAGGTATGGCAAGAAAGAATGAAAACTCAGTAGCAACTACTGTAGATAACCCATTTACCCATCCACCTATTATAGTAGATGCAGACCTTGACATTCCTGGCCACATTGCTAAACATTGAAAAACTCCAACTCTAAAAGCCTGGCCAATAGTCATGTCATCTATATCTCTAGTTATAGTTTTATTTCTAAAGGTCTTTTCTGCTACTATCATCAATATCCCTCCAACTATTAAAGCAAGGGTTACAGTACTAGTGTTGAATAGATATTTGTCTATCATATCCTCAAGTGCAAAACCTAAAACAGCGGCTGGTATACAAGCAATAACTATATTAACCCAAAATCTAATCGATGTCTGCTTTCCTTTAAAAAATCCTCCTATGGATCCAAATAACTTCTCTTTATATAAAACTACTATGGCTAGTATTGCACCTAGTTGAATAACAATTTGAAATAATTTTGCAAAGTCTCCAGTGAAATTAATTAAATCTCCAACTATAATCATATGTCCAGTGGATGATACTGGAATGAATTCCGTTACGCCTTCTACTATTGCTATTATTATTGCTTTAAATAATAAGATAAAATCCATGTATAAATACCTCTTTCTTATTTCTTTTTAATTTCTACTGTTCTTACTGCATTTTTTCCGTCTAAAGATAATTTAATAACATTATTACCGCCTTGTAAAGCTATATCATAATAGGTTTCTACTTTAATATATGGTTCATCATTTATACTTAAATAAAATTCATCAATCATAATACTATTTTGAAATGCTCCAATGGAAAACTTTTTATAATTATCCCCATCTTCTTTTATGTTTTTTTTAGCAAATATAAGTGTAGGCATAGTATCCGTTTCCTCATTTTTATATGACACTGTTGGATTTAATTCAAATACATCTGATTTATTGACAAAAATCGTAGGTTGAATATATCCTTCCTTAGTTTCCAACTGAGTAAATTGTATATCCTTAACATATGTTATATTAGAATTACTCTTCATATCTGTATATTTACTATTATCTATCTTTATTGTATAAGCTTTAATACTTTTGCTTAATTCTTTAAAATATTTACTTTTATTCTTAATTTTATTTTCGCCATTTGGCAATATAACCTTAGATATATTACACTCAACTAATTCCACTGCCGATAATGGTACATCATCAATAGTAAAATAGCTTTCATTCATACCATCTATAGCCACCCATTTATTATATCTTTCACTCCATATTTCGATGATACCATAAACATTTTCACCTCTTAATTCACCACTTCTACTGATGATTCCTATAGTCGCCAAAGCCTCTTCCAATACTGAATTGTAGTCCTTTTGAGAAATAACTTCATTAGTTTCTAATTGTAAAATAATCTCTTCTGCAGTTTTTTTACTATCCATAGCCGATACTTTAGGTTTACTTCTGCTATTTAACCAACCAGATAAGATCATAGTTTTTGATATTTCATCCTCAGCTTTATTTGTCATTCTATCAAATTCATATTTATTTTTTAGATTCTTAATTTCAGGTTTACTAGAATCTATGTAGTAAAAATGAATATTATTACCTTCATATATATTTTCCCATTTCTCCACTACTACATTTAAGTCTTCATTTATTGAAACTTCTCCTCTATTATTCATAAATAAGTATACTGCCACTACTAATATAATAATACCTATAAGAACACTAAACACTTTAGATTTTTTCACATTCCATCTCTCCTTGATATTATTCAAATTTACAAACTATTCTTATGTAATTATATATAAATTAAGCTTTATATGCAAATTATAATAAATTAAGGAAATAAGAGGACTATGTCAAAATTATTATTTTGACATAGTCCTTTACTATTCCTAGCCTTATATTCTACTCTCTTGGAGCGGCATCTAATATATCTGAAGTTACTTCTTTAAACTTTTTAAAGTTAATATTAAACTGTCTAATAAGTTCTGCAGATTTAACATCATAAGCTTCTTTATTTGCCCAAGTATTTCTTGGATTTAAAATTTCACTTGGCACTCCTGGAACACTCTTAGGCATAAGCATATTAAATTTATTATCTTTTTCAAATTCAGCATTTCTTAATTGACCCTCTATGGCAGCTTTAACCATGGCTCTTGTATATGTTAGATTCATTCGTTTTCCAACACCATATTCTCCACCTGACCATCCAGTGTTTACTAAATATACCTCTGTATTATGTTTTAAAATTTTCTCACCCAACAACTTAGCATAAACTGCTGGTTTCATTAACATAAATGGTTCACCAAAACAAGCAGAGAATGTAGCTTTTGGCTCCGTAATACCTCTTTCTGTGCCTGCTAGTTTACTTGTGTATCCTGACATAAAGTGATACATAGCACTTTCCTTTGTAAGTTTAGATATTGGAGGAATTACACCAAATGCGTCCGCAGTTAAGAAAATAATAGTATTAGGATGTCCACCAATTCCACCTAATTCCGCATTTTCAATATATTCCACTGGATATGCACCTCTAGTATTTTCTGTTAGTGACCCATCTTCAAATATAGGTTTGTTATTTTCATCTAATATTACATTTTCTAAAAGGGCACCAAATTTCAATGCATCATATATTTGCTTCTCTTTTTCTCTATCTAAATTTATAGTTTTGGCATAACATCCACCTTCAAAGTTAAATACTCCTGTATCACACCAACCATGTTCATCATCACCAATTAATTTTCTATCTGGATCGGCAGATAATGTAGTCTTTCCTGTTCCTGATAAGCCAAAAAATACAGCAGTATCTCCATTCTCTCCTATATTAGCTGAACAATGCATTGGGAATACTCCCTTTAGCGGCAATAAAAAGTTCATTATAGAGAAGATTGATTTTTTTATTTCTCCTGAATATTGAGTTCCCCCAATAAGAACAATTTTTTTATCAAAATTTATTATTATAAATGCCTCTGAATTTACACCATCTTCTTTTCCATTAGCTTTAAATCCTGGTGCAACTACCACATTAAATTCTGGTTCAAAGCCTTTTAATTCTTCCTCTTTAAACCTTCTAAATAATTGCGTTGACATAAGTGCCTCTGAAGCATATTCATTTATAACTCTTATGTTCATTTTGTATTCTTTCATAGCCCCTACATACCCATCAAAAACAAACAATTCTTTATCTGAAAGATATTTTGTAACTTTTGAGTACAAGCTATTGAAAACCTCTTCATCAATAGGTAAATTAACGTCTCCCCAATTTATTAGATCTTCTATGTTTTTTTGCTTAACAATAAATCTATCCTTAGGTGATCTTCCTGTATATTTTCCAGTTTGGACTACTAATGCTCCACTATCGGCCAACGTACCTTCTGATCTTTTTAATGCATGCGATATAAGTGCTGCACTATTTAAGTTTCTGTACACCTCATTTGTTGTATTAATCTTTAAATAATTTAAATCTAAGCTCATTTCTCTACCCCCAGCTCAATTATCCAATATTATTTATTCTCATTTTTAATAATATATTAAGATATCTACAATATTATGATACTACATATTAAAAAAAATGCAAGAAAAATTTTATTATTTATGTATAAATTCTCTATATGAAAGTGAAATTGCAATATAATATTCAAAATCATTCATTATCATATTTAGTGTAGCACATATATTGTTTTTATGTATTATATGATTCTATTCTAATTAATTCATATAATTAAATTTATCTTAACTATTCATCTTTATTTTAAAAATTCACCTATAATTTTATAATAAAAGGAAATATTTTCATAGTAATATAACTCTTATCACACCTTACCTATTTTACTTTCTTACAACATTTATATATAATGTGTAGCTTCTTAGTTAATATAAATGAAATTAGTGCCATTAATTCTTTCATATGTTATAATATAAACTTGATGTTAAATCTAATATTTAATTAGATAAGTATTTTTAAAGGATGTGTTCAAAATTAAAATTAATTCTTTTATTTCTATAATAACCTCAAAAATAGTATTAAATTTATCTAAAGCATTTTTCAAAGGTGGATCTAATTTTCCTGGTAAAATAGCTTTAGCTATAGATAAAAATATATTATCAACTATTTCTAAAAATTATTCTGTAGTACTAGTTACTGGAACCAATGGAAAAACTACAACTACAAGCATGATATATAACATGCTAAAAAAAGATGAAAAAGACGTAATTACAAATAATACCGGCGCTAATATGAATACTGGAATAGTAGCTTGCTTTATTGACAACTATAAATTTACTGGGAGACGTAAAAAAAAGTATGCTGTTATTGAAGTAGATGAAGCATATCTTCAAATTATTACAAATTCGTTAAAACCTAATATAATTACTGTTACAAATTTATTCAGGGATCAATTAGACAGATATGGCGAAGTACATACTACTTATAATAAAATACTAGAAGGAATTCAAAAAACTCCTAATACCACTTTAATACTCAATGGTGATGAATCTTTATTAGGCAAAATGCCTTGCACTAATTCATCTATTTATTATGGATTTAATGTACCTATAAAAGATAATGTTGTTTTAAATGTAAATGCGGACAGTAAATTTTGTAAATTTTGCAAGACTCCCTATAGCTACGACTTTATAACTTATAATCATCTTGGTAAATATTACTGCGAAGGCTGTAATTATAAAAGACCTGAACTTAAATATTCTGTTAATAAAATAATAAACTTAACTTCTTCTGGATCTGAAGTTTTAATTAATAATACAGAATATATTATTAGTCAAGCTGGAGAATATAACATTTATAATGCTTTATGTGCTATTGCCGTAGCAAGTGAACTAGGGATCAATGAAAATAGCATTATAAATTCATTATCAAATCAAAAAAGTAGTTTTGGAAGACAAGAGATTTTAGATATTGATGGAAAAGAAGTAAAAATTATATTAGTAAAAAATCCTGCTGGATATAATCAAGCTATTAATACTATACTTTTAGATAATAAACCTATTAATTTGGCTTTAATGCTTAATGATAACTACGCTGATGGTACTGATGTTTCTTGGATTTGGGATGTTGATTTTGAAAGTTTGACCACCTTAAATACAAATGATATTATCATAAGCGGAATTAGACTTTATGATATGGCAGTAAGATTAAAAGTTGCAAATTTACATACAAATAAATTTATATTATGTGAAGATGACGATACTCTTATTAATAGCATAATTAACTCTAAAGAAGATACAACTTATATTTTGGTGACCTATACTGCTATGTTGCATTTAAGAAAACTACTTCATAGTAAAGGGTATATCAATAAAATTTGGTAAGGTGGTAATAGTATGGAACTAAACATTTGTCATTTATATCCTGATCTATTGAACGTATATGGGGATATAGGAAATATTCTTATTCTTAAACATAGAGCTGAAAGTAGAGGCATTAAAGTTAATTTAATTAATGTTTCCATTGGTAATAATTTTATTAAAGATGACTATGATATTGTATTTTTTGGTGGTGGTCAAGATTATGAGCAGTCCATAGTTTCTAAAGATATTCTTGAGACAAAAAAAGAAAGTATTTCTGAATATATAGAGAATAATAAAGTGTTTCTAAGTATCTGTGGTGGATATCAGTTACTTGGGAAAAGCTATACAACTGCTACAGGAGAAAAGTTAGATGGATTAGGCATATTAGATATCTATACCGAAGGATGCGAAAAAAGATTCATAGGCAATTGTGTCATATATAATGAAGATTTTAAGGAAACCTATGTTGGCTTTGAAAACCATTCTGGTAAAACTTTTACTGGTGATTTAAAACCTTTAGGAATAATAAAGCATGGTTATGGTAACAATGGAGAAGATGGAAAAGAAGGATGTATATACAAAAATACATTCTGTACTTATTTTCATGGAAGTCTTTTGTCTAAGAATCCAGAATTAGCAGATAGGCTAATTTCATTAGCTTTAAATAACAAATACCCTGATATATCACTGACACCTTTAGATGATACCTTAGAACTTAAAGCAAAAAACCATATTATCAATAAATACTCACAAATTTAAACTTAATTAATATCATTAAAATAAATTTAAAACTCTAGAGATAAATCTCTAGAGTTTTAAATTATATTACATATAAAATTCTTTCTCTTCCTTTATAGCAAGATCAAAGTATCTAATAGAATCCTTTAATTCGCCTAATTTATAATACATATTTCCAATTCTTAAATATCTTTTAATAATTTCATCTCTACTTCCATATTTTACAAGTGCATCCAAAGAAAGATTAATGTATGTTTCTGCCAAAATAAATTTATTTTGCTTTTCTAAAAGTAATGCTTTATAATAATACGCCTTATCGATATAAGAAACTTTATCAATCTCTATTGCTAAATCTATTGTTATTTCTGATAAAGACTCTGCTTGGGTTAATTGGTCATATTCTATAAGAGTCTTAATTATATTTATGTAAAATTTACACAATTTGTCATTATCATCCTTTGGATATTCTTCAATAGCTATATTTATATATTTTAATCCATCTTCTATCATTCCATTTTCTAACATGGATGCTCCAAAATTATAATACGCTTTGCTCTTTTCATGGGTATTTTCACCATATAAAGAAAGAGCTTTATCTTTATATTCATAAAATCTCTCTTTATCTAAATATATACTTACTAGTGCAATGATCTTACATATCTCTGCTTTAGTAGAATCTGATTGTTCAAATTCAAGAACTTCAATTAAATCTGGTATCATATTACAAGCCTTACTAATTTCTTTCCCCATAAAATAAGAAGCACATTGATCATAAATAGCTTTTATGTATTCATCAGATTGTTTTTTATCAATTTCCTCTAACTTTCTTCTTACAGTTGCAAAATAACTACATGCTTGTAAATACTCCTTATTAATACACAGATATCTTGCTATATCCATATAGTACTCTATATATAAAAGTTCATCTTTAGATTTTTGGCACGAATTATAATATCTTGGAATTATATTACTGAGCTTTTCTTTATTCCCCTTTGAAAGATATAGTTTAAACAATATCTGAAATAATTTACAACTTAAATTATAATATTTATATTTATCTGCATAATCTATATTATAAAGAATATCTTCTATATTTATGTTTTTGCCTTGAGAAAAATCACTTATATTGCTTTCTATCTGCTCTTTTACCCCGTACTTAAGATATTCTATATCTAAATCTAATTTTTTTGCCACTAATTCCAAAATCCATTCTTCTGCTACCACTTTATTATTTTCAATGCAGCTCATTTTTGATACAGAAATCTTATCTTCACAAATATCTTTAAGCGTCATTCCTTTATATACCCTTATTCTTTTAATCTTTTCTCCCGTCGATAATATCTCCATAATTATACCCCTCTTTATTAAAAGTCAGACAATTTGTCCATATCATATAAAATCTTAATACTTGTATTTAAGTATTTAGATGCCTCCTGCTCTCTTCCTATATCCATGAGGAATTTTCCTAAAGTTATTGCCAACTTAACACTTTGTCTTTTATATCCCATTTTTTCTGCATAACTTAAAGTTTCCACTAAAGTTTTTTCTGCTTCATCATACTTATTCTCTAAAATTTCCACTTTATATTTTAGCAAATAATAATTACAAAAATCTTTTCCATCTACATGATTAATGTTTTGCAAACATTGTTTTATAATATCTAAGGTTTTTCTAGCATTGTCATTATCTTTAGTTTTTATATAATTATAACAAATATTTATCAAAGTCTCTAATAGACCCTCTTCGTCTCTTTCTCTTATACATCTTGCTTCTTCTAAATGCTCAAAAGATTTGTCGATATCTCCATATTCAGAATATAAGAAGCCGATATCATTTTGTATTTTTGAATACTTTCTATTATTCTCTTTCATTTCATATAACTTTAACCCTGCTTTCATAAACTTAATAGCATCTTGCATTTTCCCTAATTGAAAATGATCATTAGCTATATTCATAAAGCATGTTGAGTAATCATGAGTATTTTTTAACAATCTTACTTTCTCTTCAACAAATTTAACATACTCTAAAGATTTATCATTAAGCCCCAATCTATATAAAGATAAACTTATGTAAAAATAAATTTCTCCAATTAGGAGTTCATCAAATATACTTTCTTCATTGAATACCTTCTCAGCCTGTTGAAAATAACTGTAAGCTGAATTATATGCATTTAGATTTAATGATATTTTCCCTAAAAGAATAAGTATATTTATTACTTCCTCATAATTCTCATTTTTCATATAAATTACATTGGATGATAAAAGTAATTCTTCAGCTAAGCTGTATTCTTCTTTCTTCTCATGAATCAATGCTTTTAAATACATATATTTAGCTCTTCTATTTTCTAAATTGTATTTCTCTATGTACTCCATTGACATATTAATATGTTTCTCTGCATCTGCTAACTCATCTCTAAGAATATTTATTTGAGATAGCTTCTCATAGTATAAACAAATTTTGTTTGCTTGAGTTTCTTCTGTTTCCATAAGATATTCTACAGACACATTTAAAGTATTGGCTAAGTATTCTAAAAGATCCATACTAGGATTTGATTTTCCTGACTCGATTAAACTTATCTGGCCAGCGGTAATTCTATCTCCAGCTAAGTTTTTAAGCGTCATATCTAGCTCCCTACGTCTCTCCTTTATCTTTTCCCCCAAAGATAAAATCTTCATAAAACCCATCCTCTTCTCTATATTTAATATTTCATTAAAAGTTTATTTATATTGTATATTGTATCATAAACTGTCAAAATAAACAAAATGTTATATAGTTTTTTAGACAAATTTAATTTTTCTAATATTAGAAATTAAAATAGCTAGAGTTTCCTCTAGCTATTTTAATGAAGTAACTGCTTTATTTATCATATCTCCCGCCATATACTGCATATCCTTCATTCTTCTTTTCATTTTTCTTTTAGTTTTTTTATCAAGCATAGGCATTACATAGTTTGCTGCAACAGCTACCATAGTTCCAACTGTAACCAATTTGAATAATATTTTCATATAGTACACATCCCTTCATTTACTTACTTATATGATGTGCAATTAATTTATTATTATTCTTCAATCTTATAGATAATTTTCTATAAGATGTACTAGAAAGTTATCTTTTTCTTCATCTTCTATATTTTTAATCTTCTGTCTTAGTTCAAAGTTATGTAGCTTCTTTAATTCCTTGATGAGGTTTAAATATCTATCATCATTTTTACAACCATAGATTTCTTCTTTTTGCTGTATTTCAAGGTTCTCTGTACTCATCTTCAGTATGGGCTGCAAATGTTCTTTAACTAAGCAATCTTTTACTTTTATCTTTTTCCCATTAATGGCTTTATCTACAACATATTCTAATGATACTTTAGCACCAACCTTAGATAATTCATCTGCCATATCGTTATATAAATCTCCTGTATGACTGTCTACCTTAACAAATATTACGTTTAAGCCTCTCTGATTTTTAAATTCTTGTACCTGTTCATAATAGCTTTCAGATAATTTATTTTTTCTTTCCCAAGCTCCAGTAGCATGACTACATACTCCCTCATAATCATATAAAATAACAATTTCCTTAAACTTATTTTCAATAGCAAACTTCATGGCAGCAATAGATGCTTTTAATTCACCTTGAACTTGTCTTTGATTAGATTCCTTATGATTTTCATCCCCGCCATATTCTGCATAAATAATAACGTCCTGATAAACCACTACTAAACCATATCCAAATAAATTTTCACGAGCATTATAGCTACCATCTACATATATATGTGGTATATCTAATGGATATTCGTGTTCACCTTTTTTTAAGTTACTAGAGGTGTTTAAATATTCTTTAGCTTCCTCTTTAGATAAGAAACTCTTATAAACTGCTCCACTAGCTCCCTTCACATAACTTAAACACTGAGCCCAGCTTTCAACTATAACATTTTCCATTACAATATTGTTATTAAAATCATAACCTTTTTTTATTGCATAATATTTTTTTGCCATAATACTCTCCTTATATGTTACTCTACAAAAAAATTATAAGATTTTTTTAAAGATATTCTAACTATATCTACTATTTTTTTAATTTCATTTACTTTAAATTTATCATTCAAAAACCCTATAGCCTCTTTAACAATTACTATTATATTCTCTTCACCGTCCCAATTTTCTAGAATAATTTCCTCTGGAATGTCACATAATATTTTTTGTAGCATAAAAAAAGTAACCGCTATATCATCAATTTGTCCAATAAATGGTATGCTATCAGGTAAAATATCTAATGGAAAGAATAGATATGCTAATGCTATAGATATATTAAATTTTGTTTCCTTTGTAACCTTCTTATCCCTAAATAATCTCAATAATAATGCTATTATATCTGGTATTAACACTACGTAATCATACATACATTCATATTTTTTAGGAAATCTATATTTAAACTCCCCTCTAAAATTTCTATAAGTATATCTAGCATTACTAGCTCTGCTATTTTCTGCTGTTTTAGGAATCTCTATTTTCTTAACAGGGTTTGAAATTTCACTATGCTCATTTTTTTCTAGTGCGTTTTCTTCATTAATAAAATTAAAATCACTTACTTCTGCTTCTAAACCATAAGATATGAGCTTCAGATCCTTAATTACAAAATCTACCCACGGAATTATAGGGCATAATTTATAAAAATCTATACTAATAATTTTCTTACACATATCTATTCCAAACTCTTCAAATTGCTTAGTCATTACTTTTATTACCATATTAGTAATCGAATTTATTATTCTTATCTTTTTAACATTAATCTTTTCAATAGTTAAATATAATACATTGTTCTTAACTCCTTTTATAGATATCCCTAATTCAAAAGGTATGGTTATCTTGTTTTTATAAACTCCACTTACACTAATGTATTCATCTATAAGTATTTTATTTATAGCTATACCTGGTATTTTTATATACTTATCAAGTACCTCTGAAACTATACTATATAAATCTTTTTCAGTAATAGTAACTTTTATATTTGAAATTTTCATGTTCATACCCCATCCCTTTGTTATTAATATATTTAGCTTTCGCTGAATAAAAAAGATGCACCAACATATAATTTAAGTTTAGGTGCATTTCTAAGCTATATATTAGTTATAATTCTTTATATTACTTCTTGAACAATTAAATTAAGATGCTTCAATAAATCAATTTCATAAAATTTTGTAGGCTTTCTTGTTTCATGATCATAAAGTACTCTTATCACTGGTCTATCTGGAAACCTAGAATTTTGCCTGATAACATATCCTTCTACCCCATTTGAAAGCTTTACACAAGATCCCAAGCTATACACTGAAAAAGTATTTCTAAAAATATTTACTAACTTATTATCAAAGTCTATACCACACCCTGACAATATAAGCTCATATGCCTCATTAGGATTAAATTTTTTTCTATAACTTCTATTACTATTTACTGCGTCATAAACATCACAAATTCCAGTTATCTTCCCAAATGTACTGATTTCTTCTCCTCGTAATCCATAAGGATAACCTTTTCCGTTTATCTTTTCATGATGTTGTTCTATCGCTAAAATAGATGTAGATGGTATATTAACATTTTTTTCAAGAAGTTTTCTCCCATAAATAGGATGTTTCCTCATTTCATTAAACTCTTCATCCGTAAGGGGGCCTTCTTTATTTATAACACTAGTAGCTATCTTTATCTTTCCTATATCGTGAAGCATTCCACCTATTGCTAATTCTGTAAGACTTTGTCTCTTCATTCCCAAAGTCATTCCAAAGAATACAGCCATAACTCCAGTGTTAACGCTATGTATAAATGTATAATTATCATGAGTTCGTATATCCGTCAAACTCTTATTTACATCATTAATTTCCACAATATAATCTATTAACTCATCCACTGTTTGTAAATACCTTTTGCTACTTTCAACAATACCTACACCTCTTGAAATTTCTCTTAAACTTTGCATAGTTTGTTGTTTTAGTAAAGTTAACTTCTCATCTTCTACCTCTACATCATCCAATCTAACATCTTCTAAATATACATAATATACACCTAATTCATTTAGTCTCTTTATATATAAGTCCGAAAGTTTTACGCCAGCTCGCAATAATATCTTTCCATCATTAGTATATACATTTTTCCCCAACACATCATTTTCTTTTACTTTACTAATGTATTCTAATCGCATAGTTCCCCCCTCGGATGTTAATATCCTTTAATTATAATCCGATTGTTTATCTTTTATTTTGTCAAAAACTATTTTCATATTTAAAGTTATAAGTGAACATAATCTATTAATCTTTTCTTTTACCACCTCATGATCCTCATGATATTGGAATTTAACTATCCATGTTGGATTATATTCTTCATCATAGGGTTCAATAGTAAATCCGTTATTACTAAAGTCCTCTTCATTAAAGAAATCATATATGGCAGTAAATTCCCAATCTTCAACCTCTTTATTAGTATCGAAATAAACAGTTATTTCTTCACCCTGACAAAAAAATTTTCTTATATTTTCTGCACCCTGACCAATTTCGTAACTTCCTAACTCTTTTATGAAATGCTTCTGCTTATCTACTTCCATTAACACAATTGAAGAAAATTCCATTGCTCCACTCTCCTAATGTAAAATATTGACAATTATGCCATTTTATTTTATAATTTATATATTGTAATTTATCTTAAGGTGATGATTTAATTATGTATAAATTCATTTACAAAAAAAATAAATATATAAAAAGAAAATCTCTTTCTATATTCAATGTATTTTTTATATCACTATTTTTAATAACGTTATGTATTTATATCTCCATAAATCGGTATAATAATATGAATTATACAGATTTGGATTATGCAGTAAAAAATTATACTACTACCGGTTTATTTAATAAAAATAAACTCTATTCTTTAGATAATTATGAAATTAAATTTTCAGATAATACCTTCTGTATAGTGGAAGTAACTGGTATAGATAGCCATCCTCCCTATAAAACTATTAGATATGACATACATTTAGAAAAAAATTCTAAAAACATATGGAAAATTAAAAACATATACCACATAGATGATGTGTTCAATAAGTAAAATCTAAATCATCATAGATTAATCGGCTTATTAAAGTTTTATATTTTTCTAATTTTTAGTATACCTTAATTTGATATAATGTACAAATAAAAAATCTCCAAATTACCGGAGATTTTTTATCTTAGATTCTATTTTATTGATTTTAATACTTCAAGTAAATATTTGTACATTCTATCTACAGATGAAATACTTACATGCTCATCAGGAGTATGAACATCATAGATGTTTGGTCCAAAAGATATTTGATCTATTGCCCCATTAAACTTATCACTTAGTAAGCCACATTCAAGTCCAGCATGGATTGCTGAAATTTCGGCTTTTTTACTAAAGGTCTTTTCATATGCTTTTTCAAATATTTCTCTAATCTTAGAATTTGGATTATATTGCCATTCAGGATAGTCTGCTTCAAACTCAATGCTACCACCTAAAAGTTGTGCAAGAACAGTCATCTGATCTACTATAGCTTTCTTTAAAGATTTTACAGAACTTCTAATTGCATTATCAAATTCAACGCTGTCTTGTTTTGTAATAACAACCCCCACATTAGTAGAACTTTGAACAAGTCCATCTATAGACATACTCATAGTTTGGACTCCGTTAGGCATCATAAATAAAGTTCTTAGTACTGCTGTTTTACTTTCTCCACTAAATACCTTATTCGAAGCATCAATTTTTTCACAGTTTAATACTAGGCTATCATCAACACCTTGTAATTCATTCTTAAATATTGAACTCCATTGATTAATTTTCTCTTGAACTTTTGACAATTCATCTATCCTAACTGCTATAATGGCATCTGCTTCTCTTGGAATAGCATTCATCTTAGATCCACCATTTAATGATAATAATTTAAAATCTACCACTGAGTCAAGATCCATTAAGAATCTTCCCATAAGTTTATTTGAGTTTCCTCTTTCCTTATTTATCTCCATACCAGAGTGACCACCTTTTAGCCCTCTAATTTTTACTACCATTGTAGAATAGTTATCATCAATTTCTTCATATTCTACTGGAATAGAGATCTTAGCTTTTACTCCACCAGCACAGCTTACTAAAAGCACTCCCTCTTCTTCAGAATCTATATTAATTAATATTCTTCCATTCAAATGTTCTGGATTTAATGCAGTTGCTCCACCCATACCTGTTTCTTCTTCTGTTGTCACTAAAAGTTCTATTGGTGGATGCGCAATTTCACTAGAATCAAGTATAGCTAAACCAAAAGCTACTGCAATTCCATTATCTGCACCTAGTGTAGTTCCATTAGCTTTTATAAAATCTCCATCAACTATAAACTCAATAGGATCTTTTTCAAAGTCATGCACTGTTCCTGCATTCTTTTCACAAACCATATCCATATGTCCTTGTAAAATAATTGTTGGTGAATCTTCATATCCTTTTGTTCCTGGTTTTCTAATAATTATATTCATTGCATGATCTTGAATTACATCTAAATTTCTTTCTTTTGCAAACTTTACCAACCAATCACTAATGGCCTTTTCATTACCTGAACCTCTTGGAATCTTATTCATTTCTTTAAAAAAATTAAATACTTCATAACTTTTTAGTTCTCTTAATGTTTCCATAGTTTACTCATCCTTTCTTTAGAAAAAAATCATTTTAAGTCCAAATAATATCAATATTATTCCTCCAATATAATCCGCATATTTCCCTATAACTTCTATTCTAACTAAATATTTAGAAATTATAAAAGCTACTATACTCATTATCAGAGTAACAATACCTATAATTACTGTATATGTAATTAATATTACCATACTTCTTAATGCTGATAAAGTAACAAATCCCACAACTATTGCATCAATACTAACGGAAATCCCTAGTATACAGTACATTTTAGGGTTTAGAATCAAATTGTCATTCTTACATTCCATACCTTCTTTAATCATTAATACTCCAACTATAGCTATGACCATTCCACCAATTATAGATGGAACTGCTACGACTCTTTCAATAAATATTTTTCCTCCTATACCACCTATTAGAGAAAATAAAAATTGAAAAAAGCCAAATGAAATTGAAAAAATTGTTTTTTTTCTGAATTTTACCTCCCCATTTAATCCTATACATAAAGCTACTCCAAAAGCGTCCAAAGAAACAGCCACGGCTATTATAAACAGTTCACCTAATGTCATAAGACCCCTCCATAATTACATACCACTTAATTATTATATCATAACTTATATTATGATTAATAATTATTTATTACATGTTAAATCTATATTTATAAATAAATTTACTTTTATATCTTATGTTTATGTTGTCAAATTACATTATAGTGCTAAAATATATGTTATGTATATTATTAAGATTTAGAATATACATCCTAACATTTTATAAGAGGTGAACATATGATTTCTATATATAAGAGTGAATTAAATGGTGTTTTACACACTATAGAAGATATAGAAAGTGGTTGTTGGATAAATCTAGTAGCTCCTTCTGATGAAGAAATACTTCTACTAAGCCAAAAATTAAATATTCCAAAAGATTTTATTCATGCTGCTCTTGATGAAGAGGAAGGATCTAGAATTGAAATAGAAGATGATTGTACTTTAGTCATCCTCGACATTCCTTTTACAGATGTAGATGACAACTCTTTAACCTATGATACATATCCCTTAGCAATAATCAGCAATGCACAGGTTATACTTACAGTTTGTTTAAAAAATAGTGGTATACTGGCAGATTTTAACAAGGAGAGAATTCCTTCTTTCTTTACTTTTAAAAAGGTAAGATTTATGCTTCAAATACTTTATAGAGTATCTAACTATTACTTACTTTATTTAAGACAAATAAATAAAAAAAGTCTTCTAGTTGAGAAAACTTTATATAAATCCTTAAAAAATAGAGAACTTATACAACTATTTGCACTTCAAAAATCCTTAGTTTATTTCTCAACTTCCTTAAAATCTAATGAGCTTACCTTGGAAAAGCTTCTTAAACTAGAAATACTGACTAAATATGATGAAGATAGAGACATTTTAGAGGATGTTATCATTGAAAATAGACAAGCTATTGAAATGTGTAGTATATATAGCGATGTATTAAACGGCACTATGAATGTTTTTGCTTCAATAATTTCTAATAATCAAAACCAAGTTATGAAATATTTAACCTCTGTAACTATAGTCTTAGCTATTCCAACCTTAATATCTGGTATGTTTGGAATGAATGTAACTGACATCCCATTTTCTCTGGAGAATAATGGATTTACCATTGTTACTACTGTGGTTTTTCTTATAACAATGGTTGCAGTGGTTTATTTAGTTAAAAAAGATATGTTTTAATAAATTTCAAAGCATAGATTATTTTTTTATTCTATGCTTTTTTTGTAACCATTCCTTTAAAGCTACATATATTAATTCTAGAAGCATTTCTTCGTGAGGTTAAAATGTATCCTAATTATTTTTCAAAACATAATGCTATGAGAAAAGAAGATGTTGAAGCTAATGCAGAAAATATGAATTCATTTATTAGAATTCTTCATGCTGCACCTAGAACTCCTAATGTAGATATTTATATTAATGATAGACCTACAATTACTGATTTAGAATATAGAGCCTTCACTGATTATTTTGAAGTACCTTCCTCAACCTACAATATAAAGATATATAAAACTGGCGATACTTCAAACCTTCTATTTAATGAAGATCTATTTGTTCCTCCTAAAACAGTAATTACAGTTGCAGCAGTAAAGGATATTGACGGTGATTTAATTTTAGTCCCTGCTGTTGAGACACCACTAAGTTCTCCTACTAAAGGTAAGGCTAAAGTTAGAGTAGCTCAATTTATAGAAAATATACCTGCTGTAGATATTGCTATACCAGATGGCCCTATACTATATAGAGGTTTAAATTTTCTAGATATAACTGACTATATTGAATTAGCTCCAGGTAGATATGATATGTCAATAGATTTAGCTGATACTGGTATCCCAATTCTATATGTTCCTAATATATCACTAAAAGGTGATAAATATTATACTATATATCTTGTGGGCTTAGCTGGTAATGACCCTTCGCCACAAGCTCTAATACCACTTGATGGTATAACCTACCTTAAAGTCTAATTTTGCAATATGCATTCATTACTATAATGTTATAGTTTGAATGTTCCCCCATAAATAAACTTAATTTAAATTAAATTGATTAATGCTAGTACCATTAAGGTACTAGCACTTTTTTATTTCTCTGCATATTGAAGTTTGTATAAATTGCTATATAATCCACCCTTAGCTAATAATTCACTATGAGTACCAATTTCTCTTACTCTCCCCTTATGCATAACTATAATTTTATTAGCATTCTTTATAGTTGATAACCTATGGGCTACTACAATTGTAGTCCTTCCTTTTGTCAATTTATCTAAGGCATCTTGAATTAAACTTTCTGTCTCAGTATCAATATTAGAAGTGGCCTCATCTAAAACTAATATTGGGGGATTAAAGGCCAGTGCTCTAGCAAAAGCAATAAGTTGTCTTTCTCCTTGAGAAAATGTGGTTCCTCGCTCATTGACTTTAGAACTATACCCATCAGGTAATTTATCAATAAACACATTAGCATTCACGTATTTACAAGCTTTTATAACATCGTCATCACTAATATTTTCATTATTTAACCTGACATTACCTTTTATATCACCTGCAAATAAGAATACATCTTGAAGTACTGTAGCTACATTTTTCCTCAACTCTTCTTGAGCCATAGATTTAATGTTTACTCCATCAATTAATATTTCTCCCTTTTGAATATCGTATAATCTAGTAATTAAACTAATTATAGAAGTTTTACCTGCTCCTGTAGCACCTACAAAGGCCATAGTTTCTCCCACATTGATTTTAAAACTTACATCCTTTAAAACCCAATCCTCGTCATTATAAGCGAACCATACGTTTTTAAATTCTATTTCACCCTTTGCCCTACCTATATGTTTAGGTTCTTTAGGATCTTTAATAGAGTTGTCATTATCTAAAAGCATAAATATTCTTTCTGATGAGGCCATTGAAGATTGCAGTATATCAAATTTCTCTGAAAGGTCAAATATAGGTTGGAATAATTTCATTATATAGCTAATAAAAGCATATAGTACTCCTAGTTCGATGGTTAAATTTAATACAGCACTTCCTCCTACCCATATAAGTATAGCTAATGCCAATTGATATACCATGTCCATGACAGGTCTAAATATAGCAAAAACTCTAATTTGTTCCATGGCTGCATCTGAATAGGATGTATTAATCTTATCAAATTCCTTATATTTTTTTTCTTCCACCCCGTATATCTGTACTGTCTTCATACCAGTTATATTTTCAGATAATGAAGAGTTGATTCTAGATATCCTAGCTCTAACCTTCCTATAGGCTTCCCTGTCATATTTTCTAAATATGAAGGTCAGTGCAATAACTAATGGTAAAGTTATTATTGAAACTATGGCCATTTTCACATTAAGTATAAACATGGCAATCACTATTCCAATCACTAAGAAAAAATCTTTAATCAGATATATAAGTACAGAGGTATACATTTCATTTAAGGTTTCTACATCATTAGTAACTCTAGTAACTAATCTTCCTACAGGATTTTTATCATAGAAAGAAAGCGAAAGTTCTTCCACATGTCTAAATATAGTTGCTCTAATATTAAATATTATTTTTTGACCTGTATATTGTAGTATAAATATCTGAATATAATTCAAAATAAAGGTTAGTATTCCTATTCCAAGTAATATAACTGCACTAACTTTAATAGACCTTAAATCCTCATTTCTTAATATTTTTATATCCTCTATACTTATTTTATGTGCCTTGTAACTATTATTATCTTGGGTAAATGTATCTCCTTCTAATTTATAGGACCTATTTTCCTCTGTGATTCCTTCTACAACAAAAGGTACATTATTTTCATCATATACTATAGTTGCTCTTGTTCCTAGATTTTCTTTTCCCCTTATTACATATTTATTTGAAGCTAATTCCACTCCCTCTTCTTGAGGTGTTTCAACGATACTATAAATCCCTTTCGATGGATTTATGTTATTATCTATAACATTCTTAACAAGAAATGGCACATATAAATCCATACATACTACTACAAACATTATTATAACAACCACTAAAATTAACCCTTTATATGGTTTTGCAAATTTTAAAAGCCTTTTCATAAGTACCGAATCATATTGCTTATCTAATATCTCTTCTTCAAGATGATTATTCTCCATCTACTACACCTCCCCAGCTTCTAATATTTCTTGCTCTATTTGTTGTTTTTCATATATTTCCTTATAGATTCCCTCTTTATTTTTTAACTGCTCATGATTTCCCTCATCTACAATACTTCCTTCATCTAAAACAATAATGTTATCTGCATCCTTAACCGCTGATATTCTATGGGATATTATTATAGATGTTTTATTCTTCATAAGCTGTTTTAAATTTTCTAATATCTTTACCTCTGTTTTGGCATCTACCGCTGATAAACAATCATCTAAAATCAGTATTTCGGGATCTTTTATTAGGGCTCTTGCAATAGAGCATCTCTGCTTCTGACCTCCAGAAAGAGTGGTTCCTCGCTCTCCCACAATAGTTTCAAAGCCATTTGGAAAATCCATTATATTATCATATATATCTGCCATTTGAGTAGCTTCATAAATCTTTTCCATGTTAATATCATCGAAGGCTAAGTTTATATTCTCACTTAAAGTAGTTGAAAATAGAAATGGATCTTGGGATACAAAACCTATATTATGACGCAAGTTTTTAAGTGGGATTTTATTAATATCAGTTCCATTTATAAATATCTTCCCATTTTCCACATTATACAGTCTTACCAACAGACTTATTAACGTACTTTTGCTACTTCCTGTTTTTCCCACAACACCTAAGGTTTGTCCTTTTTTTATAGAAAGATTTATATTTTTAAGCGCTGGAACTTTAGTATTTTTATAAATAAAGCTTAAATCTTTAATAACTATATCTCCATTAAGAGAAGATGTTAAACTTATATCTTTATCATAGATTTCAGGCTTTGTATTTAGAACTTCTTCTATCCTTTCCAACGATGCAAACCCTCTTTGAAGATTATTGATAACCCATCCTATAGCCATCATGGGCCATACAAGATTTCCTAAATACATATTGAAAGTAACAAAGTCACCCAAGGATATATTTCCTAAGATAACAAAGGTTCCTCCTATAACCACTAGAATAACGAAACTTAAAGAAGCAATAAATTCTATCAGTGGAGAAAACACTCCCCAAATTCTTATAAAATCCATATTTGCCTTAAAATTATTTTCATTTTCTTCAATGAATTTCTCATATTCTTTTTCCTCTTGTACGAAGGATTTTACTATTCTTATTCCTGAGAAATTCTCCTGTACCACATCTGTAAGCTTTGAAAAACAATTCTGAACTTTCATAAATTTCTTATGGATTTTTTTACCAAATTTCTGTGATATAATAGCTACAAATGGTAACGGTATTAATGCTAATAAGGTTAATTTCATATTGATTGTTAACATAATTGTAAGTGTTGCTATAGTTAATACAATTGCATCAAAAAACATGATTATTCCTGGACCCAATGCCATCCTTACTGCATTTAAGTCATTAGTTGCTAAAGCCATCAAGTCCCCAGTCTTTTTCTCATTATAGAAATCCGTAGATACCTGTTGTAAATGATTAAAGAATTTGCTTCTTATATCATATTCAACCATTCTCGAGGTACCATTTATGTAAATTCTCCACATAAATCGTCCAAAGGCTATAGCTGTAGCAATAACTAATATATATATAACCGAATATATCAGCGTATTTTTATCTGCTGTGCCCTGAGATAAGCTATCTGTTAAGAACCCTATGATTTTAGGTGGTATTAGCTGTAAAAAATCTACTAATATAAGGAAAGCTATACCTATAAAGTATCTTTTCTTATAAATTTTAGCGTACTTCAACAATCCTTTAATTTTTCTCATTATTGTCCCCCTGTCACATCCATAAATTTTCATATATATAAAAAATTTCATTGTACCTAAGTATATATTATTCCAATTTTCATAATAATTCAACTATTGCAATTTTATGTTTTTCTCCTCTAAATTTAAAAGCCATTTAAGAGAAATCTCCTAAATGGCTTTTGTTAGTATAAATCTTCATATATAATTTTAAAAACTTCCAAAGCTTCTTCAATTTTCTCTTTAAGAAGTAGTTTTTTATGGTGAAATTCCTCTAATCCTTTTTCAGTAATTGAATAAATTTTCTGCACTCTCTTTTTCGAGTCATCCCAAACCCCTTCAATAACCCCTTCTTTTTCCATTTTTTTTAATATTGGATATATTCCACCTGTACTAGGTATCCATAATCCATTAGTTCTTTCTCCTATTTGATGAGATATATAATTTCCATTTGTAGGTCCTAAGCTAAGTATATAAAGCACATATATTGGTAGTAATCCCTTTGTAAACACCTGTCCAACAGCTTCATTTTCATTCTGTACTTTTCTAAGTTCATTTAATTTTTTCTTATAATCTTCATATAGCCTTTTTTCTTCTTCTTTTATAGCTTTAAGTTCATCTTTACTCATAGATTACTCTATATTATAGAAAAGTACTCCAATAAAACCTGGACCAGTATGAACTCCTGAAACAACACTTATATTATCACTACAAATTACATTATTTGCATTTTTATGTTGCCTAAATTTTTCTGCAAGAGCTTTAGCTTCTTCCTCAGCTTTTCCAGGAACTATATAAATATCATGTTTTGCTTTATTAAGTTTCTCAATACCTATATCATAAATTTTATTTAGGGACTGTTTTCTTCCTCTAGCCTTACTATGAGTATAATAAACCCCATCTCTTCCAACAGAAACAATAGGTTTCAAGTGTAAAAACTGAGCTATAGTTCCTGCTACTTTACCTATTCTTCCACCTCTAATTAAATATTCTAAAGTTCCTATAACAAAGAATATTTCAATGTTTTCACTTATCTTAGGAAGTTTTTTTATTATCTCTTCCAAGGAACATCCTTTGTCAATCATTTTTGCAGCTTCTACTAGTGGCACTGTCTCTCCATAAGATATAGATAATGAATCATATACGTAACACTTTATTTCTGGATGACTTTCACTAACAAGCTGTACTGCATTGTTAACTCCGGATAAGTTTGAAGACAAAGTAACAACTAAAGCTTCAGTATACCCTTCGTTTATAAGTTTTTCAAATAAAATCTCCATGTCTTGCATAGATGGAAGTGATGTAGTTGGTGATCCCGTTTCCATAGTTTCATATAAAAATTCAGAATCTATATCCACTCCGTCAGTATATTCTTTATCTCTATATATTATCTTAAATGGCAGTACAAATATATTATATTTTTCCTGTAGTTCTTTTGATATATCGCTAGCACTATCAGTTATTAATGCAATTTTTTTCATAATCATCTCTCCTATACTCACTACTGATATATAATATTATATATCAGTAGTGAGTATATTATCAATAGTGATATATAAAAAAAAGAAATAAAAAATTAGACCTAAGTCTAACTTTTTATTTCTTTTTTAATTAATTCAATTTCTTCTTCCATGTCTTCTCTCTCTATAAGTTTACCATTAACCCTTGCTATATATTTATATCCGCAACTATTGCAAGCTCCTATACACTTATTCTTGGTCACAACGCCTTCTTCCCCTATAGACACTTTTAAAGACTCGGTAAAATTTTCATAATCTTTATTACATTCACAAGTACTGATTTTCTTTCCCATAATTACTCCTTTGCTACATTTTGCTTAATACTTCATATATAGTTTCCACATTATATCTTAATGCCTCACTAAAAGATTTATTATCCTCGCTACTATGAAGAGTATATATCTTTACAGTACTTCCATCAATTTCTCTTGCTAAAGTATCAGATAACTCAGGACTTATTAATTCCTCTACAAATATAATTTTTACATTATTTTTCTTACAATAATTTATTAGTTCTTCTAATTGTTTTGGAGATGGTTCCCCTTCAGCAAATAGTCCCTCTATACTTTTTTGAACGATACCTAAATCCTTACATAGATATCCAAAGGTTTCATGTCCAGTTATGAAATCTCTATTTCTTAATTCTTTATATTTTTCGCTATAATCCTTCTCTATTGATTCTATTTTTTCAATAAACTTATTATAATTTTTTTCATAGTATTCTTTATTGGTGGCATCCTTTTCTATCAATGCATTTTTTATGTTATTCGCTTCTATTTTAGAACTAGTTAGTCCAAGCCATGTATGAGGATCTTGCTTTCCACCCTCTCCTTCAATAAGTTCTACATTTTTACTAGCTTCTACCACAATTAAATCTTTATTAGATATGGTCTTTAGAGTTTTTTCAACCCAATGTTCCATTCCCGCTCCATTATATATAAATATATCACCATTCTCAATAAGTTTTATATCTTTTGCCTTTGGCTCGAAGTCATGAGGTTCACTTCCTTCAGGGGTTATATTATATATTTCTACCTTATCTCCCCCTATTTCCTCTGCTAACGCCTTCATTCCATAAAATGAAGTTACTAAATTAATCTTTCCATTACTCTCAACAGGTTTCCCCTCTTTACTATCGCCACAAGCTACCAATGTCATTGATAAAAATACACTTAATAATACAGAAATTATTTTTTTCATCTTTTCCTCCTTAAGAAACTTTTTCTTTTATGTTGCAAATAATTCGCAATTAGCTATAATTAATTATATACTCATATTTACATATTGTCACATTAAATAATTATTATTCACATAATTATTTCAATTTGTAATTATAAAATTTGTAAGTTTTGTCAATACTTACATGTAGTCGAAAGGAGATTTATTCATGATCAACGTTAATAATATATTTTTTTCCTATGATAATTCAAAAAATTTTATTATAGAAGATTTAAGTATACATATCCCTAAAGGAAGCTATGTAAACATAATAGGCTCAAATGGTAGTTGTAAAACTACATTAATAAAATTAATATTAAATCTATTAACTCCACAAAAAGGGTCTATACATATTGATGCTAATCATGTATCCTATGTACCACAAAAAAATGATACCTTTAATTCCTCTTTTCCAATAACTGTTGGCGAAATTCTAAATACCCATAGAAAGGTTCTAAAAATAAAAGAAGTTGATGTTATTGACAAGGCTTTGAAAAAGGTTGAAATGCTAAGTTATAAAAATTCCCTTATAGGTAATTTGTCTGGAGGGCAGCAACAAAAAATATTTATTGCAAGAGCTCTTTTAATGAATAGTGATCTTCTAATATTGGATGAGCCCTCTACAGCTCTAGATGCAGCAAGTATAAGTGATGTATACAAAACTCTAAGAAAACTGAACTTAAATAATAACGTTACTATTCTATCTGTAGAGCATGATTTAGATAAATGCTTAGATAACGCTACTCATATATTAAAAATGGAAAATAATTCAGGTAATTTATATACTACACAAGAGTACTTAAATACTATTTGTACTACTTGTAAAAGATAGGTGGAAATTATGCTTCAATATGAATTTATGAAAAATGCTTTTGCTGCTGGTATTCTTATTTCTATTCTTTGTCCTATGGTAGGAGTTTTTTTAGTTTTAAGAAGGCATGCAATGATTGGCGATACTCTTGCTCATTCTTCTTTTGCTGGAGTGGCTCTAGGTTTAGTTATAGGGATAAATCCGATAATATGTGCTTTTATATTTACTACTGTATGTGCCTTTATTATTGAATATTTAAGGACTTATTATAATAAATATTCCGAACTAATACTCTCAATAATACTAACTTTCAGTGTGGGTGTGGGCATCACTCTTATTAGTAGCGGTAAAACTTCTACTAGTGTAAATAGTTTCTTATTTGGTAGTATTCTAACAGTAACCAAAAGTGACCTGTTAATTATGGTTATTTTAAGTCTACTATCTTTAATAGTTTTATTTTTGCTATATGATAAGCTACTCTATATTACCTTTAATGAAGAAGGTGCTAAAATATGTGGAATTAATGTTAAATTGATAAATTATATCTTTTCACTTATGGTTGGAGCTACTATATCTGTGTCCATAAGAATTATGGGTATATTGGTAATGTCTTCAATGATTGCTCTTCCAGTTGCAACAGCTCTTCAATTTAAAAAAGGATTTAAATCTACCTTAATGCTATCCATGCTCTTTGGATTCTTGGATATAATGTTAGGGTTAACTGCCTCCTATTTTTTAAATTGTGCTCCTGGGGGTACTATTGCACTTACTTCAATAGTGATACTTATTTTTACACTGATAATTAATAACACTAATAAAGTTAAATAAATTATTTATATTGTAATGATACTACTTCATATTAATTTAATATGATACAAATAGGTTTTTCTTTTATAAGATATTGAAATTGAACTTCCTATTATTACTGTGAATACTATTTGCAGAAAGCTTAGATTTACTTAGGCTCTACTCAAGAAAAAATCGTTAAGAAATACAACTTGCTCGAAACGTAGTGAGTTGTTGTATTTTAGATTTTTCTTGAATAGAGCCTTAGTAAATCAAGGGTTCGAAACGGTTGAACAGTAATAATAGGAAGTTCTAGTTAACTCAATTTTATAAAAACCTATTTGTATAATGTCCAAACTTAATTGCAACTTATTCTACTCTATTGGATTTCCTTGAAAATCACTATACTCATTTTTATTTTGCTTTGTGCCTCTATTGTCTTGATGATCTTTTAATTTATGTCTTCTTTTTCCCTTTTGTGTAGATTGATTTTCTTTATTTTGCTTTTCCATATAATTTCTCCTTCTAATATATTTTATATTATTTTCTTCTTTATGAGAATTTTAATGTATGGAATGTATTGGGATTTTCATTTTCTATTAGTATATTCCATATAAATTCGAAAATAATAATAGAATAAGTAAATTTAACTTTATATAGGAGGAAATTTTTTATGCAACGCAAAATAGGATATGCATGTACTCCTGTTACCATTCCTTATAGGACATCTAGAAGCTTTATTATGAAAAATTTTAATGAGGAAAAATTTTATAACATAGTAGAAGAGAACTTAGATGATCTATATAAAATTCTTCATTGGAATTATGAGCATGAAATATATATGTTTAGAATTAGTTCTGATATAATTCCTTTTGGAAGCCATGAAATCAATAATATTAAGTGGTGGATTCATTTTAAAGATAAACTGTATGAAATCGGTAAATATATTGTGACTAACAATATTAGAGTATCTATGCACCCTGGGCAATATTCTGTATTAAATTCGCCAAAAAATAATATAGCTACTAGAGCTATATCTGATATAGAGTATCATTGCAGATTTCTAGATAGCCTTAATATTGATTATACTCATAAAATAGTCTTACATGTAGGTGGTGTCTATGAAGATAAATTTGCATCTATAGAAAGATTTATCTCAAACTTTAATAGATTGTCTATGTCTGCAAAAAAAAGATTAATATTAGAAAATGACGAAAAAAATTATAACTTAGAAGAAGTTTTATCCATATGCAAACAAATAAACATTCCTTGTGTTTTTGATAACTTACACCATGAAATTAACAGAAGTTCACTTTCTTTAAATGTATTGATGAGCAACGTGAAAGCTACTTGGAAAAAGGAAGATGGCAATATGAAAATTCACTATTCTGACGAAGATACTTTAAAAAGAAGTGGTGCACATGCTATCTTTATAAATTCTGAAACATTTCTTTGGTGGTATAATTTTTTACAACCGTATAATGCTGATATGATGTTAGAGATAAAGGATAAAGAACTTTCAGCCATTAAAGCAATAAATTTGATTAAATATGAAAATAAACTCTCTTTAAAATATGAGGTATGGAACAAATATAAATACTTAGTATTAGAAAAAAATATAGATTTGTATAATCAATGTGAAATTTTATCAAGGCACTATGGTTCCATAATGGAATTATATAAGCTTATTGAAACTGCTTTATCCTTACCTTATAATGAAATCTCTTTTAAAGATAGTATAAAAGAATTATGGGTAATATTAAACCCTCATTGTACTATAAAAGAGAAGAGAAACTTTAATATACTCTTAGAAGAAAGCAATTTAAATATAATAAAATTGAAAACTTATTTAAAAAAATTATGTGTTAAATATAAAATTGAAAAGCTATTGACCACTTATTATTTCTTCTATTAAGTAAATAATAGCCTTTCATTATAACCACATAAAGGTTATAATAAAAGGCCATTGTTTTCTTAAATATTAAGTTCTCATATATCAATAATTATTTATTATTTAAATAGTTGTTTTAGAGCTAATTTATCTGCCTCTTCTAAAAATGAAGCCTCAACTGAATTATAGTATATTTCTTTATAATCCATTCTTGTAATTTCGTTAAAATTATATATGTTTTCATATTCATTAGTCATATTAGTTTGAGATACTGTTCTATTGTCAGTATTAAATCCAATCTTTATTCCATCTTTGTGATACTTATATATTGGATGATTCTCAAAGCTATCAATTATTTTTGTCTGTAGATTACTAGTAGGACACATTTCTAAAAATACACCTTTTTCCTTAACTAAGTCATAAGCCACTTTGTAATCCTTTATTGATACTCCATGACCAATTCTTTCAGCCTTAAGAAGTTCTATTGCATCATATACATTCTCTCCGAATCCAGTCTCTCCTGCATGAATAGTTACTCTGTAGCCATATTCCCTAGCAAGAGCTATAGGCTCAATAAAATCCTGAGCAAAGCCTTTATCTTCAGCTCCACAAAGGTCTATTGCCACTACCCCTTTTCCTAAAAATATTTTTCCTGCCTCTACTACTTGAAAAACACTTTCTACTCCCATATGTTTTAAGCAAGAGAGTATTAAGTTTCCTTTTATATTAAACTCCTCTTCACCTTTCTTTATTCCCTCTAGAACACTTGCTATTACTTCTTCTAAAGTTAATCCTCTTTCCACATGAAGCGGTGGAGCAAATCTTATTTCTATATATTTAACGTTTTCTTTAGCGGCATCTTCCATTAATTCATAAGCAACTCTTTTTAAGCTTGCTTTACTTTGTAAAACTTGTACTGGAATTTTAAAACGACTTAAATAATCTACTAATGAATGACAATCTATGGGTGCTGCAATTAATTCTTTCATTTCTTCTACGCAATAAGTTGGCAGTGAAATATTTTCTTCTTTTGCTATATCTATTATTGTTTCAGCCCTTAAACTACCATCTAAGTGACAATGTAATTCAATCTTTGGTAAACTTCTAAAATCCATCTATAATTTCCCCCTTTGTTATAGTTTTAAAACTTTTTATATAAAAAGCATATAGTAATATATGCTAAATACTTATCTTTCCTTTAATCTGGCTGCAAGAAACATAGTTTTCATTCCCAGTGTAGTAAATTTTGCTTCATACTCTGTAACTACATTATCTTTAAAACCACTATTATGTAAATCATAAGTTAAAAATTCTATTTCAAAACCACTTTCTTTAAAGTACTCTATAGAATCTTCAAAAAGTTCTTTATTATCTGTCTTAAACCATATTTCCCCATCTATTTTTAAGAAGTTTTTATAGTCCTTTAAAAATTTTGTATATGTAAGCCTTCTCTTATTATGCCTTTCCTTAGGCCAAGGATTACAAAAATTTATATAAATTTTGCTTATTTCATCTTGTGAAAATACATTCTCTATCAGCATAATGTTTAATGGCATTAATCTAATATTAATATTTTTATCTAATATACTTTCTTCCTTAAAAGCATCCTTTACTTTTCTTAATGCATATACAAGTACTTCATCCTTTAAATCTATTCCTATAAAATTTATATTTTTATGTTTTTTCCCTCTAGCAGCGATATGTCCACCCATTCCACATCCTAGTTCTAAATGTATAGGATTTTTATTTCCAAACTCCTCGTTCCATTTTCCACAGTGGTCATACTGATTTAACACTACTATATCACTGGCTTCCATCTCTGGTCTAGCCCAATGTTTTTTCCTTAAGCGCATATGTTCTTCTCCTTAATAAATGTTATTATGTTTATATAATCACGTAATTAGCTATTAATAGAAATAATTTATATAAAAATCCTCCTGGAACTCCCACTATGAAATCAAATATGGAATTTTGACCAAATATAGGCAATATAAATACTAAGAATATTACAAATTGATATCTATATAACTTCTCAGCATGTTTATAAAATTGATTTGGAAATAAATCTCTTATTATATTAAAGCCATCAAACCCTGGTATTGGCAATAGCCATAAAAAGAACCAAATACAATTTAAAAATGCAATATTCCTAACCATGCTAGCTATAATTATTTTCAAATCACTATTTCCCGGGAATTTTTTTACTATTATTATAAATATCAAAGTAAAAATAAATCCCACAAATACACTAGCTAAAATTCCAGCTAAGTTAACCTTTAAATCATCTTTATAATAATTTTTAAAATTTCTAGGATCTGTTTGTACAGGTTTTGCCCACCCAAACCCTACAAATAGGATCATAATAAATCCAATAGGGTCTATATGATTCAGTGGATTTAATGTAAGTCTTCCTTGAATTCTTGGCGTCTCATCTCCTAGTTTCACCGCAACTCTAGCTTGGGCATATTGTCTAAAAGTAAACGCTATTAGTATTGCTGGTATTAGTAATATTTTTGCTAATAACTTTTCTTGAAAGTCCAAAACTTCATTCCCCCTCCAATATTACTCCTAGTATATCATATTTCATAAATTTTTAAATACTAAATTAATTAAATTTTAAAAAGGCCCTAGAGCCTTTTTAAGTTAAAGTCTTTGTGATGCTTCATAAGCCAATGGCGACCTCTCACACTCATCATATTTCAAGGTAACCTGGTAACAAAGATTACTTCCTTTCATTTTTTCTGAAGCATAGCATAATCCATTAGATCTAGAATCCATAAATGGATGATCTATTTGTTCTGGATCTCCTATTAATATCAATTTAGTTCCATTACCAACTCTTGTAGTTATAGCCTTTATTTGCTTTGGTGTTAAATTTTGAGCTTCATCTATTATTACCCAACATTTTACTATGGATCTTCCTCTTAAATAGGCAATAGCTTCTGTGGTTATGATTCGTCTATCAAATATCTCTTTAATTTTATCTTGAAGCTCCCCTTCATTTTTATATCTTTCCTTTTCATCTGAATCTACTAGTATCTCTAAATTATCAAATATTGGTCTCATAAAAGGTGCTATCTTTTCCTCTTCTGTTCCCGGTAAAAACCCTATGTCCTCATCCATAGTTACATTAGGTCGACAAACTAAAATCCTTCTATACTGACCGTCATTCTCTTCAAGTATCCTTTGAAGTCCAACAGCTAAAGAGAATAACGTTTTAGCTGTACCGGCTGGACCTTTAATAAGTGCTAATGGTGCTCTAGCGGCATTAGTACATAAACACTCTAACATAAATCTCTGACCTGCATTTCTAGTACTTAATCCTAAAGGCTTTGTATCACGATAGTAAAGTGGTACTACATTCTTACCATCAAAACGCCCTAATGCTGTCTGTTTAGGATTTTCTAGAGCTATTAGGGTAACAAATTCATTAATAAATAGTTCTGGCACAAAATATTCATCTTTTTCTTCATCATAGCTTAATAAATCTTCTTTTGATAAAACTTTCTGGCTATAAAATTCGGATATTTTATCAGCAGAAACATAAACTTCAATTCTTCCAGTATATTGGTCACTATTTTCTGGCACTACCTTCTCATAAAAATCTTCACTTCTAATATTAACAATATCTGCTTTTATTCTTTCAAAAGTATCTTTAGTTATTAATATAACTTCTTCTCCTTTATCTTTTAAAGCTTTACATACCTGCAAAATTCTATTATCAGCTTTACTTTTATCCCAGATTGGCGGCATATCAGTATCGTAGTGATTTGTTTCTACTCTTAAATTCCCTCCACCAGGAAGAGATACCCCATCCTTTAAGTTGCCTTTTTTTCTTAACCCATCAATAATTCTTGATGCTTGTCGAGCATTAACCCCTAATTCTGTTTTATCTTTTTTAAAGTCATCAAGCTCTTCTAATACTACTTCTGGTATAACTACGTCATTATCACCAAAAGATAATATAGCTCCTGACGAGTAAAGTATAACGTTGGTATCTAGCACATAGACTTTTTTCAATGCACTTCTCCTCCTCTCCTATATTACTAATATATGAAGTCCATCCCAGTACTTGCTTAAAATCCTTTAATTAAATTAATAAATTTTATTAATTTATTAATTACTATATAAAAATCTTTGACAACGGATAATTTTTATTATATAATAATTAATAATTAAGATGTTATAATAAAAAATAATCTAAGATTTAGAGGTATAAATATGGATAGTAACTTTACACAAGTATTTAAAGAAAAAAAGTTAAAATTAACTCCGCAACGTATAGCTGTATATAAGTACCTTAAATCTACTTGTGAGCACCCATCTGCTGAAACTATATATAAGGCTCTTCATGAGGATTATCCAACTATGAGTCTTGCTACTGTTTATAAAACCTTAAAGGTATTAGTAGATGTAAATTTGATACAAGAAATAAATGTAGGTGAGGGTAATTTCAGATATGATGGAAAACCTAATGCTCACCCGCATATTAGCTGTATACTTTGCTCTAAGGTAGACGATATAGAAAGTATTAAATTTGATGCTTTAAATGATTCAGTAAAGGATTATACAGATTATTCTGTCCTTTCTAATCAAATATATTTTTATGGTATTTGTCCACGGTGCAAGGCAGAAAGCAAAACTCTAGAAAATTAAATATTCACATATAAAAGTGTTAAAGATGTTTTTTTCTTTAACACTTTTATTTTATTTTTTATAATTTATCTATTCATTACTACATATAATTTAGTGAGGTGATTATATTATGAGTGGATTTAATCCTAAAAATAATAAAATTTATTATATATTTTTTACTATACTCACAGGAATTTGTTTTTTCACATTATTTACTTCATTTCACTCTAACCCTTCAATGGAAGTTTTTAGTGTAATAGCTAATGATAATATAATTAAAGACGATTTAAATGGGGACGGGAAAAAAGATTCTATATTTGTAAAAAATAATAAGGAAAAACTATTAGTTGAGATTAATCTAAACGAAAGTGTTAGCCATAGTCTAAACTATAACCATTCTCTTGAAACATTAGGTGAATTCTTACCCTATTGGCCCCCACGTATAACCACATTTGATGTATCAAGAGACAATCATAAAGAGATATTTATTCAAAGCTCTTTCCATAACAAGAATATTCAGCATATGTTCTATTGGAATGGTGATAGCTATAAAGATGTTTTTTGTAATGAAAATAACATACTAGGAATTACTGATATGTCAAATAACAGAACTCCTATAATTATTTCAGGCAATCTGTTGAATGGAAAAATCGATATGAAAAATTATATATTTTCTAATGAAACTTTACGTGAATTTAAAACTACTAATGATAATAATTATTTAGGATTTAATTCTATAAGCTACTTCATTGATCTTATAGAGAGCTTTCCAAATAATAATCTTATAGTCCCTGAATATTTTCATCATTCCCTAAGTGGAGTCCATATTGAAGGTCTATATAAGCTATCTCATCAAAAGTCTTCTTTTAAATTCCAGGATGGCTTCTTTAAAGATCTAAGTTCTAATAATAAGGGAGAACCTCATCAAGTTAATTGGATTCTGAGCTTTAGGTCTACAGAGATTTTAAATACATCAATTACTAAAAATTTAGTTTTCGACATAACCTTAACTAAGACTAATGATGCTTCTTTTAAATATAAAGTAACTTCTTTAAAGTATTATTAATACTTATATTCAATTGCATAAAAAATGGGACCTTACGGTCCCAAGGGGGATGGGGGGTTTCCACTAAACATGTTTAGTGGTTATGGAGATTTTAACTCCCATTACGTTATTATTATTGACCACTTCTAAATTTTTATACACCACTTTAAAAATAAAAATTTAATTATTAAAGTAAAAGAAGTCCTATTAACCATATATTATAGCTATGCTATTTGTATCTTTCTAATAGGATTCTTTTTTAATATAAATATATATTTTTTAAAACTTTATTTCTTTAAAAATCGCTCTAATAGCTTGATTTTTTTGGGATCAATTAACCTAACTAAAATGCCAACTAAATCCCTCAATTCTTCCTCCGTTAACTTACCATTTCTATTAAATATGTTCTCTTCTATTATATTCTCTTCATCTACATCTTTAATCTCAACCTCTTCATCAAAAACATCACTGTTTATTAAATTTCCTATGTCTAAATTATTAAAATCTATATTGCCAAAATCTATATTATTCATGTTATTCAGTATTGCATTAAAATCTAAATTAGCCAATATATTTTCTAAATTTTCTTCCTCATTAGAATTCTTATTATTATTCTGATTGTTTTCTTTATCGTTCAAAATACCATTAAGTATTTTTTGGAACTCTTTTACATCTTCCTCTTTAAATGGTGATTTCGTATTTTCAACATTATTCTTACTTGTATTATTTTCATTATTCCCTTGTAATGTTTTTAATAAGTCATTAATATTAAATCCTGATGCATTGCTACTTCCTTGAGTATTCCCTCCTAATAAAGAGGATAATAATGATAACATGTCATTAGGGTTATTTGAAGTTCCATTTCCCCCACCGCCAAGTCCTAGAGATGATAGCAGTCCTAAAATTCCATCTAACCCTCCTCCCATACCTCCTAACATGTTAGCTAGTGGATTCATGTTACCCATTTGATTCATGTTACCCATTTGATTCATATTTCCCATTTGGTTCATATTCTGCATGTTATTCGGACCTTGCATTTGATTCATATTCTGCATGTTATTAGGTCCTTGCATTTGATTCATATTTTGCATGTTATTAGGTCCTTGCATTTGATTCATATTACCATTAAATTGTAATTGATCCTCCATTTCTCTCTGTCTTCTTCTATGTCTATGTTTGCTCATCTAACCACCTCTCCATACATATAACTTTTAAAAAAGCAATCCATGATTAACATGGACTGCTAAAGTTCTTATCTTCCCTTAAACCCCCCTAATATTGGGCAATGGTTTACTTAAACTCTCTTATCTTCTGTTGTTATGAAATTATTTTATTATTAGCAACAACATCTATTACATCCTTGATTAAAAGATGTTAGAAAATTTCCGCCAAAACCGTTACATCCACATATCCAAAATAAGAATAATAATGTTAGTGCAGTTTTTGCATTTGGATTACATTTTGTATCTAGCAGATCTAAATTTTTAAATATAACTATTATCAAAAGAATTATACATGGTTGAAAACATCCTGTATTCCCGAATCCATTATTTCCGAATCCACACATGTTTATATCCTCCCAACTTATTGTTTTAGCTTAATTACTTAATATCTTTAGTTATAATTTTATTTTAGCTACAGCAAACTTTTATATTTCTACATTTGCATTTTTCTTCTTTGCACTTACATTTGCATTTGCATTTGCAACAGCATCCACAATTACATCCGCAGCTACTTCCACTCCTATTGTCACAGCAACAACTATTTTGTGGTAAGAAGTTGTTATTAAATCCTCCCCTACATCCGCATAACCAGAATAAGAATAATAGGGTCAGTGCATTTCTGGATTCTTTTCCACCATCTAATAATCCTTGATTAGATAATATTAGTATTACTAGCAATGCTGTACATGGCTGAAAACATCCTGTATTTCCAAATCCAAAATTTCCAAATCCAAAATTTCCGCATCTATTGTTTCCACATCCACACATGTTTATATCCTCCATTTTTCTATATATTTTCTTAGCTTTTTAATTTCGGTGTAGTATTTATCAATTCATATTTCTTAAGTTATTGATTAATTTAGCTTTTAGTTTTTAGCATATCTTTCTATTTAATGCAAAAATTATAAATATAATGATCCACCAGCATCCACCAAAGCCACATCCGCCACCAAATCCGCCACCAAATCCGCCGCCAAATCTATTTCCACAAATATTATTTAAGCAACATGGATCTATTTGTACACAAAGAACTTCTTCATTTCTCTTACGTTTACCACAGCAGCAGCAGCAATCATCTCCGCATCCGCATCCACATCCGCATCCGCCTCCGCCTCCACATCCGCATCCTCCAAAGTTATTTCCAAAGCAACGGTTTCCAAATCCTCCAAAGCCTCCAAAGCCTCCAGAGCCTCTTCCACAACAACAGAATATTATAATTAGGAATACCCATATTAATATTCTATTCCTACCTCCTGAACATGATGATGAAAGTGGTGCAGCTCCATCTTCACTAGAGGTATTCATACTACTTAGTAAGTTTAATAAGTTTGAATAGTTTTCCATTTGATTTCCTCCTTATATCAATTTTTTATACTCTTTTGTATATTACATAGTATGATTACATATTCATTTTGACACTGTGATTTTTTTAAATTTTCTTAGGTTTTAAATATTTAAGTTATATTACATCATATGTATATACGATAAAATTGGCACAAAAAAAATCTAAGGAATTTATAATAAAATTCCTTAGATTTTTAAATTTAAATTATCTCTATACCTTTAAACATCTCTTCCAACAGTTCTTCTTTACCTTCTTTTTTAAGGGATGAAAAGAAAACTATATTATCTTCTTTTGAAAGCTTTAGGGTTTCTCTTATAACTTTAACACTTTTTTGAAGCTCATTTTTAGTAAGTTTATCCTTTTTAGTTGCAACTACAATTACTTCATATCCATAGTGCTTTATCCAGTCATACATTAATATATCATCGCCAGTTGGTTTATGTCTACAATCTACTAATAGAGCTACTTTCTTCAACTGGGGCCTATTAATTAGGTACATTTCCATCATTTTTCCCCAATTTGCTTTTTCACTTTTAGATACCTTAGCATATCCATATCCAGGTAAGTCTACAAAATAAAATTCATTATTTATTGTGAAAAAATTAATAAGTCTAGTTTTTCCTGGTGTCCCACTAACCTTAACTAACTTTCTTCTATTGGTTAAAGTATTAATAAGTGAGGATTTTCCCACATTAGATCTTCCTACAAATGCAATCTCTATCCTATTATCCACGGGATATTGCTCTGGTTTTACTGCTGATATCTTAAATTCTGCTTGTTTAATTTCCATTTTTCATCTCTCCAATCAAGTAATTCTTCGCTTCAAATAAAGTTTTATATTCATATAACTCTTCAAATTGAAGCTTAGAAGTACTTATCTAGGGACCTATTCGCACCTAAAAAAACCACAAATTTAACCTAGAGTAATGTAGTGTGCGTAGCCATCAGATAAGTGCATTTTTTAATACATCTTCTACTTTCTCTACTGCAATAAATTTAATATTGCTTTTTACATCTTTAGGAATTTTTTTAAGATCCCTCTCATTATCCTTAGGAATAATAATAGTTTTTATCCCCATTCTATATGCCGCTAAACTTTTCTCCTTAAGACCTCCAATTGGAAGTACTCTACCTGTTAATGTTATTTCTCCAGTCATTGCGACTCTGTAGCTAACCTTTTTCCCACCTAATGCCGAAACCATAGCAGTAATCATAGTAACTCCTGCTGATGGACCATCTTTAGGAATAGCACCTTCAGGTATATGAATATGAATATCTTTTTTCTTATAGAAATCCTGGTCAATATCATATTTACTACAATTAGCTCTTATATAGCTGTAACCAGCCTTAGCAGATTCTTTCATTACATCTCCTAACTGTCCTGTTAACTGTAATTTTCCATCACCTTCCATTACTGTTACTTCTACTGGTAAGGTATCTCCACCATATCCTGTCCAAGCTAGCCCAGTTACAACTCCAATTCTATCTTCTTCCTTTAAATTCTCATAAGTATATATCTCTGGTCCTAAATACTTCTTTACCATGGTTGCATTAATAATTATCTTTGATTTATCTTGTTGTACTATTTCAGTTATGGCTTTTCTTATAACTGTAGCCATCTTTCTCTCAAGATTTCTTACTCCAGATTCCCTTGTATAATTTTCTACAATAATCCTTATAGCATTGTCTGTTATAGATATGCTTTCATCATCTATAGAATATTCTTTTTTTATTTTAGGTAAAAGATATTTTTTTCCTATATTATATTTTTCCTCTGAAGTGTATCCTGATACTTCTATTATTTCCATTCTATCTAAAAGTGGTCGTGAAATTGTATCTAGAGTATTGGCTGTAGTTATAAATAATACTTTAGATAAATCGAAATCTAATTCTAAATAATGGTCTCTAAAAGTTTTATTTTGTTCGCTATCTAATACTTCCAATAATGCATCTTCCACATTACCTTTATAATCTCTAGATAGTTTATCGACCTCATCTAAAAGACATACTGAATTTTTATATCCAGCTTCTTTCATTGCATAAATTATTCTTCCTGGTATAGCTCCTACATAGGTTTTCCTATGTCCTCTTATCTCTGCTTCATCTTTTACTCCACCAAGACTCATTCTAACAAATTTTCTTCCTAATGAATTGGCTATGGATTTAGCTATAGATGTCTTCCCCACTCCCGGAGGTCCTACTAAACATAAAATAGGCGCCTTAAGAGTCTTGCTAACTCTCCTTACTGCTAAATATTCTATGATCCTTTCCTTCACATCTTCTAATCCATAATGCTCTTCATCAAGTATTTTTGCAGCATTATTTAAATCTAAGCTATCCTTAGTTAATTTGCTCCATGGCAAATCAAGAACCCAATCCAAATATGTCTTTATTACTCCACTCTCTTGGGAAAAGCCACCTGAACTTTTTAGTCTATTTAATTCATATTCAGCCTTCTCTTTAACTTCTTTAGGAAGCTTACTTTTACTAATCTTTTTTTCATATTCCTTAATTTCTTTTGCTAACTCATCATCTTCCCCTAATTCTTCTTGTATCACTCTTAGTTGCTCTCTTAAATAATATTCCTTTTGAGATTGATTAATTTTACTCTTTACTTTGTTTCCTATATTTTTTTCTACTTTTAAAATCTCAATTTCTCTTTCCAATATTACTAAAAGCTTTTCCATTCTTTCTTTTATATCTAATAACTCAAGAAGCTCTTGTTTTTCATCCTGATTAATAATTAAAAATGCTCCTATGACATCACAATATACACTATTGTCCTCTTCTTTCTCAATTTCATATACTATTTCACTAGAATGATTTCCTGTTAATTCAATATACTCGTCAATAGCTTCATTTAAACAATTCCTATGTGCTGATATCTGTATATCATCATTCCATTCAGATTCCTCTATTTCCTCAATTTCTCCACTTATATAATTCTCATCCTCTTTAAAACTTACAAGTCTTCCTCTCTTCTCTCCTTCAACTAAAACTCTTAAATAATTTCCTGGAAGCTTCATAAATTGTTTTATAGTACATATAGTACCTATTTTATATACATCTTCTTGTTCAGGTTCTTCATTCTTAGCATCCCTTTGTGCTACTAAAAATACCTTTTGTTCATTATTCATGGCTATATTAATAGCTTCTATAGATTTCTCTCTTCCTACATCAAAATGTAGAATCATATGAGGAAAAATACTCAAACCTCTCAATGGAATTAACGGAAGTTTAATTATGTTATTCTCCATTTTATCCCTCTTTTCTATATAAATTATCTTACTATCATCCTTTAATTCTTTAAACTTTATATTCTAATTTAGAATATAATTGAACTAGTATATTATACATATAAAATGCGCTTTTTTCAATTAAAATAACCTAAAGAAAGCAATAATGTGTATAAAAATCATAGCATATTATTATCTTACTAGAAAACAAGTCACTACATAAGATAACAATATGCTATTAATAATCTATTTTATATTATCTGTTAACTTTATTATGCATCTAGTTGAGTCATTGACACTCTATCTAAATTTTGCTCTATATTATCAACATTAATATGAAGTAGATGTTCCTTAACTATAGCATGATCTATTACTTCATTTATATTACTAACTGGAATTATTTCTATACCTGTGAAAGATTTAAAATTTTCTTGCCAATTCTCTTTAGGAATTAATACTTTTTTAACTCCTGCCCTCATAGCTCCATTAATTTTTGCTGTTACTCCACCTACAGGCTTTACCTCTCCATGGATAGATATTTCTCCTGTCATAGCAATAGTATTATAAATCATCTTTCCTGTTATAGCACTATATAATGCAGTAGTAATACTAATGCCCGCCGATGGACCATCCACAGGAACTCCACCTGGAAAATTCACATGTATGTCATACTTTCTTACATCTATATTATAAAAACGTTCTAATACAGTAATAACATTATCCATAGAGTTTTTAGCTGTCCCTTTTCTTCGTAATTTTCTTCCACTTTCCCCAAGCTCCTCTTCTTCAACTACACCTGTTATTTTAACTGTTCCCTCTATACCCTTAGTCTTTATTGCACTAGCTTCAATCTCCATAACCGCTCCCATATTAGCTCCATAAACTGCTAATCCATTTACATATCCAATTTTACACGTTGAATTTATTTTTTTATCTGGTCTAGGTGTATATTGGCCATTTTCAACAACCCATTCTATTTCATTAACGGTAATGGCATTTCTTTTTTCATTTATTACAATTCCTGCTGCTAACTGAACTAAATTAACAGCATCTCTTCCATTAGATGCATACTTTCCTACTATATCTAAAGCATCATCTTCTATGACTAAATTTATTTTTTCAATTGCATTTCTTGCTATTAATTTTATCTCCTCTGGTTCTAATGCCCTAAAAAATATTTCTATACATCTTGACCTAATTGCAGGTATAACTTCCTCTGGTTTTCTTGTAGTTGCTCCAATAAGCCTAAAATCAGCTGGTAATCCTTCATCAAAAATTTCCTTTATATAAGACGGCATATTAGGATCATCTGGATTATAATATGCGCTGTCTAAAAATACCTTTCTATCTTCTAATACTTTTAATAACTTATTCATTTCTATAGGATGTAATTCTCCAATTTCATCAATAAACAAGATTCCTCCATGTGCCTTAGTCACAGCTCCAGGTTTAGGTTGTGGTACACCTGCTACACCTAGTGGCCCTGCCCCCTGATATATAGGATCATGCACTGAACCTATTAGTGGATCTGCTATTCCTCTATCATCAAATCTAATTGTGGTAGCATCTATTTCAACAAATTTTGAATATACCCCAAATGGTGATATATCAATATTCTTTGCCGCTTCAAGAACTAATCTAGCTGCTGCAGTTTTACCAATTCCTGGTGGTCCATATATAATTATATGCTGCGGATTAGGTCCACAAATTGCAGCCTTTAACGCCTTTATTCCTTTCTCTTGGCCAATTATCTCATGAAATGATGTAGGTCTACTTCTTTCTGTTAATGGTTCTGTCAAGCTTATACTTCTTAAATTTCTTAATTTTTCACACTCTTTAGAATTATCTTTGTTTATCACTACCTTTGATGATCTTTGATTCTGTAGTGCATTAAAAAAATAAATTCCCATTATTACTGTAACTAAAAGCTGTATCAGCATAATTAAAATCGCTCCTGATGCCATATGTGCGTTATCTATTATTTCTATAATAGAATAACTTTCCCTCCCTTTTATAAAATCTAGCAAATACATTACTATTATTTACAATAATTTGGGTTAATATTCTACATAATAGAATTTTTAGTTTTTTAACAAAAAATTAAGAACTATCTTTTTATTAGATAATTCTTAACTTTTATATTACAAAATCTTTTTTAATTCCTTTAAATCATATTCTTTCAGCATTCTTTCATTACTTTCTGTATTCATTATAAGGGTTGCATTGCCATCTTTAATTTTAAGTACTCTTCCTTTTAATTTTGTACCAATTACATTAATAGGTGCATTTTTCTTAAGTTCTCTGATATTATCAGAACCACAAAATTCGCATGAGTTTTCATTCAAAAATATTCTTTGGCATTGGACACAGTAATTTACTGTACTCATAAGTAAGACCCCCTTAAAAGTATTTTATCCATATTTTAGCACATAACTTAACCATTATCTAGCTATATTTTACATTATTTACATTTAATTATAAAAAGAAGCTATTTAAACAAATAGCTTCTTTCACCTAAGCAAGTTCTGGACTTCTTCTTGCTCTAGTTTTATTTTCAATTTTTATTGCTTCTCTTTTACCACTTTTAGCTATAATATACTCTGGAATTTTATTTTCTAAGGTTTCTTTATGAATAATAACCTTCTCAACTTCTTCTCTTGAAGGTACCTCATACATAATTTCCCTCATAATATCTTCAATTATAGCTCTTAATCCCCTCGCTCCAGTATTTCTTTTTATTGCTTCTTTAGCAATTCCCTCAAGGGAATCTTTATCAAACTCTAATCTAACATCATCAATTTCTAATAATTTTTGATATTGTTTAACCAATGCATTCTTAGGTTCACTTAATATTTTTATTAATGCTTCTTCGTCTAGTGAATCTAATGTTACTATTATAGGAATTCTTCCTACAAACTCAGGTATTAGACCAAATTTTAGTAAATCTCCTGGAAGTATATCCTTTAATAGCTCTCCAACACCTTTTTTATCCTTTGAAGTTATATCTGCTCCAAATCCCATAGATGATTTTTGAGTTCTTTTTGAAATAATTTTTTCAATTCCATCAAAAGCTCCTCCGCAAATAAACAGGATATTAGCTGTGTTAATTTGTATAAATTCTTGATGCGGATGCTTTCTTCCTCCTTGTGGAGGTACCGATGCTGTAGTTCCCTCAAGAATTTTTAATAATGCTTGCTGAACTCCTTCACCAGATACATCACGAGTTATAGATGGATTCTCTGATTTTCTAGCAATTTTATCTATTTCATCAATATATATAATTCCTCTTTCAGCTCTCTCTACATCATAATCTGCATTTTGAATTAATTTCAAAAGTATATTTTCTACATCTTCTCCCACGTAACCTGCTTCTGTCAATGTAGTTGCATCTGCAATAGCAAATGGTACATTTAACATCTTTGCTAAAGTCTGTGCAAGATAAGTTTTTCCTGAACCCGTAGGTCCTAATAAAAGTATATTGCTTTTCTGTAACTCTATATCATCATCAATAGCGGAGGTTCTTATCCTCTTGTAATGATTGTATACTGCTACGGCCAATGCCTTTTTTGCTTCATCTTGACCTATAACATATTGCTCTAAATATTTTTTAATTTCTTGTGGTTTAGGAAGGGTGTTCATATCTATTTGAACATCATCTTCTTTTTCATCAACTATTATTTCAGAACAAAGTTCAATACACTCATCACAAATATATACCCCTGGACCTGCAATTAGTCTTCTAACTTGCTCTTCAGTTTTACCACAAAAAGAACACTTGAATTTTTTCTTCTCTTCATTTCTTGGCATCTTGACACCCCTTTAAAGCTATTTCTTCTTTTCTATAACCTCATCTACTAGTCCATACTCTTTAGCTTCATCAGCAGACATGAAGTAATCTCGCTCAACATCTTTGCTTATTTTCTCTAATGGCTGACCTGTTCTCTCACTTAATATCTTGTTAAGAGTTTCTTTAGTTTTTAAAATTCTATTTGCATGAATTTCTATATCTGTAGCTTGACCCTTGAAGCCTCCAAGTGGCTGATGTATCATTATTTCACTATTAGGAAGTGCAAATCTCTTTCCTTTTGCTCCTGCCGCTAATAAAAATGCTCCCATAGATGCTGCCATACCTATACAAGTAGTACTTACATCTGCTTTTATATAATTCATAGTATCATAAATCGCCATACCTGCAGTTATTGATCCTCCTGGACTATTTATATAAAGCTGTATGTCCTTATCAGGGTCTTCAGATTCTAAAAATAGAAGTTGAGCAACTATTAAACTAGCTGTTACATCATTAACTTCATCACCTAAAAATATAATTCTTTCCTTTAATAATCTAGAGTAAATGTCATAAGATCTTTCACCCTTACCAGTTTGCTCTACTACCATTGGTACTAAACTCATAATAAACCTCCTCTGGCACACTAATGCCTATTCTCTATTTTAACCTTTTTATCATGTTTTAACCTTTTTTATTTAAAATAATTGCCAGTATATACTGGCAATTATCTCAAGCATTCAATATTATATAGCTTTGCTAGTTTCAACTATTAATTTTCTTACTTTTTCTGCTGCTATTTGTGAAGATAAATATTCACCTTGAACTTTTACTAAACGCTCAACAGTTTCTTCTACATTCTCTGGAGCACCATAATAAGCAGCTATCTCTTTAGCTTTTTCTTTTATCTCTTCTTCAGTAGCTTTTATCTCTTCAACCTTAGCTATCTCTTTTATAACTAAATCTGTCTTAACATTCTTTAAAGCAACATCTTTCATTTGCTCTTTAAATCCTTCTTCATTTGTATTAGTGAATTTAAAATATGTTTGAAGATCTAATCCTTGATATTTTAATCTATTTTCTAAGTCTTGAAGCATATTTTCTATTTCTCTATTTACCATTGCATCTGGAATATCTATATTTGCATCAGCAACGATTTTTTCTAAAATAGCACTTTCAAACTCTGTCTCTGATTTAGATTCGTTAGATTTCTCTATTTTTTCTTTAATATCTTTTCTTAATTCTTCTAATGTTTCAAACTCAGACACTTCACTTGCAAATTCATCTGTAATTTCAGGTAAATCTTTTCTCTTAACTGATTTTACAGTTACTTCAAATTTTGCAGCCTTTCCATTAAGGTCATCTTTTCCGTACTGCTCTGGGAACGTTACGTTAACATCCTTAGAATCTCCTGCTTTTAATCCTACTAATTGATCTTCAAAGTTATCAATAAAACTTCCTGATCCTATCTCTAACTCATAATCGTTACCTTCTCCACCTTCAAAAGCAACATCATCAACATATCCTTTGAAGTCAATAACAGCTATATCCCCTTTAGCAATTTCACCTTCTTTAACTTCAACTCTTGTATTTTCAGTTTGAAGTTGTTTTAATCTGTTTTCTATATCTTCTTCTGTAACTTCATAACTTTCTTTTTTTGCTTCTACTTCTTTATACTGTCCTAATTTAACTTCTGGCATAACAGGAACTAATGCAGTATATATAAACTCTTGACCTTCACCTATTTGTACTATATCTATTGAAGGATAATCTACTGGATTTATATTATTCTCAGCTAAAACTTGTGGGTAAGTAGTTTCATATAAGTAGTTTATCGCATCCTCATATAAAGCACCTTCTCCATAATACTTTTTAATCATATTCATTGGAGCTTTACCTTTTCTAAATCCTGGTATATTAAATTTCTTAGCATTCTTTGCATAAGATTTTTTAAGCGCTTCATTAAATTTTTCTGCTTCTACTGTTACTTCAAATTTTACAACGTTCTTTTCTAATTTTTCCGTTTTAACGTTCATTCTTTCTTCCTCCTAAAAACTAACTGTATATTCTTTAAAATTATAACATAAAAATGTTAAAGTATATAGTTACCTTATTTAAGATAGCATAAATTTATTTGTAAAACAAATATCTTAAAGTACTAAACACAATTAAAGTAATCTTGCCTATAAATTATACAATAATATACATAGTGTTTACAACTTTTTTTCATATTTAAAATTTTATGATATGATTTTACCAGAATTATCTATATATATTTTTTTTCCATCTAACAATATTCCTAACCCTTTTGAAGTTATATCTTCAAATTTAAACTCATCGCCTTTTATTTTATAATACCCCTTATGATTTCCTGTATTATTATCATATATCCACAGATATTTTGTTCCGCTATTATTAATCCATGGAAGAGCACTGGAATATGCAATATGATTTTCATCTATAAATGCTGCTTCTTCAATCCAAATGTATTCTTTGTTTCTCTTTAGTACATCTTCTTTTTTATAAGCAGTCTTATCCGTTGCTATATATGCAGAATTAGTTATTTTATTTAAATTGCTATTTAAATCCATTAAATATATATCCTTAGAAGATTCATCTACTAATAATATATTTTCTTTAGATGGTGACAACTTATAATTAACTTTTTCATCGCATATAATTTCATTTATATTTTTAATTCCATTCTGTTCTTCATATATGACTTTGATATTTTTTCCCGATTCTAAAATTTTCTCAAATTCCATCTTTGTATCTTGTGATTTCTCTGGTTCTTGTATAACTTCAGCTCCACTTTCATTCTCAGTTTCTTTTTCTTGTTCATTTTGGTTAGCTGAAGGATATTTATTACTAAAAAACACTTCGTTTCTTAACGCAACTATCCAAATCCCTATGCCTAATACTAGTATAATAGAGACACTCATAATAATATTTCTTCTTCGTCTTCTTTTTAACTGTCTTTGATAATTTTTACTAAACATACTCGGTTTTCTTCTCACAGCAACAATTGTCACATAAAACTGTTAAGCATTTCATTATACTTCTTTTAGAACTTATGAACTGTTTTATGTAACTCCTCCCTCCTTTTAGAATAAATCATACTAGAGATATTATAACTCATAATCTTAAAAAATAACATTTTAAATCTATAATCTTTCCTAAATATTAATAATTTTAATATATTATATTTTTTATTAAATTAATAAATAACTTTCATAAAATTAAAATTAATTTCTTTTTGCTTTATTTCAGTATATAAACTTTTATAAATCAATTTTTAAGCTTTATATACTAAGATAATTATTTACAGAAAATATAATCTTTTAAGCCCTTTTAATTATCTGAATATTTAAACTTTATTGACATCTCTTGTAAGTCATCTGTTATAGTTGTACAATTATAACAGATGGATAACTGTTATAATTAACTTTCACAGTTATTATTATAATTGTTATAATAGATATTATAACAGTTTTTATTAAATATATTTATAATAAAATATCAATATGATGCAATAATTTTCACTAAAATATTATTGCAGTAAATTAAGGAGGATTTCTTATGTTTAAACAATGGGAAGGCTTTAAAGGAGATTTATGGAAAGAAGAAATTGATGTTAGAGAGTTCATCCAAAAGAACTACTCACTATATGAAGGTGACGATTCTTTCTTAGTAGGAAAGTCAGAAAAAACTTCTAAGGTTTGGGAGAAAGCTCACGCTTTAATATTAGAAGAAATTAAAAAAGGAATTATTGACGTAGAAGTTAATGAAGTATCTGGAATTAATAACTACGCTCCTGGATATATAGACAGAGAAAATGAAGTTATTGTTGGATTACAAACTGATGCCCCATTAAAAAGAATTGTTAATCCTTTTGGTGGATTTAGAATGGTTGAACAATCTTTAGAGGCTTATGGTTTTAAACTAAACTCAGATATTGAAAAATATTTTCCTAAATACAGAAAAACTCATAATGATGGTGTATTTGATGCTTACACTCAAGAAATTAGAGCTGCTAGAAGTGCTGGACTATTAACAGGTCTACCTGACGCCTACGGAAGAGGTAGAATTATAGGTGATTACAGAAGACTAGCTCTTTATGGTATAGATTTCTTAATAGCAAAGAAAAAAGAAGATTTAAATAATTTAATAGGCCATACTACAGAAGATATGATTAGAGCAAGAGAAGAAGTTTCAACTCAAATAAGAGCTCTTAATGACATTAAAGCTATGGCTGCTTCCTATGGAATCGATATTTCAGAACCTGCACAAACTGCACAAGAGGCTGTTCAATTCACATACATTGGATATTTAGCAGCAATAAAAGAAAACAATGGTGCTGCAATGTCATTGGGTAGAGTTACAACTTTCCTAGATATATATATCCAAAGAGATTTAGATAAAGGTACAATTACTGAAATTGAAGCACAAGAAGTTATAGATCAATTTGTAATTAAACTAAGACTTGCTAGACATTTAAGAACTCCAGAGTACAATGACTTATTTGCTGGAGATCCAAACTGGATAACAGAATGTTTAGGTGGAGTTGGAGTAAACGGTAAGCCACTTGTTACTAAAACTTCTTTCAGATTCCTACACACTCTAATAAATCTTGAACCTGCACCAGAGCCAAACATGACAGTTCTTTGGTCAGAAAAATTACCTGAAAACTTTAAAAAATACTGTGCAAAAATGTCTATATTAACTGACTCTCTTCAATATGAAAATGATGATATAATGAGACCAGTATATGGTGATGACTATGGTATAGCTTGTTGTGTTTCAGCTATGGAATTAGGAAAAAGAATGCAATTCTTTGGAGCTAGAGCAAACCTTGGTAAATCTTTATTATATGCTATTAACGGTGGTATTGATGAAAAATCATTTAAAAAGGTTTGTCCTATTGTAGCCCCAATTAATGATGGAGTTCTTGATTATAAAACTGTAAAAGAAAACTTTTTTAAAGTGTTAGAGTATGTTGCAAGAGTATATGTAGACACAATGAATACAATTCACTATATGCATGACAAATATGCTTATGAAGCTGGACAAATGGCACTTCACGATACTGAAGTTAAAAGATTCATGGCTTTTGGAGTTGCTGGATTGTCTGTAGTTGCCGATTCTTTAAGTGCTATTAAATATGCAAAAGTTACTCCTATAAGAAATGAACAAGGAATAACAACAGATTTTAAAATCGAAGGTGATTTTCCTAAATACGGAAATGACGATGATAGAGTAGACGATATTGCAATAGAAGTGGTTAGAAAATTCTCTCATGAATTAAAGAAACATCCATTATACAGAAATGCTGAACATTCATTATCAGTATTAACCATAACTTCAAATGTTGTTTATGGTAAAAAGACAGGTGCTACTCCTGATGGTAGAGGTGCCGGAGAGCCTTTTGCTCCAGGTGCTAATCCAATGCATGGAAGAGATGAAAATGGAGCATTAGCTTCACTAAATTCTGTTGCTAAAATACCATATAAAGAATGTTGCCAAGATGGTGTATCTAATACATTTACTATCGTACCTGATGCATTAGGTAAAGATGAAGAAACTAGAATAAACAATTTAGTTTCTATTATGGATGGGTATTTCGGCCAAAGCGCCTTCCACCTAAATGTTAATGTGTTCAATAGAGAAACACTATTAGATGCTGTAGAACATCCAGAAAAATATCCTACTTTAACAATTAGAGTATCTGGTTACGCTGTAAACTTTAATAGATTAACAAGAGCTCAACAATTAGAAGTAATTAACAGAACTTTCCACGAAACTATGTAATACTAAATTTAACAGAAATACCTGTATCTTCAGGTATTTCTGTTAAAATACTAAGTTAATTTTATAGAGAAATATATTTGTATTATTTTTGTATAAAATTAACTTGCACCTTTCAATTTATAAGGAGGAATATTATATGATAAAAGGGAGAATTCATTCTATTGAAAGTATGGGATTAGTTGATGGACCTGGAATCAGAACTGTGGTTTTTTTTCAAGGTTGTAAATTAAGATGTGCTTATTGTCATAATCCAGATACTTGGAATTTAAATGATAATATAGAAATTTCAACAGATGAAATTATGAAAAAAATTCTTAGGTTCAAACCTTATTTTTCACGCTCAGGTGGTGGAGTAACTTTTTCTGGGGGAGATCCCCTGGTTCAACCAGAATTTTTATTAGATTTATTAAAAAAATGCAAGGAAAATGGAATTCATACGGCTATAGATACAGCTGGATATGGTAATGGTGACTATGATGAAATTCTTAAATATACAGACCTAGTACTTCTAGATATAAAGCACATAGACAGTGATGGATATGTAATTCTCACTGGTAGAGATACTAAAGATATAAATGTTTTTTTATCTGCATTAAGGTATTCAAAATCAAGGGTTTGGGTAAGACATGTAGTTGTTCCTGGATATACCGATTCTCTTGAGCATATGGATAAAATTGCAGATATTATAAGTAATGAAATTCCAAATGTAGATAAGATTGAGCTGCTGCCCTACCATGTATTAGGGGTAAACAAATATGAAAATTTAGGTCTTAAATACAGATTACATGGAGTTGAACCTATGGATAAGGATAAATGTATTGAACTACAAGACTATCTTATTTCAACAGTATCTAAAAAATTTCAAGAAAGAATCTCTTAACACTTCTTATTCTAAATAAATAGAGCATTATAATTATTAGTGCTCTATTTTTATTTTTAAATGTCTGTGGATAAAATTTTTATCTTTCCATTTTTTTCCACACTATCCCCAGAATTATCCACAATTTATTCTAACTTATTTATTATATGCACATATATATAGAGAATATGTTCTTTTTTATTACTTATTTACTTAATTAATATTATATGAGATAATTATAACACTAATAAAATATAGAATTTTCTATCTAAAGGTTTTTAAGGGGGATTATCAAATGAGAAACAATGCTTCAATATTCGAAAAATACTTAGAGGAACATACCATTCCAATGAATAAAGGTTTAAATATAGATGATGTTACCATATTTTCATTTCCAGAGAAAATTACTATAAAAGGTGTTGAAAGACCTGTTCTAGGTGGCGGACAAGAAAGAAGAGCAGTTATATCTTTAACTGATGATGATAGTCTTGCAGATATATATTGTTTCCATATTACATCAGTACCTAAGGATATAAGTAAAATTAAGCTATATGCCCTATTTAATCAATTAAATTCTACTTATAAATACATATCTTTCTTTGAAGATAATAATGTAGTTAGTGTAAAAAGTTGCATTCCCTTTAATGATAACTTTGATCCTGATGTAGTCTTTCAAACATTAACTGTTATCTTTACAGCTGTAGAACAGGAATATCCAAAACTTATTGCTTGTTTTAAATAACAATATTGCCTAGCTAGTATTCTTATACTAGCTTTTTTATTTATCTATTTATATCTTGAAATTAATCCTTTTTTTAACAATATATAGAATTAATTTCATTTTTATTTTATAATTCTTATATAATATTTTATATTTAAATATTTATTAGAATAAGAGGAGGTACAAATGAATAGAAATAATAAACTCATCGAAAGGCTCGTTATATTGAACTTAGTTTTAATTATCATTTTTCTTATAAGCAAATTAGATTTTTTAATTAAACCTCTTAGTACAATAATGAATACTCTATTTATACCATCAGTGCTAGCCATATTTTTATACTATGTGGTGAGACCGACTAAAAGATTTCTTGAAAAGCAAAGACTATCATCAGGATTATCAACCGCTATATCTATATTGTTAATAATTGTAATTCTTACTTATGTAATAATCTATTCCTCCTCTATAATAAGAGCCCAAGGAGAGAGCTTAATAAATTCTCTAATTAATTCTGTACAAAATTTAAGTAATAAATATGGATATTTATTCCCTCAAATAAGTGAATTTTTCGATCTCACAGAACTCATTCAACAAAGTATAAATTATATAACTAACTCCTTTAGTGAAATTAGTAAGAGTATTTATATTTTTGCCAGTTCCATAGGGAACTTTTTCACACAAGCGATTTTAATACCTATTATTATGTTTTATATACTTAAAGATGATAAAAAAATATATCATCTATTTTCTTCTATACTGCCAAATAAAACAAAACCACTAACTCTCCAGATTCTTCACGATGTAGATAATGTATTAAAACAATATATTGCATCTCAAGTTATAGTTGCCTGCGTCATAGGTCTCTTAATGTTCATTGGCTATGCTATAATAGGAATGCCAAATTCACTAGTATTATCCTTATTTTCTCTTGTAACAGCTTTTATACCGTTTCTTGGAGTAATACTCGGTATACTCCCTGCCCTTCTTATAAGCTTTAATATTGGATTTGAAATGGTATTAAAAATAATAATATTAACAATAATTGTTCAACAATTAGAGGGCAATATAATTACTCCTAACATTACTGGTAATCAGTTAAATATGCATCCATTGACAACTATTCTAGTTGTTACTTTGAGTGTTTATTTTGGTGGTTTTTTTGCCGCTTTTGTTGCCGTACCAATTTATAATATTCTAAAAGTCATAGTAAAGAATTTTTATGATTACTATAATGATAAATATAATTTCAATATAATAGATTAAATACGATATTTCTTCTTTTTTATTTGTTCTAATATCCTACTTTTTATTATCAATGATAGATTTAGCGCAATATAAAATCAGATAATTATTAATTTTCTTTAAATTCTCTAAAATAATAGTATATTTATAGTAATCAATACTATATTATATATTTATAAATATTAAGTCAGGGGGAATCTGTATGAAATTTCTAACAGAAAAACTTAACTGTAATTTGTTAAATAGAGATATTGATAAGATTTATTGTTATATTGTGAATGAAGTTGTGAAAGATTCTCTTGATAAAAGTGTTATAGAAGATGATGGTATAGACATCAATATTGCTAAAATTACATGTATATCTTGTCCAAACAAAAACAGCTAAGTTAACACTTAGCTGTTTTTGTTTGGAGCGGGTGAAGGGAATCGAACCCTCGTAACTAGCTTGGAAGGCTAGCACTCTACCATTGAGTTACACCCGCATATTAATAGTATACTATAACTCTAATATACTCTATGACCTTATTTTCAAAAATTGGTGCAGGTGAAGGGAGTCGAACCCCCACGCCGTAGGCGCTAGATCCTAAGTCTAGTGCGTCTGCCAATTCCGCCACACCTGCATTTTTGGTGGCTCACCGGGGAA
>DFXM01000047.1:0-298 GCA_002381695.1 Clostridium sp. UBA4108 | reverse complement strand
AAAGACGCATATTTTGGAGCGGAAGACGAGATTCGAACTCGCGACGTTCACCTTGGCAAGGTGACGCTCTACCACTGAGCCACTCCCGCTTAATATACAATATATTTTTTATAATAATTTAACAAATCTTGGTGCACCCAACAGGATTTGAACCTGCCACCTTTGGATTCGAAGTCCACCGCTCTATCCAAATGAGCTATGGGTGCATCTTAATCAAAAACCTTTGGAGCGGGTGAAGGGAATCCAACCCTCGTACCTCGCTTGGAAGGCTAGCACTCTACCATTGAGTTGCACCCGC
>DFXM01000038.1:27530-54595 GCA_002381695.1 Clostridium sp. UBA4108 | reverse complement strand
CTATGCTAAAACAAAGCCTTAAATATAAAGGTGGAGAATTATATGGGAAATAATCAAGAAGTTATTAGTCCACGAATACAACGTTTATGTGAGGAGTTAAAAATTGATAGATATACAGCATTAAAGACATTTTGGGATGAAGTAAGTACAAATGGGTCACCTATTATAGAAAAAATAGAAAATGATGATGAAAATTATTTAATTACATTAGTTTGGAGAGAATTTGATTCTATAGATAGACTGGCTGTATTTGGTGAAATGTTCGGATATGATAGTATTAATACTGAATTTGACAAGCTACAAGGTACAGATTTGTGGTATAGGACTTGGAAGGCAAGAGGGAATGCAAAATCATTATATATGTTTATAGTTAATGAAAAGGAAGGGCAAGATTGGGAAGAACTAGACTTTAGGATGGATCCACTTAATTTTAATAAGTATGTGTGCATAGAGAATGAAAAGAATTTAGGTGAATACTATTTACTTTGTAAGGAGGAATCTTGTTTTTGTTTACCAAATTACAAAGAAAAAAGTTGGACAATTGAAAGGAACGATGTACCTAAAGGTGAAATAGAATTGATTGAAGATTTTGAAAGTAAAATTTTAGATAATAAGAGAAGAATATGGATTTACACGCCAGCAGAGTACAGTGAAAAATCCCAGCCTATGACATTAGCATTATTTACTGATGGATGGGAATATGTTCATGTTACAAAAGTTATTACAAGTTTTGATAATCTTATTGCAGAACAAAAGATTCCAGCTATGTGTGCAGTATTTATTGAATCTAATGATGATAGAGATAAAGAACTTACATGTTCAGAGAAATTTAGTTGTTTTGTTATGGATGAATTATTACCATGGATAAAGGAAAATTATAATATTAATAATGATGAATCAAAGAACTTAATTGCAGGTTTTAGTTATGGGGGGCTTGCAGCAGCATTTATAGCATACAAACATCCTGAAGTATTTTCAAAAGTGTTATGCCAATCAGGGGGAATGTATTGGAATAGAGAAGAAGATGATGAAAATGAAAAAGGACTAATATTGAGGATGTATGAAAATGGAGCAAAAAAACCAATAGATTTTTATATGACGTTTGGAGAATTTGAAAAAGAGGCTCAAAGACACTATAAGGCTAATCAAGATTTTTATAATATATTAAAAAATAAAAAATATAATGTTGAGTATAAGGAGTTTTATGGAGGTCATACTTACACAGATATTGATATAGAATTTGGAGATGGAATTATCCAGCTTTTGGGGAAAAACAGATAAACTTATTAATTAATTATAATATCTATGGGATCTGAGTCTAATGATGGATTATATTAGAAGTAGTTAATCCTAATAATTTTAAAAAAGTATGGAATATAGGAAATTCAATAATGAGATAGTTAATTTAGAATAATAAATAGTGAACCGTATCATAAATAAATGAGGTTTTTGATAAAATTGGTAGTAAGTTAAAATAGCTGATATCATCTAAAATCATGATAGATAATATTAGGTTTAGTTAATTCAAGATGAGTTATATAAATCTTATAAAAAAATATATATAATAATTGGGAAAAGTTATATTATGGAATAACTTTTCCCAATTATATTTAGTATATATTTATTTTGAATTATTGATATTATGATTTTCTTTTGACCATTTAGTAACTTCATTTAATGCATTTACTAAATTTAATCCGTTTATAGTTAGAGAATATTCCACACGTGGAGGAATTTCATTATATTGAACTCTTTTAACTATATTTTCTTTTATTAGCTCTTTTAAAATTTTAGTGAGCATCATATCTGTAATACCATTTAATTGACGTTTTAATTCATTAAATCTAACATATTCTGATTTATATAATGCCCATAAAAGTCTTATTTTCCATTTTCCACTTATAATATTAGTTGCATATTCCAGTGGACAATCTGGAAGTGAGAATTTATCTTCAGTCAATCTAATCAACTCCCCTTTAATGTGAAATTTTTTATATCTATTATAATACAGATAAATAGACAATGCTATATTTTATTATAGTATCTATTATTTTATTGCGTACTTGTTAGATATGAATTTATGAATATAATTAAATTCATCAGGTTAGTATAAATATATTTATTAAGGTAGATACAAAAAATTAATCAAGAGGAAGGGATGTTATAAATGAAAATAGAAATTTGGTCAGATTACGCATGTCCGTACTGTTATATAGGGGAACGACAATTAGAAAAGGCTTTAGAGAGTTTTTCAGGTAAAGAAGATATAGATATAGATATTAGTTATAAAAGTTTTGAGTTAGATCCATATGCTAGTTATGAAACAGTAAGTACTACAAAAGAAAGAGTTGCCCAAAAATATGGTTATACTAGTGAGCAAGCACAACAAATGATAGATAATGTAACTAAATATGCTAAAAGTGTTGGATTAGATTATAATTATGGTACAACACGTTATACAAATACATTTGATGCTCATCGTATTGCAAAATATGCAGAAACTAAAGGAAAAGGATTAGAAATGTCAGAAAAATTATTCCATGCATATTTTACTGAAAATAAACAAATGAGTGATCATAAGGTCTTAACTGATATTGCTATTGAACTTGGTTTAGATAAATTAGAAGTAGAAGATGTATTAAAGAATAAAAAGTTTGCAGAAGATGTTCGTAATGATGAATATGAAGCTAGTAGACTTGGAATACACGCGGTTCCATTCTTTTTGATTAACGGAAAATATCCAGTTTCAGGTGCCCAACCACCAGAAGCACTTGAAAGGATTATTGAAAAAGCATTACAAGAAGAAAAAATAGAAGCTGATAACTTAGACGGTATGGTTTGTAATATTGATGGCTGTAGTATTCCGTCCAAATAAGAAATAATAATTAGATATTACTGTTTTTACTAATGGCTCTGTTAGAGTAAATTTTGGATTGATTGAATAAGCATTGGCACTATCTTATTTACTAAATCAATCTTAAGAATATACCGATTCTACTTATTTATAATCCTATAAAAACATTGTTATCTAACACAGCCTTAATAAGAAAGCTCATAGACTATGAGTTGAAAGGAGGATTCGAATGATTATAAAATTACCAGTGACAGGTGTGTTTACAGTAAATTCATATTTTTTAATAGATAGTGAAACTAATCATGGTTTTTTAATTGATCCAGGTGCAGAAGCTAATAAATTATTAAATTATATAAACATAAATAATTTAATAATTGAAAAAATTCTTATAACACATGGTCATTTTGATCATATTGGTGCAGTAAAAGAAATAAGTGAAGCGCTAAATATACCAGTTTATATACATGAGGAAGGTAAAAAATACATTCAAAATCCAATATGGAATTTGTCAGCTAGTTGCGGAAAGAATATTACTATAGGAGCAACAAATTATATGAAAAATAACGATTTGATTAAATTAGAAGCTAATCCTAACATAATATTACGAGTTATTCATGTGGCAGGTCATACTTTAGATGGAATGGTTTTTTATAGTGAAAAAGAAAAAGCAGCATTTGTAGGAGATAATATTTTTTATGGTGAGATAGGTAGAAGTGATTTTTATGGTGGAGATTTAGTTACATTGCTTACTGAAGTTAAACATAAAATTTTAACAATGCCTGAAGATACTATGCTTTATCCGGGACATGGTGACGCAATAACAGTAAGAGATATGAAAAATGCAAATTCTTATTTTCGTGAGTAGTTGTGCTTTTACTGTTTCCTATATGTGCATATTCTAAAGATTTATTTAGTATCACTTTGAAGGCAATTATTTTTGTACAGTTTCTAGAGTTCTATCGGAATCAGTATCAAGAGTAAATTTAAGACAGTTGTCTATTTATGATAGCACTGCTCCATATTGTGCTATTGCTTGGAATCTTTATTAGTGAAGTGAATCATTTTGACAGAAAATCCTGGTAGGAAGTGATTTTTAGATAGTTGATACAGTTTATACCAAAGTTTTGAGGGGCTATTTGGGTTTGAAATGTTTTCTTTATCTATTAAGAAGATATTTGTTTTGGTTAAATATTCTTTATATAAAATTATTATAGTATGAAAAAAGCATGTATTATAAAATTTCATACGTTAAATAATTAAAACTAATATCATAATATAAGATGTATAGAAGTAATTATAAAAGAAAATATATAGACGAGGAGAATTTTATATGATAGTAGATAGAGATAAATGTATAGGTTGTACTTTATGTAAACAAGACTGTATAGTAAGTGACATAGAAATGATTGATGGAAAATCATATATAAAAAATGAAACTTGTATAAATTGTGGTCATTGTATTGCCATTTGTCCAGTTAAAGCTATATCTTCAGATGATAAAGAAGAATACTCAATGGATGATGTTATAGAATATGATAAAGAAAATTTTGATATAGATTCAGAAAATTTAATGAACTTCATGAGATTTAGAAGAAGTGTTAGATTATTTAAACAACAAGATATAGAAGAAGAAAAAATAGAAAAGATAATTCAAACAGGTAAGTTTACTCAAACTGGTGGTAATACTCAAGATGTTTCTTATGTTATTGTAAAAGATAAACTTCAAGAAGTTAGAAAAATGGTATTAGAAACATTAAATGAAAGAGCGGATGAATTGCTATTAGATGAAAATACTCCAAAACAATTAGTTACATATTCACACATGTGGAAAAAGATGTACAGTGATTTTTTAGAAGATCCAGATGGAGAAGATAGATTATTCTTTAAAGCACCTTTATTAATTGTTATAAAAGCAAAGAGAGTCATAAATGGAGCTTTAGCAGCAGCAAAAATGGAACTTATGGCGGATTCTTTAGGCCTTGGAACATATTTTAGTGGGTTTTTAGAAAGAGCAGTAGAAGTTAACCCTAAAATAGAAGAATTTTTACAAAAAGGAGAAGATGAAAAATTAGTTGCTTGTATGGTAATTGGTTATCCAAGAGTAAAATATAAGAGAACTGTACCAAGAAAAGATGTAAAGGTAATAAGATTGTAATAAATATTGTAAAATTATCTTATATTAAAAAATAGAAGATAATTTTATATTGTTATAGGTTGTAGATTAAACTAAATAAATGATGTTTTTGACAAAATTGTAAATAGATAAATATAGTTATAAGTTATTAAGACTCTTACCTATATTAAAAATATAGGTAAGAGTTTTTCATTATATACATAAGAATAAAATGGTAAAACCTCATTTATAAGTGTTACGGAGAACCGTATCATAAATTAGTAAAAACATCAATTCCATAATAAAACTATAAAACTGGTAGAAATAGTTAAGCACAATGTGAGTTAATATCATATAATATAGCGTGGAAAATTATTATGGAGAATGATATATGAAACAAAATGAAATAACTTTAAATCACTCTACAAATTACAATTCAATTGAAGATAGTTTTAGATATGGCCATCATGGCGGGCATATGAATGATGGAATGATACAAGAACACTATTATGAACATCAAAATAATAATTTACGCCTTGTTATAAATTCTGATAATGCAAAAAAGTTACCTAGACACTTTCGCAAAACTACTGATTTAACTAATCTTAAAGATAATAAATTTATAAACTTAAAAGGATTAGCTAATTTAAATGCATCTGCTAGTGGACAATTTTCAGAAAATGGTCTTATATTAATTAAACAATCCATAGGCAATGCTATGCCAATAATTATAGTTGACTTAAGGCAAGAATCACATGGATTTATCAATGGTGTAGCGATAAGTTGGGTAGATAACCATAACAAGGCCAATAAAGGCTTGACTAAAGAAGCAGTTGTATATGATGAAATTACAAGATTACAAGGCATATTATTAAAAAAGCCAATATATATTGGCGATAAAACATTAATACCTAAAGAAATTGAAAATGAAAAAAATTTAGTTCAAGGCTACGGTATGTCATATATGCGTATACCAGTAACAGATAAAGAAATACCTAATAATGACATGGTTGATTATTTTATAAAATTCGTTAATTCATTGCTTACAAATACCTGGCTACATTTTCATTGCAAAGCTGGGGTAGGAAGAACAACTACTTTTATTGTAATGTATGATATGATGAGAAATGCTAAAAATGTCAGTCTCCAAGATATAATGGATAGGCAGGTCTTAATAGGAGGAAAGAACCTACTTAGGGATGAACAGCTCCCAATGAATCGCTCCGAACAAAGAGCTAAATTAATAAAAAGATTTTATAGGTATTGTGTTGAAAATAATGACAACTTTAAAACTACATGGTCACAATGGATTAGACAACATAGAAATTAAACATCACCATTTATTCGAAAAGAAATTCGCTTTTAAATACCAATACAATGCAAAATATAAAGAATGTAAACCAAAATTAGATGAATTTGGTGTAGATAGAATAGCTGTTTTTGATGCAGAAGAGGAAGTGTGAATATCATAATAGAGTTTTAAAATATATAAATGAATATAAATAAATATGATTGAATTAAATAAGAAGGTAGTTAGCAAAAATCTTCTTATTTAACTTTATATAGAAAAATCTCATTTATTTATGATACGGTGAACCGCACCATAAGTAAATGAGGTTTTCAGTCTTAGGTCTTGATATAACCTGCCTAAGGCTATTTTTATAGGTGAAAATACCGTATCGTAAGTAAAATGATTATAACATTTAATATTTATAAAAAATGTTATAATTAAAGAGATAAGTAACTTTTAGGAGGAAGACAAATAGGAAGTTGACGAGATGACATTTTAAATTATATTACGAGAGGGGGGTTAGTGGTGCAAGTATTCACTTTGGGAAAAGATGGGTTTTGTGGAACGTATTTTAAGGGAGAAAGGCACTTAGAAAAAGCAATCATTTTCATGAGTGGCGCAGGTATTAGTCAAAAACTAACAGAATCCTCTGCTTCATTTTTAATTGAGCAAGGATATTCTGTTCTTGTGCTAGGTTTTTATAAGTGGAAAGGAATGTCCAAAGAAATGTATGGGATTCCTGTAGAATATGTGGAGCTAGCAGTAAAATGGTTGCTATCTTTTCAAGAACAGAAAATTGAGAAGATAGCTATAATAGGAACATCAACAGGAGCTGGATATGCTTTATTATCTGCATCGCTATGTCCTCAAATTAGTTGTGTTATTGCTATTTCACCTTTTGACTATGTGATGGAAGGTGCCGGCAAAAATTTTTCAAGAAAATACAAATCAACATATACATATCGCAAAAAAGATATATCTTTTACTCCAAATATTGCTTTGGATAAAGGTGCTCGTGCTTTGATAATGGAAGCTAAAAGAGATAAAAGATATGGATTACGGCGTGCTATGAGATATGTGTACGATATCAATCCTCCAATTGACGAGTCACGCATATTGATTGAAAATATGAAGGCTGATATATTATTGCTTGCCGCTAAGGATGATGACTTTTGGCCATCTGACGAGGCGGTACCTCGGATGGAGAAAATATTATCGGAATCAAATTATCCATACAAAGTAAAAAGTGTCATTTATGACAAAGCCAGTCATTTGCTTGGCAACATATCTGGAATGAGTTGGATTTTAAAGAGATTAATTAGACTGATTATTATAGCGGAACACAAATTCCCTGTGGAGTGTGAAATTGCCAGAAAAGATAGTGTGCAGCAAATTTTATCGTTTTTGAATGAGTGGTAATTAAATGCTATAATTGTTAGTAGTGCTAATAAAAATAAACCACCAGTAAATAGTAACAACAGAAAATGCTGTAGGAAAGAAGAAGGATAATGAGGTGTATTTAAGTAGTTTATAAAATATCTATAGGAATGCTTCTATATCTCAATAGATAGAATTTAAGGGTTGCGCTAAAGTCAATTTGGCAATAAGAGAAGATTATGATATCATAGAAACCTATGAGAAATTTCATAATTCTAGTAAATAAGTAGTTTTTGTGAATTAATCATATAATAAAATTAACAATAACAAACGGAGGAAATGAATTTATGTCAGCTTTACCAAATTGTCCAAAATGTAATTCAGAATATACTTATGAAGATAGAGGTCTTTTTGTTTGTCCAGAATGTGGACATGAGTGGACTCTAGAATCAGAAAAGGAAAATAGTGAAGATAAAAAGATTATCAAAGATGCCAATGGAAATATATTAAATGATGGTGATTCTGTAACAGTAATCAAAGACCTTAAAGTAAAAGGTAGTTCATCAGTTGTAAAAATAGGCACAAAGGTAAAAAATATACGTTTAGTAGATGGAGATCATGATATCGATTGTAAAATTGATGGCTTTGGAGCTATGAGCCTAAAATCTGAATTTGTTAAAAAGGTATAAATATGTTTTAAGATAATGTTTTCAAGCTACATATTATTACTCAGAAGCCGTTTCGAAATCTTGATTTAATAAGGTTCTATTCAAGTAAAAAGCTAAAAGCCAACAACTCGCTATGCTCGAACAAGTTGTCTTTCTNNTTCTTAACGCTTTTTACTTTCATATAACCTAACTAAATCTAAGCTTTCTGCAAATGGCTTTCTTCGCAATAATATGTAGCTTTATCAACAATATTTTAAAACCTACCTTTAAATTTACTCAGATGCTTTATTTAAAAACTTCTTATCTTTTTCATCAATATCAAGTCCTAAGGTTCCACCTGGATTCATGATATTATCTTTGTCAAAGTGGTTTTTCAAGGCACGAATCACTGAATATTCAGTGCTACCAATGGAGCCCTCAAGCCATGGTGCAAACATTTTGCCAATTCCATGATGATGACTCATGGAGGCGCCGCTTTTCTGAATAGCATCTAAAATTCCAGCATGATACTGTTTATATTCCTCAGGATCACTCATCTTTGCAATAAAGATAAAATAAAGATTAGCTCCTTGAGGATAAACGTGAGACATATGAGTGGTTACAATTGTTTGTGGACGAGCTTTACAGTAAGCACGAACATCTCTATGAACCTTGGCCATATTGCTCCAGTTTACGCTGCATTCCATGGTGTCTGTAACTATTCCGAAGTCTTGCATGGTATCGCGAAGATATGGATCTGTAAAGCGACCATGCTCCCAAGACTTTGTAACAGAACCAGTGAGATTCATAGCTCCGTATTTTTTGCAAATTCTCTTAACATTTTTAGCACAATTTTTAGAAAAGCCGCCTTCACCATTGGTAAAGCCTAAGAAAAGACATCTCTCCATTTTCTTCATACCTCGCACTTCAAAGAGGTGACGGAGAGGACTTTCATCAACTCCATATAAACGAAGCATTACATCTGTTTCTTCAGGGTCAGATAGACGGAAAACAGAAGGTAGTCCTGCTTCACTTTGCATAATTTCTCTTGCAGCTTCCTGAGCGATTTCCCAATTCTTAAACATAAAGGAGAATCTTTGAATTGTCTCAGGCATATGACGAAAAACTCTAAGGGTTACATGGGTTAAAACACCAAAGGCTCCTTCACTACCCATCATAATTTCACCTAAATCAGGCCCAATTGCTTTTCTTGGGTATGTGTCAGTTTTAATAGCTCCAATAGGAGTTGCGTATTCTTGCCCAAGGACTAAATCTTGTATGGTGCCATAATAGGTTGAGTTTTGTCCAGCACCTCTTGTTACCACCCAACCACCAACAGAAGAATATTCAAAGCTTTGAGGAAAGTGACCACAGGTGTAAGCTCTTTTAGCGCCGAAATTTTTCACAGCATTGTTAAGAGTCTCTTCAAGTTTAGGTCCACTCATACCAGCTTCAACTGTAATAGTTTGGTCTATTTCATTAAAGGAAACCACCTTGTTAAATCTAAGGCGCATATCCAGTGAAATTCCTCCCTTGGTACATTCAACCCCACGAGTAACAGAGGAGCCTCCACCGTAAACATAAACAGGAATTTTCTCCACTGTACAGTAAGCAACGATCTGCTCAATTTGCTTTTTATTATCAGGATAGAGTACAGCATCAGGAATATTTTCAATAATTTTATTTCTAAGGCGAAGCAAATCATACATGGTTTTTCCGTAAGAAACAGAAAGCCGAGCATAATCATCAGTGCGAACAAATTCTTCTCCACAAATTTTACGGAACTCATTTAATTGAGCTTCACTGAGTTTACAAGGAATATCAAAGGCAACTTCATCAGTTCCTAGGTCTTCTTTATATTTTTCAAAAAAACTGTCATCAACCTTAAAGATTTCTTTAACCATTGTATAAAGAGACTCTCTTGGAATTTTAATTTGTTTTGGTTCTCCCCACTTAAATATAGAACGATAGGAAGTTTTTGAATAATCTTCATTAAACCATTTTGGTTCAAAATTCTTATATTTATGTGACATTATCTATACCTCTTTTCTATAATTCTTTTTATATAATGGCAATAGATGACTGTAAATATTTCTAAAAACTTCAAAATAAATCACGTCATAGATTCTATGAGTTTCCATGTTAGGCTCGAAGGTATCAACTATTTGTACCATCTCTTTTATGGCTTCCTCATAGTTATTAAAAATACCAAGAGAAATAAATGCCACCATAGCGCTTCCAAGGCCTGACACCTCATGGGTTTGTATGCGATGAACAGGAAGTCCAAACATGTCCGCTGTAATTTGGCAAATCTCATCACTTTGGGAGCCGCCACCAGCAAGATAGATTTCTTTTATTTTTTCCCCTGACCGTTTTTCCATTAGCCTTAGTCCGTCAATAAGAGCAAAATTTAACCCTTCAATAATTGCGCGGTAAATGTGGATTCGAGTATGAATATCAGAAAAACCAATGATAGATCCACTTGCTACAGGCATTGTTATTCCAGGGGTAAAATAAGGCTGAAGAATTAGTCCATCACAACCTGGTGGAATCTCTCGTAAACGAGCATTTAGGAGTTCTTCAGGGGGTATGCCTTTTTGAATGGCTTCTGCAACTTCTTTCGCGGCAAATTCTTTTTTAAACCAAGATACCAGCCAATATCCTCGAAAAATCTGGATCTCAGGACTGTATCTTCCTTTGATAATAGATAAGTATGGAGGAATAAACCGTTGTGGTTCAATATATCTATTAGTAGTAAACTGAATTGTTGCAGTGGTTCCAAAGCTAATTGCTGCTTTTTCAGGAGTTATACAGGAAAGACCCAGAGTTTCACAGCCCTTGTCAGAACCCGATGCAATTAGTGGTAAGTTTTCTTTTATTCCACTTGCCATGGAAGCCTCTCTTGTGATAGTACCAAGCAATTCCTCTGGTTCAACAAGTCTGCAGAGCTTTTCAGGTTCAATATCAAATATGCAGCGAGTGAGACTTTGAGGTTTCATCCAATCCCTTCTCTTATGGTCAAAGGGGATATGGCCAATCATATTAGCACAAGAATCAACTATTTTTCCACAAAGGCAATAGGTTAAATATCCAGAGAGCATTAAAAATTTATCAGTTTTTTCCCAAAGCTCAGGCTGATTTTTCATTATCCAGTTACAGGCGGAGCTCTCTCTTTGCATATCTACTGCCTTATCCATTTTTATGGTTTTAAATATAGCTTGCTTTTTGTAGGGAATTGGTTTTGTTACCTTAGTTTTGCGCTTGTCTAGCCATAAAATAGCTCGTCTTAAGGGCTTAGCATCTTTATCAATGCAAACACAGGTGTCTCTTATTGTGGTTATTGTAACTGCTGCTATTCTATCCCATAATTCAAGGGAGCTTTCCTTTAGTTCAAGGGAGGCTTCACATATTTTTTCCCAATAATAATCGGCATCTTGCTCTGCCCAATCAGGATAATCAGAATAATAGGGGATTTGAAATTTTTTCTGTGATATTGCAACAACAGTTCCCCTTGGGCTAATGAGCATTGCCCTCGCACTTTGTGTGCCAACGTCAAAGGTAAGGACAAGGGGCTCTTGCATTATTTTTCACCACCTTTTATTAAGTCTGCAGTGGCTATTACTTCACAGCCAGTACCAAGTAAGTCAGATAAAATAACCTCACCGCATTTTATTTCTTTTGAAATCACAACTTTGTTTAAGACTTTCATGGCTTCAAATATAAGTTCTTTTGGAATTCCACCATTGGTTCTAACAGGAAGGACAGGCATCCAAGAGAATAGGGTTTTAACAGTTGTTGAAAGAGAGCGCATTGGATGTTTCAACTCGTTGAAGGCAAAATCTATTCCTTTTTTACAGTTGTTTCCCGTAACAATAAGCTCATCATTTTCCTTTAGTTCTACGGTTAATTGGCAACCTTTAGGGCATACAATACAGACGAGGGCTTTTTTCATTTTATAGGTCCTCCATTACAAATTTAATTTTACTGCTTTGGCATAGGGATGCTTTTGTAAAATCAATTACTATCCTTTCCATTTCAGGAGGGTTAAGATGAGTGAATTTTTTAGTAAATACTTCTTTTCCATCAATAAGAAGCTTAACTTTTGTCTTTCCTCTGTTAAATTTACTTCTGAAGAAAAATACTGTTTCTTTTTTTATGCTATCAAGCTCAAGTTTCTGAGGTAGTAAATAGAGAAAGTTATCATCGCAGTTTATGTTCACATAGTGATTTTTCTTTTTAACATAGGTGGCAGCAGATTTACCAGCCAGCTCACCACTTTCTGAAACATAGTCAACTAGGTCGTTTACATGGAGTGCGTTGCCACAAGTAAAAACGCCTTCAACAGAGGTCATTAAGTTCTGGTCACAGAAGGGACCTTTTGTTTTATTGTCAATGGCAATATTAAGCTCTTCTGCAAGCTCATTTTCAGGAATAAGCCCCACTGATAAAATCAAAGTATCACATTCTATTTTTTCCTCAGTGTTTGGAATTGGAATCATATTGTTATTAACCTTCATAATAGTCACAGCTTGAAGCCTGTCAACTCCATGAAGTTCTGTTACTGTATGATTAACATAAAGGGGAATATTGAAATCCATTAGGCATTGACTTATATTTCTAGTTAGTCCACTAGGGGTTGACTTTGCTTCATAAACGCCTAGGACTTTTGCACCTTCAAGGGTAAGTCTTCTAGCCATAATGAGGCCAATGTCACCAGAACCAAGAATTACACAGCGTTTTGCTGGCATTTGTCCTAAGATGTTAATATAATACTGAGCTGTTCCAGCGGTATAAACTCCAGCAGGTCTAGTTCCATGAATATTCACCTGTTTTGCCGTTCGTTCTCTGCAACCAGTTGAAAGTACAAGGGTTTTTGTTGTGATTTCACGGATACCTTCTTTATTTACTAAGGTTAGACGGAAGCTTTCTTCAAGGGGTTCAACCTTTGAAGCAAAGGTAAGAAGGAAAATTTCAGCTCCACACTGCTCTACTTCACTAACCCAGCGACTGGCATATTCACTGCCAGCAAGTCTCTCTCCAAAGTAAATAAGTCCAAAGCCATCATGAATGCATTGCTTTAATATTCCACCAAGTCTTGCTTCCCGCTCTATTAAAAGAACCTTTGAATTTTCTTTTCTAGCAGCAATAGTAGCAGCTAGTCCAGCAGGTCCACCACCAATAACAACTACATCATAGGTCATCTTTAACACCTACCTTTGTTTCACCAAATAAAAGCTCACTATTATTTCCACTTTTTTTAACCTCTGAAAGAGGAATGCCTTTTACTTCTGCAATAATACCTGCCACAAGGGGACCACAAAAACCACCTTGACAGCGGCCCATACCTGGACGAACTCTACGCTTTACTCCATCAATTGTGTCACAGGGCACAGGTCTATTTAGGGCATCAATAATTTCTCCACGACTTATTTCTTCACATCTACAGATGATTTCACCGTAATCTGAACGCTTTTTAATAAGCCTTGCTCTTTCTATAGTTGACATTTTCGCTGTGTGAGGAATGGCTTTTCTTATGGGATTATATTTTTTGTTAGGATTTATTGTCTGAAATTTTGATATCATATCTACAATAATTTTTTCAATTTCAACAGCAATAGCAGGGGCTGCCGTTAGTCCTGGAGATTGAATACCTGCTGCGTGAATAATATTTTTTGTGAAACGTCCTTTTTCAACTACAAAGTCTTCCTCATAGGTTGGGGCACGGACACCAGTAAAATATGTGATGATATCAGCAGTTGAAAGGAGGTCTGTAGTTTCTTTTTGCTTCTTAAAAACATCTGAGATACTAGAAGCTTGAGTTGAAAAATCTTCTTTTTTATAAGTTTCAAGTGCATTGGGTCCAATTAAAACATTTCCATCAATGGTGCTGACAATTCCTCCACCTTTTGTATGATTACTCTTACTTGAAGTACCAAAGGTAGATATTATTGTATTTACAATGTGCTTTGATTTTTTATCTAGAATTGAGTTAGTTCCTTGTCTTGGATGGATTGAAAAGAAGTGATCCTTTGCCATAATGGCTACATCTTCTGAAAAAACACCAGCAGCGTTAATTATAATTTTAGGATAAATTATTCCCCGATTAGTGCTAATGGAAGTGATTTTGCCCTCATGAACTTCCATGCCAATAACGGCGGTGTCAAGTGAGAGAGTGACTCCATTTTCTACTGCATTCTCAGCATATGCAATGGTAAGTTCATAAGGAGAAACAATGCCAGCAGATGGAAAATAGAGGGCGGACTTAATATCATCATTAATTGTAGGCTCAGCTTTTTTGATTTCCTTACGGTTAAGTGCATAAATCTCATCTATGCCTACATATTTCCAATGACTACGAGCAAGAAACAGAAATAGCTTAGCAATATTCTTTTTAAAGCAGATATATTGACCACAGCGATTAAAGGGGACGTTGAGTTCAGAGGAAATTTTATCGTACATCTTGTTTCCTAGAGCATTGTATTTTTGTTTTACATAGCCTTTCTTTAAATCAATTCCAGGATGAACCATTCCATCATTTCGGCTAGATGCGTGTAATGCAATATCATGCTCTTTTTCCACAATTAAAATGTCTAAGTCCCATTTTGAAAGTTCTCTAGCTATTGAAGCTCCAATAATTCCAGCACCAATTATTAATACATCAGGGGCTGCTTTATCTAAAGCTGTATCATTAATCAAAGGAAGTCGCATTGGTGGGATTTCAGCGTTTAAACATTTAATCTTGTTAACCACAGTATAGCTACGTTTTTTATCAACTGAAAGCATTCCAGCCTCAACAACTTCACTCCATTCTTGAAGGGTTCCAGTTAATATAAGGCAAGAATCTTTTAAATGGGCTGAAACCTGTGTGCCAAAGCGCTCAAAAAGTAGTTTCTTAACCTTTTTAAGCTGCATACTATACACCTCTTTTTTAGTGTCGGTCATATGACCGACTTCATTTATTCAATTTTAACACAAAATCTATATTTTGTAAATATATTCCAAATAAACATTTCATTGACTTAAGGTTTGGGTTTTGATATAATACTGAAAATAAAATTAGAAAGGTAAAGTGGTATATGGCAGCACCTAAAAACACTAATATAAAAGAAATAATTTTGGATGGGGCAACCAAATTACTTGAAGAAAAGTCATTTTTCCAAATTTCTCTTTCTGATATAGCAAAAAAAGCTGGAATTAGCAAAGGTACTTTGTATTATTATTACAGCAACAAAGATGATCTTCTTTTTGATATTGCAGATAACTATTTAACGCAGCTTTCTGAGGATTTAATCAAGTGGGTTACTGACGAAAGTAAGGATACTTCACTTCCTAGACTTATTAAATATACCCTTGAGCGAGGTATTTTTAACGAAAGCGGTAATTTAAGACTTTATTTAATAGCTGATTCCATTTCTGGCAACGAAGAGCTAAGAGAAAAACTACTTGAGAAATATCAGCATTTTAAAAACATTCTTTCGGTTGAAATTGCAAAGCGTACCAGTGATGCTGATAGTGAATATTTAGCCTGGTTAATACTCATAGTTATGGATGGACTTTTAGTTCAGGACAGGCTACAAAATAAAGAGTTTGATGTTTCAAAGTTTATTGAAAAAATAAAAGAACAGGTATATAAATGTTAAAAGTTAGGCTATGTTTAAATAAGATGTTCATATTGAAAAAATTTTAAGGAAGACCATTCTGTCTTCCTTAGTTACTTTAGTGAAAATTCTGAATTAATATAGTAAACTTTTATCTATGCTTTCTAAAATATTCATTCCTAATTCAAAAGCCTCTTTAACCTTTTCTTCCTTGTGTTGAAAATCTTCTTTAACTTGTACACCCTCTACAGTAAATCTCTTTACTGGCTTTATCCCTAAATGGCCATAGTAATGCTCTATGGCGTGAATTAAATGCATGTTTTCTTCAATCCTTTTGCCTGTTCTAATAGCCACAGAGACTCCAATCTTGCCCTTTGGAATTATTGTTTCTCCATTGGTATCACCTAAGGGCGTTGACCTATCAAAAAACACTTTCAATTGTCCAGTAACATCTCCCCAATATGAAGGTGAAGCAATTATCACAATATCCGCTTCAATTAAATCATTAATTATTATGTTCATATCGTCATTTTGAACACATTTTTTTGTCTCATAACATCTCATGCAACCCTTACAATACTGTATGTTCATTTCTCCCAGTATATACTTCTTAACATTAATATTGTTGACCTTCATTCCCTCTATAATTTTATCTGTTACACATGCTGTACTACCATTAGATTTTGGACTACCTATAATACATATTGCCTTCATAGTAAATCTCCCTTCCTTGACTCACTTTACTTCTTAGGTTTTATACCTATAAATATAATTATTATAGAATGCAATAAATTATATTTCAATTATTTAACATAATTAAATATAAATTGATTTTCTCATTTTTAAATTTGGCTTTGTTTTAAACGATTGTTGATTTTAGAACTATATATTATTGCGAAACGGGCTGTGAGTAATAATATATAGTTCGTTATCAACACTGTATTAAAACAAAGCCTTATAAAAAGCAAAGGTTTATTATTTTGCAGTATTGCTATTTACTCTCTGGTTTCGTGATTAACTCTATTGCTTTTTCTATAACATCATCTCTACCCTCTGCAGTTCCTTCCACAGTTTGTTTTACAGTTATGTCCGGTTTAAGACCTATTCTCTGTGTCTGACTTCCATCCATATATATTACTCCTTGCCCTGACATAACTGTCTTTATACCCCCTGGAAGTGTAATTTCCATAATATCGCCATTAGCTCCTGAAGAAGGAGTTCCTATTACCGTTACATTTGGTGCATCCATAAAAGACATAACTGTTGTCTCCAAGACACTTTGCGTGCATTCATTCATCAGTACTATTACCTTACCATTATATTGATATCTATTTTTTACTTTACCTAATAAGGTTCTAATAGTGCCATTATCGAATATTTTACTAAATGTAATTGAATCTGATAAACCTAAATTTTTGTCCAAATGTTTCTCTATGAATCCTCTTCCTGAACTTTTAATGGTTGATTTGAAAAATTTCCCTGGTTCGAAACTATTGCTTGAATAAAATTGTTCATATTCAGAAATTTCAGGTTTTATATATTCCCCTATAATGTTACTGGATAATTTTGAATAAATATCCATTCCACCCTTAGCTCCTCGCAGATCAATAATCAAACCTTCTGTGTCCTTAAATTTTTTCATTAATTTGTCCACATCTCCCCTCTTGAGTGTAGTTACATTAATATACCCTATTTTTTTGTCTGCCATGAATCCATTTTTCTCATCTTGACCCAGTTTTTCTACATCTTTATTACTATCATAATAACATGGAACATCCAAGCTTAACTTTTCACCCTGTCTTATTACCTCTATTTCAGCTATTTCCTTTTCGGAACGCAAAATGTAATATTCAAAAGCATTTGTAAAGCGATTTTTATCTGATACTGATATATATTTGTTACACTCCTCTATTCTCTTTTCTATAGTAGTTCCATTAATAGCTACCACAATATCTCCTAACTTTAAAGGTGACTTATCTTCCATGCCAGCAATGACAATCTGACCATCTACATTAAATATTGATGCATTGGGTTTATATCTTCCAAAGTGTTGTTGCAGCACCTTAAAGTTATCATTAAAAAAACCATGAGAGTCATGAATATATGTGGTAAGATTTGCAATAGATAATACATATGATTCCTTATCACTTTGAAGTGCTAACTCAGGAATCTTGTCATAAAGTACTTGATCCCAATCCTCATCCATAAGATTTTTATATGGATAGAAATATTCTATAATATTCCAATAACGAAACAATCCAAGCAATCTCATTCCTGTATCTTCATACTTCATAGAATTTTCCATAAAAGAATCTGAGGATACATTAACAATGCCCTCTCTTTCAAAAACAGCATATCCATTATCATTGTCGGTTACTTTTACCCCTGATAATTTTCCAAGATATTCAGCAAGGTTATTTCCAAGAGCTTGTCTATTTTTTATCCATGAAAATTCTACATCTAAGTATGCTTTCTCTTCTACTTCATGATATAGAACCTCCTGTTCTTTACTAAGTGTATTAACCTCAAATGGAAACTGGTTTAACCATGCAGCCATGATATCTCCAGCTTCTTCCGTGGTGGCTGCCTTAAGTACCTTTGGCATAACTCTAAATAATTCTGCATCCCAATTAATATTTCCCGCTGTAATGTCTGGATGACGATACTTAGCAAATCCCCAAACCTTTGCTAAAGTATGCAAATTCTTCTGTTGGACTTCACTTAATTTTTCTATCATAACTTTACTGTCTGATGCAAACTCTGTATCTTGGGATCTTTTAAGAGCCTTTTCTTCAGTTTTATCTGAACTAGTACAAGATGTAAATGTTAGAGCCATAACTATAAGTATAAAACTAATTATTATTCTTTTACTAAATACCTTCATTTTAACTTCTCTTTTTTTCATACTTTCCACCTGCTTTTTTAATATTGTTAAATTTTATTTTGAATTTACATGTCTATGGAAAATCATCAGTTAAATTTCCGCCAATTACCCTTCCTGTAGCAACACTCTGATATATTTCATTTTTAAAAGAACCCTGATTTCTCAAGGTTCTAACTGTTTTTCCTTTGTATCCTGACAACCGTCTCTACGGGCATCGTCATGGTAAAAACACTTCATAAATATAATTCTCCATCCACTTATTCATTATAAATTTAGGCGTTGTTTTAAACGATTGTTGATTTTAGAACTATATATTATTGATTAGTGTCCTTACTTGTTTTGCAGTATTGCTATTTACTCTCTGGTTTCGTGATTAACTCTATTGCTTTTTCTATAACCTCATCCTTGCCCTCTGCAATTCCTTTCACAGTTTGTTTTACAGTTATGTCAGGTTTAAGACCTATTCTCTGTGTCTGTCTTCCATCCATATATGTTACTCCTTGCCCTGATATCCATGTCCATATACCACCTGGAAGTGTAATTCCCATAACATCGCCATTAGCTCCTGCAGAAGGAGTTCCTATTACCGTTGCATTTGGTGCATCCATAAAAGACATAGCCATTGTCTCTAAGTAGCTTTGCGTACATTCATTTATCAGTATGATTACCTTACCATTATACTGATATCTATTTTTTACTTTTCCTAATGAGGTTCTAATAATGCCATTATCAAATACTTTGCTAAATGTAACTGAATCTAAACCTTTGCCCAATTGTTTCTCTATGAATCCTCTTCCTGAACTATTGCTGGTTGATTTGAAAAATTTCCCTGGTTCGAAACTATTACTTGAATAAAATTGTTGATATTCAGAAATTTCAGGTTTTATATATTCCCCTATAGGATAATGAATAAGTTTTATATATTCATCCATTTCTGCATTATCGTATCGCAGATCAATAATCAACCCTTCTGTATCTTTAAAATTTTTCATTAATTTATCTAAATCCCCACTTTTAAATGTATTTATATTAAGATAGCCTATTTTTTTATCTGCCATGAAGCCACTTTTCTCATCTTGACCCAGTTTTTTTGCATCATAATTACTATCATCATAACATGGAACATTCAAGTTTAACTTTTCACCATTTCTTATTACCTCTATTTCAGCTGCTTCTTTTGTAGAACGCAAAAGGTAATCTGCAAAAGCATTTGTAAAACGATTTTTATCTGATACCGATATATATTTTTTACATTCCTCTATTCTCTTTTCTATAGTAGTTCCATCAATAGCTACCACAATATCTCCTAACTTTAAAGGTGACTTATCTTCCATGCCAGCAATGACAATCTGACCATCTACATTAAATATTGACGCATTGGGTTTGTATGCTCCAAAGTGTTGTTGTCGCACATTAGAGTTATCATAAAAAAAACCATGAGAGTCATGAATATATGTGGTAAGATTTGCAATAGATAATACATATGATTCCTTATCATTTTGAAGTGCTAACTCAGGAATCTTGTCATAAAGTACTTTATCCCAATCTTCATCCATGAGATTTTTATATGGATAGAAATATTCTATAACATTCCAATAACGAAACAATCCAAGCAATCTCATTCCTGTATCTTCATACTTAATAGAATCATTCATAAGATAATCTAAGGATAAGTTAACAATATTCCCTCCTTCAAAAACAGCATATCCATTATCATTGTCGGTTACTTTTACCCCTGATAATTTTTCAAGATATTCAGCAAGGTTATTTCCAAGAGCTTGTCTATTTTTTATCCACGAAAGATTTACCTCTGAGTATGCCTTCTCTTCTAACTGACCATAAAGAATTTCCTGTTCTTCGTTAAGTTTCTTAACCTCAAAGGGAAACTGATTTAACCATGCAGCCATGATATCTCCAGCTTCTTCCTTGGTGGCTGCCTCAAGTACCTTTGGCATAACTCTAAATAATTCTGCATCCCAATTAATATTTCCCGCTGTAATGTCCGGATGACGATACTTAGCAAATCCCCAGACCTTTGCTAAAGTTTGCAAATTTTTCTGTTGAACTTCACTTAATTTTTCTATCATAACTTTACTGTCTGATTCAAACTCTGTATCTTGGGATCTTATAAGGCCCCTTCCTTCAATTTTATTTAAGCTAGCACAAGAGGTAAATGTTAGAACCATAACTATAAGTATAAAACTAATTATTATTCTTTTACTAAATACCTTCATTTTAACTTCTCTTTTTTTCATACTTTCCACCTGCTTTTTTAATATTGTTAAATTTTATTTTAAATTTACATGTCTATCAAAAATCATCAGCGAACTTTTTCCTTTTAAATATCCCATAAACTAAGCTACGCTTATCTTTGGTTTTCTACTCATAGCTAAAAGCTTTTTAGAACCACGGCCCTAGCCGTAGTATTCGTTACATAAAAAAAATCATAAGTGAGATTGTCCACTTATAACTCTTAATATAAGAAGAATACATATTAAAGATTATACCCTTCTCTTTGTTTTCTATAAAAATTATTACACTATTTTGTACATAAAAATCACATGTTCAGCATCTAAGAAACCATTTCTTTTATAAAAGTTCAGCGCAGGTGCAAAACGATTTGTTGATAATGTAAAACCTGCTAAGTTATGTTCTTTAATATAATTTTCCACTGTATTAAGAATTTTTGTTCCATAACCTTGTCTTTGAAGTTCAGGAGAGATAAACATTTCATCAATGAAGATCTCACTATTGTTCCACCAAATTTTTTCATGACAGAATATAGCACCTTTAATTACACCATCTATCCACAATGAATAACCGATGAATTTTTTACATTCTACATAATCCTGCAAATAGTTTTTTGCTGTCTCCAAGGACCAGTCACACTGCCAAAGTTCATTGTTATATACTGACATCATAATTTCTGCACATGCAGTCAAATCACTTAACTCAAATTCTTTTATCATCTTATTCCCCCATATACCCTGTAATAATTGTTATTTTGACAATTTTTAATCATTTTACATCATATTTCTACACAAACTTATTGTAACATATATTCAATAATATTACAAATATAGCAATTGCCTGTCATTAGTATTGCTCTCTTCTACAATTTGAATCTTGGCCAGCTCATCTTTTCATGAATGTTATCAAAAAAAATTAGAAACAACACAAATGAACCAGGTTATTTGCTTTAAAAATAGGATATCTAAAAATATAGATATCCTATTAAAATTATTTATGCTATTTTCTTAATACCTTTAAAGCTTCTGCCATTTTTCTAGCAAAGTCTAATGGACAATAAATTGATTCAAAATTTGTATAAGTCCATCGAATCGGTAAAATGCAAATTTACCACCTTTTATTATTGTAACATTCTCTAGAGAACAATCTTTATCAACGGTGTTACATAGATCATATAGACATTGGTCTAACTCTATAATAGAAGGGTCATCATATGATTTTTCTATCAAAAGTGTATCTGGCTTAAAGTAGCTTTTATATTTTTCCATGAAATAACTTCACTTTTCCCCTATCTCAATATAATTTCCCATATATCTTTCATAAATCACCTAGCTCTTGTATCAAAATATGGTCTCATAATCTTCAAAAGATTGAAAAAGAGTCGTTTTGTCTAGACAAAACGAATGCGTAACATGCGTTGTATCCATAGCCTTTCGAAAGTCTACTGGGCAAGCCTTATATTGTTTACTAAATGCTGAAAAGTTCCAACATGAAAAATGTATAAATATTTCATAGTACTTTGTAGAAGAAATATAGAGTACTATTTTTATTGTGTTTCTTTCATTAGATCCATAATATCTTTAGTTCTATAAGATAGTCCTACTATTTGAATACCTCCTTTGGTTTAACTTTATTATCCTAAGTTTAGCAAAGGAAGAATATTGTTAAAAAGCGTTAATTCTTTGTAATATTCAACCACATAATTAAAATACTTTCCTGTTACATCTGAAGTTCCTCTTAGATATGCTATTGACGGTTTTTTTTTATTTAACACTCTTAAAAGTTCATAATCCAATTTCCTATCTTCCTTTATTAGATCACTGTATAATACTATTTTCTTCATTATGTTCCTCCTTGCCTTTATTAAAGCCAGCACTGACAGAAATTTATTAAAGCCTGTGATTACTCTATTTTCATATTTTAGTTTTTATTGTTACCCTTAAGTCTAAACTGTTTTAATAAGTCTGCGCCTTTACTGGGCAAAGTAGTGCCAATTGAAGATACTAAGCAATGAAAAATCACAATATATTCTTATTTATGATGCAAATTAAACTTTTACCAGTGCCATAATTGCCATATTTAAACCTAAATTTATATCACCTAACTTCTACCTTATTATCTTTTGTTGATTAATGTAATTACAATAGTTACCAAATTGTTTTTTATAAAACTCTTTTGATGCACTAGGTTGATGAGAAAATGGGATTATTACTCTATTGAGTTTATTATTATTGGGTGTTATATAATTTAAATTATTGAATTTATTATTTTTCCATTCCGATGAATATCCCCAATAATCTCTTAAAAAACTATCTTGCCCTATGTTTACTAATACTTTTAATAAGGGCTCTCCTAAAATTAATATTGGTATGTCAGGATAGTATTTTATTTCTTCTTTCATAACTTCTATCCAGTACTTTGAATATTCCTCAATTATAGGTTCTTCATTGATTCTTTGTAAATTTGTAGGAGTATCAATAAAAAAGTTTTTTATCAGATTCGTCGCATATATATTTCTATCAAGATTAATTCCTAATTTATTACAAATTTCTAAGATGTAATGTCTCAATGACCCTTGTTTATCTAAATTTAAAACCATAGTCACTTTTCCCCTTTGAATACTATTTTTTACTGTAGGGTCTTGACCAAGTATAATTAATTTTATATCTTCCGTCCCCTTATAAACATTAGGTATGTCATATCCAGATTCAAGATAACAACTTAGCTTACTCTCATTATTAATTTTAGAAATAGTATCAGTACATAAATTTTTCAACCAATCCTCCATACTTCCCAACTCGCTCCTTAACCTTAAAATTAAATCTAGTATACCATAAATTACAAAATATCAGTGTCGATTTTAATGAGGCTCAGCTTGAACTTGCTACTTCTATTATGGAGCTCTCATAAAAGTAAATCACAAATTGTTATATTGTTATAAATATATAGCTTTCATGCAGATTTATGGCTTTTAACCCTTTTTTATAACCAATTTTAGCTATAGAATTTTTCTCCATATATCACACATATTTAAAAATTAATTCTAAAAAAATATTTTAAAAAACCTCTAACCTCTGCATCTTTGCAGTGGCTAAAGGTTCTATGTATTCTTATAAATTATATGTCCATACTATTTAATAATTCTTTCAGTGCCTTTAACTCTTCTTTTGTTAAGGTAACACCTTTTCCCATCTTATTGTGCTCTGAATCCCAATCTCTTAAATCATATTTTGCCTCTTTATCATTCCAGCTAATTAAATTTAATTCCTTTTTCCATCCCTTACTTGATTCTGAAATTGTTCCTAAAGTTTCTTTTATTTCAAATTTAATATCTGCCATATTATTTTCCACCTTACTTCTATACTAAGTTTCTAGTTTCCTTCAATTCTTCTAAAACATATTTTCTATCTTAAGCTTGTATCAAGGAGATTTCCTCCCAGTCATCTCCTATGGGGTCAGCCCCCTTTGAAAGGTATGTAAAACCTGGGCTTCTCTAGTTTAGTTCCTTTAATAATTCCTCCAGTTTTTCCAAGGTTAAACCTGTTAACTCTGAAATTACACTTTTTTCAAAGTTCTTCATCAACATGTTTTTAGCTATGCTAAATTTTTCCTTCTCGATACCTTTTTCTATACCCTTTTCTATACCTTTCTCCATACCACGTTTTTCAACCTTTGGATCATAAAAGCTCTTCACCATAACTGCTACCTCCTCACTTAATCCTTTAAAATATTGATATCTATCTATAAAATAATCGTTTAAATTCTGTATTGTTGCTATCATTTCATCATAATCTTGTAATTCTATTTTACCACAATCATATGCTTCATTAATAGCTTCCAATGTATTATGTACCGTGATTTTTACTCTTTCATTTAATTTCGCCATCTCATGCTTTTTAAGAATATCTGTTTTTTTACTTTTATTCAAAGCTTCCATATATTTTCTATAATTAAAAAGTTGTAGTGTATATAATAAATATTTATTTTCTTCATAGAGTTTCTTCACATTATATTCCCAGTATTTTAATACCTTTATTCTATAATCTATAGATTGCTGCTTTGGTATATTAATCTTTAGACTAACATTATCCTTTAAATCTTTTTCTTCTTCTAAAACTATAAGATATGGCTCAGGTAGATTAATTTCTATATTATTTTTATCAATAAGATTATAATTTCTTATACCTTTGTCTAGTCCATATCTAAAGATTCTAATGGCCATTTCTTTTTCGTAGATTGTTTGAAACTCTATGGCATAGTCATACACATTGCTTCCATCAACTACTTCCATATATAAATCTGCTCTTAGAGTTATAATTCTATTATTAATATCCCTATTAAAATTCTCAACATTAGGATAAGAAATACTAGCATCATAGCTTATATTATCTCCATAAATAGAGCTTAGAAAATCTATTATTGGTCTTTTATTTTGTAACATAAATAATCTCTTAAGAATACCATCCATGGTTAATTTAGTCTCATCATGATTTATGGGTCTTTCATAATTAGTAGGCTTTTCGTAGACTAAGCTTATTACATTTCCCTCTTTATAGTAATACATAGTAGCAACTCCTTTCATTAACATTATTGACATAAAAGAAGTTATGCAAACATAAGTTCGTTAAAAATTAAAAAAATTAGAAATTTTTCATAGGACTATTCCCCTTATGAAAGAGAAGTTTGCAGCTAGTTATTTTCTAAAATAGGAATAAAAATTTAATTCTAAAAAACTCTCCCCTCTGTATCCTTGCATTGGTTAAAGGTTCTGTGTATTCTTATAAATTCCTCAGTTTTAAATGGGTTTTTCATAAGGAATTTTTGACATTTACATATTTTTACTTTATAATTATATTAACAAATGTTTGTGATTTCACTTTATAATCTCCTTCTTATATCACTTCTTAGGGAGATTTTTTAAAAGCTTTTCTAGCTTTTCATTAATCCATATCATAAGGCATATCCCCATTTAATTAGCATAGGCCCTAGTTGATATTAAATAACAAATACTTCTTCTATGGCCTATGTCCTCTAATTAAGCAAATACTTTTACCCCATGTTGAAAACTTTGCATGTTCCTTTACATATGACCTCTTCCATATTTTCTGAGTTGTAATTTTCCATATCTTTTTGCCTATCACAAAAAGCACATTCAATTAAAATAGCTGGCATTTCTGTTTCATTAAGCACCTATAAATCAGTTCTTTCTCTCGTTTCTCTGAAGCTAAGTTGCACTTGATCCCCCTCCTCATTAGGAATATATGCACTTCCTAAAGAATTTTAAATTGAGAGGAGAAAATTATGAACTTTTCTGAAATTGAAACCTTAGCATCACGGTGTAAACTTGGAGATAATGACGCTAAAGAAGCCTTAGCAGCTGAATTTACCCCCTTTATTTTGAACCTAATAAAAAAATCTTATGTAAAGCATTTTGAATTTGAAGATTTAAAAAATGAATGCTACAAAACCTTATTTAAATGTGTCAAATTATATGATTTAGAGAAGCATAGATTTGTAGCCTATGCTACCAATGCCATTAAAAACACCATAAATTATTTAATAAGATCTGCCTCAAATGCTACTAAAAACATCCCTACATTAGCCTTAAGCAACAATTTAGAACAAACACTTCCATCAAATGAGGATTCTACGGAAGATGAAATCTTAAGGAAAATTTCCATTACAGAAATTAAGAACATTATTACAACCTTAACCTTAGAAGAGAAAGAACTAATTAATTTTATCTATTATAAAAATCATTCCCTAAGACAATATGCTGCCTATAAAGATTTATCCTATGGAAAAGCTACAACTATGAAAAATAACATTCTTAAAAACTTAAAAACTATGATGGCTAGTAACTGAAGTTTTTAAAATACAGCATAGCAGATGAACGATAAAGGAGCCACTGAGAGAAATTGTCCTAACACGTAAGTTACATGGACAAATTTCTTTCAGTGGCTCCTTTTAATAAAAAGCTTTGTTTTAAACGATTGTTGATTTTAGAACTATATATTATTGCGAAGCAGACCATTTGCAGGAAGCTTAGAT
>DFXM01000038.1:27102-27495 GCA_002381695.1 Clostridium sp. UBA4108 | reverse complement strand
ACACTGTATTAAAACAAAGCCTAATAAAATAGTTCAACCTATCTTTTAAAAACTAAAGTTACTTATGATTTTTGTTGTACTCTCTAAATATTCTTCTGCTACATCATCTATTTTTTCACAGATAAACTTTAAATTGCAGCCCTCACAACTGCTTATTATGTTATTTACTAGCAAAGGACAATCTAAATTATCCTCATAGGTTGAGTTTCTAATAGCTAAAGCTATTTGCATTTTATCAAAGCTTTGGCTTTCATCATAAGCCACTGTAATCTTGTTTTTAATCATATTAACACTCCTTTACAATTGTTTCGAAATCTAAATAATAATCCTCTAAGAAAAATATATGCACCTATGAGATTCTTTCTGTTCACATATTTATATATTTATATATTT
>DFXM01000038.1:0-26943 GCA_002381695.1 Clostridium sp. UBA4108 | reverse complement strand
TTTACTTGAATAGAGCCTTAGTAAATCAAGGTTTCGAAACGGTTGAACAGTAATAATATAAAGTTCTAATTAATCTAATTTTCATAATATAGTCTATTTGTATAAGGTAGAAACTTAATTGAAACTTATATATCTAGAAAAACTTCTCTTATTACATATATTTCAAATAGGCTATGCTTTAAAACATGGCTTTAAATAAAAACTATTAAAGGAGATTTTAAAGTGGCTAGAAAAAAATCAAATAATTCTTTAGATATAGAAGAACTTTCTTATGAATGTCATGAGGAGGACAATGGATTTAATGCTGATGTAATATGTGGTACTCCTATTGCCAGTTTTAGTTTTGGTTTTGAAAATGAACCAATGGATTTGTCCTTTGAAAAATGTGTTCAACCTTCTTCACCTATACACCCTTCAAAAGATAATTCTCCTAACTTTATTCCTGATAATAGGGTGGCAAATTAGCTCCAAATGGAGTAACTCCTCCTATCGATGGAGAACCCTTTGATGTTAAGAGGACTTATGTTCTTCGTAAATCTACTATTAGAAAACTTAATGAGTTAAAATCTGTTCACCCTGATGTTAATGCCTACCTAAGTTCAATTCTTGATGATGCTATAACACACTACTATAATCTTATTTTTAATAAGACCTTGTTTTAATATGTAGTTCGTTATCAACACCGTATTAAAACAAAGCCAATAAAAATAACTTTTAACTTCCCTAAATACTTCTTAGCAATGCATATATTTTACATATATGAAGGAGGTGGTTTCTATGGAAGTAAATGAGCTTGTTAATCTTTTTGCCAATGTGGGGTTTCCAGTAGCAATTTGTGCTTATTTGTTAACCCGTCTTGAAAAAAATATTACTAGCTTAACAGCATCTATAAATAAACTCAATACTATAATTTCAACTAAGCTTGGAGTTGTTATAGATAATGAAAATAGTTAATAAATTTTTCCTAAATCCCAAGAAAGGTCTCTTCATCTGCATATATCTTAAGTAGACACTCCAAATTTTAATTTGGCGTGGTCGCTTACTCCATGTAAGCAGACATTCCACTTATTAATATAAGATGGAATTTAAATCTCAACTTAAATTCAAAAAAGGAGGTGTTTTTCATGGCTGTTTCAAAGGTTTTAAATGCTACTTCTTTAAGTATTGAAGTGCAAAATGGAACTGACAAAACTGGTGCTGCTGTGTACAGAAAGAAGAACTTTTCTGGTGTAAAGCTTAATGCTTCTCCAGAAAATGTTTTTGATGTTGCAGAAGCTATAAAAGGTGTTTTAAGTGAACCAACTAGAGATTACTTCATAAATGAAACATCAAAACTTGCTAATGCCTAAGCCGCTTTAATTTGGCATATTCCCTTGCTCCATGTAAGCAGGCATTCCAAATTTTAATTCGGTATGTTCGCCTACTCCACGTAACCCTAAATTTTTAATAGAAAGGAGATGAATTTATGGAGTATTCCTTAACTATGACTTTTATAACCTCTAGCGGTGATAAAGCCTCTATGAGTATTTCAGGAGTTAAAAGTGCTATATCTCAATCAGAAGTATCTGCTTTAATGGATACTATTATAGCTAAAGATGTATTTACTACTAAAAGTGGAGCTTTGACTTCTAAATACGGTGCTCAACTTACTGAAAGACAAGTTACTAAATTTGATATCCAGTAGTGTTTAAATTTTAAGAGCTAAGTTCAATTTGAACTAGCTCTTTTAAGCAGGCATGGTATGTTCTCTTATTCCACTAGATGAAATAAGGTGGAGTTAATATAAATAATTTAGACTTTGTTTTAATATAGTGTTGATAATGAACTACATATTATTGCGAAGCAAATCATNNATAGAGCCTTAGTAAATCAAGCTTTCGAGACGGTTTGTGAGTAATAATATGTAGTTCTAAAATCAACAAACATTTAAAACAAAGCCATAATTTAAAATGAAAGGAGTGTTTATATGGCTATAAGTTCTATAGTTAATTCAACTAATTTTGTCCTTGCCTATAAGGTAGGAATCTCTGAAGATGGAAAAGATATTTTAAAATCTACCTCATGGAAATGTAGTTCATCTGCATCAAACGATGCTATTTATATGTTAGGAATATCAATGTCCACACTGTTTCCATATGGAGTCTTTGATATTTTAAAGGTAGTAACCTCATCTTTAGTAGAAGAATAAAGAAACCGAGTAATGTTTAGTTTCAATAAATTTAATAAAAGGAGGTAAAGCCTATGGAAAATTCTCTATGCTTAACCATGATATTTAGGGATTCAAGTGAAGTTAAAACTGCAGTAACTGTCCCTAATATTAGGGAAGGCATAAGCTCTGAGGAGATAAATGTTGTTATGAATGACATTATTTCAACTGGCGTACTCTGTGGAAAAGCTGGTCCTTTCCTAGCTAAAGATTCAGCTTACATTACGGCTAAGGGAATTACTGAGTATAAGAATATTAGGTAAAAATAAAAATAGCTAGAACTATTGGAACACGCAATATCTAGCTATTTTTATATGCTTTAACTGATAATATTTTAATCTTGTTGTTATTTAATTTTTAATTTATTACACTTTTCACTTATAAATATTTTAAACTCATTAACCTTCTCATTATCCCAGTTATTCTTAGATATAATAATGTATTGATTGGATTTAGTAATAATTACAAACTCATTAGCTAGTTCAACGCATTTTCTAAGTAAGTTATATCTAGTCTTAGCTTTTCCCCCTGTATCTAGATTATTTACTATAACTTCATTTTCATCAAAATATACATTATATCTAGATTCTCTTTTCCCTACAGTTTCCTCTAAACGTTCAACATTTAACTTATAAAATTTATTAATAACATAAAGATATTCAATGCCAAATATAATAGATAATAAAAAGAAAATCCATCCATATGTCATATGAAATACAGATATTGTTACTATACCGATTACAATAGAAAAAGCTTCTATTAGTATAAATAGCATTTTCTGATTTGATGGCATTAAATATTTTATTATCCTCCTTAAATTTTCTTCATTAATAGTTCCACTACCTTCAAACATCTCTTTATCCTCCTTTTACAATAATCTGTTCACTAAATTTATTGAGCACAATATATAATCTTTCAAACCTTACTAATGGCCTTAACCCTGTTTTTAGTATAATGAGTTTCTCTTATTACAATAGTATTTGTGTCTTCACTCTTTCCACGTTTAATGTTTCCAGTAACCTTAGCCATGATTAGCTGGGATTCCGCATCATCTGTACCTTCGACTTTATCTAAAAACTTCCTTGCATTTTCACCGGAGAGTATTTTTATAAGCTTATCATACCAATAAATAAGAACCTTATTATCTTTCTTAACATGGTATGAAAAAACTATCTCTGTTGTTTGATTGTTATCATTATCATTCATTGATATAACACCCCTTCCAAACATAACCATATTCTATAATGCTTGTTCATATTGGTTTGCGGTAAATAACCCTCAATGTATTGAGTTATTTGCTGCTGTCTTTATTTTAGAAATACCATTATTAATCATTTCCTTCCAGTCATCTTCTATGAGGTCAGACACCTTTGGGAGGAATTTAAATTCTGAGCTTACTCTTTACTACTTTATTTCTCCATCAGCATCTATTTCTTTTAATTTTGAATATATATTTTCATATTTTATAAAATTTTTATATTCATCAATACTATTACATAAAAATTCATTGAAAAATTTCAAAGTAGCTGTACTAATAATCTCATGAGCAGTTTTTACTGATATTTTTCCTCCTAAACACTCTTCGTGTTGTTGATTTAATAAAATTGGCATATCACAAAAAGTCATATGATTAGTATTTTCTATTTTTATAAAAGACTTATAACCATCTACAAACTCATAAAGAGCTTTTTGTGTTTTAGTTATTTCACATGCTATCTCAATCTCTTTTTTAATTAATGTCTCTGCTTTATCTCTATCTTCAAGGTCTTCATACCAACTATGACATTCTTCTACTCTTAAACTTTGTGATGATGCATGCCTCTTAAAAAGCATATGTGGCGTTTTAGATTTTTGCCCCCTATTAACTCTTTCTAAAACAGTACTATGGTGTAAACACCCTTCAAGCAACACAACAGCTTTTATTCTTTTATCATCAGCAGCTGCTTCAAAACATGCTTGAGATCCCAAAGAAAATCCAATTATCCCAATCTTATCTAAAAGTAATTTATTCTTTAAAAGCTCATGGTTTTTATTAATATACTCAAGATGATCCAACAAAAATAAAATATCTCTTTTTCTGACATCTATTAATTCTCTCCATATTTCTTTTGAATTGGATGACAAAGCCTTCAATTCCTCCAACATTTCAACAACTTCTCCATTAGGCATAATTGTAAAATCAGTTTCATGAAGAGAACCCAATGTAATTACAATATAACCTTGTCCAACAAGTTTTTCTATAATAAATACAGTTGAATCTCTATCACAACTAAATCCTGGTGAATAAATTACTATAGGATACTTATCCTTAACATTTTTAGTTGGAGCATTTATAAAAATATTAGTACTTAATTCATTAATATATTGTTCTAACTCATCCGACTCTGCCCACTCCTGAATAAATCTCTCAACATATGGTTCATACAAATCTTTGTACAAAGCACTCTTACCTTCACAGTACGCTTCATCTGCAGGATAAAATATACTCATAATTAAGGCTCTCTTTTCATTTGTACAATTAAAAATTTCATTTCTATTATTATCTTTAACTACTCTCACTACTCTCCCAATCTTCATATATACTACTCCTTTTTATTTATTCTATAATCATAACTTCCTTATAAACCCCTAATTAGTTCAAATTATTAGTATAAATTTAATTTAAATATTTTTTAGACAATTTGAAATATGATAATTAGTCAGTTTTAAATTGCCCTCTTTTATTTCAAATTATATCATTTATAGAATTTTATGTAATCTGAATCCGAGAAAATATTTTTAAAATTTATTTATATTCACATCTTCTGTGAAACTTGCATAATATAACTACGTATAGATAACAATCAATATTGTTTTCTATAAATCCTTAATCTAATTAATATATATTGACAGTACATAGATAATGTCCTATATTTAATATATAGATAGTCATCTATGTATGGAGGCAATTAAACTTATGGGATTATTATTATATTAACAATTCTAATTGTAATAAGATTACTTTATTTCTTATGAGTCTAATAACAGATACAGATGACTGTATTTGTAAAGATAAATCAAAATGCGAATGCAAATAAATATTAGGAGTGAATTAATATGAGTAAAATTGAAATTTTTGATCCAGCAATGTGTTGTTCAACAGGAGTATGTGGTCCATCAGTAGATAAGGAGCTTTTAAGAGTTGCTACAACTATAAACAATCTTACTAAAAAAGGTGCTGATATAGTTAGACACAACTTAACTTCAGAGCCTCAAGCTTTTGTTGATAATCAAAAGGTAAATGACCTTTTAAATTCAAAAGGTGTGGAGGTACTTCCAATAACTTTTGTTGATGGAGAAATAGTAAAAACTAACTCTCATCTAACTAATGCAGAATTTGAAAAGTATTCAGGTCTTCCAAAAGAAATTATAGCTAAGATACCTTTAAACAAAGGTAACATAACTAAGATATCTTTGAACAAAGATGACAAAGAAGGCGGATGTTGCTGTAAAGGTGGATGTTGTTAATTTTTAAAAACCAAATCAAGTCCTTATTTAAACATAAATAACTTAACTTGATACAAAATGTTCTAGAAAGAAGGAATTTAAAGTGAATAAACTGTTTAGTCCAGAAGAGCTAGATTTAACCAAATATTTATTTTTTACTGGAAAAGGTGGAGTTGGAAAAACTTCAACAGCTTGTGCTACAGCTATGTCTTTAGCTGATGGTGGTAAAAAAGTTATGCTGGTAAGCACAGATCCAGCTTCAAATCTTCAGGATGTTTTTGATACAGAGTTAAATAATAAAGGTAAAGTAATAGATTCAGTTCCGAATCTTACTGTAGCAAACTTTGAACCTGAAAAGGCAGCAGCTGAATATAGGGAAAGTGTATTATCACCTTATAAGGGTAAGCTTCCAGAAGTAGTTTTAAAAAATATGGAGGAACAGCTTTCAGGTTCATGTACTGTTGAGATTGCTGCATTTAATGAATTTACAGGCTTTATAACTGATGAAGAAACATCAAAGTACTATGATTACATTATATTTGATACTGCACCAACAGGTCATACATTAAGGATGCTGCAACTTCCATCAGCATGGAGTAACTTTATTAATGAAAGTACTCATGGTGCATCATGCTTAGGACAGCTTTCAGGACTTGAAAGTAAAAAGGAAGTATATAAGCAGGCAGTAAATACATTAGCTGATAAAGAAAAAACTACACTTATACTTGTGTCACGCCCAGAAGTATCCCCTTTAAAAGAGGCTGAAAGAGCTTCCAAAGAACTTCAAGACTTAGGAATAAATAATCAGATTTTAGTTATAAATGGTGTACTTGAAGATCATAATGATTATCTTTCTGATGCTATTTATGAAAAACAGCAAAAGTCATTAATGGATATGCCTGAAGATATTAAAAATATTGAGACCTTTAAGATTCCACTAAGACCATACAATGTAACAGGATTAGAAAATGTAAGAGCCTTTTTAAAGAGTAATAATATTAAATACAACCATGAAAAATTAAGTGTTAACAAGATGGATAAACTAAAGCCTATCATAGAAGATTTATATAATACTGATAAAAAAGTAATATTTACAATGGGAAAAGGCGGCGTAGGTAAAACTACCATAGCAGCTGCAATAGCATTAGGACTTGCTAAAAAAGGCAAGAAGGTACATTTAACTACTACAGATCCAGCAGCACATTTAAAATTTGTGCTAGATGAAAAGTATGGAATTACTTTAAGCCATATAGATGAAAAGCAAGAGCTTGAAAAGTATAAAGAAGAAGTACTAAGTAAAGCAAGGGAAGCTATGAGTGAAGAAGATATCGCTTATGTTGAGGAAGATTTAAGGTCACCTTGTACTCAAGAAATTGCTGTATTTAGAGCCTTTGCTGACATTGTTGAAAAATCAGAAAATGAAGTTGTAGTTATTGATACAGCACCAACCGGGCATACTCTACTTCTTTTAGAATCTACTCAAAGTTATAATAAAGAAATAGAGCGTTCACAAGGAGATGTTCCTGAGTCTGTTAAAAAGCTTTTACCTAAGCTTAAAAATGAAAATTATACAGAAGTTCTTATCATAACTCTTGCTGAAACTACACCTGTATATGAGGCTATGAGACTTCAAGACGACTTAAATAGAGCTGGTATTCATAGTAAATGGTGGGTTATTAATTCAAGCTTTTATGCAACAAATACGACTAATGAAATATTAAAAGTAAAATCAAGCAATGAAGTACAATGGATAAATAAAGTCAATGATATATCAAAAGGAAACTTTGCTATTATAGAGTGGATGCCAGAAGAAATAAAAGGAGATAAACTTTATCAGCTGTTAAACTAGTGAATTAAAAGATAAACTTAAAATTCCACTACAAAATAATAAAATAGTCTTTTGTAGTGGAATTTTAAAAAGATATAAAGATAGGATAATATAAAAATAATTGAATATAAGGAGTGACAAATATGAGTAAAGAAAAAGCATCTGGAATAGGCTTTTTTGAAAGATATTTAACGTTATGGGTTATAATTTGTATGGTTTTAGGAGTACTCATTGGAAAATTTATTCCTGGCATTCCTAACTTTTTAGGAAAATTTGAATATGCCAATGTTTCTATCCCTATAGCAATACTAATTTGGTTAATGATTTATCCTATGATGATGAAAGTAGATTTTCAAAGTATTAAAAATGTGAGTAAAAATCCAAAGGGATTATTTGTAACATGGGTTACTAATTGGATTATTAAACCATTTACTATGTTCGGTATAGCATCATTATTTTTCTATGTCATATTTAAAGGATTGATTCCAGCAGATCTTGCAAAGGATTATCTTGCAGGAGCAGTATTATTAGGAGCAGCACCATGTACTGCTATGGTTTTTGTGTGGAGTCATCTTACTAAAGGAGATCCAGCATATACAGTTGTACAAGTAGCAACTAATGATCTTATTATTCTTATTGCATTTATACCTATTGTTAAATTCTTGCTAGGAATAAGTGATGTATCAGTACCATGGAATACACTTATTCTTTCAGTTGTCCTTTTTGTGGTTATTCCATTATTAGGAGGTATCTTAACAAGAATATTTATTACTAAGAATAAAGGACAAAAGTATTTTGAAAAACAGTTTATACCTAAATTTAATAATGTAACAGTTATAGGATTGCTTTTAACATTAATAATTATATTCTCATTCCAAGGAGATGTTATTATTAAGAATCCACTACACATTATTTTAATTGCAGTACCACTTATTATACAAACCTTTTTAATTTTCTTTATTGCATATATAACAAGTAAAGTATTAAAATTGCCTCATAATGTGGCTGCACCTGCAGGTATGATTGGAGCATCTAACTTTTTTGAATTATCTGTAGCAGTTGCAATTGCATTATTTGGGACAACATCACCAGTAGCACTTGCTACAATTGTTGGAGTTCTTGTAGAAGTTCCTGTAATGTTAATGCTTGTTAAGATTGCTAATAATACAACACACTGGTTTCCAAGTTCAGAAAAGAAGATAAGTAGAAAGCTATAGGATTTTAAATGAAAGCTAGTTAGCTAATATATTAGATGTAAACTAACCAATATAGTAAGTTTATACTTTCAATAATGGTTAGTTTTTTTTAACATACTATTGTATGTATACATTGACAACATATAGATGATGGTCTATATTGTATATGAATATAGAAATAGAAGGTGATTAAATGAGTTTAAATTATGAAGAAAATTCAAAGATTATGAAGGCTGCGGCTGATCCTAATAGATTAAAAATAATAGATATACTATCCTGTGGTGAGAGGTGTGCTTGTGATATATTAGAACATTTTAATTTTACGCAACCGACGCTATCACATCATATGAAAGTATTAATTGATTGCGGCATTGTAGATTCTAGAAAAGAAGGAATATGGAATTATTATTCATTAAACACATCTAATTGTAATAAATTAGTGCTATTCCTTATGAATCTTGTAACAGATACAGAAGACTGCATATGTAAAGATAAATCCAAATGCGAATGTAAATAGAGGGATGGGAATTTTATGCGAATTTTAATTATAGGGGCTGTAGCAGCAGGAACTTCAGCAGCGGCAAAAGCTCGTAGAAATGACGATAGATCTGAAATAATTATATATGAAAAAGACAAAGATATATCATACTCAGGTTGCGGACTTCCTTACTATATAGGTGGAGAAATAGAAGACATTGGAGAACTTATACCAAGGGATCCAATGTTTTTTAAGAAGAAGTACAATATTGATATATTTATAGGACATGAAATAATAGACATTAATTCTGAGAGTAAAGAAATTACCATTAGGAATTTGTACACAAATAAAGACTTTGTAGATCATTATGATAAGCTAATTATTGCTACAGGTGCAGAATCTTTTATTCCTAATGTAAGGGGCATAGATAAAGAAAATGTGTTCTTCTTAAGGAATGTTCAAAGTGCTATAAATATTAAAAGCTTTATAGAAGAAAAGAAGCCACAGCATGCAATAATTGCTGGTACAGGATTTATTGGATTTGAAATGCTTGAAAATTTAATGGCTGATGGTATAAATGTAACTATTGTAGAAAAGCAAAATAAGATAACACCGAACTTAGATGAAGACATTGCTGCTTTTTTAGAAAATACTTTAAAGAAAAGAAATATTACAATTATAAAGAATGCTAGCATTGTGGATATAAGTGAAGGTAAAGTTACCTTAGATAGTGGAAAAGAATTAAAATGTGATATGACAATTATAGCTACAGGGGTAAAGCCTAATATTAAACTAGCAAATAATTGTGGAATTGAAATCGGAGTTACTGGAGCCATAAAAGTAACTACCAAAATGGAAACAAACATAAAAGATATCTATGCATGTGGAGATTGTATTGAAACTTTTTCAATGGTTACAGGCAAGCCAGCTTATAGACCACTAGGTTCAACGGCTAACAAAACAGGAAGAATTGCAGGAGATGTAGTTACAGGTGGTACTTTAGAATATAAAGGAAATTTAAGTACAGGGATATTTAAAATTTTTGATATTACTGTTGCAAGTACAGGATTATCTGAAAAAGAAGCAATCGCAGAAGGTTATGATATTGCTGTATGTCATAATATTAAGCCTGATAAACCATCATATTTTCATGGTAGAGAAATGCTTATAAAAGCCATTGCAGATAAGAAAACAGAGAGAATATTAGGGGTACAAATAATAGGTTATGAAGGCGTTGATAAGAGAATAGATGTATTTGCTACCCTGATAACATATGGAGCAAAAGTTGATGAACTTTTCCATTTAGATTTAGCTTATGCACCACCTTTCTCAACAACTAAAGATCCTGTTCACTATACAGGGATGATATTAGATAATGCAATTAATAATGGCAGACCAATTATTACTAGTAAAGAGGTTGAAAATCTAATAAATAAGGGAGAAAAAGTTCAAATTATTGATGCAAGAGTAAATAAACAATATAATGAGGCACATGTAGATACGGCAATAAATATACCACACAGTGACCTTAGAGTGGAATTTGACACCTTAAATAAGGATATTTTAACAATAACATATTGTAATAAAGGTGTAACTGGAAATGCAGCTCAAAACATATTGATCGATCATGGTTTTAAAAAGGTGTATAATTTATCAGGAGGACATAAATTTTATAAAGTAATGAATAGTATTGATAAGAATAATAGTAGAGAATAGATAAGTGATTACATCTATGAATGAAAAATATAGGTAACATCTAGTATATGAATAAAATAACCAATACTAAGCCTCATATAGTAATCAATATACATTAGATATCATAGAAAGGGGATAAATAAAATGGTTGGGGAAAAAATTAAATTATATCTTTTGACTGGATTTTTAGGATCTGGTAAAACTACCGTTCTTTTAAGATTATTGGATCTATTGAAAGAAGAGAATGTTGGAGTTATTCAAAACGAATTTGGAAAGCTAGGCATTGATGGAACTATATTAAAAAGAGATAAGATTGAAATGGTAGAAATAAATAGAGGATCAATATTTTGTTCTTGTTTAAAGGCATCTTTTGCACAAGCATTAGCTGAGATGTCTAAACTAAATCTAAAATATTTATTTGTAGAGAGTTCAGGACTTGCAGATCCTTCTAATGTAGAAGAAATACTTGAAGAGGTTAAGGTTCTAGAAGGAGATGTTTATGATTTTAAAGGTGTTTTATGTTTAATTGATGGGGTTAACTTTATAGAACAACTTCAAGATTTAGAAACTGTTAATCGTCAATTAAAGCATTGCCATATGGCTATAATAAACAAAGTAGATTTAATCAATGAAGATGAATTGCAGAAATTAATAGAAGAGATTAGAAAGATAAACCCAATATGTGATATAGTAACATGTTCCTTTGGAGAATTTAATATGGACTTTTTGGAGAAAGATTTATTAAAAAATAAATGGGCTGATGGAGAAGAAAGTACTAATACAGCAGAGACTAAACCTAAAAGCTTAACCATGAATTTTAATGGAATAGTTAAGAAGAATGAGCTTGAGAAGTTCTTAAATATTATAAAAACAGATAGCTATAGAATTAAAGGCTTCTTTCACTTAGAGGAAGGATGGCACCAAGTAGATGTAGTTGGAAAAAACATAGATTATAAACCTTGTGAACCTAAAGAGACTTCACAGTTGGTATTCATATCAAGAATAGGACCAAACATAATTAAGCCTATAATTAATAATTGGAATGAGATTATAGGAGAAAAAATGGAATTAAAGAATTAGCATTAATGTAAATGTGTTGTAATTGACAGAGATATCATTTTTGGATACCATCTGACTATAAAATTATTCATATAAGAGGACATGGTATAGATTTAATACAAGTGATAAAGGCATTTGGAGATGAAATAAAAATTATTTCTTTAGTGTTTAGCCATGTATTTTTGATGGAGCAGATTAAATCTGCTCTTTTATTATTGGATTTAGTTAAATAAATTTTAATATTATAAAATGGTTTTACTCACCCCAATATTCAGTTAAGTTATGTAAAATATGTTATAATTTACTTAATATTTAGTTTGTTTCATTAAATAACTACGAAATAACGATTATTTATATAATCTTATCGATAGGCTTTTTTTTAATATAGTGTTGATAATGAACTACATATTATTGCGAAACAAACCATTTGCAGGAAGGTTAGATTTACTTAGGCTGTATGAAAGTAAAAAGCGTTAAGAAATACAACNNTCAACAACCATTTAAAATAAAGCCTATCGATAAATGGGAATTTAACAGAGGAGGTACATAAATGAAAAATTTCGAAAGGAACTACCCTTTATTTTCTCTATGTGGCTTAAACTGCGGTTTATGTCCAATGCACTTGGATAACTATTGCCCTGGCTGCGGTGGTGGGCCAGGTAATCAGTCATGTAGAATTGCAAGGTGCAGCCTACAGCATGGCGGAATTGAATATTGCTATCTTTGTTATGAATACCCTTGTGAAAAATATGATGATATAGATATGTTTGACTCTTTCATTTCTCACCACAATCAGTTAAAGGATTTGGAGAAGGTAAAAAAAATAGGAATAGGCGCTTATCAAATTCAACTGATTGAAAAAATAGAAATATTAAAATATTTATTGGCGAACTACAATGATGGGCGGAGAAAGAATTTTTTCTGTATAGCTGTTAATCTTTTAGAATTGCAAGATGTAAAATCCGTAGTGGAGCAAATTGCAGCTGAAACAAAATCAGATAATCTAACACTAAAAGAGAAGGCTGCACTTGCAGTAAACCTGTTTCAATCTATGGCAGTAAGTCGAAATATTGTGTTAAAACTTAATAAGAAACCCAGTAAAAAGTAGTAGTCAAATTTCAATTTAATGTTAAGTATATAAATTTAGAATTTGTAAGTTGGCTATTTTCGGTTAAGAACAATTGTATTATAATACAAGCTAGATAAATTATGAATTTGAGGTGAAATACTATGGACAAGTATACAAAAGAAGAATTGACAGAAGCACTAGGAGTTGTATCCTCAACTATCAGTAAGTGTGAAAAAATGCAGCCAAAATTTGCGGAGGGGACCTCTCAGCACACACTCCTTAAGAACAGGATAAAAGCGATGTATATTTCAAAATCATTAATAACAGATGAAAATGTTATAGATAAATATACAAAAGAGGAATTGATAGAAGCACTACGTCCAGTATCTTCAGTTATCAGTAAATGTGAAAAAGCACAGTCAAAATTTGAGGATGGTACCCCTTATCACAAGCGCTTTAAGAACATAATAGAAGCGATGTATATATCAAAATCATTAATAACAGATGAAATTAATAAAAGAGATTAATTTAGGATTTGTGGTTTAGGGCTCTTATGTAATCTCTGAAAAAAATGGATATATAGATTCAATAGAGATAGCAAAGAAGGAAAATTATAAAAGTACCCTCAAAATGTTAAGCAAAAATAACTAATATTTTGAGGGTACTTCGTTAATATATGCTATTTTTATATTCAGTAGATTTATAAATCAGTTTCAAACTTTTTTATATCATCTAATCCTTGATAAATTTCATCTCTTAAAAAATTACTTTCATTCAATTCTTCATCACTTTTTTTCAGCAATGCATTGTAAAAATCCACAGCTATTTCATATACTTCAGGAGAATCATTTTTTTCTAATTCCTCAAAGATTAAATCTTCTGCTTTATCATAATTGCCTTCATGAAATAATTTATTTAAAATTATTTTAAATAAACCTGTTGAACCAATTTTTTCCGTATCAATTTCTTTATCATTTTCTAAAATAGTTTTACCAAATAGTTTTCCTAAGTCATCTATAGATTTTTTGATACTCATAATATTCCACCTTAATTTTTTTATTAATGCCTCTGACGATTTATGTTTATTATTTGTGTAAATTCTCTTGATTATTTAATTAAAAAACTAGGCTCTAGTTTGTTTTTCTATAAAATAATTTGCGTCTTTCATATGTATGCCTTCCTTTATTATGTATAGTTTATTTTATATTAAAATATTATTTTTATTTTATTACAAAATTAATAGAATTCAAATAAAATTTTATAATATTACTAATCAATATTATTTGAAATATATATGTTTTAAAATGAAGGCTTTGTTAAAGAATAGTATTGCTATTATAGCATTTTTTAAAGGAACTCCTTCTGGAGTTCCTTTAGTTCGACTTTTTGAATGTTGTTCATTATTACTCTTTATCTCTATTTTCTATTTCAATAATAGTCATGATAGAGTAATTGGCTAAATCTAATAGCGTATCTATAATGCTCTCGTCTTTTACTTCAGCATCCTGCTTAATTAATTGCTTATATCTTCGCAATTTATCTTCTAATCTAATTGCAGGCATAATAAGACCATACTCTTGAAATCCCTCGCTAAAACTATCTCCATAATCTTTATTCTTTGCGGTATATATCTTATTTAAAATTTCACATATTTCCTTATGTCGGTCAATTTCTTCCATATAAAATACTCCTTTCGTTTGATTCGTCATTTACTACAAAGGTTCATTTATTATATTATACAGTACAAAATCACAATATTTCAAATATAAAGCATTACTATGCTGTATGTGATATATTTCCTTCTTTATGTTTGCCTTTAAAAGACTCCCTAAAGAAAGCCTCGTCAACCTCTATAACGCCACCTACACTTCCAATACCCATAAAGGCTCTAATTGCGTCTAATATTTTATGCCTCCAATAGAATGATGTAGGTATGCTTATTTTAACTTCCTTTATAACTGCGATAATTCTTCTTTTATTATTTCTTTTAGTTCTACGCTTTTAAATTTTAAAATTAGCATGCTCTATAAATTTTTAATATATATAGATTTCAATAATGAAACTACATTATACAAATAGGTTTTTATTCTATGAAATATTGAAATTGAACTTCATATTATTGCTGCGAATACCATTTGCAGGAACCTTAGNNAATAATATGAAGTTTTAATTAATCTAATTTTTTATTTAACTTTGTAAACTTATTTTGAAAATTTATTTATTTTGATTTTATACATTTAAAAGTCCTGATATAATTAAGTTTCAGGTAGGCTTAAAACATATAAAACAACTTTATCATCTATTATGATTTATCTGATGTCTAACCACTGTAACACTCCCATCCTCTACCAAGGTGGGAGATAACAGTGGTACGACCCTAGATAAGTTCAACTAAGGTTCAGATGGAGTTCAAACTCCCTCTGAATCCAAGTTTCACTTGATAACCCATACCATAGACACAAAGCTAGAAGATGCTTTAAGGAATTTTAGGAAATAAATTTTAATATTATAAAATGGTTTTACTCACTCCAATAGTCAGTGAAGTTATATAAAATATGTTATAAATTACTTGATATTTGCTTCGTCTCAGTAAAAAAATGCCAACTAGCAGTTATTTATATAATCTTATCGATAAACATGAATTTGCAAAAATATTGGAGGAACAATATGAAAGATAATAATAAAATAAACAAGTTAACTAATGTATTATTTATAATTTATTTGATTGCACTATTTTGGATTATAGTATTTAAATTTAATGTGCGATTACCTCCTTTGAGAAATATGAGAAGTATAAACTTAATTCCGTTTAGTGAACCTTTAATCTTAAATGGTAAAATTGCTTTTAGTGAAATCATTATGAATGTAGTGATTTTTATACCGCTTGGTATATATGCAGGAACTTTATTTAAAAGATGGATTATTGGAAAAAAACTTTTCTTATTTTTCTTAATTAGTTTAATATGTGAAGTATTCCAATTTATTTTGAACGTTGGGGCTTCTGATATTACGGATATAATTAATAATACTTTAGGCGGAATAATTGGATTAATGATATATAAAGGAATTGAAAAAGTATTCAAAAATAGTGTTAAGGCACAAAAATTCATAAATATAATTGCAATGATAGGAACTATCTTAATGATTTTATTGCTATTATTACTAAGCTTAAACAATCTATGGATATTTAGATCCTAATACTTTACATACTACTAGTGAACTATAAATAAAAGTTAAATTCCAATGCGTACTAATTATATGAGGTTGCTATATAATTAGTACGCATTTTTCTTTCATCATTCATTGGGGCTGTGATACAATTAAAAATTTAGAATTTAAAATGTAAGATGGGGGTGTTACAGCTGCTAGTCATCAGATAAAATGGTTTTACTCCCTCCAAATATCAGTGAAGTTATGTAAAATATGTTATAATTTACTTGTTATTTGGTTTATCTCGGTATTATAGGGCGAACTAATTAATAAAAAATGTTCTTTGAAAATTGAATAATACGGTATTAAAACATTTGTTAATCAGTTTTATAGGCATATATATTTATATTTGTAATTATATGTTACGATATTATTAAGTTGATTATACATGATAATATTAAATAAGAGAGGATGAAATATAAGTGGAAGCACAAGAAACATATGCTGAACAATGGAATAATAGCTCAGATAATTTTTATAAAAATAGTTCGTATTTTTGGATGCGTGAACAAATAAAAAAATATAATACAATACTTGAAATTGGTTGTGGTACAGGACAAAGCACGTTATCATTACTAGAAAAAGGTCATAAAGTAATAGTTATTGAAAAAAATAATTTTTGTATCGAAAAGGCAAAGTTATTATTGGAGAAAAAAGGATATATAATTGGTACAATTGAATGTGGATTATTAGATTGTGATGTTATTTTTCTAGAATCAGAATTATTTGATACTAGTACTTCAAATTGTATATCCCATATTTCATTTGATGTTGTTATTTGTTGGAACATAGGGAGTTATTGGGATAAATCTATGAGAGAGTATTATGTACCATATATGATTGAATATGGATTAGCACTAGAACAGATTTATTCTGATATTGAGTCTTCATATGCAGAATTGGTACAATGGAAATCGTGTAAAATTGCAAGAAAACATGGAGTTCCAATACATTTCATCGATAGAAATAAACAACAAATTACAGAAATGAATGACATTTATTATATTGAACTAAAAAAAGAATTCAATTTCTCAAAAATTCATTACAATAATATCAAAACAGAGTCTATATCAAATGGTGGGAGAATTCTTTCTCACAATGGTAAAATATTAAAAGAAGATAGTGTAGTTTTATATTTGGTTTCTATAATAATTATTCCATAATATTTTTATATAGATAATGAAGTTGAATATAGCACATTAGAAATTTGAGAAAATATACTCTGTAGAATAAATACAAGAAAAAATGACATATGAAGGAGTATAAATATGGATGGAAAAATCAAATTAATTAACTATTATTACTATTTATTCACTGATATTTTAAATAAAATTGAGCATAAAAAGTATTGCTATATGGAAACAGGCTCATTCATACAATTGTATTTTCAGGGAATTAGAAAAGGTAATATATGTCATACTATGCAAACATACTGGAAAGAAATATTATTGAGGGCTCATTTTACTTCTGTATTAAGTATAATACGTAATCAAAAATGGTTATCAGGTGTTGTTATGGGAATCGAAAGCAAAAACCTTATGGTATTTAGTGCATCATTGCGTGGCTTTTTAGAATCGGTGGTAGATAGTTATTATTCGATTGAGCAACTTCCAACAAGCCTTTCTTTAAACTATAAAAGTATTAATAAAGCAGTAAGAGGAGAATGTAATCAAATATTTTTTTCAGAAGAACTTGAAGATAAATTAATACATTTTCAATTTGCAAAGAAAACAAAAGATAAATATAATAATGCAAAAAAAGCATTAACTAATGCAGAGTATATTGATTTCTTCGATATGTGGAGTGATGTAAAAACAAAAGAATTGTACTCTATGCTTTGTGAAATTACACACCCAGCATCAAGATCATTGTCATGTTTTACATCTAAAGTCGTAGTTTCTGAGTCATATTCTTATGCAACAACAAGCTCTTCAACTGATAATGAACAAATATTTGAGATTATCCATGATTACGGTGATGAGATTGTTCAACTAATGAAAATGTCTCTACCAGCACCTGTTATATGTTTAAAAATTCTATCAATGTATGATTTTGAAGATGTAAAATCTGAATATGTCAATGAATGTGACATTAATAATATAATAAGTGAAAAAAGTTGGAATGAAATATTGGAAATGATGGAAAAGGGGACTGACTATTTTAAATAAACCTTTACGCCTTATTCTTAAATTATTCATTTGGGCTGTAGTACAATTAAAAATTTAGAATTTAAAATGTAAGATGAAGGTGAGAACTTCTTTAAAGAAGTTTTATAATTATAATTTACTAATAATCTCGTAGAAATTATATCCTTCATTTTAAATTTTACACTTTAAATTTTAACTGTAAAGATTGCCAACCATTAATATTTTAATTTCATTTTTAAATATCTTTCTAAAGTAGTAACGTGCATTGGATAAAATAAACTCTTATCACTTTCTAATAATTCCTTTAATTCTATTAATGGTATCCATCTAATATTTTTCGTTTCATTACTCTTGTTTAATAATTCTCCATCAGCGTTACATATAAATATTTGCACCATTATTGGATATGTTCCTTGAATATTTTGGCTACAAGAAAATGGAGTATAGTTTAACACTTTATATCCATTAGATTCTAAAACTATTGCTTCATTCTCACCTTTAATATTTGTAATCTTTAATCCAGTTTCCTCCCAAATCTCTCTTCTCAAACAATCGAAAATATTCTCAAACTCTCTTATTTTCCCAGCAGGAATTTCTAACAGTCCATACTCCAATATAGCTTCATCCTTGCACCTATCTTGAATTAATATGTAATCTATTCCATCAATATTTTTCTCTATTATTCCACCTACCCCAGGTTTAGCAAATAACTCCATTTTAAAATCTCCTTATACACAATATTTTACAATTATAATCTATTTCCATCTAATGAATCCCACTGTTTTTGCTATTTAACATAGATTTTTCTGCCAAATCAATAAACATGGGATGTGCATACGGTATTTTGCTCCATAAATAAAAAGCATAAATAATCATAATAATTTCTTGAAATCCAGTAGCAATTATTTCATTTGTTCCAGTTGCCAATGTGATATGATTTACAAAATTAAATACGAAATGCCATATAATTATTGGTATTAAACTTTTTGTAATAGTAACAATTTCAGTAGCAATTATTCCGAACACAAACGCATTTATTATTTGTAATAATACTGCTAAAATACTTCCACCAGCCAAAGCACTGGCTATATGACCTGTTCCAAATACTAAAGCAGAAATAATAATAGATTTTTTTATAGGATATTTTTCTTCTAACAGTTTTAAAATTATTCCTCTAAAATAAATCTCTTCTGAAATTCCTACTGCTAATGTAAAAAATAAAAGTATTATAATATATTTAATACTATTTATACTGATTCCAACTAATAAAAAAGGAATCTCAGCAGCTACTACTGGCAAAAAAAAACAAAACTTTCTTTGCACTTCCATTTTCCATTTCTCTTAATCCAAATTTCTTATAACTAATTTTAAATTTGCACATATATACTATTGGAAATATTAATGAAATTAGCATAAAACATCCTTGAATAAACATCGTTTGAACATTACTCATCCTTAACACTTGTGATATTACTCCAGATGTTATCGGAAAAATTAAGATTATAAATGTCCATATTATAGACTTTATAATAGGTTTATCTTTTCTCATTTAATATTCTCCTTCTATAGTTATATACATAATCCTTATTTCGTATTAGTCATAAAATTGCTTCATTTATTGAGTATTGAACCTCAATGTGGTCGCTCACAAAATATGTGTCGTCACCATCCGGGAGCATCCAATTTACACTAACGCTTCCCGGCTGAAAGTAACCATTCTGTTCTTTGTAATCAGAATATGTTACATACCATGGCACCAGCGAGCTGCCTTTCCCGTTTTCGTCCATATATCGATCATTGGTATCAAAACGTATAATGTTGCCATTATTGTCAAAAGTAAATCTTCCTTTAGCAGTAACGCCCTTCCATGAAATCTCACCTTCAACGGTGCAATGGTCAACCACTGTCCATGACACATATTCCTGTAAAAACAAGGACGGCATATATACTGCATCTGCCAACGCCGTTATCAACTGACCTTGGTCCATTTCTGCCCCAGTAGAGCGGAAAAGCTGGAACTGCTTGGCAAGCACACCTGTCATAGAGCCGAATCCGTCCAACACGCTGTCTTTGGCCTGCAATGGAATCCCCGCAATTCGTCCTGTCAAGAAAGCGTGTCGGTCTGGTCTATTTACAAAATTAACCTGCATGAATTTAATTTTAATTGGCTTTTTGCCTGCCGACATACGAAACTTTGTGTTGTGAAAATATATCAGCATGTTATCCATAAAGGGCTTTCCCATATAGCCCCCATTGATGATGTGCTGACGGAGCAGAGCAGGCAGTTCAGCAACATAATCTTCCGTAAATATACTCTGTATGCTTCTTTGCCTATCTGTTTCGGTGAAAGAACTTTTCACATCTGTCAGATATTGCTTCCAAAGTCTGCCGCCGGGTATCGCCAAGTACATCACTATGATTGCCAGTGCAATCAAAACTATCACTATCCAAAGCATATATTCCACCTCATATCCCTATTACAAGTATTCGATAAATTCCTGTTTTTTATGGATTATAAAGTTTTAATGCCTCCAGCCTTTTTGCTCTCTCGAAGGCTTCTTTTAAAAATTCTTCTGCGGATAAATCCTTATAATCCCAATTCATGGGTTCTAATGCAGTGGCACCTGAGTAATTAGTTGCTGCAATTTTTTTCATGGTTGTAGACCAATCAATCATGCCGTCAAAAGGCAACTGGTGCTGGGTATAACTTCCGCCATTATCATGTAAATGTAGTGCCATCAACCGAGAACCGTACATGGATAATAAATCATCGCCAGGATTGTAGTTGTTGTGATGGCAGCAGTCATAACAGAATCCGATACGCAGGGAATCAACTTGCTCCAATACATATGACAAATTGGCAAGGTTTCGCAAATTCTCTAGCGCAACATCGACGCCAAGCTGTTCAGCTTTTTTAGTGATTCTCTTGATTCTATCCAGTCCCAATGCATTATATGGATTATCTTCGTTAGGCAGGTGCACCACCATTGTCGGAATTTCAAATTCGGCGCAATCTGCAACACATTGCAAATAGCAATCCGTTAAAGCTTCACCTTCCAGATTGTCAAGCCAGAGATTGTTTTGATTTTGGACTGGTGTGTGGATATTTTCTATAAAAAGACCCGCTTCTCGTGCAATTTGTGGCCCATTGCGGTAATCCTTCTGACCAAAGCCGTCACGACCAAAGCCATCACTCCACCATAATAAAACACCATCAAATCCAACTTCTTTTATTAACCGATAACGTTCCTTTATCGGTAATTCATAGCCAAACCAATCATAAATAGTAATCATAAACCGCTTCCTTTCTTGCTTTTACCGTCATAGCTTTTATAAAATTGATTTAATCTTCTCTACAAAATTGGAATTTAGAAAGCATTCCAAATGAAGCAAAATACAAATACACATCCCCATGCATTATTAGTTTCTCTTTTTACTATGAGCATACCGTAAATAGCTATGAATGTAATGATTATTTCAATAATACCCAAAAAAGATATACTAAATGGATGAAATAAAATACATATCACAGCACAAGCAATAGCACCTACGTTAAACCACTTACTTTTAGGTGGATATATACTGTTTAATTTATCGCTAATAACAACATAATTAAATCCTTCAAAAAATCCCCACACTATAAGAATCAATGCCATTCCTAAAATATTGATTGGAATACCACTTCCTAATACATCATTTGTAATAATAATGCTGAGTGGTTGATACCCTGTATATTGTCCTGATATAAAAATATACATTAAGTATGGAATAAAACAGATAATTGAACCTAAAATAGATTTAATTGTATTTCTTTTTACTAATCCAAAATCAGAAAATCGTTCCTTTCTAAAAATACATACTGCTGTAATTCCTAATCCAGCTATACCAAATTGAACACCTGCATTAAGTAACAAACGTAGGACAATAGAATTATTAGAATCTTTTATATAATTCATCATTTGATTTCCAAACAGCATATATAATATAAATGATCCAAATGTTATTAATGTAATAATCCATATATCAGTATCTAACTTCCTTTGCTCTAAAGTTAAATTTTTTTTACCCATCTTATCCCTCCGTTATAAATTACTATCTAACTTACTCAATTCAATTATACACTATATATGTCATAATTTTCATATTATTTTAAATACCGCATTATTCAATTTTCAAGCTCTGTTAAAAATGACTTTAGCAACTCAGCTGTATTTCCTTTTAATCTAGGACTCCCCATCAAAACACAGAAATTCAATTATATTATCTCCTCTCTAATCTAATAGATAAATTGGAATTTGATAGATTCACATTCTTGGATAAAGTAAACCAAACTGTTCAGCCTACTGCTGCGAAGACCAAATAATTAAGTTATAAAATTGCTTCATTTATTGAGTATTAAACCTCAATGTGGTCGCTCACAAAATATGTGTCGTCACCATCCGGGAGCAGTACATCACTATGATTGCCAGCGCAATCAAAACTATCCCTATCCAAAGCATATATTCCACCTCATATCCCTATTACAAGCATTCGATAAATTTCTATTTGCCCAATAATTATAATTAATATTAAATACACTTGCCTTATCCATATTATAACATATTTTCAAATACTGTACATGGTAAGAGGGATAGGCCCTTTTGCATAGGTTATTTAGAAAAATTATTCGATTTTATGGTTTAGTTGTTGAATAAGAAAGATGTGTAACAAAGACTTTACTGAAATTAAATTTACTAATATGCATTTATAGCATTAAATATAATAAGTAACTATATAGAGAGCTGATTACAGTGAAAATCAGTAATATTGGTATAGTCTTTTTTATCAAATCTATAAATGAAGTTCCATAGTGCTCTACTACTATAGCCAAACAAATATGAGTTGGTGAAATCTGCATAGCAATATAGGTTGTACACATGATTAGTATCATTAAAGCTAGTCCGCCGCTTGGGATAGTAGCGTATGCTAAAGGTAAAGCTATGGCTATCATTCCTTGCCCTCCTGCTACCAAAGTGCCGAAGAAAAATAAAAGCATAAAAATAATCACTGGCGGAATAGGTAATGCTGAAAAGTATTCAGGTAATCTTTGGATAACTCCTGTAAAAGTCAAAACTTCTTTAAATATCATTATCACAATAGTCGTTAATATTAATTTGACTTCTATTGCCGATATAAACATTGGCTTTATCTCTTTAAAGTTAAATTTGTTTATCACAAATGAAAGTATTATAATAGGAAAAACTGCATAGTGAACAGGTATTTTAAACATTAAGATAATTACAATGGTCAATGCAATTGGCCATAGGCTAATTATTAAGTTTTTCACATCTTGACGTTTATCATTTGATTCTTTAACTCCTGTATCTTTGGGAATCTTTTTAACATATATAGAATACCCTAACAAAAATAATACGATCACCATGGGCAGCATTGCTATTACAAAGGCTGTCATATCTACGCCAGAAAGATTTAATGCTAGTAATATAGTTGAATATGTAGGTAAAAAGGATTCTGAAATATGTCTGAAGTAGCTGGTAATAAAAGTCTTTTCTTCTTTACTTATATAGTCTCCACCAGCATTGTCAACAATAGGAGAAGCTATTAGCACTGCACCAGCAGATGGTAATAGGCCAATTATAAATGGTGCAACCATTGCATTTACTCTTCTGTTGTTAAATAAGTTGCTTAAGGATTTTTCTGCCAGCATTAAATGGTCTCTTTTTTCCATCATTCTCTGCAAAAATGTAATTGTATAAAAAGCTAAAACAAGATTGATTGTATCCAAGCTTAAAGCCCCATGTTTCATAAGTTTAATAGATTCTAATGGATTTATTCCATATAACAAAATTGTACCTAATATACCAGTGAATATTGATATATATAAAGGTTTCTTTAGCTTTATTACTATAACAATACAAGAAAAAATTAATATCAATTTGATAATGTCTATAATAATCTCCCCCTAAATTTCTAGAATTATTATTCAACTATATTTTTCAACTCAACTATTAAACCTTCTATCTCTGAAACATCAGCAGCATTTTTTCTATTTTTAAGTAAATATAACAATATTATTTTACCAAATTTTCATGCTCTTGGGCTAACCTTTATTTCTTATACCTTATTATTCAATTTTCAAAGAACACTTTTTATTAATTACTTCGTCATTTATTCAAATTTTAAAATAAAAAATACCGCTTATTCTTCTCGAATAATACGGCATTTAGAAAAAATTATTTAATTATATATTAGTTACATCAATTACTTCACTATATTGTATGTTATTTTTATAATTCTCAAGAACTACTTTTCTAATATCAATAATTTCATTCGGAAGGTCATTTATTTTAAACCACTTTAATTCTGAGCATTTATCTGGTTCTATGACTTTAGGTATACCATGATACTTATTAACGACAAAATAAATATCATAATAAGTTCTTCCTCCGGTATTGCTAACACGATGAGATAGATGAACAAAAGATAAATCTTTAATTTTCACATCAATCCCTAATTCTTCTCCACATTCTCTTACAACAGCCATTTTAGCCGTTTCACCTTCATCCACATGTCCACTTGCTGCTATATCCCACTTCCCGTCTTGATAGCCAGTATTTTTCTACGATGCAATAAAATTTGTATAGTATCATCTCGTAGTTGCCTTTATTTCTCTATGACTATTATACTTTTTTATCCATGCGTCTAACACTGATTTATCTGTTATTTCATATTTTTCCACGATTTCCTTCTGCGAATACTTTCTTGATAAATATTCTTTAATAGCACGCTCCTTTAATTCTTTTGAATATTTTTTACATGTTCTAGATTCTTTTAATCCATCTATTCCATACCTCTCATAGTTGTATCCCCAATCGTAAAAAGCATATGCACTAATCTTAAACTTAGTAATAGTATCATGTACAGTACCCATTCCATCTTTATAGAACTTCAAAATTTCGTATTTTTCATCTAATGTATATTTAGTTCTTTTGGACACAAAAATGCTCTCCTTTCAAGCAACAGATTTTTATTTTTTAATCTGTCTACCTTAAGGGGAGCATATCATTTCTGAATAATACGGTATTTAGAAAAATTATTTGATCTTATAGTTTAGTCGTTAAGTAAGAATATTGTGAATTAATTTAACTTCACATCTGCTCATTTTACTTAGTGCTAGTTTTGTACTTCTTTAAAAATACAAAGTTACATATTAGTGAAATGATAAACACTAAAACAAATATATATCCGATTGGTATTAGTGCGAATGGCTCAACCAATGTTCCATCTGGCAAAACTTTTGCACCTATAACATTATATGCAATGAAACAAATCATAGCTGCTAAAGCCGAAACCAACATAGAACCTTTTGTAAACGAAACCCTCTTATCTCTTTCCCATTTTGCTGAAATATTTCCCATTACTTTTATCCCCCCATCTGAAATAGCTGGTTTTTCTAAATTCATTTTAAGTTTTTGCAATTCATCTAAGCATTGCGGACAGTTAGCTAAATGCTCTTCTATCAACAAAGAACTTTCTTTACTACAAACTTTATCGTAATACAATGGTAACAAATCTCTAATAACTTCACATGATAATCTCATATTAACTTCTCCTTTAATTTTATTCTTGCACGATGATAAGTGACTCTTGCCCAGCTTTCTGTTTTACCAAACAATTCAGCTATTTTTAAAAATGATAAATCTCCCAAAAAACGTAATGTAAATACTTCTTTATACGGTTCTTCCAAATTGTGAAGTAATTTATGAATTTCAAATGCACTTTCATCGTCAACTAATATTTGTTCAAAATCAGTGTCAAAAACATCGACTATATCTTCAATTCTTTCAAAATTATTTTGTTCTTTTTTTAAATATGAAAAATATGAGTTTTTAGCAATTTGGCAGAGCCAAACACTCATTTTACAATTTCCTTTAAAGCTATCAATATTTTTTAATGCTTTAAAAAATGTTTCTTGTGTTATATCCTCTGCAATACTTTCATTTTTAGAAAGACATAACACATATCTATATACATCCTTGAAATATTCGGAGTATATCCCTTCAAATTCCGTCACATTCTCACCGCCTTTCATATATAAGACTATCAAAATCGAATTTCGTTACAAGATTCCAGAAAAATTAATTACGCTACATACAAAATTAAGTAGCTCAATATAGAATATATAAACTTTATTTCGCATTATAATACTATTTTGTCTTACTAATGATAAGAGTATAGCTTATTCTCCATTTTATTACACTAAATTTTATAATTATGGTGCAACTTTAACTTTTAAATACCGAATTATTCAGTTTTCAAAGAGCATTATTCGTAGTTTAAATTTCTAAATTTAAGTCATCTTATATTCAAATTATGAAATAAAAAATACCGCTTATTCTTCTTGAATAAAATGTACCCAATGGAGTAGACATTAAAAAAAGTCCACTCTATTGGGTTTTCATTTATAATAATATTATCTATTTTATAGGAATGGCCAGAAGGCTTATTTGTCGACTATTTTAGATGCATCTACTAATGAAACTTTGACATATAATCTTTCTAAGAGTTT
>DFXM01000002.1:9947-12892 GCA_002381695.1 Clostridium sp. UBA4108 | reverse complement strand
AAATACAACCTGTTCGAGGGAAGCGAGTTGTTGTATTTTAGCTTTTTGCTTGAATAGGGCCTTAGTAAATCAAACTTTCGAAACGGTTTGTGAGTAATAATCTGTAGTTCATTATCAACACTATATTAAAACAAAGCAAAATAAAAAGTAGCCTTTTAACATTTACTATGCAAACATCTTTCTATACTCACTATTACTTATTCCTAATTCTGATTTTGCTTTATCTATGGCTATATCAATACATTCTTGATATGTTCTTCCAGTATCCTGCTCTTCTTTTAAAGCAAGTTCATGAACTTTTATTTTAAATTTTCTTTTTCTTTCTAACACCCTCATTCACATCCTCTATTACATTATAATTAATCGCTATTCTATATTTTTCATCATCAATAACTATAAATGTTGCACTTTTATTAACTATAATTCCTTCAACATTCTTTCTAGTTGTATCACCCATTATAGTATATCCCTTAGCTTCTATATATATCTAAGACTTACCATTTTACTGATTTCTATATTATTTATTATCTCCTTAGCCTTAATCATAACATAACTTCCTAATTAGTCCAAAACTTCAAGTGTTATTAGAGAAGGGCAACCTGAAGGTTGCAGAGAAGTACGCCAGAGGCGTAGAGAATCGCTTCGCTAGAGAAGGGCAACCTGAGGTTGCAGAGAAGTACGCCGGAGGCGTAGAGAAGTATGCCGAGGGCATAGAGAATCGCTTTGCTAGAGAAGGACAACCTGAGGTTGCAGAGAAGTACGCCGAAGGCGTAGAGAATCGCTTCGCTAGAGAAAGGCAACTGAAGGTTGCAGAGAAGTACGCCAGAGGCGTAGAGAATCGCTTCGCTAGAGAAGAGCAACTTACGTTGCAGGTAAGAGTTCTGTGCCTGTAGCACAATTCTCTGCGAACAAAGTGAGCCCTTCTCTGTGCCTATGGCACAATTCTCTGCGACCATAGGTCGTCCTTCTCTGCAACTCCCAGTTGCACTTCTCTGTGCCTATGGCACAATTCTCTGCGACCATAGGTCGCCCTTCTCTGCAACCCCCAGTTGCACTTCTCTGTGCCTGTGGCACAATTATCTGCCCCTTTTACTCACTGGTTCTAGTAGCGTCAAGTAAAAATCATTTCCTTGACCTTTATCTTCACCACTAGGAATATGCTCTTCTAAACATGGACGACTTTTATCGACAACATATTCATTATTTTCTTTTAACAATCGCATTAAGGTCTGCCATGAGTCATATACTTCATTTGTACTATTCAGTGATGCATATAATCCACCTGGTAATCTTCTCTCTTCAAGATACTTTGGCAATATTACCTGTTCTGGTACAGTAACACAAGCAGCCCATCCATATTCCGTACTATCTGGATTATACTCAGTGGTATTAAAACCAAAAATTCTAGCAGTTCCTATTAAATTCTCTGATTCTATCCAGCCGAGTACTTTTTCTAAGGCTTCATCTTCTGGTGATGCACTTATGACATTATATACTGCCACCCTCATGGCAGGTAAATTAACAATTCTTAATGCTCCTGAAACAATTGTATTATTTATCATAATAATATCCTCCCATTGCTTAATCATATTATTTTTAGAAATCATTTGAAGTGCCAGTATTTCTTCCATATGCACAATAGCTTCAGAACTATTAGCTATGGATTTCATAGTATTTAAAGATGTAAGACATTTGCTTAGTAAATTCTTTCTCTGAACAATTACAATACTTTCTTCATTTAGCTTATTAATTTGATTTTTAATAATCTTTGAAGTTATCTCAGGATCTGCATTATCAAGTATTACCTTTACTAATTTTAAAGGAATATCTAGCTCCCTAAGCAGTATTATAAGGCGTATTCTCTCTAATACTTCATTACTATATATTCGCCAACCAGATTGTGGATCTCGCTGACTTTTGAAAAGCTCCTTTTCTTCCCAATGGCGAAGAGTACGACTGGTTACTCCAAGCTTCTCCACCACTTGATGAATTGGTTCAAACTGGCTCATTCAAACATCTCCTTTTCAATAACTGAGGTACCTCATAAGATAATAATATCAGTTGACACTACGTCAATTGCAATAGGAAATAGGAAACTTTCTCATTCCTATTTTCAATTAAAAATTCTTTAATCAATTGGCCTAATATACAAATCTAATTTAGATTTACTTATTCTCGAAATTAACAAAATAATCATCATATATAATAAATTTTTTATTGATTGAATGATATCCTTTTTCTAATAATGAGGCAGTTCGTTCAGTGGCATCTGAAATAGCCTTTGTTAGAATTGCTTCAACATCAAAGGCCTTATAGAAATTTTCATTAGCAATTTCCAAAATCTCACCAATAATTAGTTGAGTTTCGTGATTGCTTTGCAGATCAATTCTTAATAACCCATAGTGATTAAATTCATCATCTGCAATTCTATGAAACATTTCAATTGTTCCAATTTTTTCGTTTGTATCATTTAGAATTACTGTCCACCTTACAAAATATTTACTCTTATAAGAAAAATTCCAAAAATCAATTGCTTGTTTCATTCTTTCAACCGTTGTGTAGTGAAAATTATCTCCATTGCAATTATCAGAATTAAACAGCCTTACTGCTTTCTCGTCAGAATAGCATTTTAATAATTCTTGGGCATCCTCCATGTTTGTCTGCCTTAATGTAATAAGTTTCTTTTTGTATACTGGGCATTCTTCATAAATATCTTTCATTGCCATAATCTCCCCCTATTAGATAAACTTTAAATTTTGTTATATTTTCATATTAAAAGTGTCTTTTCTTCAATAAAATCTTCCTTCATAATAACGTACAATTAAGTCTTTATTTTGTATATGAATTATATATCTTAATTTCAATATATAAGTTGTAATTAAGCTTCTACATTATACAAATAGGCTTTTCTTTTATAAACTGTTTAAATTGAACTTCATATTATT
>DFXM01000002.1:0-9909 GCA_002381695.1 Clostridium sp. UBA4108 | reverse complement strand
AGATTTCGAAACGGTTGAGCAGAGATAATATAAAGTTCTAATTAATATTATTTTGTAATTAAGTTTCTACATTATTACACTCTATATATAATAGTTATTTGCAATAGGAATTACTTCAAGATATGACTCCAATGGATTTTATCTTGATTTTCTACAATAAAGTATTCATTAATATCTTTACTCATCATCACCTGCAGCATTTTATCAAACCCATGAGCCAAGTTCAATGAAAGAATATTATTTAAATGAACCCAGGATACATCCCCTTCCTCACCATGTTCAATTAATTCTCCAGTATATGAGTATGTTTTAAATAGAAAAACCACATATCTTTTATTTTCTTCTGATAAATACCAGTCTTTAACACCGCAAATCTCTAAATTACTAACAATCAAACCAGTCTCTTCCTTGATTTCTCTAACAGCTGAATCTATTATAGATTCTCCTTTTTCTATATGTCCACCAGGAAAAGCTATGCCAGTCCAACTTCCTTTAATACGATTTTGTATAAGAACCTGATTATTCTCCTTATTAATTATCATTGTCATATTTGTCAATTCAACATTTTCCATATCCATTACTCCTATCCATTTAAAGCTCTCCTATAATGTTCTTTAGTTTAAAATTTTCAATATAATATATCAATTTTTCTAATGCAATTAAATTATGTTTCCACTTTAAATATTCTCTTGCCTCCATGGTTCTTTTTGTCATAATTATGTTAATTCCTTTCCATAAATAACATAGTAGTAATTTATAAAAATCCTCCTGTCAAAAATATTAACAGGAGGTCCTAAACAATATCTAAACTAAAAGCTAAGTACATTAATGAATTTTCACTAATAAAAAGCCATTATTCATGATTTATTCTAAAGGATAAATTACTTCCCAATTTGTTTCTTCTAATTTTTTATAATAAAAATAATTATGTTCTGCTCCAACTGTACAAAGAACCCTTTTCCCTTCGTTAACACTTAAAACCTTTTTTATTCTTTCAATCATAATTTTATTTCTGCATATCCAATACAAATCCTCTACCTCTGAATTAATGCTTTCTTGAAAATTATGTTTTTTCTCTACAATATGATTAAATCCTAAGGAATTGAAGGGGATTTTGCTTCCTTTAGAATATTTCCAATAATCATCCATTATAGCTTCAAATTCTTTTTCTATAGCTTTAATTTCCTTCTCTGATTTTCCTTGGTAATAATCCATAGTCTTTAAATCATCTTCAAACCAATCAACTGGAATAAATTTAATACCCTTCTTTTTGCATAAAGGTATTATTAAACGCCTATATTCGTTTGGACCCAAATATCCTTCATATTCATTATTATCACAATACTTTTCCCAATCTTCTGGTCTCACCTCTCCACAAATTACATCTGGATTAAACTTTTCTATAAGTTCTTCCATTCTTTCAAGGGAATAATCAAACTTTTTTCTCATTTCATCATCATGAATTGTTCCTAAAACACCTAAGATTGACATAATAAAGCACCCCCATATATTTATCTATACTGTTCCTATCAATAGATTTATATTGATAGTTTTCATTAGCATTGCTACATATCATAAGGTCAAGGTAAATTTACAAACTTCCTAATTCTTTTAAGTTCTTCAATCTAGCTCTATGTTTTCTTGTGGAGTCATACTCCTCCCAATACACCCTTTTTTCATTGTATTGGCATCTTACTTCTTTTTCCTCTGCTGGATACCCAATATATACTACCCCTAAAGGTATTACCTTTTCTGGCATGGATAAAATTTTTTTCACTGGTTTAACAACTGAAGGTATTGGATATACACCAATCCATACACTTCCTAGTCCTAGTCCTGTAGCACATAGAAGTATATTTTCTATAGCAGCACTACAATCTTGTATCCAATAGTCTTTTGCTGGACCACTAAAGGCTAAATCCATATTTCCACATACCACAATGGCTACTGGTGCGTTATAATTCCCATGGTATAAATTTTTCCTAAGCAAATCCATGGTCTCCTTCTTAGTTACAACTACAAACTCCCAAGGCTGTCTATTACATGCTGTAGGTGCTGCTGTGGCTGCTTTAAGTAAATCTATAATAACTTCTCTCTCAACTTCCTTATCAGCATATCTCCTAATACTTCTCCTAGCAAATATGCACTCCATTATATCTCCCATAAATTACTCCTTAATGATGCTCTGCTATTTCTTAATCAACCCTAACTTTTTAATAGCTCCTTCTACCAAGACTTATGGAATCCAATGCTACCATTTCTGCACTATTTTCAAAACTTTCTGAACTATCTTTATTCGCGTTATCTGACATTGAATATATCTGCTATGAAATGAATATTATTTACATAGCAGATATATTCAACACTATCACTTTCCACTGCTACATGAACACAAAATTTCCTTAGCTGTTTTTTGTCTATATTTACCTATTCGACAACATGTCCTATGTTTCCTTCTCTTCACATATCTTCATAATCTACTTCAAAGCTATTTAATTACTTGCTTTATATATCTATAAACATCTCCACCAGTTTTACTCAAATAATAGAAATAACTAAATCCAGCATCCAACATCTCTTGCTTCAATTTTATACCTTTTCTGTCCTCTTCACCTGGACAGTCAATTATATATCCATTAGGTTTAGTAACCCTACTGAGTTCTGTTAATTCTCTATCATAGTCATCCCCAACAACATGGCCTGACATAACGATATCGAAACTATTATCAGGATATGGAATCCTCTCTACATTACCATCAATCACTGCTATATTAGTAATATGCTCTGACTTAATTTTATCTCGCATAAATTCACGCAATCTATCAACGGGTTCACTAGCATAAACCATTTTAGCTTTAGTAGCAGCAGCAAAAACAAGTCTACCTGTGCCACTTCCCACATCAAGAACTACCTTATCAGTAAAGTCAGCCATAGAAAACAAATACTTTTCATCCCAATCTCTGATATAAGGACATTTTGAATTCATTATCTCTGGCCATACATAAACAACTGTCCAATCAGTGGACTCAATAACATATTCTTCAGCTGGGTTATTTTCCAAGGCAATTCCTAATTTTCCACAAAACTCTGCTTCATCCCTCTTAAGAATTGCCTCTATAATCCATTTATCCATTAATAAAAAGCTATTAAAGGAAATTTCTTTTGAGTTAATCCAATTAAACATATGGATCCTCCATTAGCTATTAGTTATAAACATTGACTATTATATCTATAAAAACTATTATTCTGATTATATATAAAACCAAATTTTTTATAGAACTTATCAAGGTCATTTATCGCAATCAAGCCAACAATAGCACCATCTACACAATTATTATCAATGTACTTCATTATTTCTCTCATAATTAATGTGCCAATTTTCTTCTTTTGATATGACGGTACAACTATTATGTCTTGTACGTAAAAAACTGTTCCACCATCTCCAACAATCCTACCGAATCCTATTATACTATCTTCATCTTCTATACAAACACAGTAAATTGAATTGTCCAATCCTTTTTCAATTTTGTCATACTGTAGTATTTTCCAATTAACAGAATTTCTTAAGTAAATATATTCTTCAACTGACGGTTTTCTTTCAGTCACTGTAATACCCTTCATATTTGAACCCCTCCTCCACATGAGTTTGAACTATAAGCTACTGCATATTTTTTATATCAAATTTTAGAAATTGTTCATTAAACCTTTAAGTTCCTTTATTTTTCCTATCATTCAAATAAAACAAAATACCAGCTCTATCTATGTCTGAAAATAATAGAGAATGATCGTGCATTAAAGCTTCTAATTCATTGATGCCTATCCATTTTATATTTAATGTACAATCTCCCGTTTCTTTAAGTACTCCTTCTGTTTTACATCTAAAATATACACCCATAGAGTCAACGGGCCCTTTAAGAGTTTGATACACGGCAAAAGGTCTAACACATTCCATAGAAAAATCATATCCTCTATCACTGGTATCTACTCGGCTATCTTCACCCTCAATTTCAATGACAGTCAAACCAGTTTCCTCTAATACTTCTCGTTTTAATGCATCCATTAATGATTCAAATTCATCTACTTGTCCACCAGGCAATTCTATCTGTTGTTGTTCTCCTAGTTTATCTCTAGTTTGAATGACTATCTCAACTTTATTCTCATTACATCTCTCAATTATTGCTCTTGCATTTACAAATATCATTTTTAATCTCCATAACTAGTACTAAATTTTTATTACCTTCCATGCTTTTTCTCCTTTCTCATATCGATTTCCTAACTTCACATTATGTAATAAATTCAAGTAAATTTAGGGATAATTATATCATGTATTACATATTATTACATTATTTTTTTGAAGTAAAGTCAAAAATTTATTGCTTAAAACCATCACTTCAATATGTGAGTTCAAGAAAATTTATCTTGATTTCTATAATCATATGCGACTTTCATCAGCAACATATTCATTATTTTCTTTTAGCAATTGCATTAAGGTCTTCCATGGTAAAATTAGGCTCTGTTAGATAAAATCGCTGATACGTACATACTAAAAACAGGTAGTCCAACTTTAATTGAATTTAGACTACCTGACTGATACAAATTAAAAATATTATAAAGAACTATGCTCCTAAAATCCATTCATATATACATTTCTATCTTTCGCCTTCTATAGTTATCTTTTTCTCCATTCCATAAAGTACCAGCGTGGTTCCAGAAAAAGGATTCCTCGCCAGAAGCTTCTTTTTTTATGCTTAATTACAAATCCCGCTTTCTTATAAAGCTGAATAGCATTAGAATTATGAGCTGAGACAAATAACGTTAATTCCTTTTCTTTTTCAATATAATCTTGCGCCCAAGTAATCAGTGCTTTTCCTATACCCTTTCCACGATACGCTTTCGCAACAGCGATATGATCAATATAATATTCTCTATTTTTCACAGAATGTTCTAGAGCTATTAATCCAACTATCAATTTTATTACATTTTTAAAACCATACTGTCGAAATAATGAGAAAAAATCTAAATCTAATTGTTTTTTCTTAGGGCTTTTCTTTTTTATCAGCATGGTGGCACAAACTGAATTCCCATCTTTAACTACAATTTGTTTTTCGTCATCGGAATTTTGTGGAATGGCCCAAAAATTATTGAGAAGGTGTAACAATTGTCCTTTATCAAGATTGACTAATTTGTCAAACTTTGATTGAAACGCAGTAACTACTAATTCCTTGATTTCTTCATCTTGATTACTCTTTGTATATATTTCTATTGCATACTTCATTCTCACACATCCTTTAATTGAATTTTTCTTTGTATTTCATAAACAATGGCATCTTTATGAAAAATAGAAGAATATGATTTTTCATAAAGAATAGTGGGACCGCAATGAGTAAAATTTGAGTCTGTTATATAGTCTTCTAAGGCTTTTATATCCCTCTTAATGTCTTCATTTTCTTTAATTAGAAAATAACCACATAAGTATTCTCCTTCTTCTAATACCATGTCTATTTTGCTTTCACCCTCAATATATACAATGAGACTTTTTTCATCGTACAAATAAATAAAATTATCATTAAAAATGGTAGAAAATGAATCTGCATTTGCTTTTAAACAATTTAAATCAATATCTCCAGATGGGCTTAATACCTCTCTCTTACTTAGGTTACGTTTAGGTAAATATTGAATTTGAAAATCACCTATTCTCTCCTTTAATATTTTTTCTTGGCTCAATACTTGTTGTATTTTTTCACTGATTGAAGTCAGTTGTTCAATTTGCTCTTGTAATTGTTTTAGAGAATTTTCCAATAAATATTCACATTGCTCAGAACTATATTCATGAACTAATTCATAAATTTCATGAACAGGAATTTGTAGATCCCTTAACAGTAGGATGTTGGAAAGGCGATATATTTCATCTACTCCATACATTCGATATCCATTGGTATCAATGTAAGCAGGCGAAAAAATCCCCTTTTTTTCGAAATATCGTAATTGATGAACGGAAACTTTCATTATCTTGGCTAATTCACTTATTTTTATATAATTTTCCATTAGTCTTACCCTTTCTCCTAAAGTAATTTCATTATAAACCTTAGGTCTGACCTAAGGTCAATATAATTAGGGATCAAAATAATAAAAATTCTTTGACAAGGTATATTTTATTAAAAAGAGTTTGCCAGCTTTTGCTTGACTCAAACGAAACAGGATTACCGCCTTGCATTTATAGTTTATTTGTGTTACGATAATGTAAATTTAATAGAAAAGAACCGTCTTTTAAGAAGGGCTTTTGGTATTGCACTTTGTAGTGCTGTATGAAAAGCCCTTCTTTTTTATTATATTCACCTATGTTGCTACACCACTGCTGCATAGGAACATTCTGGCAATGAATTTACACTACAATCTGTGTAAATCTGAGCATAAAATATTTAATACATTCTGGAGGAAAAATATGGATATCATTACAGTACAAAAACGCGACACTGCTGTAAAAGCAAAACAGTTAAGGCGCTCTGGTTTTGTGCCTTGTAGTGTTTTTGGTGGAACTTTTAAAGATTCAATCTCCATCCAAATTGACGAGGCAACTGCACGCAGACTGGTTCGCACTAAACGGGAAGGTAGCAAAATGAAACTGGATCTTTCGGGTCAGGTTATTCCCGTACAAATTAAAGAAAAAATACAAAATACTTTAAACAATGAAATCACCCATATCAGCTTTCAAGCTTTAAAAATCGACCAAAAGGTCAACAGTGTGATTCATATTATGCTAAAAAATACGGATAAGGTAGTTGGTACTCTGGAAAAAATGCTACTTGAAATTCCTTACGCTTCTTTTCCGGTAGATATGATTGATACCGTAACATTGGATCTTGACGGGATGGCTACTGGCAGCATCTTAACCGTCGGTGATATTCCTGAATTCAAAAACGGGAAAATTGATTTACAGGTTGATGCGGATAGCATAGTTTTACGAATTAATGATAAAAAACGTGCTACAATACAAACTGAAGAATAACTTTAGTACGTAAATTCATACCGTTAAAAGAAAGAGCTTGGATTGTCCTTCCCTTATAGGTAGGGGCAGAAAAAGCTCTTTCTTTATTACATAAAAGGAGGGATAAAATGCAGTTAGTTGGTCGTGCAGTCAAACACAAAGCTTTTGGAAACGGAATTATAACAGATTTTTCTGCCAATATCGTTACCATTTGTTTTTCTCTGGGAGATAAGAAATTTATATACCCTGATGCCTTTGCTAATTTTTTAATCTTTAAAGATAAGGCAGTGCATAATCAAATCAACGCTATATTTAATAAACGTTTGCAAGAAGAAAATGCTCAAAAACAAATCATTCAAGAAGAACAAGAACGACGCAAGCAAATCCGCACTTTAAAAATTACACCAAATTCTCAGGCGGCTTTTAATCTTAAGGATATCGAAGAAGTTTTTTTATCTGGTGTTGTATCGACTGGTTGCTACTTAAGCGGACATTCTAAGGGGGAGCCACGCATTCCAACCAGGCTAAAACCTAACTCTGCCTGTTTACTGACTGAATGTCCCAAAGATGTTCCAGAAAAAGAACGTCGCATTATCGGTGTATTTATGGTAAAGGATGACTTCTTAGGCAACTTATGCAAAAATGGAATTATCGAAAGCCACAAGCAATATAAAATACGTATGGATTCTGAAAACAATCTACTGTTTTGGAATTATTTCAATCATAGTGAATCTATTTCACCCTGGGGCAGTGCTGCCTTCAAATACTTTTCAAACAGCATCATGCAGCAAATTTTACTTGACATGGAAAAGGTATTTACTGGCACCGAAAAAGAGGGGATTATCCGCGAGTTTTATCAATATTTTTGCAAGGTTAATCACTTGCCTGATATAAAATAATGATTAATAAGTAGTGAATTTAGAAAGAGACCCATGGATAAATATTATTTCAGAATTTTTATCAGGAAGTTCTCTTTGTGTTCATCTATTTATTTTTTGTGAAAACTATTTGAGGTCGCTCTGTGTTCTTTACGGTCACAGTTTATTTATACAGAGCGGCGGATTCTAGGTGCAATTATCGCACTATTTGAACATACCTTGAGTAATATTGAACTATTCTATCAGAATCGTTTTCTAATTCTAATACTATTGGCCCACTAATAAATATTTTATCCTCTTTTTCAATATCTCCTAACATAACAAAATTGCTACATAAAATTTTGTTTTCAAGCTTAATCATATTCATTGAATCATATCTACAAATGCAAGAATTTCCTTTATGATTAATTACCTAAGTTTTGTACAAACAAAACTTAGGTAATTATTAATATAGTTATCAATAATATAAATTAATTATTTGGATTATATTATACAAATATATAATTATTTTCAATAATATCAAAATATATTTCTTGCTGAAACACATAAATTGTTTATTTTTTCAAATACATATATTCTAGATAACATAAATACCTACCAAGGCCTTAGGTGGGCTCAATGGTTTGTTCAAATTCATTGCCATTTTCATCAATACCTTTTGCTATTATTATAGGATTGTCTTCTGTAGAGTTCTCTGCATATTATATATAAATCTATTTTATCAGGACTTTATATATGGTATTATTTTGATATAATTGATTTATTGAGGATTATAATTTATATGTTCAATAGCGCATTAATATTAACTTGTTAAAATAGCATATATAAATTTGAATTAGGTTTATACATTATATAAGCTAATATAAAGATTCACTATGAAAACCTACATATACCAATAATAAAATATTTTTTTAAGGAGATATCAATGAAAAATACAACACCTACATCAATCAAATGGGAAAATTCTTCAGCAATAATTTTAGATCAAACAAAACTTCCCTTAGAAACAATATATCTAAATGTAAATACTGCTGAAGAAATGCATCACTACATTAAGACTTTAACTATTCGTGGAGCTGGTGCCCTTAGTATAGGTGGAGCTTATGGAGTTTACTTAGGAATTCAAAACGAAGACTTCACAAATTCAGAGGAGCTTATTAAAGAGGTTAATAAAGTTTGTGATTTTATGTCTACAGCTAGACCAACAGCGGTCAAATTATTTGTGATGATTGAAAAAATTAGAAATATAGCTATAGAAAATAAAGATAAAAATCCTGAAGCAATAAAAGCATTAATTTTAGAAAAATGTCATGAAATTCGCCAAGAAAATATTGATGCCTGTGCTATGGTTGGAGAATATGCTCTTTCTCTACTTAAAGATGGCATGACAGTGTTAACTCATTGTAACGCAGGAAGCTATGCCACTGTAGTCCGTGGTTCTGCTCTAGCGCCCTTTTATTTAGCTAAAGAACGTGGTATGAATATTAAAGTCTTTGCAGATGAGACCCGCCCACTGCTACAAGGGGCACGTTTAACAGCTCACGAGCTAATGGCTGCTGGAGTTGATGTAACTCTTATTTGTGATAATATGGCCGCTTATTGCATGCAGCAAGGTCTTATTGATGCTGTAATAGTATCTAGTGATAGAATTGCTGCAAATGGTGATACGGTAAATAAAATTGGAACTTATAATGTTGCAGTTTTAGCTAAACATCATAATATTCCCTTTTATGTTGCCTCTACCTTTGCTAGCGTTGATTTCTCAGCCACTACTGGAGCGGATATTCCTATTGAATTAAGACCTGACGAAGAAATTACTGAAGGCTTTGGAAAAAGAACTGCACCCTATGGAGTTAAAGTTTACAACCCTGCCTTTGACGTAACTCCAAATGAGCTAATAACGGCAATTATCTGTGAAAAAGGGATTGCAACATCAGATTATACAAAAACTTTATTAGAAATGAAAGATTGTAATAAAGTTTCTACATTATAAATTAATTGATATGAGCTTCATATTATTCCTACTCAACCGTTTCGAAACCTTGA
>DFXM01000044.1:32844-89946 GCA_002381695.1 Clostridium sp. UBA4108 | reverse complement strand
AAACGGTTTGTGAGTAATAATATATAGTTAGTTATTAACACTATGCTAAAATAAAGCCAAAAGAAAAAGGAGAAGATATGAAAGAAATATTATTAGTAGAGGATGATTTAGATTTATCAAAGGAGTTGTCCTTATCATTAAATAAATGGGGATTTAAAGTAGCTTTAATAGAAAATTTTCATAGCATACTAAAAGAGGTTGTGGATACGAAGCCACAATTAGTAATAATGGATGTCAACTTACCTTATTATGATGGTTTTTATTGGTGTGAAAAAATTAGAGAGGTTTCAAAAGTACCTATTCTATTTTTATCATCAAGAGATTCTAATATGGATTTAATCATGGGAATTAATAAAGGGGGAGATGATTATATTACAAAGCCATTTTCTATAGAAGTCTTAATAACTAAAATAAATGCATTACTTAGAAGGACCTATGATTATACGGGGAATGATTCTATAATTTATTACAAGGGTGCAGTTTTGGATATAGAAAAATGTATGTTTAAATATGAAGACAATACTATAGAGTTAACTAAAAATGAAATTAAGATATTATCTGTTTTAATTAAGAGCAAGGGCAAAGTTGTATCTAGAGATAAGCTGATGATGAGCCTTTGGAATGATGATGAATTCGTTAGTGATAACACCTTAACCGTTAACATAACAAGGCTTAGAAATAAGATTAAAGAAGTTGGACTTGATGACTTTATTAAGACAAAGAAAGGTATAGGTTATATGGTTTAATGAGCATAGGAAGATTTATTAAGGAAAAATCCTTGAATATAGCATGCTTTATAACTATTTTTGGAGCAGTGAATTTATTTTTATATTGTCTAACCACATTCAAGGAAAATTTAGGAGATTTAATATATATAGATTTCATTATTTCAGTTATATACTTAGTATTTTTATTTATGGAATATAGTAGGTGGAAAAAAGTATATATAGAGTTATATGAGCTGATGAAGGAAAACAAAGAGATTTCGGTTAATGATATTAATGGTGAATCACTGGAAGATGAAATAATGGCTTATATAATTAGAAGTAAAGACAATGACAAGTATAAAAATATTAAATTTTATGAAGAAAATCTAAGTGATATGGAAGAATATATATCTAAATGGGTTCATGAAATAAAACTTCCTATAAGTGCTTTAAATATAATATCAGAGAGAATAGAGGATGAATCTATAAGTCATAGTGTAAGAAATGAAGTTGAGAAGATCAATTTCTTAGTAAATTCAGTTATGTATGGAAGTAGATCTACAACTTCAGCTGAAGATATATTTATTAAAGAAGAAGTGCTACAGGATATAGTAAAGCAAAGTGTAAAGAGCAATGCTTTTTTTCTTATTAAGAACAATATAGAAATTGAAATGAAAGATTTAAATTATAATATTTATACTGATAAAAAATGGTTAACTTATGTTTTAGATCAGATTATTAATAATTCTATTAAGTATATAAAAAGTCATGGAAAACTGCGATTTTATGCCAAAGATGAAGGGAAGTATATAGAGCTTCATGTAGTGGATAATGGAATAGGTATAGCAAAAGAGGATATAGATAGAATTTTCAACAAAGGATTTACAGGCACTAACGGAAGAAATACAGTATATAAATCTACAGGTATGGGCTTATATTTTTCTAAAAAAATAATAAAGAAGCTTGAGCATAAGATAGAAGTTGAATCAATTCAAGGGGAATATACAATTTTTAAAATAAGATTTTATAAGATATCGGATTATTTAAGAAGCTTAACTTAGGATTATGAAGCATTTTTGTAGTTTAATCACATTATATTAAAACAAAGCTAATAATTAGATAAATATATTGAAGTTAAACTTCAATGTTACCAAAATGTAATGTTAGAGCTTTAAAAGTAACTTTAAGTGAAGGAAAACCAATATAAAAACTATTAGAATTAAATTAAGGCACATGAAAAAAATAATTGTATTTATATTGGAGGAAAAAAGAATGAAAGAAATACTGAATTTAAGGGATGTTAGTAAAGAGTATGGAATTAAAGGCTTTAGAAATAGAGTTTTAAATAAGGTTTCACTTACAGTTAATGAAGGAGATTTTATTTCTATAATGGGTCCTTCTGGAGCTGGAAAAAGTACTTTACTAAATTTAATATCTACTTTAGATAAGCCAACTAATGGTGAGATAATACTAGATGGAGTGGATATAACTAAGGTTAAAAATAAAGAGTTATCTAAACTTAGAAGGGACAATATAGGTTTTATATTTCAAGACTATAACCTTTTAGACAATATGAACTTAATGGATAATATAGCATTACCTCTTGCCTTAGGTAAGAAAAAAAGTGTGGATATAGAGGACAGAGTTATGAAAATTGCAGATTTATTTGGACTTAAGGAGCATTTAAAAAAATATCCCTATGAGTTATCAGGTGGACAAAAACAAAGAGGGGCTGCTACTAGAGCATTAATAACAAAGCCTAAGGTTATATTTGCAGATGAGCCAACAGGTGCACTAGATTCAAAGTCATCTTCAGATTTACTAGAATGTTTGAATAAGGCAAACAAAGAAGAGAAGGCAACCATTATAATGGTTACTCATGATGCAGTATGTGCAAGTTATTCAGATAGAGTTTATATCTTAAATGATGGAGAAATAAAATGTCAATTGAATAAGGGAAATGATAGAAAAGAGTTTTATGGAAGGATAATAGATTTATTGGCATCTTTAGGAGGTGCTAAGTAATGAGTACCTTTAAAATAGCCTATAACAATTTTAAAAATAACATAAAAGTGTATACTATGTTCTTTATTTCAATGGTATTTTCAGTAGTTATATTAAGTAATTTTATGATACTGATGGATGGAAATGCACTGCAGTATTTGGGAGATTTGAATGAAGAGTATACAAAACTTCTATTACAGATGTTAACTTCCATACTTGTAATATTTATGTTTTTCTTTATATGGTATTCCTCAAATATATTTTTGAAGAATAGAAAAAAAGAGATTGGTATCTATACTTTTATGGGGTTAGATTCTACTACTATTGGTAAAATTTACTTTATTGAAATTATGCTTATAGGATTGAGTTCATGTTTACTTGGTACAGGCATAGGGGTTGCACTGTCTAAATTCTTTCAAATGATAGTATTTAAGTTAGCCGAATTTCATATAGATATTACTTTTAATGTAACATTAAACTCAATATTATATACAGTACTAATATTTCTTGGAATATTTTTATTTATGAGTATAAAGGGCTTTATAAGCATTGTTAGAAGTAATGTAATAGATCTTTTAAATGACAGCAAGAAAACGGAAAAAATGCCTAAGATAAATTGGAAGATATATATAGTTTCAATTATATCATTGGCACTAATTATAATTGGATATTATTTAATACTTAAGGATAAGATGAATGCATTTAAAACATTGCTTTTAGTTTGTGTAGGTACTTATGGATTATTCGGAACCGTGTTACCAGTGGTATTTAATTTCTTTCTTAAAAGAAAAGCTATTTTATATAATGGAGAAAACATAATAACTATTAACAATTTAGCTTATAGATTAAAGAAAAACTATACAACCTATGCAACTATAGCAATTCTTACAGCATGCACAGTAACAGTGTTGGGAACATCTGTTGCAATGAAGGCATCCTATGGTGAATCAGATGAGAATAATAGATTATATTCAATATCCTTTTCTTCACCAGAAGAAATAAATAACAAAGAAGAGATCAGAGGAGTTTTATCTAGTATTGGAGAAGAAAAATATGAGTTAAATACTGAAGTTTTAAAAGCTAAAGAAACTCTCAAAGATGTATCAGCTTACAATAATGAGGATTATGTAGTGTTATCTTATAATCAGTTGGTAGATATTTTAGAGACTAATGGCAATGAAGGAAGTTTAAGTAAAATAAACGAGAGTATGGTTGCGGGAGAGCAAGCAATTTTTATACAGAGACCAGGAACTATAGCTAGTTTGTATACTCATAATGATGTCATTGTAAATGATATTAAGTTTAAGGTAAGCGAAAGTAACCTTAGATTACGTACCTTTGGTTCAGGATTAAACTATATAACCATTGTTGTGAATGATGAAAATTATGAGAAAATAAAAGCTAATGGTGAATTAGTTAACTTCTATGGAATCAAGATAGTTAATGAAGAAGAGCTTCTTAATATGAAAAAACTAGAGTCTATCACAAAGGAATTAAGTAAATATATTGATATAGAGAAAACCCATGCCACATTAGGGTTATACGAAAGTAAAAGAATTGAATGGATGAAGGGTATTTATGCCATAGGAGCTTTTTTATTCTTGGTATTTATTTTAGCAGAAGCTAGTATAATCTATATTAAGATATACAGTGATGCAAATGAGGATAAAAATAAGTATAAAGTATTATTAAATATTGGAGCATCCAATAAAGAGTTAAGAAAATCTATAAATAAAGAGGTTGCATTATTTTATATAATACCAGTAATAATAGGGCTAATTCATAGTTACGTTGCTATAAAAACCCTAGGAGGTTTTCTATCTATAGATTTAAATAGTACTTATATCATAAGTGTATTAGTAAGTATACTTATATTTGGAGTTAGTGCAATTATTTCAATGAAAACATTTAAAAACATAGTTAGAGTGTAAAATGTTTAGGAATAATTTAGGAGTCAATGATTCCCATAAAGAAGCAACGGAGGATAAGCAAATAAAAAATTTGCTAAATCAGAATATGGCTCTCTATAGAAGTTATATTAAGCTAGTTTGAGTTAATAATATAATAGGCATATTTACAATGAATATAATGTAAAGTATAATATTTTCATGTAATAGTATGATTATGGAAGGTGGAATGTCATTCGGCTAACTTAGTGCTGTGTAATCAAAAAGCATAAGTAGGCACGGAGAAGTAGAGTAAAATCATTTATATTAATATTTTGGTAAAAGCTATTTTTAGATAGTTTATTTATGATGCCAATTTATTATAATATGATTTTATGTTTACTCTCTATATGGCAAGGCTATCTTTTTAGGTAAAGCTGTAGAGTAAATCTGCAGCTTTTTATTTTATCCGATGGCTACCATGCCCCTGGATAAGTTCTTCTAATCCTCAGGTGGAGAGAGGTATTCCCCATAAGCAAAATCCACCTAAGGATAGGAATCATTTGATAAAATTATACTATTACATATTACAAGGCTGCGGCTTAAAGAAATTAATATTCATATGAAAATAATTAAAATTTATTAAGATATATAGATTGTAATAATGAAACTACATAATGCAAATAGGCTTAAATATAAAATAATATTAATTAAAACCTCACATTATTCCTGTTCAACCGTTTCGNNCTCGAACAAGTTGTCTTTCTTAACGCCTTTTACTTTCATAGAAACTAAGTAAATCTAAGATTCCTGCAAATGGTATTCACAGAAATAATATGAAGTTCAATTTAAATAGTTTATAAAATAAAAGCCTATTTGCATTATGTAGAAACTTAATTACAACTTATATAGTAAAGTTAAGGGAGCGACATGGTATGATAAATGAAAATATAATCAATCAGATAAGAGAACTAAGTAGAAAGCCGTTTTTATTTAATAAGGATTGTGGAAACATATGGACAGAAGAGTATATTGCTAGACAGATGCTTAATGCACATTTAGATCCTAATTTTGATGGAGCTTCAAGAAGAAGTTTAATTATAGACGAAACAGTAGATTTTCTTCATAAGAAGGTTTTAAAGCCTAATAGTCTAATATTAGATTTAGGATGTGGCCCAGGATTATATGCAGAAAAATTATGTAAAAATGGACACAAAGTAACAGGTATAGATTTTTCAGAAAATACAATTAACCATGCTAAGAATAGTGCGAAGAAACAAAAACTTGATATAGAATATAAGTTGGCTAATATATTTAATCTTAACTATTTTGAAGAATATGATGCTGTTATGCAGATCTATGGAGAGATAAATACTTTTTCAGATATAGATAGAGATGAGCTATTTAATATAGTATATAAGGCTTTGAAGCCAGGCGGGTTATTTATTTTTGATATTTCTACACCAGTCTTAAGGGAAAAGTGTGGTCTAAAGAAAAGCTGGTATATAAGCGAAGGTGGATTTTGGCGAGATGGTACGCATATAGTATTTGAAGATGGATTCCAATATGACAATGACATTTGGCTTGATCAATATATAGTGGTTGATAAGGATGAAGTTAAAGTTTATAGAAATTGGTTTCATGATTACACTGATGAAATAATTAGTGTAATAATTCAAAATCATGGATTTAAAATTATTAAGACCATGGGAAATTTGACTGGAGAGACTATAAAAGAAAATAGTGAATGGATTGCAATTATTGCACAAAAATGATATTTCAGCATAATCTATAAAACTAATTCAGACAATAAAAACCTATCTATTTTACTTGATGATAGGGTAGAAGGAGGGTGTACAATTTTTGAAAAGGATGGCTTTGGCTATGTTGAAACAATATTTGTCTTGTCAGAAGGACGAGGAAACGGATTCTGAAAAATATAATAGAGTATATATTTCACTATTTTCTGTCAAATGGGTTAAATAAAACGAGACTTGAGGTGTGGGAATTAAATAAACGTATAGCGGAATTATATAAATCATTTGGATATAAGGAAGTAGAAAAAAACTTAATGTTTCCAGAGATAACCCTTTAATAGAGATTATAGGAAGCTATTTATTATTAAATAATAAATTATAAGAACCAGCTAGATAAAGCTTTGATAAAATGGCTTTATCTAGCTGGTTTCGTTTTAATTGCAACTTATGGAGAAGAGCCTTTTGGAAAGTCTTCTATTACATTTTTTCGTTTAATAAAACCATATGTATATGGTCTTCCCATTTTCCATTTATATTTAAATATTTATATGCCAAACCCTCGTTATAAAATCCTAATTTTTCAACAACTCTTAAAGAGCGCTTATTTTTAGGTATGATATTGGCTTCGATTCTGTGTAGTCCAAATTTGTTAAACATAATATGGATACCCTTTTGGATTGCCTCGGTTATATAGCCATTATTAATTTCAGAGTGATCTAATTTATAACCAAGATAGCAGGATAGAAAAGCACCTTTTACAATGTTAGTAAAGCCAACAGAACCTATTATTTTTCTATCATTATCTTTTTTGAAAATCCATACTCTAAATGAATTACCATTTTCGATATTAACTAATTCTTTGTCCAATTGTTCTTCTTGATAGGACCTTGTATAAAATTTTTCACTCTTTTTAGGTTCCCACTCTTCTAAAAATAACTTGTTTCTTAAATAATAGTCTAAAACTAATTCTGCATAATTCTTGTCCAACACTTTCAATACAAGGCGTTCTGTTTCATAAACTTTCTGCATAAAAATTCCTCCTAAATATATTATCTAATAATATAAAAACGTTCTTATATGAAAAGATTATAGCATTATTTTTCAACAATTCTAAATGTCATAAATGTTGACATCATATAGACTTATAAACTGTTGATAAAAATGCACATGTATACTTAAATATACTTATATTTTCTTGCAAGTTAGAGGTTTTTAAGATAAAATATAATTATTGTAAGAGAAGTGATTATTAAGAAAGTTTTAACTCTTAATTATATACTGATTTATCTTAATTGTAAATAGACTTTTTAATAAATATCAGTTAGACTAGTTTGTTGATTTGTTATACTAAATAAGATAGTCCTTTGACTATCTTATTTTTCGCGATTTATTAAGAATGTTTGATAAATTTATTGTAGATTACACTCGCTTTCTTGGGTTATATCTGCCAGCATATTCTTCTTTTGATTTTTTTGTATATTTCAAAATGAAATCAGATTTAGCATTTGTATATCCATCTCGATCATGCTCATATTTTTTTATCAGTGTTAATTTAAGTTTACTATATTCCTTAGCAACTTCTTCATGATCCATAAGATAGTCTCTAAAATACAATTCATTCCAGTTATCGTAGTAGCGAACATGCAAGTGATATACTTTTTCTGCAAATCCTTCTTTTGTATAGCCCTTATTAAATACCATTTGCATAGATGGATTTTTTTGTGATGATATCAATAGCCAACCATTAGATAATAGTGAATCTGTTAACTGTTCAATATTGCTTTCATTAGCTAATTCCAATAAAATATCCACTGTAGGCTTGGCAATCAATCCTTCAATTGCACTACTCCCTATATGGTTAATGCGTATGATACTCTTTTTATCAATACAATTTAAAAGCTTTTGTTTTTCGATTTCATACCAATTTTTATAATCTGTATTATGCTCTTTTAAGATTATGGGAAATAACTCCCACAACTCTTCCAGTGTCATTTCTGATAATTCTTTTCTCATACACCCCTCCACTGAATTAAATATAAATAATATTTAATTCCACATCTAAAACAATTATTTGTTAGTTTATATACTTATTATACATTAATTGCAACAATTTGAATAATAAGTATATACTTTGTCAGATTATATAAATACAAATTCTCTATCTTATACCACATACCACGTTTTTTACTTGTGCATCTCTTTTTATATCTTTGTGTTCCAATGCTAACAAATTTGTAAATTACATATAGCTATTTACAGCAATTATTTTGGAATTTTAATATATAAATTGTATTATGTACAAACTTAATTGCAACTTATATATTACATAAAATTCAAAAAAACTATCTTATTAGACTAATATGAATTGCAGGAACAACTTTTGAGATATTATAAAGCTTTGCTATATAAACATAGTTTTAAAGAAAGTATGAACTCAGAATGAACAATGAGTTAATTTTTCGCGAATCAAATTCTAGTTAAAATAAATTTTATTCGTTAATTTATGCTAGAAATTACCTAGTATTAAGTTGAGTTTATAGCTTAGAAGCCTATAACTGTGGAAAGAATCAACATAATCCGAACATTAATTATGAGACTTTCAAATTGATTAAAGTCTATTAAACTCAAAAAGTCAATTTCAATAAACTGAGATAAAAGTATAAAAGATGAGAAATATGTAATAAATGTAATACATTCCTGTTTTATACATGTAAATTCAAAAATTTGCAGGGATTCAATCATTGAGCATATTACTAAAGAAAGATATAATGCAATTGGGCGTTAAGGAATGCCTAGAAAATTATATTTTTTAAAGGAGGATTACTATGAAAAAGTTTGCAGTTGCAGCTTTAACAGCAGTTATGGCTACTAGTATCTTAACAGTTCCAGCAAAGGCTTCTACTGATGAAAATCAAGGGTTTTTACCAGGTGGATGTGTTGTAACAAATGGTTATTGCGATATGGAACCTAGAAATGAAGGTTTCGTACCATACTTTTATAGAACATGTCGTCCTGGAGATGTGGATGGAGGAGTCGTTACTAGGGATGTGCAACATTTACAATGTTCCCTTGTTGGTATAGGATATAGGGATTTGGATGCAGTTGGAGTGTTCGGTCCTAAAACACAAGAAGCAGTTGAAGAAATACAAGAAAAATACGGACTTGAGGTAAATGGAATAGTTGACCCAGCAACTTGGAAAGTAATTATGGACGTAGCATCTAAATAAATAGAATAAATGAAATAAAATAGCTTTAAAAAGACACTATAATAAAATAATATTCATAGTGTCTTTAAAGCTCTAGTGAAAAATTTACCTTTAAGCTTGAGGTTTTAAGATAACCTTTATGCAGTTATCATTTTTGCCATCAAAAATTTTGTATGCGTACTCTCCTTTATCAATGGAAAGCTTATGAGTAATTATATCCGTTGCATCAAATTTACCAGCACTAATTAATTTTAAAATTGGATCAATATATGAATGAGCAGGGCATTGGCCCATTTTTAAGGTCACATTTCTAGAGAAAAAATCTCCTAAGGGAAATCCGTTGTATTTAGAACCATAAACTCCTACCAATGCAACAGTGCCACCTTTTCTTACAGCTTGTGATGACATTTCAATAGCTGATTTAGAGCCACCTTGAAGCTTTAAAAAGCTTTCTACCTTTTCTATATTGGACATTTTACCATCCATGCCTACACAATCTATTATAGCATCAGATCCTCCACCAGTGATTTCCTTTAGATATTCTCCAGTATTGTGGTGATGTTGAAAATTTACTGTCTCTACCTGATTATATTTCTTAGCATGGTCTAATCTATAATCTACACAATCCACGGCAATTACTCTCTTTGCACCTTTATATATAGCCCATTTCTGAGTTAGTAATCCCACAGGACCACAGCCTAATACTATGACAGTATCTTTAGATTTTACACCAGCAATATCTACGCCCCAAAGTGAGGTAGGCAAGATATCAGTCAAAAATAATACTTGTTCATCACTTAAGTTCTCTGGAATAACCTTTGGTCCTACATTACCATAAGGAACTCTTAAAAACTGTGCCTGACCACCGTCATAGTCACCATATTTGGTGCTACAGCCAAATATACCTCCAACTTCACCATTAGGATTGGAGTTGTCACATTGACTCCATAAATCATGTTCACAATACCAACAGCGGCCACAAGAGATAGGGAAAGGAACAATAACTCTATCACCTTTTTTTACTTTAGTGACTTCTTTACCCACTTCCTCTACAATCCCCATGGTTTCATGACCAAGTATAAATCCTTTTGGCAGATTGGGAATGAAACCATGAATTAAATGAAGATCAGAGCCACAAATAGCAGTGGAGGTTACTTTTACAATTATATCATCAGCCTTTTGAATTTTAGGGTCTTCAACCTTTCTAACTTTAACATTTCTTACCCCTTCATAAACTATTGCCTTTATTGATATCACCTGCTTTAACAATATTATAGAATTGAGTTAACTAGAATTTCATAAAATAAGAACCTATTTGTACAATGTTTAGTTAATAGGAATTATTATCATTAGAACATATGTATTAATCATTATGACCATAGGTTAAGTTTAATATAATAAATTTATGAAAGAAAAATATAAATAAAATTAATAATGAAAATGTTAAGCTACCATTTAGTAAACCTGCTAAAAAGTGAATTTAAGAGTCTCGGATATCTTATAGAGATATATGTATGATAAGATATTACCAAGAAGAGAAATATCAGCAAGGAGGGTGCCATGTATACTATAGGTCAGATAGCCAATATAATGGGCATTTCTAGGGATAAGTTAAGATACTATGAAGAAAAGGGGATTTTAAAGCCAACACAAAATGATAATAACAATTATAGACAATATGATTTGAAAGATATGGATACTGTATTGGCAATAGAATTCTATAGATCATTGGACTTGGAATTCAAAGATATTAAAAAGCTTTATAGACAAAGTGATATAAAGGAAATAGAGGGTGTTTTAGATAAAAAACATGATAAGGTAATGAAAGAAATAGCTAGATTAAATACTGTAATTAGTAGAATAGAGAAGGCTAGGAGAGCATGTAATGATATAGAAAAATATTTAAATAGATATACAGTTAGAGCTATGGCTCCTATAAAAATACTAGGAGAAATATCAGACTTTAGAGCCTATAATGAATTTGAAAACTTACATGAAAATAGAAATGAATTAGGTGATACTTCAATTATAAAAAGTTTAAAAAGATATATTACATTTACTGATGAAGGAATAGAAAGTAATAAAATGATTATTACAAAGGATATAGAATGTGAGGATAATAAAGAGGAAGATAATATATTACAGTATGAAAAATGTGCTTATACTATTGTAGAAGATGGCATACATAATAAAGATGTGATGGAGGAAACCTTTAAAAAATCCTTAGAGTGGGGTCATCAAAATGGTTATAGGCATAAAGGAATAGTTATAATAGGTATGCTACTTATAGAGTATGATGGATACATAGGAAAGTCATATTTAGAAGTTTATGCACCTATTGAATAAAGCAATAAATTAGGCTTTGTAATGATTGTACAAGGATATAAAATAAAGTTATGAATTATACTGTTGACCTTGGGACAGTCCCATACTTTAGAATAAGTATTAAAGTAGAGTATGGGAGGAATAAATTATGAATAAGGAAAAGGAAATTAGAAATATAGGTAAGCTGATAGCTCTTCACTTATTGCCAGGAGTTGTGTTAACTGTGGTTTATCTCTTTATGTTAAATATAGGAGAATTAGAGAGATATCCTAAAGTTATTATACTAGGGCTAAGTGGAGCTTTTTCTATAGTAACTGTGCAGCTTGGATATTTATTTTATGTAGCTAAAAAAGAAGAAAAAAGCTTTAATATATTCAAAATACTAGGATTAAAAAGTAAATTAAAGATTAAAGAATATGTATTTTATACCATTCTTTTACTTGGAGTAGCGGGAGCATTTATGACTATATTAAAGCCCCTTTCAAATTATATGTTAGACACTGTATTTGCATGGATTCCAATTTGGTATAATTATATGGAGGATATGAGCTTATTTAGTAGAAGTTTTATAATAATTACAATATTGGTGAATCTCTTCTTTTTTACTCTTATAGGTCCAATTATTGAGGAGTTTTATTTTAGAGGATATTTACTAGCACGTACGAAATGGATGGGAAAATATGGTGTTTTATTAAATGTAGTATTATTTTCAATTTATCATTTTTGGTCTCCTTGGCTTATCATAGCAAGGATCGTAGCATTTTTACCAGTATTTTATTGTGTATACAAAAAAGATTCATTAAAATTATCTATATTAGTACATTGCTTAGCTAATTTTACAGATGTGGTGTCTTTGGTGATATTGTTGTAATAGTATAGGCACTGTAATACTTCTATCCTCTATGAAGGTGAGAGATGTAAAAAAACTTGCCGATTGGGCAAATAATATATTACAAGAATAGCTAGTAAAATTTATTAAGTTTTGCTAGCTATATTTATCTTAATATTTTATATCTGAATGTGTCCACCAAATTATACTAACACTAATCTTTTATCTATAACTGTTCACCTTCATCAACAATTAAATATAAGCTATTAGAAATCACTTATTCAGAAAAGTGGTTTAATTTTATTTACAATAAATTATATAATGCAAGGAATATATAAGAAATTAAAAATTATTACCACATAATAAATATATTTATAGACATAATAAAGAAATAAGGTATTTGTATATAAACTACCTTATTAAAATATAGACCTTAAAAACAAAGGAGAGATAAAACCATGCAAAACAAACCAGATGATAGAAGAGATAATGTAGATAGAATTCAACATAATATTAGCAATACTATTGAAAATATTCATCGTGCAGATGAGATGATTGAACAAACAGATGATGAAAATACGAAAAGAACATTGAGTGAAAAAAATCATAGAAGAGAAGAATCTCTTAATGCTATGAGAGAAGAAATTAAAGATGAAGCAATGGATAAACGAAACAATTATAAATAAAATTTTTAACTGAACTTATACTGGAAAAATTAAAAAATAAAATTTTCACTATAATTTGATACAAAACCTAATGGTGGTTAGAGTATTGTAATATTAATATAATATTGATATAATACAGTAAGTAAAGTTTATTATAAGCTTTACTTATTGTTATAATTGTAGGTTAATTTTATTTTTAAGTTAAAGAATAGCTAATTCATTCATATCTTGATACTTTTTGAAATAGGAGAGAATGTATATGAAAGAATTTAGTATTAATACAAATGTGTATTTTGGAGAAGGGTCTTTAGATAGACTAAATGAAATTAATAATAAAAGAGTACTGATAGTATGTGATAAATTCATGGAAACTTCAGGTATGGCTGCAAAAGTACAACAAAAGCTTGTTGACTGTGAAGTAGCTATATATAGTGAGATTGTGCCTGATCCATCTGTAGAAATTATTGCTGCTGGTATTAAAAAGTTACAAAGTTGTAATGCACAGGTTATGATAGCTCTTGGTGGAGGTTCATCAATCGATGGAGCTAAGGCCATGAAAGAATATGCAAAAAAAATTACTGGAGGAGTTTCCTCTATAGAAGAATTTTATGCTATACCTACTACAAGTGGTACAGGCTCTGAGGTAACTGAATATGCAGTGATTACAAACAAACAAGAAGGATTAAAGTATGCTCTTACAGATAAATCTCTTCTTCCAACGGTTGCTATCCTTGATCCTGAACTGGTTAAATCTGTACCTAAAGCTATAACTGCTGATACAGGAATGGATGTAATCACACATGCTATGGAAGCCTATGTTTCAAAGAATGCTACTGATTTTTCAGACGCTCTTGCAGAAAAGGCTTTTACTTTAGCCTTTAGATTTTTACCACAAGCTTATATTGATGGAAATGATATAGTAGCAAGAGAAAAGCTTCACAATGCATCATGCCTTGCTGGTATGGCATTTAATTCAGCTGGACTTGGAATTACTCATAGTTTAGCTCATGCTATAGGCGGAAAATTACATATTTCTCATGGAAGAAGTAATGCAATGATACTTCCTTATGTAATTGAATATAATGCTAATTTAAATAAAGATGCGTTCCGTGTTGAATATAGCATAGCAGCTAAGAAATACCAGAGGCTTGCCAAATTATTGAAGTTACATGCACCAAATGTAAATATTGGTGTTAATAATCTAATTAGAAAAGTTGTAGAACTTCAAAAGATATTGATGATTCCAACAACATTAAAAGAACAAGGTGCTGATATGAATTTGGCTGAATCATCAAGAGAAGAAATTATTAATGCAGCTCTTAAGGATGTGTGTACAACAGCAAATCCTAGAGAAGCCTCAAGTGAAGATTTATTAAAAATTTTAGATAAGGTTTTTGGATAAAATATTGTACTATAAACCACTCATTAATGGGTGGTTTTTTGTGAGTTATTTTTCAGAAAAGTTGAAAATCTATATAAAATAAAATATAATTTAAAATATAAGAAAAAAAGGGGGGACTTAGCATGGATGAAGAATTATATTCAATAGGTAAAGTCGGAGAAATATGTAAAATAACCAAAAAAGCACTGAGATTTTATGATGAAAAGAGCATATTATCTCCTGATAAAGTATCTGATGAAAGCGGTTACAGATATTATAGCAAGAAGACTTTATTATCTGTGCCAGTGATAAAATATTATAAGCAAAGTGGATTTACCCTTGATGAAATGAGAGCTTTTTTAAAAGGTACCACCTATGACTTTGTTCATAAAAGTTTTAGAAGAAAAATTGATGAATTAAAAGAACTCGAGAATGAAATAAGTTTAAAAATAAAATCCGTTAAAGATTGGGATGATCTTATAGTTGAGGCACAGATGGTAATTGAAAATAATGTTTGTGATGTGGCTATAAAATATATAGACAATAATAGATTGATCTTCTTAAATCAAGATTTTAAATATGATTATATGGATTCTATAATTAATATAGAGTTTAACAATTATATAGATAGTATAAATAATGCAATAACAGGTCCTGTAATTATATGTTTTCCATGCTTTGAAGATAAAATTAATGGGAAATGCAGTAAGATGAGGATAATGCAAGAGACAATTTTGAAGTGTAAAGAAGAAGAAAGTATTGAATTTGGTGGTTGGATGGCAGCTTCTTGTTATCATATAGGAGCTCATGAAACAATTGATGAAACATATAAAAAAATAAAAGAGTGGACCCAAGAACGTGGTTATATATGTGCTGAAGAATCCTATGAAAGATATGTAACAGATTATTGGACTACTAAAAACACTGATAAGTTTGTAACAGAGATTTTGATCAAAATCAGTAGAAAAAAATAATTTTAGCATGTTAAAAACATTAACCGTAGGGTAAGGTATAAAGGCCTAATAGCACTCCAATTGTGAATAATCAATATTAGCAAATAAAATGTCTTCATAGATTTCAGAAAATTAAATTTATATTCATTATAATTAAGGCACTTTTAAGTTTGATATTTAACAAACTTAAAAGTGCCTTAATTTCAGCTTTAACAGACTATTTATGTCTATTTATTAAATTTCAATTGCAACTATGATTATGAATTTTTAAATATTATTTAAAAATTCTTGTAAAATCTTTATTGACTCTGCCCCAAAGGGAAAGGAATATAATTTACCTAAAGAATAAATACCTACAAGATACAAAGTGAAAAGGTGTTCAATAGCTTAAAAATAGAATGTACCGAATTATAACAATCTTGAATCATATTGAAGTATACTCATGGTAAATTTTTATTTAATAATATAAATTTAGAAAATTATTAATCGCATAAGCGAAAGGAGTTTTAATTTATGAATGGAGTTTCAAAAGCAGTAAATTTAGAAGCAATCGCTGCGAAAAAGAAATTATCAAGTAATTTCTTCAAAAGGGGCATATCACTAGCTTTATTTTCAGGACTTGCCTATGGACTATATACTGCATTTCTAACTATGGGTATGACTAAAGGAGTTTGGGCTGACTGGTATGGTAATAATACAGCTGGTTTATCAGTATTTGTTATAGCATATTTGCTTGCAGCACTGGGTAATGCCATAAATGATATATGTAGTGCTGTCTGGGCGCTTTTATATGCAGGAGTTAAAGGTAAATTTGGAGATTTTATAAGATGTATCAACACAAAACCAGGACGTGTTATGATACTAGCAGCGCTTATCGGTGGTCCTATAGCTGGTACTGCTTATGTTATAGCTCTTCAAATGGCTGGCTCAATAGTTGTTCCAATATCAGCTCTTTGTCCTGCAATTGCTGCTATATTAGGTAAAGTCTTATATAAGCAGGAATTAAATAAGCGTATGGCTTTTGGTATTGCGGTTTGTGTATTTGCTAGCTTCTTAATTGGTAGTACAGGACTTAGTGGTGATACTTCAGCAGGCACTTTAGTTGGTATTTTAATAGCTATTATTGCAGCTATTGGATGGGGATTTGAAGGTTGTGTAGCTGGATATGGTACAGCAATGATTGATCCTGAAATTGGTATTTGTATTCGTCAAGTAACATCAGGTATAGCAAATTTGTTCATATTAGTCCCAATTTTCGGAATAATGGCTGGTGGAGTTAACATTTCTGCTAATCTTGCTGTACAAGCGTTTACAAGTACTCCTGCAATGGGTTGGTTTGCTTTAAGTGGGTTGTTATCATTCATTACATTTATGACATGGTATGCTGGAAACAGTATGTGCGGAGCAGGACTTGGTACTGCATGTAATGCTACATATTCCTTCTTTGGACCACTATTCTGCTTATTAGTATTAGGTGTATATGGTGGAATGGACGGATGGTCATTACCTTCTATTGCTTGGATTGGAGCTATGATAATGATGTTTGGTATTCTTACAATATCCATGAATCCCCTTGATTTGTTAAAAAGAAAAAGCATGGAGGTAGAATAGATGAAGCCACTTAACTACGCAATTTTAAAATATTTTACTAAAGTTGAAGAAGCTTGTGCTGATGATGTTATAGAAGCACTAAAAGGAACATATGGAAATTTTAAGGCCTTAAAGAAGGATGCTGTAATTAACGCACTAATGACAGCAGAAGCAAATGGTCTTATTGAAGAAACAAGACTTGAATTAGATAGAAATAAAGAGTTAAAGGTCTATTATCACGCACACGAAGAGGGTGCAGCTACAATTAATAAATATATTGCTGACTAATTTCTAACACTGACCATAGGGGAATGCTTATATGAAGTGAATCTCACATATTGTAGTAAAATAATTATTTTTACTTCATGTTAGAAGTTAATTTTACTTGAAATAACATACTTCATGGTAAAATTATTTGAAAATTTTTACTATGCAGAATATATTGACTTTTACCCAAAGGGTAGGAAATATAATAAATATTAATAACACAACAAAAATATATGGAAGCATGTACATGATGATAAAAGTTATGTAATTCAAGAAAAAGTATACTGAGCTAAAAACAGTAAGGAGGAATTAGAAGTGAGATATTATGGGGAAGAGGCCTTAGGCCTTGTAGAAACATTAGGATTAGTTCCTGCACTTGAAGCTGCAGATAAAATGCTTAAAGCAGCTAATGTTGAATTAATTTCATATGAAAATATTGGTTCAACCCTTGTAACAATTATGGTAAAAGGCGATGTTGGTGCGGTAAGATCTGCTGTAGAAGCAGGTGCTGAAGCAGCTGCTGCTATTGGAAAATTAACGGCACACAATGTTATGCCACGTCCTATTAGAGAAGTTGGAGATATTGTGTCAGTACACGATATCGATGCATAAAAGAGAAGGGGAAGGATATACATATGGCAAGATATGAAGCTTTAGGATTAATCGAAACTTTTGGTCTGGTTTTTGCTTTAGAAGCAGCAGACGCTATGTGCAAAGCAGCAAACGTTGAACTTATAGGATATGAAAATGTTGCATCAGGTTATATATCGGTATTAGTTCGTGGTGATGTTGGTGCTTGTAAAACAGCGGTAGAAGCCGGTGTTGCAGCAGTTGAAGGAATGGAAGGTGGAAACCTTTATAGTTCAATAGTTATACCAAGACCACATCAAGATCTTGAAAAAATAATAAAGCGCTATGCAATTACAAATCTTATAACAGAATAAGAAATAAAAATTTTTTAAGTAATAAATAAGAGGAGAGAGAAAAATGAATATTATTGATAATGATTTACTCTCCATTCAGGAAGCTAGGATTCTTGTTGAAAATGCTCGTGAAGCGCAAAGAAAATTAGCGACCTTCCCACAAGAAAAACTTGATGAGATAGTTGCAGCTATGACTGAAGAGATTGAAAAACACTTAAAGGAACTTGCAAAAATATCTAATGAAGAAACTGAGTATGGAAAATGGGAAGATAAATATATCAAAAATCAATTTGTATGTGAGTATTTGAAAAATAGACTTAAAGGTATGAAGTGTGTAGGTATTATTGATGAAGATAAAATAAATAGGACAAGGGATGTTGGAGTGCCAATGGGGGTTGTTATAGCCTTCTGTCCAGCAACTAGCCCTGTATCTACAACCATATATAAAGCAATGATTGCAATTAAATCAGGAAATGCCATTATATTTTCACCTCATCCAAGAGCTAAAAATACAATCAGTAAAACACTTGATATTTTGATTAGAGCTGCAGAAGGAGTAGGACTTCCAGAAGGTGCTCTTGCATATCTGCATATAGTAACACCAAGTGGTTCATCAGAACTTATGAATCATAGAGATACTTCTCTCATAATGAATACAGGAGTTCCAGAAATTCTTGATACAGCTTATAGATCCGGTAAGCCAGTAATTTATGGGGGCAACGGAAATGGTCCAGCTTTTATAGAGCGTACAGCTGATATAAAAGAAGCGGCTAAAGATATTATTGACAGTAAGAGTTTTGACTATGGAGTTGTTTCTGCAGCTGAACAATCAATTGTTGTTGATAGCTGTATTGTGGCAGAAGTAAAACAAGAATTTATTAAAAATGGCGGATACTTTATGACAGAAGAGGAAGCCGAGAAGCTTGGAGCAATTCTTTTTAATAAAGATGGAAGTCCTGAAATAGAGATGGTTGGTAAATCACCACAATTTTTAGTTAAGAGTGCTGGATTTAGCGTTTCTCAAAATGTAAAAGTTCTTATTTCACAGCAGAAGTTTGTCTCTAAAAATAATCCTTACTCAAAAGAAAAGCTTTCTCCTGTTTTAGCCTTTTATATAGAAGAGGACTGGATGCATGCTTGTGAAAAGTGTATAGAATTGTTACTTAGTGAGAGATATGGACATACACTTATTATACATTCAAAGGATGAAGAAGTTATTAATCAATTTACATTGAAGAAACCAGTTGGAAGGGTACTTGTTAATACTCCAGGAACTTTTGGAAGCATGGGAGCAACTACAAATTTATTTCCTTCAATGACTTTAGGCAGCGGTTCTGCAGGCCAAGGTATGACTTCAGATAATGTTTCACCTAAGAATTTAATATATGTCCGTAAAGTTGGATATGGGGTTCGTAAAGTAAATGAAATTCTTAAAACAGTAGAGGGTAAAGAAGAGTCTACTTCTACAGTTTCAAATGATAAATTAAATGAAAATACAAATGAAAATACAAATGAAATAGATAATTATAAGTTATTAGAAGGTATTTTGAGAAAAGTCCTAGAGGACTTAAAATAAAAAGTCATATTTAACATATGAAATACATTAAAGAATGTGAGGTAATAAATTTGGATATTCGTGAATTTTCAAATATGTTTATGGAAGCTACTAAAAACATGTCCGATGAAGAGCGTGCTAGTTTAATGAAAATGTTTGATAGTGTTTCTAAAGAAGTAATAAAAGAACAATCAACTACTTGCGGTATTGGACATGATAATAATGGTGAAATTCCAGAGGGAATAACAGAGCGTTTAGGTAAGTTAAAGGAAATTTACCTAAAGCATGTTCCAACAATAACAACTCATAGAGCAAGAGCTATCACTAAGATAGTAAAAGAAAACCCTGGTACTCCTAAATCAGTTTTACGTGGTAAATGTTTTAAATATTGCTGTGAAACTGCACCACTTGTAATTCAAGATCATGAACTTATAGTTGGAGCACCAAATGGACAGCCTCGTGCTGGAGCCTTTTCTCCTGATATAGCTTGGAGATGGATGTTAGATGAAATTGATACAATAGGAAATCGTGCACAAGACCCATTCTATATTTCAGAAGAAGATAAGAAGGTTATGCGTGAAGAGTTATTCCCATTCTGGAAGGGTAAATCTGTTGATGAATACTGCGAAGACCAGTATCGTGAAGCTGGAGTATGGGAGCTTTCAGGAGAATCTTTCGTTTCAGACTGCTCATATCACGCAGTAAATGGTGGAGGGGACTCTAATCCAGGATATGACGTTATTTTAATGAAAAAAGGTATGCTTGATATAAAAAGAGAAGCAGAAGAAAAATTAGCTGAGCTTAGCTATGAAAGACCAGAAGACATTGATAAAATATACTTCTACAAATCATTAATTGATACCGCTGAGGGTGTTATGATATATGCTAAACGTATGTCAGACTATGCTGCAGAGCTAGCTACAAAAGAAACTAACCCTAAGCGTAAAGCAGAACTTCAAAAGATTTCTGAAATAAATGCTAGAGTTCCAGCACATAAGCCAAGCACTTACTGGGAAGCAATTCAAGCAGTTTGGACTATAGAATCATTACTTGTAGTTGAGGAAAACCAAACAGGTATGTCTATAGGACGTGTTGACCAATACATGTATCCATTCTACAAAGCTGATGTTGAAGCTGGCCGTATGACTGATTTTGAAGCATTTGAGTTATCAGGTTGTATGCTTATAAAAATGTCTGAGATGATGTGGATAACAAGTGAAGGTGGTTCTAAGTTCTTCGCAGGTTATCAACCATTCGTTAACATGTGCGTAGGTGGGGTTACTAGAGAAGGACGTGACGCTACAAACGACTTAACATACCTATTAATGGATGCAGTTCGTCATGTTAAGATATACCAACCATCTTTAGCTTGTCGTATACACAGAGGATCACCTCAAAAGTATCTTAAAAAGATAGTTGACGTTATCCGTGCAGGTATGGGATTCCCAGCATGTCACTTTGATGATGTTCATATAAAAATGATGTTAGCGAAAGGTGTTTCTATAGAAGATGCAAGAGATTACTGCTTAATGGGATGCGTTGAGCCACAAAAATCAGGAAGATTATATCAATGGACTTCTACAGGATATACTCAATGGCCTATATGTATAGAACTTGTTCTTAATAATGGAGTGCCACTATGGTATGGTAAGCAAGTATGCCCAGATATGGGAGACTTAAGCCAATTTAAAACTTACGAGCAATTTGAAGAAGCTGTTAAAGAGCAAATTAAATTCATTACTAAATGGACAAGTGTTGCTACAGTAATTTCTCAACGTGTTCACAAAGATCTTGCACCAAAGCCACTTATGTCTATGATGTATGAAGGTTGTATGGAAAATGGTAGAGGAGTAGAAGCAGGCGGAGCTATGTATAACTTCGGACCTGGAGTAGTATGGAGTGGTCTTGCTACTTATACAGATTCCATGGCAGCTATAAAGAAATTAGTGTTTGAAGATAAAAAATATACTCTACAACAATTAAATGAAGCTTTAAAAGCTGATTTCGTTGGATATGAGCAATTAAGAAAAGATTGCTTAGAAGTGCCTAAGTATGGTAACGATGATGATTATGCAGATTACATTGCTGCTGATTTAGTTAACTTTACTGAACAAGAACATCGTAAATATAAAACATTATATTCAATACTTACTCATGGTACACTATCAATCTCAAACAACACTCCATTTGGACAGATGACTGGAGCTTCAGCAAACGGACGTAGAGCATGGTTACCTCTATCAGATGGTATAAGCCCATCACAGGGATCTGATTATAAAGGACCTACTGCTATAATAAAATCTGTTTCTAAAATGTGTTGTGAGGACATGAATCTAGGTATGGTTCACAACTTCAAGTTAATCTCTGGTCTTCTTGATACACCAGAAGGGGAACAAGGAATCATTACATTATTACGTAGTGCATGTGCCCTTCAGCTTGGAGAAATGCAGTTTAACTATTTAGATAACGCTACTTTAATAGAAGCTCAAAAGCATCCAGAGCAATATCGTGATTTAATCGTTCGTGTTGCTGGATACAGTGCATTCTTCGTTGAGTTATGTAAGGACGTTCAAGATGAGATTATAAGCAGAACTGTACTTAAACATTTCTAATTAACACTGCTTAAACTAAAATTTATAAAGTCTGAAATCTGCAGAGCTGTTCTGTAGATTTCAGATAATAGTTAACATATATATTGAAAATTAAGATAAATGAAACTGGAGAATAGAAGATATGAGTAATGGAAATTTAGGTATGATTGAACGAAAAGCGACGATTTTTAACATACAAAAATATAATATGTATGATGGAGATGGTGTAAGAACCTTAGTATTTTTTCAAGGGTGTCCTCTTCGCTGTAAATGGTGTGCAAATCCTGAGGGGCTTATTAAAAAGCATAGAGTTATGTTTAAAAGTAATTTATGTGTTAATTGTGGGGCTTGTGTTTCTGTTTGTCCTGCTTCCATACATTCTATCTCTAATGAAACTTTAAAACATGAAATCAATCGTGATATTGAATGTATCGGATGCGGTAAGTGTAAGGAAGCCTGTCTTAAATCTGCCCTATCAATAGTTGGAGAAACAAAAACCATCTCTGAACTTTTGGAGATTGTAGAAGAAGATAGAACTTTTTATGAAGTGTCTGGTGGTGGAGTTACCTTAGGCGGTGGTGAAGTTTTAATGCAGCCTGAAGCAGCTTGCAGTTTATTGATGGCATGTAAGCAAGCAGGTATAAACACTGCAATTGAGACTTGCGGCTATGCAAAGCTTGAATCAGTACTTAAAGCTGCGGAGTTCACAGACCAATTCCTATTTGATATTAAACATATTGATTCAGATAGGCACTTTCAGCTAACAGGGGTGAGGAATGAACAGATTTTAGAAAATCTGCAGGAACTACTTCGCCGTAAATACAATGTGAAGATTCGTATGCCTTTACTTAAAGGTATAAATGATTCTCAAGATGAAATAGAAAGAGTTATGGAGTTTTTAAACCCATACAAAGACTATAGAAACTTTAAGGGAATTGATTTGCTTCCATACCACAAGATGGGGGTAAATAAATATAACCAATTAGGAATGGAATATCCTATAAAGGATGATCCAAGTTTGAAAAGTGAAGATTTAGATAGAATAGAAGGATGGATTAAAAAATACGATTTACTTGTAAAAGTAATCCGTCATTAAATAATTTTCAAATAGATAATAAGATGGAAGGTAAGGTTTATGGGAGATTTTCTTCATAGAGATATACAGCGTGTTATACAAGAGTCAGTGCCAGGAAAGCAGATCACAATAGCTCATATTATTGCATCGCCAATGCCTAGTATATATGAACGTCTTGGAATTGATGAAAAAGGAGCAATAGGTATTTTAACCCTTTCTCCCTATGAAACTGCCATTATTGCGGCAGACATTGCCACAAAGAATGCAGATGTTGAAATTGGATTCCTTGATCGTTTTACAGGTTCTGTTGTAATAAGTGGCGATGTTCAAAGTGTTGAAACAGCACTTACTGCAGTAAATGATATGTTAAAGGATATGCTTGGATTTACTCCAGCTGTCATTACAAAATCATGAAAAAAAAGCGCATAATGGTAATTGGCCCTTCAAGATGCGGTAAAACTACAATAGTTAATGCATTAAATGATTATCATGGTCCATTGAGGCGAACACCAGATTTGATTTATGGCAAGAATACCATTGATGTTCCAGGTTCCTATATAGAAAATACATGGATGTACAAACATGTAATAGCAGTAGCCCAGGATGCGTCTCATGTACTTATATTGGTTGACCAGTCTAATTGCACTGAAATATACTCCCATGGATTTGCAAAGTCTTTTAGGTGCCCAGTAATTGGGGTTATAACAAAATGTGACTTGATGCCTGAAAATGAAGAAAAATGTTTACTACAGTTAAAGAACATAGGAGTATCAGAACCATATTTTCATATTAGCTCTAAAGTGGGAACAGGAATTGATGCTTTAAAGAAGTATTTATTTGAAAAAGGTGAGGAGTAAAGGTCAATGATGAAATTTATTACCGAAGAGTATTTAAGAGATTTATATAGAAAAGAACCTTTTAATACCTACAAGTTACAACAGGGACAGCGCCTTACCCCAGGAGCAGCTCAGTATTTGTCTGACAGAAGAATAAAAATCAGCGATGATGATTCAAAAGAAAATAAGGCTTCAAAAGCAAGTAAGGATGTTTCTGAAAACAGCCAAGCTGAAACCATAAAAGAAGAGGGAAGCAGTAACTTAAATTTAAAGAAGCTTTCTTGTAAATTGAAATCTATGGAGGCAGTATTTCTTGTTACTAGTAGTGAAATATTAAAAGAAGATATTATATTAGCACAAAATATTATAAATTTGGGTAGGAAAATATCAAACATCAGAAATGTTGTGGATGGAAAAGGTGTTCTTGAGCCAGTTTATTGCAAAGAATGCAGGGTGATGAATTCATTAAATTTCACAACTGAGCTGGATGATTGTTTTGAAATAACAGAATTTCATATGCAACTTAAAAAGTGCAATGAAATTTTAAAGATGCACACACTTCGTTGTGCACTAAGAGAATTACAGTTTGAGATAATTGAGACCTATAAAAATCATGATGAAGGTTTTAAAAATGAAATTATGGGGAATATTAATTCAATAATTAACTCATTATCTCAATTAATTTGTTCAGCAGTAGGAGGAAAAGAATGTCAAAGGGAAGTTTAACTTTTGAATATTGCGATAAGATGGTTCAAAAGTTTGAAGAAGTTATTGAAAAGCCAATTGTTAAGAAGTCTTCTGTTTATTACACAGGGGTGGATTTAGGTACTGCCTGCGTGGTATTGGCTGTTTTAGATGAAAACTACAAGCCAGTTGCAGGTGCATATAGATATGCGGATGTGGTTCGTGACGGTATGGTTGTTGACTATATTGGAGCAGTAAGGATTGTCAGAGAACTTAAGCAGGAAATTGAGGAAAAACTCAATACAGAGCTTATTTATGCCGCTGCTGCAATTCCACCTGGAACGGATAGTTTAGATTCAGGAGCAATTAAAAACGTAGTTCAAGCGGCAGGCTTTGAACTTACATGCCTCTTAGATGAACCTACTGCTGCAAATGCTCTACTTAAAATTCAAAATGGTGCAGTTGTAGATATCGGTGGTGGAACAACTGGAATATCAATTTTAAAAGATGGAAAGGTTGTTTATGTTGTTGATGAACCTACAGGTGGTACCCATTTTTCATTAGTTATCTCAGGTTCATATAAAATGCCATTTAAAGAGGCAGATAAGTATAAAAGAGATTCTAAAAATCACAAGGAAATTTTACCCTTACTAAAGCCAGTAGTTGAAAAGGTGGCATCAATTATTAGTAATAATATTAAGAATCATGATGTTAAAGAAATTTCTTTAGTAGGTGGTACTTGCTGTTTGACAGGAATTGAAAAAATTATTGAAAAACAGACAAAAGTGTATACTCATAAACCTAAAAACCCTATGTTTGTCACACCACTTGGAATAGCGTTAAGTTGTACACAAGATATTATGGAATAATAAGGAGAGTGTTTAAAAGTGGATTTTAGAATTATAAAATCACCTTCTGATAGCACTAAAGATATTCTTAGAAGACGAATGGGTGGAAATGGTAAAGTAGATTTAGAAAATGTTGGTGCAATAGGACTTGTTCAAGGTAAACTTATCGATATGATTTATGCCTCAGATATTGCAGAAAAAGCTGTTGGTGTTACCGTTGAAGATATTAGAGGGGCATGTCCTCAGCACATGGTTTTACTTGGTATTTTAGGTGATATATCATCAGTTGAAGCTGCATTAAACCAGATTAAACTGAAAATGAAAGAGGAAAAATAATATGATAGTAGCAAGACTTATTGATAATATATGGGCCACTAGAAAATCCGAATCCCTTAGCGGACTTAAATTTATGCTTGCTGAGGAAATCGGTGGAAGAGATGAAGGACGCAGATTTGTTGTTGTTGATATTGTCAGTGCAGGTGTTGGCGATAGAGTTATCGTCACTACTGGATCCGCTGCTCGTAGAATGCTAGGGGATGATAATATTCCCGTAGATGCAGCTGTCATTGGAATAATTGATGATGATTGCAATTTTGATTAAAACACAATCTTTCTTAAGATAATCATAGTATTTTAGGATCTTTATGGATATCAAATATTATTTGAAAGGATGTGAAAACATGAAAAAATTGATATGTGCAAAAGATGTTGAAGCATTAATATTAAATAAAGAAAAAATCTTTTATGTAGATGGCAATGAAATAATTACACCATCAGCTCAGGATCTTGCAAGAAATAATGGAATAGTGTTTACCACAGAAGCTCCTGCCTCTAAAGTACAACCTTTAAAAGTTGAAAAAGCTCTAAACATAGATGGCATTGATAGTGAAATGATGCTTAATTTCTTTAAAACAATGATGGACAAGGGTCTTTTACAAGAAATGCTTCAATGTTTAAAGAAAAAGAGCCTTCCATTTGAGGCTGAGTGCCATGGTAATGGACTTAAAGCTGTTAGAGGAAATTCAGTGAAAATGGATGTGTTTGACACTGGTAATCCAAATGCAAAAGTTCACTTTCAGGAACTTATAAGTAAAGAAGAATCAAAAATGAGTGCTGGATTTTTAATTATCGAGAATTCAAAATTTGATTGGGAATTAACTTACGAAGAGATTGATTATGTTATTGAGGGAACTTTAACAGTTGAAATCGATGGAAAGACATATACAGCTTACCCTGGAGATGTGTTATTTGTACCATCAGGCTCTAAAGTGGTTTGGGGTTCACCAGATAAAGCTAGGGTATTTTATACAACATATCCAGCAAACTGGGCAGATCTTTTATAAAAAATTAGGAGGATTAAGCTATGCAAGCCCTTGGTTTAATAGAAACAAAAGGATTACTTGCAGCTGTTGAGGCAGCTGATACAATGGTGAAATCTGCAGATGTAAGTATTATTGAAAAAACTTATGTAGGTGGCGGACTTGTTACAATTTCAATTACAGGTGATGTAGGTGCAGTAAAAGCATCTATAGAGGCTGGAGTAGCAGCTGTAAAAAAACTTGATGAAGGATTATTAGTTTCAGATCATGTAATTCCACGTCCTCATGAGGAATTGAAAAGCATAATTGGACCTAATACTCCGCCAGAGGTTTTAGAAGTTCCATCATCTAATGAAGAAATAGAAGAAGATACACAAGAGCATATCAAAGAAGATGTGGAAAAAAGTATAGAAGAAGATACACAAGAACATATCAAAGAAGATATGGAAAAAAGTGTAGAAGAAGATACTAAAGAAGAAGCACGAGAAGATTTAAAAGATATCAAAGAAGATATAGAAGAAAATCAAGATGAAGTTGCTTTAGAGGTGGACTTAGATGAACTACATAAGTTAGATCTAGATAATCTACATAAAGAACATGTAGACAATTTAGTAAATAAAAATGGTATAGAAAAAACCCTTTTGATACTATCTAAGTTAAAAGTTGTTAAACTTAGAAATCTAGCTCGTGAATATAAGGATTTTGCAATTAAAGGCCGAGGAATTTCAAAGGTAGGTAAAGATGTATTAATTACGAAGTTCAAATTATATTATGAGAAGAATTAGTTATTTTAAGGTTTATGAAAGGAAGTAAAGAATAATGGAAAATTTTGATAAGGATTTGCGTTCAATACAACAAGCAAGAGATATTGCTAGACTTGGAAAAATAGCAGCTAATAAAATTGCTGACTATACTGAAGAGCAAATTGATAAAATTTTACGAAACATGGTTAGAGTTGCAGAAGAAAATGCTGCTTGTTTAGCACAAATGGCAGTTGAAGAGACAGGTTTTGGTATAGCTGAAGATAAAACTTTCAAAAACCATTTAGCATCTACTATACTATATGATTCAATTAAAGATATGAAAACCATAGGTGTAATTAGAGAAGATAAGGAAAAGCAGCTTATAGAACTTGCTGAACCAGTTGGTTTGGTTATGGGTATAGTACCTTCAACAAACCCAACTTCTACTGCAATTTTCAAAGCTATGATTTCAATTAAATCACGTAATGCTATAGTTTTCTCACCACACCCATCTGCTGCAAAATGTACAATTAAAGCAGCTGAATTAATGTGTAAGGCAGCTGTTGAGGCTGGTGCACCAGAGAATATTATAAGCTCTGTAACTATCCCAACAATTGGAGCTACAAATGAGTTAATGAAGAGCAAAGAAGTAGCTATAATAATAGCTACAGGTGGTCCAGGAATGGTTAAAGCTGCTTATAGTTCAGGAAAACCAGCTCTTGGTGTTGGTGCAGGAAACTCTCCAGCATACATCGAAAGAACTGCTAATGTAGAAAAGGCTGTTAGAAACATCATTGCAAGTAAGACTTTTGACAACGGTACAATTTGTGCTTCAGAGCAATCAATAATCTGTGAAGAATGCAATCATGATAGAGTTGTTGAAGAGTTCAAAAAGCAAGGTGGATATTTCATGACAACAGAGGAAACTGATAAGGTTTGTAAGCTGTTATTTAAGAATGGACATGCTATGAATGCTAAGTTTGTTGGAAGAAATCCACAAGTTATTGCAAATGCTGCAGGCTTTACAGCTCCAATAGGAACTAAAGTTCTTATAGGAAGACAAAATGGAGTAGGTGAAGGAAATCCATTATCCTTCGAAAAACTTACAACAGTTCTTGGATTCTATACAGTAAAAGACTGGCATGAAGCATGTGAATTAAGTATTGAGTTACTTCAAAATGGGATTGGTCACACAATGAGCCTTCATACTGAAGACAGAAATATGGTTATGGAGTTTGCTAGAAAGCCAGCTTCTCGTATCCTTGTTAACACTGGTGGAACTCAAGGTGGAACAGGTGCAAGCACAGGTCTTAACCCATCATTTACTTTAGGATGTGGTACATGGGGAGGAAGTTCAGTATCTGAAAATGTTACTCCAGAACACCTTATAAACATCAAAAGAGTTGCTTATGGTATAAAAGACTGCGCAAATTTAGCATCTAATGACCCAACTTTCAACCGTATAAAAACTGCTGAAAATTGTCATGGAGCTCAAAATCAATTTATGAATATGAGTCCAGATCAAATTGCTGCAGCTGCTGCACAAGTTTTAAATAAAGCTGGTGATTGTGCTAAAGACACTAATAATTGTGGTGAAGGCGCAAAAAATGAAGAACTTTTAGACTTAGTTAATCAAATAGTTGCTGCCATGAAGGGGGCAAACTAATGAATAATTATGAAGAGGTATTAAAGCTTTTATTAGAAGCTGTTAAAAATAAAGATGCAAATACTGAATCTGAGAAAAATTCATCTGAGATTCCAGTAGGAGTTTCTAATAGACATATACATCTTTCACAAAAGGATCTTGAAAGCCTTTTCGGTAAAAATTATCAGCTTACTAAATTTAAAGACTTATCTCAACCTGGACAATATGCTTGCAAGGAAACTATAACAATTTGTGGACCCAAGGGTGCAATTGAAAAAGTTAGAATTCTTGGCCCTACAAGAAGTAAGACTCAGGTTGAAGTATTAATGGGAGACTGCATTAAGCTTGGAGCAGTACCCCACGTAAAATTATCTGGAGATTTAAACAGAACCTCAGGAGTTACATTAATTGGACCAAAGGGTTCTGTTCAAATTGAAGAAGGATTAGTAGTTGCACAAAGACATATTCACATGACACCTGAAGATGCTAAAAATCTAGGAGTACATGATGGAGAAATAGTATCAATAAAATTTGAGGATTTAAGAGGCGGAATATACAGCAATGTAGCTATTAGAGCTAATGATGCTTCAAAACTTGAATGTCATATTGATATTGAAGAGGCTAATGCCATGGGTATTAACTCAAAATCAAAAATAACAATAGTAAAATAAAAAAACATAAAAAATAATTGTTTATAATTAAAATTATAATATAAAAATAAAACATATTTAGGAGGATTTTAAAATGAAATACGATGCATTAGGAATGATAGAAACAAAAGGTTTAATAGGATCAATAGAGGCAGCAGATGCTATGGTTAAGGCTGCAAATGTATATTTAATAGGTAAAGAATATGTTGGAGGCGGACTTGTAACTGTTATGGTTAGAGGAGACGTTGGAGCTGTTAAAGCTGCTACAGATGCTGGTGCTGCTGCTGCACAACGTGTTGGAGAATTAGTATCAGTTCACGTAATTCCAAGACCACACAGTGAGGTTGAAGTAATTCTTCCAACATCTAAAGAAGCTGTAAAATAGGATTTAAAGCATAAGATAAACTAAATAAGAAACGTCGCTAAAGGTAATTTAGCGGCGTTTTTATTTTTTATATTGTAATTTAATTTATATTTTCCGTGGAATTAGTGCTAGTATAATATTAAAGATTACAAATTGCTCTAATTAAGAAATCATAGCTATTGCTAATTTTATACAAGAGGATGTCTATGAAATTACACTAACACAATAATATCAATGCTATTAGCAGAAATTATTTAAAAGGAGCTGAGAGCTATCTAGAATTTACTAGAGGGGAAGATAATTCAATAATATTGTTAGCAATAATTAATGATGAAATAGTAAGTATAGCATCAATTAATTCTAATCGGAAAGCTAGAACTAAACATGTGGGAACCTTTGGCATAGTTATAGCAGAGCAATACTGTGGATTAGGACTAGGTAGAAAAATCCTGGATTATCTTATAGAGTGGGCAAAGCTAAATGGAATTACTAAAAGAATATGTCTTGTAACTAGAGAGGATAATACTAGGGCAATAGAACTATATAAGAAGGTTGGGTTTGAAACAGAAGGTATATTAAAAAAAGATAACTTTATAAATGGAATTTATTATAATACGATTATGATGGGGTTGATTATTTAGGTAAGGGATTTAGAGTGTTATCGGAATTCATTTTTGAGTTTTTAGGATGAAGTTGAGAGTGTGAATTTTGTATCTTAAGATTATAGAACAAATGAGGATATAAAGAGAATTCTCTATATAAGATATTTACTATCATTTAAAAATGAAGACAATATAGAAAAAAATTTAATAAAAGTAGGGAGAAGTTTAGAGACAATGCACTATAGATTATGATTTATATTGGGTTTCAAAGGGTGTGCTTCGCCTCCAACATGAAACCCACGACAATACAGAAATGTGTTGTCGTGGGTTATTTTAGTTTGTAGAAATTTAGAGAAAGACTTTATATTCATAATCACTATGTGAAGAAGAAGGGCTCTTATTAACCTTTTGGTTTAAATACCATGGCAGAAATAAATCCAAAGATTATTGCAGCAGAAACTCCTGCACTTACTGTCTTTAAAAGACCAGTAAATATTCCTATAAAGCCCGCTTGCTCAGCTTCAGTTATAGCTGCCGTAACAAGGGTATTTCCAAAACTACTTATAGGTACAAATGCTCCTGCACCTGCAAACTTTACCAAAGGATCATATAGACCAAGTCCACCTAAAATTGCACCAATTACAACTAATGTACAAGTTGTGTGTGCAGGAGTAATCTTTAAAGTATCCATTATAAGTTGCCCAATAACACAAATTAAACCACCTACTATAAATGCAAAAATAAATTTTTCCATAACTTAACTCACACCTTCTTTTTTACATTTCTATAGAAACAGCATGGGCAATGCTAGGTATGCTTTCCTTTTGTTGATAGGAGAGAGGAGACATTAAGGCACCAGTTGCAACAATTAATATTTTTTTTAACTCTCCTTTTCGCATACGATTAAGTAAATGTCCATAAGTTACAGTAGCAGAGCAACCACAGCCACTGCCACCAGAAAAGCTTGGTTGATCTTTTTTATATATTAAAAGTCCGCAATCTGTAAATATATGTGTTGGCATATTTATACCATGTTTTTCTAATAAAGCATTAGCAAGTTCATGCCCAACTTTCCCCAAATCACCAGTAGCAATAAGGTCATAATGAGAAGCGTCAATATTTAAATCTCTAAAATGAGCTTCAATAGTATCTACAGCTGCTGGTGCCATAGCTGCTCCAAGGTTAGAGGGATCCGAAATTCCCATGTCTACTACTCTTCCTATGGTAGCAGAAGTTATTTTAGGTCCATCTCCATTTTGTCCAAGGACTACGGCTCCAGCTCCAGTTACTGTCCATTGAGCAGTAGGTGGCCTTTGAACACCATAATCTGTAGGATATCTAAATTGTTTTTCAGCAGCTGCATTATGACTACTTGCAGCTGCTAGAACATATTTAGCTGCTTTACTTTCTATTAATTGAGCTGCCAATGATAAACCTTCCATGGAGCTAGAGCAAGCACCAAAGATTCCTAAATAAGGTATTCCTAAAGTTCTTGCTGTAAAGCTACTAGAAATGATTTGATCCATTAAGTCTCCACTTAAAAAAAAGCTGATATCTTCTTTTCGCAAATTTGCTTTTTGTATTGCTCTTTCACAAGCATGCTCAAGTAGGACCTTTTCTGCTTTTTCATAGCTATCTTGACCAAGCCATAAATCTTCATAAAGTATATCAAAGTCATCAGCTAAAGCACCATTACCTTCAAAAGGACCCCCAACAACTGCAGAAGCTAATATTGTAGGTTTAGAATTAAAAATCCAGGATTGATGTCCTTTAAGCATTTACATCGCCCCCAACCATGTTATTGTCATTTTTATTGTAGCAACTACAAAAGCAGCAAAAACTCCATAAACAATAATGGCGCCTGCAAGCCTGAACATATTTCCAGCTACTCCAAGTACAAATCCTTCACTCTTATGTTCAATTGAAGCAGAAGCTATAGAGTTGGCAAATCCTGTAATAGGAACAGCAGTTCCACATCCAGCCCATTGACTAAGATGATCATAAATTCCAAGGCCAGTAAATAAAGCTGCAAAAAAGATTAAAACTATGGAAGTAGGAGCTACTGAGGTCTTTTCATTAAATTTAAAATAGTTAATAAAAATCCACTGTAATCCTTGACCAATTGTACATATTGCACCACCTACGAGAAAGGCTCTAATACAATTAGTTAAAATATGTCTTTTAGGTTCTATACTCTTCACTAATGCATCATATTGCTGCTGAGCTGGAGTCATTTTTTTCTTTTTCATATTTGACATTTATCTCACCCTCTAACGTAATAAATATGGTTCTAATTTTTTCATGACTTTTTCTAATTTTTCAGCATTTTGTGAGTACATAGTTTTTGTATCTTCATTGTTACAGTCTAAAGAAAATGACATAAGATCTGCTTGACTTTTTTGAATGCTAGCATATAGCATTTCTTTAATCTGTGTTTTAGGGATTTGTATCATATCATCAAAAATATCTATGTATAAGTCTCCAGATGAATCTACTTGACCAAGAAAAACATTTTCAAGGGTAACCCCTTTGATTTCTAGCTGGGTTGTAAGCCAGCCTTGATTTAATCCAGCATTAGTAAGACCTTCATTTAATATATTTCCATCTAAAATAACTGTTTGTGGTTCAGTTTTAGGTGCTACTTGTTTTCCTAAATCATATGGGGTAACAGGCTTCTTATCAGCTTTTAAACTAACATTTATATCTCCGGTTGCTTCCATTACAGCAAATTCAACATCGGCTAAGTTAAATGCTTTTTTTGAACGCATTTCTTGTATAAATTCTTGCCCTGTAATTCTCTCTTTAGATAAGTTATCTTCCATGATTTTACCGTTTTTAACTAGTACTCTTTCCTTACCATGTATTAGGTTATAAATCCACTTACTTTTCATGGAAGCGTAATCTAAGATAAGAGGCATCAGTGCCCAAACAGCCAGTGTAATTAGTCCAAAGTAAATATTATTAACGATATTTAAAGAAATTAAAGTAATTATAATAGCAATGGCGGCATAAGAAATAAAGTCAAAGGGAGTAGCCCTAGATAATGTCTTCTTCTTCATATATTTTGTTATAACTAATGCTAAAAAAAATAAAACTATTGAATTAAATAATATTATTAACCAAGAATTCATGTGCCACCTCATTTAGTTGCCTTTGTATTGGGGTTCCTCAAACTCCATAGCTCCTATTCTTTTTTCCAAATCTGTTTTAATTTTATTTATTTCTTCAGATGCCTGATTATAAATAGCGCTAGATTCTTTATCACGTTCTTGTAATGAGTACATTCTTAACGTTGCCTCAGCCGCCCTTAGCGTAGTCAATGTTTGTTTTACCTTTGAAATCGCAGTCATATAAAAGTCTCCTTTATATTTATTAAATTACTTTATAACTTACTTTAACCAATGAGTTTAATTTTAATTCATTTCTTAATATGAATATTTATTTAAATCATTAGTTTGCTTTGCAATAATACATAGTTCTAATATCAACAAAAATTTAAAACAAAGCCAAATCATTAAAGACAAATTGCTAAAGTTTAATAAATATAGACTAGATTTAAAAAGGAATATATTTCATTATGAATAAATTGAATATTTAAATTGATTATGAACAAAATATAGTTGCAATAAAAAATTATAAAGGAGGGAATTTTTATGCCAACAGGAACTAAACTTGAAACAGCATTAGCTAGTGTTAAAGGGTTAGCTGCTGATATGAAGACATTTTCTTTAGATACAGATAATCAAGAAGCAAAACAAATGTTTAATCAACTTGCAAGTACAATGGAAAGTGTAGAGCAAACGCTTCAATCAAGACTTGACTTTGTAAAACAAGAAGAACCTCAATATAATCAATAATTAATATACTCTCATATCTAGTTAAATTTATATTTTATAGATATGGGAGTATATTAATATATAAGTTTCAATTAATTTTGTGCATTATACAAATAGGCATATTACAAAAATTGAATTAACTAGAACTTCATATTATTACTGCTCAACCGTTTCGAAATCTTGATTTACTAAGGCTATATTCAAGCAAAAAACTAAAAGACAACAACTCGCTTNNATAGCCTAAGTAAATCTAAGATTCCTGCAAATGGTATTCACAGCAATAATATGAAGTTCAATTTAAATAGTCTATAAAATAAAAGCCTATTTGTATTATGTAGTTTTATTATTGAAATCTATATATAATATAATTTTGAGTTTTTTAGAATTATTAAATCTGCAAATGCCTAGTTACCTAAGTTTCCTTTGTACGAAACTTAGGTAATTAGGTTATACTTTTTTAAATTTAAATTTTGAAACCATAAGATAAGTAAAAAGTGCAAATAGAATAATTGATAAAAGTATAGAAAAAATACCATTATTAGGTGTAGCTAATGAAAATAATGCAATAATAGAACCTGCAACTGTTATGGGTACTCCAGTAAAAATACCATCAAATTGGCTTGTATTATATTTTGCCAATCTATAAGAACCACTGATGATATATGACAATAGAAAACAACCGCCAATCACTTTCATATAATCTAGATTAAGAAAGTTATATTTAATAAATACTAAAAAAGCTGGTGCTACTCCAAAGGAAATCAGATCAGATAAGGAATCTAACTGCTTTCCTAAATCACTAGATACGTTTAAAGATCTGGCGATTATACCATCGTATCTATCTATTAAAGCTGCAATAAGTATGAATATAGCAGCCAAAAAGTAATTTTGCTTAAAAGTTTCAAGTATCGAAAGAACTCCCAATGATAGATTAGTAAATGTAAGTAAATTAGGTATAGACTTTTTTAGCATAGACTCACTCCTCGTTAACTGAATTGATTTAATCAATTTTACAAGATTTTTAAACATTTTTATTAAATGATAACTTAGAAAACTTACTTATAAGTTTATCTTTGTAACGTATTCCCAAAATAAATGATACTAGGGATATTAAGGATACCATTATGGTTGATATATAATTGCCATGATGAAGATTTGATCCAATACTTACAGATGCTAAAAGCCACGGAAATCTACCAATGAGTAAAATTCCAAAAAACTTTAAGGGATTTATAGGTGTTAAGCCTGCAACATATATTAAGAAATCTTTAGGTAGTCCAGGAACTAGAAAAATAATGAATAAAATAGCAGAAAATTTTTTACTATCCATAATATCCGCCATCCATTGAGAATTTTTCTTATTTATTAGCTTTTTTATAAAAGGGGTGCCTATAAGTCTGGTAAAGTAGAAAGCTATAATAGCTCCCAATAGCAGTCCTAATGTCGAATAAATTACACCAAAGGTCACACCGTAAATATATCCACCAGCAACTTGAATTACCTCTCCGGGAATTGGAGCAATAACTGTTTGTAGTATTTGAAAAAAGATGAAAACAACAGATCCAAAACTGCCTAGAGAAATTATATAATTCCTAAATTTATCAAGTGATACAGTTAATTCAAGGATACGTGGTAAATATTTTAACACTAATATAATTGTCAAAAAACCTAATAGTGCTATCGAAATTTTACAAATTAAAAATTTTTTAGATTTATCCATAATTGTTTAGTCCTTCCTTCTATATTATTTTTAATTAATAGTTTATTAGAAACATCTTAAGATTTGTCTATAATAAATCTTAAGAGTTCTTAATAGTTCTTAAATCATTTAAATAATATAGATTTAAATTATATTGAAGTATATACTTAATAATAAAATGGAGGTAAATTCAATGGATACTATGAAGAATATTTTGATAGCAGATGATAACGAGGAGATAAGAGAAATAGTCCGTGTTTTATTAGAGAGTGAGGGTTATACTGTAATAGAAGCTATAGATGGTGAAGATGCTGTAATTAAAGTTGATGAAAGTATAGATTTAATCATACTTGATATAATGATGCCTAGAAAGTCTGGATTTAAAGCATGTGTAGAAATTCGTGAAAAAACAAGTGCTCCTATTTTATTTTTAACTGCTAAAACTCAAGATTCAGATAAATGCATGGGATTTTCTGTAGGGAGTGATGATTATCTATCAAAGCCGTTTTCATATACCGAATTGGTTTCAAGAGTTAAAGCGTTGCTTAGAAGGTATTATGTATACAAAGGGAAAGAGAGAGTTGATCCAACTGGTCCTATTAATATAAATGGATTAACAATAAATACAACTTTAAATGAAGTATCAATAGATGAAGAAGAGGTTACACTGACGGAAATTGAGTATAATATCTTACTGTTAATGGCACAGCATCGAAAAAAAATATTTTCAGCACAAAATTTATATGAAAGTGTTTGGAAAGAACCTTATTTTTATTCTTGTAACAATACAATTATGGTACATATAAGAAACCTGAGAAGGAAATTGGAAAAGAACCCAGAGAACCCTAAATATATAAAAACAGTATGGGGAAAGGGGTACAGGATTGAATAAGAACTTTCTATGCACTAAACTAGAATTTAAATTAATTCTATGCTTAATATTTTCATTTGTTATATCTGTTGTTATCTTCGTTTTATTAGAAACAATAGGGGAAAGTATATTAGATGATCATTTTAATAAAATATCCTTTATTGATAATCAAAAAAATCAAGCCATATCCGATTTTAGAAGATATATATCAGATAATAATTTGAAAACAAATAATTATGATGAAATAACAAAATGGGTTCGTAAAGAGAAATACGTAAATCTTTATATTTATAAGGACAATAAATTAGTTTATGATTCTAATAGGAATGATTCAACTATTGGTTATGGAGAATATCAGGAGAGTTCAATAATTTTGCCAAGCAAAACACTTTATGATATTGCATTTACTGATACGAATGCAAAAGTGTATATGGAATGCTTTTTTGAGTACAAGTATTATTATATTGCAAGCTTTTTGGGTATTGCGATTTCTTTTTTTTGCTTTATAACAATTATGTTATTTTTCATAAAAAGAAAAACAACGTATATTGGAATGCTTGAGAGTGAAATAGAAATATTGGAAGGTGGGAATTTAACTCACGAAATTACTATTAATGGGAATGATGAGCTTTCTTCTTTGGCTCAAGGCATTAATGAGATGAGAAAATCATTTATAGGAAGATTGGAAAGTGAAAATAAAGCAAGATTAGCAAATAGCGAACTGATTACAGCAATGTCACATGATTTAAGAACACCTCTCACAGTACTAGTAGGATATTTAGATATTATAGAGTACAAAAAATATAAAACAGATGAAAATTTGAGGCAGTATATTCACAATAGTAGAGAAAAAGCATATCAAATAAAATACCTTTCTGATAAATTGTTTGAATACTTTATGGTGTTTAATACTAATGATGATGATTTAGAATTAGAGACCTTTGATGGAAATGAACTTTTAGATCAACTATTTGAAGAACAAATTTTTATATTGGAAGATGACGGGTTCGCTTTTGAATTTAATTCTTGCAACACGCCTTTTCTTATAGAAGTAAATTTAATTTCGATACACAGAGTTTTTGATAATATTTTCTCTAATATCACGAAATATGGGAATAAGTCCAAGCCAGTTAAGGTTAAATACTATATAGAAAACCAATTATTATTTGTTTATGTTGAGAATCAAATAAATAATAATTTGAAAACAGTAAGTAGTACAGGAATCGGTATGAAAACATGTGAAAAAATTATCGAAAGGCATAATGGAAAAATTATTATTAGAAAAACAGAAAATACTTTTTCTGTCCAGATTAGCTTATATATAAAATTAAATAATCACTAAGTAAATATTTTAGATGAAGTTAATCTATATTTTTCCATTCCTTGATGAGGCTTAAACTAATATGTACATAAATGGATATATTTAGGCCTCGATGAATTACTTATATAAAAAAACTTTTAGGCTATCTTTATTATCAAGGGTGGCAAGCAAAACGTTTTTTACCTCAGTTTGATATAAACTTTCTAATTTGGAAACAACCCAGACTTCATCTTTATGAAGTTCTTTTAGCTTCTTGAAATCAATTTTACCTTCTTTAATAATTGTTCTTGAAAAATTAAAAGGTTCCGTTTCTATATGTAAGGATGAAGGAGTAAGTGGTTCATATTCTGGGTGTAAAAAAACAGAAAAATTCCCATTAGGTTCCCAAGTTGCTAAGGCTACCTTTTTCATATCATCTACCTTTTTTTCACGTAATTCTTCTAACAATACATCAATTGATATTCTTGCTTTTTTTAATCCCTTATAAAGGATTTCACCGTTTTGAATAATTGTAATTGGTGGATTATTAATAAGTTTTCTAAGAGGCGGAAATTTAAGAGTGCTGAATATTCCACCAAGATATAGGATAACTAATACAAGTGTTGTAATGAGGGAGCCTTCTAACCCAAGTTTTTCGTCAGATAACGGATGGGCAATAATATTACCAATTACTATAGCAATAACAAAATCAAGTAACCTTAATTGAGAAATGGCACGTTGCCCTAAGAGTTTTGCAACAGTCAGCAAAAAGAAAAAAGCAACAATAGCACGAAGTATCCAGCTAATGATGGTAAGTGCCTCCTGACCATAAAAAAAGTCCATATAAAATATCTCCTTTATCTAAAATATTTAATACTTATGTTATTTTAACCAGAAATTGATGAAAAAATTAAAGAACTGGAGGAATTCATAAGTATATGCTGGGTTTTATATAATCTATTTGCAGGAAGCTTAGATTTACTTAGGTCCTATGAAAGGAAAAAGCGTTAAGAAATACAACCTGTTCGAGGGAAGCGAGTTGTTGTATTTTAGCTTTTTGCTTGAATAGGGCCTTAGTAAACCAAGCTTTCGAAACGGGTTGCGAGTGATAATATATAGTTCGTTATGAACACTGTATTAAAACAAAGCCAATAAAATAAATTGTTTTTATTTTATTAAATAGAAAAATTGATTTTTAAAAAATAATATATATCCATTATTTAAAATCTGACTATAATCACATTTTTATTTTTAAATTTTTTATATAATTTACTCATAGATAAGAAATTTAAATGTTTGGAGGAATTAATATGAAAAATAATATAAATAAAAATTTAAGTTTAGGTGAATGTGTTATTATTTATCCTGCTATTGTAGAAAAGTTTAATGAAATTCAATTAGATTATTGCTGTGGTGGAAATAAAAATTTAGAAGTTGCATTAGAGGAGAAAGAAATTGATGCAGATAAGTTTATTGAAGATATTAATATTGAACTTGATAAATTTATATTTGATAACTCTTTATATGTAAATTGGAATGAAAGACCTTCAGAAGAATTAATTAATCATATAATAAATACTCATCATACTAAAACATTTGAATTATTAAGAGACATTGATCCATTGTTAGTAAAGGTATTTAAAGTTCATTATGATCATTCACCTGAAGTTTTAAAAAGAATTCATAAGCTTTTTGGAGCACTTAAATGTGAATTAGAAGAACATCTAATAAAAGAAGAAAAAGTACTATTTCCAAAGATGATTGAGTTTGAAAAGATTAATAATGAAGAAGAAAAGGAAAAACTAAGAGAAGAAATAAAAAGTTTTATAGGAGAACATGAAGCAGCTGGAGATATACTTAAGGAGTTAGAAGAGGTTACTGAGGATTATAATGCTCCAGAATGGGCATGTACAAGCTTTAAGTTATTATATTCAAAAATCCATGAGCTTGAAAAAGATTTATTTATTCATATTCATAAAGAAAATAATATTCTATTTAAAAGATATTAATAGGAAGTTAATTATAAATATAGGATATTGTAGTTTTACCCCTGAGGATTGTAAGTAATAAAATATATTTAATAGTTTATAGTAACTAAATATTATTCTCATTTATAAAATTAAAAATAATAAATACCTTTTAGATTAATCACAGGATCTTAATAATAAATTTGAAATTTATAGTATAATTAAAATAAGACAATGATTTTTCCTAGGAGGTATTTATTTTGAGTTGTGACTGTTGTTGTGAGAAATGTTCAAGTAGATTATATGCGCAAGAAATTCCTATATTTGAATCACTTTCTAAAGAAGAATTAGATAGAATAATATCTGTAAGAAAGCATATGGCTTTGAAAAAGGGAGAAAGTTTATTTTTAGAAGGAGATAAAGTTTCAAAGCTGTTTATTATAAGTGAAGGTATGATAAAAATAAGTAAGAATACAGCTGCTGGTAAAGAACAAATTATAAATATATTAACTGTTGGAGATTTTCTTGGAGAAAATAATATATTAGGAGATATTATTGAAAGTAATATCTCTGCAACAGCTGTTAAGGATACTGAATTATGTACTATTTCAAGAGAAGATATAAAGGAAATATTATCTTCTAATATTACAATTTGCTTAAAGTTCCTTTCAGAATTAAATAAAAGACTAGTAGAAGTAGAGAACTTATCAAAAAACTTATCTAATAATAACCCTGAAGCAAGAATATGTTGTATGCTCTTAGAATTTTCAGATAAATATGGAAAAGAAGTAGATGGAAAAATAGAAATAGATTTGCCGCTAAATAGAGAAGGAATGGCTAACTATTGTGGAATAGCCAGGGAGACATTAAGTAGAAAATTAAATTTATTAGAAAATAAAAATATTATAAAATTTATTGGGACTAAGAAAATAATAATAAATAATATAGATTTATTAGAAGCGGGAATGTTTTAACCTGTCAGATTAATATTTAGGAGAGATTATATATGAAATCTTTAAGTAGTAGTTTACAGATGTATAGCAAAGTATTACAAGAAACAGACATGCAAGAAGCATATAGAGCATTAATTGCATTTATAACAAAGCTTCAAGGGGATTTTAAGAATAAACATACAGAGTATGAAGTTTCAAAAGGCTTATATCATGGTTATTTAGATTTATCATTTTTTACATTTACAACAGAGCAATTAAAATCTAAACAATTAAAAATAGCAGTTGTATTTTTGCATAAAGAAATGAGATTTGAAGCTTGGCTATCAGGAAGAAACAGAAATATAATGTCTACCTATCATAAGAAATTAATAGCTTTTGACTTAGGAGAATATATTTTAGCAAATGACGAAAAGGGAATGGATTCAATTATAGAAGGGATACTAGTAAAGAACCCAAACTTTGATGATTTAGATGGACTTGCATCCGAAATTGATTGTAATACGATTAAGTTTACAAATGATATTCAAGATATTTTATTTGATATTGATTAAGTTGCAAATTCCAATTTATTTAAGAGATTATGCTGAATAATATATCTTCTTGCCAATAGTTGTACAAATTTTAATTTATATAAAGAATACTATTTAACATAGTGCTATAGAAAGTTTAATAGAAATTTGAATTTAAAAATATATTAATTATATAGTATTTTAAAAGAACAACTGAACTTGTGTCAGTTGTTCTTTTATATAATAACAAAAGGCATGAATTAATAATCATACCTTTTATTTCTACTTATTAGTTTTTAAATATTTTATTTCTTTTTGTAATGAAGCATTAGCGCCATAAGCGGTAAATGATTCGCCGTTATAATTAGCTATTAACATAACCTTTTTTCTTTCACCATTAGTTGGAACTTTTGATTTAATATTATTTAAAGAATCTTGTTTAATTGCAACTTATATATAGCGATACTCAATAAAGCTGTCCATCAACTATAAAAAACACCAATCACAAACTTTATAAAATCTTTAAAATTATGAAGTATCATCTAAATGTAAATTAAAAATATATATTTGGAGGTACTTATTAAATGGGAAAAAATATTTTGAAAGTAGAAAGTGTTTCAAAAACAATTAGGAAAAGAACAATAATAAATGATATTAGTTTTAGTGTAAGTGAAGGAGACATTTGTGGATTTATAGGACCTAATGGTGCAGGGAAAACCACCTTAATTAGATTAATAACAGGACTGATTACTCCAACTAATGGGAGGATATACTTAGGTGGACATGATGTTAATAAAGAAAGAAGAGAGGCATTAACAAATTTAGGAGCTATAGTTGAAGCACCAATTTTCTTTTCATATTTAACTGGGGAGCAGGCGCTTTATAATTTGGCAATTCTAAATGAAAATATGTCTAAAGAGGAGCGAAAAGAAAAAGTTGTGGAATCTCTTAAGACGGTAGGTCTCTATGATAGAAAGGATGATAAGGTATCAACTTATTCCTTAGGAATGAAACAAAGACTTGGTATAGCTCAAGCATTACTTAATAATCCAAAAATAATAATCTTAGATGAACCAGCTAATGGACTAGATCCTATGGGAATGATTGAACTTAGAGAGCTAATATTGAGTTTAAATAAGAAAAATAGAATAACCTTTTTCATATCTAGCCATCTGTTAGATGAACTGCAGAAGATATGCGATAATCTTGTAATTATCAAAGAAGGAAATTTAGTTTGGAATGGAGCTGCGACGGATTTGTTAGATAGTGCAAAGGGTTATAATTTGGAAGAGATATTTGTAAATCTAATGACAAAGAAATAATTGGAGAGAGGTGATTAGGTTATGAAGAGTTTGTTTATTAGTGAATTTCAACGATTGTGGAAGAGAAAATCAACCTTGGCTTGTTTTTTAGCAATTCCAATTATTTTGATGGCTTCTGCAAAATATTATTTAGGGGTTAATACTAATATGGAGGTTAGAAACCCTCAGTTCACCAGCTTTTTTAATTTTCCAGTGGCAGCAATTCAAGAGCAGCTAGTTTTAGCTTTTAATATTATTATGATTTTATTAGTTGTATTATCTGTTACTCAAGAAGTAAGAGATGGATCTCTTAGAATGGTTCTTCTTCGTAGGTTTAAGCCTGCTCAGGTTTTTATTAGTAAGTTTTTAGTAATAATAGTTACAATTTTTATGTTTTTAGGAGTGTATTTAATTTTAGGATATATTATAGGATTTTTTATGTTTCCTAGATTAGATGAAGTTAGCGTATTTTACTTTAATAGAGCATTTAGTGGAGGAGAACTATTTATATATACTTTGAAATACTACCTGTTAGCATTTTTCACCTTAGTAGCTGTAGCCTCAATAATTTATTTTATAGCAACTATAAGTAAATCAGTGATAATTGCTTTAGGTGTAAGTGTAGCTACTTTATTAGGATTAATGGTATATCCAATAATTATTCAGATGTTATTTTTTAATAGCATAAAAATGGTTAAATATCAATTGTTATCTATTACCCAAATACAGTTTCAAGGTATTGCAATGATGCTTGGTGAAAATAATATGCTCAGTTATTTTAATTTATTAATAATAGCTATGTATATATTAGTTTTCTTCATAGGTAGTTGTTTAATATATGTGAAGAAAGACAATTTAATTTAGGGAGTGAAAATATATGAAGAATATAATTAAAAGTGAATTAGATAGAATGATAAAGTCAAAGAAAAATAAATGGCTTTTTATTATTTCAATAGGTATATTTATTTTACAAGGTTTTTTTATAAAAACTTTTAATGTTGGGTTTTATGATCCAAATATAATAACATCTTTAAACTCATTAAATACACCACCATTTATAATTAGAGAGTTTCATCTATTCTTATTATACGTATTTTGCCCAATGATTTTTATTGAAAGTTTTAATCACGAAAATACATCTGGTGGATATAGAATGGTTTTAATTAGAGGATATAAAAAGAGGGATTATATCATAAGTAAGCTAATGTGCTGTGTAATGTTAATGGCAGTATTTATGGTAATTACATATATAGTTGGAACACTATTTGGATATTTATTTATAGATAAGACTAATGCTACCACTTATTTTAATATGGAAGGAAGTTTTGGGGTATTTAAAGCAGCACTATATAATTTTAAATTCTATGGTTTAGAATACTTAATAGTTCTTGCATTTTTAGGTATTAGTTCTATTATTGGAATTATATCTAAAAACTCTGTTATCGCTTACTTTTTATCTTTAGGTATATGTATTGGATCGATTTACATAAGCGATACCTTTGAATTCTTCTTAGGAAGTACAAAGGTTATATTTGATACCTTAGCTAATATGAACAATACTTTTATCCTCTCTTGTATTATAATAATGGTGTCAACTAGTGTAATCTCAATTCTTATATTTGAGAAGAGAGACTACCTAAATTAAGGATGGATTTTAGAAAGGTATTATAATGGAAAAAATATTAGTAATAGATGATGATAACGAAATTTTAGAATTAATTAAGGATATTTTTACAGATGAAGGCTTTTTGGTGTATACAGCTAGTAATGCAGAAAAGGCATTAGAACTAATTAGTAATTTACCTAGTATAATTTTGTTAGATGTTATGATGCCAGGGAAAAATGGCTTTGAGCTATGCAAGGAAATTAGAGATGCTGTAGAATGTCCAATAATTTTTATTACAGCTAAGGTTGAGGAGAAGGATATTATACAAGGCCTAGCGTTAGGTGGAGATGATTATATTACTAAGCCTTTTAGTGTTAAAGAGCTTAGAGCAAGAGTATTTGCCCATCTAAGGAGAGAAAAGAGAGAGGCTAATAAGCAAAATCAATACTTACTTTTCAATAATCTAAAAATCAATTTAAAGGCTAGAGAAGTATGTTATTTTGATGAAGAAGTACAATTAACTAAGAGAGAATTTGACATTTTAGAGTTACTGGCATTAAATGAAGGGCAAATTTTTTCCAAAGAGAAAATATATGAAAAAATATGGGGATATGATGCTGAAGGAGATTCTAGTACAGTTGCTGAGCATGTTAAGAAGTTAAGAGGAAAGTTTCAAAATATAGATAATGATTTTGCATTTATATCAACGGTATGGGGAGTTGGATATAAGTGGAGCTCAAAAAAGGAAGGGAAATAGGCAGTGTTTAAAAAATATTCTATAAGAAAACAATTTATATTAACCTTTGCCTTAGTAATACTTTCTAGTATATTTGCGGTTGTTATTACTGTTTCAACATTATTTATAGCCATAAACAGTAGAATTTTAAAAGCTGCAAATTATTATGAAAAAATGATTCCAACCATAGAAGAACATATTAGAGAAAATAATGTAAAGTTATTAAATGGTAATGCTGCTAAAGAGTTAAATGGTTTGATACCAACAGAGGGCATCCAATATAAGGTTATAGATTTATATAATAATAGTAGTTATGGAACCTTAGAAGAGAATCAAGAAAGTAAAGAAGCTTTAATTAATAAATTAAATACAGTAGACACAGATAGTAAGAATAATGTTAAGAAGTATATACCAATATTAAATGATGTAGGGGAACTTAAGGGGATTGTTATTTTAAAATATGCATTAAAAATAACTTCAGATAATGTTCCAAGGTGGGTAATATCCTTAATTTCTATTACTTCAGTAGTATCGCCTTTTGTTTTTATTATATTATTTTCTTATTTATTTGGGTTAAAGCTTGCACGAAATATTAACGAACCCCTAAATAAATTGAAATTAGCATCTAAAAAAATAGAAGAACGAGATTTAGATTTTAACTTAGAGTATCCTTTTGAAAATGAATTAGGAGAAGTTATAGGCTCATTTAATGAGATGAAAGATGCTCTAAAAGAAACTCTAGATAAACAATGGGCTATGGAAGAAGACAGAAAAGAAATAATTTCAAGTTTATCTCACGATTTAAGAAGTCCTTTAACTGTTATAAAGGGGAAGGTAGAATTACTTTTAGAAGGCTCCTATAAAAATGAGGAAAGAGCACTTTATTATTTAGAATCCATAAATAAATCAACAGCTAGAGCAATAACCTTAGTTGAGGATTTAAATACTATAAATAAGTTAGAAAATCCAGAATTTAATATAAACCCTAGTGAAAATAATATTCTACAATTTTTAAATGAGAAGGTGGAGTCACTGAAAGCTTTAGGAGCCGAAAAAGCTATTAATATTAAATTAAAGGCTACTGAAATAACTAAGGATGACACATGGTATTTTGATGGTGGAGCTATTTCTAGAGTTTTAGATAATATTATTGCAAATTCAGTACGATATACAGAGATTAGTGGAATTATAGATATAGTAGTAAGGATAGAAAGAGACAGATTAAACTTTAACATAAGTGATAGTGGTAGAGGCTTTAGTGACAGCGATTTAAAACTTGCTTTAAATAAATTCTATAGAGGTGATGTGGCAAGAAATATTAATTCGGGAAATTCAGGGCTAGGGCTATATATCTCCAATATAATAATCCAAAAGCATAAAGGAGAAATTAATATTTTTAATAATACTAATGGAGGCGCCACTGTAGAGTTTTTTATATATAGATTGTAATAATGATACTTTCAAGTTTTATGTAGGGGAAAATGAAGATAGGGATAGTTAGACATTTTAAAGTTGATTATAAACCCGTGAAATTAATGAATTCTAAGGGTTTTGAAGAGTATGTTACTAACTATGATGAGGCTAACGTAATATATAATGAAACTAACATAAATAATAAGGAATGGGCTAGGGGGAAAAGTTTTATGGATAAATATGGGGTCATATCAAGAGCAGAAAATATTTCAACTTTTATACAAAGAGATGAATTAAAAAATATTAAACCAGAAGATAATATAAGTCTACCAAGGAAAGTATTAGATTATGCTGGTAATATCAATGAAATTTCCTTTCCACAGCAGGGGATGTGCAGCCTTGTTACAGTGATTCAGGGGGATAAGGGAAGATTTCTTTTGAAAACTGCTAAGGGATTATATAGAGGAAAAGAATTATATGCTGAATTTTTAGCTATGAGGGCTTTAAAGGATACTAAGATTCCTATTCCCTCAGTATATGACTTTTTCCAGGAGCAAGGCTTATATTATCTTCTAAGGGAATATAGTGAAGGAAGTCCTCTTAATATTTTATTTCAAAATAACAAAGATAAACATCAAAGGCTTCCAATGTTAATAGAGATGGGGAAGGCATTATCAGAGATTCATGCTCAGTACAAAGATTGGGTTTCCTATGAAAGCTTTATTAATGCACAAATATATTTTGCAGAGCAACACTATAAAAATAATACTATAGACCCTGAAGACTTTGTTTTTGAGGGACATAAGGAAGAACCAAAAGCAGTATTGGAATGGTTGAAGGAGAATAAACCACATAAAGGTAAAGTGTGCTTAATTCACGGAGATTATAGACCAAAGAATATTCTATGGCATAACCATCAGATTTCTTCAATAATAGATTGGGCTTTTTGTGATATGGGAGATCCGTATTATGATTTAGCTATTTTCAATGATTATTTCTTAGATGAAGATGAGAGACAAGCTTTTTTAAAAGCTTATGGCATAGAGGAGTTTGATGAAAAGAGGCTGAAATATTTTTGTAGAATGGCTCCATTTATAAATATTTGATATTGACAGGAAAAAATATCCATGCTACAATATGAATGAATATTAAATTATTCATTCATACTATTTGAGGTTAATACCTCTACGAAATGTAACGGAGGCTAATAAAGTGGAAGATAAAAAAACTGAGATTTTTACTTGTGGGAAAGAGTTGTTCAGCACCAAAGGATTTAAAGATACCAATGTGTCTAACATTACAAAAATGGCCGGTATAGGCGTAGGCACGTTTTACAACTATTATCCCTCAAAAGAGAAGCTTTTTTTGGAGATTTTTTTAGAAGAAAACGCAAAGCTTAAAAGAAGTATTATGGAATCCCTTGATCTTGACGAAGAGCCATTAAAGTTGATAAAGCAACTATTTGCGTTGAATATACAAGGCATGTACGCCAATCCTATACTGAAAGAATGGTATAACAGAGATGTTTTTGGAAAAATAGAGCAGCTTTATCGTGAGGAAAACGGAATCCATGCCGTTGATTTCTTATATGACAGCTTCGCGGAACTAGTGAAAAAATGGCAGACCGAAGGGAAAATGAGGAACGATATTGATTGTGGACTTATTATGGCGTTTTTTACGGCACTTATCAATATTGATACGCACAAAGAAGAAATTGGGATTCACTACTTCCCGCAACTTTTGGATTACTTGGAAGAGTTTATAATGAAGGGGTTGATGGACTGCCCGGAATAGAATTCACAGAGGCAGTCTTTTTTTTCTTAAATAATGAATGAATTATAAAATATTCATTCATGTGCTTGCATATAGATAATAATTCACATTAATCTTGACAAGCATAGGCTCACCGGATAGGTGAGTGAAAGGAGGGATTAGAAATGAGCAAAGACGTGGTTGCTCAGTCCATGAACTTTGGAATGGGAACTGAAATAACACATAGAGCCTTCGGCAAACATGCTAAAAAAGCACTAAGGGCTGTCAACGGTGAAGCCGTACGGTTGGAAAAAATATTGAGCCGATTTGCACCTGAAAGTGAGATAAGCAGGATTAATGAATCCGCCGGCATTAAGTGCGAAAAACTTAGCGCTGACACATATGAACTGCTATCGCTTGCTGCCCAATTCTCAAGTTGCTGTCAAGGGTTATTCGACGTCACCATTGGCCCATTGGTAAGCCTATGGGATTATAAGCATGCATCCGAAATCCCGGATGAAGTAAGGATAAGACAGGTTCTTCCTTTAGTGAACTATGCTGATTTAATATTGAGTTCCTGCGAAAAGACCGCAGGACTTCAAAAATTGAAACAATCCATTGATTTGGGGAGTATAGGAAAAGGATTTGCCAGCGATAAGTTTTTAGAGGTATTCAGAAAATACGGCGTTACATCAGCTTTTACGAATATTGGCGGGAATGTGGCTGCTTTGGGGACAAAGCCTGACGGCTCCCCGTGGTGTGTAGGCATCCGACATCCACGGCAGGAAAACCGATTAATTGGTGCTGTATCGGTGGCTGATAAAGCAGTGGTTACATCAGGGGACTATCAGCGATACTTTGTCGATAGCAAAGGTAAAAGACACCATCATATTTTAGATCCAACCACAGGATATCCATCTGAATCAGGATTGGTAAGTGTAACCATTGTTGCAGATAGCGCCACAGTTGCCGATGCATTGTCTACCATATTGTTTGTAGCTGGGATGAAAAAAGGAGTTGGGATTCTAAAAAATTTTCCTGAAGCCGAAGCTATTCTTGTGGATGACGACTTGATAGTTTACGTTACCCAAGGTCTGAAAGATTGCTTTCAGGCCAATGAGTATATAAAAGCAAAAATCTTGGATTTGAAAGGAGAAAATCAGAATGAAAAGAAAGAGGAGAAGTAAAATGCTAATAACAATTATAGTACTTGTAACTCTTGTTGTGGTGGGGTTAGGAGGTGCATTATTCTTTACTGAGGGGGAACGGCGTGAAGCCAAAAATCTTCCTATTAGCACTGTGGATTTCAAACAGTTAAATGATGGCACTTATATTGGGGAATACGAAGGCGGTATGTACAAATGGAGGGCTAATAAAGTTCAGATAAACGTATCTTCAAACCAAGTTATAGACATCAAGCTATTAGAGCATACGGAGAAGCGTACGTCTGAATTTACGGATGAATTGTTTGGCAGGGTAGTCCAATCACAGTCCTTGCAGGTAGATACCATAAGCGGTGCGACTCTTACCTCTAAAGCGTGTCTCAAAGCAGTAGAAAACGCGCTTGATAAGGCACAGAGAAAATAGCATGAGGATTGTGCGTGTTTTTCCAAGCGTAATCGAAAGGGTGATGATATGATTTTTTATTTTTCTGGAACAGGGAACTCGCTTTATGCTGCTAAAAATATTGCTCATCGTATTGGTGAAGACTTGATTTCAATATCTGCCGCTGAAAACAACGGGGATAAATTCATTGAATACAGTCTAAGGGACAATGAAATCATTGGATTCGTATATCCTGTTTATGCATGGGGTCCGCCTAAAATTGTGCTTGAATTTATTGAGAAACTTAACCTGAACAATTATAGGAGAAACTATGTGTTTTCTGTTGTAACTTGTGGAGGCAACATTGGAAATACCATGAAAGTGATAGAAGACTGTTTGAAGAAAAAAAGCATAGTTTTGAGTAGCGGATTTTCCGTCAAAATGCCAAATAACTACATTATAATGGGCGACGTAGATTCAAAAGAAGTGGAGCAGAAAAAACTTGCTAAAGCGGAAGAAACCTTGGAATATATTATTCATGCTGTTGAACGAAAAATAGAGGGGGAATTTAGGATAGAAAGAGGACCTTTGCCATGGCTCTTAACTGGAATTTTGAACCCTATGTTTGTAAAAAAAGCCATTGATACAGCAAAGTTTCATGTAGATGATACTTGTACCGGTTGTGGTACTTGTGAAAAAGTTTGTAATTGCAATAATATTAAAGTTCATGAGAGGCCAAAATGGGGGGCGCGTTGTACCCAATGTTTGGCATGTATCCATTATTGTCCATCAAAAGCAATCCAATATGGAAAAGAAACTGAAAAGAAAGGAAGATATACGAATCCAAGCATAAGCATTGATGAAATTTCAAAAGGGAAGTTATTGATGTAAACAATCTTCCCATGTGGAGGTTAAACAATGTTTCTCTCAGACCTCTCACAAAAGGCAGTGATATGGAGTGATAGGGAATATTCCCGTATTTTATGGGCTTTTAATGGATTAGGGCACCATTGGAACACCAGGGAATTTCCCCATCGCAGTAAACACAGCCCAATAGTCTAACTATTTTAAAAAAATACTTTATTGTATATTTGGAACATCATTTTCTTAAAATTTATTATATAGAAAAAGCCCTATGAAGAGGCGTTTTGGAGAAGCATATTATCTACATTATGTTCATTTTACGAATATACTTTGCTTATTTACTTGAAGTTCCCGTGACGTCAGATGAATAGCTAATTCCTCAATTGAAGATAAGCTTGCCACGATACAAATCATGTGCATTAGAGCAGTAACATTTATGTGGAGAAGAAGTATTGGAAATATGAATAGAGTTATACCGGTAAATTTATTCCCGTAAGTGTGAAGCATTGCAAAGGTCTTGTATTTTATCAGAGCTACAACTATTGAAACAAACCTAACTATACCAATAAGAATAATCCAGAGGACAATATGTGGTGTAAGATTAACTATAGGATAAAGTACAATGAATAATACACCTACCATTATCATATCTGCAATGGTGTCAAGCTTTGCTCCAAGGCTGCTTGTTGATTCTGTCTTTCTAGCAATAAAGCCATCAATAATATCGCTTAAACCGCAAGCGATATAGATTATGTAAAAGAGCATACTCAATGGTTTAACAAAAAATAAAATTAGAGAAAGGAATATTCTACAAAAGGATATGCAATTGGGAATAACTTTCATCTCACTACCTCACTCATAATTAGAATATAATCAATATAGATGCATTTTATTTGGAGGCTGAAGCCACATATAAAAAACAACTATCCTTCAGTTTTCGCAGAAACTTGAAGATTACTTAAATAAGAATATCATTCAAAAAACTTATTATTGTATTGTCAGTATCAATATATAATAAATAAAAGGCGCTGTTAAAATAATGCTATCAAATCTATCTAAAACTCCACCATGTCCAGGAATAAGTTTCCCAAAATCTTTTACATTGTTAAAGCGCTTTATTAGAGAGGCTGTTAAATCGCCAAATTGAGATACTATTGAACCAATAGCTCCTGCTACAACACAAATAATTATAAAGTTATTAATATTTACATTAGTAAAGTTTAGTACTACTAATCCATATAAATATGAAAACATACTTGAACCAACTATTCCTGCTACAAAGCCCTCAACAGACTTTTTGGGACTTACTATAGGTGCTAATTGGTGCTTTCCAAACCGTCTCCCAACTAAACATGCAAAGGTATCTGCGCTCCAAGCAATTACAAATACCAATCCTACGAGAATACTTCCATAAGAGCTCAAATTAACAATTAGTAATATAAAGGAAAGCATATAGGAAACATAGAAAAAACTTATAAAAGTTATAGTTGCATTTTTAATATTATCCTTTTTATAAAAAATAATGGAATAAAATATTAGAGATAATAAGAAGAAAAATATATAAGGCCCTAATCTTGAATTTAAATCTGAGATAATTGATACAAGATATATAATAGAAAATATTATTCCGATTGCTCCAAATTTCATATCAAATCCTTCAAATGATTTATAGAATTCAATCAAACCTATTACCATAAGTATGAAGACTGCGCAACTAATTATAGCAGTGTTTTTACTCATAATGATTGCCATTAAAATTGGCAACCCAATTATAGAACTTACTACCCGTTTTTTCATTGTAAAAGCCCCCTAAAAAGTTAAATTTATTCATTGTATTCTTATCTTGTGACACAAGACATAACAAGTATATATTTGAATTATATACCAGTTCACTACTAAATCACAATATATTACATATTTTAAGTTATATCTCCTATTTTGGTTCGTTTAAAGTGCATTATAATATACAACTGTACATATATTTAACTATAGAATATAACCAAATGGGTTTCAGATATGTTACATAACCTTAATTTCTTCCTACTATATTGATTTAAGTTCAATATTGAAAATTTTTATATCATCTCAATGTTTAAGAAATGTTTACCAACACCTTTAAAAAGAAAACAATAATTTGAAATAAACTCCAATTACACGAATTGGACAACCCATATTGTGTAATATAAAAGAAGATAGATAAAATTATTAATTATTTAAAGGGGGAGGCTTTTTATGAGTGGTCAGAACAGGCTAGAGCAACTTACGTCAGAAAAGACGGAGTTTAAAAGAGAAATTGGAGTATTTGGTGGAGTCAGCATAATTGGGGGTATTATGGTTGGCTCAGGTATTTTCTATCTAGGTTCATATGTAATTGAAAGAACTGGTATGAATTTAGGACTTTCACTTATCTGTTGGATTATTGGAGGTTTGATATCTTTAATGGGAGGTCTTTGCTATGCGGAACTTGGTGCTGCAATGCCGAGAGCTGGTGGAAGAGCACTTTACTTAAATGAAGCTTATCATCCTTCTGTAGGTTTCCTTGCAGGCTTTACAGATTGGCTCATTGGTGGACCAGGTTCTGTTGCAGCAATTGCAATAGCATTACCTACAGCTTTAAGGTTCTTCATCGATATGAGTGATATGGGAATAAAGGTTTTTGCCATAGTTCTAATCATCGGTTTAACTATGTACAATTGTTTTGGTGTTAAGTTAGCATCTATTCTGCAGAATGTTTCAATGGTTGCAAAGCTAATCCCAATTGGAATCATCATGTTTGCGGCATTATTCTTTGGAAAGATAACTCCAGATTTATCACTTGTATCAGCTACAGAAGCGGCTTCCACAGGAGGTGGAAACATCTTTACTATGATTGCTTTTGCAGTAGTTGCTTCCTTGTGGGCCTATGAAGGATGGACAAACTTGAATACTGTTGCAGAAGAGGTAAAGAATCCTAGAAAAAATTTACCTTTGGCTTTGATAGTAGGTATCGGCGGTATTACTATACTTTATACATTATTTAACTTTTCAATTTTTAAAGTACTTACCCATGAAGAAATTCAAACAATGATTACGGATGGAAACTTTTACTTAGGAACAGCTGTTGCACAAAAATTACTTGGAAGTGCAGGTGCTATTATTGTAACCATAGGAATGGTTCTTGCTATGTTCGGCTCATTAAATGGACTTATTATGGCTCAGCCTCGTATGTATTACGCAATGGCAGAGGAAGGACATTTCTTTAAAAGCTATAGAAAACTACATTCAAAGTATAAGGTTCCTACAACAGCCATAATAGTACAGGGAATCATCTCTATAATACTAGTAATGATGCGTAATTTAGATCAATTGACTACCCTTGTAGTATTTACAGGTATGATATTTAATCTTCTTACAGTACTAGCAGTACCAATTTGTCGTAAGAAATTTCCAGAAATCGAAAGACCATATAAGGTATGGCTTTACCCAGTTTCTGTAATTATAACTGCATTAGTTTTCTTAGGACTAGTAATCAATACCTTCTTTGATGATCCAGCTAGTGCAATTATAGGATTTGTAGTTCCTATTATAGGCATATTTTTCTATATGTATTTTGATAAGAAGCTTAAACAAGAGAATGCATAACTATTTTTGTGGTCATTTGTAGTGACGGAATGGAGGTTAAAATGAAAACCATATTATATAATGGAAAAGTTTATTTGGAAAGAGAGCATTTTGCGGAGGCTGTGCTTGTAGAGGATGGAGTAATTGCAAAAGTTGGTAGCAATGAAGATATATTATCTATTGCAGGACAGGACTGTGAGAAAATTAATTGTAATGGAAAAACTGTAATTCCAGGACTTAATGATTCTCACATGCATTTGCTTATGTTTGGAGATTCCATAACACAGGTATCAATAGATAATTGTACATCAATTGATGATTTGATAATCCGTTGTAAAAAATTCATAGTGGAATATCCTAAAAAAGTTAAAGATGGTATTCATACAATTGGATGGAATCAAGATTTATTTATAGATGAAAAACGAAATCCTAATAGATTTGATTTAGATAAGATATCTACAGATATACCTATCATTTTGGAACGTGTGTGTGGACATATTCTTTCTACTAATACTAAAACAATTGAAATCCTTGGAATTGATGGTAACTCTCCTCAGTGGGAAGGGGGAACCTTTGAAATAGGCAAAGATGGATATCCTAATGGAGTTTTCACTGAAAATGCCTGTAATTATGTAAAGAAAGTAATTCCTGAATTTAGTGTAAAGGAAAGAGAAGAAATGCTTGTAAAAAGTATGGAATATGCAGTGGCTCATGGAATTACAAGTGTACAGAGTAATGATATAGGAACTACTGTACTTGATGTACCTACTTATTTTAAAATGTTCCATAAAGTCTTTGATGATGGAAGAGGCTTGCTTCGCTATAGGCATCAGGTATGCTTTAACAGCTTAGAGGATTTTAAGCATTATATAGAAGAGGGTGAATTTGCTAGTGGCAAATATCCTGAGGATTCATGGCTCACACTGGGTCCTTTGAAACTCTTTAAGGATGGTAGCTTAGGTGGAAGAACTGCTATGATGAGGCATGAATATTTTGATGAAGAGGGCAATTACGGTATTGAATGGATTAGTAATGATGAAATGAAAAAATACTGTGAGCTAGCACTTAAGGCGGGAATGCAGGTGGTAACTCATGTTATTGGAGATGCGGCCATTGAACAGACCATTAATTGTTATGAAAAGGCATTTATTAATGGTAAAAATGCTTTGAGACATGCCTTAGTACACTGCCAGATTACAGACAAGGCCATGTTAGAAAGAATTGCACGATTAGAAATTCCAGCTATGTATCAGCCAATTTTTCTAGATTATGATATGCATGTGGTTGAAGATAGATGTGGAAAAGAAATTTCATCTACATCCTACGCCTTTAAGACCTTACAAGAATTAGGTGGTCATGTTTCCTATGGAACAGACTGTCCTGTAGAATCATTAAATCCATTTCCTAATATCTATAGTGCGGTTACACGTAAGGATTCAAAGGGATTTCCAGAAGGGGGCTTTTATCCTGAGGAATGTGTTGATGTATATACTGCCATAGATTCCTATACCATGGGAAGTGCATATGTGGAATTTATGGAAAATAAGAAGGGAAGAATAAAAGAAGGCTATTATGCTGATATGATTATTCTAGATAAGGACATATTTACCATTGATCCTATGGAAATACGAAATATATTGCCTGTATTAACCATGGTAGGTGGTAAGGTTGTTTATAAAAAAGACTTTGCTTTAATATAATGTTGATAACGAACTATATATTATTACTCACAAACCGTTTCGAAA
>DFXM01000044.1:0-32828 GCA_002381695.1 Clostridium sp. UBA4108 | reverse complement strand
ATGGTTTGCTTCGTAATAATATATAGTTCTAAAATAAACAATCGTTTGAAGTAAAGCTATAAAAAATAATTAAAAAAAAAATGGCTCATTAAGTAACTTCAGTTGGGTCATTTTAATGTTATAATGAGATTTATATATTAATTGACATTGTCATAAGGCATTAAATATAAAGGACGTAAATAGACTATCTGAGGAGTAAATATATGTGTGCAGATATATTAATTAAAAACGGAAAATGTATGGTAATGAGAAATAATGAGGTTTTAGATTGGATTGCTGTTGAGGGTGGAAAGATAATTGCTACGGGGAAAAACTCTGAGTATAAGGAATTTGTTAATGATAATACCGTAGTAATAGACGCAAATGGAAATACAGTGCTTCCAGGATTTATTGACAGCCATTTTCATGTGGTACTGACAGCATTAAATGTAGCAAGTCTTGATTTGAGCAAAGCAAGAGATTTTAATGATATAGGAGAAATGATTAAAGAAGCGGCAATAAAAGCACCAGGAAAGTACATTCGTGGGATTCACTTGGAAGTAGAGCAACTTAAGGAAAAGGAATTCCCAAGTAGAACGATACTAGATAAGTACTGTAGTAATGCTCCAGTTTCCCTTCACTCTGCAGATTATCAGGTGAGTATGCTTAATACTTACGCCATGTTATATTTTAAAATTCCCTTTACAACAGCAGGACTTGAGATTGATGAAAAACAAATGCCTACTGGTATTTTTAAAAAACAGGCAAATGCTATTTTGTTCTCCAATATCTTGAAGGATGTCAATGACCAGTATAGAAAAGATGTAGTTTTAAATATTATTAATAAATTGCTTTCCAATGGGATTACAACGTTGAATGCTATGGAAGGCGGGAGAATGTGCGGCGGAATGGACATTGACCATGATGCAGAATTCATTTATAAATATGGTAAAGAATTTCCTATTGATATGGAACTCTTCTATCCAACCATGGATATAGACAAGATTATGGACATGGGACTTAAACGAATAGGTGGGGTGATTTATCTTGACGGAACCCTGGGTGAAAGAACAGCAGCATTATCCTTTGAATATGCCGATGCTCCTGGAACCAATGGAATTCTTTGTATGGATCAGGAGGATATAAACGAATTTGTATTGAACTGTTATAAAAATAAGTTGCAATTATCACTTTTTACTCTAGGAGATAGAGCGGTTGAAGCGGCTCTCACTGCACATGAGTATGCATTGCAGCATACAGGCATTACAGGACTTAGGCATAGACTAGAGCATGCGGAATTGATAAGCAAGGAACAGATGCTCAGAGCAAGTAAAATGGGGATAATTTTTTCAATGCAGCCATCCTATGAAGCATATTGGGGTGGTAAGGGGAAAATGTATGATCAGAGACTGGGGGATAAATATATGTGTACGAATCCACTAAGAGAAATTACAGAAAGTGGTGTAGTTATATGTGGAGGCTCTGACAGCGATGTTACAGAACCACGACCTATCCTTGGAATTCATTCTGCTGTTAATCATCCGGTTAAAGAGCATAAAGTAGATATTTATGAGGCAATAAAGATGTTTACCTGCAATGGTGCCTATGCTATATTTGAAGAAGATAAAAAAGGCACACTAGAAATAGAAAAGGTGGCGGATATTATTATCTTAGATAAGGATATTTTATCTGTACCATCAGAAGATATACACAAGCTAAAGGTTTTGGTCACCATAAAATCTGGAGAGTTATTATATAATGTGTTGTGATTTAGTAATTACTATTAAATGTGGGCATGGGTGAAGAAAATGTTAAATATTTGTTTTTTGGGGAAGTTAAAATTTGAATATGAAGACCATGACATTACTGAAAAGGTGGGAATTAAGACTGCCGCATTGGTAGCGGTACTTATGTTGCAGCAAAACAGGGATATCAGCAGAGAAAAGGTAATTGCATATCTTTGGCCTGACAGTAATGAAGAAGCAGCGAAATATAATTTAAGATATAATCTATGGCTTTTGAAAAAAATTATCCCACCTGATTTAAATGAGGAACAGTTTCTAAGAATTAATAAGGAGTATTGTGGTATCAACTTTAAATATAACTTTAGATGCGACATTTTAAATGCTATTAATTTTGACTCAAACAAAAGTTATACAATAGAAGAGTTGCTAGAACTTAAAATCACCTTTGCAGGAGATTTTTTTGAGGGTCACTATTTCAATAATTGTGATGAGTTCAACGAGATGATTATTTTTGAAAGAAATAATTTTGAAAATCGTAAAATTAAAGTTTTTAGAAAACTAGCTGAATTATATGAGGAAGAGGAAAATTATGATGCCTGTTTAGAGGTCATAAATGAGATTTTAAATATTGAACCTTATGATGAAAATTTGGCACTAAAGGTGATGTCCCTTTATATATGTTGTGAAAATAGAGGCGGTGCAATAAAATTTTATAAGAGTTTTTGTAATAAGTTGATTTGCAGTTTAGGAATACATCCTTCAGAATTACTGCAAAACAAGTACAATGAAATAAAAAGTAATAGTACTTTAGAAACTGAAAAATTAGATAGTGAGAAAACAAGAGTATACAGTAACATCACTGGAGATATGAAGACTATTAAGATCAACACTTCAGGTATTAAAGCTATTGAATATTTTTGGATTGCGGATACCATAGATGAAATTATTAAAAATGGTTTCTTTGAAGAAGATACTCTTAGCAAAAATGAGATAGCAGACCTTGCGTACATAATGCCTTATATTGGGTCATACAGTAATATTGATTATGATAGAAGTGTGGTGGTACCGCCAGTAAGAATTATAAAGGCTTTCATTAAATTGATACAGAATATATGTAGTAAGTACATTCTGTATATAAAAATTCAACAGGTGGATAATATGGACAATATTTCTTTGGAGGTATTAGAGCAGCTAAAGAGGAGTAATATTGAGAATTTATTTATAGAGTTTTAAGCATTAATTAAGTTTATAGTTGTTTTACATAGTGAGTAAAAGGAAATAGAAAACTATAATTGAGCTGCTTTATTAAAGCTAGGTATTATGCCTAGCTTTTTTATATACCATGGAGTTGTATTTAGGGAGCTTATATATAACATGTTTTGATGAAAGAGGAGTGGAAACTAGTGAAGTGCTCTATTGATAATAGAGATGGACTAATGAGGGCTTCTTAAATTTGCTACTAATTACCTAAGTTTCGTTTGTACAAAACTTAGGTAATTAAGCATAATACAACCAATAGCTATTTTAAAATATTACAGAATATCTTGTAAGGAGTATTGGCTAATTTCATTAACGAAAGAATCTATAGCACTTCCTAAAATAAATTTTAGTTTGCATTTTGAATTACATGTGCACGAGTGCTTTGCACTAGAAAAACATTCCGATATATTTAAACTATCTTCAGTAATAACTAAGATTTTACCAAGATTAATATCTTTTGGATTCATTCCGAGTTTAAGTCCTCCATTCCTTCCTTTGGTGGATATGACATATTCTGTTTTACCTAATCTATGAACAATTTTTTTTAAGTGGTGTTCTGATATTTCAAGATTACATGCTAATTCTTCAACTGTACATAATTTATCCTGATTTTCGGCCAAATAAATTAAAATTCTAAAAGCATAATCTGAAAATTTAGATAAATTCACATCTCCACATCCTTTCTAAAGTTTCATTATAATCTATTATACCAAAAAAGAAAATTATTGAAAGTAAAATGTGTATTTACATTGCACATTAAAAAAATATGTGATAACATTAAAGTGTATTTAAAATACACTTTTAAAATTATACATATAAAGAAAATTATAAATAATGTTGAAAATAAGTTTATGGTATGTACGCTAATATTTTTATCAAAAAATAAAACATAGCATATTAAATATTTATAGATAGGAGAATAGCGATGAATAGTATTTTATTAAAAGTTTGTGATTTAAGCATAGAAGCAGATGATAAAGAAATATTAAAGGGATTAAATCTTGAAATTAATAAAGGTGAAGTTCATGTAATAATGGGACCTAATGGAGCAGGAAAATCTACTCTTGCAAATGCTTTGATGAATAATCCAAGATACAAAAGACTTCATGGGGATATAGAATTTGAAGGAGAAAATATTAACGATTTGAAAACTGATGAAAGAGCTAAAAAAGGATTATTTCTATCATTTCAATATCCGGAAGAAATTCCAGGGATAACTGTAGAGAACTTTTTAAAGTATGCAAAGAGAGCAAGTGATGGAAACATATTAAAACATTTTAAGTTTAATATAGAATTAAAGGAAAATATGAAAGAACTAAAAATGGATGAGAGCTATGCAAGCAGATATTTAAACGTAGGATTCTCAGGTGGAGAAAAAAAGAAAAATGAAATATTGCAAATGCTCACATTAAATCCAAAGTTAGCTATATTAGATGAATCTGATTCGGGATTAGATGTTGATGCTATAAGAATCGTATCTAAAGGAATAAAAATGTTTTCTAATGAAAACAATGGTGTATTGATTATAACTCATAATACCAGGATATTAGAAATTTTAAAGCCAGATTATGTTCATGTCTTAATTGATGGAAGAATAGTTAAAACTGGAGATGGAAGTTTAGCTAAGGAAATTGAAGAAAAAGGATATGAAGCTTTTAAAGAAAATCTAGCTATATAAAGGCGGTGAACTTAAATGGAAAATAAGAAGAAAACTTATGTAGATGATCTGGACAGAGGAATATATGATGTTAAAAATGAAGATAGTTTTAGATTTAAATCTGAAAAGGGATTGACAAAAGAAATAATAGAAACTATTTCAGAAGAGAAAAAAGAAGTTAAATGGATGAGAGATTTTAGATTAAAATCTTTAGAAATATATAATAAGTTAAAAATGCCAACATGGGGGCCATCTTTAGAAGGTCTTGACATGGATAACATTGTAACATATGTACGACCAAAAAGTAACTTAGTAGGTTCTTGGAATGAAGTTCCTGAGGATATAAAGAAAACTTTTGATCTTTTAGGAATTCCAGAAGCAGAAAAAAAATCACTTGCAGGAGTTGGAGCCCAATATGATTCAGAAGTAGTTTACCATAGTATAAAAGAAGATTTAGTAAAACAAGGGGTTATTTATACAGATATGGAAACTGCACTTAGAGAACATGAAGATCTAGTTAAAGAATATTTCATGAAATTTGTTACACCAAATGATCATAAATTCGTGGCACTTCATGGAGCAGTTTGGTCAGGAGGATCATTTGTGTATGTGCCTAAAGGCGTTAATGTAGATATACCACTTCAATCATATTTCAGATTAAATTCTCCTGGTGCAGGACAATTTGAACATACATTAATAATAGTAGATGAAGGAGCAAGGCTTCATTTTATTGAAGGCTGTTCAGCACCTAAATACAGCGTAACAAATTTACATGCAGGCTGTGTTGAACTTTATGTTAAAGAAGGAGCAACCCTTAGATACAGCACTATAGAAAATTGGTCAAAAAATATGTTGAATTTAAATACTAAAAGAGCAATAGTTGAAAAAAATGGAACTATTGAATGGGTATCAGGTTCTTTTGGATCACAAATATCAATGTTATATCCAATGAGTATATTAAAAGGAGAAGGTGCCAGAGCTGAATTTACAGGAGTATCTTTTGCAGGAAAAGGACAAAATCTAGATACAGGGGCAAAGGTAATACATGCTGCACCTAATACTTCATCTACAATAAATTCAAAGTCTATTTCTAGAAATGGAGGAAAGGCTACTTACAGAGGCGTATTAAAAGTAAATGATAATGCCTACAATTCAAAGTCTATGGTTTCATGTGAATCATTAATGTTAGATAATAAATCCAAATCTGATACTATCCCGGTTATAGATTTATTAAATGATGATGTTGAAATTGGACATGAAGCTAAAATTGGTAAGATAAGCGATGAGTCTATTTTTTATCTAATGACTAGAGGTATAAGTGAGGAAGAAGCAAAATCAATGATAGTAAGAGGCTTCGTAGAACCAATATCAAAGGAGTTACCATTGGAATATGCAGTAGAAATGAATAATCTAATAAACTTGGAGCTAGAAGGAAGCATAGGGTAGGTGAAATTAATGAATTCTATACAATTTAATAACTTAAATAAAACTCCAGTAAGAACAAAAAATTGGCTTAATATTAATGATATAAGTCTTGGAAATTTAGACATTGAAGAAATTAAAGAATTTAGTAATATTAAAATTACCAGTGATGTTGATGGGATTGATATTCGAAAGCTTGAAAATGATAAAATATTACCTTTTCATAAGAAATTTATATATGGAGCTAGTGAAGATTTAGTTAGTCAAGGTAAGGAAAATTTCAATGAAGGATATTTGATAACTATAGGAAAATATGTAGATGAAGACAAGCCAATAATTATAGAATTTGATTTTGATAAAGATAATAGAACATTAATTGATAATTTAATAATAGTTGGTGAAGAAAATTCAAAAGCAACTATTATAGTAAAATATAAAGCTTTAGATGATTCAAAGGGATATCACAATGGTATTTGCACTATATATTCAAAGAAAAACAGTGAAATTAAACTTGTAAAGATAAATTTATTAAATGATAATATAATACACTTTGATTCTAATGTTTCAGATATCAAAGATGGAGGAAAAGTTAATTTCATATCTGTAGATCTTGGTGGGAAATATAGTATTTATAATTATCATGGAGATTTAATAGGAGAAAAATCTTCTTCTGATATAAATTCTATATATTTAGGTAACAAAAATAAGCTTATAGATATTAATTATGTTATTACACATAAAGGTAAAGGCAGCAAATCAAACATAAATGTTAAGGGAGCACTTCAGGATAAAGCTAGAAAAACCTTTAAAGGAACACTAGATTTTAAAAGAGGTGCAGCAAAAAGTGTTGGAGCAGAAGATGAATATTGTATGCTGCTTTCTAAGGATGCTAGAGCAAAAGCAATGCCAATACTATTATGTGGCGAAGATGATGTTTCAGGAGAACATTCAGCTTCTTCAGGAAGAATAGATGAAAATAAATTGTTTTATTTAATGTCTAGAGGGCTAAGTTATGATGAAGCAAAAATTATAATTGTAAGAGCTGCATTTAATCCAATTATAGACGGTATTAATAATACAGAAATTATAGAAGAAATATTAGAGCTGGTAAACAGGAGATTAAAAAATGAATAAGATAAATTTCTTAGAAGATTTTCCTGTTTTAAAAGCTGATGAAGATGGGAAAAGAGTAGTTTATTTAGATAGTGCAGCAACAACTCAAAAGCCAATTCAAGTTTTGAAAGACATTGAAAATTATTATAAAGTTAATAATGCTAATCCTCATAGAGGGGCATATAAACTCAGCATAGACGCAACACAAGCATATGATGATGCAAGAGAAAAGGTAAGAAACTTTATAGATGCAGAATTTTCACAGGAAATTATTTTTACAAAAAATGCAACTGAAGGTTTAAATCTTCTTGCAACATCCTATGGCATGAAGAATATAAATGAAGGTGATGAGATTGTCATTTCAATTGCAGAACATCATTCAAATCTCATTCCCTGGCAAATTGTAGCAAGAGTAAGAAAAGCTATTTTAAAATACATGTATGTAGATGAAAATGGTGAAATTCCACCTGAAGAAATCAAAAGCAAAATAACTGAAAAAACTAAATTAGTCAGCATAACTCATGTTTCAAATGCACTTGGTACAATAAATCCAGTAAAAGAAATTATAAATTATGCTCATTCTAAAGGTGCAAAAGTTATTGTAGATGGCTGTCAAAGTGTACCTCATATGAGGGTAAGTGTAAGAGATCTAGATGCAGATTTCTTAGTTTTTTCTGGACATAAACTTTTAGGTCCAATGGGAATAGGAGTAGTATATGGTAAGAAAGAATTATTAGAAAGCATGCCTCCATATATAGTAGGAGGAGACATGATTGAATATGTTTATGAACAAAGTGCAACTTTTGCAGAATTACCATCTAAATTTGAAGGTGGAACTCAAAATGTAGAAGGAGCTGTAGGACTTGGAGCAGCTATTGATTATTTAGAGAAAATAGGCCTAGATAAGATTGAAAAAATAGAAAAAGAACTTTTGGCATATGCTGTAGATAAGTTAAAGGAATTGCCTTACGTAAAAATATATGGACCTAAGGATATAGATCATAGAGGTGGAGTAATTTCTTTTAATATAGAAGGGGTTCATCCTCATGATGTTGCTTCAGTTTTTGATACCTTTGGAGTAGCTATAAGATCAGGTAACCATTGTGCTCAGCCTCTAATGAGATATATGGGTATTAATGCAACCTGCCGGGCTAGTTTCTATTTATATAATAATAAAGAAGATGTAGATAAATTAATTGATGCAACTAAAAAAACATATAAAATGTTTTTAAAGTGGAGGTGATTAGCATGGATTTAAATTCAATATATACAGAATTAATTATGGAGCATAGTACATCAAAGCACAATAAAAGAACATTGGAAAGTCCAGATATTAAAGAAAAAGGGCATAATCCGAGCTGTGGAGATGAAATAACCTTAGAGCTCAAAGTAAACAATGATGTTATTGAAGATTTAGCTTTTACAGGACAAGGTTGCGCTATATCACAGGCATCTACATCAATAATGATAGATTTAATTAAAGGAAAAACTATAAAAGAAGCCTTAAATCTAACTGAAACTTTTATTGGAATGATTAAAAGAGAAATAAAAGATGATGAAGAATTATATGCATTAGAAGATGCTATGGCTTTTAAGAATATTTCAAACATGCCTGCGAGAGTAAAATGTGCAGTTTTATCTTGGCATGCATTAAAAGAAGCAATGGGAAAAATAGAAGTCAAAAGTAAAAATTAAACTTATAAGGTGATCTGCCAATATTTAACCTCCCATTATTCATATAATATTAAAAAAGAGAGTGTAAATAGATTAATTAAATAATCTATTTACACTCTTTTTCTAATAAATTAAATTATCTTTCCAAACTCACTTTTATCACTTTCCAAAAAGTTCTCTAACCTGTTCCTTAAATTCACCATCCACTCAGGTTCATTTTCCCATTTTTCTTCTACAGAGAGAAGCATACGTACATATCCGTATAAACTAGCATATCTTCTGAAGATAGGTAATAATTTAAGCATGTCATCAGAAATATCATACTCTGAACCATAGCCCTTAATAAATTCATTTACTGAAGATTCTACTTGTTCTTCTGGAAGCTCCTCTTTTATGCTGTCTAATGCTTGCCCAATGTCCATTGCATACCAGTGATACATAGAATCATCAAAGTCTATAGGAGTATAGGTTTTTGTAATTTCATCATAAAATAGGTTGTCAGTTTCAAAGTCATAATGGATGAGTCCAAAGTTCTCCTTTGTAGCAGGTAGTTTTGTAAAATACTCTTTAAGTATAGATAGTTCGTTTTTAGCAGCGCTTTCCTCTGGAAAATTTGATAATACATCTTCCATCCAGTCCATTGTTTCTTTCCAGTCTCTTCGTTTATTGTTTAATGGTGTATACTCACTGCTTAGTTTATGCAATTTTCCTAAGGCTTTACCATAACCAAAGATGTGTTCATTGGTAAGAGTCATATGAGATACTTTTTTACCAGGCACTCTTTTAAAGGCAACAGCGTAATAAGTTCCCCAAGGTGTATTTGCCACTTCAACCTCATTTCCAGCTTTAGATGGTATAGTTTCTACTGCAGGGTAGCCATTGTCTCTTAAATATTTTAAAAAGTGGAGCTCAGCAAGAATGCTTTCCAGAGATTTTTCTTCGGCAGGGGCAAATCTAAGAAAAAAGGTATCCCCTTTATTTTCACACAAGTAAATTGCATTGGAGGAAATCCTATAGGAATTTAATAAATCAGCATCTTCATTATCATTTTCCCAATTACTGAGTATCATATGAGCTAAATCCTTATTATTAAACAAATATTTTAATTTTAACATTCAACATAACCTCTTTTCGTATTTCTTTTATTCAATCTGTTAAGCCTGCTATTATCATAGCTTTTTCTATTATCCTTTAGAGTTTTTAATTCTTTCAATTGGCTTTTGTAGCTATTGAATCTTTCAATACTTAATCTTCCATCTTCAATAGCAGCTTTAATTGCACATCCAACTTCTTTATCATGTTTACAATCTCTATATCTACATTGATCTATCAAAGAGTGGATATCTTGAAAGCTTTCTGAAAGAATATCTTCATCAGCCCATAACTGCAGTTCTCTAACACCAGGAGTATCTATAACTGTACACCCTGAGCTATGCTGTAAAAGCTGAGAAGTGGTGGTGGTATGCCGACCTTTCCCATTAGAACTACTTATAGTATTTGTTTTTTGTATTTCATCACCAAAAATATAATTAATAATTGTGGACTTACCTACTCCAGAAGAACCAAGAAATACTATGGTTTCCTTGCGACACAAAAATTTATCAAAGATATTCATATTGATGTTATTTAACACACTTATGGAGTAAATAGCTATACCCTTAGCAATCTTATCTATTTTTTCCATATAATCATCTATGTTATTACAAAGGTCACACTTATTTAAGAGTATAACAGGTGTTGCTCCACTACTGAGAACTAAGGTAATATATCTTTCAATTCGTCCTATATTAAAATTATCATCTAGACCAGTTACAATAAATGCAGTATCTATATTTGAACCTATAATTTGTTCCTCTATATTTCCTCCAATCAGTACACCATTTTTCATTTTTCTTCCACCAGATATAGCAAGTTTACGAGCAAAATAACTTTTTCTTGGTAATACAGCATATATAATGGCTTCAGTATCATCAATTATTTTAATCGCAACCCAATCACCAACAGCAGGGTAATCTTTTTTTACATCTGCATTATACATAAACTTACCGCTTAATTTACCATTGAAACTTCCACTTTCAGAGCATACCACATAGTTCCCTTTATGCTGAGTTGTGACTCTTGCAGCACAGAACCCTTTCTCTAAATATGGCTTAAAATTCTCTTCGAAATATTCATTCCATCCTAACTTTTCTAAACTCATAAAGTCTCCTTTTCTGTTGTAGGCCTTAAGCCTACTAAAATTTCAAGCTTAATTTGAGTTTCAAATAAAGTTACTATGAAGTTTTAAATAAATTAACATAAAAAAGTATATAAAAATGCCACAGCAAGATTAACCTACTGTGGCATACATAATATTTGAGCATAAAAAATACACGCTAACCTGTACCGTGAATTTTAATACTAACTATTAAGGCTGAAAGGTTAAATTAAAGTTGTTCAAAGGGATAACAAATAAAGAGTATTTTTATGTACCCTTAAAAAATCCACTTGAACCTATATGCAATTATTTCAAAATCACCTCATAGAACTTTTGCATAAAAACAATTCACTCCCTTCGCCTAAAATTTATTATTAAGCTTTATACATAATATACCATATGAGTTGTTAAAATACAATGATTAATATAAATCTTAAGAAGTTATAGTTTATAGAAACCTCCATAATGAATAATATTTAGGATAACAAAGGGTGAGGCTTATGGATAGAAAACTAAAATTCAAAAACAGTAAGTTTATTAATATTATCTATTAGTATATAATATTATACTAATCCCAATATCTCGAGGCACAAGAATTCCTCTGGGATTTAAATAGAAAATTATTATTACAGAAGATATCCGTTTCCAATTAGAAGATTCTAGAAGGAATAGAGAAAAAATAAGAATAATAAAAATTGATGAGCTGTAATATTCGTCGGATTCGCATTAAGTTTTCTATGAAATATTATAACTACATCATAGAAGGAGTCAAAATGAGTAAGATACTTGTTGTAGAAGATGATAGCACAATTTTAGGTGCATTAGAGTTTACTCTTTTAGATGAAGGATATGAGGTGACTCTAGCTCAGACTGTTGAAGCTGCCACTTATGAAATAGATAAAAATAGTTTCGATTTAATTTTGTTAGATTTAATGCTTCCAGATGGAAGTGGATATGAGATTTGTAAGAAAACAAGGCTTAATAGTGATGTTCCTGTAATATTTTTAACTGCTTGTGATGAAGAGGTTAATGTTGTTATGGGACTTGAACTTGGTGCTGATGATTATATTTCAAAACCTTTTAAGATAAGGGAGTTACTTGCTAGGATTAAGGCAAACTTAAGAAGGTATTCTAAGGATAGTAATGATAGTACTGTTATAAAAATTGGAGATTTAGAAATTAATACAAAGAAAGCTGCAGTAAAAAAGAACAATAATGATATTAATCTAACTTCAATGGAGTACAAATTACTTTTAAAGCTAATTCAAAACCCCAATACTGTTTTAAGTAGGAATCAAATTATCGAAAGTCTATGGGATGTTAGTGGTGAGTTTGTTAATGATAATACCCTTACTGTCTATATGAAAAGACTTAGAAAGAAGATTGAAGATGATATTCAAGAGCCTAAGTATATTATTACTATAAGAGGACTTGGATATAAGTGGAGTAATGGTAGATGAAAGTGAATGTTTTAAGGAATAAAGAAATAAAAGCTATTATAGCAAAGGTTGTAATTATTCAGCTTATTTTTCTTGCTGCTTTATTATTTCTAATGAAATCTGATAGGGATAATGTACTTCAAGGAGTTATTGATAGTAAGGCTCAAGTCATTTATGAAATTATAGAAAAGTATCCTGAACTTGAGAAAGAAATTGCAGGACTTATTGTGATGGAAAAGAGTCAAGAAGATATAGAAAAAGGGAGAGAAATTCTTTCAAGGTATGGCTATGATATTCGGATGGATTATGTATTAGAGCCTATTGTCTCTGAAGTTGAAAGAAATAGAACAGTCGCCTTAATTATTTCTATAACTGCTATGATAATCTTAAGTTTACTTGTTATATATTTTGAGATGAAGAAAGTGTACATAAAGGTTCAAGAGGCCTATACATATGTTGATGGTGTTTTAAAGGGTGATAATTTAAATTCTTTAGATTATGAGGGGGAAGGAGAATTTCCTATACTAGCTAATGAAATAAATAAGATGGTGTCAGTTATTAAGAAGGACAATGAGATTATAAATAGTGAGAAGCTATATCTAAAAGAGATTTTAACTGATATATCCCATCAGCTTAAAACCCCCCTTACATCAATTAAGATGCTTACAGATATTTTAATTGATAAAGAGAATATGGATAAGAATAAAAGAATAGAATTCCTAAATAAAGTCTCTATTCAAAGTGAAAAGATGGAATGGCTTATTTATAATCTTTTGAAGATTGCAAGGCTAGATGCTGGTACTATTGAGTTTGAAAAAACTATTGTTAGTTTTGATGAGGTTATAAGTGTTTCACTAAGCTTACTTGATACTAAGCTAGGGGAGAAGGATATTAAACTTAATATAATAGGGGATAATGCAAAATTTATTGGTGATAAGGAATGGACTACAGAGGCTATTACTAATATTTTAAAAAATGCAATAGAGCACTCAAAAAGTCAGGGTGAGATTATTATCCTTAAGGAAGAGTCTATAGTTTATTCAAGACTTGTTATAAAAGATAATGGAGAAGGTATAAGTAAAAAAGATTTACCACATATCTTTAAGAGGTTCTACACAGGCACAAAGTCATTAAAATCTGAAAGTATTGGTGTTGGCCTTGCTATGACAAAATCAATTATAGAAAAACAAAATGGATACATACTAGTTAAAAGTGAAGTAGGAATGGGTACTGAGTTTGAAATTACATTTATAAGAAACTCCTGAAGCTAAGTGACTAATTTGTCACAAAAAAATTCACTTAAAGGTCATATTAGAGATTTATCATTAGAGTATAAATTGAATCAGGGAGTGATTGTAAATGGAAGTTATAAACATAGAAAATTTAACCAAGATATATGGAAAAGGTGATAATGAAGTAAGGGCACTTGATAATGTAAACATTACTGTAAATACAGGTGAATTTGTTGCGATAATTGGACCATCAGGTAGTGGGAAAAGTACACTTTTACATATGCTTGGAGGTGTTGATAGACAGACTTCAGGAAAAGTATCTATTAATGGAGTTGATATATCATCTTTAAATGATGAAAAGTTATCTCAATTTAGAAGAAGAAATATAGGACTTATATTTCAATTTTTTAACTTAATACCTGTGTTATCAGCGAAGGAAAATATTGAATTACCTTTTATAATAGATGAAAGAAAAGCTGATGAGAAATACATAGGTGAACTTATAGAACTTCTTAATTTAAAAGGAAGAGAAAATCATATGCCTTCTGAATTATCTGGTGGACAACAGCAAAGAGTTGCAATAGGGAGAGCTTTAGCTTATAAACCAGCAATTATTCTAGCTGATGAACCAACAGGAAACTTAGATTCAAAAAATACAAAAGAGATAATGAAGCTTCTAAAGCTTTGTATTAGAAAGTATAACCAAACTCTTATAATAATTACTCATGATCTTAATATTGCAGCTGAGGCAGATAGGGTTGTAAGGATTGAAGATGGTAAACTTTATGAAGAGAGAGGCAACTAATTATGAGAAGCTATAGAGAGTTATCATTAAGATATTTAAAAGCTAAAAAGGGTAGAAGTTTAACTATAATATTTGGAATAATAATTTCAGTGGCTTTAATAACAGGTGTATTTGCCTTAGTAGATTCCTTTAAAGGAAATATGATACAGGATTATGAAAAAACAAGTAAGGTATATGCTAATCTTGTAAGCATTAAAGGAAGAGATGTTTCTAAGATAATAAATAATGTTAAGCTTGAAAAAGCATCCTTTAGCCATATATCAGGTGGACTTTTTAGCGATTATTTAGAGGATGGACATAATTATGTATATATTGAAGAGGTAAGTGTAGATGAAATATACTTACAGTCTTATGAAAATAGAATTAAAGAGGGAGTATTGCCTACAAAGCCAGATGAATTAATTATAAGTTATGATTACCTAGAAAGTATAGATAAAAATATAGGAGATACAATAACAATAAAATTTAAGGATGCCTATGATGAAAGCGAAAGAGAGCTAACTGGAAAAGTTGTAGCTACAGAAAAATCATCAAATAGTATAGTAAGGATTGTAGATGAATCATCACTAGTAGAAGATAGAGATTATATGATTAAACTTAGATATAAAAACCCTAAAGATACTGTGGATTCAGTTAATGAAATAGGTAATAGCCTTGGTATTGAAAATATAACAGCTCGAGGAATAGTAGAGGGTCCAAATGCATATTTAAATGATAATTACCTAACTCTTTTAGGTGAAGATGTTAATAATGGTAGACTTGGTTTAATAAATACACTTCGAGGTGTTTTGATAATTCTTGTAATAATATCAAGTGTAGGACTTATATATAACGGATTTATGATAAGTGTTAATGATAGAAATAAGGAATTTGCTTTACTTAGAGCAGTTGGTATTAGCAAAAATCAAATAAAGAGAATTGTTATAAAAGAAGCTATTATTATAGGATTAATTGGTATAGCCCTTGGAATAATTGCAGGGATTCTTGGAATTTACATTGTTTTAGCTATTGTTTCAAGTATAAAAATCGAAGCTTTAGGTAAAATTCACCTTAATATTTCAGCAGCTTCAATAATAGGAAGTATAGTAGTTTCTGTTATTACCATTATGATATCTGTAGTTATACCTTTAAATAAGGCAGCTAAGGTTTCACCAGTAGATGGAATGAAAAATTCATTTAGCAATGATGAAAATATAAAACTAACAAGGAGCAAAGGTCTATTTACTAGGTTATTTGGAGCTGCCGGAAATCTTGCAGATAAGAGTTTAAGAAGAAATAGGGGAAGGTTTAAGTCCGTAGTATTAGGTTTTAGCTTAAGCATATTTATATTCGTTTCATTTACTTCTTTTGTGGAGATCACAAATAAGACTGTAGAAGTTCAAGACTCTGTAAGTAGCTATGAACTAAGATTAAATGCAAACGCTAATGTAGAAAAGCTTATAGCCCTTGAAGGTGTAAAAAATATTTATACAGAATATCAGATTTCCCATTATAGCGAAAGCGAGGAGATACTAAATATAAATGAATATAAACTAAAAGAGCATAAGTTAACGGAAAATTTTAAAAATATGACATCTGAAGATGTAAGATATAGAGTGTTGAATATAGATTCTAGTGCAATTAAAGAGAAGAATCTTGGCAAAATAAAAGGAGATTTAGAAAAGTACAAAAACGGTATAGTTCTTCAAAATAAAGCAATTGCAATCCAAGGAAATAAGAAGACTCTTGTAGATATTACAAACTATAAAGTAGGAGATAAGGTAGATATTGAAATAAACTACAGTATTTTCGGAGAGAATCTTGAAGAGAGTACTGAGAAAATTATCACATTAAAGGATGTAGAGATTGTAGGAATAATTGAAGATGGAATTACTGTGACTGATACAATGGTTGAAAATCCAGCAATATACATGGGCGATGATTTATTTAATAAATTGATAAGTGACTTGAAGGGTAAAAAGTCAGGTAGTAACATAATAGTTGTTCCTGAAGATGAATTAGCTGCTGAGAAAATATATGATGAGGTTAATGAAAATAAAGAAGAATACAATGTCTTATATTTTATAAGTCAAGAAGCAACTCAAAGAGAGTGGGCTAAAATGATGCTAGTATTTAAGATTGGAGTTTATGGCTTCTTAATACTAATAACATTAATAACTCTTACAAATATATTAACATCAGTAACCTCAAGCATAGAAAATAGAAGAAAAGAAATAGCACTACTAAGATCTGTTGGAACAAGTAGAAAATTTATTAAAAAGATGATATTTATAGAAAATTTAAACTACTATCTTTATTCAATACTTTTTGGTGGAGTCTTAGGAATTATAGCATCAGCAGTAATATCAAGAGCATTTTCTTCATCATATGAGGGAATATATGTTTTTCCTATAAAGCCAATAATTATATCATCAATAATTTTACTTATATTAGTTTCTGCAATAAGTAGATATTCAATAGGTAAGCTTTGTGAAAACAATATAGTAGAAGAGATAAGAGAAGAATAGTAATTACCTAAGTTTTGTTTGTACAAAACTTAGGTAATTACTCTTTTAATTCGTCCTATATTAAAATTATCATTCATAGTTATTGTGACTCTTGCAACAATTTTGCAACATCCTCCTTGAGATTATTAGAGAATAGGTGCCTTCAGAGATGTAATACATATTGTTATACTTGTAACATTACAATGTCATAGGTATAATTTAAGTAATAATACATATATTCACATATAAAAATAATTTTTGTTAAAATAAATTGATTTTAAGATAAAATATAAGTAAAACAAAATTTAAAGCAAAAATAAGAAGAATACAAAATAAATGGAGAAATAAATTATGAAGAAAAAATGGATTAGTATTACTGCGGCTATAATAGTTGTTATGAGCATAGGTATTTTCACGTATAAAAATTATATAAAGAATAATGATACAAAAGATATTACCATAAATGAAAAAAACAAATATGATGCATCGAAAGAAATAAAAGATGCATTAAAGTTATTAAGTAGTAATAAAAAAGCAGAGATTATAACCAATGTAAAACCTTCATCTAATGTAATCGCTTTATCATTTGAGGGGATCACCGATGCTGATACTATGAAGAAAATAGTGGATTTGTTAGATGAATATGGAATGAAGGCAACTTTTTTTATTCCCGGTGTTAAAGCAGGGGAAGATCCTACTACAGTGCAAAATATTAAAAAAGCTGGTCATGAAATAGGAAGTGAAACTCTTTCAGATACTAAATATATGGAAAAGTTATCTCAGAAGGAATTAGTCACTGATTTTTGTCGTGCTAATAAAATATTAGAAACTATAATTAAGGAGAAATCAACTTTATTAAAGTGTAAGTCTACTACTTATACCAATGAAGTTCTAGCTGCAGCTTATGCTTCAGGAAATAAGTATGTGGTGCATAGTGACCACTATCTTAGTTATCAAAGCTTTAAGGAATATGGACAAGTTCAGGGGTATGTAAACAAGTTAGGTAAAGGAACTATTCTTTCTATTAAAGTTAATGATGTCCTTGATAATTTTGAATATGATATTGAAAAGAAAGAAGAAAAACCTGCAATAGATAAGCAGCCAGGTATAGAGGAAGTCACTAATGAAGAAAAAGAAGAGATAACGGTTGTTAAAACAGTAGAATGGCTATTAAAGGCTATAGGTGAGCAGAAAAAGTCGGTTGTGCAAGTAAGTGAATTAATAGGTATGGCTTATATAGACGACACAATATCACCTAATAATATATCAAATAAAGAAGAAATCTATATAGATGAGAGTCCTAAGAAGCAAAATAATACTTCTCAGGGAGCCGATAAGGAGAAGAATCCTATAGATTTAGTGAATTTTAAGGAATTAATAAAGAAAAATAATGGTGAAATGGAACCTGTAGTTTCCGAATTTTATACTACAAAGAGAGTCTTGTCATATACATTTAGAGGTATAAGCAATGAAGCTGTATTAAATGAAGTTTTATTATCATTAGATAAAGTAAATGCTAAAGGAACTTTCTTTGCTACAAAGGATGAAATAGAAAAATATCCAGATAGAATTGCTAAGATACTAAATGCTGGCCATGAAATTGGCAATGGGGGCATAACAAGTAGTTCGGAGCTATTAAGTAAATCTACGGAAGAAATATGCAAAGAAATATATGAAGTAGATCAATTGTTAAGGAAGCAAGGAATAAATACAAATACATATATGCCGGGCTATGGCTATGTAGATGGAGAGATTCAAGAGGCCTTATCTGTAATTAATAGAATGGAAAATAATAAAAACTATGAGTTAATTACCTATTCCAAAGCACCTATTAATAATAAGTATAAAAATATGAGTGCAGAAGAAATTGTATCTGACTATTTCAATGTAAATATCTATATGTCATTAAGAAAAGGAGAGATTGTTTACTTTAGATTAGATACAGATTTATTTAAAGATAGCAACACTGTAGGAAAAATAATTGAATTAGTTACTAAAAATTATGTACAAAATGGATATGTAAATAAGTATAATAAGTCATTAGAATCCTACGATCTAGCTCAAAAGCCACTTAACTATTCCGTTGTAACCTTAGGTGAAATACAAAGTATCATAGAAACAGGTACTCAATTAGGTAGATATAGTCTGCAGAGAAATAGTAGTAATTTATTAAGTAGAAGAACTTACGAAGGCGCGCTATCTGTAATGAAGACTAATTACATTGGAAATAAAAATGTAGATTTAAGTGATTTAAGTGAAGAAGAACAGCAGGTACTGGATAAAACAGGGACCATTGATACCAATGGAGAAAATGTAGTTTTCTTTACCTTTGATGATTGGGGAGGAGACCCTGTTGTTAATGGAATATTAGATGTATTTAACAAGCATAAAGTAAAGGGAAGCTTCTTTGTAATATCAAAATACACTGATATTAATAGTGGTGTATCAAATGCTAATCCAAATCTACTTAGAACTATTGCAATTGATGGTCATGATATTGGAAGTCACAATTATAATCATGAAACTTTAGATGCTAGTAAGGATGAATTGAAGGGTTCATTAAGTAAGTCCTATGATGTGATGGCTAATGTTATAGGTGATTTAAATTCTTTAAGAGCATATTTTAGACCACCAACTTTACATGTGAAAAAAGCAGGATTGGAAGAGGTTTTTGAAAGTGGATTTAAATATTCTATTAGTGGAAATCTTTCTACTCATGATTATGAAAGTACATCTGCACAAGAAATTGTTGATTCCATAGAAGAAAGCTTGATTAAGGGCAGGGGGAATATTATTGTAATGCATATGAATGATCAAAGTTATTATACTGCAGAAGCTTTAGATATTTTCTTAACTAATAATGAAAATGGAGTATATGGAGAAAAATATAAAATTGCAAAGTTAAGTGATTATTTAGAAAAATAACTTTTATAGAATCACGAAGATTGTTAAGAATGAGGTTAAAGAGTATATGAAGAAAAATAAAAGAGATAAGACCCAAGATATTCTTTTAAATCCCCGTAGTGATAGACGCTTGTTGTCAAGTGTTCCTGATAAGGAAGAGATAAGAAATAATGTTGATCGTAGAGGACATCAGGTACTAGACGAATATAAAGGGGATCCCAATGCATTTATAATGAGCAGGAATGCTGGCATAAGATACGTAATGCAAACAGATGTGAAAGTTACATGTAGAAATAATAAGGGTAATAACAAGTTTATGGTGAAATCTTCAGATATATCTACTACGGGAGTTTTATTGGAATTAGAGAATGAAGAACAATTAAATATAATAAATAATGCTAAGGACATAAAGCTAGAATTTAAAGTATTACCTGGATCTATGCCAGAGGGCTATGAAATGAAGGTTAGAATTAAAGGGAAAAAGGTTAGAGATTCTATTTCACCTAAAGGAAAAACCCTTTGTGGAATAGAATTTGTGGAGACTTTATCACAGTATTCTAGTAGAAGAAAGGATAGATATATATTAGTTACATCTAGTTTTCTGTTATTATTTATTACATTATTTATCATATTAATGCGCGCTGAGAGTGTTATATATTTTAGATTTAATAAATGGATATATTTATATAGTATTATTGCAGCAGTTTTTTTGCTTAGCAGGTACTTATTTGGAATGTTGTATAAACCTATGCCTATAGATATGGACTATACACCAGGGGTAACTATTATTATTCCATGTTTTAATGAAGAAGAATGGATTGAAAGGACAATTTTAAGCTGTATTAATCAGGATTATCCTATTGATAAGTTAGAAGTCATAGTAGTGGATGATTGTTCTAATGATAGGTCTGTAGAAAGAATTAAAGAAATCGTTGATAAATTGAGTAATGAGGCAGAGAGATTCGATATAAAATATAGATTAAAATATTTTGTACAGGAAGAAAATCTAGGTAAGAGACATGCTCTCAGCAGAGGAGTTAAGGAAGCTAAGCATGATTTAGTTGTATTTGTTGATTCAGATAGCTTTTTAGACCCTTTTGCAATAAGAAATTTAGTTCAACCCTTTAAGGATCCCAAAATGGGAGGAGTATCCGGAAGAACCGATGTAGCTAATACATATACTAATGTGCTAACTAAAATGCAATCGGTGCGTTATTATATAGCATTTAGAATTATGAAGGCGGCAGAAGCATATTTTGATGCAGTTACATGCTTATCAGGGCCATTATCTTGCTATAAAAAGCAAATAATCTTGGACAATATGGATTCATGGTTAAATCAAACCTTTCTGGGTCAGAAGGCAACTTTTGGAGATGATCGTGCCATGACTAATTTCGTATTAAAAGGACTTCGTACTAGCTATCAGGATACTGCAATTTGTTCTACCATTGTACCTAATAGATATAAAGTATTTCTTAAACAGCAGATGAGATGGAAGCGGTCCTGGTTAAGAGAATCAATAATTGCATGTAAATTTATGTGGAAGAAGGAGCCCTTTATGGCTGTGTTCTTTTATATGGGAGTAGTGGTTCCTATTGCAGCGCCAATAGTTGTTACATATAACTTGATTTATGTTCCAATTATGCATAAGGTGTTTCCGACTACCTTTTTAGTAGGTATATTGATGATGGCTTTAATGATGAGTTTTGCTCAGATGTTTCTTAGAAGAAGCACAACTTGGATTTTTGGAATGTTATTTTGTATTTATTATGAAGCAGTATTATTATGGCAAATGCCTATTGCTTGGGTAACTTTCTGGAAGTCCACCTGGGGGACAAGAATGACACCCAGTGATATCAAAGCTCAAAAGGAAAAGGAGCAAAGAGCAGCTTCTAGTAAGTTAAAGAAAAGAGGAGGGGAAAAGAATGAAAAATAATACTTTTTCTCCTAAAAAGAAAGATAGAGTTAAGATAGTAAGAGGAATATTTCAAGGCATTATTTTAACTGTATTGTTAGTAGTTATAGTAAAAGCTTTATTTTCATTTTCCATATATGAGCCTTATAATTCCTCCAAGGTAAATAGTAGCCAAGATACCGGGTTTATTGCAGTATCTTATTTTGGGGTGGATCGTACAGGTACTGATACTTTAATAAGTACTAAAAGATTGGACGAGCATCTTAAGGCATTAAAGGATAATGGATATGTAACAATTACTCAAAAGGATATTATGGATTATTATTTAAAAGCTAAGCCATTACCACCTAAATCCTTGTTTCTGCTATTTGAAGATGGTAGAAGAGATACAGCAATATTTTCTCAAAAGATTATTGAGAAGTATAATTTAAAAGCAACTATGTTAACTTATGCTGATAAATTTGCCAAGGAGGATTCAAAATTCCTAAGTTCAAAAGATTTATTAGAATTAGTTGACAGCTCCTATTGGGAATTAGGAACAAATGGATATAGGTTAGAATACATAAATGTATTTGATAGAAATTCAAATTATTTAGGAAGATTAAATTCAGTAGAGTTTGCAGGAGCCGTTTCAAAAATTGATAGAGAGTATAATCATTATTTAATGGATTATATAAGAGATGAATATAATATTCCAAAAGAGTCCTATGAGGAAATGAAGCAACGTATTGATAGGGATTATGAGGCTTTATCTAAAGTATATACTGAAAAAATCAATGAAGTGCCTAAACTATATGCTTTAATGCACTCAAATACAGGTCAATTTGGTACTAATGACAAGGTAAGTGAGATAAATGGTAAATGGATTAAAGAGTTATTTAACATGAATTTTAATAGAGAAGGATACTCATTAAATTCTACAGATAGTTCTATTTGCGATTTAACTAGAATCCAGCCTCAGTCTTATTGGTCAACTAATCATTTATTAATGAGGATTTGGGATGATATGAAACAGGACACTGAATTTGAAGTTGGAGATAAAGAAAAAGCAAGTAAATTTAAAGAGGTATCAGGAAAAGCTGAATTTAAAGAAGATACTATCATATTAACATCTTTACCAGAAGGAAAGGGAACACTTAAATTATTAGACAGTGATAATTATAAAGATATTAAGGTTTCAACAATGCTTCAGGGAAATGTTATAGGGTGTCAAAGTGTTTATTTAAGATCTAATGAAGATCAAGGTAACAGTATATGTGTTCAGCTTATGAATAATGTAATAAGCATTATTGAAAATTCAAAGGGTAGCTCTAATACTATATTTTCGCTGAATTTAAGTGAAGAAGAAAGGTTTGATATAAAGGATGCTGGAAATAGACGGCTTGACATAACCTTAGTTGGCAATAAAATTAGTGTAGATATTGATGGTTCTAATATTGCTAGAGATTTTAAAGTAGCAAGTGAAGATGAAGGAAGTGTTTATTTAGAGTCTGCTTGGGGAGAATACGGTTATAGTCAAAGAAATATTGCAGATGATGTGTATGATGGGATATTTAAAAAGCTTAAGATAACCGATGTTAATGATAAGGAATTGTATGATAGCTCACTAAAGGGCATTGACAATGTAATTTATTCTATTAAGAATTCTTTTAATAAAGTTATAAATTGGTTTATAAAACATTTATAGATTATAGAGGTGTCAAATGAATAAGAAGATAAGAATCACTGGGGTTTTTATTATTATAACTTTAATAATAAGCATGGTTCTAAGTGGATATTCAAAAGAGAATGAACCTTCTGAAAATAATGAGGAAGAAAATCAAGAAGCAGCTATTATGGAAGATGAAAAAATGCTTGATGAAAGTATTAATAATTTATCAGCATGGGTTGCTTATTGGGATTTAGATGTTCAAAGAGAACTTAACACCTTAGACAAAGAATTAAAGGAGCTTTCATATTTCGCAGCTTACTTTGATTCCAATAACAAACTGATAATTCCGGAGCAATTAATAAATTACTATGATGAAACAAAGGAAGAAGAGTATATTAAATATCTAACTATTGTTAATGATAAAATAAATAGTGATAGTAAATTTTCATTAAAAGATATAGATTTGTTAAAGGCATTATTAGCAGATTCTAATTTAAGAAGTAAACATGTTAAAGAAATTATAAATTTAGCATCTCAATATGGATTTGATGGTGTAGAAATTGACTATGAACAAATTAAGAAGGATATGGAATTATGGAATAATTACCTGTTGTTTATTAAAGAACTATATAATGAAGCCGAAGCGGCTAAACTTAAACTAAAAATTGTGTTAGAGTCTAATACACCCTTTGAGGATTTAGAGTTTGTAGAGGGACCAACCTATGTGATGATGTGCTACAACCTTCATGGTGGTTTTAGTGAACCAGGAGAAAAAGCAAACCCTAAGTTTATAGAAGAATTAGTAGATAAAATGGAAACAGTACCAGGAAATAAGAGCTTTGCTATTGCCACAGGTGGATTTAATTGGGGCTCTGATGGAAAAGTAACCTCTTTATCTGAGATAGAGGCTCAAGTTTTAATAAAAGAATATAATGTAGAGAAAAAACGGGATGATGAAAGCCAATGTGTAGTATTTAAATATACTGATAAGACTGGCATTGAACATGAGGTGTGGTATGCAGACAAAAACACTCTAAGCTCATGGATGAAGGTTATAAAAGAAAAGGAATATAGTATAAGCCTTTGGAGACTTGGTGGAAACGTGTTTAAGTAAGTATATGATATAGTTGCATTGATGTAGATTGATGCAACTATTATTTTTGTTGATTATATGACGTATATCCACTGCAATGCTCACATCATCTACGAAGTTGGAATAATGGCAATGATAGAGTTTACATAACGGCTTTAATTGCTGAAGCATTTACATTGATTATGGCATTGGTTGTAAAGATAACATTAAGCTCTAAAAGAGGAATTTTAAAAGGAATATAGTGTTGATAATACTACAACTATTAAGGGAAATCATCTATAAATCATGACCCCAATATTTAGGTTATACAATGAATTTCATTAAGAAAACAATTCCAGCAATAATTCCTGCTCCGATTACAGATAAGAGTGTTCCTTTTAAAAATCCTATAAAATGATACATATAATCCTTATAGGAAGGGTGTCCTTTAGTACCAGGCAATATCATAAAGTCAGGGTTGATTGCACAAAAAATCAACCAATCAAAAATGATTAAATCAAAAACATTCCATATCATAAGAACAATGAAAAAATGCAAAAACAATGTTAAATAAGATATATTAAAATTTTCATAGGCAAAAAAAGTAGAAAAAATGAGATAAATCATTACTAATATCAACATGGGAAGAGCCATGATTAAAAATCCTTTTTTCTCATTTTTCGTTTGTTTTTCAACACTATTAACGATTTCTAAAGGATAACTTTTCATTTCAAATCTTGGATTAACTTTTAGCATCACTGAAATCCAACCACATATAATAATTGAAATTATTATACCATCTAATAAAGCTTTACTTATTACCATCAAATACGCCCCCATTTTAATAAAAATAGCATACATAACCTTTGGTTCACTATTTCTTATAAAGTATACTTAATACAGTTTATTTTATATGCTAATTATAACATTAATTTCAATATAATGTATGTAATTAAAGAAATAGGGCTCTCTTTCTTTAAAAAATGTAATTAGTTTATGAAGATAATTTGAGCTATACAAGTGATACAGAGCTCTATATTATCTTTGTACACATATTTTATCCCACAACGGCTGTAAACCAAAAACAAATAGCAGTTATGGCTGAAAGTGATGTAACAACATATCGGTCTTTTTTACTTTTCGAAATAGCATTTACCAGTGTATTAAGAGTCAAATAAACTGCAAAGAAATAACATATTTCGCGTGTAACTCTATCAGAAAGAATAAGAGGAACAATCCCTGTGGTTTGCAATTCACAGTTTTTTTAGGAGCATTGCTCAAGTATTTTAAATTCAATATCTTCTCCTTGACAGATTTTAAATTACCATTTATTATTACTATATGACTTATAAAATTTTTTAAGTCATATAGTAATATACGGGAGGTATTATCATGGCTAAGAGTTTTACTGAAACTGAGAAAGAGAGTATACGAGAAAAATTAATTGCAGAATGCGAAAAAAGTTGGGCTAAATTTGGGTATAAAAAAACTAATCTTGATGATCTCTGTGCAAAAGTAGGAATATCTAAAGGTGCTTTTTATCTGTTTTATCGTTCAAAAGAGGAATTATTTTGCGATATTATTGATGTTATCCAGAAGCGATTATTTTTGATAATTGAAGAAACCATGGCGGGAACACCTACAAAATATGACTTTGCGAAAGCACTAAAATTAATATATTTGGAGTATGACAAAGGAAACCTTATTTTTGATTTTAATACCCCAGATTTTATGGCATTTATAAATAAAGTTCCAAAAGAATGGTTATCTAAGCATCAACTTAATTCTTTAAGCAATATGCAAGAAGTTATTAAGAAATACAACCTAACTCTTAAAGTTGAAGAAAATAAGGCGATGGCAGTTTTTGATACACTTTTGTCTATAAATATGAATAAAGAGCACCTTATTTATGATCACTTTGAAGTATTTGAGTATATGCTGGACAAGATGATAGAAGAAATTTTTGAATAGGAGGTGCAGTTTTGGACTATGCAATAGAAGTACATGATTTATGCAAAGTAATTGATGATCAAACAATATTATCAAAGGTGAATATGAAAGTTAAAAAAGGTGAAATTTACGGATTTTTAGGGGCAAACGGAGCAGGTAAAACCACTTTGATGAAAGTATTATTTCGCATACTAAAGCCAACCTCTGGCACAATCAATTTATTGAACGAAGAGGAGCTGGACAGCAGTAACAAGGTTTTCTCCAAAATTGGCAGTATTATTGAAATGCCTGTTTTTTATCAAAACCTAACAGCTAGACAAAATTTGGAACTGCATTGCGACTATATGGGAATTGATTATAAGGCAAACATTGAAAAGTCTTTACAAATGGCTGGCATATCAAATACAGGTAATAAAAAGGTGAAAAATTTTTCACTAGGGATGAAGCAAAGACTTGCAATTGCAAGAGCAATATTGACAAATCCCGAAATTCTAATATTAGATGAGCCAATCAATGGGCTTGATCCTAAAGGTATATCAGACATGAGAGAACTGCTTATTAAAATTAATAAAGAGCGAGGAACCACAATTTTAATATCAAGCCATATTTTAAGCGAGATGGAGAAAATTGCACATACCATCGGCATTATCAACAAAGGCATCATTCTAGAGGAATTGTCAATGAATGATATTAGGGCAAAGAATATTAATTTAGAGGAGTACTATTTGCAGCTATTAGAGGGGGTAGGGAAATAGTGACAAATTTAATAAAGCTGGAGCTAGAAAGATTTAACCTAAAGAATCATGTTTTTGGTGTAATCATCGCTAATATAGTAATTCTATTTTTTAGTTTGTTTATGACATATATGCTTTCAATTGGGCAAGTTCCACAAACCAATTTACCATCTTTTGAATTGGACACAATGAGCATTAGTAGTATGTTAATCAAAGCTACTTTTTTGGTATGGGAATCTGTTTTAATAGCAACGATTATCGTCGAAGAATTTAGAAGTAAAACAATGTCGTTACTTTTCACTTATCCCATTAACCGGAAAAAATTGATAGCCACTAAACTAACTTTGATATTGCTAGTGACATTTGTTTCCATTGTCGTTTCGGAATTGCTTCAAAACATTTGCATATTCGGAATGAGCAAGGTATTGAATTTTGTTAGTTATGGGATTACTCCAAAATACGTTTTTAATGTTGGAATAACAACAATTACAGCGACTTTATTGGGAATGCTACCTCTGTATATTGGAATGATACGAAAATCCACCATTGCAACCATTATTTCATCTCTTTTCATTGTTAGTATAGTGGTTAATGCACAAACAGGTGCTGGAGGGTTAATCTTTATAATACCAATTTCGTTAGTATTAGGTGCTATTGGGGTATTTTTTGCATCAATAGCCATAAAAAATATTGTAAACAATGATTTATATTAAATCATTATTAGGAGGAACTGTCATGAGTAATCTAGATAATTATTTCAATGTATCTTTTAGCCCACAATTTTTATTAACTACTTCAATCATTAGCATAGTAGTATCAATTTTTCTTATAATATTTGGCTTATTAAGAAAAAAGAAAACACGCGGGAAAAGTACCGCGGCATGGGTTTGTATTGGAATTGGGGTTGCTTCAATTCTATCAAATATCATGCAAATCATATGGCGCACATAGAATTTTATATGGATGGGAAGGCGAAACGTGAAAAATGAAGACATTTAATAGAAATTTTAATTTAATGATTTTAGGACAGATTATATCACTTTTTGGAGCATCAATATTAAAATTCTCTTTATCCCTATACATACTTGATTTAACAGGTAAAGCGGAAACTTTTGCTACAATCCTAGCTATTTCAACTATACCAGTTATCATACTTTCACCAATTGGCGGCGCTATCGCAGATAGATTCAATCGTCGAAACTTGATGGTGATCTTTGACTTTTTAAGCAGTGCCATTGTTTTAGCTTTAATGATGTTTTTATTCTATGGGAATAATTCGGTGTTTTTCATAGGTGTGATAATGACGTTACTATCTGTTGTAAGCACTATGTATCAGCCTGCTGTTCAAGCGTCAATTCCAGTATTGGTTGATGAGGACAACCTGATAAAGGCAAATGGCATAGTATCCGGTGTAAGCGCACTAACGGGAATCATCGGCCCAATTTTAGGAGGGTTATTATATGGACTTGTCGGGCTCGAAGCCATTGTAATTGTTAGCTGTAGTGCATTTTTCCTGTCAGCGGTAATGGAGATATTCATACAAATACCTTTTACAAAGAAGTCCCACGGCGGTCATATTGTAACGGCAATTTTTGTGGATATTAAAGAAGGTTTAAGCTATATATTAAATAAAAACTCTTTTATCTTAAAAACTATGTTTATTGCTGCCGGGATAAACTTATTTCTATCACCAATGATTTTAGTAGGTGTCCCTTATATTGTGAAGATTGTACTGAGTGCCGATAGCACATTATTTGGCGTAACACAGGGGGCAATATCCTTTAGTACAATTTTAGCAGCCATGGGAATTGGAGTTATTAGTAAAAAACTAAGAATAGATAATCTGTATTTGTGGTTTGTTGCTTGTGGACTTTTATTCATCCCAATGGCATTATCCGTTAGCCTAGTTGCATTAGATTTAGGATTTTGGATACCTTTTATCTTTTTCACAGTATCAGCTATGCTAATACTTTTTGTAATAACGATAGCATCAATTTTTATTACGACAACCATACAAAAAGAAACCCCCAACGAATTACTTGGTAAGGTTATGGCAATACTTTTTGCAGTAGCTACATGTGCAACTCCAGTAGGTCAAATTATTTATGGTACATTGCTGGACAGCTTTAATGATAGAGTTTATATAACGGTTTTAATTGCTGGAGCATTTACCTTGATTATGGCATTGGTTGCAAAGATAACATTAAGCTCTAAAAGAGGAAATTTAAAAGCTTAATCTGAAAATGCGGCATTTAAGGCAGCTAAACCTTCTATAGGTAATTATATCTTTAGGATATAACAATAATTATTAATTTTATTTAAATTAAGCTCTATTAAATTTTAATGTTGATATAATTGAAATTTTAAAATAGACTTGACTCTACAACAGTAGAATCAAGTCTATTTCACTTTGATTATTACGAGGAATGAATCTTTATGAAACATCCACTATAAATAAAAACTCATAATAATAAGTTCGCCTTTTTTTCCCATTTTACGCACACCTTCATCAATATAGCCACATTTTTTATATAACGATTGTGCAGCTATATTTTTCACATTTACTGCTAATACAATTTCACTAATATGCGGATATTCTTTACGTACAAATTCAGGTAATAACAATAATGATTGCTTAGCATACCCTTTTCCTTGATGATAATAATTCGTTGAAAATGCTCGTAATAACATAGCATTCGGATTTTCAGAATAAGGTTTTACGCCTTCATTTTCATGAAGTACAAAGAATGTAACAAGATTACTATTTTCAATTGCTAATATAGAATGTCTGTCAGCATCCACTTCTGATAATTCTACGCATTCCTTTGGTGTACCTGTAAACTGCAGCTGTTCCTCAGATAAAACATAGTTTTCAATTGTATTTTCAAATCGAATTTCATATTCAAATAATTCCATAATGTCCTCCCCAAAACTATCAATTACTTAATAATGAACATCTAAAGATTGTTTTTGTATATTATACCATGTATTCTAAAATATCTTTTAATTATACATATTTATTCATTAGTTAATATAAGTGTTTAAAATAGTTCATTTATAATTGGGATAATGTTAATTAATGGTTCTTCATAAGGGTGAATTTCTTTAATAACCTTAAGGGCATTTTTAACATATTCTCTTTTACATCTTATTTCAATCTTACATTCCTCTCCATCACATATTTTGCCTACTTCCCCATTAAAAGGGTCTGAACCCTCTAAAGGTCTCCAATAGCCTCTTACATTTGTTATAGAAATAACATTGTCATAATCTCCAATCTTACAAGCATCCACTTTATTAAGTTCATCTCTTAATTTCACTATATATTCTTCTGGAACATATATTTCTATTTTTACTTCTTGAAATTCCATAGTCATAACCTCTCCTTTTGTTGTTTTAAATCTTCATAAAATTAATTATAAATATATTGCAAAAGCAATGTAAATTTTAACTTTCGCAGCCTGATATAAGAATTTCTCATTATTCTATGATAAGCGCTCATCATACTCATGAAATTTATATGGAGAGATTGATTCATAGTAATCTAAATCAAATATCAATTCATCCCTATTCATTTCCCCTAATGAAGTATTATAATTCCAAACTACTAGTGGAATTATTTCATACAATTCATTATTGATTTTTTCAAATATTGATATGTATTGAGGAAAACGCTCATCATAAATTTTTCTTTTATTTTTGTACTCTATACTACCATATGGCACAATCTTCGCAATTCCATGAATCTGCAATGTTCCAACAGCTATTGCTACATATGAATTTCCTGCAATGTTTTTACATTTTAATGTATCTGAATAACTTCCAAAATACAAATGTAAATTTTCATCATATGCAAAACAAACAGCTGAATTGTCTGGATATTTACTATTTGTTGTTGCTAAATAAAGGATTTTTTCTCTTTCTAATATGTTATTAACAGTATCTAAGTTAAGTTTCATACCATCATCACCCTTCAATAAATCTAAATTCGAATATTTTATAAAGCTGATATAACTGCCATTAAGGAATATTATACCAAATATAAAAGTTATCTTGCAAATTGATTTGAATGTTGTTTATATATAAATATTTTATGTGGAGTATTTGGGTAATAGAGGAGAATTAAAGTTACAAGATGAAGAAATTGATGAAGTGAAGTTCTTTTGTAAAGAAGACTTAATGAGAATTTTATACCATGAAGAAACTCATGAATTTTTGAATAAAGCATTTAATGAAATTGTTTAGTACGTAAATTTGAATGAATATCTTACCACAATTTAGCTCTTTTCCATTTTCTATGCATGCCAAAGAGAAGAAGATGATTTAAGATCTTATGTTTTAGAATAAAACATAGGATCTTTTTATTTTTATCAATACTTCATAGGAAGTAAATATAACTCTTTATACTAAGAAGTTAGGGTATAATTTGGATTTTTATGGTATGATGGAGATGATATTATAGCATTAAAAAGTATAAGATTCATAGGGTATAACACAGGAAATAGTGATACTATGAATAATTTTTTTGTTATGATAGGGCTTTGTATAAAGCCTTTACATGAATATGTGATAGAAGCTACAAAAAAGGAGAGGTTTAGATTAAAGTCAAAAACTTAGTACATTAATAAAAAATTATAAGTAAGATAAAATAGGGGGAATAGAAGTTATGGGAGATATAAAAAATCCTTGTATAAAGTTAAAGGAACTACTAGATGAAAGGGATGCTAAGGACATCAGTGGACTTGAGAAACTTTGTTTAGAAACGGATAAAACTACACTAAAGTTGGAGATTGATTATAAATTAAGCAGAGAGAAGGGGAAAAATAAAAGCTTAAACAATATTAATGAATTTATGTATTATGACAATAATGAACTTATTGGATACATTGGTATTGGTGAATTTGGTGGGGATGCTTTAGAAGTTAATGGAATGGTGCATCCAATGTATAGAAGAAGGGGCATATTTAAAAAATTATTTTCTTTAGTCAAAGATGAATGGAGAAAAAGAGAAGGAAAAAAAATGCTTTTACTATGTGATAATGCTTCTGATTCTGGTATTGAATTTATTAAGTATACTGGTGCTACTTATAATAATTCAGAATATGAGATGTTTTTAAAAGATAACTTAATAGAAAATTTTCAATCAAATAATGTGGTTCTACGTGAAGCTACTAAAAGTGACGCAAGAGAAATAGCATGGCAAGACTCAATATATTTTAACAGTGAATTCAAAGAGGATGATGTTTCAGAGGTAGAGGATGATGAGAGTGATAGCTCATATAGTTATATGGCAGAAGTTGACAATAGGATTATAGGAAAAGTTCGTTTAGAAATAAACAACGGTGTAGGAGGTATTTATGGATTAGGAGTGCTTCCAGAGTATCGCAGAAAAGGTTATGGAAGAGAAATTTTAATTAGTGCAATAGAAAAACTAAAGGAAGGAAACTCAGAGGAAATAAAACTTCAAGTTGTTACAGAGAATAACAACGCTTTAAATCTTTATAAATCATGCGGCTTTGAAGGAGCTTCTACAATGAATTATTATGAAGCAATAAAAAAGTAGTTAAATATGGCTTTGTTTGGTACTGTAAAA
>DFXM01000001.1 GCA_002381695.1 Clostridium sp. UBA4108 | reverse complement strand
ATTTGTATTATGTAGTTTCATTACTACAATCTATATATCTGCAAAATTAAAAAGATTAGAAAACCCTAATTTTCTAATCTTTTTAATACCTATCTCATATTTTAGTCTTCCTGCAAATGATCTGCTTCCCAATAATATATAGTTCTAGACTCAACAATGATTTAAAACAAAGTCAATAAATTCAATAATTAAATATCCTCATTTATATTAATATTTATATTTTCTTTACCTAGTAAATTTATCATCATTATAATAGGGCATATAAAGCATAAAATAGCATAAGGAAAATATTGTACACATCCTATTCCTGTAACCGTTGTAATAATTATTGCATTTACATTCCAAGGTATCAATGGTGCAATAATAGTTCCTGAATCCGATATAGTTCTCGCCATAACTCCCCTATTAACCTCTAGCTCTCTATACTTGTCCTTTAATAATCTTCCCACTAACACAATACCTAATGTCTGGTCACAGGTTACCAATGTTAATATACTACTAATAGATGCAGTCTTAAATATGAGCTGAAATCTATCTTTAATACTTCTTATAAACTCTTCCATGATGCATTTAATTATTCCAATGCCTTCTAATATGCTACTTAATGCAATTGCTCCCATAACTACCAATACAACAGATACCATGGATATAACTCCTCCACTTATTAAAATATCATTCAACAAAGCTGATGAAGTATTTATTTGGTATCCTAATAAAATATATTTAAGCAATTCTACAATATCCACTTTCTGAAATACTATAGAAATAGTAATGCTTGCTAGTGCCCCCACAAGTATTGAATTTATAGCCTTAACTCCACTAACACATAATAATACTATGATTAAAGGTATAGCTAATAAATAGGGAGAAATATAAAAGGTATCATCTATTGATAAAACAAGTTCATTTATATTATGATTCCCTGTAACTATATTTCCATAATTATTTCCAATAAAATAATATATTACAGATGTGATTAGAATTGTTGGAATAATTGTTATTAGCATAGTTCTTAAAGTATCTTTATACTTAGTATCTGTAGATACTAAGGTTAGATTTAAAAGTCCTGATATAGGTGATATCTTATCGGCTATAAATGCTCCAGATACAATTGTTCCAACTAAAACATGTGCTGGAACTCCAAAGCCTTTTCCTATGCCTAATAAGGCGAGACCTATAGTACTGATGGTGCCTACCGCTGTTCCCATAAAAATTGAACTTACAGCTACTAATAAAAAAGCGATAAAAAGAAAGTTCATTCCTTGCATATATTGAAGTCCATAATATATTATAGCTGGTACAACTCCTGACGAAAGCCATAAAGATACATTAGCTCCTATAAGTAAAATTAATAAATATAAACTTTTACACTCCCGTATTCCTTTAAAAACCATATTTCCTATTACTTTAATTCCATACCCCTTTTTTATAGCAACAAGTGAAGAAATTAAAATTGATGCTACAAATCCATAAATTAAATCATAGCTAAAAAAAATACATATACATATAGGTATAATGCAGAAAATCATTATTATGTATGCTTCACTCTTCTTAAAACAAAATTCTTTCATATTCTACCCATCCTCTCTTATGAACTACCAATTAAATTATAGATAATATTTTCCCATTAATCCATATTATTCTTCTATATATTTATTGATTCCTACAATGCACTTTTAAGGTATAATGTAATTATAATTAAGGTTAGGAGGATATTATATATGTATTTTGATAAACCAGGTAATGAAAATACTCAACGCACTTTAGAGTTAGCTCTAAAGGTAGCAAAAGAAAGAGGCATTAAATATGTAGTGGTTGCTTCTAATAGTGGTGCTTCTGCGGAATTTTTTAAGAATGTAAAAGATATAAAAGTAGTATGCGTAACCCACGCCTATGGCTTTAAATCTCCTGGAGAAAATGAAATATCTAATGAGAAAAGGCAAGAATTAATAAATGTTGGCATATCAGTTCTTTCTACTACTCATGTATTAAGTGGTGCAGAAAGAAGCCTTTCTAGAAGTTTTAATGGAATATCTCCCATAGAAGTTATGGCTAATACTCTAAGAATGTTTGGTCAAGGCACAAAAGTTGCAGTAGAAGTTGCAGTTATGGCTGTAGACAGTGGTTTAATTCCATATATGGAACCAGTTGTGGCCATTGGAGGAACTCATTATGGTGCAGACACTGCAATCATAATTAAAACTGCTCATGCCAGTAATATACTTGATACTAAAATACAAGAGTTTATCTGTAAACCAGCATTTAAATAAAATGTGAAGCATTTTATTTAGTGAATTGCGACTTATTGTCGCAGAGAATTGTGCCACAGGCACAGAGAAGTGTTCACTTCGCTCACAGTGAATTGCTCACGTTGTTCGCAGAGGGTTACTCACTACGTTCGGAAAGAGGTTTTTGCTTAGGCAAAAGATTTCTCTCAGACGAAGTCAACCCTCTGCGCTAAAGGCGCACTTCACTGCAGCCGTAGGTTGCAATTCACTGGCAAAGCCAATTCTCTGCGCCTTGGGCGCAATTCACTAAATAAGTTACTTCGTAACTTATTTAAATGTTACACCTATCTTATTTCTAATTATTTCTTCTATTTTATCAGTAGCTACTTCTATAATAATATCCCATAACAAAAGCGCTATATTCTTCATCTTCATTAAATTTATCGTTGAGTATATACTTATTCCAAAAGCCTTCAGGATCTATATGATTTTTATCATCTTGCCAATGTGTAATCTTTTTTGGCGGATTAAAATTACTATAGTTTTCATTAGGTACTCCTGAATCCGGTCCTATGTTTCCAACAGTAAAAGCTCTTTTCTGATAATCTAATCCTCTATTTAATAAATTCTCTGCTACTCTTAAATGTGCAATCCAAGTTGCCATAGTACTCCCCCTTTATTTTTATACTCTAGTGAAATTATATTACTATTTATATCCTATAAAAACATTTAATGTTATAATATTTTATATGAACAATAGTGAGGTGATGTAAATGCAATTTAGAGTATATGGTAAAACTAATGAAAAAATATCCGTACTTAGCTTTGGGCTTATGAGATTACCTACTATAAATAATAAAATTGATAGAGAGAAATCTGGAGAAATTCTAAAATATGCCATTGATAAGGGAATAACTTATCTAGATACAGCTTATCCCTATCACAATGAAGAATCCGAAGACTTTTTAGGAGAATTTCTTGCAAAACATAATTGCAGGGACAAGGTTCTTATTGCTACTAAGCTTCCTAGTTGGCTTATTAATTCTAGAGAAGATATGGATAAATACTTAAATAAGCAATTAGAAAAATTGCAGACAAATTATATAGACTTTTATCTGGTTCATGCACTTAATAAAAATTTTTGGGAAAACCTTGTCACTAATGGACTTTTTGAATTTTTAAATACCATAAAAAGGGATGGAAGGGTTAAACATATAGGTTTTTCTTTCCATGATAAACTAGAAGTTTTTAAAGAAATTGTGGATGCTTATCCCTGGGAATTCTGCCAAATTCAATATAATTTCTTAGATATAAATTATCAAGCAGGTGCTGAAGGTCTAGAATATGCAAGAAATAAAGGACTTGGTATAGCTATAATGGAACCTCTTAGAGGAGGACGTCTAGCTCACTCTATCCCTGATGATATTCAAAAACTCTGGAATACTTCTAATGTAAAAAGGACTCCTGCAGAATGGGCATTAAAATTTCTTTGGGATGATGAAAGAATAGATGTGGTTCTTAGTGGCATGAATTCTATTGATCAGGTTGAAGAAAATGTTTCTATAGCAGAAACTACTCTCCCTAATTGCTTAACTGAGGATGAAAAAAATTTAATATCCTTGGCAAGAGATAAATATTTATCTAAAATCAAGGTTAATTGTACAGGCTGTAAGTATTGTATGCCTTGCCCAACCGGCGTTGATATTCCTAGTTGCTTCGAGCTTTTGAATGATGCCTCTTTATTTGAAGATTTAGAAGGCTTTAAGAAAAGCTATCATAATAATTTAGCGGAAAGTGAAAAGGCTCACAATTGTGTTGAGTGTGGTCAATGTGAGAGCCATTGTCCTCAAAATATTGAGATTAGGAAGATGCTAAAGGAAACAAGTATTATATTTAAATAAACCTTAAAAATGACTGCATGCCATTACTACTGCAGTCATTTTCAATACTGTTTTAGAATATAACCTACCAAAGTAATTACTTATTATAATATTTTTTAATAAGAATTTTTATAACTCATACTCTCCATTCTATAGTATAATTATATTTTCAATAATAAGAGTATCTATATAAAGGCAGGTGTATTAATTTGAATAAAAAGATTGTAGCTTTAATCGCTGGTACAAAAGGCACTAAGATTACATTGCTGAGTCAATTAGAAGATTATATAGGTTCCTTTGCTAATATTTATGGTTTTGCTATAGATGAAGGCTTAGACCACAAAATTAATGCAGATTTAATAATTGTATCCACGGATTTAATTTTAGAAGATGCTCTTAAATATATGGAAACTGGATGCCCTATTATAGTTGCTAAGCGAATCATAAATTATAGTGAAATAGAAAAATTACTATACATACCTAATGGAGAAACCATACTCTTTGTAAATGATTGTGTTGAAACTTCCTTAGAATGCATTGAATGGTTAAAAAAATTAGGAATAACTAATTATAATTTTATTCCTTATTATCCTGGATGTATCTTCAATAAAGAAATTAAATATGCAGTTTCTCCTGGAGAAACAGAATTAATTCCCAAATTTATACCTAATAAAATAAATATAGGTCCTAGACTAATTGACATGACTACCATATCTGAAATCCTTAAGTTCCTAAATGCATTTGAGAAAACATGGGGAAGTATATCTGAAATGTATTTAAGTAAAATAGTTAACATGGGGAAGCTATTGGATGAAATATCAAGAGAAAAAACTCAGGCATATGATAATATTATTAAAATAATGGATAATGTTAATGAAGGTATCTTAGCTTTTAATAATAAGGGAATTATTACAGTTTTTAATGAAAATTTAAAGATTTTATTAGGCGTTAAGAAAACTAATATTATTGGTAGCAACATTAATTCTATAATAAGAGATAGGGAATTATATGACTTTATTAAAAATAGCATGGGAAAAGAAAGCACTTATATTGATATACGAGGAGAACAAGTTCATATATCATTCTTACATGTAGAGGAAAATAATCTAAAGGTTGTAATCTTTAAACATGGTTTAGATGAGCTTATGGAAGAAAAATCCTTTAAAAAAGATATTTATAACAAAGGGTACTTTGGTAAATATATCTTTAAAGATATTATAGGTATTAGTGACGAAATTGTAAAAACTAAAGGAATAGCTGAAAAATTTTCTAGTACTGATTTAACCGTTTTAATAGAAGGTGCTAGTGGCACAGGCAAAGAACTTTTCGCTTCTTCTATCCATAATAATTCCTCTAGGAAAGACTTCCCCTTCGTAGCTGTTAATTTTTCTTCCTTATCTGAAAACTTAGTTGAAAGTGAATTATTCGGCTATGAAGAAGGTGCTTTTACAGGTGCTATAAAGGGAGGAAAAGCAGGTATATTTGAACAAGCAGAAGGCGGAACCATATTTTTAGATGAGATTGGAGATATCTCTCCTAGAATTCAATCAAGGCTTTTAAGAGTTCTTCAAGAGAAAGAGATTATGCCTGTGGGTGGCAATAAAATAATCCATGTAAATATAAGAGTTATAGCTGCTACTAACCAAAACTTAAGAAAATTAGTTGAAGAGAAAAAGTTTAGATCTGATCTCTATCATAGGCTTAAGGTTCTATATCTAAAACTTCCTCCTCTAGAAAAGCGAAAAGAAGATATATTACCTCTAGTAGAATACTTTCTTAGACTAGAAGGAAAAGAACATATTTCTTTAAATGAAGATGTTAAACGAAGCTTAATTAAATACCCCTTTAATGGTAATGTTAGAGAATTAAAAAATACTCTCGATTATATGCTTACAGTATGTGATGGTAGAGAAATAAAACTCTCTGATCTTCCAGAAGAAAGCTTTTTTCATGAAAATATAAATATCATTGATAATATTAATGAAGAAGATGCTATCACTAATAATATTAGGATAGATTATATTTATATACTTAAAGCTCTATATTCTATTAATAAAAATGGTGAAAAAGGTAGTAGAACAAAAATACTTAATTATCTGGACTCCTTAAACATACACCTTAGTGATCAAATGATCAGAAGTAGATTAGATTATTTATCTACCCTGGGATATATTGATAAAAAGCGTGGTAAATCTGGAACTAGTATTACTTCAAAAGGAGTAGATTTCTTAATAAATAGTTGTTTGGATATATGATTTTTTCAGGGTGTTATAGGTTGTTTGCAGAACCTATAACACCCTGTATTTATTTTCTTAAACTATTAATTCATCATGGATTTTACAATTCTTTAATTATTATAGATATTTAATAAATATACTATAAGTTATTTTCTTCGTTGCTTTCATATATTATTTACTATATTCATAAATTTTTTTTAATTTATTTGTATAATTGGCATCGAAATTGCTCTAACTAATTGTAAAGATTTAAGGAGGAGTTTTTATGCCAAATAAAACTAAAAAGAAAAAAACCCTTACCATGCCTCATACTTATGTAATAATATTTTTCGTAGTTCTATTCTGTTGGTTTTTAACCTTTGTAATACCTGTGGGTAAATATGATACTCATGATATTCAATGGGAAACTAACGATGGTCAGACAAAATCAAGAACAGTTTTAATGACGGATACCTTTAGGTATAAATATGATTTGGATGAAGAAAAATTAAAATCTAATCTTGAACTACTTATTAAAGACGAAAGTCAACTTAAAGAATTAGGCTTAGACAAAGCCTTAATCGAAGAACTATTAAATACCGACGTAAATACCTGGACTGAAGAATCATTAGCTAATGCTGGTATTACTGAACCTATAATCTACATGCTTTATAAAGATACTGTTTATGATACAAGTAAAAAAGAAACTATAAGTGCAAATCTTTGGGGTACAGATGATTTTAAAGGCTTCGGTGTATTAAACTATGTATTCGAGGGATTAGTTACTGGAGACAAAAACGGCTCTGCTGTTGGCATTGTTGCATTTATTTTAGTTATAGGTGGAGCTTTTGGAATGGTAATGAGGACTGGAGCTGTTGACGCTGGTATTCACGCTTTTATTAATATCACTAAAGGAAAGGAATCTTTAGCTATCCCATTTCTATTTGTGCTATTTTCACTAGGTGGAGCAGTTTTTGGAATGTCTGAGGAGGCAATTCCTTTTGCAATGATTGTAATTCCATTTGTTATCGCCATGGGCTATGACTCACTAGTTGGAGTAAGTATAACCTATGTTTCATGTCAAGTTGGGAATGCTACTTCTTGGATGAACCCATTTGGTATAGCTATTGCTCAAGGTATAGCTGGAGTTCCAGTGCTTTCTGGAGCTGGTTTTAGAATAGCTCTATGGTGTATTGTAACAACAGCAGGTGCAGCATACCTAATGGTATATGCAAAGAAAATAAAGAAAAATCCACAAGCATCGATTGTTTATGATACTGATGAGTTTTTTAGAAGAAACATTTCTGCTACTGTAGAAAAAATTGAGTTTAATCTAGGACATAAACTTGTTCTTCTAACTATTTTACTTTCAATAATTTGGATAATTTGGGGCGTAACTAAGCAGGGCTATTATATTCCTGAAATAGCTTCTCAATTCTTCGTAATGGGTCTAATTTCAGCTATTATAGGAGTAATATTTAAACTTAACAATATGAAAATTAATGACATAGGCTCTTCTTTCCAAAGTGGAGCTGGAGATTTAGTTGGTGCTGCCATTGTTGTAGGTATGGCTAAAGGTATCCTTTTGGCTCTTGGTGGTTCTAGTGCCTCTGAATTTAATACTTTAAATACAATTTTACATTCTGTAGGTAATGCATTAGGTTCACTTCCTGCAGCAATTTCAGCTATATTTATGTATATATTCCAAACACTATTTAATTTCTTTGTACCATCAGGTTCAGGTCAAGCAGCCTTAACTATGCCAATTCTAGCTCCATTATCTGATATCGTTGGGGTTTCTAGACAAGTTTCTTGTCTTACCTTCCAATTAGGTGCAGGATTTGCTGATGCTATTGTGCCAACTTCTGCTAGTTTAATGGGTGTTCTTGGTATCGCTAAAATTGATTGGGCTAAATGGGCTAAATGGCAAATTAAAATGCAAGGATTCTTCTTTGCCTTTGGTACTGTAGCTATAATTGTAGCTGTTATAATTGGCTTTTAATAATTTGTATAAAGGACAGGATAAAACCTGTCCTTTATACAAACTACCATACATTATATTTTAAGGGGTGAAGAAATGATAAAACTTATAAAAAAAGCAAAAATTTACGCTCCAGAATTCCTAGGAATTAAAGATGTTTTATTAACTGGAAACAAGATTTCTCATATTGAAGACGATATCCAAATTCCCAAAGATTGGAATATACCTATTGAAATCATAGATGGGAATAATAAAATTTTAACCCCAGGATTTATAGATAGCCATGTACATATTTTAGGTGGTGGTGGGGAAGGTGGCTTTAAAAGTCGTACACCTGAAATTACCCTCACAAATATTATCCTGGGTGGAGTTACTACTGTAGTTGGATGTCTTGGTACTGATGGTATAACCCGTTCTATGACTTCTCTTCTTGCGAAAGCTCGTGGCTTAGAAGAAGAAGGCATATCCACATATATCTATTCAGGCTCTTATAGATTACCGCTCACTACAGTTACTGGAGATATAATGAAGGATATTATATGTATTGATAAAGTTATAGGTGCTGGTGAGGTGGCCATATCCGACCATAGAAGTTCTAATCCTTCAATGGAAGAATTGACTAAAATGGTTAGTGATGTACGAGTTGGTGGAATATTATCCAATAAAGCTGGAGTTATAAATATACATCTTGGAGATGGAAAAAATATGTTAACTCCTTTACTAGAAATTATAGAGAATACTGAAATACCTATAACTCAATTTTTACCTACCCATACAAATAGAAACCCTTATCTCTTTGAAGATGCTATAAAATATGCTATAAATGGCGGTTATATAGATTTTACCACAAGTTCAGATCCTCTATTTTGGGAAGAAGGAGAAGTTAGAGCTTGTAAAGCATTAAAAATATCCTTAGACAATAATGTGCCTATAGATAATATAACCTTTTCTTCAGATGGTCAAGGTAGTTTACCGATGTTTAACTCTAAAAAGGAGTGTATAGGCCTTCGCGTAGGCATGGTTACTTCCTTATTTGAAGAAGTTCGTAGTGCAGTTTTGGACTGTCATATTCCTTTAGAAATAGCTCTTAAGGTTATCACTTCTAACCCTGCTAAAATTCTTAAATTAAAAGCTAAAGGTATTATTGAAGTTGATTACGATGCAGATTTGGTATTAATTAATGAAGAAGATTTTACAATTAACACTGTAATTGCTAAAGGAAATATATTAGTTGAAAATAAAACTCCTAAGGTATTTGGCACATTTGAATAAGGTATATAATAAATACTTAAATAAAAAATTCTAATTTAGAATGTAGAATTTAGAATTATGGAAGAAGCCTTTTAGAACTTTTAACGGATAAAGCTTTTATTTAAAATTTCTATGAAGATTTCTCCACAATTCTAAATTTAATATTTATTTATAGTTAAAAGTAGAACACTGAGTTTCATCACTTGTCTCAGATGTATACCCCCCTATGTCAATACTATTTGCAATACATTTTAACTCCATATTATAAATACAATTTTTCGCTCTACATGTAATATCTATGTAAGGATTTCCTTCTGCCATATTGTTTACTAAAGCTTTTTCTTTATTAATAAAGCTTTCGCAGCTTGTTCCATCTGATTGATAAGTAGTAGCGCCTCCTACTGTTATTCCTTCTAAGGAACAATAATTAGATTTATTATTTATACATTCTTGGACACAACAACGCAATAATGCCATTCTATCCCCTCCTAAATTAATTTTAAATTTAGTATTGGTAATATAATATATCTTTATACTTATAGCAAATCTAAAAAATACACTAATTAAATTAATTAGTGCATAAGGGGATTTTATTATGGTATTCAAATTCATATATCTAACATACTCTCTATTTCTTGAGATGTTTTTAACATTAAAACTTTATCAACTAATTCTTCACATTGACTTATAGAAACCTCGCTTATTTTTCTTCTTATATTTAAAACTAGAGATGGTATAACACTAAATTCATCTAACCCCATCCCCATAAATACTGGTAATAATTTAATATCCCCTGCTGCTTCTCCACACATCCCAACTTCTATTCCTTGCCTATGCCCATTTTTTATAATAATATTTATAAGTCTTAGTACAGAAGGGTTATACGGAGTATATAGATTGGATACCTTCAAATTCAATCTATCAACAGCAATAGTATATTGTATTAAATCATTAGTTCCAATACTAAAGAAATCTACTTCTTTTGCTAATATATCTGAAATTAGTGCTGCTGCTGGCGTTTCTATCATAATGCCTATCTCTATATTTTCATCATATTTTATATTCCCTCTTTTTAATTCTTCTTTGCATTCCTCTAAAATTTCCTTAGCCATTAAAAGTTCATTTAAAGTTGAAATCATAGGGAACATTATTCTAGCTTTACCAAATGAACTTGCCCTTAATATTGCTCTAATCTGAATTTTTAATATTGACTTTTCATTTAAACAATATCTTATGGCTCTATATCCCAAAAATGGATTCTCTTCCTTTGGAATATTCAAATAAGGTATTTTTTTATCCCCACCAACATCTAAGGTTCTTATAGTTACAGGTTTAGTATTTATATCCATTATAATCTGTTTATAAATATTAAATTGTTCTTCCTCTGTGGGTGCGGCCTTTCTATCCATATATAAAAATTCACTTCTTAAAAGCCCTATACCCTCTCCATCATATTTTATAACGTCCTTCGTATGATCTGTAGCTCCTATATTACATACTATATTAAAGCGCTTACCATCACTTGAAAATGATTTAGCTCCTATAAATCCCTTATTTCGTAAGGTAATACTCTCAAATTCCTTCTTCTTATTTTCTAGTAAGCTTAAAATCTCTTCATCTGGATTAATAAATATTTCTCCACTATCTCCATCCATGCCAAGTATCATTCCATCCTTTACCCTAGAAATTATATCTTTTACCCCAACTATAGCTGGAATTTCAAGTATTTTAGCTAAAATTGATACATGAGAAGTATATCCACCTTCTTCAGTAATAAAGCCCACTAAATTATCCTTTGGTAATTTAACAGTTTCTGATGGTGTTAAATCTTTAGCTATTAATATAAATGGAGATTGTATTTTTTTATAATCTATGTCTTTAACATTTAGCAATAAGCTTAATATTCTATTAGATACATCTACAATATCATTACTTCTTTCTCTTAAATATTCATCTGCTAGAGAACTAAACATATTTATTAAATTATCTGTAACTTCTTTCACTGCCCATGGAGCATTTACCTTCTCTTCTTTTATCTTTTGCTCCATAGGATATATAAACTCTCTATCCTTAAGTATGTGTATATGTGCTTGAAAAATTTGCAGTTCCTCATCCTTCAATTCACTTTCTGCATATCTAATTAGTTCCTCTATTTCCAATATAGCTCTATCTATAGCACTCTTAAGATTTAAGATTTCTTTATTGCAATCTTCAATCTTCTGTTTTTCTACTTCTATATAATTTTTCTTTATAATTATTTTGCCTATAGCAATACCCTTTGATGCTCCTATTCCCTTCATATTTCTTCACCCCTAGTACTATTCAAATTTAAAATAGTCCTTACTTGCTCTCTTCAAATTTAAATTTTTGCCATGGTTTTATATAATCTAGTAAATAAATTTCCTCTTCTATTATGTTGCCTACTATATTAGTTCTACCACTGTTATCCATATCCTTTAATGCAACCTGTAATTCTCCACTATATCTTTCATATAAAGAACTCTCTATTAGAACATCTCCTCTTCTTATTGAGTTGCTGTTAAAGAGATCAAAAGTACATCCTTTATATTTAACTCTGCTTTCAGTAGATCTTATCATATATTCTGATACATCTCCTCTATTAAAATGTTCTTCCTGTAAAACTATTTTTCTTTGAATCTCTGGAACCTGATCTAAAACTTTCACTTTAAGTGTAAGCATATCCCTGTTTACTTCACTTAATTTTTTGAGCTCTTCCTCTGATGCAAAACAATTAGCTATAATTACATCATCAATGAAGCCCGTGTTAAATAAATCCTTTGTTTGCACTTCTATAGGTAAAAACCTATGTTCTTCTAAAGTGCATAATCCTTCTGAAGTACCCCATGGTCCCATATTACATGTATTTGATGATACAAATGCTGCTGTACGAATTCCTTTTTCTTTATATTGCTTTGAAGATTTTATAAAATGACTTCTGGATAATCCCGTATATCTATGAGGATAAAAATTATGACATCCTATAATATTATCCTTTTTAGGACAATAACTTAAAATATTATCTAAGTACTTTGTTCCACTACTCATGTTTATTTCTATTTTTAAATTATTTGAATTAAAGCTCATAATAGATTCTTCATTTCCTGTAAATCCTAAGTCAAGCCTTATACCACTTAATCCCAACCTAGAAAAGAAACTTAAGTCTTTATAATCTAAATTCAGTTTTTTAAAAATACTTGGATCTACATCTGCTATAACTTCCATCCCTAGATCTCTTGCATTTCTCATTATTTCACTAAATTCCTTTAAGGTTTCCGCTAAATTATCTTCCAAGGATAACAAACATGTAAATACTCTTGTAAATCCATAGTCAGCTGCCATATTTAAATATTCTTTATATTTATTTACCTCTCCGTGCCCTAAATAAATTGAAACTCCTAAGGATTTCATAGTCGTACCTCCATCTATTCATAAATATTCTATAGAAATTTTTTATACATCTCCACCATTTCACTAGCTAAATCTCTAGTTGTAATTGCATTCATTAAATGATCCTGAGCATGTACCATTAATAATGACATTTCTACCTTATTATTCTGAGCTTCTGACTGTATTAACTTTGTCTGTTCTACGTGGGCTTCTTGTAGTTTTTCCTCTGCACTTTTTAGGCATTTTTCTGCTTCTAAAAAATTTCCTTCCTTTGCATAATATATTGCTTCCATGGAAAGACTTCTCGCTTCTCCTCCACAGGATATTAGCATAAAGATTATTTCTTCCATTTTTTATTCCTCCTTTAATAACCTCATCTATGATTTAAATTCATTTCTAATTTAAACTGAGGCAGGTATTCTTCATTTCCATTTAAAATGTCTTTAAATACTTTTTTACTAACCTCTATATCACCTACTAGAGGATTATTAATTAATGCCATAAGTCCTTTTTTATAATCTCCCTTAACACCAGCTTCTACTGTTAATTCTTCATAGGTTTTAACTTGACTAACTAGCCCGACAATCTCTACAGGTAATTCTCCTAGAACTATAGGAAAAGCTCCTAACTTATTTACAATACAATTTACTTCAACAACTACCTCTCTGGGCAAATTAGAAATAGCTCCTCTATTTTTTACATTTACTGTATGAACCTCATTTTTATCATTAAAAATAGCTGAAATTAAAGAAATAGCTGCTTCAGAATAATTCGCCCCACCTCTTTTCTCTAGCTCTATAGGTTTTTCCTTTAAATTTATATTTTCATAAATTTTAAACAGCTTATCTTCTATTTCCATAACCTGTTTAGCCCTAGTTCCTTCTCCTTTTGAATATGCTATCAATTCTTCCTTTAAAATTTTCTCTCTCATATAGAAATATTTATGATACGGACACGGTATTAGCTTTAAACTTCTTAATAGTTCCACATCCCAATTTAAATCTGGAGTATTTTTCATATTTATATTAGCCCCGTCACAAAGTAGCTTTATAACTCTATCTGTAACAATCTCATTATCTAAGTAAACATCTTTACCATATATCATATGATTAAGTCCAATAAAATCTATTTTTACTCTACTATTATCTACATCAAGTATCCTAGCAATATTATTTCTCATAGTAATAGGTACATTGCATAATCCTATAGTTTTTACCTTAGTATGTTTTATTATTGCCTCTGTTATAATCCCTGCTGGATTTGTAAAATTTATAAGCCACGCATTGGGTGCTAATTCTTCAATGTCCTTACATATATCTAATATTACTGGTATAGTTCTAAGTGCCTTTGCAAATCCTCCTGCTCCAGTGGTTTCTTGACCAATCAATCCATGACTTAAAGGAATTACCTCATCTTTCTCCCTTGATCTTAATCCTCCAACTCTAAATTGTGTAAGAACAAAATCAGCATTTTTTATACTCTCTCTTCGATTAATTGAAGATGTAACCTTTATATCTAATCCACTATGAATTAACATTCTTTCTGCAAGATTAGCTATAATATTTTGCTTATGAACTCCTTCTTGAATATCTACTAGGCATATTTCACTTATAGGAAGCTCTTGCTTTCTCTTTATTATTCCATCTATTAATTCTGGAGTATAGCTACTGCCTCCTCCTATTACTGTAAGTTTAATCCCTTTCATATTCTCCTCCAAATTCTAAATTATCTTTTATATGTACAATTTATATATGAATCCAATTAGTATATTAGGAATTATGCATGATGCTAAACTAAGCACCATGCATAATCACATAAACTTTAATTGCTTAAATTATTATCTACTTTACCTATTGCTATCTCTTTATCTCCTTCTATTCTTTCAGCCATTTTTATAAAAGGTATATAAATTAGTATTCCTATAGCTAGATTTACAATCTGCAGTACCGACCCCATAATTGATCCTGTTGCAAAAAATCCACTTAATATTGGTGGTGTTGTCCAAGGAACCATAACTATAGTTGGAGGTACTATATGTGAAGCAATAGCTAAATAACTAACTATTGTAAGAATCACTGGTGTTAATATAAAAGGAATAAAAAATACCGGATTTAGCACTATTGGCATACCATAAACTAATGGCTCATTGATATTAAATAATCCTGGTCCATTAGAAAGTGCTGCCATGTTTTTATAATGTTTCCTTCTAGATGCTATATAAATGGCAATTATTAAACAAATAGTAGCTCCTGATCCACCCATATAAATAAAACAGTCAAAGAAAGGTTTAGTAACAATATTAGTTGCTTGTAATCCTGCTGCAACTGCTTTAGCATTTGCATCTAGTGCTGGCAGATATACCGACTGCATAACTGGTTCTAATATGTTAGATCCATGTAATCCAAAGAACCAGAATAAATGATTGAATAATACTATAATAATTGCAGACCAAAGGGTATTTGCCATAGATAATAGTGGACTTTGTAATGCTTCATATATTATTTGGTGAAGATCAGCTATACCAATAGCACTAAGCATTATTTTAACTAGGCTCATTATAGCTAATGTAATCATTGCAGGGAGCAATGCTGCAAAAGATTTTGAAACAGCTGGGGGCACATTGTCTGGCATCCTAATAATAAGCCTTTTATTTTTAGCCAATCTCACAAATATCTCTGTAACAATCAATGCTACAAATATAGCTACAAATAATCCAAGGGACCCTGTCCATTGAGTCGGAATACCAGTTCCATCTGCAGTGCCTTCCATTATAATAATTAGTGATCCTAGGGATAGCATAGCAGCAGCTATTCCGTCCCCTTTATAGGATTTCGCAAGGTTGTAGGCTATAGTGCATACAACTAGCAAAGACATTACTCCAAATGCACCTTCCCATAAGTTGTTACCAAAAACTCTCCATCCATCTCCAAAAACTTTAATCATAAAGTTTTGATATGGCTTTATTGGTAAATTATTAATTAACACACCCATGGAACCCGCAATAATAAGTGGCATTAAAACTACGAAACCATCTCTTATGGCTACAAGATGTCTCTGCGCTCCTATTTTGCCAGCAACAGGAACAAAATACTTTTCTAAAAAATTAATTAGTCCTTTCATTAAAATAAACCTCCTTAAGTTTTAAAGAACATTTTCATTAAATTTCTAGTGCTTTCTTTAATACAGCTTCCCCATTCATGGTCCCATATAAAATACTGTCAATCACTCTCACTGGAATTCCTTTTGGTTCCATGAGCTTTTGCATCTTACTTAAAAGATATCTAACCTGCGGCCCTAATAATACCACATCAATATCTTCATGATCCTTAGCTTCTGCTTCTCCTACTGCAAATATTTCTACTTCAATTCCCTTTTGTACTGCAGCATCTTGCATCTTTTTTACTAAAAGACTAGTAGACATTCCTGCACAACATACCAACATAATTCTTTTCATACCTATCTCTCCTTTAGGTATTTAAAATACCTATGCTCTATTTAAGATTACATATATAGTATTGTTATTAGATCTTCCTTTGAATAATTCATTGATTTACAAGTTTATTATTAAATAATTCCTCTAATGCATTTGCTGCTTCTAATTCGTCCTCTCCAATAACTTCTACATCTATAATGTCTCCCATAGATGCTCCTATGCTTAAAACTCCTATTATGCTTTTAGCACTTACACGTCTTCCATCCTTCTCAATAAATATCTCTGACTTAAAATTCTGAGTTAGGTTAACTAATGCTGCTGCTGGTCGTGCATGTAATCCTGCTTTATTTTTTACAATTACATTTAATTTTTTCATACCTACCCTCCTTACACTAAATATATATAGCAAAGTTCATGCCAACTTTTGGATATTCTTACATAATTCTAAACTTCGTGAAATAACTAATTCCCTAGGTTTTAGGTAAATGTTTTCATATTTTTATATGTTTTAAAAATAAATAGTGTGTAAATTTAATTACACACTATTTTACACAGTCTATTTCTGTGTACTATTCTCTTCATTATTACACAAAAACATTTTACTTAAATAAACTAATTCTATTTTATCCACATGTATTTCATAGATTTCCTCAATAGTTCTTATACAATCTTCTATAATAACTATTTCTCTACTATACCTATTTTCATATTCATCTATTTCAATAGACTTCACTTTCTTTCTTTTCCCATTTTTTATATTATCAATCATAAAGCATATGTGAAGTATTATTCCAATCTCTACCTCTGAATTTATATTTATATTTAGATAGTTTTTTATTTCTTCAATAAAATTTCGTACATTATCTAATAATAACCATGCATCCTTAATAATTAGATGTTCCTTTAAAGTTAATGCTATATTATCATAGATATGCTCACCTTCTATTATTTGTTTAATGGTGTCAACGCCTTGTCCTGATAATATTTCAATAGCTGATACAAAAGGAATCCCCTCTATCTCTACAGGAATTGTACCTACAACTACTAGAACCTTATGTTTTTCTCTATAATAATCAATAGTTGTTAAAAATTCTTTTCTATTAAGAATATTAACTGCAATTATATCTAGATCATCATAGTTATCTAGCTTTTCTAATAGAATCCTTTTCAGTCTTTCTGCCGCTCCCTCTCCTGTAAAGCAAGCTGCTAAAATTATATTTTTTTTCTTTATTTCAGTTTTTTTTACTTGAATTCTCTTAATACCACTAATATCCTTACAACACTGATATATTTCCTGTAGCTCTCTACCAGAAGTGGCTTTTCTACAAGCTTCAATTACCATTGGAGTAGATACCATATCAATAGTTTTAACTATTATACCCGTATCCTCATAAATCATATCTCCAAAATTTACTAAAGACCCCATATCTACCATAAATAATATTCCTCTTTTATGGTTCATTGCTTGTACTCTTTCTTTAGCCAAACTATACATATGTTCTGCACTGATACTAAGCGACATATCCATAGGTACTACATAATCGATTCCCACCAAACTATTGGCTACCTGTGCCATACTTGTTGCTGTGGAATTACCATGAAGAATTAATAAAATCCCTACACCTTCACTATCTATACTCTTATATTCTGGTGAATTATAACATAAAAATAAGGTCAAATATCCTATTTCATCTAGGGGTGTTTCTATATTAAATTTTTTATCAATTTCTTTAGCTACTTCCATGGCCGTAAAAAATTCATCCATATGATTTACTCTAATAGAATTCAATTTGGGATTATATATCTTATTGCCATTTATTATTCTCTTTATGCTACCATTTAAGTGAAGTCCTAGTGCAAAATATATATTTTCATTATAAACTCTATTTAACTTTTTACTTGCATAGTCTAATACATACTCTACTATTTCTACAATCTCTTCTCCTACTAACTTTAGTATTTCATATCTCTTGGTTTTTTCATGTGCATCTTTAAGATATTTTTCAAAATGATCTTGAAGATTTATATCTAATATATGATTTATCTCTCCTTCTTCAATGCCCCTACTTTTCAGCTCATATAGTTTTTTCTCTATAGAGTCATAAAAATCTTCCTCATTATCATTAATATCCTCTATATCATCTATACTCTCTCCATAATGAAATCTTAGAATATCTCCACCATTTTTTAAAATATTATTAACCTCTTCTCTTTTATCTTGGACCTTTAAAATTCCCTTTTTAACATATCTAGGCAAATCCTCTTGAGTGATAATAATATATTCTTTTTTCCCCGATTTATAATTTAAGAATCCCCTAGCACAGCATAGCTGTATATCACTTTTTAGTTGCCCAATATTCCCTATACAATCATATAATAATAAGCAAGTTAATGCATTTCTATTTATATAAATACTCTTACCAACTCTCTTAGACTCTTCTTTTACAAAGATCTCTATAATGGCATATTTTTCCTTTAATCCTCTATTTATTAATGAGGGCAAGGTTATAATCATAGGTATTCTTCTTATAAAGGTTTTTAATAAATATGACTCTGGCTCTTCTGTGGTGGCTGCTATAATTTGTACTGAGACATTAATAATACTATCAGCGTCACCCAAGGGCCTAAAACTCCCCTTATCAATAAATGTGAATAACATTTCTTGCCCTTGAGGAGAAAGCCTATGAACCTCATCTAAAAATATCATTCCTCCATTAGCTTTTTTTAATAATCCATCTTTATCTCTATCAGCACCAGTATATGCACCTTTCTTCACTCCAAATATATGTCCTATAAGAAGTTGAGGATTTTCTGCATAATCTGCACAATTAAATAAAATAAAAGGAGCCCCAACTTTAAGTGTGTTTGACTCTATAGCAAACCTGTACATCAGCTCTGCAAACATAGATTTCCCTACACCCGTTTCTCCCAATAATAAAGTATGAAGTCCAAAAGGGGGATAAAGTATTGCTGCCTTTGCTTGTTGTATTGGCAATTGTAAGCTATATTTTGCTCCAATGATTTTATCTATATTGTATGCATTTTGTAGAGATTCTTCTATTGGTAAAATTTCATTTCTCTTTATTTGTTTAAATAAGACAGGCCTCCCTTGAATTTTTTCAATTTTTTTATCTAAAGCTAATTGATTTAAAACTCTACTTACATTAGCTCTATTTAAATTTAATTTATCACTTATATCTGTAGCTGCTACCCCTTGATTTAAGCTTTTCTCAATCTCAATTAGCGCCTCTAATATTTTATCTTTTAAACTCACTTAGCTCCCTCCTATATTAATAATACCCAAAGTAAGTACTAGATAATAACATCTGTACTTATAAAAATATCCTCTAACACAAATACTATTCTTATATATTTCTATCTTTATTATCTATTTGAAAATATATATGCTTTATTTTGTGAACTAACTATAATATTATGACTAAGTTCTTCATTTCCCCATAAATTAAATACGTATCCCTCTACAGGTAAGTTCTCATCTTTTACCCTCTCAAAAATTCCATTTCTATTTATATAGCTTTTCCAGTTTTTCACAGACCAACTTCCATATTCTCCTGAACATACAATTCCAAAAGACCTATATGCACCTTCTGGTCTTATTTTATCTATATCTAATTGATTAAGTACTTGGAAGAAATGCTCCTCCTCAATCAGTGCATCGTAAATTTCAATATGTTTTATTTTCCTAGGACTTATTTTATATACTCCTCGTTTAAAATCTGCTATAACTTTATAGGCAATAAGCTCCCTCTTGCCTTTCTTTATATATTCATACTCTAAATTATCTATATCTCCATTTCTCTTAAATTCCACACAAAAATCTTTTATTTTAACCTGTTTATTAAAATTCATATTATCTTTAATCAACTGGAAATCATTTTCTATTTTAAATAAGTATATATTTTTTGTTGATATTCCAATCTCTCTTACCCTATCAAAACTCCAATATTGAATTTTAGGTATAATTAAAATATACAGCATCATAAAAAAAACTAAACAAACTGATATTCTCTTTAAATTCATATTTGTTTTAGATTTGAACAATATTATATATAATGACATACCTATAGGTATGGGAATCCAATTAAACTTTAATATAATAGCTCCAAGAATGAAATATCCTATTAATTTTAATAAAGTATCTCTTTCTTCCTCTGATTTATAATTCAAGTAAATGACTATAAGTAAAATAAAAGATATAAATATAAAAATGAGCTTTTCTATCAAAGTTAATTCCTCCCTACATAGATATTTGAAATAAGTTCAAAAATAATTTACTATATTTAAATTATATCAAAATTTTTAGATTGTTTGTAAAGATTGTGAAAATTTAATTAACATAATATAAATAAAACTGTAACCTCATTTCATAATAAGGTTACAGTTTATAATTACAAAATATATAAAATTATTGTATAGATTTTTACTCTATTTTTTAATTTTAAATGAATAAATCATATATTATATTTATGTCACATATCAACATCTATGCCCGCCATTTTCATCAAATATAGTGCATTTCTAGTTGTACTTACTCCATCTCTTAATTTATAATCAAAAAGTAATTTATCATCCTTATAATACTCTCTAAAATGATGATTCTCTATATATTGGTTACTCTCTGAAATAGCTCCTAACTCTAGATCATGTGTTGAAACTATACCCAGGACTGAATTATTGCTCAATTGATTTATAAGCATCTTAGCTCCAATGTGCCTATCCATTGAATTTGTACCTTTAAATATTTCATCTATCAAAAAGAACACAGGTTTACTTTCCTTAGAAAGCGTTATAAGCTGCTTAACCCTAAGTATTTCAGCATAAAAAGAAGATATGCTCTCCTCCAAATTATCACTTGTTCTCATGAGTGTAAAAATATTCATTAAACTACAATTAAATTTTTCTGCTTTAACTTTAGTACCAACATAAGCTAAAACTAAGTTTATTCCTACGGTTCTTAGCATAGTGCTTTTACCTGCCATATTAGAACCTGTAATAAGATAAATTTTTCTATTTTTCTTTAAGCTAATATCGTTTGATATGGCATTATTAAAAATTAATGGATGCGCAAGCTGAATCCCTTCAACAATAAGACTCTGATCCTCAATTTTAGGTATGGCCCAATCTCTGTTATCTCTATTTACATTACTTAAACTTAATAGGGATTCTACTTCAGCTATAACATTTATCATTTCTTCTATGCTTTTTCCATTAGCCACCTTAAATCTTTCTAATTTGTAATTTATCCTATAATCCCAAAGAAATAATATATTTAATACCCAATAAAAAATATTTCCCCTATCTGCAACATTATTAGCAATATTACTAAATTCTCTTATTCTCTTGGTTATACTACTTCCATCACCATGGAAAACCTCCTCTTTTAAGCTATTTAAATAACTTGAATCAAAGGTTGACTCTTCAAAATAACTTAATATATTGCCATATCTTTCAATATCCTTCTTATATATAAATATTTTTTGAAGATTCTCATTTCTATCTTTTATATCAAAGAGTATAAGCCCTATATTTACAGCAATAATAATCTTACTTAGATTAAATGAAAAGCTTGGAAAAATAAAGGGAATTATTACAGATAGTATTAATAGAAATGTACTTATATTAGCTATTAAATACCATGTCTTCTTTGCAAACTTGTTGACTACTCCATTACTCCACTGAATCAAAGATTTAGGATCTTTAAATTTTTCTTTTCCTACCAAGGCTTCTACCAAAAATCCTTCATAGAAACTATATTTTCCACTTAATTCCTCAATGGCAATTTGTCTTTGTAATATTTCCTCTTTTGAACCATGAGATTTTCCACTTAGAGTATCTTTAAGTCTAACTCTTCCTGAGGGTGTCACTGCTGAGCATATCCATTGGAAAAGTGAGTTCTCACCTAAGATATCTAAATCCTCCATATAACTATGGTTGTTTTCTATTAAGTCACTACCATTATCTAATTCCTTAATATTATGGTTATATCTCTTAATACTAACTTCATTTAATTCTATATTTTTTTTAATTCTTTCTAATTTCAATCTTATAATGCTATGCTTTTGGGTTAAATATAAAAATATTAACCCTATTATTATAGTTATAAAAGCTATTATTCTATAGCTTTGTAATCTATAGAATGAAAATATAAATACTAAGCCTCCTATAAAGCATATAAGTCTAAGTGCTACATAAAAATTATTTTTCTGCTTATGGATTTCTTCTTCTTTTTTTAGCTCTTCTATCCTGTTTTTATATGTTATTTCTTTCATTTATATACCTCTCTTACTTAACTTCCTAATACTCTATTATTGAACCCTATATTTCCTTGGCTCATATAACGTATCTTCAGAATCTTTGTCTTGTTATTTTATTTCATTTGCCTTAATTAATCTACAGATTTTAAAGATTCAACCATTGGTATATTTTTTAACTTGTAATACATTGACGTATTTACTAAAATAGCAAATAAGAATGTTAACATTGAAGAATACATAAAGCTGGTTACATCTAAGCTTCTTCCAAACATAAAGGCTTCCATCTCTGATGTTACTATTATGAATTTATGAAGAAATACCCCCAATAGTAACCCTGTCAATATTCCAATAATAGTTAATATAATATTCTCTCTATACACATATGCAGATACCTCTTTATCATAAAATCCAAGAACTTTAATAGTTGCTATTTCCCTTAATCTCTCACTGATATTAACATTTGTAAGGTTATACAGTACCACAAAAGCAAGGGCTCCTGCTGAAACAATCATTACCAATATTACATAGTTAAGACTAGAAATCATATTGTGAAAGTTATCTTTCACTCCCGTGTTAAAGTTCACTGATTTAACTTTAGGTATCTTTATAATCTCCATAGACATATTTGCTTCTTTCTCTATAGAAGGATTAGAAAGCTTAGTTATTATTTCATTAAATTCTGGTTTATAACCTAAATTTTTTTCAAAACACTTATTAGATATATATATATAATGATTTACATAGTTTTCAGATATGCCTTTAACCTCTAATTTCATATCTTCTTTATCATCATTAGTTAAAGTTATAGTATCTCCAACTTTAATATCTAATCCTGTTGCAAGCTTTTCTGTAATTACAGCTCCATCTTTAGGCAAGGGTATCTCTTCTTTAGATTTTCTATTCTTTAGCGTAATAAACTCCTTAAATTTATCTTCTCCCTTAGGAACTACTAACGATATTTCCTTTTCACTATTACCCTTTATGATTTTATAATTTAAGGTTTGTACATACATATGATTAGAGATTTCTTCATTATCACTTAAATATTTTTCTATATTCTCTTGTTCTACTGTAGTAGCTTTCCTATCAATTCCTATAGTCATGTCATATTTAAAAATCTCACCAAATTGTTTATCTACTATAATCTCTATAGAATCTTTTATCCCGAACCCTGCAACTAATAGAGCTGTACATCCTGATATTCCAAGAACTGTCATAAGAAATCTTTTCTTATATCTAAATATATTCCTTGCTGTTACTTTTTCAATAAAGCTAAATCTCTTCCATAAGAAATTAACTCTTTCAAGAAGTATCCTTTTTCCATTTTTAGGTGCTTTAGGTCTCATAAGTAATGATGGAGTTTCCACCAATTCTTTGTAACAAGCAAATATAGCAGCCATAGTAGTAGTAAGAACTGCTACTGACGTCCCTATCACCGCATATGGAACATTAAAATTTATCACTCCTTCTGGCACATTATACATTATTCCATAGGCATTAAATATCACTATAGGAAACACTGTAAATCCTATGGCAAGTCCTAACATACTCCCTGCTAGACTAGCAACTGCCGCATATATTATATACTTAGAAGCAATGGCTCCTTTACTATATCCAAGAGCTTTTAAAGTTCCCATATTAACTCGTTGTTCATCTACCATTCTTGTCATAGTAGTTAAGCATACTAGTGCAGCTACTAAAAAGAAAAATACTGGGAATACTTGTGCTATAGCGTTAACTCTATCGGCTGCTCCTTTATAATCCATATAGCTATAATTCTTCTCTCTATCTAATACATACCACTTTGGTTCACTAGTATTTTTAATATCATTTTCCGCTTTTACAATTTTCCTTTCCGCATCTTCAAATTGCTCTTCAGCTTCCTTTTTAGATTTATTATATTTTTCTTCTCCTGTTTTAATATCTATCTTTCCTTGTTCTAAAGCGTCTCTACTCTCTTTAAATTCTTTCTCTGCTGTTTTTATTCCACTATCAAGTTTTTCCTTCTCTTGTTCTAATTTTATTTTTGAAGAATCTAAGGTACTTCTAACAATCTTTAACTTTTCTTCCCCTTCAGCAAAAGCTATTTTATTTATTTGTAACTGTTGTTTAGATTTCTCTAAGCTATCTTGTGCTACAACTAAGCCTTGGTCCTTTTCCTTAATCTCCGTTTCTATTTTTATCTTCTCTTCAGCAGTAATATTAGGATTCTGTAAAGAACTCTTTAATACATCTATATACCCTTGTAGTTTTACTATATATTCTTCTCCATTTTTGATAGCTTCTTCTCCCTGTTTAAGTTGAGTCTCTATTAATGGTTTCTTCTCATTGAACTCCTTTAAATTTTTAGCATACTCTTCTTCACCCTTTAAAAGCTGCTGTTCACCATTTTTTATTTCTGCTTTAGCTGCATTAATTGTTAAGTGAAATTCTTTCTCCTTATTTTTAAAAGCTATTTCTCCATTATCAGCATCACTCTTAGCTTTTTCTATTTTTTCTGCTGCTCTTTTCAATTCACTTTCAGCTTCTACTTTTTTTTCTATATATTCTTGCTTGCTTGATGAAAGTTTCTTATTGGCCTCATCTATGACTTCATCATATCTTAATTTAGATCTCTTTTCTCCTATATCTTCAATTTCCTTCACCACAGGTTTTAGTAAGTTCCAGTATTTATCTCCATAGGTGAATTCACTTCTTGCATTTTTAACTGTTAAATATGCTTCTGTATAAATATCCTGCTTAAAATTTTCTTCTGGTATAAGCATTATGTTATTTACTTTTCCACTTCCAATGTTGCTGCTTCCTTTCTCATGAGATAAATATATAGGACTTTGCACATATCCTACCACTGTATACTCATAATTTTCCAATTCCTCTTTTATATCTTTATCACTACCAGATTCAATTTTAATTTTAGATCCTATGGGTAATGCAGTTTCGCTGAATTTACCTTTCTCAACTACGCATTCATTAAATTTCCCAGGCAATCTTCCTTCAATTAATATAGGTCTATTTATAAAATCCTCTTTCTGCGAATTAAGGTTATCTGTTGGTAAGCTTAATACTTTTAATACTAATTCACCATTGTTAAGTTTTGTTATCACATCCATTGAATGACTAGGAAAAACACCTTGTACCTGAGGCATTAATTTAAGGACTTCTATATCTTCTTTAGTTAAACCTAAAGTAGATAGCACAGTAAAATCCATAAAATTTTGATTATCATAATATTTATCTGCACTTAGTCTCATATCTGGTGCTGAAGCTTTAATTCCTGTAAAAAATGCTACCCCTAAAGTAATAATTGCAAAGATAGAAATAAATCTTCCCAAGGATTTTTTTATTTCCCTTAAGGTATCCTTAACCAAAGCATTTTTCATAACTACCATTCAATCCTTTCTATTGGCGTAGGATTATCATTTTTATCAATACTATTGACTCTACCATTTTTAACTCTTATAACTTTATCCCCCATTGGAGTAATGGCAAGGTTATGGGTTATAACTACAATGGTCATACCCATCTCTTTACTTGTGTCTTGAAGAAGTTTTAAAATAGCTTTTCCGGTATTATAATCCAATGCACCTGTAGGTTCATCACATAATAAAAGCTTTGGATTTTTTGCAAGTGCCCTAGCAATAGCTACCCTCTGTTGTTCTCCACCTGATAATTGAGCGGGAAAATTATTCCTTCTTTCTTTTAATCCTACTGCTTCTAATATTTTTTCTGGATCTAATGGATCCTTACATATCTCAGTAGCTAGTTCTATATTTTCAATAGCAGTTAAATTTTGAACTAAGTTATAAAATTGAAATACAAATCCGATATCATATCTTCTATAGGTAGTCAATTCTTTTGAGTTGTAACCGCTTACTTTATTTCTATCCACGTATATTTCGCCACTAGTAGTAGTATCCATTCCACCCAATATATTGAGAATAGTACTTTTCCCTGCACCACTAGCTCCTGCCACCACTACAAACTCACCTTTATCAATGGAAAAATCTACACCACTAAGAGCTTCTATCTCTACTTCACCCATCTTATATATTTTCTTTACATCCTTGAACTCAATATAACTCAACAAAGCTTCCTCCTATATCTTAAAATTACTTATTATAAAGTATACTTCTCCCTATAAAAATTAACAATGTATTTATTATTAAATTTCATAAATATTCTATAAAAAATAGACCATGGAAAATTTTCCATGATCTATTTTTTACCTTATTATTCTATATATGCTTCTTTAAAATCTAATAAACCTAGTGGTGTTTTAACAAAGCCTTTAACTTTTGGATTTGCACATATTATATTACTATAATAGTATATTGGAATTATTGGCATATCCGCCATTAATAAATCTTCAGCTTTGTGTAACATTTCTGTTCTCTTAGCAACATCCACCTCTACTCTTGCAGAAGCTATGAGCTTGTCATACTCAGGATTTGAGTAACCTGCATTATTTTGACCATTACCAGTTACCCACATATCTAAAAATGTCATTGGATCATTGTAATCGCCTATCCATCCATGTCTAGCTATAGAGAATTGGAAATTATTTCTTGTCTCTTGGAATACTGCCCACTCTTCATTTTTAAGTTCTACTTGTATGCCCAAATTATTTTTCCACATATCTTGAACTGCTTGAGCAACCATTTGATGACCTTGGTTAGTATTAAATGTAAATGTTATCTTAGGGAATCCTTTTCCATCTGGATATCCAGCTTCTTTTAACAATTCTTTTGCTTTGGCTACATCTCCAGTTTCTGGTAAATAACTCTTATGGAATGGAGTATTCTTAGAATCTACTATTCCTGGTGGTACATAGCTAGTTGCTGGTTCTTGTCCACCTTGACTTACTTTTTCAACTATCATTTTTTTATCAATAGCTAATTCCAAAGCAGTTCTAACTTTTGCATCCTTTAATACCTTAGCTGCTGCTGGATCAATTTTTTCTGCTTGATCAGATACATTAATTACATAGAAATAGGTTCCAAAATAAGGATAAGCCTTAGCTGTTCCATCTGCTAATAGTGATGGAATTTCAGTAGATGGTGGAGATTCTATTAGGTCTATCTCTCCACTCTTAAAAGAATTTAGATAGGTAACTTGATCATCTATTAATGTATATTCTAATTTTTCTAATTTAACCTTATCCGCATCCCAATAGTTCTCATTCTTTACAAAGGTTATACGTTCTTTTTCATTCCATTCTGACATTTTAAATGCACCATTACCTATATAGGATTCTGGTGAAAGTGCCCATTTATCTCCCTTAGATTCGATCATATCTTTTCTTACTGGCGCATAAGTTGCAAAAAATGTTAAATCTAAGAAATATGAAACAGGTGATTCTAAAGTAACTTCTAACGTTTTCTCATCTAAAGCCTTAACTCCAACTTGATCTTCAGAAACCTTTTTATTGAAGTAAGCTTCTCCATTCTTAATATAGAATAATTGATAAGAATATTCTGCATTTACTTCAGGATTTAATGCTCTTTTCCAAGCATATTCAAAATCCCCTGCTACAACTGATTTTCCATCCGACCACTTTGCATTATCTCTTAAGTGGAAGGTATAAACCTTACCATCTTCAGATAGATCAAACTTTTCTGCCACTCCAGGTACTGGTTTTGAATCTGCACCTTGTCTCATTAATCCTTCAAAGGCATTTGCTATAACAATACCTCCATCTGTTGCTGAGTTTAGCTGAGGGTCTAAAGTTTTTGGATCTGCTCCCAAATTATAAATGATTTTTTGTTCAACTGCAGGCTTATTTTCGTTAGGTTTCTTTTCTTCAACTTTCTCTTTTGAATTGCCACATCCCCACAGAGTAGTACCTAGAAATGTTGCACAGATTATTCCTGCTAAAAGCTTTTTAACCTTAACCTTTTTCATACTTTGCCTCCTCATTTTCATATTTATAGTAATTTAAAATTACTTCACCATAAAGGGTCTTTAAAGCAAATGACAAGCTGCGAAATGTTCACTAGATATTTCTTTTAATATTGGCTCTTCCTCACTACAAATTTTCTTTGCATATCTACATCTACTTTTAAATCTACAGCCTGGTGGTGGATCTATAGGGGATGGAATATCTCCCTCTAGTACAATTCTATTTCTGGCCTTTGCATCATCTGGATCTGGAATAGGTATTGCCGAAAGTAGTGCCTGAGTGTATGGATGTAATGGATTTTTATATACCTCATTGCTATCTGATATTTCAACAAGTTTACCTAAATACATTATTCCAACTCTATTAGATATATGCTTTACCATGGATAAATCATGGGCTATAAAAAGATAGGTCAATCCTAAATCATGCTGTAAATCCTCTAAGGTATTTACTATTTGGGCTTGAATAGAAACATCTAAGGCAGATATTGGTTCATCACATACAATAAATTCTGGATCTACTGCCAAGGCTCTAGCTATTCCTATTCTCTGCCTTTGTCCTCCCGAGAATTCATGAGGATATCTGCTCATATGATTATCATTTAATCCTACCTTATCAAGAAAGTATTTAACCTTCTCTTGTCTTTCTTTACCACTGCATATATTATGAATATCCAGCGGCTCACCTATAATTTCCCCTACTGTTAATCTAGGATTGAGAGATGCATAGGGATCCTGAAATATCATTTGAATTTTTTTTCTGTAAGGTTGCATGTGTGAATTGGATAGATCAGTTATATTCTCTCCATTATAAAATATACTTCCCGCTGTAGGTTTATATAACTTCAACAGAGTTCTTCCTAAAGTACTTTTTCCACATCCAGATTCACCAACTAAACCTAAGGTTTCCCCTTTTTTTATCTTAAAGGATACTCCATCTACAGCCTTCAAAAATCCATTATTTTTTGAAAATATAGGCTTTTTAGTATTAAAATATTTGCTTAATCCATTTATCTCTATTAAAGTATTATCTAAATTACTCATGTGATTCCCTCCTTGCTATTGGAGTTTCCACCTTAGGTGATCTTTTATCATTTAACCAGCAGGCAGATGTATGCATATCTGAAATTTTATAATAAGGCGGCCTGTTATCCTTACATACTTTCATAGAATACTTACATCTAGCATAAAAAGGACATCCAGTTGGCGGCTTTAATAAGTCAGGTGGTTGACCCCCTATAGGTTTTAGTCTTTCTTTTTCTAAAGTGTTAGGATTAGGTACACTACCTAACAAACCCCATGTATATGGATGTCTAGAGTTATAAAATATTTCTCTTACAGGCCCTTCTTCAATAATTAGACCTCCATACATTACATGAACTCTATCACAAATATCAGCTACTACGCCAAGATCATGAGTTATCAATATTATAGATGTGTTAAGCTTATTTTTTATATCCTTCATTATTTCCAATATTTGTGCTTGAATAGTAACATCTAAGGCCGTAGTTGGTTCATCTGCTATTAATAGCTTTGGATTACAAGAAAGTGCCATTGCAATCATAACCCTTTGTCTCATTCCACCTGAAAATTCATGTGGATATTGCTTCATTCTACTTTCAGCACTAGGTATTCCTACCAGTTGCAGTAATTCTACTGCCCTGGTAAAGGCCTGTTGAGTAGTAAAATTTTTATGAATAATTAGTGGTTCCATTATTTGTTTTCCTATAGTAATTAAAGGATTTAATGAGGTCATAGGATCTTGAAATATCATAGATATTAAGTTTCCTCTTATTACCCCCATGTTTTTTTCAGCCATAGATACTAAATCTTGTCCTTCAAATAATACCTTTCCTTCTTTTATTCTTCCATTGTCATCTAGTAGTTTTAATATAGACATCATGGTTATACTTTTACCACTTCCAGATTCTCCAACAATTCCTATTACTTCTCCAATATCTAACTTAAAGGATACTCCTCCAACAGCTTGCACTTCTCCAAATTGAGTATCGAAAGATGTCTTTAAATTAGTTACTTGTAATAATTCATTCATCTTTTCACCCCCTACTTTTTAATTTTTGGATCTAGAGCATCTCTTAACCCATCACCGAGTAAATTGAATGCAAGTATAGTCAAACATATAGCTAATGTAGGGAATAAAAGTTGATATGGATACAATCTTAAACTAGATAGAGCCTCATTGGCTAAAGTTCCCCAAGAAGCCGCTGGTGGTGCAATTCCTAATCCTATAAAGCTTAGAAATGCTTCTGTAAATATTGCTGAAGGAATTTGCAATGTCAAAGTTACAATAATCGGTCCTAAACAGTTAGGAATTAGATGTCTAAATAGAATTCTTTTTTGAGATGCTCCAATGGTTTTAGCAGCAAGAATGAATTCCTGCTCCTTCATTTGAAGTATCTCTGCCCTTACAATTCTAGCCATACCAATCCAGTAAGATATTGCTAATGCTATTATAATGTTAAACATTCCACCCTTCCCAAAAGCAACCATAAGTAAAATTACATATATAGTCATTGGTATTGAGTATATAATATCTATTATTCTCATCATAACACTATCTATCTTACCGCCTATAAACCCTGCTACTCCTCCATAAACTATACCTATAAAAAGATTAAGTATGGATGCTGTAAAAGCTATGATTAAGGAATATCTCGCTCCATACATAACTCTTACAAACATATCCCTTCCTAATTGGTCTGTTCCAAACCAATATTCAGCTGAAGGACTTTCATTAGTCGTCATTAAATTATTGCTAACATAGTCATGCTTTGATAACATTGGTACAAATATTGCACTTAAAGTCATTAATATAATAAATATTAATCCAATATATGCCAATTTATTTTTTTTAAGTTTTCTCCAAGAGTCCTTCCAATAAGAAACACTAGGTCTAGAAATTGTATTTTTATCTTTCTCTTCCTCTGGTACAAAGGTAAAATCAACGTCAAGAGGAATATTTATCTTTTCATTAACTTCCATAATTTCTCCCCCTATTGCTCTATATTTTCCAACTTAATTCTTGGATCTATGACAACATATAAAATATCTACTATAAGATTACATGTAATTATTAGTGCACTATAAAATATAGTTACTCCTAATACCGCTGTATAGTCTCTATTTGAAATCGTATTAACAAACTCCCTACCTAGTCCCGGGATTGCAAATATCTTTTCTATTACGAAACTACCAGTTAATATTCCTGCAACAAGAGGTCCTAAATAAGTAACTATTGGAATTAATGTATTTCTTAGAGCATGTTTCATAATTATATTATTTCTATTTACCCCTTTAGCTTTTGCAGTCCTTATATAATCTGATTTCATAACTTCTACTAATTTTGATCTAGATAATCTTGATATAAAAGCTATAGAATATCCTCCTAAGGCTATTGTTGGTAATATATAACTTTTCCAATCATTCAAGCCCGTTATAGGAAGAATTCCTAGCTTAACTCCAAATACATACATAAGCAAAGTAGCTATAACAAAACCAGGTACAGTTACTCCTAGAGTTGCTAAAATCATACACACTGAATCTGGCCATTTACCATGGTTAAGCGCTGCTATTATTCCTAAAAAGACACCAAATAAAACTGATACAATTACAACTGATGTCCCCAATTTTGCTGAAGTTGGAAAAGAATATCCTATTATTTCTTGTACATCTCTTCCCTTATACTTCATGCTTGGACCTAAATCTCCTTTAAGCAAATCACCTAAGTACATTGCATATTGTTCATGAAGTGGCTTATCTAATCCATATTTAGCTTCAAGATTAGCTTTTATTTCTGGTGGAAGAGGTTTTTCACTATCAAATGGTCCACCTGGCATTAACTTCATTAAAAAGAAAGTGGCTGTTATAACTACAAATAAAGTTACTACACTCATACCTAGCCTTTTCAAAATATATTTAATCAATTCTTCACCCCCAATAAATTTCACATTTAAATATATATAATCTTTTTTGCATTTATTCGTACTTTCACTAAAAGAGCATGAATTACTATAATGTATTCTAAAAATAATATTGCTAAGAATTCTATTCTTATATTATCTTTACCATTTATCACTCCCATTTCAAAAGGTACCTTTTAGTATATTATACTATTAATTCTATATATTTCAATTAAATTTTTCGAATATTGAATAAAATGCATTAATATATATATATACCTTCAATAAATTATTCTATTTTACATAATTTTATATATTTTTTATTTATATTTTATTACAATTACATGACCTTTATCTTAGATGAGTTACTTTACCTGTAGACATATTTCTTAAAATTAATAAATACATTAGGTTATAGCACAAATTAAATACATTCTTTAATGATAATTTAAATTAAATTTTTACTATTGCTAGAGTATTAGTTATTTTGAGTTTATGCTATACTAAATATAATGTGAGGTGAAATGTATGTTAGAAAAGAAACTATATAAAGGGAGATATAATAAAAAATTAGATGGGGTTTGTGCAGGAATTGGAAATTATTTCGATATAGATCCGACCCTTATAAGACTTTTATGGGTGATAGTCACAATTTTTTCTGCTTTTTTTGGAGGCGTTATCGCTTATATTATATGTGCATTGATAATTCCTACTGAACCAATGATTTCAAACTATGATTATTCTAATTACTCTGAGGATAGTCATGATAATAAAGAATAGATGTATTAATTATTTATATATTTGTAAAACCCATGAAATCAGACATTCCATGGGTTTTCTATTACCTTAAATTATGTACTATAATCTTATTCTCTTAATTGTAAAAAGTCCTTTTTCAATATATTTATGGATTTAATTAATTCCTCAGTATTAAAAACTTCTAGGGTATAATTAGCATTAGGTGAATATATGCTTAGTAGCTCTAAAACCTCATGAATATCTATATTTCCTTTACTAAGTCCTCTATGACTATCTACATCTCCATAGTTATTGTGTAGATGAACGTGTTTAATCCTTAAGTTTAATCCTCTAATCCAGTTATTAATATGATTTTTTGAACACACATTTACATGTCCTATATCTAAGCATACTGAAAATTTATCTTCTCCCACAATATCTACTATTTCTTTAATATATCCATAATCTTCATCAAATCCATTTTCTATATGAATGCTTATATTGTTATCTTTATCGCTGTTAAATTTCCTCCAAAACTCAATAGATTTTTCTACCCACTGCTCTTCCCAATAAATTTTAGGTAAAAAGCCTGAATGATATATTATTCTATCACATGTTAATTCTTTAGCAACCTGATAGGCTTGATTAAATCTATGAAGCGTGGCAGCGGCAATTAAAGTGTCCTTACTTCCTGGACTTAAATCTGCATAAGGTCCATGAAGTGATAGTTGTGGTTTGTAATTAAGTCTACTTATACCATTTTTAAGCTCCTCAATATGTTTCTCTCTCTCTTCTAAAATACAGCTATTTCCAAAAGTAACAACTTCTAATCCCACCTTAAATTCTTCTAAAACTGGAGCTAACTTCTCCATGGTGTTTAGCTCTGATATATATATTGTCATTTCTTACTCCTTTTCACACTATGTTATAAACCTATTATAAATATAAATCTCCTTTAAATCTATATGATAATAGTTGATATAAATCCATAATTTACTTATTGAAACCTCCTAAATCTAAATGCAGAAGGAATTAATACGTTATCTTTATTTAAAGATAACATATTAATTTATCAAGTTAAAGTTTTGCGCTATAAAGTGTTGACAATCAGAAAAAAATAATATAAAATAATATAAAAATTGGTATTAAATATGAAATTTATCAAATCAATATATAAGGAGAAAAATCATGAAAAAGTCTTATTTAAACAACTATTTAAATATGTTTAATATTTTCACAATGTATATTACTCTTGTATTTAGTAATATGCTCTATTTATCATATTTTAAAGTCATGTTGTTTAGACCCGTGAGCTGGAATCATAGTGGTTATAATCCAAAAGATATTTTGATGAATTTTTAGTAGCTTCATTAAGTTATATAACTTAATTTAATATATCTTAATTTATTGCCCCTACCTAAAATAAAAGCTTATGACTGCTTCATAAGCTTTTATTTTTTTAATTCTTGTATATTCTTTGTTCTTCTGTATTTTATATCAATAATTCCGTAATCAAATTAATTATTTCAGACTTAAATATTTTACTTCTCTTTTTCTTTATACTTACAGGAATTGCGGCAACTTGCGCAATGATTTCCATAGTAGAATTTCCGATGGCTTTCTTAGTTGAAGAAAAGGGGTTTTCTAGAAAAAAATCAGCACTCTTTATAGTGAGTTCTATGGCCATAATTGGTGTATTAACTGTACATCCAGAAAGTCTACTAGGCAATGTTCAAATTCTAAGTGTCAATCTATCTGATTTTTTTGGAATGTTATCTGATAACCTATTAATGCCTTTAGGTGGGTTATTAACAGCTTTATTCGTTGGCTATGTGATAAAAAAAGAAGACTTAGAAACATAACTTTCAAACAATGAAACTTTAAATAATGGAACACTATTAACTATATACAGATTTATATTGAGATATATTACACCTTTACTATTATTAATTGTTTCTCTTAATTGCCTAGGAATTTTAAAATTTTAATCTATATCTAATTAATATAAAATATTATAATGAAAAATAAAGGATTTTAGAGATATCCATATATTTAAGTACCTATTTGCTACTCTTTATATCTAAATATGCTATACTTAATTTGCATTTTTCTCTATTGTTGTGTATTATATTATTATAAACGATATACGATTTATCATTTAAATTTAATCCCAACTACAAAATTATTAAAGGTTGCCATTGGCAACTTTTAATAATTTATAGAAATATTTTTTAGTTATTGTAATTAATATCTATAATTAATTTATTTCTTCTAAAAATACAAACTTCGCTCCTCTTTTTTCTAGAGATTGTATCTTAGCTTTTATTCCATATACTGTACTTTTCCCTCCTTGAGTTCCTACATGTCCAATTGCAATAGCATATCCCTTTTCCTTGGCAATTTCATAGGCTTTCTCTAAGGACTTTTCTACATTTTCTTGAGTAGATACATGATCAAGAAATACATCTCTTTCATAGTATTTTATTCCCATTTCCTTACATAGATCATTAGATGTAGTTTTACCAGACGTTTTAGAGTTTAAAAAAAACATATTATTTTCCTTAATTACTTTAAGTATGCATCTCATGACCCTCTCATCCTTTGTTGCCTTAGATCCCATATGATTATTTAATCCCTTTGCGCCCTTAACTTCTTCTAGTGCTGCCTTAACTCTATTCTCAATCTCTTCATCGCACAAATCCGTAGTTATAGATTTTTTACCAAAAGAATTTTTACTACAATTATTAGCTTCCATCGGCATATGAATTATTACTTCCTTTCCATTACTAATAGCTAATTCTGATATCTCTTTGGATCTTACTTCAAATGGGATTACTGCAGCTGTTAAAGGAATATTTAATTCTAACATCTCTTTTGTTCCCTCGGCATTGTAACCAAAATCATCAATTACTATAGCTATTTTAAATTCTTTTTTCTCATCATCTTTTGCCTTAACAAACATACTATTAATACTATTATTTACAATAATAATGACAACTATTAATGATAATATAACAATGATTCTATACTTTTTCATATCACTCTATCCTTTTACATAAATTTAATACTAGTATGCGTCTTTTTTTATAACTTTATGTTTAAATATTTAGCGTTTTATTTTTAATCATATAAAAGAGATATTTAAACGCAGATTAAACTATGTTTAAATATCCTTTTATACATTCATAAATATATTTTTAATATTTTACTACTAACACTATATTTCTTTACATATGTTTTATATTTTTTGCCGAATACTGCAATAAAAAATAGCTTGTCTTATTTACTAAGACAAGCTATTTTTATTAATCAATTATTCCTGCTTCTTCTTTTAATTTATCTACATTTTTATTATATTTATTTTTTTGTAACATCATATATATATATATCGGTATTCCTACAAGCATTAGTAGGAACCCATACATTACAACCTCTGCACCTGTTCCATATATTGCATATATAGAATATGCAAAAGCAAGTAATGAGAAGAAGGAATTCTTTAAAAAGCTAAATACGTTAAACTCTTCACTTTTCTTAAATAATAAAACCATTTCTGCTGCAGCTGAAAATGAATATGCTGGCAGGAAAGATAATGTTGCTAGTAGTATCATAAAATCAAATGCAGATTGTAATGTACCCACATAGTTCATTATTAATAACACATTCATACATATACCACTTATAACTAGCGATACTACTGGAGTATTATATTTAGGATTAACCTTTTTGAAAAATGAAGGGAATAATCCATCTTCTGCAGCTCCTACAGCACTTCTTGCTGTTGTTAAAAGCCATCCTACTGTTGCTCCTAAAGTTGATATTAAAGCTCCTGCAGCTATAAATGATCCACCCCACTTAGCTCCTGTAGCCTTATTAATAATATCTGCTAATGGAGCTGTAGAATTAGCAAGTTCACCTTGACTCATAGATCCCATAGCTACAACGCTCATAATTATGTATATAATTGAAACTATAATTACACCGTATATTGTACTTTTTTTAATATTTTTCTCAGGATTTTTTATTTCTCCCCCAGCAACAGTAACACTTTCTAGTCCTACAAATGACCAAAGTGCTATTGCTATAGCTGCTGATAACGTTGACATTCCTGACACTTCAGGGCTTGTTACAGTGTTAAAATAAGTTGGGTCAAAATTAATTCCAGCTATAACTATAAATACTACAAGTACTCCAACTTTTAATATAGTTGCTACTGTACCTACTATACCTACGTGCTTTGTACCAAAAATATTTATTGCAGTAAATATCCATACTACTGCGGTACATACTAAAAATGCTATTAATGGATTATTTGCTTGAGGTACAAAATAAACAAAATAACTCATAAATGCTGTTATAATTGCACAATTTCCTATCCATGAACCAATCCAAAAGGACCAAGCAATCAAAAACCCAGCAAAATCACCAAACGCTGCTCTTGTATAAACAATAGGTCCACCAGTTTTAGGCATTTTTGAACCTAAATTGGCAAAGCTCAGAGCAATAAGTAAAGATCCTATAGAAGTAATAATCCATGCAAGTATTGCTACTCTTGGATTTGTAACTCTTGCAAAACTAGATGGAGACATAAATATACCAGATCCAATTATGTTTCCAACAACAATTGCAGTGGCAGCAAATAAACCCAATTCTCTCTTAAGCTTACCATTTTCATTAATTAAATTATCCTTGTTACTCATTTCTTTACTCCTTTGCAAAATAAATTACATATAATTTGTCCACCATTAGTTTATAAGATTTTTAATAAACTTTCAACAATTAATTAAAAGTTTTTAAAATTTTTCAATTAAACCTATAATTCTGATAACTCTTGCAAAATTTATTGTCTTTTTTTATCATATTTACCATTTTGTTTACAAATAAAAAAACTCCGTCATAGCTTGTATACAACGAAATTTTTTAAATATTATTATTTATTTTTCAATTCATCTAGTAATTTTCTAAAGCTATATTGCTTGTTAAAATTATTACAATTCTTTTCCATTAGTTGTAATTGACCACTATCGCATAGTAATTTTTCCACAATATGTCTGCATGTCTTTCCATCTCCTATACTTATACCCATTCCTCTCGAAATAAGAAATTCTGCATTTTTTTCTTCCTGTCCTGGGATAGCATCAAAAACTAGCATTGGAATTTTTACATTTAATGCTTCCGAAATTGTCATGCCACCAGGCTTAGTAATAAGTATATCTGCTACATGCATGAGATTATTTATCTCGTCACTAAAACCTAAAATTTTTATTTCTTTATTTCTATTTTCTCCTGACTCTCTTAATAATTTTTTATATAATTTTTCATTACTACCACATACTGCAACTATTTGAAAATCAGCATTACTTTTCATTAAATCATTATAAATTTCCAATATATTATTTACTCCAAAACTACCACACATAAGTAATAGAACTGGTTTATTTTCTTTTAGGCCCATAGCTTTCAATACAGCACTTTTGTTAATTCTCTTTGTAAATATAGGATCAACAGGAATCCCATAGGGATATATTTTCTCTATTTCCACACCTCTACTCGTCATCTCCTCAACCATTTCTTCACAGGCAACTAAATATGCATCCACATTATCATCAATCCATAAATGATGTGGTGCATAATCTGTTATAGTACAAATTAAAGGAGCATTAACTATGTTTTTACTTTTAAGGTTAGAAACCATTTCTGTTGCAAATGGATGTGTTGAAACAATATATTCTGGCTTTAGTTTATCTATAAGCTTTATTAGCTTTTTGGAAAAAATACCATTTAATCTTTCAACAAATTTAGCTAATAAACTATCTTTATCTGTATCATAATATAATTTACCAAAAACTCTAGGAGCATATTTGACACTTCCAATATACCCCTTAACTATAATCCAATTCAAAATAGTATTTATATATTTTATAGCGTCAACTATATATACTTCTATATCCCCATCCTTTGATTCTAAATCTTTTTTAATTGCTTCTGCTGCCTTCATATGCCCTGCACCAGTGGTAGCAGATAACACTAGAATCTTCATAAAAAAATCACTCCAATTAATTATTCAATATTAATCATCAGCTATAATACTTTTATATCATTAAACTTAAATTATCATATACTAATATAATATCACGTTTTCTCTATTCTTTAAATTAATATACTATTCTATTTTATTCCTCAAAATATTTAAAAGTCAAATGTATTTCTGGTAATTTATAAAGAAAAATACATGATGCGATAGAATACCTTCCTTTTCCTTCTATATATATCAAATATCATATATGCTTTGTTAATTTATAACTTTAATAAAATATATTGGTTCAAAAGTAGAGATTTCTATCCTTGAACCAATCTCTTTTAAGGCCCATCATAATCATTTAATATTTCTTTATAATATGGATTCATATGCGGAATACACATATAGACGTTTCCTTATTAATAATATTTTTTATTCTTTAATTCCTTAAAATTTATTCCTAAAATTTAAAACTAATCTTTTTTTATATGTATGTCCATCTGTTGGTAGGGGATACTTATACTCTCATCATCAAATTTAATTTTTACAGACTCTAATAAATCAGAATGAACCTTCCAATAATCTTCATTTTTAACCCAAACCTTTACAGCAAAATTTAGATAACTCCCTCTATATTCCGATAATGATATAAATGGCTCTGGATTTTTAAGTATTAACTGATGGGACTCTACAATAGTAGTAAGTACCCTCTTCACATTCACTATATCATCATCATATCCCACACTAAAGGTTAAATCCACTCTTCTCAATTCTTTTGAAGAGTAGTTTGTTACACTTCCATTAGCCAAGGTTCCATTAGGAATTAATATTTCTTTATTATCTGGAGTCACCAAGTGGGTATAAAAAATTCTTATTTTATCAACTACTCCTGAATAACCTGTAGCATCAATATAATCACCCACATTAAAAGGTCTAATTAATAAAATAATTACTCCACCCGCAAAATTTGATAAACTACCTTGTAATGCTAGTCCTATTGCTAACCCTGCAGATGCAATTAGTGCAGCTAGGCCTGCAGTCTCAATTTCTACATATCCCATGACCACAATTATTAGAATAATTTTTAAAACTATATCTACAAAAGCATCTAAAAATGACCTTAATGTTACATCTACGTTCTTTCGTTCTAAGAAGCTATTCATAGCTTTAATTATTTTCTTAATCATCTTCCATCCAATGTATATTATAACAATTCCAATAGCAAGCTTTACTCCCTTTGTCGTAATCCAATCAATAAGTTTATTCAGTAAATTTTCTAAAGTTTTATTCATAAAGTTTCTCCTCACTAAGTTAATCTTACATTTATTATAATGTAATTTTTATTTATATTCAATTTTCACACTTAAAATTCGACAAAAAAGTTACGAATCATTTACTATGATTTTAAATTTAAATCACTTTTTATTAAAAAATATATTTCTGTGATAAAGATATCTCCTTATTCTATAAGAATTGATTTAATATTCTGTAAGATCATAGACACCTATGATAATATATGATATTATACTATATGAGGCGGTTTTAGAAACCTCCTTTGCAAAATTTTTACCAGATTAATTTGTCTAAGTCCTTGTTAAAAGGGTAGTTCTATAATAGAACTACCTTTTGCCTTTGCCTAAATAAGTTTTAAATACTTGCTTATTTAATGAAACATATTTTATAAACACTAAAAATTGGCAATAAAAAAAACACTAAGCTTTGAAACCTAGTGTTTTCAATGGTACGACTAAACCTATAAGCCGAGTTCTGTATTTGACAATCATCTATCTAGGCCTATTGTTACCAATAAGCTCAAGCGATACACCCGAGGACGGAGCGGGCAACCCCTTAAATGTCCTCCTATTGATCTTGCTCCAGATGGGGTTTACATAGCCGCAAAGTCGCCATTGCGCTGGTGAGCTCTTACCTCACCTTTCCATCCTTACCAGTACATTTACATGCCTTTGGCGGTATCTCTCTGTTGCACTTTCCTTAGAGTCGCCTCCACTGGGAGTTACCCAGCACCCTTGCCCTATGGAGCTCGGACTTTCCTCTCCTGACAATGTCAGCAGCGATTGTCTGGCTTACTCGCATTATTAATATTACCACATATAATTTAATATTGCAAATAAAATTTTAATATAAATATAAATTTTAGATAATTAAAATTTCAAAATTTTTCCATATTCATAATGATATCATGTTAATTTGAACTATATATGATTATTTCTTTAAATAAATTTATATGGATCTTTAATATTCTCAGAAATTATTAGCTCTACATCATTTTTATTTAGCAGCTTTTTTAACTTAAGAGATAAATAAACTAGTACTGGCCACTCAGAATTAAAATGGCCTATGTCTAATATACTTAATCCCATTTCAGTATAGTCTGAAACAAAATGATAAGTTGTATCTCCTGTAATTACAAGATCAGCACCTAATTCAATAGCTCTTTCAAAATAATCTTCTCCACTTCCATTTATAATGGCTATCTTCTTAATTTTTTTATGTAACTCACCAGTATATCTAGTTTTCCCGATATTTAATTGATCCTTAACTATCTCTATTATATACTTTAAACTCTTTTCTTCTTCTAACTTTACAATCCTACCTACGCCTGTATTTTTACCTAACGAATTTATATCCATAATTTCTCCATGTCCAAAACCTAGAATAGAAACTATAGTATCATTAAATCCATTTTCTACAGCATCCCAATTTGTATGTGAAGAATAGAGATTAATATCATTTTTTATTAGTTCTATAATTTTTCTTCCCTGTAGCGTATCCGTAGTGATAGATGATGGCTTTTTAAAAATCAATGGATGATGTGTTAATATCATATCTACCCCTAATTTTTTCCCTTCGTCTATTACTTCTAAAGTACAATCAAGAGCTACCAACACTTTTGATACCATAGCCTCTTTGTCGCCAACCATAAGGCCCACATTATCATAACTTTCTTTTAACTGTGTCGGTGCTATCTTTTCCATTATATTTATAATATCAGTTACCTTTAAAGACATTTTAAAAACTCCTTAAGCTTTTCGATTTTATCTTGTAGTTCTTCTTTTCTTTTCTTTGCACCTTCTGTTTCATCTGTTAATTTTTCATAAACTCCAATATACTTATCAAGTTTATATTCTAAATACTCCTTGAATAGAGGATTTTTCTTAGCTAATAATACTTTACTTACTTCATAATAAATAGGATCCTCTTGTTTTTTAGCATTTCCATATTTTACTTTAATTATCTCATAGTATTTGTCTTCGTCTTTTATAATTTCTTCATCTAAAATTATATATCCGCTTTTATAAATATATTCTCTTAACACCTCTGGGTTTTGTACTGGCTGCACCACTACATATTTAAGTGCTTTAAATACTTCTTTACTATCTTCTATAATATCTCTTATTAGGTTTCCACCCATACCGGCTATTACCGCAGCTTCTACCTCTCTAGGATATATGGTTGTAAGCCCTCCGCCTAGCCTACAAATAATTTTGTCCTGTAAATCATAATTATTAATATTATTAATAGCTCTTTCTACCGGCCCCTTATTTATATCACTAGCTATAGCACTCTTTACATTTTTATATTTTATAAGGTATATTGGAACATATCCATGATCTGTGCCTACATCCACTATACTCTTCACTTCTGTTACTAAATCACATATGTGTTTTAATCTATTACTTATTATCATGCCTTCACCTATCTTAATTTATAATGCTAAACTTATAATTCTAAATTGTAAAATTAATAAAAATAAAGATATAACTAAAGCTCCATATATATATCTATGTGCAGTCTTCTTATCATATCTAGCTGAAAAATGGGATGCGTAATACATACAAAATAGAATTGCCATATTACAAATTCCATATATCATCTGAGCAAATACGAATTGTTTATCAGTTCCTACTTCTGTTGCCCTTAACGAACTATCAAATGCTAGCGGCATTACATCAGGTAATTTATCAAATAAATATAATACAATAGGATTGAAAGTTATTACTAATGTTATTACACTTGCTATAATAAGAGGAATGATAAATTGTTTATCTTTATATAACCTATTAGTTTTGTTAAATTTCTTTTCCCACGGCCTATTAATTATGCATTTTTCCTTTAAAAACTCCTCAAACTTCACTTTAGAAATAGGGGATACCCCATAATTCATATCTTCTGTTTTTAGATATATAACACTAGAACTATTGGTTACAAACATCCTTGTTGTTCCTAAATTTTTAATGGCTATACGCCCTAATGCAAATTTATTAGACGCTATTCCAGATAGCCTAATGCCCTTTATTTTTCCTGTTTGTATGGTATAACACTGAACATCATTCAAATTTATTCTAATCTTCTTTAATCCGCCTATGGCTTTTATAATTATTTCATTATCATGAATTTCATATTTTAACGTAAACCAAAGTAAAATGTTATATATATTAAAAATATTATATATTATTAGTATTGTTCTTATAAGATTTAATATTAAATATGAATCTCCAATATAGATTACAAATATTCCAATTATATTTAGAAGCAACGTAGTTATAATAGTTGGTACTATTTCTAATTTATGCTTCGATTTAAATATTCTCATGCATTCACCACCTTACGGAAATTATATCATAATTATTTATACATATAAACTTAAAATGAATAAATTCACATTTTAGAAACTTCATATAATTATCCATTATATTATATTTATATTCTATATTTACAGAAAATTCAACCTTTATCTTTTCAAAAATTAAAAAGAACACCTAAACTTAAGGTGTTCTAATCTAAATAGTCCTTTAATTTTTTACTTCTACTAGGATGTCTTAACTTTCTTAAGGCCTTTGCTTCTATCTGCCTTATTCTTTCTCTGGTAACATTAAATTCTTTACCTACTTCTTCTAAGGTTCTAGCTCTACCATCATCAAGCCCAAATCTTAATCTTAATACCTTTTCTTCTCTTGGAGTTAATGTGCGTAATTGACTTATTAGTTGTTCTTTCAGCATAGTAAATGCTGCCGCCTCTGCTGGAGCTGGTGCATCATCATCTGGAATAAAGTCACCCAAATGGCTATCTTCCTCTTCACCTATTGGAGTCTCTAAAGAAACCGGCTCTTGAGCTATTTTCATTATTTCTCTAACTTTATCTACAGTCATATCCATATATTTTGCAATCTCTTCTGGTAATGGTTCTCTTCCAAGTTCTTGAAGTAATTGTCTAGATACTCTAATCAATTTATTTATAGTCTCTACCATATGCACTGGTATCCTTATAGTTCTAGCTTGATCTGCAATAGCCCTAGTTATTGCCTGTCTAATCCACCATGTAGCATAGGTACTAAATTTAAATCCTTTTCTATAATCAAATTTTTCTACTGCCTTTATAAGTCCTAGATTACCTTCTTGTATTAAGTCTAGGAACAACATTCCTCTTCCTACATATCTTTTAGCTATACTAACAACTAATCTAAGGTTTGCTTCTGCAAGTTTTTTCTTTGCATATTCATCCCCTTCTTCAATTCTTTCAGCTAAAATTATCTCCTCATCAGACGATAATAGTGGAACCTTTCCTATCTCTTTTAAATACATTCTAACAGGATCATCTATAGCTATTCCCTCTGGTATAGAGATGTCAAATTCCTCTTCTTCCTCTTCTTCTTGAATTTCTCCAACAATATCTATATCCATAGAATCAAGAACTTCATATACCTTCTCTATTTGCTCTGGTGTTAACTCTATATGTTCTATTTCATCCATTATCTCTTTATAAGTTAATGAACCTTTCTTTTTTCCTTTTTCTATAAGTTTCTTAATTATTACCATCTTAGCATTTTTATCCTTCATCACATTACCTCCTTTCTCATGTTTATATAATTGATATTTCCTTTTGTATTTCCATTAATTCTTTAGCTAATCTCAAAGATTTTTCTATTAAACCTTTTGATTCACACAGCTTTATTTCCTTCATAATCTCTTTTTTCGTCTCCTCTAACCTATATTTTTTCAGCTCTTTAATGCAGTCTTTTATCATTTTTTCTATGTTACTCTCTTCTATATTAAGATTTAGTTCTTGTAATTTAATCCAATCTTTAGTGTATTCACTATTTCGTAATATTTCATTCTCTATATTTTTAAATTTATTCTCTATAGAACTATCTTCATCATTATTTATGATATCATAAATAAACTTATAACCCTCTGTTATAAAATCCTCAGATTTTATTAATTTATTTACCTTTTCTAAGAGAGTTTCCTTAAAACACAATTTTAACAGAGTTCTCTCTGCCTTAATATAGGCAGGCTCTAAATATAATTTTTGCCTAAATTCCTCATTTATATTAACATTTCTTTCATTTTTTATATTTTTCTTTGTTTTTTCATTAGTTGCCTCTAATATTGCCTCTTCACTAATACCTGTTTTTTGTGAAACTTGTTTTATATAGACTGCTTTTTCAATGGTATCTAAAGATGATAAAATTTCTGATACTTCCTTAGTATACCTTATTATCATTTCTTTGCTTGAAAAATTTATTCCCACCTCTGCCTTTTTTAATCTATAATCTATAAGTGGTAATGCATTATCCACCAACTTTAAAAATTCTTCTCTTCCCCTATCTCTTACGTACTCATCTGGATCCTTTCCCTTGGGAATTTGAAGAACTCTAATGTCAAACCCATGTTTTTTTAATATTTCTAATCCTCTCATTGTAGCATTCTGACCGGCCAAATCTGCATCAAATGAAATAATCACCTTATCAAAATACCTTTTTAATAGCTTACTTTGTTTTTCTGTAAGTGCTGTACCTAAAGTAGCCACTACATTAGTCACTCCTTGTTGAAACAAAGAAATAACATCCATGTAACCTTCTACCATTATCACATACTTATGCTGATTATTCTTTATAGCTATGTTTAATCCATAAAGATGTATGCCCTTTTTAAACAATACAGTTTCTGGTGAATTTAAATACTTTGGTTTAGAGTCATCTAAAACTCTTCCTCCAAATCCTATTACTCTACCGTTAACATCAAATACTGGAAATATAATTCTATTCCTAAATCTATCATATATATTTCCCTTTTCATTTTTTACCGTAAGTCCTAGCGCTAGTATCTCATTTTCACTAAATCCTCTATTTTTTAAATAGTTTTGTATTCCATGCCAATTATCTAATGCATATCCAAGACCGAATTTCGTAATTATCCTATCATTAATACCTCTATTTTTCAAATAGCTATATGGATTATTACTCTTTTTTAAATTAGCATAAAAATAACGAGCTGCAGTTACATTAATATCATACATTCTATTGTATTTTGCTTTGGTTTCCTTATTCCCAGAATCATCCTCTATCTCTATACCTATCTTTTCAGCAAGAATCTTAATGGCATCAGGAAAAGCTAAATTTCTTGTTTTCATTATAAAGCTTATGGCGTTTCCCGCTTCCCCACATCCAAAACATTTATAGATTTGCTTATCAGGTGATACCGTAAATGATGGAGTTTTCTCACTATGAAAAGGGCATCTCCCAATATAGTTTCTTCCTGCTCTCCTTAAAGGAGTCACTTCCGAAACGATATCCACTATGTCACTTTCTTCTTTTATTTTCTGAATGATATCTTCTGAAAACACTTAATACTACCACCTAACTATAAAGTACATACCTTAGATACTTTCGACAAAAAATCTTATTTTCCTTCTTAAAAGTTGAACTTTTTATATATATTACTAGTGTTTGCTATTATATTATTCTTTATGGGATGAATTTTTCCTTCATTAAAATAATTATTTTAATAATAATTTTTCATATACTATATTATTTAGGAATATATATATTCTTAAATACTTGTATACAGTACTCATCACTCATTCAAGAAATATAGTCTGCAACCCCTTGTTCCAATCCTTCAGTTCTTGTAATATTTCTATAAAATCCAGGAAGTGTATCAGTATGATTGTAAAAACACTTATAAACATGGCTTATAATAAATTTAGCTTTTTTTCTCTCTTCTTGCAAAAATGAGCCATGATAAACTATAGAAAACATAAAATTTCTTAATTTTTTAAAGTTGTCTTCTACTTTTTCTGATAAACCTACTTCCATAATTCCTTTTTCTATGTTGTTTAATGTTGTAAATATACAACTTCCCACGAGAGTATCTATTCTCTCTCCATGATTATACCCTAAAATGTCTAATATATCCTTTGGTATCTCTTCTTCTTTTTATAATTTATTTTATGATTTTGATATATTTTAACATGGAGATACATACTTATATAATATGGAGCTTTTATTAATATCATTATATTTCTCAATATTTTGCACTATTAAAGGAGGTATATAGCATGTCCAATATGGCTATAGAGCAAAATGCTAACTCTCTACTAACTGAATCCAATATAAAAAAACATGTACTTCCTCATTATGGACTTATAGATTGTGAAGTTCAAGAAGTTAAATTTAAAGATTCAACAAAACATAGAGCAGTTTATAAAATTTCCTCCACAGGTAATGATTACTGTTTAAAAAAAGTTTATTATAATACTAAAGAATTACTATTTATATATTCTTCCATTGAATGGCTTTATAGACATGATATTCATGTTCCACGTATACTACCTACACTTAACAATAGTAGATATGTTGAATATAAGGATATGTTATTTATTTTAACGCCTTGGGTCAATGGTTTTAAATGTGACTTTGATCAAATTGAACATGTAAATCTAGCTGGTAAAACCCTAGGGCACATTCATAACTGCTCAAAAAGTTTCATACCCATATTAGGCAGTGAATATAAGAGTGGATTCAATGATATTGATGCCTCTTTTAATAAACACTTTTCTCAAATAATCTCTTTTAGTAAGCAGGCTAAAAAATACAATGACAGCTTTTCTAAATTATTTTTAAATAACTTTTTTAGCAGTATAGAACTGGCAAAATTCTCTATAGATATATCTAAAACTATAAATTATAGCAATCTTTCTATTTCTCTATGTCATAGTGACTTTGTAAGTAAAAACTTAATAGTATGTAATCATAATCTACATGTTATTGATTTTGATAAGTGTAAAACTGATTATTGTTCCTTTGACATCTCCTATTGTTTAAGAAGATTAATGAGAAGAGATTCAACCCTTTGGGATTTAGATTTAGCTATTAATTTTATTCAACAATATGAGGGTCATAACTCCCTTACCTTAGATGACTATAAATACATTTTATCCTACCTAGCTTTTCCTCAAAAATATTGGAAAATATCTAGAGACTACTATAATAACATAGATAACTGTAATAAGAAAGCCTTTGTTTCTCTACTCTCTAAATCTATCCCATACAATCATAGCCAATTAAATTTCTCTTATGGTTTTAAGAGCTATATTGAAACTAAATTTGATAATAAAATATAAAAAGCTANNTAGCTTTTTATATTTTATTATCTAGGATTTTTAATCTGTACTTGAGCTACAGCTATCATAAGAGACCACCAACTATTTTTTAGTATTATGAAAAACGATATACTTTTTATAATTATTAATGAAACTATTTTTCTTATTTCTATTCTTCACTGCCATCTTTCATATCTTTTATTGCATTATCATATTTTTCTAAAGCTTCATTGGTGCTTTTAGGTAATCCTTGAATATCAATTTTGATCTCTTTATCAGTTTTAGCTTTAATTGTATTTGATTTCATAACATCAGTTAAATCAAATCCTATAGTTTCTTTAACTGCTTCAGTAACTGCTTTAAGTGCTCCAACTGTATAACCCGTTACATTAGATACTCCGTCTGAACCCTCTCCAGAACCACCTATAATAGTAATATTTCCAATTCTTGATAATGGCTCTGCAACAGCTTTTGCAATCTCTGGTAATTTTTCAATAACCATCTGTAATTTACCTGCTTCATCCATTTTAGCAAGCGCTTCTGCTTTCTTTTCAAGAGCTTCTGCTTCGGCTAACCCTTTAGCTCTTATAGCATCTGCATCTGATAAACCTCTTGACTCTATAACCTTAGCTTCCGCCTCTCCCTCTAATCTCAATTTCTCAGCTCCTGCTTCAGCCTTCTTTACCTGTTCAAATTTATTAGCTTCTGCCTCTAATTCTCTTCTTTTTCTTTCTGCTTCAGCAGGTTTAACAACTGTTTCTAATAACTCTGCTTCTTTTCTTTCTGCTTTTTTCTGTGCTAGTTCTATCTTTCTTTGTTCTGCTACTATTTCTACCTGTACTTCTGCTTCAGTTATTTCCTTATTACGTTGCTTTTCAAGCAAAACTGCGTCCATTTCAGTATTTTTAACTTCTTTAGAAGTAATGTTTGATTGTATTTTGTAAGCTGCGTCTGCTACTGCTTTTTGAGTTTCTTGCTCTCTCTTATACGCTAAAATCTTTAATTCCTTGTTCTTTTCTGATTCTGCTATCTGAGTTTCAGCTTCCAGCTCTGCTTGCTTACCTATTTTACGTGCTTCTGCTGTTTTTATTTGCTTTTCTTTAAGTGCTTCAGCTGTTCTTATTTCTCTTTCCTTAATAGCTTCAGCTGTTTTTATTTGCTTTTCCTTATCTGCTTCAGCCTCAGCTATTGCCGCTGTTGCTTTTACCTTAGCTATTTGCTCTTTTCCTAATGCCTCTATATACCCTTCGTCATCGGTGATATCATTTATAGTAAATGACTTTAACTCTAACCCCATATCACCTAACTCAGTTCCAGCTACCTGCTGTACTTTAGCAGCAAAACTTTCTCTATCATTGTATATATCTTCAACACTCATTGATGATACAATTTCACGAAGTTTACCTTTACATACCTCAGATGCTTGTGTTCTTATAGTGCTAACTGTTTCAGCTTCTTTAGTACTATTAAACTGTTGTACAGCCGCTAGTATGCTGGTCTCATCATTCTTAACCTTGATTACAACTATTCCTTCAGCATTAATCGTAACCCCTAAAGCTGTCTTTGTTTGCCTAATCTCCACTGGAAACATAATATTTTCCAAAGTAATTGTATCCATTCTCTGTACTACTGGTATTACAACTGTTCCACCACCAGTTACTACTTTAGGTTTCCCAAAACCTACAATTACTGCCGCCTTATCTGAAGGCACTTTTTTCCATGTACTCAATATTCCAACAAGGACTAGTATTAATCCAATTACTATAAGTCCAACTGTTCCAGATACTGAACCAAAAATAACGTCTGCCATTGATATAACCCCCATTTATTTAATTTTTATTGCTTACCTTTCGGTAATATAACGTAACAAATTTTTTTCTCACTATCAAAATCTGATATTATTACTTCTTGTCCTTGGTTTATAACATATTCACCTTCGACACCTGCATAAGCACTTAATGTTGCCCTATAAGTTATAATAGCTCCTGTACTATCTGTTAATGATATAACGCCATCACTAAGAGGTGTTATTCTCAATACTACAATACCTACCATACCTATTAAGTCACTGGATTTTAATGCTAGAGGGTTATTTGATTTTAATTTACGTACTATAAACTTATATACAGATATATATGCTATTATTGAAGCTATTAAAGATACTCCTAGTAGTGCTACAACTGTTATAGTGTTAGTCATAAACTTCATTAAAAATAATCCAGATGAACTAAATACTATTAGAGCAAATGAAAAACACATTACATTAAATGGAATAAATCCATCAAAATCTACATCAATATCAAAATCTAAATTAATTAATGAAGTAGTTGTGCCTAATACGATATCTAATAAAGGAATTATGAAACCTATGAATAAACATATCTCTAATATCCTTTTTAATAAATTCATGCTCACCAAATATCCCCACCCCCTATTTTATTTTTTAATGCCCATTCTCTCTCAATACCTACCTCTTCAATAGTTGGTTTCTCAAATATTGATTCTAGTATATCATCCCAATTATTGTATGTAAAGTTAGTAATATCAAAAGCATCTTTTGTATTCTCTTTTTGATCAAAGATGCTTTTCCTAAATCTCATGTTAATATATCTCCCTTATTCTATAAAGTTATACTTATATTAATTTTATTTGCGTACATTAATTGCTACGCCCTTATGCTCTAATCTCACTCGCACCACAGAAATGTTCCATAACTATTTCAAAAAGTGCTTCATAATAACTATTTTTCTTTTAAAATTCTGCTACAAAATATAAATTTTAAATAAAAATAAGGTATTGCACTTAAAATCATTAACGAAATTAAGTTGCAATACCCTATACTTTTTTATAGTACAGATAGTCTCAAATACCCAATGAATAAGGTTTTTAAAATTATACTTACACTATTTACTTTATTATTTAGTTGATCTTGGATTTTTTATCTGTGCTTGAGCTGCCGCAAGTCTTGCTACTGGAACTCTAAATGGTGAACATGATACATAGTTTAATCCTACCTCATGGAAGAATTCAACTGATGATGGATCTCCACCATGCTCTCCACATATTCCAAGTTTAATGTCTTCTCTTCCTTTCTTCCCTAATTCAGCAGCCATTTTAACTAATTTACCTACCCCTGTTTGATCTAATTTTTGGAATGGATCAAACTCATAAATATTTTTATCATAATAATGTTTTAAGAAGTTTCCAGCGTCATCTCTTGAGAAACCAAAAGTCATTTGAGTTAAATCATTAGTTCCAAAAGAGAAGAATTCAGCTTCTTTAGCTATTTCATCAGCTGTCAAAGTAGCTCTTGGAATCTCAATCATTGTTCCAACCATATATTTTAACTCTATTCCAGCTTCTTTTATTATTTCATCAGCTACTCTTGTAACTATGTCTTTAACATATTTAAACTCTTTTATTTCTCCTATAAGTGGAATCATGATTTCTGGTACTATGTCATATCCTTTTCTTCTTTTAACATCTATAGCTGCTTCAATTACAGCTCTTGTTTGCATTTCAGCTATTTCCGGATAAGATACTGCAAGTCTACATCCTCTATGTCCCATCATTGGGTTAAACTCATGTAATGACTCTACAGTCTCCTTTAATTCTTCAAAGGTTATTCCTAGTTCCGCTGCTAACTCTTTTATTTCTTCATCTTCATGAGGAAGGAACTCATGTAGTGGTGGATCTAAAAATCTAATTGTTGCTGGTCTATCTACTAATTCTTCATATATTCCAATGAAATCTTGTCTTTGAATTGGCAATAGTTTTTCTAGTGCTTTTCTTCTTGCTCCTTCATTTTTAGCTACTATCATTTGTCTTATAGCCATTATTCTATCAGCTTCGAAGAACATATGCTCTGTTCTACAAAGGCCTATACCTTCAGCTCCGAATTTAATTGCTTGAGCTGTATCTTTTGGAGTATCTGCGTTAGTTCTAACTTTTAATACTCTTATTTCATCAGCCCATGCCATGAATATTCCAAAATATCCGCTTATTTCTGGTTCCACAGTTTTGATTTGTCCTGCATAAATATTTCCAGTGCTACCATCTATTGAAATATAATCTCCTTCATGATAAACAACTCCACCAACCTCAAAGGTTTTAGCTTCCTCATTTACTTTTAATTCTCCGCATCCAGCTACACAGCAAGTTCCCATTCCTCTTGCAACAACCGCAGCGTGAGAAGTCATACCACCTCTAACTGTCAATATTCCCTCAGATGCTACCATTCCTTCAATATCCTCTGGTGATGTTTCAAGCCTTACTAAAATTACTTTTTCTCCTTTTTCATGAGCAGCTTTTGCTTCTTCAGCAGTGTAATAAACTTTACCACAAGCAGCTCCTGGTGATGCTGGAAGTCCTTTAGCTATAACTTTTGCAGCTTTAAGAGCCACAGTATCAAAGTTCGGATGTAGTAATGTATCTAACTGTTTTGGTTCTACTTTAAGTACAGCTTCTCTCTTACTTAACATTCCTTCTTCTACTAAATCTACAGCTATTTTTAATGCAGCTTGTGCAGTTCTCTTACCATTTCTTGTTTGTAAGAAATAAAGTTTTCCTTCTTCAATAGTAAACTCCATATCTTGCATATCTCTGTAATGGTTTTCTAAGGTATTAACGATATCCATAAACTGTTTATAAACTGTTGGATTTTCTTTCTCTAACTGCTCTATAGCTTGTGGTGTTCTAATACCTGCAACAACATCTTCTCCTTGAGCATTCATTAAATACTCAGCAAATATTTTCTTTTCTCCAGTAGATGGGTTTCTTGAGAATGCAACTCCAGTTCCTGAAGTCTCTCCCTTATTTCCAAATACCATTTCCTGAACATTAACTGCAGTTCCCCAGCTTCCTGGAATATCATTCATTCTTCTATAAACAATAGCTCTTGGGTTATTCCAAGATCTAAATACTGCAGTAATAGAAGCTATTAATTGTTCTTTAGGATCACTTGGGAATTCCTCACCCTTAGCTTCTTTATAATAAGCCTTAAACTTAATTACTAATTCCTTTAAATCTTCTGCTGTTAATTCAGTATCTAACTTAACTCCTCTAGCTTCTTTCATTTCATCCATTATATTTTCAAAATTTCTTTTTTCAACTTCCATTACAACATCGGCAAACATTTGAATAAATCTTCTATAAGAGTCATAAGCAAATCTTGGATTATTAGTTTTGTTAGCCATTACTTCAACTGTATCATCATTTAATCCTAGATTAAGTATAGTATCCATCATACCTGGCATAGAAGCCCTAGCTCCTGATCTTACAGAAACTAGTAATGGATTTTCTAAGCTTCCAAACTGTTTCCCACTTATTTTTTCTAACTCAGTCATTTTACTATAGATTTCATCGATTATTTCTTGTGCTATTATCTTTCCATCATCATAATATTTATTACAAGCTTCAGTAGTTACAGTAAACCCTTGAGGAACTGGTATTCCTAAGCTTGTCATTTCTGCAAGATTTGCTCCTTTTCCTCCTAAAATATTCTTCATTGTGCCGTTACCTTCAGTAAAAAGGTATACATATTTTTTATTTCCCATGTTACACAACCCCTTAAATATAAAATATATAGTCAAACGAGTAGTAGTTTTATTGTCTTATTTTCTACTCGTCTTCACCCATTTTCACAAAAATACCTGTTATTGTAGTTTTAGAAATTTTACCCACTATTTTATAATTTTCTTTTGACCCTATAATCTCTTTTCTTACCACCGGTAAACAATCTACTTGATGTTCTATTATTTTCTTAGCAGCATCGAAAACCGTATCTTCTTCCCCTATATGAATTATATTAGGCATCCTAGTCATTATTATACCCACTGGCACTCTATGCATATCTGCAGTACCCATTGCCATCTTAATAAAATCTTTTCTTGATGCCGCACCTACAAGATATCCTCCATTTTCAATAAAAAGGGTACCTGCATCATTTAAAAAAAGGTTCAAAATAGCCTCATATACAGTAGTTTCCTCTGTGACCAAAATTGGCTTAGACATTGCATCTTTTACTTTTATCTTCCTTATACGGCTACTAGTATTTTCATTCGAATACTGTTTTCCATATATATATCCAACTTTAGGTCTCGCTTGAAGTATTCCCGTCATAGTAAGTATTGATAAGTCTGGTCTAAGTGCAGACCTAGTTAGTCCTAATTTTTGAGCAATAGCCTCACTGGTTATTGGCTCATTCTCCTTAACTAATTTTATTATTTGTTCTTGTCTTGGTGAAAGTTTAATCTTAATTCGCCACCTTTCACAGTATAATTTAATAAATAGTAATTAATAAATTATGTGTTAGAAATTTTCTACTATATATTTGCTACACTTTTTAGTTACAATATGATATTATAACAACTGCTACCATTTTTCAATAAGTTTCTTAAAGTATATCATAGAAATTGTTATGTTTTTTGAAAAATTCACACTTTTGCTTATAAAACTACAAATTCCACCATTTTTATCTTTCTATTTTATCACTTTACATCTATATATTATAAAAATATAGAATAAAATTACTGTTTAAAATGTAATTGCTCCAATGAAAGTTATACCTACTTTAACTATCATTGGAGCAATTTTATTTAAATCTCATATTTCCTAATTTATTTTTTATAGCTTTTGTAGTATGACTTGCCTTTTCCTTTATAACTTCGGTTACCTTACCTGCTTTATCTACAGTGTGCTCTACCGTCGTTTTAACAAACTTATTTACTACTTCTACACTCCCATCAGCTTTGATTATATCTATTTCCAAATTAACAACAACTGCAGTAGCTGCACCAATTAATATTAAAATAGGTTGCAATAATAATGCAAAGCCTACTATTATTCCTGCATTTATTGGTATGTTCACTAATATATTGTTTTCATTTCTTATAATGATTCTAGTAACATTTCCGCTTTTTATTAGTGACCTAATATATTCTATAAATTCATCAATATCTATTTTTTCATTAGAAAACTTTCTTTTTTTCTTTTCTTTCTCTCTCTCACAAAACACTAGCGCTTCAATTATATCTCCATTGGAATTTTCTAGTATCTCCTCAGCTTCTTCATAGGATAAGTTAGCTCTTTCTCTCAACATATCTATCTTCTTCAAGGTTATTTCTTCCATGAAATTCATCTCTCCTCACTATCTTACTGTTTTTCTATATGTGAAAAATAATTAAGCATAGATAAACTCTTAGGTTTTCTATTATAATTATTACTTATAAAATTCTCCAAAACCTTGGCTATTTCATCTTTAGTATTTCTATCTAATGATAATCTTCCTATTTTTTCTATATCTAGTTTATTTAAGAATTTTATTCCATTATAAGCAACTTTAGATATATTTGTACCATAAATCTTTTGACAATTTTCACAAACTCCTCCATAGAATTGAAAAGATATGTAGTTGGAAGTATCTAACTTTTTGTCGCAGATACAACATCTATCTAGGTTTATACCATATCCAGTAGACTTTAATACCTTCATCTCAAAAGATCTAGCTAGGATATCTAAATCTATAGCTTTATTCCTCATAATATAAAAACACTTCACTAGTTCTCTAAATAACTCAAAATTATGCTCTTCTTCTATAGCTATATCTATAAGCTCATTAAAATAAGAACCATAAATCAAAGTATCGTAATCATTCAATATATCCTGAAATGAATCTATGATTTTTGACTCATTTAGTGTGTACAAATTTCTCCCTTTATACATCACATATTCGCCAAAGCAAAAAGGAAGAGTAGTAGAAAAGTTCTTATTTTTACTTTTTTTAGCGCCTTTAGCTATAGCAGATATTTTTCCAAAGTCCTCAGTAAAAATCCAAACCAATCTATCATTCTCTTTATAATCTTGACTCTTTATTACTACACCCCTGCTCTTAACTATATTCAACAATTCCACTCCTAAAGGTTATTTATAACCAAGTTCCTTTAACATAAAGGAACTGTCTCTCCAGTCACCCTTTACCTTTACCCAAAGCTTTAGTGTAACTTTACATCCTAGAAATTTCTCTATGTCTTGCCTTGCATAAGTGGATATTTTTTTCATCATGCCCCCATTTTTTCCAATAATAATACCTTTATGAGAATTTTTTTCACATAACATATTTCCTTCTATTAGATAGCTATCATCTTCTCTTTTTTTCATAGTTATTAACTCAACAGCTATTCCATGGGGAACCTCTTGTGATAAGAGTCTCAAAGCTTTTTCTCTAATGATTTCACCAACTATAAATCTTTCATTTTGGTCAGTAATCATATCTTCAGGATAATACATTGGTCCTTCTGGAAGTTCCATAGAGATTAGTTCTAAAAGCTTATCAGTATTTTTACCATTTATAGCTGATATAGGAATTATCTGCTTAAAATCATAAAGCTTTGAATATTCCTCTAAAGTTTTAGCCACTCTTTCATTTGTATTTTCATCTATTTTATTTAATACTAAAAAAATTGGAGTTTCACATTCTTTTAATTGCTCAAGAATATATATATCTCCCCTATTAGGTTCATCACTAGGATTAACTAAAAAAAGCACTAAATCTACCTCTTTTAAAGAATCTTTTGCTATTTTAACCATATATTCACCTAATTTATGTTTTGGCTTATGCATTCCTGGAGTATCAACAAATACTATTTGATACTCATCTTTAGTTAATATAGTCTGTATATTATTTCTTGTAGTTTGTGGTCTACTAGATACTATAGATAGTTTTTCACCCATTAAATTATTAAGTAATGTAGATTTTCCTACATTTGGTCTTCCTATAATTGTTATAAATCCTGATTTCAATATGTTTCCTCCTTATTTTAGCAAGTCTTCTTTTGTGAATGCTCCTGGTAAAATGTCTTCCAGGGTCTTTATTAAATAATCACTTTCATTTTTTATCACTATTATAATTGTGTCTTTATCTGCAAATTCCGCAATGACCTGTCTACAGATACCGCAAGGTGCTGTGTATGTTGACATATCTCCAATAACAGCTATTTTTTTTATCATTTTATACCCTTCTGATACTGCCTTAAATATAGCTGTTCTCTCTGCGCAATTAGTTGCTCCATAAGATGCATTTTCTATATTACATCCCGTAAAAATCTTACCATCTTCCATTTCAACTGCAGCTCCTACTGCAAAGTTAGAGTAAGGTACATATGCTTTTTCTCTTGCTTCTATTGCTAATTTTACTAAATCTCTATTTTCCATAAGGCTAACCTCCACTATAATTTCTTATTAGTACATCAATTATATCACTTTATAATATATTTTCAATAAAATCAACTTTTTATCCCAATAATTGGTATAACAATAAAGTCAGCAAACACCCAAAAGCTCCACCAAGTGTTACCTCTATAATTGAATGAACTTCCGAATCAACCCTACTTTGTGCTACAATTAATGCTAGTAAAAAAGCCAATATCATTATTAATGGTTCACTAGTAAGTAATGTTATGGTAGTCGCTACTGAAAAAGCTAGTGCACTATGCCCACTTGGCATTCCCCCTCTTAATGGAGTTCCTTCATCATAAATAGCCTTTACAACTATAGTGGCTATACTAACAATAACTAACATTATAAATATCATATGTGAATCAAAGTTCTTTATTTTTAAAAGTATTGTAATTGAGAAGGGTAATACCTTGTCATAGAATATAATATATGCTACTAAAAGTGCATTTAAAGCAGTGATTAGGACTGCTCCTGCTGCTACATTTTTAGCTATTTTTGCAAGGGGGTGATAATAATTTGTAGTAGCATCTATTGCAGCTTCCACAGCAGTATTTATCATTTCTGCTACAATAACCATAGTTATGGTTATTGTTAATACTAAGAGTTCTATTTTTGTTAAATCAAAGAAAAAACATCCTATGAGAACTATCATTGCTACTACCATGTGTATTCTCATATTCCTTTGAGTTCTTATAGAATATATTATTCCCTCAATAGCATAATTAAAACTATCAACCAGTTTCTTTACTTTCATTCATTATCCCACCTTAAACAAATTGACATGGCAAATAACCATGTCATTTATTACTGCTTAACTATCGTTTAATGTCAAAGTTCTTTAATATATATTCCTCTCTCTCTCTCATCTTAACCTTATCTTTTTCCTCCATATGATCATATCCTAGAAGATGAAGTACTGAATGTACTACTAAATAACATACTTCTCGTTTAAAGGAATGCCCATATTCTATACTTTGTTCTAATGCCCTCTCTATGGATATAGCCATATCTCCTAAAATTAAAACACCTTCATTGAAATCACTTGGAGCCAAATTTTCCTTACTATATACATCCTTAAAAACCTGACCATTAGGATAATCTAACATGGGAAAGGATAATACATCTGTAACCTTATCTATTTCTCTTGTATCCATATTAATTTCTCTAATCTCTTCATTATCTACAAATATTATGCTAATCTCATACTCTAAATTTACTTTTTCTTCGCTTAGAGTGTATTGGACTACCTCTTCAATAACACTTTCTACTTCTTCATTTACCTGAACTTTACATTGTCTATTATCTATATATATCATTATTCCTTCTCCTTATTCTCATTATTCAGCTTCTCTTTTGGATATTCAATCCTTTCATGATATATTCCTGTTAAAACCTTTAAAAAGCTTTCTCTTATAGATTCAATATCTTTAAAAGTTAAATCTGAATTAATAAGCTGATTATCATCTATTTTCCCCTTTATGATATTATTAACCATACTCTCTACTTTCTCTTTAGTAGGATTTGATATAGACCTAACAGCTGCTTCTACACTATCTGCCATCATTACCAGAGCTGCCTCCTTTGAAATAGGTGCTGGTCCTCTATATTTATAGTCTTCCTCTTTGACTTCATCTGGATGTTCACTATTATTTCTCATTGTAATATAAAAATATTTTACTAATGAATCTCCATGATGCTGTGCTATTACGTCAATAATAGCTTTCGGAAGCCCATACTTTTCTCCTAACTTAACACCATCATCTACATGTGAAATAATTATTAATGCACTTAATGATGGAGTTATATCATCATGAGGATTATCCATCCCTAGCTGATTCTCTTTAAAATAGTAAGGTCTTTCTAATTTGCCAACATCATGATAATAAGCAGCAACTCTTGTAAGAATAGGATTTGCTCCTACTTTTTCAGCAGCCATTTCTGAAAGATTTGCCACTAGTACAGAATGATGATATGTACCAGGAGCTTCTAATAGCAATCTTTTAATCAAAGGATTATTAGGATTTGCTAATTCTAATAGTTTTATATTAGTTACTAAATGAAATATATTCTCTAAAAACGGAAGTATACCTATAGCTAATATTCCGGAAATTATACCAGCTAATCCAGTGAACAATGCTCTTTTTAGAATCATTGGTACATTTGTATTTAAGAAATATCCTATGCCTGTAGCAAACAATATATTTATAGCACCTATAGCTACTGATGTATATAATATATCATTTCTTTGTTGCACTCTCTTTAGTAAAATTGGAGCTACTATGGAGTTTATCAAGGCTATTAATATAACATCCACTGAAAATTCCGTAATATATGCCATAAAGACTACATTAAGAATACTGATTATCAAAGAAATCCTATCATTGATTAATACACATAAAAGAATTGGCACACAGGCAAATGGAATCACATAAGGGGAAAATCCTACAATAGCTCTTCCAACTATTATAGTAAAGATAGTTAAAATATTTATAACTAATAATTTGTCATTATCCTCATATATTTCCTTACATTTACCCTTCATATATATCCATTGTAATCCTATAATACCTACTACTATTATAATTAGTGCCAAGTGAAGGTTTATGGAAAAAGATTTATTATTATCTAAAAGCCCTAATTCATTTAAAATCTCTATCTGATTTTCACTTATAGGTTGCCCTTCACTGATTATAGTCTGGTCTTTTTTTATTATGACTGGCTTCACATTTTTAATCACTTCTTGTCTTGATTCTTCTGTTTTCTTATGATCAATAAAATAAGTAGTCTTAACTTGACTATATCCTATAGACATAGCTAACTCTTTTAAATTTTTAGAAAAGCTAGTATTATTAAAATATGTCGTTATATATCCTTGGGCTTTACTAACTTCTTCAGTATTATTTTCATGAATTGGCATACTGTCGAATAAATTATTTCCACATTGTATAATACTATTTTTAAGCTCATCTATCTGAGATTTAGTTAAGATCAACAATATATTATAATTGTCTACAGATAAATTTTTAATTGGACTTTTTTCTTTTAATAATTTTATTTTATCATTCTTAACTTTATCCTCTGCTTCTTGTCTCTTTTCTGGTGATATTTCTGCTTCATTAGATGGAATGTTAAAATTAATATCATTATTTACTTGCTCTACTGCCATAAAAAGCCCTTCAATATTTTGAATTGCATTCTTTCTAACATTAGCATCGTAAGTATATAATTCTTGTATATGTTTAAGCTCTTCTTCTATATTCTTTTGTGTAGATATTTTATCCTCTACATCTCTTGAAGCTTTTATATCAAATCTTGCAATATCACCTGGTCTTAAATTGTATTTTTTCGTCACTAATGTTGAACTTAAAATCATATAGATTATAATCATAGTCCCTATAAATATTATATAGGGTTTTAGCTTAGGTAACTTAATTTTTTTATATGTTTTTTTATATCCCATATTTATCACCCTCTAAATATAAAGAACCTCATTACTTAGACGTTTCAGTACCTTTTCCACTAACTTCACTTTGATCTTTTGCAATATTCTCTTCTACAGTCATTATTACTCTAACTACATATTTACCATTCATATTCTTTACTTCTGGGATCACACTTAGAATTTTTGTTGATTTGTCTAAATTTAATTTAATTTTGCTCTCTAATTCCCTAATTACTTCTTGTGGATTTATAGGAACCTTTATTTCTTCAATTTCATAATAAGTTTCTTCATTTAAAAATTTATTTTTATTTTCTATTTTATCATAATTTGTAAAGTTATTTAATGAATTTTTTATATAAACCTTTTTATTTCTTATGTTTATATAATAATTTCTAAAATATTTTCCTGTTCTCCTTCTCTCAACAGTCTCCACAGGTTCTTCCTTGATTTCTTCATGAAACGTAGTGGCATATACTTTTCCTTCAGCCTTAACACTAAATTCCATACCCTCCTTACCTTCTTGTCCCATAACTATTAAATCTCCAGCCTTTACTATATCACCAGGCATTTTAACTGATGTACCAGCTTTTGTATATATTCTATTTATAATTCCATCTTTAGAAGCTACTATATTTCCTGTGTATTTTTTTTCTGCTATAGTTGGAGGTTCTTGCCTTTCTATTATCTCTACAGACAATTTAGAACCGGCTATTCTGGTTTTTACCCACATTACTTCATCTATATCTCTAATGATATTCTCCTCTAATTTTTGCATATCTAGTGAGCTTTTTCTACTTCCTATCATAATACCATAACTCTTTAATAGATTTCTAACTTCTAGTGGTGATAGATATTTATCAGTCTTAATATTAACTTCCCAAATAAACCCGGATAAATAATAAATTATTCCAAGAAATATTACTATTCCACCCATAAGTAGCTTTCTTCTTCCTAATTTTATTTTTAAAAAATCAGCACCCTTTCTATCTATTATCTTCATTTTTCCATTTGATTTACTAACTATATCTCTTAAGTAATTATAATCCTTTAATTTTATTTGTAAATTCATAGAGTATGCATTATTCTTCTTAATTTTTCTTAATTCTATGGAGTTCTTCCACAAATAGTTTAATATTTTTTCATTATATATACTTTCTATTCTTACTATAATATAGCTCTTTTTAAAATTATCTAGTTTCTTCATAATCTTCATACACAATAGCTTTAAATATTCCACTTATAGTTATTGTGTTCCCTCCCACAAAAATAATTATAAGATTTTCACCCCATATTTTTATAGCTCCCAAAGGAGTGTTTACTATTATTTCTCTCTCATCAAATTTTATTATTCCCTTATGATTTTCTATAGTAATTTCTTTTTTTGCTATAACTGTTATTTTGGGTAGATTTAAAGCTATATCTTCTGGCAATTCTAATTCACTTATTAACTTCTCTTTCATCCTATCAAACTTGCTTCCCAACTTTATCACCTCAAACTTATAAAATTTCATAGCACCTCTTTTAATTTTATGAGTTTTAATATTGATAAATTACTCTCATTTAAAATAAAACCAACTTATATATTTGAATAAATTTAAAAGAACTCAGCATATGCTGAGTTCTTTCTATTTATTCAAATATTCTTTAACTATTTGACTTATAATTTTTCCATCTGCACGACCATTTACTTTAGGTCTTATATCAGACATAATTTTTCCCATATCTTTCATGCTACTAGCGCCAAGTTTTTGGGCTGACTCTATAACAATTTCTCGAATTTCATCTTCTGTTAACTGCTGAGGAAGGTATTGTAGCAAGATTTCTATTTCACGATTAGTATCGTCAACTAAGTCTTGTCTATTGCCTTTTTCAAATTCCACCAAAGCATCACGTCTTTGTTTTACTTCCTTAGCTAAAATCTCAATAATTTCTTCATCATTAAGATTTGAAGCGCCAGCCTTTTCAACTAATAAAATAGCTGCTTTAGCCATGCTAATTACACTTGCTCTAAATTTATCTTTTTGTTTAAGAGCATTTTTCCAGTCTTCCTGTAATTTTTCCTTAAGGAATGACATTCTTAAAACAACCTTCTTTCAAAATCCTACTTGAATTTTCTCTTTCTAGCAGCTTCTGATTTTTTCTTTCTTTTTACACTTGGTTTTTCATAATGTTCTCTCTTTCTAACTTCTGAAAGAACACCAGCTCTTGCGCATTTTTTCTTAAATCTTCTTAATGCATTCTCTAATGATTCATTTTCTCCAACTTTTATCTCTGACATTTATTATCCCTCCCTCCGCTAGCTCAATTCAAATTTAATTAAAAGTAGCCAATGCGAGGCCTAAATAGCACATTTTCAATTATACAATTCACATTGTGTAATGTCAAGATTTTCGGCACTTTTTATTTTAAGTGAATTTAACCTGGTGGCCACTTTAAATTCCTTCCTCCTAATATATGGAAATGTAGGTGATTTACTGTTTGCCCACCTTTTTCTCCTATATTAGTCACTACCCTATAGCCTTCTTCATATATGCCAACTTCCTTAGCTATGTTAGGAATTTTAGTAAATATATATGAAATTATATGATTATTCTCGGCATTTATATAATTCAAAGAAGTTATATGAGCCTTTGGTATAATTAATATATGCACTGGGGCTTCAGGACTTATATCTTTAAATACTAAAATTTTTTCATCCTCGTAAATCTTTGAAGATGGAATTTCCCCTTTTGCTATCTTACAGAATAAACAATTCTCCATGAAATCACCTCCAATTTATAAAATATTGATATATATGTATTTCTACATTTTATGATTTTTTCCTTTATTTTTCTTTTTAACACACTTCTAATATAATATATTAATAATTATGCTAAAGGTACCTCTAATTATATAATTCCATCCATATGTTCACTTTGAATATGAGTAAGTTTTGTATTAATTACTTTTCCTCTTAAATCTTCTTCACTATAAGTGATTACTTTAATGTAATTTTCAGTATATCCAACAAAATAGTTTTTATTATTTGTAAGCTCTTCTTCATATAGAACTCTCATATTTCTATCTATATAAATTGTCATAAATTCTTTTTCTAAACTTTCACTAAGATTTATTAACTTTTTACTTCGCTGTTCCTTTAATTTTCCATCAACTTGGAAAGGCATAGTAGCTGCTTTTGTACCTTCTCTTTCGCTATATTTAAATATATGCATCTTACTTAATTTTATATCCTTTAAAAATTTATAAGTTAACTCAAATTCTTCTTCAGACTCTCCTGGAAACCCTACTATAATATCTGTGGTTATAGAAACATCTTTTAGTCTCTTTCTAAGATTTTCTACTACCTCTTTATAGATCTCTGTAGTGTAATGCCTATTCATCCTTTTTAGTGTTCCATTACATCCACTTTGAAGAGAGAGATGAAAATGAGGACACAAATTCTTAAGTAGTGATATTCTATCTATAACTTCTTCTGTAAAAAACGTAGGATCTATAGAACCTATTCTTATTCTTTCTATTCCATCTATTTTATCTATTTTTTCAAGAATTTTCACAAGGCTCCAATCACCCTTTAAATCTACTCCATAAGAAGCGGTATGGACTCCTGATAATATTATTTCCTTAAATCCATTCTTAGAAAGTTCTTTCACTTCATTTATTATTCTTTCAGGTTCTTTGCTACACACAGCTCCTCTAGCAAAAGGAATCAAGCAATAAGAACAGAACCTGTTACAGCCATCTTGAATTTTTAAAAAAGCCCTCGTTTTATCTTGATAATCTTCAATAGATAAATTTTCAAATTCTTTATTTTTTAAAACATCATTCACCTCTACAACTTGAGATTTTTCTTCTCTAGCTCTATTTACCCAATATACTATGTGACCTTTATTTCTTGTACCTAATACTACATCTACTCCGGATATCTTAGAAATTTCTTCAGAAGCAATCTGAGAATAACATCCTACCACTGCAATAATAGCGTCTTCATTTTTACGCCTAGCTCTACTTATCATTTGACGTGATTTTTTATCCCCCATATTGGTTACAGTACAAGTATTAATTACATATACATCAGCATACTCTTCAAATCCTACTACTTCATATCCTTCTTTAATAAATTTCTCAGTCATAGCCTCTGACTCATATACATTAACTCTACATCCTAATGTTGCTAGTGCAACCTTCATTATTTATTTCCTCCTAAATCTCCAAGCTCATACATTACAAGACTCAGTGTCACAAAACCTGCTGTTTCTGTTCTAAGTATTCTTGGTCCTAAGGTTATAATATATGCCCCTAATTCCTCTAAAGTACTTATTTCACTTTCTTCAAAGCCACCCTCTGGTCCTATAATTATAGCTACACTTTTTATTTTATTATCTACTAATTTACTTCTTAAATATTTCATTCCTTGATTGGATTTATTCTCATAAGGAACAACAATCAAATCATATTCTCTTAAATCTACCAATAATTCCTTAAACTCTATAGGTGTATTTATTTCAGGAATCGAACTCCTTTTACTCTGTTTACAAGCCTCTAATGCTATCCTATTCCATCTATCTACTTTTTTAAATTCAGAAGTTTCATTTCCTTTTACTACAACCCTCTCAGTAATAATTGGTGTAATACTATTAACTCCAAGTTCTGTGCATTTCTGAGCTATTAGGTCCATTTTAGCAGCTTTAGGCATCCCCTGATATAAATGGACCATAATTGGACTCTCATTATTTAATTCTACCTCTTTTATTAAAACTACCTTTACTTCTTTTTTATTTACCTCTTGAATCTTTCCTAAGTACTCTGTTCCTTCACAATCATTTATGTTAACATTATCTCCATTTTGTAGTCTTAGCACCTTATATATATGCTTTACATCATCACCATTAATAATACAAATATTTCCACAAATATTACTTTTATCAACAAAAAATTTATGCATAAATCATAACTCCTATCAAATATCAAAGTTAAATTTGCCTATTTCTTAGCAACTATACAAACCCATTCTCCATCTTCAAAAATTTCATCTATTTTAAAATCTAAATTCTGTAGTTTTTCTACTACAGCATCTCTTTTATCTTTAATTATTCCAGATGAAATAAAATATCCATCTTCTTCTATAAATTTTTTAACTCCTTCAGCTAAAAACATAATTATATCAGCCATTATATTAGCTATAACTATTTGTGCTCTTCCTTCAACTACTTCCATTAAATCACCATTAACTATATCTATATTATCTAAGTGATTAAATTCTACGTTACTTTTAGCCGATTCTACCGCTACTGGATCTAAATCTACTCCTACTACTTTCTTAGCACCAAGCTTAGCAGCCGCTATAGAAAGTATACCTGAACCTGTACCTATGTCAAATACTGTATATTCTTTTTTAGTATATTTCTCTAAAGCTTTTATACACATTCTAGTAGTTTCATGGGTTCCAGTTCCAAATGCCATACCTGGATCCAATTCTATTACTAATTCATCATTAGTCTTTTCATAATTCTCCCAAATAGGCTTTATTACTATCTTCTCACCTATCTTTGTTGGCTTATAATATTTTTTCCAATTATTTTCCCATTGCTCTTCATTCACCTTATTTGATGTTACTATACCTTCTCCTTTTGAGAATCCAAATTCAGGTAGTTTTTCTACGCTTTCTTTTATATATTTTAATGTTTCACTAAAGCTTTCATCCTCTTTGAAGTATCCTTTTACTACTGCTCCTTCTTTTATATTCAATACGGCTTCATCAAAATAATCCCAGTAACCTGGATTTTTCTTTTTAAACTCTACATCCTCAGAATCCTCTATAGATACTCCCTTGACATCGCAATTATAAAAAAAGCCTGATACTGCCTCCGTAGCTTCGCTACTAGTTATTACAGTAACCTCTATCCAATTTTTATCCATTTTATCTCCTCCAAGTCATATAAATCCAACTTAAATCTTACTATTATAGTTTATAACCAATTCTCTCAACTGGATTTTTACAAAGATCTTCAATTGTCAATTATATAATTATAAGTTTTATCATAAATTAAATCAATAAGGCATCTGAAGAAAAATAACTAGTGATTTTTTTCAAGATGCCTAAGTACATATAATTAAAAAACTTCGTCTTTAAACGAAGTTTTTTAATAGTAAATCTATTTACTGAAAAATCCTTTTTTATGTTTTCTTTTTTCAGTTATACCGTCTACATTTTCTCCACTAGCCTCCATAAACATCTCTAATGCCTCTACTTGTTTATCGTTAAGAGCTTTAGGAACATCCACTATAACTTTTACATAGTGATCTCCTCTTCCAGCTGAATTAACCCTTGGAACACCTTTTCCTTTTAATCTAAATACAGTTCCTGGTTGAGTTCCTGCTGGTATTTTATAAGTCACATCTCCATCTACAGTTGGGACCTTAATATCAGTTCCTAATGCTGCTTTAGCAAAAGAAACATGAGTCTCCATATGGATATCAAATCCTTGACGTTTAAAATCTCTATGTGAAGCTACTCTAATATTTATATATAAATCCCCTGCCGGCCCACCATTTTCTCCGGTTTCTCCTTGTCCCCTTAGAGGCATTACATTTCCGCTATCAACTCCAGCGGGTATATTAATTGTAACATTTCTTGTTTTTCTCTCTTTTCCTGTTCCTCTACAACTTGAACAAGGATTTTCAATAGTTTTACCAGTTCCTCCACAAGAATCACAAGTTGCTGTGGTTGAAATAACTCCTATTGGCGTCCTTCTTTGAATTTGGATTTGACCTTTTCCGTTACATTTAGAGCAAGTTTTAGGAGAAGTTCCTGCCTTAGCTCCAGTTCCTCCACAAGTTTCACACTTTTCTTTTCTTGTAACTGAGATTTCCTTTGTACACCCAAATACAGCTTCTTCAAAGGTTAAGTTTAGCATATGCTCTAAATCAGCACCTTTTCTTGGGGCATTTTTGCTTCTTCCAGAAGAGAATCCTCCACCAAAAATATCACTAAAAATGTCTCCAAAACCTCCAAAACCTCCAAAATCAAAACCATCAAATCCTTGACCATTAAAGTCTGCAGTACCAAATTGGTCATATCTTTGTCTTTTTTCTGAATCTGACAATACCTGATAAGCCTCATTTAACTCTTTAAACTTTTCTTCTGCTTCTTTATTATCTGGATTTCTATCAGGATGATATTTTAATGCTGCTTTTTTAAACGCTTTCTTTATATCTTCTTCACTGGCATCTTTATCTATACCAAGTATTTCATAATAGTCCTTATTTGCCATCTTAATTTTCACCACCTATTTTACTCTGTTTTATATATTAAAACATATTAGGTATAAATTCAACCATAAATAGTTTATGTATTTATCTTAAGAATTGATACACATTACATGAATGCTTAAATTAAGGGATGGGCTTTCACCCGTCCCTTAATTTATATTATCTAATTAATCTACTTTAAAATCCGCATCTACTACATTATCATCTTCTGGACCTTGGTTAGCTCCTCCACCCATGTTGTTTGGATCAAAACCCTCTGCTCCTGGTTGTGCTCCTTCTTGCTGATATATTTTAGAAGATATTGCATAGAACTCTTGAGTTAATTCTTCTATAGCTTTTTTAATAGCTTCTATATCTTCTCCATCTTTAACAGATTTTAAAACTTGTATTCTTTGCTCAACTTTAGCTTTATCTTCAGAAGAAACCTTATCACCTAATTCACCTAAAGTTTTTTCTGTTTGATATATAATTTGGTCTGCATTATTCTTTGTTTCAATTTCTTCTTTTCTCTTTTTATCTTCTTCTGCAAATCTCTCTGCCTCATTAACGGCATTTTGGATTTCATCTTCATTTAAATTAGTTGAAGCTGTAATTGTAATATTAGCTTCTTTCCCTGTTCCCTTATCCTTAGCAGAAACTTTAACTATACCATTAGCATCTATATCAAAAGTAACTTCTATTTGAGGAATTCCTCTTGGAGCTGGTGCAATTCCTGAAAGTGTGAATCTTCCAAGAGTCTTGTTATCTGCAGCCATTTGTCTTTCACCTTGAACAACGTGAATTTCAACTGATGTCTGACCATCTGCTGCTGTTGAGAACACCTGGCTCTTCTTAGTAGGAATTGTAGTATTTCTTTCGATTAATGGTGTAGCTATTCCACCCATAGTTTCAATTCCAAGCGTCAATGGTGTAACATCTAATAATAATACATCCTTAACCTCTCCTGTTAATACTCCACCTTGAATAGCCGCTCCTGCTGCAACACATTCATCTGGATTTACTCCTTTTGAAGGCTCTTTTCCAGTAAAGTTTTTAACTGCCTCTTGAACCGCTGGAGTTCTTGTAGACCCTCCAACTAATACAATTTTATCTATTTCATTTATTGTAAGTCCAGCATCTTGTAATGCCTTTCTCATAGGCTCTATAGTTCTTTGTACTAAATCATGAGTTAACTCATTAAATTTAGCTCTTGTTAAATTCATATCTATGTGTTTTGGACCTGTCGCATCTGCAGTTATAAATGGAAGATTAATATTTGTCTGCATTGATGAAGATAACTCTATTTTAGCTTTTTCAGCAGCTTCTTTTAATCTTTGAAGAGCCATCTTGTCATTTCTTAAATCAATACCATTCTCTGCTTTAAATGTATCAGCAATATAATCCATAACTTTTTGGTCAAAGTCGTCTCCACCAAGACGAGTATCTCCATTTGTAGCCTTAACTTCAAATACTCCATCTCCAAGTTCTAATATAGATACGTCGAAAGTACCTCCACCTAAGTCATAAACAAATATCTTTTGATTTGTATCCATTTTATCAAGACCATAAGCAAGTGATGCTGCTGTTGGCTCATTTATTATTCTTTTAACATCAAGACCAGCTATTCTTCCAGCATCTTTAGTTGCTTGTCTTTGACTATCGTTAAAATATGCTGGTACTGTAATAACCGCTTCAGTTACGCTCTCTCCAAGATAAGCCTCTGCATCTGCTTTGATTTTTTGAAGAACCATAGCTGAAATTTCTTGAGGTGTATATTCTTTTCCATCTATATTTACTTTATGATTAGTTCCCATATGTCTCTTAATAGACATTATAGTTTTTTCAGGATTAGTTATTGCTTGTCTTTTAGCAACCTGTCCTACTAGCCTTTCACTATTAGGTAAAAAAGATACTACTGAGGGAGTAGTTCTCGCACCTTCTGAATTAGGTATAATTACAGCATCTCCTCCCTCCATTACTGCAACACATGAGTTAGTTGTTCCTAAGTCGATTCCAATTATTTTTCCCATAATGATTTCCTCCTAAAATTAATTTGCAACTTTTACCATGCTATATCTTAATATTTTATTTCCTTTTTTATATCCCTTCTGGAATACTTCACAAACTTGATTAGCACCAAATTTTTCGTCTTCAATATGCATTACTGCATTGTGAAAATTAGGATCAAAATCACCCTCTGCTTGTATTTCTTCAACTCCAAGTTTTTCTAGAGATGAATTAAATTGCTTTATAGTGATTTCTATTCCTTTTTTTAGGTCTTCTGCACTTCCCTCCACAGAAACTGCACGTTCCAAGTTGTCTAACACTGGTAATAATTCCTTTAATATGTCTTCACAAGAATCTGCATATATATTTTCCTTTTCTTTTTGTGTCCTTTTTCTGTAATTGTCATACTCAGCTATTGTTCTTAAAAGCTTATCCTTTGTAGAATCTAGTTCTTCTTTTAATTTTACATTTTCTTCTTTTAAATTTTTAAACTTTAGCATATCATTTTCTTCCTCTACTTTCTCCGAAGAGGCTTTACTTTCTTCATTATTTTCAGTTTCCACCTTTTCATTACAACATGCTGACCCTTCACAATTACACTTATTTATATTTTCTTTTTCTACAGATTCCTCTTGGTTAACCTCTAAATTTTGTTGTTTTTCCTCTGGATTATTCTGCAATGTACTTTCCTCCATTCCAACTAAATAAGAAATAACCTTATTTATATATTTTTGAAATATTAAAATTTATTTCTTTAACAATTGTGTCTAGTATTGATATAACTCTACTATAAGGGATTCTAGTAGGTCCAATCACCCCTATAGTCCCTAATATATTTCCATTATAACTATAACTAGCAGTTATAACACTACATTCTTTAGCACCTTCCATAAAGTTCTCTTCTCCTATTTTTACAGAGAATATTCCTTCATTAAGATTATCATCTAATAAACTTTTTAGATTTTCTTTATCATTTATTAATCCAAAAAATTCTCTTGCCTTCTGAATGTCATTATATTCTTGATAATTTAAAATATTCGTATATCCTTTTGTATAAATTTCATTTCCTTCACTACTTATTAAAGTTTCATATAATACTGGAATTATAGCATCGAATATTTCTTCATATCCTCTTAGTCCATTTTTTAAATTCAATAAAAATTCTAAAGTTATCTGTTCAACAGTTACTCCTATTAGATATTTATTTAGTATATTATTTACTTTTAAAAATGTAGAGTCGTCTATATTGTTATTTACTCTTATAACATTGTTCCTAATATCTCCATTATCTACCATCACAGTAGACAATATAGTATTATGATCTAAGGGTATAAGTTTAATTAACTTTACAGAAAACTTCTTCACCGAAGGTGCTTTTACCAGTGAAGTTAGCATGGTCAAATCTGAAAGAATATTAGTTGCTACATTAAGAATTTTATCTACTTCATAAAAGGCTATATCCATTAAATAATTTTTTATGGCTTCATGCTCATCTTGAGTAATCTTTGCCGGAGTCATTAGTTTATCTACATAAAGCCTATATCCTTTATCTGAAGGCTTTCTACCAGAAGATGAATGAAGTTGTTCTAAAAAACCCATCTCTTCCAAGTCAGCCATTTCATTTCTTATAGTAGCTGAACTAATTCCTAAATCATACTTTTTTGCTATGGTTCTAGAACCCACTGGCTCTCCATAATTTATATAGTCATTTATTATAGCCTGAAGTATTCTTATTTTTCTTTCATCCATATCCATATCATCACCTCATTATTAGCACTCACCACCTTCGAGTGCTAACGACTATACTAAAAACATATCACGTCAAAGATGAAATGTCAATAGTATTTATAATAAAAAATCTGCCATAATTATATTACTCAATTCAATTCCCTTTGAAGTTAAATATAATTTCTTATTCTTCTCTTCCATGAATTGTAGTTTTTTATATTTCTCTATAATTTTCCCATAGAAATAATATACTGAACAATTAAATTTCTTATAAAATTCTTCAGTGCTTATTCCTTCTATCTTTCTTAGTCCTAAAAACATAAATTCCTCTATATCATCCTTAATTTCATTTTTTATTTTTTCAACTATAGCACTGTTGTTCTTTTCTATTTTTAATATATATTCTTCTATATTTTCTTCGTTTCTATACCTAAAGCCTTCATGATAAGAATGAGATGCCGATCCACACCCTATATAATCACCCAAATTCCAATATATTAAATTATGTTTACATTCATAATTTTTCTTTGAAAAATTCGATATTTCATATTGTTCATATCCATTTTTCTTTAAAGCATTTACGGCATAGTAATACATCTGTCTTTCCACACCTTCTTCTGGAAGCATTAATTCATTTTTCTCATTTAACTTATAAAAAGCTGTTCCTTCTTCAATTATTAAACCATAACAAGATACATGTTCTGGATCCAAATCTATTATTGTATTTAGGGTATTCTTCCATTGATGGATATCTTGATTTGGAAGACCAAACATTAAATCTACATTTATGTTATTAAATCCGACTTTTTTAGCAAGATTATAATTCTCCTTAAATGTATGGAAATTATGAATTCTTCCCAAAATGTTTAAAAGTTCATCATCACAGGACTGCAATCCTATACTTAATCTATTGACTCCCATTTCTTTCATTAATGTCAACTTTTCCATATCTAAAGTTCCAGGATTACACTCCATAGTAAATTCACATTGTTCTTTAAATTTCAATTCTGAAATTGTTTTTAGCAAGATCTTCAAATCCTTTAATCCTAAATAACTTGGAGTACCTCCGCCAACAAATATACTTTTTACTATATGATCTTTAGTTTTTTCTTTGATTTCCTTACTTAAAGCTAGCACATATCTCTCTTCTAAGCTCTCTTTACCACTATAGGATGGGAAGTCACAATACCTGCACTTTTGCTTACAAAAGGGTATATGAATATAAAGTCCTATCTCCTTCATTTCCAAACCTCCTATAATATAAAAATAAGGACCTTTCATAGTCCTTATTTTTATATCACAAAGTATATATCTTAATCTACTTTCAATACTGCCATAAATGCCTCTTGTGGTACTTCTACACTTCCCACCTGCCTCATTCTCTTTTTTCCTTCTTTTTGCTTCTCTAAAAGTTTTTTCTTTCTTGTAATATCTCCACCATAACACTTTGCAAGTACGTCTTTTCTCATAGCTTTAACTGTTTCCCTAGCTATTACTTTAGATCCAATTGCAGCTTGTATAGGAACTTCAAACATTTGTCTTGGAATTATCTCCTTAAGCTTCTCAGCCATTACTCTTCCTCTGTGATATGCTCTGTCAGCTGGAACTATCATAGATAGTGCATCTACTATATCTCCATTAAGTAATATATCAAGCTTAACTAGCTTTGTTTGTTTGTAGCCTTTAAACTCATAATCAAAAGACGCATACCCCTTAGTTCTTGATTTTAAAGCATCAAAAAAATCATAGACTATTTCATTAAGAGGAATATCATAATTTATCACGACTCTAGTTTCTTCTATATATTGCATATCTATAAATATGCCTCTTTTCTCTTGACACAACTCCATTACTGCTCCTACATAATCTGATGGAGCTATTATAGATGCCTTCACCTCTGGTTCTTCCATATATTCAATTTCAGTAGGTTCAGGTAGATTCGTTGGATTTGTTATCTCTATTAGCTCTCCATCGGTTTTCATAATTTTATATATAACTGAAGGAGCAGTGGTTATAATATCCAAATTGAACTCTCTTTCAATTCTCTCTTGGATTATTTCCATGTGTAAAAGTCCAAGGAATCCACATCTAAATCCAAATCCTAAGGCTATAGATGTTTCAGGTTCAAAAGATAATGCTGCATCATTTAATTGAAGCTTCTCTAGTGCTTCCTTTAAATTCTCATATTTAGCACCATCTACAGGATATATTCCACTAAACACCATAGGAATTGCTGGTCTATATCCTTCCATAGCTTCTTTAGCTGGTCTATTTGCCTCTGTTATAGTGTCTCCAGCTCTAGCATCTTTTACGTTTTTAATAGATGCACTTAAATATCCAACATCTCCTGCTCTAAGTTCTTCAATTGGCAGTGGACTTGGAGTAAATACTCCTACTTCAGTAACTTCATAGGTTTTATTAGTGGCCATAAGCTTTATTTTTGTTCCTGGCTTTACTGAGCCGTCAAAAACTCTTATGTACGTCACTACTCCTTTATAACTATCATAATATGAATCGAATATTAATGCCTTCAGTGGAGCCTCTTCATCTCCTTCTGGTGCCGGAACTTTCTTTACTACACTATCAAGTACATCTTTTATATTAAGTCCAGTTTTTGCTGATATTAAAGGTGCATCATCTGCTGGTATACCTATAATATCCTCAATCTCTTTTTTTGCATCTTCTGGTCTTGCACTAGCTAAGTCTATTTTATTTATAACTGGTGCTATTTCTAAATTATGATCTAGAGCTAAATAGCAATTAGCTAGAGTCTGAGCCTGTATACCTTGAGTAGCATCTACTACTAGCACCGCTCCCTCACAAGCCGCTAAGCTTCTTGACACTTCATAGTTAAAATCTACATGTCCAGGAGTGTCTATTAAATTTAAAATATATTCTTCTCCGTTCTCTGTCTTATAAATAAGTCTAGCTGCCTGAGCCTTAATAGTTATTCCTCGTTCCCTCTCTAGATCCATATTATCTAATATTTGAGCTTCCATTTCTCTCTCTGTTAAAGTTCCTGTAGCTTCAAGTAATCTATCTGCTAAAGTGGATTTTCCATGGTCTATATGCGCTACTATAGAAAAATTTCTTATGTATTGTTGTCTATTACTTTGCATTAAATTTACCCCCGTAAATGTATTTATATAATTATGTTTTAAAATTAGTATCTTGCCTTATAATAAATCACAGTAAATTATACCATAATAATAAGGATTTTTGTCAATACTAACTCAATGTATACGTAAAAATCCACTTATTCAAGTACATTATAAACTTCTTCCTTAATTGTATTTACTATTTTTCCAGCTCCTTTAGTAAAATCCCTAAAAATTTGTATATTAAATATTATATTAGTATCTCCAATATCAATTACTATTTTGGAATTATCTTTACTCATGTATATAGCAAAGGCTGATTGTTCCTTTATTACTTCTGGCAATGTCATATTCACCTTTACTATTCCATATATTCCTACAATTAAAGTTACTACCATTAATAATTTAAGTATTTTTTTCTTCATAAATTACATCTTATACCTCTTTTAATTTTTCTATTGAACCAAAATAAAAGAGTACCCTCCTATTTAAATGGTGTACTCTTTTTGTATATTTTATTCATTTTTCTACTTACCATTTAAGTGTTCTGCAAAAACCCTTGCTATATATTTCATGGTATTCTTTGCCTCTTGTAATGTATTGCTAGAAGCTCCTACTTCTAACAATATGGCATTGTCACTTAAGTCCTGATTATAACACTTTATACCACTTTGATTAATTTGTATATTTCGTTCTCTAAAAATCTCTGGATAAGTTTTCTTAGCTATTCCAAATATAGAATTTATATTATTCATATGAGCTTTATATCTTGGATCTTGCTCTGTTGTAACTAACATCATTCTCGCTACATTTTCTTCATTTATCTTAGCAGTTACATGTTTTTTCTCTGGTCCTGCATCTCTGTGCATATCTATTATTAAATCAAAATCCCCATAACTATTCAAATATTTATTCAACGTCTCCCTTGATTTATAATATGCTCTATTATAATCTACGTCATGTATTGTCTTATCATGTACTACAGTAAATCCATACTTCTCCAATTCCTTTGTCAATTCATCTCCAACGGCTGCCATGTTTTGTGTATTATCTGTTTTTCTTGTTTCACTTGAGTAGGCTTCTGTAGTATGAGTATGATAAATCAATACTTTCTTTTTAGAATTATCCGCTGGATTCCCTACCATATTAGCTACTTCATCTTGCTTCTTAATGTCCTTCTCATCTAGCTTAAATGGATTTATTACTATCTGCTCAACTAATTTTGAATGTTCCTCTATATTTTGCTCTTTTATTACCTGTTTTACTGTGCTATTCTGTAAAAAACCTATCTCATTTGTTACTATGTTCAATGGATTTATTTCAAATATTCCTGACAAGTGTTTTTCACCATCATCATAGGCAAAAGCTTCTAAAGAACTAATATTACTATTTATTAAATCCATAAATAATTCACTAAAATTTATAGTCTCAGATTTCATTGAATTTTCTTTTGCCTTTATTGGATTTGCAAATATAGTACACAATATGATAACTATAAAAACTGTAGCTAATATGTTAATAAACTTAATACTCTTCTTTGACTTATTCCTTTGGTATTTCATTTTCTTCCCTCCTGTAAATAACTCAAATAATATATCCTTTATTATATTTGAATTATATGAGGGATTTTTTTATATTATTACCTGTTAAAAAATAAGTTACATTAGTTAACTTATATACTTATTTATATCATCTAAGGTTAAGGCTGGCTGAAGTGCTATATTTATGCCATTAGCAATAATTTTAGATACACTTTCTATAACCTTATCTATGTCTTTAGGGGTAACTACTAAGCTTCCTAAATTAGGATCTAATACTTCCCTAATTAATTTTTGCTTTTCATCTTTATCTAGTTCATTTAGCATATTATAAAAAGCTGTTCCTTCTTTAGCCTCAGATATTAAACTATCAATAACTGAATCTATAGTATCATTAGCTAATGTACCTGCGTCAACTACCGTTGGTATACCTATAGCTATAACAGGAACACCCAAGGTTTTTTCACTTAATTCCATTCTTCGATTACCGACGCCTGCACCTGGTGAAATCCCTGTGTTTCCTAGTTGTATAGTTCTGTTTACTCTTTGAGTTTTTCTAGCAGCTAATGCATCTATACAAATAACAAGACTTGGCTTTACCCTCTCTACTACTCCTCTAACAATTTCGCCAGTCTCTATTCCTGTCAATCCTAATACTCCTGGAGCAATAGCACAAACTGGTCTGACACCTTCATCTATACTATCAGGCACATAATCTTTTAAATGTCTGCTAACCATAAGCTTAGAAACTACCTGTGGCCCAACGGCATCTGGAGTTACATTCCAATTTCCTAGCCCTACAACCAATGCTGTCTTATCTTTATCTAAATTAACCAATTTAGACAGCTCTTTAGCTAAAACTTTACTTACATCTATTATTCTTTCCCCATCATAATAAACAAATTCTGGAAACTCTAGAGTTATATAGTTTCCTACAGGCTTTCCTAAAGCTTTCGATCCATGTTCATTGGTAATCTCTACTGCACTTACTATTACACTTCCATCTCTATATTCATCACTTTTCACTCCTGGAACCTCTCCTGGATTATTCTCTGAATAGTATTCTCTTGCCTCTAATGCCAAATCTGTTCTCACACTATAAAACTGGGTTTTCATTTTATTCTCCACCTTATCTTAATAATTTAAATTCCATAATTAGCTTTACCAAATATATTTTTAGTATTCTTTTATAATTTTTTAAATCATTTGTAAATATCATGAATAAATTGTACTTGAAGAACCTTTAAATTAATGTTATAATAGCTTTTGTTAAATAAGACTCGTACGCAGACTTCCCCAAAGCTGCTGAGACGTGATAAAAATACAAGGGGGTGAATTGATAATGGCAAATATTAAATCAGCTAAAAAAAGAATTAAAGTTACTCAAGCTAAAACTATGAGAAATACTATGATAAAATCAGCTTTAAAAACAAAAATAAAGAAATTTGAAGCTGCTATAGCTAGCAACGACGTTGCATTAGCACAAGAGAGCTTCAAAGTTGTAGTTAAGGCTCTTGATATGGCTGCTTCTAAAGGAATACTACATAAGAATAAAGCAGCTAGAAAGCAATCTAGATTAGCAGTTAAATTAAACAACTTATCTGCTTAATACAAAATAAATTAAACCGGTGTTTTGCACCGGTTATTTATTTATTCATCATAGATTTTACCATTAAAATTTCTATAGCATTTTTTTCATCTGAAATTGTAGTTTTTATTTCTTTCTCTGTATTTAAGCACAAATCCAAATTTATTTTTAATGCTTTTTCTGAAAAACCTCTACTTTGATTTATCATCTTTTCTGCAATATATGGATTAAGTCTATACTTACCTACTATATCCTCTTTTGACTTTCTATTGTTAACCATAATTTTTATTGATAACAATAATTTAAATTGTCTTTCTATCATTGATAATATTTTTGTAGGTTTTTCCCCTTTATATATAAGCTCATTTAATATATCAATGGAAGCTTTTATATTTCTCTCTGATAAATAGGATACTAAGTTAAAGATATCATTTTCCTTTTCATAAGGCGTTAGATTTACTATGTCCTCTCTAGTTATGTCCCTGCCCTCAGTAAATAGTATTAATTTTTCTATTTCATTGTTAACTATATTCATATTATTTTCAACTATAGAACAGAAATAAGTCAATTCATTTTTCCCTATTTTTTTACCTTTATTATTGAATATATCTCTCACTTTACTCTGAAACGCCATACCTTTTAATTTATCTATTTTTATCACATCTCCTAAAGACTCAAATCCCTTTATCTTAGAAGAAATTTTTTCTCTATCACCCTCAAACAAATAATGCATAACTAATACTGTATATTCTGGAATAACTTTAGCATATTTTTTAAGCTCTCCTACATTAATTCCCTTATCTTCCTTCTTACCATCCTTTAAAAAGTTGCTTCTATATACCTCTACCATTTTTTTATCACTCATAAAAGGCAATGTTTCGCAGCTATTTATTATATCATCCTTAGTAACTTTTTCTCCATCAAATTTTATATAATTAAAATCTTTAAAATTATCATCAATTAATTTACATTTTAATGTATTTATACATTCTTTAATTAAATTTTCATCTGTACCACAGAAAATATATAAATTTTTTATTTTTCCACTATTTAAGCCCTTATAAAAATCATCTAAGGATATCATGAATACTCCTCCTCTAGCTATTACATCATCTTCAATAAAATAATCAGTTAGTATTCTGGCACCTAATGTATATAATTATGCCATAAATTACCATTAATTACGTTGTAACTTTCATAATAGCGTCCCTTCTTATGTAAATCTTTATTTTTTATAACCTCTATTATATCATAGCTCTTATCATAATCGGTATATCTAATGCAACATTGTGAGTTTTCATTATTATCATAAATCTCTTTAATATGCAAATATGTAGTCTGTTCAGAACTTGTAACCTTCAATAATAAATCATCTTTTTCTTTTATAAAATTTAAACTTAAGTCTTCATTTAAACTAATTATTATATTGTTTTCAAACTCATCATATATTCTATATAGATTTAATTTTTCATAGATACTTTTTAATTTCACTTTTTTAGATGCTACCAATATATTCTGATTTTTATATCTAACCTCTATGATGTCATACGTTCCTCCGTTAATAAAATTTAATTTTGGAAAATAGTTATATCCTTGAAATATTACTAGAAGGCTGAATACTATTGGTATGTATTTTAAACTGCTATATCCTCTTTTTATTAACAGATAGCTCAAATAAAGAAACATTATAATAATTCCATCTAAATATGTAAATGCCATAGGAGTTGGTATTATTTTAACTAAAGCCCCTTCCATATTGTTAATAATAAAGAATATAGCAGAACACATATTAGATAGGATATCATATATTATAGAAATTTTAGAAAATAGAAGCATTAAATTTCCTATAATCACTATAAATGTATAAAATGGCATAAGCAATAAATTACTTATTATTCCTCCTAGTGAAAAAGTTTTAAACTTCATTATTATATATGGAACAGTAAATATTGACGCACTTAATGTCATACTTATAGACTCATTAATAAAGTTAGGTAGTTTATATAACCATCTTTTAAACTTATCATATAAAACAAAGATTCCGCCCATACCAAGAAAACTTAATAGACATCCAGAATCTACCACATTGTATGGCTTTAACATAATTAATATAAATGCTGAAAAATATAGCGCTGAAAATTTGTCATAATTCTTATTTATCCTCTTACCTATAATTATAAGGACTATCATTATAAACGCCCTAACTGTGGCAGCTTCTGCTCCTGTAAAGACCACATATATAAATAATATTAAAATAGATATTTTATATCCTAATACTACAGTTATGGCACTATAAATTAATGCTACATGAAATCCAGAAACACTTATAACATGTGATATGCCTAAATGATTAAAATATTCCATCTTATCATACTCCATATATCTAGTATCTCCATAACAAATAGCCATAAGTACTCCCGAGTTATCCTTCCCTAACGTCTTAACTATTTTTTTATATATGTTATCCTTTATTTTATATCCTTTATATATTAAATCGGCTTTTAAAGGTACTTCTTCTTTAACATCAAATATTCCAATGACTCCCCTTGATATATCAGGTACTTTATTAAAATCTCCTTTAAATAAATAATTTCTTCCTACCTCTATATTTCCTGTACCTTTAACCTTTATTATCTTTCCATTATAACCTGCATAGCTATATGTTTGTCTATCCTCCAATATTCTACACTTCATATTTTCATTAGGAATTAATAAATTAAAATATCCATAACTATTTATATAGAATACACTTATTATAACTATGGATAATATAACTTCTTTATATCCATGGGATTTTGTTATAAGAAATAAATATAGTAATATAAATAAACTAGTAGTAACTATTCCCATAGTGCTGTAGATAAAATAACTTAGTGTTCCTACTAATGTAGATGCAAAAAGGTTAAAAATAGGCCTATTCAAACAAATCACCTCATTGAAATAGTCTCCACATATACAATAACCTATACTATATTTTTTCTAACTATGTACTACTTTTCCAATTAGACTATAATTTAATTGGATTACTATATATAAAAATAAAATGATCAATGTAATAATTAAATCTAGTTATTACATTGATCATTGAAGGGTAATTTTATTTATTTATAATATCCATATTTACTTCCATAGTATCTATTTTATATTTATTAGCAACTTTTTCTTTTTCTCCTTCTACAAGAGCTATAATCATAGATGAACATGCTATAAATAGCATTCCAGATTGTGGCGCTATCATTGTAAAATCAATAACCCCATGAGTAATTATTAATACTTGAATTGCAAACATTAATGAAAATAAATTATTCCTTTCTTTATATAGGTAAAATAGATTTTTAAATAAATATATTTTCATAGCTAAATAAATTAAAAGTCCTACAATTCCAGAAGCAGTAAAAAAAGATAACCAAATATTATGTGCATGATATACTTTTCCTTCGTAATTTATAAATCTTTTTCCTTGCTCTAAGGTTCCCATGAATCCCCATCCTGTAATTGGTCTCTCTTTTATCATTTTCCCGCAACCAATCCATATTTCTTCTCTTGTACTTACAGACCTATCTATATCATGGCTTGCCACATTCTCGGTTACCTGTGGTTTTACAGCTTGCGCCCCCGTAGGTACAAAAGATATTTGCGACGGTATTACAGCTATTAAAACTACTAAAAGAAATATTGACGCAAAGAATTTATTATTATTTTTATTGGATTTAAATAAAAATAATATTACTAAACCTACTAGCAATGCTACATATGCCCCTCTTGATCCCGTTAAAAATAATTCACATACAAACAGTATAGTAGATAATTTATAAAGTCTTCTACTTTTTTTACTAGATGTTATATTTGCTAAATACATTGCTATAAGAATCATAATGGCAAACCAATTCCCAGTTACATTTGGATTTCCAAAGGTACTGTAAACTCTATGATTTTCCATATCATAAGCAATGCCTAAAATCTTTCTCCAAATTTCTATGTCATAAAATGTAAATACTATTTTTTCAACTATTCCTAATACCGCTGCAAAACATGAAAATTTAATTAAATATCTACATATCTTCTCGATTAAATTTTCACTATTACATACACTTTGTATATAAATACTCATAGAAAAATATAATAAGAATACTAATGCTACCATTGTAGATGCAAAACTCTTATTTAAAATTCCTACTAGCATTGACCATACAAATAAAGTAATCAATCCTATATTCCATAAATTTTTGTATATAGGAATGCCTCCACTTAAAACCTTATATGTTGTATATACAGACGGAATCAATGCTGTATAAGGAGAAAGTACTATTAACAATACTGCAATTATCATATCTTATCACCATTATTATGTTATTTTAAATAACATATACTTCGTTAAATTTAAAGTTAAACATCGACCTAACTTAATAATAATAACATAAATTATACAGTTAATAAATATACTATAATTTATATTAAATTTATGTTAAGCTATTTACATAAAAAATGTTTGACCCCACTAAACATTATTAGTATAGCCAAACTCCTTAATTATTAATATGGCGGGAGTATGTGAGAATCGAACTCACCCGTCGTGGTCTTAGCACGGCAACTCAGTTTTGAAGACTGGCAGGCACACCAGCACCTATCTACTCCCATGTTTTTAATCACAATATGTATTATAATACCCAATAAATAAAAAATCAAGTATTATTTATCCTAATACTTGATGTGTTCATTCTTAATTAATATAGCATTCTATCATTTTCAACCCTCTTAGTAAGCTTAATATTATCGAAATTTTCTAGGATAGCTACAGCATATTTTCTATTTGTATTCAAAACCTCCCTAGCTGCAGATGCTGTAATGCTTCCATTAGATATAATGTATTCTGTAACAATAGTTTTAGCATTGTCGTAATGTTCCTTTAATAGCGTACACTCTTCATTAATCTTTATAAGTATTCCTTCATCTAACAATAACTCATAAACCATCTTAAACACAGGCATATCCTTTTCTTTTTTACTTAAGTCTATATACTTTGGCGGATTATATACTAAATTCAAATACTCATTAATTATTGTTTCCTTTATTCTCTCTTGTTCTTTGTTAAGAGTTACTTCAAAATCATAAAGACTAATAAATCGTTCACTTACCTTCAAAGTTTTTTTATAAACTAAAATATCCAGGATTTCATCATAGTTCTTTTGTTTTAACTTCTTACCAAAAATTTTATTTTTCACTTCTTCCTTAGACATTCCAAATTTTAGTGGATTTTTTATATGAAATTCTTCTAAGAGTTTTTTTACTTCATTACTTTTTGTATTAAAAAAATCACTATGTATAAATACAGGTTCATCAGATTTTTCTAACTTTATTATAGTTCCTTTTTCAACTAACTTTTCCAATTCACTTTGTATATTGTCCATATTTTTCCCTAACGCTTTTAATATACTTTGTGCATTTCCATAGCTTTCACTTAGATTCTTAACTGTATTCTCTAAAATATTTGTTGTTTTTCCACTTTCCTTTAAGTTTAGTTCTTTTATATATTCTACATCAAATCTCTTAACTTTTTTAGCTACCGGTTCTATTATTATACCTCCAGCAATAGTATACATTGGAGAATAGTTTCTGATTACATATCTATCATTTCTCTGACTAGTAATAGGTCTCTCAAGCCTTAATTGTACATAAGAAATCTCTCCTGGTTTTATTTCCTCTTTATCTAAAATTATGACTCTACCTAAAAATTCTTCACTTCCATGGTAAAGTCTTACTCTCTGTCTATTTATAATAGGTTTTTCAGCATTTTTTAAATGATATAACTTACAATCTATTAAAGAGCTTGGTTCCATTATTCCCTCTTTTGCTACTATGTTTCCTCTTTCTACCTCTGATAATTTTACATTAGCTAAGTTAATGGCACATCTTTGACCAGCTTCTCCAATTTCACAGGCTATATCATGTATTCTTATGCCCCTCACCTTAGTTTTAACTCTTGAAGGATATATTTCTACCATATCTCCTACTGATACTCTTCCACTAATTATTGTTCCAGTAACAACAGTTCCAAATCCACTAATAGTGAAAGTCCTATCTACAGGCAATCTAAAGTGTCCTTCAGTATCTTTTGGCTCTACTTCTTCAGTAATAGTATCTATATCTTTTGTTAATTTATCAAATCCCATTTTTGTTTTGGATGAAACAGCATGTATTGGTGCATTCTCAAGAAAAGTTCCTTTAAACTCCCTTTTTACATCTTCTCTTATCATATCTAACCATTCGCTATCCACTAAGTCAGCCTTAGTTAGCACTATAATACCTTTTTTTATATTTAACAGCTGTAATATTTCAAAATGTTCTCTTGTCTGAGGCATAATTCCCTCATCTGCAGCTATAACTAAAAGTACTATATCTATGCTACTTATACCGGCTAACATATTCTTTATAAATTTTTCATGACCTGGTACATCGATAATACCCGCTCTACGTCCTGATGGTAAATCAAAGTAAGTAAACCCTAAATTAATAGATATACCTCTTTTTTGCTCTTCCTTTAAAGTGTCTGTATCCCTTCCTGTAAGTGCTTTAATTAGTGTAGTTTTACCATGGTCTATATGACCTGCAGTACCTATTATTACATGTTTCATAAGCTAAAATACATCCTTTCAAACTAATGTATAATATTTATTTTAGTTTTAAAAAACACTGCACTATTTCATCAAAATCTTTCTTAAATAGTGTCCTTCCGTCTAAAACTAACTCATTATTATATACTCTAGCTATTAATGAAGTTTCTCCATTTCTTAATTTTATCTCCATTTCTTGTGGTGATAAACTATTGCTTTTTATTTTTATTACATATGTTTCTATCTTTTCCATTGGCATAGAACCGCCACCTACCATAGAATAACCTCTGTCTATGGTAAACTCCAAATTTTTAATTTTACTTTGAAGCTTCTTCTTTAAAGTTATTATCTTCTTTTTTACTTCTTCTACAGGCATCAAAATCATATTTATTGTAGGTACATTTTCTATGGCATCTTTTTCATCTAAATAACATTTTAAAGTACCTTCTAGTGCAGCTAAAGTCATCTTGTCTACTCTTAAAGCTCTAGTTATTTGGTTCTTTTTCATTAAATCTATATATTCCTTTTTGCCAACAATAATTCCAGACTGCGGTCCTCCTAGCATTTTATCTCCACTAAAAGTAACCACATCTACGCCTTTTTTTAAGCTTTGCTGTACTGTAGGTTCATATATAAAATCATATTTAGAAAAATCTATCAAGACTCCACTTCCTATATCCTCTATCACAGGTATATTCTTTTCCTTACCTAGTTTAACTAGTTCCTCTAATTCTACTGTCTCTGTATACCCGAATACTCTAAAATTTGATGTATGTACTTTTAAAAATACTCCTGTATTTTCTGATATGTTATTCTCATAATCATATAGATGAGTCCTATTTGTAGTCCCAACCTCTATAAGTTTTGCTCCACTAAACTTCATAACTTCAGGTATTCTAAAAGACCCACCAATCTCTACCAATTCTCCTCTAGATACTATTGCTTCCTTACTTTTACAAAGAGTGTCTAACACTAGCATGATGGCAGCTGCATTATTATTAACTACCATAGCAGCTTCTGCTCCTGTAACAGTCTTGATAATCTCTTCTATATGTGAATACCTAGACCCTCTTTTTCCTGTTGTTATATCATATTCTAGGTTATTATAGTTTGAAGATACCATTAATACATTGTCTATAGCTTTTTGAGGAAGAATTGATCTTCCCAAGTTAGTATGTATTATCGTACCAGTGGCATTTATAACTCTTCTTAATTTCATTTCAGAATTTTTTTTAATAATTCCTAAAGCAAAACCTAAAATTTCACTTTTTTCAAATTCATTTATTTCACCTTGTATTATTCCTTCTCTATAAAAATCTATAGTTTCTCTTAAACTATCTACTACCAATGCCCTCGGATTATTTTCCATAGATTTTTCTATAACACCCTCTTTTAATAATTCATCTATCTTTGGTAAATTTCTAAGTAGCCCCTTATTCATATATACTCTCCCATATTTATTATATTAATAATTAAACCCTTCTTAATTATTGAACTATTATGCATTTATCTAATTTTTCTACTACTTCACCAATAATCGCTGATGCGAGTTCCAATTTATCTAATTTCTCCATTAAATCTAGCCCTTCAGCTTTTGGAATGGAAATTAATAGCCCTCCTGAAGTTTGTGGATCAAATAATACATCTTGCAACCACTCTGGTGTATCCTTGATTTCATATTTACCTTCAAGGTAAATTTTATTATTATATGCTCCTGCTGGTACTAAACCCATTTCAGCGAATTCTTTTACTCCCGATATCACCGGAATGTTATCTTTATATAATTTGAAAGTGACGTTTGATGCACTAGCCATTTCATATCCATGTCCCATTATTCCAAATCCTGTAACGTCTGTACATGCATTAACAGGATAATTTACGACTATTTCTCCCGCATACTTATTTAATGTAGTCATAACTTTAATAGCTTCATTATAAATTTCTTTTGAAGCTAATTCCCCTTTAATAGCAGTATTGATTATACCTGTCCCAAGAGACTTTGTTAATATAAGTATATCTCCAGCTTTTGCTCCATAATTCCTTAATATTTTTTCTGGATGAACTATTCCCATAACTGATAATCCATATTTAGGTTCATCATCCTCAACACTATGTCCACCAATAACTACAGCTCCAGCTTCTAATACTTTATCTGCCCCACCTTTTAATATTTCTCCTAAAACATCTATATTTAAACAGTTAGGAAAGCAAACAATATTCAAAGCTACTGTAGGCTTTCCTCCCATAGCGTATACATCGCTTAAAGAATTAGCAGCAGCTATAGCTCCAAAGGTATACGGATCATCTACTACTGGAGTAAAGAAATCTAAGGTTTGAATAGCTGCAATTTCATCTGTAAGCTTATATACTGCAGCATCATCTGATGTTTCTATTCCGACTATTAGGTTATCATCATTCATTTTTGGTAATTTATCTAAAATTTTCGAAAGGGTCTCCGGCCCAATTTTAGCTGCTCAGCCAGAGGTCTTTGAAAGTTCTGTAAGTCTCTTATTCATAGCTCTACCTCCTTCGGCGTCTGAAAAAATAACACATTATAGATTCTATTATTAATTGGCTATTTTTTGAAGATGCCTTATACAATTCTCTAATAATTTTATACTAATAGTTATTTTATGTCTACCTTATCTCTTAATTTATCCACGGTCTTACTACCAATACCATCAATATTATTAAGTTCATCTACAGTTTTAAATCCACCATTTTTTTCTCTATAATCTATTATACTTTTAGCCTTTACATCTCCAATACCAGGTAATGTGTTTAATTGCTCCATAGTTGCTTTATTTATATTTATTTTACCACTATTATTACTATTATCATTACCATTCTGATTACTCTCTAGGTGTTCATTTAATTCAGCTTCTAATATTTCACCTTTTTTATATATTTTTATACACTGCTCATCTTGTAAAATTTTCGAAAAATATATCCTATCGTTATCAGCATCCTCTGTTAATCCTCCTGCAATATCTATTAAATCCCTGACTCTTGATCCTTGTGGCAACTGATACTCCTTAGGATTTTTTATAGCCCCTTTTATATCAACTACAATAGTAGTTTTTTCTGATTCTCCAATTACATTGTTTTTATCATTTGCTTTACTTTTAATTTCTTTATTATCAAGTTCAAATACATTTTCCTCTATATCTTGATTTATGTTATTATAAAATCCATCTTTCTCTTTATTAATAAAATATCCTGCAATGAGAAAAATTACACTTAATACTAATATACAACCAGTTGCTATTATTTTTTCTTTATTCTTCATCATACACCTCCTAATATAAATTAATTATTGACATCTTCTACATTTTTTATCGAACAATTATATTTTTTTTGTTATAATCTAAATGTGTATATATTTTTAAGGAGGATATTATGAAAAAAATATTATTTTGTTTTATGTTAGCTCTAACTATAATTTTTAATTCTTATAGTAGTGCTATGGCATCGACTCCTGCTCCACCTGTAAGCGGGGAAGGTGTCGTTATTATGGATGCTACTACGGGTTCCGTAATATATGGTAAAAATGAAAATATACCTTATCCACCTGCATCTCCTACTAAGTTGATGACTGTATTGTTAACTTTAGAAAATTGTTCTTTAGATGAAATTGTAAAGGTAGGAGAAATACCACCTACCATAGATGGTTCAAAAATTTATGTTGATGTAAATGAAGAAATGACTGTTAGAGATATGCTCTATGCAGTGATAATGGTTTCTGCTAACGATTGTGCACAGGCTTTAGCAGAACATATAGCTGGATCTAAGGAAGAGTTTTCTAAAATGATGAATGAAAAAGCTAAGGAATTAGGATGTAAAAATACAACTTTTAAAAATCCTCATGGTTTATACGAATCAGGGCATGTAACCTCAGCTTATGATTTAGCTTTAATTGAAAAAGCTCTACTTGAACATGATGATTATATAAAAATTTCTAAGACCAAAACTTTGCTTTTAGAACCTACAAATATATATAAAGAAAAAAGACCACTATGGAATGACAACAGATTACTTCATGATTATGAACCCAATTATTATCCTTATGTTATGGCTGGAAAAACTGGTTATACAGATGAATGTAGACATTCTTTTGTAGCTTCTGCTGAAAAAGACGGAGATGCTTTTATAGTTGTTATATTAAGAGATGATAATAAAACTTATTTTTCAGATACTCCTAAACTTTTTGAATGGGCTTTTAGTAATTATAAAACAGAAAAAGCTTACTCTAAAGGAGAGGAACTTTCTACATATACAACATCTAATGGAACTAAAATACCTCTTAAGTCTAATGAAGATGTTTTTTATACGAAGGATGTATCCTCTGAAAATAAACCTATCTTTTCTTTTGATAAAGAAGCTTTAAAAAATAAATTCTTTATTAAGGAACAACCTGTGACTATAGGAAATTTAAGTTATGAAAATCAAAATTATACCTTCAATCTTTTGAGTGATACCAACTACGAAAAAATAGAATTACCTATTGTAGGAGATTGGTTAACTACTGAAAATAACACTATAAATTATAAATTGCTTTGTATTTTCGCTGTAGTTGGTACATTATTTTTATTAATTATAGCTATCTTCTTACTTCGCTTTATAAATAAAAGGAAAAGGAAGAATAGATACATGTTTAGAAAAAAAGGTTAATAAAAATAGTTCATTAATTGNNCAATTAATGAACTATTTTTATTTCTTAATACATTCAATCAGTTTTTTAATATCCTCTGGTATATTACTACAAACTTCTATAATTGTTCCTGTCTTAGGATGTGGTAATTCTAATTTATAAGCATGGAGTGCCTGCCTAGATATAACTTCATCATTCTCTATACCGTATAATGTATCTCCATAAATAGGATGGCCTAAATGACTTAAATGTACTCTTATTTGATGGGTTCTTCCTGTTTCAAGTTTAAGTTCTACTATGCTTCCTTCTTCAAATGAATCTATGGTTTTATAATGAGTAACGCTTCTTTGTCCCTCATCCATTACTTTTCTTTTTATATCATCCTCACTCATTCTCCCGATAGGTAAATCTATAGTACCTTCCTGAGGGTCCAGCTTTCCGTGAATAACTGCTAAATAAACTTTATTTATTTTATTCTCATCCGAAGCTTTTGCTAAAGTCATATGTGCATACTGATTTTTAGCTATCATTACAAGTCCTGAAGTATTCATATCTAATCTACTAACTAATCTAACTATAGAACTATCTCTATTCTCTTTAAAATGATACATTATTCCATTTGCTAAGGTTCCTGCGGCATGACTCTTACTTGGATGTACAACCATATAAGGAGGTTTATTAACGATTAGTAGATCTTCGTCTTCATATACAACCTCTATATTTAAATTTTCTGGTTCTATATTCTGACTTTCTTCTTTATTAATTATCAATTCTAATACATCATCCTCTTTTAATGTATATCTAAGCTTTATAACCTTTCCATTAACTTTAATTCTTTTATCCATGGCAGCATTCTTTATTAATCTACTCGAAAGATTTAAAGTATATTTCATATAAAATCTTATATTTACATCATTTCCTTCTTTACCAATGTTATATACTATAGTGTTCATATCTCACCTTTCCATTATAATAAGCCTCCAACCATTTGGAGGCTTAAATATTAATATCCCTAATTATTCTACTATAGCGATTACTTCTATTTCTACTAGTGCATCTTTTGGCAATTTACCAGCTTGAACACAAGATCTTGCTGGTGGATTATTCTCAAAATATTTTGCATAAATTTCATTCATAGCAGCGAAGTCATTCATATCTTTTAAAAATACTAGAGTTTTAACTACTTTATCTAAAGATGTCCCTGCTTCTTCTAATATAGCCTTAACATTATCTAATGATTGAGCTGTTGCTCTTTGTATGTCATCATTAATAAATTCTCCAGTCTCAGCATTAATTGCTAATTGTCCTGAAGTGTATAGTAAATTACCTACCTTAACAGCTTGAGAATATGGGCCTAAAGCTTTTGGCGCTTTAGCTGTACTAATTATTTTTTTCTCCATTTTTAACTCCTCCTAAAATTACTTAATTATATTAAATTTAATATATAACTTATAAAATTTGTTATTTCCACTCATTACTACTATTTATCAACAAATAATTTCTTGCATTTATTGTATTAGCATGAAGTACATTTCCCCTTTGTACAACAAAGTTTATTGTATCATCAAAAGATTTTAGGAGAGACCTATCTAAATCTAAATAAGCTAACTTTCGTAAATCATTTACCCCTTTAAAACTTCTAGAAGGTTCTATTACATCAGCTATATACACTATTTTTTCGAACATAGACATCTTTTCTCTTCCAGTAGTATGGTATTTTATTGCATCTAATATTTCTTTATCATTTATGCGAAATAGTTCCTTTGCTATGTAGGCCCCTACTATTCCATGAAGGAGCTGAGGAGACTTATAGTAAACATAATCTATACGCTCCCCACTTAACCTTGCCTTATTTATTAAATCTCCAAAGGAAAAGTTTTTAGCACAATCATGGCAAAGCCCTGCAATCCTAGCCTTATATTCATCTACTCCATAATGTTTTGCTAAATCCTCACTAGTCTTCATAACTCCTAAGCTATGAATATATCGCTCTTCACTAAGATGAATTTTTATATATTCATTTATTTTATCTTCCTTCCACATACGCTACACCTTATTTCTATATAAATTATATTTATTAATTATCTTTTCAGCTGAAGGAGGAATAAGATAGTTTATAACCTTCCCTTGAGAAATCTTATATTTTATTTCTGTGGACGAAATCTCTAATATTGATATTGGCAATATAATAATTCTTTTCCCATATTCTTCTTCTATTTCACATTTCATTTTTGTAACTTCTTCATTAGTATATCCACTTCTATTAAAAACTACTAATGTACAGCATTCAAGTATTCTCTTAACATTCTTCCAACTTTTAAGTCCCATAAGACTATCTAATCCGACTAAAAAATACCATTCCGTTGTAGGTTCTAGATTTTTGAAATGCTCAATTGTATTATATGTATAACTTATTTCTCTTTTTGTTATTTCATAGTCGCTAATAGAAAATTTAGGTTCATTGCTTATAGCTTCTTTAACCATCTCATACCTAATTTCACTATTTGTAATCCTTTTATTAGATTTATGTGGAGGATTACCATTAGGTATGAATATAATTTCATCTAATATCAAACTATATAGTGCTTCATAAGCTATATGCAAATGACCTATGTGAATAGGGTCAAAGGTTCCTCCAAAGATAGCTTTTTTCATGCTATCACCTCTTTAAGTTTTGTTTATACAGGGCAATTTTATCAAATCTCTAAGTAACAAATCAACATATTTCACTTATGTTAAATAAAAGCTTAATTTTAAGGAAATTTAGAAGAATTATATGGATAAATCTCTAACAATTACTTAGATAATTCTATTTTAGGCTTTTTAGAAGACTTTCGATATATCGTAAACTTACTTCCAATAGCCTGAACTCCCTCACATCCTAGTTCTTCACATATCATATCTGAAGCTTCTCTTGATGTAATACCACTATTGTTTAAAGTTTTTATTTTTATAAGTTCTCTAGCTTCTAGCGCTTGATCCACCTGTTTTAAAAAGTTTTCCTCTATTCCACCTTTTCCAACTTGAAATATTGGTTCTAAATTATGTGCTAAAGCTCTTAAATAGCTTCTTTGTCTTGTTGTTATCATAACTTCCTCCTATAATAAATACTCAAATTCAAAATCATTTAATCTAACAATATCTCCGTCTTGTATACCTATTTCTTTTAACTCTTCCATAATACCTTTATTTCTAAGAACCTTATGAAAATATCTTAAGGAATCTGGATCATTAATATTTACACTATTTAATAATCTATCTACAAAGGTTCCTGAAACTTCAAAAATTCCTTCTTCTACTTCATTTATTTCATAAGTAAATCTTTTTTCTTCTGGTATATATCTTTCATCATCAGTAATTTCTAGTTCCTGTACTGGTATAGTACTTAAAAGTTCTGCAGCAGCTTTCATTAAATCATCTACACCTTCATTAGTTGCAGCTGAAATTTTAAATACTTTATTATATCCCATTTTACTAAGTTCACTTTTAAAATTTTCATAAACTTCTTCATCAAAAAGCATATCTGACTTGTTTGCAGCTATAATTTGAGGTCTATCCCATAATTTCACACTATATTTTTTTAACTCTTCATTGATTCTCTTAAAATCCTCAATAGGATCTCTTCCTTCAACTCCAGATATATCCACTACATGTATTAAAATTCTTGTTCTTTCAATATGTCTTAAGAAGTCTAATCCTAATCCCACACCTTCAGCTGCACCTTCAATAATTCCTGGAATATCAGCTATTACAAAGTTTTGTATTCCCTTTAAGGATACCACTCCTAAATTAGGTTTTAAAGTAGTAAAATGATAATTTGCTATTTTAGGTCTAGCTTTTGAAACCATAGATAATAGGGTGGATTTTCCTACATTAGGGAATCCTAATAATCCTACATCTGCTAAAAGCTTAAGTTCTAACTTAATCCATCTTTCTTCTCCAGGCATACCAGGCTCTGCAAAACTAGGCGCCTGTCTTGTTGGTGTGCAAAATTTAGCATTTCCCTTTCCACCTTTTCCACCTCTACAAACTACATAAGTATCTCCGCCATGTGATAAATCGCACATAATTTTATCACTCTCTACATCTCTTATTATTGTTCCAGTTGGGACTTTTATTATAAGTTCATCTCCATCTTTACCATAGCATTTAGAACCTTCACCTTTTCCTCCATTAGACGCTATAAACTTCTTGTTATAAGAGAAATCTAATAAAGTAGTCATGTTAGTATCTGCTACTAATACTACGCTTCCACCATTTCCTCCATCTCCACCGTCTGGTCCTCCTAGTGGCACATATTTTTCTCTTCTAAAGGATACGGAACCATTTCCTCCGTCTCCAGACCTAATATAAATTTTGGCTGTATCTATAAACATAATTAACTTCACCTTCCTTAAATTCAAATGCATGTTAATAATTTCAATATATAATTTAAAATTCTAGTTATCTCTTATTATTTACTAAAATCCGCATTTTACATCTATTATATTTTTTTATTTCCTTCATGTAAAGGATGTTTTTTTATGTCATAGATATCTATGACATAAAAAAGCACCCTTTTGGGTGCTTTATATATTATTCAGCTATTGCAACTTCTACATCGATTGGATAAACACTAGCTTTTTTCTTATCTTTACCCATTCTTTCGAATCTTACAACTCCATCAACTTTAGCGAATAGAGTGTCATCTCCACCTATTCCAACATTGTTACCTGGGTGGATTTTTGTTCCTCTTTGTCTTACAAGTATGTTTCCTGCAAGAACAAATTGTCCATCTGCACGCTTAACTCCAAGTCTTTTAGATTCACTATCTCTACCGTTTTTTGAGCTACCTACTCCTTTTTTGTGAGCAAATAACTGAAGGTTCATAATAAGCATTGTACTACACCTCCTCTACTTCTACTTTTATATAATCACCGTAACTAAATTCAACACTTTGTAAGCCTACAAGCATAGTCTTAATTAAGACTTGGCACTCTTCAACTTCTTCACTGCTCTTATTATCTAATGTTAAATTCATATAGCCATCTTCTATTTTATAAGCTGCATCAATTTGCAAAACTTCTAAAATTCCCATAAGAGTAGTTTGAGATATTACAGAAATAGAATTACAAATTAAATCTACTTCACTCTCTGCTTCTACAGGCATGGCATGACCTTCTATTAAAAAACCTGTGAATACACCTTGTTTTCTAAAAAATTTAACTTTAGTCATAATTAAGCTTCTATCTTCTCTATCACGATTTTAGTGAATGGTTGTCTGTGTCCTTGCTTCTTTCTGTAGTCTTTTTTTGGTTTATACTTGAAAACTATAACCTTTTTAGCTTTTCCTTGAGCTACAACTTTAGCTACAACTTTAGCACCTTCAACTACAGGCTTTCCAATTACTAAACCTTCTTCTTTTCCAACTGCTAAAACTTTATCAAATTCTATAGTTGAATCAACATCAGCTTCAAGTTTTTCAACGAATAACACGTCTCCCTCTTGAACTCTGTATTGCTTTCCTCCAGTAAGTAAAACTGCGTACATTAAATACACCTCCTCAATCCAGTCTCGCCATCTCAGGTACAACATATATGTTGATTTAGAAACCCTTTGTGTGCGGTCTACAAATGACATTTTAACACAGGAAAATACATTTGTAAAGAAACTTCTTATTTTTTATTTAAATTCTACACTACATTAAAGAAACATCTTCACATTTAAAAATATTAGATCTAACTAAACTTTCAAGTTGACTATGAAATATGATAGGCTCAACCTTAAACCCTTCTAAATTCTCAATGAAAGTAATATATATATTACAATTTAGAGCCCCTATACTAGAAATAAATTCTATGATATTATCCTTAATCTCTTTTTCATAGCTAGAGCTTAGTTCTAAATGTATATTGTTAACTTGTTGTTCTATTTTAATTTTATTTATTTTTCCTTTAATTATATTCCCTATGTAACTTAGCCTTAACTTATTTTCTTTTCCTTTACAACAACTACAGCTCTCCAAAATATAGTCACATATAGATTTGCCATATCTTTTTCTATTTATTTGTACTAAGTCTAACTCTGTAAAAGGATATATAATTGGATTATTTTTATCATCCCAAAATCCTTTTTTTAAAGTTTTTAAAATTTCTTCTTTACATTTATTATCCATCATATCTATGAAATCTATAATAATTATACCACCTAAATTTCGAAGTCTAACTTGATGAATTATTTCTCTTGCTGCCTCCATATTGGTATTAAATATTGTTTCCTTCATACTACTGCCCTTGACATTCTGTGCTGTATTTACATCTATAACCTGCATAGCCTCTGTTTTTTCTATAATTATATTGCCACCACTAGGTAGACTAATTTTATTATGCCTAAGACAAATTAGCTCTCTCTCTATCTCATAATAATCAAACAATTCTAAATTACCCTTATATAACTCTAGCTCAACGTTACTTAGCTCTTTATTACTACATAGTTTATCACAGTATTCAAAATCATCTCTGTGATTTACAATAATCTTAACTTTACTCTCATAACAATAATTTCTTAAAGTTCTACTAATTATTCCTCTATCACTATATACTAGACCTGGTTTTAAGCTAAATAAAAATTTACTATATATCTCTTCATAGAGCTTTTCTAATTCATTTATTTCACTATTGATCATATCTATAGATACTTCTTCTGCTTTAGTCCTGACCACAACGCCTAAATCTTTATAGGTTTTAATACTACTATGAAGTTTATCTCTTAATTCCACGTTTTTTATTTTTCTTGATACTTCTATATTTTTATGTTCATTAGTCAATACTACATATGTACCAGGTATACTTATGTTAGAGCTAACCTTAGGTCCTTTTTTATCCACTTCTTCTTTTACTATTTCCACTAAAACTTCTTCACCTTTTTTAACGGTTCTTAAAGAATTTTTTTCTAATGACATATAACAATTTTTATTATAACCTATATCAATAAATGCACATTTTATGGATGGCACAATATTTCTTACTATACCCTTATAAATCTCTCCTACCTTTGGATTATTATTCTCTTCTTCTACTAAACATTCTTTTAGAATATTTTCTTGCTTAATGGCAACTCTTATAAGCTTCTCTTGTCTTTCAATAAATATATTCTTCATTATAAAATCACTCCTAAGTTTAGGCATTATAAATAAAATACTAAATCAACTATGCCTTACTAAAAAAACTTATAAAGCGGTACTAATTTCTTGTCTTTAAGACCATACATCTCCATTCTTTCTATGTCTACAAAGGCATCTTTATCTATTTCCTCTATTTTCTCTTTTATAAACTCACTCAGTAGATTTGGAGATAAGTTTTCTCTACTTCCACAGGCAATTATTGTATCTATCTTAATTTTAGATTCATCTATAACATATTTTAATTCCCTAACTAAGGATTTTATGTCTACTTCCTTTTCTCCTGACTTAGTTTTTTTAATTATATTCCACTGTGGTAACTTCATGATAGTATCCATATCTGGGATCATATTATCTTTTAACTTAAGATTAATTATATATTTTGCTCCATCAATAGCAGCCATTGATTGTGGTGACTTTCTATTTTCTACCTTCTCTACTTTTATTACCTCTAAAAACTTTATTCCATCAACAGTATTTTCCCTTAATTTTTCAAGTATAAAACTTTCTTCTAAATCTTCCACTAATACTATATCCATGTATTCACCCTGAGAATACACCCCAACTGAAAGAGGTTGAGCTATTGATATAGTCATATGTGGATTAAACCCTTTAGAATATTCAATTGGAAGCTTTGCTCTTCTTATTATTCTTTGAATAGTTCTCATCAGGTCTAGATGAGATATAAATTTTATTTCACTTTCCTTAGTGTATTTCACTAAATAACGCACCTTCAAAACACTTCCCTTCCTTAAAGCTAGAATTTATTCCGCAAGCTGAACATTTTTGTCTACAATCTGGTGTAACTATAGCTTCTTTAGCTTTTTCATTTTCACTCATTAGAAACTTTTTAGAAACACCTATATCAATGAAATCCCAAGGAAGTATTTCCTCATAACTTCTTTCTCTGTAAGCATAGAAATCTCCATCTATACCGCATTCTTGTAAAGCTTCCATCCAAATGTCAAAGCTAAAGTATTCTGCCCATCCATCAAATCTAGCACCCTTTTCAAATGCTTTTATTAACACTTCTGAAAGTTTTCTATCTCCTCTAGAAAATACTGCCTCCATATAACTAAGCGGAGTTTCATGCCAATTATAACTTATAGCTTTGCTCTTTATAGTATTCCTAAGATTAGATATCTTTTCTCTTACCTCAGGCATTCTATCCATAGGTACCCACTGGAATGGCGTGAATGGCTTTGGTACAAAAATAGAAGTACTTACAGTAACTCTCAATCCTCTCTTCCTTACATTTTTAGGCACTTCAAAATATTGATCTACAACCTTCTCTGCTAGTTCTCCTATTCCTATCACATCTTCAATAGTTTCGTATGGAAGACCTATCATAAAGTATAATTTAATTGTTGACCACCCTGCTTGAAATGCACTTTTTGAAGAGTCCATTAAGTTTTCTTCAGTAACTCCTTTATTAATTATATCCCTCATTCTTTGAGTTCCAGCTTCTGGTGCAAAGGTTAATCCAGTTTTTCTAACCTTTTGTATTTCTTTTATCAAATCTACTGCAAATGAATCTATTCTTATGGAAGGTAGTGAAACACCAACCTTATCCTTTTCATATTTCTCTACAATAGAAGCTATAAGATTTTGTATATCCGAATAATCACATATACTTAGTGAAGTTAATGAAACCTCCTCATATCCTGTGTTTTGTATAAGTGTATCTAATTTTTCTAAAAGCTCTGGAGTTTTCTTTTCTCTAACCGGTCTATATATCATTCCTGCTTGACAAAATCTACAGCCTCTAGTACATCCTCTAAAGGTCTCCAAAGTTATTCTATCATGAACTATTTCTGTATATGGAACTATTAATTTGTCTGGAAATATGCTTTTATTTAAATCTGTGATTATTCTCTTCTTTACAGTTTTAGGAACATCCTCATACTTAGGCTTAAACTCTCTTATGGTATTATCTTCTTTATATGTCACATCATATAGACTTGGAACATAAACCCCTTGTATTTTACAAGCAGCTCGTAAAAATTCTGCTTTACATTTACCCTTCATATTTATATATAAATCTAATATTTCATTTATTACATCTTCACCTTCACCTAAAACTACCATATCAACTATACCACTTAAAGGTTCTGGATTATAGGCACAAGGTCCTCCAACCATTACTATTGGATATTCCTCACCTCTATCCTTAGCTCGCATAGGAATACTACTCATACTAAGCATGTTTAATATATTAGTGTAACTCATTTCATACTGTAGAGTAAATCCTAAGAAATCAAATTCTTTAAGTGAATCCCCGGTTTCTAAGGTCCCTAATGGAATATTATTCTCTCTTAAAAGTTTTTCCATATCTGGCCATGGAGCAAAACATCTCTCACAGAAAGTATCCTTTCTACTATTTAAAACATGATAAAGTATCTTTGTTCCCAGATGTGACATGGCAACTTCATATACATCTGGAAAACAAAAGGCATATTTTACATCTACTTTTGATTTATTTTTATTATAAGAATTGAATTCTCCACCTATATATCTAGCTGGCTTTTCAACTTTATAAAGAATATCATCTGAAATTCTGTTCATTTTACAGATCCTCCTTAAGTTAATTCAATTACCTATTTTATCATAAGGTACACATATTGAAAACTACTAACCTACTAATAGTTATTAATATAGTGCTATATTTACAGTAATAATTCCTCTGCAGTTATGTTTCCTAATTCCTTTAAACCATTTAATACCTCTTCTTCATATAGTATTCCTACTATCTCCATTTTTTCATCTAATACTGTAAATACATTATATTTATTTTTATCTACTAATTCAATTAATTGCAGCAATGTAAGTTTATAGTATACTGATACACTCTTATTTTCAATATATCCTCTATTTATAAGTTTTTCCTTTTTCTTAATAATATAGCCCATAATTATATATGCTATCCTCCTCTTCTCTCTATAGGAAGTAAGTAATATAAACGTAGAAAAAAATAATAAATCTAGATTTATTACTTTTTTTAATCCTCCTACTATCAAAAATAATAATAATAAAATATACCCTAAAATAATGCTTATATTTAATGATATTAAATTGGCTTTTTTAAATATAATTCTACTACACAAAATATCTCTCAAAATTCTTCCACCATCTAGTGGGAATGCTGGGATAAGATTAACTATACCCACAACTATATTATATAAAGCAAACTCTTTTAAAAATCCGCTTTCAGAATATAAATTTATAATGTAACATACAATTGCAATAAAAAAATTTCCCATTGGTCCACTTAGAGATATAATCAAGTCCTCTCTGGGAGAAGCTTCATCTAAATCCTTTACCTTTAATGAAGTACCAATAGGAAAAATATCTATGGTAAAACCTGAGAATCCTAAAATTTTTGCAGTAATCAAATGTATCGTTTCATGAATCATTATTATTATAAATCCTAATAGTATGTTTTTCTTAAATCCAATTATTAATAGAACTACTATATATGGTATTAAGTATCTGCTTATTTTAATCAATAATGACCTCCAAAAAATTGCTGTATAATATTATATTTTTAGTACAATAACCATTCACTAGGTTGTAAATTCTCCCCCATATAGAACAGTTCTATATAAAACATATGATCTTCATCAGAATTTCCAGTAATCTGCCCTATAAATTGACCTTTCTTTATTGGTTCTCCTTCTTTTACATAGACAGTATCCAAATTTCCATAAGCCATTTCTATTCCTTCTCCATAATCTATAATTAATTTACTACTCTCTTTATTATTTATATTTTTCACTCTTCCTTGTGTAGATGCTTTTATTTCTAAATTATTTTCTGTTTTTATAAAAAATTTACTATCATCTTCATAACTATTGTAATTATCAATAGTATCAATCGGTGGTAAATAGTTATCTCTAATGTAGTCTATTTTTTTCTCTCCAATTTTTATGAAATTTTCTATAATATAAAATACCTCTGCTACATTTTCTTTAGTAAAATTTTTTTCTCCCCAAAATCCATTTTCTATATATTTTAATGCATTTATATATATAGGCGTGGTATATTCTCCGGGAAATATTTTTGTTCCTATCAATGTCACTATAATTAAAGTAACTGCTATAAGCTGCCCTACAAGTATATTTACAAATCTCTTATCCAAAAAATTTAAAAAGATAATAAAATTAAACTTACTACTATTAGTATGATGAGTCATACCTTTACTAGTATAATTATTTGTACTCTTTTTCTTCTGTAAAGAATTACTACTTTTTATAGATGAATAATATTTTTTATAATAATCATCATAATATCCCATATTTATCACTCTTTCTATGTTTTTATAATAAATATATATTATGCTATTTTAAATTTATGATTATATATTTACATATATACTTAGCTTCGAAAATAAAAAAGTTCAGCGAATGCTGAACTTTTACTTATTATCTATTCTTTAATGCTTTCATTACTACCTCTGCAGTACCTAAGTTAGTTGCTAGAGGTATACAATGTACATCACAAAGTCTTATTAATGCTGTGACATCTGGTTCATGTGGCTGAGCAGTAAGTGGATCTCTTAAGAAGATTATAATATCCATCTCTCCCTGAGCTAGTTTAGAACCTATTTGTTGATCTCCACCAAGGGGCCCAGATAAAAATCTATGTACCTCAAGCCCTACATGCTCAGTTATAAGCTTTCCTGTAGTCCCTGTCCCATATAATTCATGTTTTTCTAGAACAGACTTATATCTTGTTGCAAAATCAATCATATCATCTTTTTTCTTATCATGAGCAATTAATGCTATCCTCATTTAAACCCCTCCTAAAAATTAATCTTCTTTCTTCTCATACCTATGTTTATAACTAAAGCTAATGAAATAAAATTCGTTAGCATTGAGCTTCCTCCATAACTTACAAAAGGCAATGTTATTCCTGTGATGGGCATTATTCCTATATTCATTCCAACATGTTGCATTATTGAAAATAGTGTAGAAGCGACTATTCCTATAGATATGACACTTCCTGCTATATCCTTAGCTGTCTTAGCTATGTTTATGAGTTTATATAAAAGTATACCATAGAGAATCATTAAGAATAAAGCACCTAATAGTCCCCATTCTTCTCCAATAACTGCAAAGATAAAATCTGTATGATTCTCTGGTATAAATTTATATTGCTTGCCATTCATAAAACCTAATCCAAAAATCCCACCTGCACCTATTGCTATTCTAGATTGTATAAGCTGCAATCCATAGCTAAGCTCATATTTTTCTGGGTTCATAAATGAAATTAATCTTCCCTTCCAATAAGTTGGCATTATAGATGAATTCCAAACGGCAACTATAGCTAAAAATATAGTTGTAAGCCCACCTATTATTATCTTCCAGTCTAAATTAGCAACTACTACTATACCAAGCATAATAAAGAAAGATACCATTGTAAGCCCCATATCAGGTTGACTAACGATTAATATCATAGGTATAGCTGCATAAAATATAACCTTCAAGAAGTTTTTTACATTATTTATATTTCCTTCACAATCTTGTATTACTTTCGCTACCATCAATATCATACCTATTTTAGCAAATTCTCCTGGCTGTATAGCCCTCTGTCCTATACTTATCCATCCAGTAGCACCATTAACAGCACTACTGAAGATATTATTAATTAAGAGCAATATTACAGATGCCCAATATATCATAGGTGCATAATTTAATATTTGTATGTAATCAACAGATATTATTATATATGTAGCTACAAGTCCTATTATCATCCAGAAAAATTGTAGCTTTGCGTAATGAAAACCTATAGCACTATATATGTTCACTATACCGAAGGCAATAATTAAACATACTACAGCTATAATTGTAAAATCAATATGTTTTATTAGTTTATTGTTAACTTTAAAGTTTTTCAGAAATTTCAACATAATTATCCCTCCAACACATTTATGATTATATCAATAACTAAAAAAAAAAGCTATGACAAACATAGCTTTAAATAAAAATTATCTATTTTTTAACTTTTTAATTGGTATGCTAGCAATTAATGCTGGAGATCCACCTTCGAATTCTTCTGTCTTTGTAACCTTAACCTCTACCTCACCATCGTCAATTTCCACATATTTAGAAATCACCTTTAATAAATCTCCTTTAATATCATCAAGGAAATCCGGTGAAAAATTAACTCTGTCATGAATAAGTATAAGCTTTAATCTATCTGTAGCCACATCTCTAGAAGAGGCTTTTCCAGAAAAAATTTTAAATATATCCATCCTTAACTTCTACCTCCGCCAAAAAATTTCCTTATTGTATCCATAAACCCTTTCTGAGAAGAAGATGTCGCTTTCAAGTCAATAAATGGTACTTCTTCACCTAAAATTCTCTTAGCTATGTTTTTAAATGCCATTCCTGCATATGCTGAGCTATCAAGAACTATAGGCTCTCCTCTATTTGTGGATATAGTTACCTTTCTATCATCAGGAACTACTCCTAACACCTTAATTGCTAAACATTCTTTTATATCTTCAACCCCCAGCATATCTCCATTTTTAGTCATTTCAAAATTGGTTCTATTAACAATTAATTCTTGTCTGTCTATACCTTTAGCATCCAGTTTTCCTATAACTCTATCTGCATCTCTTACAGATGTAATTTCTGGATTCACCACAACAATCGCCCAATCTGCGCCAACTACAGCATTTTCAAAACCTTGCTCTATACCAGCTGGACAATCAAGGAGAACATAGTCAAATTCTTGTTTTAATTCATTGACTAGTTTTAACATTTCATTAATATCTACATCACCCTTATCTCTTGTTTGAGCTGTTGGTAATAAGAATAAATTACTAAATCTTTTATCCTTTATTAACGCTTGCTTCAATCTACATTTTCCCTCTATTACATCTAAAAGTGTAAATACGACTCTATTCTCTAATCCCATAAGTACATCTAAATTTCTAAGTCCGGTGTCTCCATCTATAACTACTACTTTTTTATCCATAGATGCTAATGCTGTGCCTATATTAGCTGTAGTTGTTGTCTTTCCTACTCCGCCCTTCCCCGATGTTATAACTATAGCTTGTCCCATCATCTATACCTCCATTAAATATATTTGTTTACCAAATATGGTTCAACTACTATATTACCATTTCTAATCTTTGCTAATTCTGGGTAAATTGGCTTTTCCATATCTTCAGGTGATCTAGTTATTACATGAGCTATCTGCATTATCTGTGGCACTAACATAAATGCTGCTATGATTGCTTTATCATTACCATTAGTGCCTGCATATACACATCCCTTTATACTTCCTAGCACAATTATATTACCAGCAGCATATACCTCCGCTCCTGGATTTATATCCCCAATAACTACTAAATTACCAGAATACTCAAATTTTTGACCACTTCTAATAGTCTTCCTTATGAATTTGGTTTTTCCCTCATTTACCCCATTAAAAATTTTTTTACTTCGTTCTTTGCTATCTTCAAAAATACAATCCCTTATAAGTAACTCATCAAAAAGTATATCCTTTATCTTTCTTAAATCTCTGTTATCAATCTGCTTTACATCAGTGGTTATTCTTATTACTGATCCTCTGTAAAATTTTTTACTATAGGATAACTTTTTAATTAAACTTTCAGTCATCTCTTCAATATTTGAAAACTTATTTATATCTATAAATATATTTAGTCCTTCCTTATTCCCTTTAAATATTATCCTATCACCTTGCATATGTACCCTCCACATAGTGAGATATTTAAACTATTTCAACATTTTTATCAAAAATCCTTCTTTAAATATGAATAATATTCAAAAAATAACAAGTGGATGCCCACTTGTTACTTATCTTTGTTGATTTTGAAGAGATTCATTACCTTCTGTTGAATTATTTATTGTCTCTTCTTCTTTTTTAAGATTTTCATATTTAAATTTATATGATGGATTAATCTTTTTAATTTCTTCTTTAAAATATTCTTCAAAAATAGCCTTTGCTACAGCTCCACTATTTTGACTTCCATCAAATATTATAGAACATACTACAATTTCAGGATCATCATAAGGGGCAAATCCTAGATAGACTCCTGCTGCTGCTCTTCCAGTAGCATCATAATAATTTTCATTTATAATATCAGATGTACCAGTCTTTCCTCCATTACTAATAGGAAAATTTTTAAATACACTTGCAGCTGTTCCTGATTCTCCCTGAGTAACATCCTTCATACCTTTTTTAACTAACTCTATATTTTTCTCATCAAAATCTACCTTGTCTATAAGTTTAGGTTGAAAATCTTCTATAACTTCTCCAGTTGCAGAATCTATAATTTTATCCACCAGCTGAAGCTCATATCTATTTCCTCCATTAACTAAAGTAGCAATGTAACTTGCAAGTTGTAGCGGAGTAAAATAGTTCTGTCCTTGACCTATAGCTGCATCGTATGCATTAGCTGCAGAATTTATATAAGTTCTAGCATCATTTATAGAGTAATACATAGTTAAAGCAACATTCTTTATATCTTTGGTTGTATAATTTTTAGCTTTTAAACTTTCATTTGAATCTATTACATCTTTTATTAGCTTCTGAAGAAGAGATAACATTTCTCCTTCCGGTTTTCTTTTATCAGCTTTCATTTCATCTTTAATAGAATCTACTAAAATTTTCTTTTTATCATTGCTTACTCTTATTTGCTCTATCTCTTTAGCATTACCCTTCTCCTCTTGTTGAGTTATATCAAAAGGTTGATAATGCTTTACAGGATTCATAGAACTTATTCCAGCATTTAAATACTCCACTAATGTGCTAACATACTGAATAGTAAGACTCTTTTTACTTGATTCATAATTATAAACTTGACCAAAATTCTCCGATATCTCTATTCCTGTACTCGCTTCAATATCACTTCCTGTTGGTACTCCTAAACCTAATTTCCATGCATATTCAGCAATAAAATCTAAAGCCTCTGTAGTTCCCCCAGTCTTATCATATAATCTATCTGCTACATCATAGAAGAAATAGTTACATGAAACTCCTAATGCTCCCGATACATTTATAGATCCATGGGATCCTTTTCTTTGGTTATAAATCCAACAAGCTCCTTTATAATCGCTATATCTTTTATTATAAGGACCTGAATCCCTTATTAGAGTACTTCCATTAATAACACCTTCTTCTAACCCTGCGATAGCTGTCACTGGCTTAAAAGTAGATCCGGGTGGTACTAAGGATAATGTAGCATAGTTATACAAAGGTTTAGGAAATATATCATACTTATCTTCTCTACTCTTTGTACTTCCCTCTGTAGATTTATCTATTGGGAAAAGCTCATTTAGAACCAATTTTAATCTTTCATCATAATTCAATGTACTTAATTGTTTCTCAGTTAATACTCCACTCTTGTTAGCAAGCCCTCTCTTTTTTATATATTCCAAACCCATCTTTTCTAAATCAGTATTAAAATATTCCTGTGATAACTCAGGTGTTAATTTCCCGGGTATTGCAAAAACATTCGGATCGTACCCAGGTCTACTAACTAATGATAATACTTCTCCGGTCTTAGCATTTAAAACTACTGCCGCTCCTCTAGTTGCATTAGTTGAATCTGTAAATTGTTCCTTCCCTCTTTTTTGCAGCTCCTTCATTGTGTCATCTAATGCCTGTTCAGCAACTCTTTGAAGATCCATGTCTATATTAAGTTGAACTGTTTTACCTGCATAAGACTCTACCTCTCCTAAGGTTTTAACTTTTCTACCTTGTTTATTTATCTCTATGCTTTCTTGACCTTTAATGCCCTTTAAATATTCCTCAAAAGCAGATTCTATACCCGCTGTCCCTACATAATCTGAGCTTATGTCATATCCTTTTTCTTCATATTTCTCTTTTTCCCAAGAATTTATTTTAGACATATATCCTAAAAAAGATGAACCTAAATCATCATTGGGATAGAATCTTATAGGTTGTGTATCAACTGTAATTCCTGGTAAATTAGGTTGTAGTTGTTCAAATTCAAATGCAGTTTCTTTATCTAAGTTATTTGATATAGTTACTGGTGCATATCCAGTAAACCTTTGTATTGCTATATTATCCTTAACTATTAGGTACTTTCGCTGCTCTTCCATAGATAATTCATAATAACTATCTATACCATAATCTTTAATAAGTTTTTTTAGAGCATCCTCAGCAGAAATTTGTAAAAGCAATTCATCCACTTGCTTTTTTTGACTCTCTGTTAAATCATCACTTTTTTTACCAGAAAAGTTTTTATTTATAACTTCTTCTTCAAACCCCCTATCTTTTTTAAATCTAAGTTCCATCCATCTTTTACTTTCTTTGTCAGTAGCCTTAAAGTTATATTCAATTTTTCCATCATTAAAAACTATAGGAAATTCATCTATTATAGGTATGTTTTTTTTATCTAATATTTCAAACACCTTGGTAATAGTTGGATAAAAATATTTTTTACTTTCTTCTGTTTCACTAAACATTAGTGCGTAACTTTGCTTACTTGTAGCAAATACTTCTCCATTTTTATCTATAATATCTCCTCTAGCTGCAACGGTAGAAACATTCTTATATTTTTTCCTATTTGATTGCTCTCTATATTCATCTACCATTACTACTTGTAAATACAATAATCTAGCTATTATAACAGCAAATACTAAGCCCATAGAGATAAAAAACACATTAAATCTTGAAAAATTTTTTTTATCTTTTTTCTTTTTTTCCATAACTTATTAAAATCTCCATTCCCTTTTTATAGCTTTTGTTTCACTGAATTTAAAAGTAATTTTATATATAAACATAGCTAAAATCATGTCATAAATAGCTCTATAAAAAATTACTGGCAAATTTCCGCTCTTCATTTTTGTTAGATATAAAATACCAAAAACCATAAATCCTTTTAATATGCTTAAAGAAAAAGTGGAGATAACAGGAATTATGGATTTCTCTTTAAATATGCTATCTCCTATTTTGGCGCCTAAAATACAAACTAGCATATTAGTAAGCATATTAATTCCAATTAAATTTGAAAAATATAAATCTTGAAAAACTCCTGCTAATATTGAAATAATTATAGCTTCTTTATACCCATTAATAATGGAATATGAGACTATAAATACAAATAGTATACTTGGATATACATAATTTATTGAGAAAAATGGAATTAATGAATTATCTAAAATTAAAAGAGATATTACTATTAGAAATAAATAAATTGACTTTTTCATATAAGCTAATATTTTACCTCTCTTTTATTTTCAGGCACAATTATTAGTAATTCTTCAAGTTTATTGAAGTCTACCACAGGTTTAATAATAGCAGTTTTTGTTACCGCTGCCTTATCTTCACTAACATCTAAAACGGTTCCTATTTTAATACCTTTTGGGTATACACGACCTAATCCTGAGGTCATTATTGTATCTCCCTCGGATATTTTAGAGTTTATTGATAATCCTGTTATTTGTGCTAAGAATTTATCCTCATTCCCTTTATAACCTTTTACTATACCATCACTTTCTTCCGTACTTAACACGAATCCAGCAACAGCAACATTTTCATTACAAAGAGATTGCACAATACTCCAATCATTTCCTACAGATGTGACTTGACCTACAAGTCCCTCACCTACAGTTGCGATCATGCCCTTTTTTATTCCATCTTTTTCTCCTCGATTAATTGCGTATCCATCTAGAAAATTACTTCCAACTATACCTACTACATTGGCACCTACATAGGTATACTCATCATTTTCTTGAGTAAAATTAAGCATTTTTCTAAGCTTTTCATTTTCTTTTCTTAAAAGATCATTTTGAGTAGCACTAAATTCCATCTCTTTATTCTTTTTCACTAACTCATCATTTTCTTTTTTTATGTCGTCTATATTTAATATAAAACCTACAGAATCTTTTATCTTATTCCCTAATTTATAAATCACACCTTGAACAGAATTTATAGCAGTTCCCACTCCATTTTCCACAAAAGACATCTTTTCTTTTTGCACTGAGTAGCCAATTAAAAATATGAAGAAAAGTGACAGTACAACAATAACTACTGCCAACTTATTTTTAAACATCTTCATTTTATCTTCTTCTACTAATTACATCTACATTATCTAATGCTTTTCCTGCTCCTATGGCAACACAGTCTAATGGGATTTCTGCTATGTTAACTGGCATGTGAGTTTCATGGTTGATTAATTCATCTAATCCTTTTAATAATGCTCCCCCACCAGTTAGCATTATTCCTTTATCCATAATGTCCGCTGCTAATTCTGGTGGTGTTTTTTCTAATGTAGTTTTTATCGCATCAATTATTGAATAAACAGGTTCACTTAGTGCTTCTCTCACTTCTGATTCACTAATTTCAACAACTTTTGGTAATCCACTAATAAGATCCCTACCTCTAATTTGCATTTTATTATCTTCTTCACCTAAATCAAATGCTGAACCTAATTCTATCTTTACGCTTTCTGCTGTTCTTTCACCTATCATTAGATTATATTGTTTCTTTATGTACGCTATTATGGCTTGATCCAACTCATCTCCAGCTATCCTTAAAGACATGCTAGTCACAATTCCTCCAAGGGATATAATTGCTACTTCTGTTGTACCGCCTCCTACATCTACTATCATACTTCCTGTTGGTTCATTTACTGGAAGTCCTGCTCCAATAGCTGATGCCATTGGTTCTTCTAATAAAAATGCTTCTCTAGCTCCAGCACTTTTTGTTGCTTCTTCTATAGCTCTCTTTTCAACCTCAGTAACTCCTGACGGAAAACATACAACTATTCTTGGACTCTTAAATGCATTTTTTGCTCCTACCTTTTCAATAAAATGCCTAAGCATTTTCTCTGTAACGTCAAAATCTGCTATAACACCATCCTTCATCGGTCTTATAGCTACTATATTTCCAGGTGTTCTACCAATCATTTGTTTAGCTTCATTTCCTACTGCTAATACCTTCCCAGTATTTTTATTTATAGCTACAACCGATGGCTCCCTTAGTACTATACCTTTACCTTTTAAATATACTAAAGTATTAGCTGTACCTAAATCTATTCCCATGTCTCTAGAACTTCCAAATAATCCCATTAAAAAAATCTCCTTTCAATCTATAAAAAACCTTTTTCTTTAAAACTTATATAATTTATATCTCCGACTATTATATGATCTAAAACTTCTATTCCTAATAACTTTCCACATTCTTTTAATCTATTTGTAATGTCTATATCTTCTTTACTTGGCGTAGGATCTCCTGAAGGATGATTATGACACAATATTACAGATGAACTACTGTTCTTTATAGCTTCTAGGAATACTTCTCTAGGGTGAACAATTGAACTGTTTAAACTTCCCATCGAAATGTCTTTTAAAGATATCACTATATTTTTAGTATTCAACATAATTAATTTAAAATACTCTTTTTTTAAACTTTTCATCTGAGGAATAATATATTCTGCCACATCTTTTGGACATGTTACTTTTAACTCTCGTCCTGATTCAAAAGAATTAAATCTCTTAGAAATTTCTGCTAGTGCTAAGATTTGAGTTGCTTTAGCTTCTCCTACTCCTTTTATAGCTTTTAGCTCATTAAATGATAAATTAAGTAACCCATCTATGCCTCCACCACAAGTTATCACTCTATTGCATAGATTCACTGCATTTTCACTTTTACTACCAGTTCTTAAAATTATAGCTAAAAGTTCTGAATTATTTAGCACATCAGCACCAAACTTTATAAGTCGCTCCCTTGGCCTTTCATTAGTTGGTAAATCTTTAATCTTAAATTTTTCTTCCATTTTAAAACTCCTCTATAGATTTACCCCCATATCCCTTAACAACAAATACAGCCCATTTAAAGAAAGTCCCATAACATTATAGTAACAACCACAGATGTGTTCCACAAAAACTGCTCCTCCATCTTGTATACCATAAGCTCCAGCCTTATCCATAGGCTTTTCTAATCTTATATACTTTAAAATCATCTCTTCTGATAAATCCATAAATTTCACTTTAGTACATAAGGCTTTTCTAATAACTTTATTACTAACTGTATGAATTAATGTAATTCCAGAATAAACTTCATGAGTTTTTCCACTTAAAGCTTTTAACATTGCAAAAGCTTCTTTTTCATCCTTTGGCTTGCCAAGAATTTTACCTTCAAAAAAAACTATAGTATCGCATCCAATTATTATAGATGGTTCCTTAATTCTTTCAACTACTTCTCTAGCTTTTCCTTCCGCTAAATCACACACATATTCTTCTATGTTTCCGAAATAAATTACTTCTTCTTCATTGAAATTACTAGCTATAATTTGAAAATCCTTTGTAAGCCTCTCTAAAAGTTCACTTCTTCTAGGAGATGCAGATGCAAGTACTAAGTTCATAGATGCCTCCTAAGACTTTTTATATAATATTATTGCCAATATAACTCCTACAATAGACATTATATTTAAATTTAAACCTAATCCAAAAGTTATTTCTAGAACTTTTAAATCTAAAACAAGTGGATTTTGTAATCCAACAAAATATGATTTTCCTAAAAAATTTACTTTTGTAAAATAATTAGCTAAAATCTCTCCCAAAAAACTTCCAGAAATAGCACCTAACAATGTAATAAATGCGTATTCCCTAGTTTTTTTTAAACCACTTCCCATAAATTATCCCCCAATATATAAATTCTATATACTATAGACTTTACATCTTATATAGTTTAACACTTAATATTTTTTTACACAAGAGCATAAAATATTTTTAAAAAAATTTTTATAAAATAAGTGTATAATATAGCTTATAACATAGAAATAACACTATCTGTGTACTAAATATGACAAATAGTGTTATTTCATGTTAACTATTTTTGAATTTAATTAATTTTTCATATACAAGACTTCTTCCTTCTTGAACCTGTTTATCACCTTTTTTAATTTTATCTGGTAAATTATTCACGTATTCTTTTAGTTGTTGAACTTCTGAATAATGCTTCATAGTTTCATCTATAGGATCAAGACTCTGTGTCCACTTTTTTAACTCTTCAGTGTTCACATATTCTATTTGTGACTCATATACCTTGTTAATCACTTGCAACACACTATCTGTAATTTTACACAGCTGTCCTGTAGATAGATCTTCATAAATTATATTTATAGGAATTCTAGTACTATCAATACTCTTTTCCTTTAAGTTTTCACATATATTTTTACTCTGCTCTTCTGTGTATATTCCGAAATATACTTTATATAATTCTCCTTGTTGCTCTGTTATAGGCTCTCCTAAATTTGAAAGTTTTTTCACAACCTCCTCAGCATTTTCTTTTACTTTAAATACTCCACATTGTACTAAATAAAGTTTATAATCTCCAGTAGTTGTTTTATTACCTTTCTCTTCTACTATAGATGTATCTATCTCTTGCTTCTTGTCATTGTCAATAGCTCCATGTCTAAACAAAAACTTGGATCCTATAGTCCCTAATATTACTGCAATAATCAACGTTACTCCAAAATACAAAAGAGATGCTCCCATATTCTTTTTACTTTTCTTATTCTTAATATCATATCTTGTGTACTTCATCTTATCCCCCCTATACTAAACCTATATTCAGTTTTATAGGTCTAATAAATTATATAGTTGTATTTTCGTTTTTATTACAGTTTTATAAAAGAAAAAATCGGCATTTATTACCGATTTTTCAAATAGCTTATCAATACATTAAAGTTAATCTTATTACTCTCTTTATAAACTTCTTAGCCTTAACATATGGTATACCATTTAATTCTAAGAATTTAAAAATTCCTGGATTATTGCATTCTATATCTCTTAATATTTTTTCTACCATAGAATGTTCTTCTAAATTATTATCATAGTCACGTTCATTCTCTGTTCCTGAAAGTCCTCTATCTTCTTTTATTAAATTATCTTTATTCTGCTCTACATATGCATCTATTTTCTCGTCATCTTCTTCATCATATAAACTTTTATTTTTTACAGGTGAAGATTCTTCCAATGAATTTACTTCTAGAGTAACCCCTCTTTGAATAGCAGCATCTAAATTACTTCCTGGCATTGTTCCAAACATACCACAAGTGCATATAAAATCTTTCATCTCTTGGGGCATTGAATTATATGTCATTGGTGCTAAGGGTATAAAATCATACTCATTATCAAAACCCATAATATACCTCCATTTTATTTTCAATAACTACAATAAAATGTATGCATATTATTATAAATACATTCCAAAAATTTATAAAACTTTTTCTATATTATATCTATATTATCTCCTGGGTTATTTTTAAACTTATCGATAGAATGAATATATCTATTAGTAGTTGATATATTTCTATGAGCTGCAAATTCCCTTACCTTTTCTATTGTTGCACCATTAGTTATAGCTAGAGTTATAGCTGTATGTCTTGTAGAATGTACCTTTATTTTTTTATCTATCCCCGCATTAATACAAACCTTTTTAATCATGTAGTTTAATGTACTTGCATCTAATTTTTTTCTATTGTTATTATTTGTTGAATGTCCAATAAATAAGTAATCATCACTATTTATATCTTTATCCCTCGAAGTTTCTCTTAAGTACATTTCTATTAACTCTAATACTTTTGGTTGAAGTTTCACTAAATCTCTCTTACCACCTTTTCTGGTAACCTCAATGACTTCAAATTCCCCATATTTTTTTATATTACCTATTTTTATATTTATAATTTCAGATTTTCTTAGTGCTGTGGTAAAAGCTAAGGAAAGTATAGCTTTATTTCTTAACCCCAATACGGTGTTGGTTTTTATACTCTCTAATAGTTTTTTACACTCATCTTTCGTAAGAAATTCTGTATCTTTATTATTTACTGTAGGTTTTTCTTCTTTAACGTTACCAAAAGGATTATATTTTATAAGCTGAAAATCAGTGTAATTATCTTCATATTTCATAAGCCATTTATAAAGAGCACTTAAGCTTGAAATTTTTCTATTTATTGTAGCTGAAGATAAATTTTTATCCTGCAATTCCATTATAAAACTTTGTACTTGAAATATATTCACTCTTTTTATATCATCTAGTGTTATCATATCTACACAATTTACATTAAAAAAGTCTTTAATATCTCTTTCATAGCTAATAGCTGTATATTTACTTTTAGTTCCTTTAATGGTTAAAAAGTATTTTATAAAGTGCATATCTTTAGGAAATTGGATCTGATTACACTTTTTTGAAATTATAATATCACTCAAATCTAACCCTCCTAAATTAAATAAAAGAACTGCATTTAGCAGTTCTTATTTTAATCCTTCTATAAGTTTAATTAGTTCTTTTAAAGCATATTCTTCATCAGTTCCTTTAGTTATAATCTTAATAGTATATCCTTGATTTACTCCTAAAGATAACACCCCTATTAAACTTTTAGCATTTGCGCTTTTTCCATTACACTCAATGGTAACATCTGATTTGAAAATTGTGGACTTCTGTACTAACAAAGTAGCTGGCCTAGCATGAAGTCCTTGTGGACTATTTATAGTAATATCCATAGATACCACGGTGTATCACCTCTTTTTTGATTTTTTATTTGATTACTTTATAGTATTTACAAATTTTTCGATTCTATCTAATCCATTTTTAATATTTTCTATAGATGTTGCATAAGAAAGTCTTATAAATTCATCTACTCCAAAAGCTATTCCTGGTATTACTGCTACTCTTTCCTTTTCTAGTAACAAATCACTAAATATAAGTGAATCTTTTATTATTGAACCATCTACTTCTTTATTTAACACTTTAGAAATGTTTACCATAACATAGAATGCACCTTCTGGCTTTATACATGATAAATTATCTATAGCGTTAATTCGTTCAACCATATAGTCTCTTCTATTTTTAAATTCCACTTTCATTCTTTCAACTTCACTTTGATCACCATTTAGTGCCTCTACAGATGCATATTGTGAAATTGAACATGGATTAGATGTAGTATGACTTTGAATGTTAGACATAAGCTTTGTTATCGCTTCACTGCTTGCAGCATATCCTATTCTCCATCCTGTCATTGCATAAGCTTTTGAAACTCCATTTATTACTATAGTTCTGTTATAAGCATCTTCTGATAAACTAGCTATAGAAATATGTCCATTCTCTCCATATAAAAGTTTTTCATATATTTCATCAGAAATTATAAGTATATTTTTATCTTTTGCAAAATCAGCTAATGCTTGTAACTCTTCTCTAGTATATGCTGTTCCAGTAGGATTATTAGGACTATTAATTACTATAGCTTTAGTATTTTTTGTTGCTACTTTCTCTAATTCTTCTACAGTTATTTTAAAATTATTCTTTTCCTCAGTATGAACATATACAGGAACACCATCCGCTAATTGAACTAATTCTGGATAACTAACCCAATAAGGTGCTCCTATTATAACCTCATCTCCAGTATTTAATATAGCCTGAAATACGTTAGCTAAGCATTGTTTTGCTCCAGTAGAAATTACTATTTGAGAAGTTTTATACTCTAAACCATTATCATTTTTTAGCTTATTAACTATAGCTTCTTTTAATTCAATAATTCCTGAAGCTGCAGTATATCTTGTAAGACCTTCTTGTATTGCTTTTATTGCTGCTTCCTGTATATTTTTTGGAGTGTTAAAATCTGGCTCTCCTGCTCCAAAACCTATTACGTCAATTCCTTCAGCTTTCATCTTTTTAGCTTTAGCTGTTATTGCCAATGTTAATGATGGTGAAATTCCCATTGCTTTTTTTGATAGTATCATTATGAGTACCCCCAGTAATTTTATTATTAATCAACATTATTATTTAAATAAATAATAATCTTTATAACATAAAAGTTCATTATTCATTTAAACTGCAATATTTAAATTTTATACACATATGAATTTTGACTTTCATTATTTATTTTAATGAAATATATTCTTCATAATTCAATAATAACACTTCTATTAATCAGTGTAAATAATGAAGTTATAAATTTACTATTTTATACCTTATGTATGAATATTGTTAATAAAAAAGTAAAGAACTTTAATGCTCTTTACTTATGATATTTAAATTATTTAGGTTGTACTATTAATCTGATGGCTGTTCTTTCTTCACCATCAATTTCAATATCTGTAAAAGCTGGTATACATACTAAGTCAACTCCACTTGGTGCCACAAAACCTCTAGCTATTGCTACAGCCTTAATAGCTTGATTTATTGCTCCAGCACCAATAGCTTGTATTTCAGCTCCTCCTTTTTCTCTTAATACCCCCGCTAGTGCACCTGCTACAGAATTTGGACTTGATTTTGCTGAAACTTTTAATACCTCCATATTAAACCTCCTAATATAAATTCATAGTATATTTATAATCTATCTATTATTGCACATATTATTAATTCTACATAAATATTAAAAATCCTCTAAATTTTTTAACAAATTACTAATAAAAATGTAATATTCAACAAAATCTATTATTTATTGTACGATTTATAAGTTTAAACAAATATAAAAAACCTCCTAAAAAGGAGGTTTCTTTCTTATTCATCAATATTCTATTTTGCATACTCAATTGCACGAGTTTCTCTAATTACATTAACTTTGATTTGTCCAGGATATTCAAGTTCACTTTCAATCCTCTTAACAATATCCCTAGCCACCTCAATAGTTCCTGAATCATCAATTTCTTCTGGTTTAATCATAATTCTAATTTCTCTTCCAGCCTGAATGGCATATGACTTTTCCACACCTTCATAAGAATTTGCGATTTCTTCTAATTTTTCTAATCTTTTAATATATGCCTCTAAAGTTTCTCTTCTTGCACCTGGTCTTGCTGCAGAAATAGCATCTGCTGCTTGAATTAATATAGCCTCTATAGATTGTTGCTCTACATCACCATGATGTGAAGCTATTGCATTTACAACTACAGCTGATTCATGATACTTTTTAGCAATTTCAGCCCCTATAAGTGCATGTGGTCCTTCAACTTCATGGTCAACAGCCTTACCTATATCATGTAATAATCCACACCTTTTAGCTAAGGTAGGATCCATACCTAATTCTGATGCCATAAGTCCAGCTAAATATGAAACTTCTATAGAATGTTTTAACACATTTTGACCATAACTAGTTCTATACTTTAGTCTTCCTAGGAGTCTAATAATCTCACTATGAAGTCCATGAACTCCAGTTTCAAAAGTTGCTTGTTCGCCTTCTTCTCTTATATCATTATCTACATCTTTCTTAGCTTTTTCAACCATTTCTTCAATTCTTGCAGGATGAATTCTTCCATCAACAATTAGCTTTTCTAAAGCTATTCTTGCAACTTCTCTTCGAATAGGATCAAATCCAGAAAGAATTACTGCTTCTGGAGTATCATCTATAATTAAATCAACACCAGTAAGAGTTTCAAGAGCTCTAATATTTCTACCTTCTCTACCTATGATTCTTCCCTTCATTTCATCATTCGGAAGAGAAACAACATGTACTGTAGATTCTGCTACGTGATCTGCTGCGCATCTTTGGATGGCATATGTTATAATTTCTCTAGCCTTTTTATCGGCTTCTTCTTTAGCTTTTGTCTCTACTTCTTTTATTAACATTGCAGTTTCATGTTTAATCTCTTTTCTAACCTCTTCTAATAAAAGCTTTTTAGCTTCTTCTGAAGTCAGTCCAGATACTCTTTCCAATTCTTCTCTTTCTTTATTATACAATTCTTGTATGCTGGCTTCTAACCTTTCAATTTCTTGTTGTTTTTTATTTAATGCTTCTTCTTTTTTCTCAATAACAATAGTCTTTTTGTCTAAAGTTTCTTCTTTTTGAAGATTTCTTCTCTCTAACCGTTGAATTTCATTTCTTCTTTCTCTTGATTCTTTTTCAAGATCAGCCCTCAATCTATGAACTTCTTCTTTAGCCTCAAGAATTGCCTCTTTCTTTTTAGATTCAGCCTCTTTTAACGCATCTTCTAATATCCTCTTTGATTTTTCTTCAGACTTAGATATATTGGCTTGAGATATATTTTTTCTTGTATAAATAACAACAAAAATTCCAACTAAAACAACAAGTATAACAACGCATATTAATATAGCAGTTTTATCTATACTCATTTTATTAACACCTCCTTTTGCTTATTATGTTATATCTATTTAAAATGTAAAATGAAAGCTAGAAAGGTGTCATATTTATTCAATTGGTAGCAATTATATTATGCTAAACCAGTATTTGTATTTATTTTATATTACTTTAACTTGTATGTCAAGTTAATCCTAGAATAGTGCAACTATAGAATATTTACATTATACATTAATTCTTATCATTATTATTATATATTATACTTTCTAGTTAAAAATAAAATCACCCTATGCAATTATTTAATACATAGAGTGATTATAGATTAATTATTTTTTGTTTCTTTAACTTCTTTAACTTCTTTAACTTCTTTTGCTCCTTTAATATTCTCATTATAAAGAGGTAAATTATGTTTGGCTCTAATTTTATTTTCTATCTCTAGTCTAACTTCTCTATTCTCTTTAAAGAAATTTTTCGCATTCTCTCTACCTTGACCAAGCCTTGTATCTCCATAAGAAAACCATGCTCCACTTTTTTGAACAATTTCTTCTTTTACAGCTATGTCAAGCACATCTCCTTCTTTTGATATTCCCTCTCCATACATAATATCAAATTCTGCCTGTTTAAATGGAGGTGCTACTTTATTTTTAGTAATTTTTACTCTAGTTCTATTTCCTAGCACATCGTCTCCCTGCTTAATGGTATCTATTTTTCTTACATCCATTCTAACTGATGCATAGAATTTAAGTGCTCTTCCTCCAGAAGTGGTTTCTGGATTACCAAACATAACTCCAACCTTTTCTCTCAATTGATTTATAAAAATTGTTACACATTTAGATTTATTAATTGCTCCTGCAAGCTTTCTTAAAGCCTGAGACATAAGTCTTGCTTGAAGTCCTACATGAGAATCTCCCATTTCACCTTCAATCTCAGCCTTTGGCACTAGTGCTGCTACCGAGTCAATTACAATTACATCAATAGCTCCTGATCTAACTAATGCTTCTGCTATTTCAAGTCCTTGCTCACCTGTATCAGGTTGAGATACTATTAAATTGTCAATATCAACGCCAAGTGCTTTCGCATAAACCGGATCTAAGGAATGTTCTGCATCAATAAATGCTGCAGCTCCTCCCGCTTTTTGAGCTTCCGCAACTATATGCAATGCAACTGTGGTTTTACCTGAAGACTCAGGTCCAAATATCTCCACTACTCTTCCTCTAGGTACACCACCAATTCCTAATCCAATATCTAACCCCAAACAACCTGTAGAAATAGACTCTAAGTTTAATATACTATTCTCTCCAAGTTTCATTATAGACCCTTTTCCAAACTGTTTCTCTATCTGTCCCATTGCAGCTTCTAAAGCCTTAATTTTATCATTATTCATAAAATCCCCTAAGGGTTCACCATCCTTCCATATCGAACATTTGTTCTTACTATATTATATATCATTTACTACCATTGGTCAACCATATAACAAGAAGTCCCTACAACTTGATACATAGGAACCTCTTACTATTTTTACCACTAAATACTTTTTTAATCACTACTCTCCCATATTTACAACTTTTTTTGCTTTTACAAAATAGTCTGCACCCGAAGCTATTGTTATAAGAGCAGCTATAATCATTGTCCATTGAGTTATACTTACTAACCAAGATATATTATGATTTAATACTAATAATCCTATTATTATGGCTATCATCTGAATCACTGTTTTTAGTTTTCCTAAGTTACTTGCAGCTATAACTACACCCTGTGATGCCGCTAAAGTTCTAAGCCCTGAAACTATAAATTCTCTTGCAATTATTATTACAACTATCCATGCTGATACTATTCCTTTTTCAACAAGAATTATTAAAGCTGATGTAACTAATAATTTATCTGCTAAAGGATCCATGAATTTACCGAAATTTGTTATTTCATTTCTACTTCTAGCTATGTATCCATCCAACTTATCAGTAATTGACGCTATTACAAATATAGCCAATGCTACATAATTCCCTATAATAGTATTAAACATGGCACATATTAAAAACACAGGTACCAATATCATCCTTAATACCGTAAGCTTATTAGCAAGATTCATCTTAACATCTCCTCTTCCAGATTTTAGGCATATAATACATATACCCTTTATATTTCTATAAATTCTCCTATTAAGTCATACTCTAAGGCATCAATTATTTTTACCCTAATAAATTGCCCTATATTTATAATTTTATCACACTTTACAAATACTTCTCCATCAATTTCTGGAGCCATTTCATAGCTTCTTCCTATATAAGTATCATCTTCTTTATCTTCTATTAGTACTTCATATTCTCTTCCTAGCTTTTCACTATTTATCTTAGATGAAATTGACTGTTGAACTTCCATAAGTCTGTGATATCTAATTTGCTTAACCTCTTCATCTATTTGATTTTCCATTTCAGCGGCTACAGTTCCCTCTTCTTGAGAATAAGTAAACACTCCTAGCTTGTCAAATTTTATATCTTTAATAAATTCTATTAATTCTTCGAAATTTTCCTCTGTTTCTCCTGGAAATCCAACTATTATTGACGTTCTAAGAGTTATATTTGAGATTGCTTTTCTTAATTTTAATATATTTTCAGTAATAATCTTTTTTCGTCCTCTTCTTCTCATAGACTTCAGTATATCATCACTTATATGCTGAATAGGAATATCTATATATTTACACACTTTTTCATTGTTAGCTATTTCCTCTATAATCTCATCGGTCAATTCTTCAGCATAACAATATAATAACCTTATCCATTTTATACTGTTAATTTTAGATAATTCCTTTAGTAACCTATGAAGAGTCTTTTCTCCATATAAATCAACACCATAATTAGTTGTATCTTGAGCTACCAAGATTATCTCTTTATATCCATTAAGGGCTAATTGTTTAACCTCTAACAATATATCCTCTATAGATCTACTTCTATATTTGCCTCTTATTTTAGGTATAGCACAATAGGCACAAGCATTATCGCATCCTTCACCTATTCTTACATAGGCTGTAGTCCCTCCTGTGGTTATTTCTCTTTTCCCTATATTTATATTTTTATCACTATAACTAGTAAAACAACTCTTTTCTCCAGTTTTTAAAGCTTTTTCAATGGCTATATTTAATTTATCATAATCATTAACTCCTAAAATTATATCTAATTCTGGAATCAATTCTTGAAGCTCGCTTCCATATCTTTGGGTCAAACATCCTGTAGCAACTAACACTTTACAAATGTTATTTTCTTTATATTTTGACATTTGTAATATAGTGTCAATGGATTCTTGTTTTGAAGTCTCTATAAATCCACAAGTATTAATAAGTATTATATGTGCTTCTTCAGGATTCATCACTAATTCATAACTTTCCTTTAAGTTACCTATAATTATCTCAGAATCAATTCTATTTTTATCACAGCCTAAATTAACTACACCTACTTTAAATTTTTCCACCAATAATCCTCCACTTCCTTATCTATTGTAATCTTCATCTTTAATTAATATCTGTCTTGGCTTAGTTCCATTTCTACCTGAAATTATGCCATTTTGTTCCATCTCATCAATAATTCTAGCTGCTCTATTATACCCTATTTTCAACCTCCGTTGCAATAAAGATGTTGATGCTTGACCTACTTCTATTACTATTTTTATAGCTTCTTCTAAGAGTTCATCTCCATCTCCATCTTTTGTACCTAAAGATATACTCTCTATTTCATCAATAATTTCTTTTCTATATTCATTTTCTTTACTACCATCTATTATATGATTAACAACCTTCTCAACTTCTTCCTCAGATACAAATGCACCTTGAATTCTTATTGGTTTTGATTCTCCTACAGGATAGAATAACATATCTCCTTTTCCTAATAGTTTTTCTGCACCTGATGAATCTAAGATTGTTCTTGAATCTATTTGACTTGATACGGCAAAAGATATTCTTGATGGAATATTTGCTTTAATTACCCCTGTAATTACGTCTACAGAAGGTCTTTGAGTAGCTATTACTAAATGCATTCCAGCAGCTCTAGCCATTTGAGCAAGCCTTCCTATATAATCTTCTACATCATTTGGGCACACCATCATTAAATCTGCTAACTCATCAATAATTATTACAATCCAAGGTAGTTTTTCTTCTATTATACCCTTGCCTACAAACTCATTATATCCCTCTATGTTTCTCACATTATTGTCTGCAAATAGTTTATATCTTCGAGTCATTTCATTAACCGCCCAATTTAATGCTCCCGCAGCTTTTTTAGGCTCTGTAACCACGGGTATTAACAGATGTGGAATTCCGTTATATATATTAAGTTCCACCACTTTTGGGTCAATTAAGAGTAATTTAACCTCATCTGGCGAATATTTAAAGAGTAGACTCATTAGTAAAGTGTTAATGCATACACTCTTTCCAGATCCAGTAGCCCCTGCAACCAATAGGTGAGGCATTTTAGTAAGATCTGCAACTACACAGTTTCCTCCTATATCTTTACCTAAGCAAAAGGCTAAATTCTTTTTACTTTCATTAAATTCATCATTTTCTATTACTTCTCTTAATAGTACTGCCGTAAGTTCTTTATTAGGTACTTCTATTCCTACTGCTGCTTTTCCAGGAATAGGTGCCTCTATTCTGACCCCTGAGGCTGCTAGATTTAGTGCTATATCATCTGATAAATTCACAATTTTACTAACTTTAACTCCTACACTAGGCTGAAGTTCAAACCTAGTTACAGATGGACCTTTAGTAACTTGTATTACCTTAGCTTCTACTCCAAAGCTTTGCAATGTTTCCTGAAGTTTGTTAGCACTATTTAGAAGTTCTTTTTTATCACCTTTCTTAATAGAATTATTATCATTCTTTATCAATAATTCTATGCTTGGATAATGATAACAATATTTCTCTTTACTTCCACCTAAGTCTATATTTATATCATATTCTATAGATGATTTTCTCGATATTTGATCTTCTCTATTGGCTTTATGAGAATCTTTTAAACTTATTTCTTCCTCTTGTATTAAACTACCTTCCTCCGATTTCATAAAGTCTATTATTTTTATCTTATTTTCCTGTTTTATTTCCTTTGCCTTATTCCTCTCTATACTATCTACTGCTATAGAATCTGAGAAATTTATATGGTCTTTGCTCTCATCCACATTGCTTTCTTCTACACTTTGCCTTAGTTCATCTCTCTTAGATTTACTACCCATACTATGTATGCTCTGAAAGAAATCCTTCACTGTTATATCACTTACAAGTGTAGCACCTATTAAAATAAATGCAGAGAAAATTATATAACTTCCTGCTTTACCTAATAACAAATAAAAAGGTACTGCCAAGATTAAAGAAACAACTCCACCATGCAGATGAATTTTTCCGTTAAATTGATTTATTATACTTCCTAAAATATCACCTTTAGTATAATAATTTAATAATACAATCATCTCTATAAATAATATGGTAAAAACAAATACAATAATCAATCCCAGAAATCTTTTAGATATTTTAATATGGTTATCCTCTTTTATATACTTTACACCTAAATATATAAATAATATGGGTAAAACATATGCACCTAATCCAAACATCCCTATAAAAAACTTATTTACTAACACTCCTATAGATCCTGTGAATGAAGATGGATCAGAGAATATTACAGACAACAGACTTAAAAATATTAATATTCCTAAAGTTATTAATATTATACCTATAAAGCCAAAATTGTTATTTTCTACACTCTTACTTTTTTTCTGATTTTTATTATTTCTATTTTTACTACTATTTTTCTTGCTCGATTTTCCTCTCGCCATAATATCACCTCCACCTTAAGTATTTCTACAAAAGAAAATAAACTCCTTCATTTTCTTCAATAATGATATTTTATAGATATCATGGATTAGAATTACAAAAAAGTAAATAGGCCATTATGACCTATTTATTACCTATTAATTCTTCCAATTTGTTTAGTGCTTCTTTGATTCCTCCAACTTCATCTATAAGCCCACATTCAACTGCTTGCCCTCCTATTAATATGGTACCAATATCATTTAATAGTTCATCAGTTTGACTCATAAGCTTTCTAAAGGATTCAGCATTAATTTTAGATGTTCTTACTACGAAATCTACTATTCGTTCTTGCATTTTCTTAAAATATTCAAAGGTTTGATTTACCCCTATTACAAAACCATTCATTCTTATGGGATGTACTATCATAGTAGCTGAAGGTGTTATAAAAGAATAATTAGCAGAAGTAGCAAGTGGAACCCCTATGGAATGGCCCCCTCCGATTACTATTGAAACCGTTGGCTTACTCAAGCTTGTTATCATCTCTGATATTGCAAGTCCTGCTTCCACATCTCCTCCAATTGTATTTAATACAATAAGTACTCCCTTTACCTTCTTATCTCTTTCTATGGCTATGAGTTGTGGTATCAAGTGCTCATATTTTGTTGTTTTTGTTTGTGGATTTGACACATTATGTCCTTCAATTTGACCTATTATAGGAAATACCTGTATTCTGTCATCTGCATGAGCTACAGACATCACTCCTACTTCTTTTAAATTAGCTACCTCTTCACTGACTGCGTTTTTTATCTCTTCTTTTTTTGTCTCTTCTTCTTTATTAATTATATTTCTTTCCTTCTTCTCTTTTATTTCTTTAGTCATAAGTAAACTCCTCCTAATACACAGTATTTTGTGCATTAGGAAGAGTTAATATACTTAACCTAATTGAAATTCCTTATGGAGTATATTTATTACTTTCTTTGAACACTCTGTACTTACTAGACACCAGATAGTCATATGTGAATCTGCCGTCTGTAGTACATCTATATTTTCATTTTCAATAGCTCTTAATATTTTAGCCATAACCCCTGGAATACCTCTTATTTTAGAACCTATTATAGATATTTTACTACAGTCTTCTATAAAGCTATAAGCTAATTCTAAATCTTTAACTATTTCTTTAAACTTTATTAAATCTTGTTTATCAATAGTAAATATCTTTGTTTTTGGAAATACATTTATGAGGTCTATACTTATACTCTCATTGGCTAATATATCAAATATATCATAATAGCAGCCCTCTCCATTATTATTTATCAATATTTGAACTCTATTATCTACATGAGTTATTCCTGTGATAAGCTTTTTCCCATCCTCGCCATAGCTAGAAATAGTAGTTCCATTACAGTCACTTAAAGTATTCTTTATTACAAGTGGTATATTATATCTTTTAGATATTTCAATAGCTCTAGGGTGGATTACCTTTGCTCCCTGATCTGCGAATTGAAATACCTCATCATAACTTATATTTTCAATTAAGGAAGCATCAGATACTATTCTTGGATCTGCAGTCATAATACCATCAACATCAGTATATATTTGGACTTCTCTGGCTTTTAATGCTGCACCTAAAATAGCCCCTGTAACATCACTTCCCCCTCTTCCAATAGTTGTTATATACTCATTTTCACTAGCTCCCTGAAATCCTGCAACCACCGGTATTTTTCCTAATTTTAATAATTCTAATATTTTATCAGGTTTCACTTCTAAAATAGATGCATTATTAAAATTTTCATCAGTTGTTATTCCACTCTGGCCTCCTGTAAGCGGTACTGCATCTATGCTTTCTTTATTTAACTCATCACAAAGTACCACCGCACTTAAAATTTCTCCACAAGAAAGTAGTAAATCTACAGCCAATGTATTTATTTTTTTAAAATCGTCACCTATCAAAGACAATAATGTATCTGTAGCATATGGAGAACCTTTTCTTCCCATTGCTGATACCACCACTACTGGTGTAAATCCTTCTTCAATAGCTTTCTTTATCTTTTGAACTACTAGTTTTCTATTTTCTTCAGTAGCTACAGAAGTTCCTCCAAATTTTTGCACTATAATGTTCATTTCTATCCTCCATACTAAACATGCGATTTCCTTATGGTGTCACCATCTACATCAATAATTATAGTTTTGGAACCAAATTTCTTTACATATTCCCAAGGCACTTCAAACATATCCTTTTGTTTAAAGAAACCCATTCCATTTTTGCCTTCTGTTATCAATAATAATTTAAATTCCCCGTTTTCGTCAATTACTATATCATTATTTCCTAAAATACTATACTTATCTCCATCATTAATATTAATAATTTCATATCTTTCCATTTCACTTAAAAGCCTTATTTGCTCCTCCATATCTATCACCTCATAATAATTCTTATAAATTATTATGTGAATTATTAATTATATATGATAAATATTATAATTTATAATATTAATAATTTTATCTTATGGTTCCTGCAAATTGTCTATCTTTTTAATTTTATCTCCATAAATGGAACGTAGTTCTCCAATCTCTTTTCCTACAAATGCACTACTTATTATACCTTTTTTGAAAGTATTGTTCATAACATCTTTAACTTTCCCCATATTAATTTTATCTATTTTGTTGATAACATCACTTGGACTTTCTATTTTGTTTTTAAATAGCAATGATTTACCATTTCCAAACATTCTACTGCTAGTACTTTCCAAGCCCAACATATAACTTCCTTTTAGCTGTTCTTTAGCTCTAGCTAGCTTCTCTTCAGTTATATCACCGCTATAAAATTTCATTAACTCTTCATTTATAGCTTCAATGGCTTCTTTTATTTTGTTAGGATTGAGTGCCGCTCCAATATTTATGCTTCCACAGTTAACATAAGGAGACATATATACATAAATTGAATAACACATTGCTAATTCTTCTCTTATTCTTTGAAATAATATAGAGGATGCTCCTCCCCCTAATATATTAGCAAGGAGCACTGAAGTTGCACTTTCCTCACTTCCCATCTGTAATCCCTTCATTCCTAAAGATACATGTAATTGTTCAATATCTTTACTTCTAAAATATATGTTATTTTGAAGTACTGGAGTTGAATATTTATGTTCACAGGTAATTACAGATTTCCATAATCCAAAATATCTTTCTACCATCTTTTCTATTTCATCCATAGAAATTTTTCCACATATCGATAGCACACAATTATGCGGATAGTAATGTTCACTAATATAATTTATAATTTTTTCTTTTGTAAAACTTTTTACACTTTCTTCATGCCCAAGTATGGGCATAGATAACGTATCATCTCCCCACATGGCTTTTTCATGTAATTCAATAAGCACATCTTCTGGGGAATCTTCTCCCATATTAATTTCTTCAATAACTACCTTTTTCTCTTTCTCTATATCATCATAATCAAATTTACTATTAAACAACATATCCGATAATATATCTAGACCTAATTCTATATGACTATCTAATAGTTTTACATAATAACACGTGGATTCTTTTCCTGTAAAAGCATTTATTTGACCCCCAACATTTTCTATTGACTCTACTATTTGCTTAGAATTTCTATTCTCTGTGCCTTTGAACATCATATGTTCTATAAAATGGGATATTCCACTTAGTTCCTTAGTTTCATTTCTAGAACCATTCTTAACCCACAATCCCACTGATACTGAATTATAATTTTCAATATTCTCTACTACTACTCTTAGTCCATTATTTAATCTAAATGAATTGTACATATTTTTTCTCCTTTGGATAACTTATATTATGACAACATATTTTATAACTATTATTATACACAATATTTCAAAATACTTGTTATAAACAAAAAAATAAAAAGGCAATGCCTTTTTATTGTCATTTATTCATTCTCTGAATTTTTATTTTCTTCACTATCTTTTATTGCATCTTTTCTTGAAAGATTTACTCTTCCTTGGCCATCAATTTCTACAACTTTAACTAATATTTCATCACCTACGGCCACTATGTCTTCAACTTTATTAACTCTTGCAGTATCTAATTTAGAAATATGAACTAATCCTTCTTTGCCTGGAAGTATTTCAACAAAAGCTCCAAAAGTAGCTATTTTAGTAACTTTTCCTAAATAAATTTCTCCTACTTCAACTTCTTTTGTTATATCTTTAATCATTTTTAAGGCTATATTGGCACTAGTACTATCATTAGACATTATAATTACTTTTCCATCATCGTTTGTATCTATTTTAACACCAGTATCTGCTATTATCTTTTTAATAGTTTTTCCTCCTGGTCCTATGATATCTCTAATTTTATCTGGATTTACAGTTACTGTATACATTCTTGGAGCATATGGTGATAATTCAGCTCTAGGTTCTGGTATACATTCTTTAATTTTTTCTAAAATATACATTCTAGCTTTTCTAGCATCTTCTATAGCAGTTCTTATACAATAATCAGATAATCCTTTTATCTTAGTATCTACTTGTATTGAAGTTATTCCTTTTTCAGTACCTGCAACCTTAAAATCCATATCTCCAAAAAAGTCTTCAATTCCTTGAATATCCGTTAATATTCCTTCTGAAGTTAGATCTTCACTGGTTATTAATCCCATAGCAATACCTGCTGCTGGTCTCTTAATTGGAACTCCTGCATCTAACAATGCCAATGTACTACCACATACACTTGCTTGTGAAGTGGAACCATTTGAACTTAAAACTTCAGATACTAATCTTATAGTATAAGGGAATTCTTCAATTGAAGGAATTAATGGCTCAAGTGCTCTTTCCGCTAAAGCTCCGTGACCAATTTCTCTTCTTCCTGGACCTCTTAACGGTTTAACTTCACCTACACTATACGCTGGGAAGTTATAATGATGCATATATCTCTTGAATTCTTCTTCTCCCAAGCCGTCAATAATTTGGACATCACCTAGTGCTCCTAATGTTGCAACTGTCATAACTTGAGTTAAACCTCTAGTAAATAGTCCTGTTCCATGAGTTCTTGGAAGTAATGATGTTTCACAACTAATAGGTCTAATTTCATCAAACCCTCTGCCATCAGGTCTCTTCTTATCTACTAGGAGCATATGTCTTACAATCTCTTTCTGAAGACTATATATAGTTTCTGCTACATCACTCATCTTATCTGCATACTTTTCTCCGAAAGCCTCATCAATTTTATTTTTAATTTCGTTAACTTTCACATTTCTATCATCTTTATCAGTAATATACATTGCTTCCTTTAACATATCAAAAGCAAAATCTCTTATATCTTTTTCCAATTCTTCATCTACTTTATGAAGCACTGGCTCTATTTTTTCTTTTCCAAATTTAGCTCTAGCTTCTTCTTGGAATGCAATTATTTTTTGACATTCATTAAAACCAAATTCTATAGCCTTTATCATTACATCTTCTGGAACTTCATCTGCTCCTGCTTCTATCATCATAACTCTTTCCTTAGTAGCAGAAATAGTTAATTGCATAGCGCTTTCTTCCCTTTGGCTTACAGTAGGATTAACTATAAATTCTCCATTAATTAATCCAATGGAAACATTTCCTATAGGATCATTGAATGGAAGACTTGATAGTGTTAATGCCATAGATGCAGCATTCATAGCAAGTATTTCTGGAACGTTATCTTGATCTACAGATACTACTGTACATACTACCTGAACATCATTCCTATACCCCTTTGGAAATAGTGGTCTTATTGGCCTATCTATAGCTCTACCATTAAGTATCGCCTTCTCTGAAGGTCTACCTTCTCTTTTTATAAACCCTCCTGGTATTTTCCCAACAGCATATAATCTTTCTTCATACTCAACACTAAGTGGGAAAAAGTCTATGCCTTCTCTAGGTTTTTCTGAACCATTAACATTAACAAGTATTACTGTATCTCCATAACTCATAAATATGGCACAATTAGATAACATTCCAACTCTACCAAGTTCCATTTTCATTTCTCTTCCAGCTATGTTAGTTTGTAATGTATTTATCATTATTTTGCCTCCTTTCAACTTTCAACTTTCAATTATATATTATTATTAGCATTTATTAGTATTTTATAATTAATTAAAATAATAGAGCGGCTTTGCCGCTCTTACTATTTTCTAATTCCTAATTTCTCAATGATAGCACGATATCTTTCGATATCTTGTTTCTTTAAGTAATTAATAAGACCTTTTCTTTGTCCTACCATCATTAAAAGACCTCTTCTTGAGTGGTGGTCTTTTTTATGAGTTTTTAAGTGCTCAGTTAAGCTAACTATTCTTTCAGTTAATAGTGCTATTTGCACCTCTGGAGAACCTGTGTCTCCCTCATGTCTTGCGAATTCAGTCATTATTTCTTGTTTTCTTGCCTTATCCATTAATATACACCTCCAAAAGTCAATCGCCATATGCCATGTATTCCGTTGGCAATTCAGACAACATAGCATAGGGTTCCTAAAGAATTATATCAAATAAAATTCTTTTTGTAAATTACTAATTTGTTCTAATAGTAATAAAGTTTATTTAATCTAATATATCTATAAACCATTATTTCCATAAACTTATTTTTTAAACATTTATCTTCTTATCTCTAGACCTTACAAAACATTTATCTAATTTTAATTGATGCCTTAATTCATCTATATTGGCAAACTTTCTTTCTTCTCTTATTTTTTCAATAAAGTATATATTTACCTCTTCTCCATATATGTCTTGATTAAAATCTATTATATGGGTTTCTATACTAAGTTTATCTCCATTTACTGTAGGATTATAACCTATATTAGTAATTCCTTTAAACAATCTATTATTATAACTTACTATTGTACTATATACTCCACCTTTAGGTATAATATATTTCTTATCATAATCTATATTTATTGTTGGAAATCCCATTGTTCTTCCAAATTGTTTTCCTTTTACAATTCTTCCATGAATCATAAATGAAGTTGCTAATAACTTATTTGCTCTTTCTATATTTCCTTCTTGTATGTGATGCCTAATAACAGAGCTACTTATTACTTCTCCATCTACCTTTACAGGCTTAATTACCAGAAGATTATAGCCCAATATATCACTAAATTTATTTAGCAATTCTGTATCACCTAAATTTTTATATCCAAATCTATTGTTAAAACCCACTACAATACCTACTGCATTATAATACTTCTTTAAATTCATTATAAAATCCTCTGGTGATATTTCCATTAACTCTTTATTAAAGTTCATAAAATTTACTATATCCACACCTAATTTTTCAAACAATTCACTTTTTCTATCATTACTCATAATGAGTTTAGGACAAATATCCTTATTTACTACACTAAGTGGATGGTTCTCAAAAGTGCATACCATAATCTTTATCTTATGATTTTTGTATTTTTTCTCTAAATTTTTAGCTACCTTTTTAGCACCATCTATTAGAGCTCTATGCCCTTTATGAATGCCATCAAAACTACCCAAAATTATTATTGTAGAGTCTTGAATTTTCTCATTAAAATTATCTTTTATAATTTTCATAATAGCTCACCTAAACAAATAGTTTTATTAATTTTAATCCTACATCTGTTCTCAATGCAATTCCAATAATCTTTCCAAAACTATTATATACAGAATATTTTTTGAACTTCTCTAAGTCTTCTATTATAGACCTATCTTTAACTACAACTCCATTCAATAGAAGTTTTTCAAATTTTTCATTTACATCTAATCTCAAAAAATCCTCGAAAACCTCTTCTAATGGAATGATATACTCTTTGATATTATCCTCTGATAACACTTCTAAATCTACACTATCAATCTTTTTAAATGGTTCTGTAGCAGTTCTATCCAAGCTCCACATCATAGCACCACACCCTAATGATTCACCTATATCATAACACAGACTTCTTATATAGGTTCCTTTAGAACAATTAACTTTAATTTCTACAAAGGGAAGTTCTATTGATAGTATTTCTATATTATGTATATTTATTTTTCTAGCTGCTCTTTCAACCTCTATACCTTGTCTAGCTAATTCATATAATTTCTTACCATTAACTTTTAAGGCTGAATACATAGGCGGAATTTGCTCTATTTCTCCCATAAATTTATTAACTACTTCTATAATCTGATTAGGAGTACAATGAACTTCTTTCTCTGTAAGTATTGCACCTTCTCTATCATAGGTATCTGTGGTCACCCCTAGCTTTAACTTAGCTATATATTCTTTGTTATTTTCCATAATAAACTCAATAGCTTTAGTGGCCTTTCCTATACAAATGGGTAATACACCACTAGCCTCTGGATCTAAGGTTCCACAGTGCCCAACCTTCTTTTGCCATATTAGTTTCTTTATTTTTCTAACCACATCGAAAGAAGTAATTCCTAATGGCTTATTTATATTTAAAACTCCTGAAAGAGTAGAATTATTTTCTTTATTTAGCGTCATAATTATCTCAACTCTTTTTCTATAATTTTAATTAACTGATCTTTAATAGCATTTATATCTCCATTATAGTAGAATCCTGCTGCTCTTACATGTCCACCACCATTGTATCCTTCAGCTATTAATCTAACATCTAATAATTCTTTTGATCTTAAACTTACTTTAACTCCATCCTTTGACTCTTTTAAAAGTGCTACTACTTCTGCTCCTGACACCATAGTTCCAAAATGTACTACCTCTGAGGAGTCAAAATTTTCTAAATTAAATTTATCAAGTAAATTTTTAGTTATTGTCATAAATACTAATTTACCACTTAGCTCTAACGTCATGGTACTTATTATTTCTCCAATTACTTTAATCTTATAAAATTCTTTATCCTCAAAAATAATTCTATGAATATTTGTAAAATTTAATCCAGTATTTATTATTTCTCCTGCAATTTCATGAGTTCTTTCTGTAGTATTTGAATGTCTAAAAGAACTAGTATCTGTTAATAGGGATGTATATATAGAAATCCCTATTTCTTTTGTTATTTTAACCTGTAGTTCTTCTAATATTAAATAAATTATTTCCCCTACTGCAGCTGAATTCGTGTCTACATAATTTATATCACCATACATCTCGTTGCTCATATGATGATCTACATTAATTATTTTATAATCTTGTCCTCTAGATATATTTGCATTTATTCTTTTAAAATCTCCACAATCAAGGACAATTACTATGTCTGTACCTGGCTCTACATCTGAATTATCCCCTGTTATTTCTTCACTGTAAAATAAATAAGAAAAAGTTTTAGGTATAGGTTCTTTACATAGAATATAGGCATCTTTATTAAGTGCCCTCAACCCTTGTAAAAGGGCTGTGGCACTTCCTAATGAATCTCCATCTGGAGATTGGTGGAAAGTAATACCTATATGATCACTTTTTTTTATTGCTTCAATTACACTATTAATATTCATCATCAGATGTACTATCCTTTATCTTTTCAAATATTGACTCTAAACGATTTGCTTTATCTATAGTACTATCTAATTCTATAATAACCTCTGGCACATGCCTTAATTTAACATTTTTACCTATCTCTTTTCTTATAAAAGCAGTAGAACTCTTTAAAATTTTAAAAGCATCATTTTTCTGCTCTTCTGTTCCAAATATGCTAACATAAATCTTAGCATAACTTAAATCTCTAGTTACATCTACATCAGTTACACTTATCATTGCATTCAATCTTGGATCTTTTAACTTATTTTGAATGGTATTACTTACATCTTTTTTTATTTCTTCGTTTATTCTTCCGCCTCTATAGTTAGCCATGGAAACCACTCCTTTACATTATAACCCTTTTGGCTTAACCTCTTCCATAATATATGCTTCAATGATATCGCCTTCTTTTATATCATTAAATCTCTCTATGCTCAATCCACACTCATATCCAGCCGCTGCTTCTTTTACGTCATCCTTAAATCTCTTCAATGATGCTAGTGTTGATTCAAATATTACTATATTCTCTCTTAGTACCCTTACGCTACTATGTCTTGTAATTTTTCCATTTAGTACATAACATCCTGCAATAGTACCTACATTAGATATTTTGTATACTTGCCTTATTTCAACTCTTCCAAGCACTACTTCCTTATACTCTGGCTCAAGCATTCCTATCATAGCTGACTTAATATCATCAAGAGCATCATATATTATTCTATAAGTTCTAATTTCAACATTATCTCTTTCTCCCGCTGCTATAGCGTTATTATCTGGTCTAACATTGAACCCTATAATTATAGCGTTTGATGCATATGCTAATGTAACATCTGTCTCTGTAATTGCTCCTACTGCACCATGAATTACTCTAACTTTAACATTATCAGTTGAAAGTTTTTCTATAGATTGTTTTATTGCTTCTACAGAACCTTGAACATCCGCTTTAACTATAACACTTAATTCTTTAACTTTGCCTTCTTGAATTTGGCTATATAGATTTTCCATAGAAACCCTATGAGATGCTTGGAAATTCTCTTGTCTTATTTTTTCTTTTCTAGAATCTGCCATAATTCTAGCAGTTTTCTCATCTTTTACTACTGTAAATCTGTCTCCCGCTGCTGGAACTTCTGAAAGACCTAGTATCTCCACAGGTATGGATGGACCTGCTTCCTTAATCTTTTTACCTTTATCATCAAGCATAGCTCTTATTCTACCATAAGTTGTTCCAACTATAATTGAATCACCAGTTCTTAATGTTCCATTTTGAACTAAAAGACTAGCAACTGGACCTCTACCTTTATCTAGTTTAGCCTCTATAACAGTTCCTTTAGCTCTTCTATTTGAATCCGCTGTTAATTCTTGCATTTCAGAAGTTAATACTACCATCTCTAAAAGTGTATCTAATCCCTCTTTAGTATGAGCAGATACTGGTACACAAATAGTATCTCCACCCCAATCTTCTGAAAGAAGTCCATGCTCAGTTAACTCTTGTTTAACTCTATCTGGGGTTGCATCTGGTTTATCCATTTTATTGATGGCGATTATCATTGGTACTTCAGCTGCTTTGCAGTGATTTATAGCTTCTACTGTCTGTGGCATTATACCATCATCAGCTGCAACTACTAAAATAACAATATCAGTAATTTGTGCTCCTCTAGCTCTCATTGCTGTGAACGCTTCATGTCCAGGAGTATCTAGAAATGTAATTTTTTCTCCATTTACATCTACTGTATATGCTCCAATGTGTTGAGTAATTCCACCTGCTTCTGTTGCAGTTACTTTTGAATGCTTTATAGCATCCAATAGTGAAGTTTTACCATGGTCAACATGACCCATTATTGTAACTATCGGAGGTCTTTTCTCCAATTTATCTTCTTCTATTTCTTCTTCTACTATATCAGCTTCTTCTAAATTACCTGCTTTTTCCTCTTTTAATACAGCCATAGCTCCATATTCTTCTATAACCTTCTCTGCTGTATTAAAATCTATTTCTTGATTCATATTGGCCATAACGCCTTGGAATATCAATGTTTTAATGACTTCAACAGGATTTCTCTTAAGCTTTTCTGCTAGATCTTTTATTACAATAGTTTCACCTAGTTCTATAACTTCATCAAGTGTCTCGTCTTCTTCTTCATCTTGTCTTTTATTAGATCCTCTTCTAATTTTGCTGTTCTTTCTTTCTTGCTTTTTAATATCTTCATCGGCTAATAGTTCATATTCTTCAATAATCTCTTTTTTGTCTTCATTTAATTTTCTTTGCTCTGAGTAAAGTTCTTTTATCAGCTCACCATCTTCCTCATCAATAACACTCATGTGATTTTTAGCTTCAACTCCGAACTCTTCCATTAATACCGTTATTAGCTCTTTACTTGAGACTTCTAACTCTTTAGCTAATTCATATATTCTTACTTTTGCCAAAATTTTCACCCCCGAATTTACGTTTTTTGATTATCATTCCATAATTTGATTAATTTTTTACTCATGTTTTCATCTTTTACCATTAACACATTAATTTCTTCTCTTCCAATGGCAATAGCTAAATCTTTACTATTAATATTCTCAATCAATGGAATTTTTCTATCATTAGAATACTTTATAAACTTACTTTTAGTATTATCGGCACACTCTAAAGATAAAATACATAGATAAACTTTTTGTTTTTTTATAGTATCTTCACATTTATTATATCCTTCTACTAAATTTCCTGATTTTTTAGTTAATCCTAGAAATTGAAAAAATTTATTCATAGCAATTTATCTCTTCTTTCAGCTTATCATATATTTCAGCATCAATTTTGCATTCTAAATTTCTCTCTAGTCTCTTTGTTTTAACTGCTTTTTCTAGGCATTCAAGGCTTTTACAAATATAAGCACCTCTACCTGGTTTTTTACCATGTAAATCTATAGATATCTCATTTTCTTTATTTTTCACAACTCTTATAAGTTCCTTCTTTGGTTTCATTTCCATGCATCCTGTGCACATTCTTTGAGGTATCTTCTTTACTTTCATGGGTTATCACCTACTCTTAAATACTATTCTCTTCATTAATTAATTTTTCTGCCTGAGATTTACTTTTTATGTCGATTTTCCAGCCAGTTAGTCTTGCAGCTAGCCTAACATTCTGACCTTCTTTACCTATGGCTAGTGACAATTGATTATCATCAACAACTACCCTAGCACTTTTTTCATTTTCATCAACATCTACTGATATAATTTTTGCTGGACTAAGCGCATTTGCTATATATTCTTCTGGAAGCTTACTCCACTTTATTATATCAATTTTTTCACTTTTAAGTTCATTCACTATATTTTGAACTCTAACTCCCTTAGGTCCAACACATGCTCCCATTGCATCTATATCTTCCTCTGTAGAATATACTGCAATCTTTGTTCTTGATCCTGCTTCTCTGGCAATATTCTTAATTTCTACTACTCCACTATATATCTCTGGAACTTCTAGCTCAAATAATCTCTTAACAAGTCCTGGGTGAGTTCTAGATACAACTATTTGTGGTCCTCTTGAAGTTTTTTTAACTTCAACTATATACAGTTTTAACTTCTCATTAAATATATAGCTTTCTCCTTGCATTTGCTCATTTGGCCCTAAAACTGCTTCTAGTTTCCCCAAGTTAACAAATACATTTCCTCTATCTTTTCTTAGTACTATACCTGTAATTATATCATATTGCTTAGTTATAAATTCATCGTATATTAAAGTTCTTTCTGCTTCTTTTATCCTTTGAATTACTACTTGTTTTGCTGCTTGTGCTGCAACTCTTCCAAAATCCCTAGGAGTTATCTCTATTTCGGCTATATCTTCTAATGTATATCTAGGACTAATTTCCTTAGCATCTTCTATAGAAATTTCAATAACATCATCATAAACCTCTTCTACAACTTCCTTTAAAGAATATACATGGGTTTCTCCTGTTTCTCTATTAACTGTAACCTTAACATTTTGCTCCTTAGCATGGGATTTAGCAAAATTCTTTTTATAAGCTGCCACTAATGCATCCTCTATGGTTTCAAAGAGTAGATTCTCACTAATCCCTTTCTCAACAATTAGTTGCCTTATAGCATCTATAAATTCTTCTTTAAATCCGCCGTTCATTTCACATCCTCCTTATAAAGTTGGGTTTAAGCTCACCATAAAAATTTTTTCTCTTGGTATTATAACTTCTTCTTTATCTACCTCTACAACCATATTAGCTTCATCAAAGGCCCTTAAAATACCTTCATATTTTTTCTTTCCATTTAATAACGATGAAAGCTTTACAGCCACATCATAATCTATATATTTGTTATAATGCGCTTCAGTATATAGGTCTCTAAACACTCCTGGTGATGAAACTTCTAAGTTATATTCATCTGATATCGGATCTTCTATATCTAGTATATCACTAATTGCTCTACTTACACTCACACAATTATCTAAAGTAACTCCATTTTCACTATCTATATAAACTCTAAAGATGTTTTGACCTCCTTCCTTTACATATTCTAAATAGTAAAGTTCAAAGTCCTTGCTTTTTATAGCTGGTAAAACTAAGCCTTTAAGTTTATCTATAAATTCATTGTTTTTCATATAAAATCCCTCCTTACTTTTATGATTTCTTTAATATGAAATAATAAACCTTTTAATTATAATTAAAACGCAACTCTTCGCTGCGTTTTAATAAATAGAGAGTAGGAATTAACCCTACTCTCCTAAAAACAAATTTATTCTTGCAAACTAAACTACAAATAATTATATCATAGATAAATATCATATGCAAATTTTTCTTTATTATACTTTTAAAAAAGGCTTAATTGATTTGTCTCTGGCAAATAACCTAAGGCTCCGTGGTTATCTAAGGCTTCTATTACAGTTTTAGTAGCCTTACTTCTTATCCTTAAATCTTCCTTTGAAATAAATTCGCCTTCCTTCCTTGACTCTTCAATAGCTTTAGCTGCATTGACTCCAACTCCTTGAAGTCCACTCATAGGAATTCTTATGCTATCACCTTCTATAGTAAATTTTGTAGCATCTGATTTATATATATCCACTGGCAGAAATTTTATACCTCTTTTGTGCATTTCATAGCATAGTTCTAATATAGTTAAAAGATTTTTTTCCTTAGTTCCAGCATTGTTTCCAAGAGTATTTATTTCATTCATTGCATGCTTAATGGCCTCTTCTCCCTTAGATGCAATATCTCCATCAAAATCATCTGCTCTAACAGTGAAATAAGTTGCATAATAAGCCTTTGGATAATAAACCTTAAAATATGCAATCCTTACTGCCATCATTACATATGCCACAGCATGACCTTTAGGAAACATGTATTTTATCTTTTTACAAGATCCTATATACCAATCAGGAACATTATGTTCTCTCATTATGGATTCATGCTCTTCACTTAACCCTTTTCCTTTTCTTACTTTTTCCATTATATTAAAGGCAGTTTTAGGAGGAAGCCCCTTATATATGAGATATACCATAATATCGTCTCTTGTAGCTATACATTCCTTAAGTGTTGTATACCCTTCTTTAATATAATATTGAGCATTATTAAGCCATACATCTGTTCCATGAGAAAGACCTGAAATTCTTACCAAATCGGAAAATGACTGAGGTTGAGTATCTATAAGCATCTGTCTAACAAACTTAGTTCCAAACTCAGGTATGCCATAGCTTCCTACTTCACACTCTAATTCTTCCCTTGTGATCCCTAATGCATCTGGACAAGTAAATAAGCTTATAACCTTAGGGTCTGAAAGAGGAACTTTTCTAGGATCAATTCCCGTTAAATCCTGTAACATTCTAAGTACTGTAGGGTCGTCGTGTCCTAGAATATCAAGTTTCAATAATCTACCACTTATAGAATGGTAATCGAAATGAGTAGTTATAATGTCTGAATTTGGATCATCTGCTGGATGTTGTATAGGGCAAAAGTTAAATATTTCATTGTCACTAGGCACTACCATTATTCCCCCTGGATGCTGACCTGTAGTTCTTTTAACTCCAGTACATCCTATGGTTAGTCTCTCAATTTCTGCATTTGTGCTATTTATATCTCTTTCATCTAAATATTTTTTAACAAATCCATAAGCAGTTTTATCTGCAATAGTTCCTATAGTTCCAGCTTTAAAAGTATATCCCTTTCCAAAAAGCACCTCAGTATATTTATGAATATCACCTTGGTTATCTCCTGAAAAATTTAAATCTATATCTGGTTCCTTATCTCCCTCAAAACCTAAGAAAGTCTCAAAAGGTATATCATGGCCATCTTTTATATAAAGTGTTCCACAAATTTCACAGTTTTTGTCAGGTAAATCTACCCCTGATCCCACTGACCCATCCATAAAAAACTCACTATGTTTACAATTAGGGCATACATAATGAGGCGGCAACCCATTTACCTCTGTAATATTAGTCATAGTAGCAACAAAAGAAGATCCAACAGACCCCCTAGATCCAACTAGATAGCCATCACTTAAAGATTTTGCAACCAACTTATGAGCTATAAGATATAACACTGCATATCCATTGTTTATTATAGAATTTAACTCTTTCTCAGTCCTCTTTTGAATTACTTCTGGTAAACTATCACCATATATCTCCCTAACTCTATTTAATGTCATTGTTCTTATTTCTTCTTCTGCACCATCAATTTTAGGAGCATAAGTTTCATCTGGTATAGGCTTTACAAACTCAATCATAGATTCAATATCACTAGGATTCTTTATTACTACTTCTCTAGCCTTCTCTTCACCTAAGTAGGAAAACTCCCTTAACATCTCTGTAGTAGTTTTAAAGTAAAGTGGTGCTTGATCATCCGCATCGTCAAAACCTTTTCCAGCCATTAATATTCTTCTGAAAACTTCATCACTAGGCTCTAAAAAATGCACATCTCCGGTAGCTACCACTGGTTTCTTATAATATTCTCCTAGCTCATATATTCTTTTATTTATTTCAATAAGTCCTTCTTTATCTTTCACCATATTTTTTCTAACTAGAAATTCATTATTTCCTGTAGATTGAATCTCTAAGTAGTCGTAAAATGATACTATTTGCTCCAAATCTTCAAAACTTTTCCCAGATAAAATCCCTTTAAATATCTCCCCTGCTTCACATGCAGACCCTATTATAAGCCCTTCTCTATGTTGTTCAATTAAACTTTTAGGAAGTCTAGGCCTCCTATAATAGTAATCTAAATTTGAATAAGATATTAATTTATATAGATTTTTAAGACCCACCTGATTTTTCACTAATAATATAACATGGTTAGTTTGAGCTTTCTTTATATCAAAGGTTTTTAAATATTCCCTGTTTAAACTATCTACGTCTTCTATATTTCTTTCTTTTAGCAATTCAAAACATTTTAATAAAATATCCCCAGTAGCTTTTGCATCATCTACTGCTCTATGATGATTTTCAAGAGAGATATTTAGATGATCACATAGTATATTTAGTTTATGTTTTTTTAACTCTGGAAATAAAAACCTTGCTAAGGGTAATGTATCTATAATTCCATTATTAAATTGCAATCCTAATCTTCTACAGTTTGATTTTATAAAACCACAATCAAACTCAGCATTATGTGCAACTACTATATTATCTCCAACAAACTCTAAAAATTGTGGTAATATGGTTTTAATGTTAGGACTATCTTCAACCATATCATTATTTATTCCTGTAAGTTCTGTAATAGTATATGAAATCCCTCTTTCCGGATTAATTAATCTATTGAAGCTATCAACTACAATACCATTTTTGATTTTAACTGCTCCAATTTCTATTATTCTATCATTCTCACTAGAAAATCCAGTAGTTTCAATATCAAAAACCACAAATTCGTCTGAGAATGAACGTCCTTTACAATTAAACCCAATAGGGACACCATCATTTACTAAATATCCCTCTAACCCATATATAACCTTTATGTTATATTTCTTACCTGCATCCATAGCCTCTGGAAATGCCTGTGCAACTCCATGGTCAGTAATGGCCACTGCTTTGTGCCCCCACTTTGATGCTCTTTCTATTAACTTTGTAGCTGTAGTAATTCCATCCATCGAACTCATATTAGTATGAGCATGTAGCTCTATCCTCTTTTCATCACTACTATCCATTCTTTCATTTTTTTGAAGCTTAACTACAGTTCTTGCATTAAGCACTAAGTCTCTAGAAAACCTATCTATCTCAACTTCTCCATAAACTTTACAATATAATCCAACTTTAAGTTCTTGAAGCATCTTATCCACATCATCACTTGGTCTTGGATATATTTTTACTGTTATAGAGCTAGTATAATCTGTAACATAAATAGATGGATATACTTTCCCATTTTTCGCCTCAAATATGTTGACTTTAAATATATCACCTGTGATGGCAACTCTTCCAGATGACATATCTAACTCATTAATAGGAGTATTATCTTCATTGATATTTCTATTACCATATATAATATTTTCATCGAGAGACTCTTTTGAGGTGTTTTTATTTCCATAATTCTCTTTCCAGTTATATTTTTTCTTTTCCTCAACTTTATTCCTAACTGTTTCTTTAGATTTATTTTTTTTATCCTCTACTCTCAACGCACCCATAGAATTTACTATGCTTTTTATAATTTTTTGTTCTTCTAATTCTTTTTCTATAATATAATTTTGGTCTTCCAAATCTACATCATAGGTGAATTCTACATCCACCACTAAATTAAACATATTATTTATTTCTCTTTTTATAATTTTGTCAATATCTTTACTTACAAGCATAGTATAAATAAATTTATTATCTAACACTATATTAATAGAATTATCTTTAATTTTCTTTACCGCTTTTAATAAATTTACTTTAGCTGATGGGAAAAATGCAGTAAGAGAATTTATTACATCAATCCAATACTCTCCTACTACATTCTCTATTGTTACATCTTCTATATCTTTGTACCAAAGTATCTCCATAGCATCAAAACTCTTAAGTCTTTCTCCTATAAGCTTATATATAAGTTTTTTATCTTTGCTTTCTAACTCTTCTTTGTACTTCAGTATGACCCTCAGCTTTTCACTTTGTTTTAAGTATTGAACCTTATAAACCTTTATATCTTGTTGTATGTTGTAGCTTTCATCACATTTCAAAAGTTCACTTAAGGTCATATTAAACCCCCTACTCTACAATTTACTAATTTCTTTTATCAATTCGTCAATTATATATTCTTCCTTTACTTTTTTTATTATCTCACCTTTTTTGAATATAAGAGCCTCTCCTCTTCCTCCAGCAATTCCTATATCTGCTTCTCTAGCTTCTCCTGGTCCGTTCACTACACATCCCATAATCGCTACCTTAATATCTTTATCTATATTTCCTAATCTATTTTCTACTTCTTCAGCAATTTTAATCAGATTAATTTGAGTTCTACCACAAGTAGGACAAGAAACAAATTTAATTCCTCCTGTTATCAACCCTAAAGATTTAAGTATTTCCTTACCTACCTTAATTTCCTCTTTTACATCCCCTGTGAGAGAAACTCTTATAGTGTCACCTATTCCTTGAGCTAAAAGAGCTCCTATTCCCACACTAGATTTAATTGTACCACGCCATATAGTTCCAGCTTCTGTAACTCCTAAATGTAGAGGATAGTTCACTTCTTTTGAAACTATATTATAGCTGTCAATCATTTGAACTACATCAGAAGATTTTATAGATATAACTATATCATCAAAGTTTACATCCTCTAGAATCTTCACATGGGTAAGAGCACTTTCTGCTAATGCCTCACTACATACTTCACCATATTTACCCAATATATTTTTTTCTAACGATCCCGAATTTACTCCTATCCTTATAGGAATATTTCTTTCTTTAGCAGCTTGAGCAACTATTTTAACCCTTTCAACATCTCCTATATTTCCAGGATTAATTCTAAGCTTAGACACACCATTTTCTATAGACTTTAAAGCCAATCTATAATCAAAATGTATATCCGCTACAAGTGGTATGTTTATTTCTTTAACTATCTGTTTTATAGCTTCTGCGGCCTCCATATCAGGAACCGCACATCTAACTATATCACACCCCACCTGCTCTAAAGATAAAATTTGGTTGACAGTTGCTTTTATATCTCTTGTATCTGTATTCGTCATAGATTGTATAGCTATTTTACTATCTCCTCCAATAAAAGTATCTCCAACTATTATCTTTTTAGTTTGTTTTCTATTCATATATCTTCACCTCTAGAATTGTATAGGATGTATTATATCCTTTAATAAAACTAGTACCATTACTCCCATAAGTATTAAAAACCCAAAGTAATTTATAGTAGCAACCTTTTCTTTATCCACTTCTTTTCCTGTGATTATTTGAAATAACAATAAGAATATCCATCCACCATCTAAGGCTGGAAATGGTATAATATTAAATATAGCTAACTGCACACTTAAATAGGATATAAATGTAAGTAAGGTTAAAACCCCTTGCTCTGCTGCTCTTCCAGAAATCTTAATTATGCTAATAGGTCCACCTACATCATCTGCAGATAGTTTACCTTGAAATAGCTGCCCGAAGAAACCAAAAGTCTGTCTAATAGTACTAGTAGTTTGATTGAATCCATAGGAAATTGATTGAATGAAGTTAGGATTAACTACCTTTGAAGATATTCCTATAATATACCTATTTAACGCTTCATCTTTCACTGGAGTAAGGGTTAAAGCAATCTTCTCATTATTTCTTTCCACCGTCATATTTAAAGGGTTCCCCTCACCAGTTATCACTTCATTGAGAAAATCCTCCCATGTTGTAACTTTCTTCCCATTTACTTCCGTTATTTTATCTCCTGCTTTTATACCAATTTCCATAGCTGGTGAATTTTCTCCAACTTTATCTATAATATTAGTTGCATGACCTTGTAGTCCACCTACCATTGCAAATAATACAATGGCTAAAACAAAATTCATTATAGGCCCAGCAGCTACGATAGTTAATTTTTGGAATGAAGATTTGTTGGCAAAAGCTCTATTATCAACCACTGTAACATCATCTTCTTCACCATACATCTTAACATATCCACCTATAGGAAGTGCTTTTATTAAATACTCTGTTTCTTTCCCCTTTATTCCAAATATCTTAGGACCCATGCCTAAGGAAAATTCTAAAACTTTTACCCCATTAACCTTAGCCATTATAAAATGACCTAATTCATGTATTATTATTAATAAACTAAAGGCAAGCAATGCCATTATAAAATAAGGCATATTTCTTATTAAACTTTCCAACATATTCTTTCCCCTCTCTACTACTTTTTAACATATCTTTCTAAAACATATTCTCTAACTCTTTTATCTATGTCTAAAACTTCCTCTAAAGAAGGATTTTTTACATATTTGAATTTTTTCATACATGTTTTTATAATTTCTTCTATTTGTAAATATTTAATTTTCTCATCTAGAAACAATTCCACAGCAATTTCATTAGCTCCATTATATATAGCTGGCATATTCCCTCCTAAAATTCCAGCCTCAAAAGCTAGTTTAAGACATAGAAAGGTATCCATATCTGGCTTCTCAAAGGTCAATTTCCCAATTTCAGTAAGATTGATTTTATTCACTATAGCATTCTTTCTCTCTGGAAAATTTAAAGCATATTGTATTGGTAATCTCATATCTGTACTTCCAAGTTGGGCTATTATAGCTCCATCTATATACTCAACCATGGAATGAACTATACTTTGCGGATGGATCACGACCTCTATATTTTCATAAGGAACATTAAATAGGAAATGGGCTTCTATTACCTCTAATCCCTTATTAACTAGAGTTGAAGAATCTATAGATATCTTTTTCCCCATATTCCATTTAGGATGTTTTAACGCCTGTTCTGGAGTAATATCTATAAGTTCCTCTCTTTTTTTCCCTCTAAAAGGACCTCCAGAAGCTGTTAATATTATTTTTTCTATGCCTTCCTTCTCATTTCCATGTATACATTGAAATATAGCTCCATGTTCAGAATCTACAGGTAGGATTTTCACTCCATTTTTCATAGCCTCTTTAATTACAATTTCTCCAGCCACTACTAAAGTTTCTTTATTTGCTAATGCAATGTTTTTTTTAGCTCTTATAGCTTTTATCGTTGGCTTAAGTCCAACAATTCCAACTACAGATGTAAGTACAGTATCTATCTCTTCAAGAGTTGCTATTTTTTCTAATGACTCCTCTCCAGAATAAATAATGCACTTCTCATGTCTCTTGTGACAATATTTTTTAATTTTTTCATAGCAACCTTCATCTGTTACACCTATGTACTTTGGTTGAAATTCATCAATTATTTCTATTAATTTTTCATAATTTCTATGACCTGTTATCCCTATTAGTCTAAGTTGATTCTCTTCATTTCGAATAATATCCAGTGCCTGGGTTCCAATAGACCCTGTAGCACCTAATATACTTATATTTTTCACTAATATCTCTCCTTAATAGTCTAAATTTACAGTATTATTTAATTGTCATATATAATGAAATTCATATTTTAATATGTACATAGACATTATACAGTATAATATATATCAATACAAAAATTTATCTTAAACTAAAATTTAAATTATTAAAGTATTTTATTAAAATTATTTAAATTTTTCTCTATTATTTAAATCTTTCTCTCAAGTAAATATAATAATAAACTAAAAAAGGACTTATATGAAGCCCTTTTAGTAATTTTATATATTTATAAATATGGATACATAATAATAAACTATAACAGATACAAATAGTATACTATCAAATCTATCTAATATTCCTCCATGTCCTGGTATTAAGTTTGAATAATCTTTAATTTTTGCATATCTTTTTATAGCTGAAGCAACTAAATCGCCTAACTGACTAAATATACCTCCTAATAGTCCAATAAATATGTAATGATATAAAGGTATAATAACTCCAAATCTAGTTATTATATAGCCATATAGTGTACATCCTAATACACTTCCTACTAATCCCCCAATAGCGCCTTCTACAGTCTTATTCGGACTAACCTTTGGAATAAGTTTATGCTTTCCTTGCTTTCCTAAATATCTTCCTGAATAATACGCTGCTGTATCACATCCCCAAGAAGCAATAAATATTATCCAAATTAGATAATTACCATATGTATTTATATTTAATAAATACATAAAACTAAAGAAAATAGCTACATAAAAACACGGAAGTATTGTCAATGCCACATCTATAAAATTATATTTTGTATTTAGTACAGGAATTGTCATTAATATAAATACAGTAAAAATGAATACTCCTATTCCATAAGATAAGTTAAAATCTTTTCCTATGTATATATAGTATATAAGGCATAGCCCATATCCAATAAAAGATATAGGATTAAATTCACATTCTTTACAAGTTCTATAAAATTCATACATGCCGCATAAAGATAATATAAGCAATAAATATTTTAAATAATACCCTCCTAAAAAAGGAAATATAAGCAACGGAACTAACATTATCGCCCCTATATACCTTTTATCCATAAATTCACCTCCAATTCTATACTCCACCAAACCTTCTGTTCCTGTTCTGGAAATCCATGATGGCATTGTGTAAATCTTGTTCTGTAAAATCAGGCCAATTTATATTTGAAAACCAAAACTCAGAATAAGCACCTTGCCAAAGCAAATAGTTACTAATCCTTAGTTCTCCACTAGGTCTTATAATCATATCGGGATCTGGCATGCCCTTCGTGTATAAGCTGTTTGATATGGTTTTTTCCGTTATATCCTCTACCTTGATATCTCCAGATAAAACTTTTTCAGCAATTTTTTTCACGCCATTAACTATTTCATCTCTTCCTCCATAGTTTAATGCAATATTTAAGGTTAGGCCATTATTATTTTTAGTCATGTTTTTAGCCCACAAAATAGATTTCTGACATGATTTTGGCAACTTAGTCATATCCCCTATAACATTAAAGGTTACATTATTTTTATGTAATTCATCAATTTCCTTATTAATATACTCTATTATTAAGCTCATAAGGGTATCTATCTCTTGTTGTGGTCTCTTCCAATTTTCCGTAGAAAAAGCATATAGCGTTAAATATTTAACCCCTAATTTACTACATTCCTTAACCATAGATTTTATAGTTTTCATTCCTTCTCTATGCCCCATAGTCCTTGGAAGATTTCTTAACTTCGCCCATCTTCCATTTCCATCCATAATAATGGCTATGTGTCTAGGAATCTTTTCCATGTCTATCTTTACAAATTCTTCTTGTTTATTTTTCTTAAAAAAATTAAAGATACTCAACAGCCTTCTCTCCATTCCTAAATATATGTTAAGTAATTCATAGGTTTTTTACTATTAATAAAACCTGCAATTCTGCAGGTTTTATTAAGACTATACTGACATTATTTCTTTTTCTTTTTCTTCAATTATTTTCTCTATTTGTTTAATAAATTTATCAGTTTCCTTTTGAATACTATCTTCTGCCTTCTTAGCTTCATCTTCAGCAATAGAATTATCTTTTTTAAGAGCTTTTACTTTATCATTAGCATCTCTTCTTATAGATCTTATGGCTATCTTAGCATCTTCACCAGTCTTTTTAACAGTTTTAACTAAATTTTTTCTAGTTTCTTCTGTCAACTCAGCAATTATTAATCTAATTACCTGTCCATCACTAGTTGGGTTTAATCCTAAGTCTGATTTTAATATAGCTCTTTCTATATCTTTTATAGAGCTTTTATCCCACGGTTGGATTAATAAAACTCTTGGTTCAGGTGCTGAAATATTCCCTACTTGGTTTAATGGCACAAGAGAACCATAACACTCCACTTGAATTCTATCTAACATTGTTGGATTTGCTCTCCCTGCCTTCATGGTACCTAAATCTCCTTTAAGTACTGCTATGGTTTTAACCATTTTATCATCAGCATTTTTAATAATATCCTTTACCATAAAACTACCTCCATATATTATTTACATATATTAGACGATACTAATGTACCAATATTTTCTCCTTTAACCGCTCTTATTATATTCTCCGGTTTATCTAATCCAAATACAAGAATAGGTATATTGTTATCCATACACAAAGAAGTGGCAGTAGAATCCATTACCTGCAATCCTTTTTCTAAGACTTCTATATATGATAATCCATCAAATTTATTAGCATTATTATACTTATGTGGATCTTTATCATATACTCCATCAACTTTTTTAGCTAAAAGAATAACTTCCGCTTCAATTTCCGCCGCTCTTAAAGCTGCTGCTGTATCTGTAGAGAAATAGGGATTACCTGTACCTGCTGCAAATATCACAACTCTTCCTTTTTCTAGGTGTCTCATAGCTCTTCTTCTTATGTAAGGCTCTGCAATCTCTCTCATCTCTATAGCTGTCTGAACTCTAGTGTGTACACCAATAGCCTCTAACGAATCTTGTAATGCTAGTGCGTTAATGCAAGTAGCCATCATACCCATATAATCAGCTGTAGTTCTATCCATTCCTTCACCACTTCTGCCTCTCCATATGTTTCCTCCACCTACAACGGCACCAACTTCAACACCCATATCTACTAATTTTTTTATTTGTATAGAAATGCTATTAGCAACTTCAAAATCTATACCATATCCCTTTTCAGCAGCTAATGCTTCTCCGGAAAGTTTTAACATAACTCTTTTGTATTTTGCAGCTTCCATGTATATTATACCTCCAAATTAAATTATTTACATCTGTAAAATTATTAATTTATAAAATATTTCATAAAACACTTTTAAAAAAAGAGAACACGAGGTTCTCTTTTAAGTTATTTCCCTTGCATTTTTTGAACTTCTTCTGCAAAGTTGTCTTCTCTCTTTTCTATACCTTCGCCTCTTTCAAATCTAGCGAAATGAGCTATTTCAATAGATGCACCTATCTTTTTAGATTCTTCTTGCAAATATTTAGCTATTGTATAGTCACCATTCTTAACCCAAACTTGCTCAACTAAACATATCTCTTTGTAGTATTTGTTTATTCTTCCCATAACCATTTTTTCAACAATATTTTCTGGTTTTCCTTCATTTAAAGCTTGAACTCTAAATATTTCTTTTTCTTTTTCTAAAGATTCATTATCTACAGCATCTTTATTTAAGAATAGTGGATTTGCTGCTGCAACTTGCATTGCTACATCCTTACCAATTGTAGTTAATATATCTGCTTGTTTTTCACATGTTAATTGAACTAAAACTCCAATTTTTCCATTTCCATGGATATAACTTTGGATTATTCCATTTTCAACATTGAATTTTTCAAATCTTCTTACAGATATATTCTCGCCGATTTTAGCTATTAAAGCAGTAACCGCTTCTTGTAATGTACTGCTTTCATCGCCTATATATTTTTCTGTTAATAATTCTTCAACTGTAGTAGCTTTAGTATATGCTGTCATTTTTGCTACATTGTTTGCAAGTGTTCTGAAATCATCATTAGCTGCAACAAAGTCAGTTTCACAGTTAACTTCAACTACAGATCCAATTTTCATATCTTCTGATATGTAAGTTGTAACTACACCTTCTGCTGCTATTCTTCCAGCTTTCTTAGCTGCTGCCGCTAATCCTTTTTCTCTTAATACCTCTATAGCTTTTTCCATATCTCCATTTGTTTCATTTAGAGCTTTTTTGCAGTCCATCATTCCTGCTCCAGTTCTTTCTCTAAGCTCTTTTACCATTGCTGCCGTTATCATTAAAAATTCCTCCTATTCATTGGGTAATTTAAAAGGTAAATGAAAGAAATTTAATTCTCTCATCTACCTCAATAAAAATCATATATTTACAACCATAGATGAGGCTGTGTATAATTTAATTCTATTACTCAGCTATTTCTTCACCTTGTCTAGCTTCGATTATAGCATCTGCTAATCTTTCAGTTATTAATTTAACCGCTCTGATAGCATCATCATTTCCAGGGATTACATAATCAACATCATCTGGATCACAGTTAGTGTCAACTATAGCTATTACTGGTATTCCTAATATCTTAGCTTCTGAAATAGCATTTCTTTCTTTTCTAGGATCAACAACAAATAGTGCTCCTATTTTATTAGCATCCATGCTTCTTATTCCACCAAGATTTTTTTCTAGTTTTTCTCTTTCGTTCTTAAGTTGAATAACTTCTTTCTTTGGAAGAACTTCAAATATTCCTTCTTCTTCCATTCTATCTAATTCTTCTAGTCTACCTATTCTTGCTTTGATAGTTCTGAAGTTAGTTAACATTCCACCTAACCATCTATTGTTTACAAAGTGCATGCTTGATCTTATAGCTTCCTCTTGAATAGCTTCTTGAGCTTGCTTCTTAGTTCCAACAAATAATATATCTTTTCCTTCTTCTGCAATTGATTTTATAAAATCATATGCTTCATCAATTTTCTTTACTGTCTTTTGAAGATCTATGATATATATTCCATTTCTCTCTGTGAATATATATGGAGCCATCTTAGGGTTCCATCTTCTTGTTTGGTGTCCAAAGTGAACACCAGCTTCTAATAATTGTTTCATCGAAATTACTGCCATTTAATATTCCCTCCTGGTTTTTCCTCCATTACTTTCATTTTTACTAAAAACCTTTTAAGGCACCTTTTAGTAAATAGAGTAATGTGTGTATTTTCTTATCTCGTGTATTATATCATACCTAAAATCACTATTCAATATTTTTTTATAATTAAAAGATAAATATATTATAGTTATAGTTGTAATATATATTAAGCTAGAAATTCTTAAAATTAAGACTAAATAAAATTATAAAGGCTAAGTAATAACTAGCCTTTATATCAACAAATAATTATTTTAATTTTGCTAATTCATCTAATAATTTTTCATTTAGTATTTTTATATGCGTACCCTTCATTCCTAGAGATCTTGATTCTATTACTCCAGCACTTTCAAATTTTCTTAGAGCATTAACTATAACAGATCTAGTTATTCCAACCTTATCTGCTATTTTAGATGCAACTAATAATCCTTCTGTACCATCTAATTCATTAAAAATATGCTCTACAGCTTCTAATTCAGAATAAGATAATGTTCCTATTGCTAATTGAACGATAGCTTTTTTCCTAGCCTCTTCCTCAATCTGATCAGCTTTCGATCTTAATATTTCTAATCCAACTATAGTTGCACTATACTCAGCAATAACTAAGTCATCCTCTGTAAAAGGTTTTCCAAATCTTGATATTAAAAGAGTTCCTAATCTCTCTCTATTTCCATTTATAGGTACAACAGTAGATAATTTTTCATCAAATCCGCAACTTTCACTTTCCTTTAAAAGACAAAAGCCCTTACTTTTCGTATTTGCTCTAGTTTCTTCTACAGTTAAAAGTTTTGCATTGTATTCATCTGGAAATCTCATTCCTTCAAGGACTTGTTCTCTTACATGTTCACATTCAAATCCACCAGATAAATTATACCCCAATACTTTTCCTTTTCTGCTAGCTATATATACATTACAGTCTAAAACCTCACTAAGAAGTTTACATATGTCGTCAAAAACCACAGGCTCTGCTCCAGATTTTTGTAATATCTTATTCAATCTTCTAGTTTTGTCTAATAATGACACTTCTATTCCTCCTAACTACTTACAATTTCTACACGTATTATTTTTTATATTATATAATTCTGTTAATAATAATTCTGTTAATAATCATTATACCCAAGAAACAATTCAAAATATTTATCCGCATTGAAACTTTTCTATTTTATTACTCAAGGATTCATTCTAGCATACATTTTTGTCGATTTCAATAAAATTTTGTTTTTTTATAAGTAAAAGTTTGGTGATATGTTAATGGAAAATTCAAATATAAATATTTAGTTATTTTATATTTTACTTTAATTAAAAAATTTATTCATTATTTATAGATTTTTTATGTTTACATTCATTATTACTACACTCTAAATAATCACCCTTAGATTTAGTATGTCTTTTTACAAGTACACTACCACATTCTGAACACTTCTCATTTGTTGGTTCATGCCATGCAACAAAATTACAGTTTGGATAATTATCACATCCGTAAAATAACTTTCCTTTTTTACTTCTTTTCTCTAAAATTTTACCACCACATAAAGGACAAGGAACTTCTAATTCTCTTGCAAGAGTTTTAGTATTTTTACATTCCGGGTATCCTGGACAAGCTAAAAAATCTCCAAATCTACCATGCTTGATAACCATTAATTTCCCACATTTATCGCAAGGCACATCTGAAACTTTATCTTCAATAGTAATCTTAGCTATTTCCTTTTCAGCTATTTCTATACTTTGCTTTAAAGGCGTGAAAAATTCATTAACTATAAGTTTCCATTCTGATCTTCCTTCTTCTATACTATCTAATTTGCTTTCCATTTCTGCAGTAAATTCTACATCTACAATTTGTTTAAAATATTCACTAACTATATTGTTTATAATAAACCCCAGTTCTGTAGGAATTAAAACTTTTTTGTTTCTTTCAACATATTTTCTATCGAGCAATGTAGATATAGTTGGAGCATAGGTACTTGGTCTTCCTATTCCATTTTCTTCTAAAGTTTTAACTAAAGAGGCTTCGGAAAATCTAGCAGGTGGTTGCGTGAAATGTTGCTTATTCTCAATCCCTTTAGATTTCAACACATCTCCTATGATAAGCTTTGGAAGTTTTGCTGATGCTTCATCTTCTTCTTCATTCTGTACAGAATATAATCTAGTGAAACCATCAAACTTAACCTTATATCCCGATACTTTAAGAGTATACTCTCCGTTTTGTATATCAATATTAGTAAAATCTAATAATGCCGATTCCATTTGACTTGCTACGAATCTATTCCATATGAGAGTATATAACTTTAACTGATCATTAGTTAATGTAGCTTTAGCTATTTCTGGGGTTATCTCTATATTTGTAGGTCTGATAGCCTCATGTGCATCTTGAGCTCCCTTTTTACCTTTATAAACTCTTTTTGTATTAGGAACATACTCTTCACCATATTCATTGCCAATAAAATTCTTACAAGCTTGCTGTGCCTCATCAGATATTCTTACAGAGTCAGTTCTCATATAAGTAATTAATCCTATAGTACCATGACCTTTTATTTCTATTCCTTCATATAATTGCTGAGCAGTAGACATGGTTTTTTTAGTAGAAAAATTTATTTTTCTATATGCATCTTGTTGTAATGTACTAGTGGTAAATGGCGGTAATGGATTTTTACTTTTTGTAGTTTCTTTTATATTACTTATAATATAATTTCCATTACTAAGTTCTTTCTGAATTTCTTTAGCTTCACCTTCATTGTGAATCAATAACTTTTTGCCATTTTTGTTGGCTAGCTTTATCACAAAACTTTTACCATTGATGTTTTCACTTACTTTTACTTCTATGGTCCAATACTCTACTGGTAAAAATGCATTAATTTCATTTTCTCTATCACATATAATTTTTAATGATACAGATTGGACCCTTCCTGCACTCAACCCCCATTTTACTTTTCTCCACAAAATAGGACTTATTTCATATCCCACTAATCGATCTAGTACTCTACGTGCTTGTTGAGCATCAAACACATTCTCATTAATTTTTCTCGGACTTTTAATTGCATTTTTCACAGCATTCTTAGTTATTTCATTAAATTCAATTCTACACTCTTCATGGTCTTCTATCTTTAAAACTTTAGATAAATGCCATGAAATTGCCTCACCCTCTCTATCAGGGTCAGTAGCCAAATATACCTTTTCACTTTTTTTTGCTTCTTTTTTTAATTTATCTAATAAGTCTCCCTTTCCTCTTATAGTAATATATTTTGGTTCATAGTTATTTTCTATATCAACGCCTAGTTGGCTTTTTGGTAAATCTCTAACATGACCCATAGATGCTTCAACAACATAGTTTTTCCCTAAATATTTTTTTATGGTTTTAGCTTTTGCTGGTGACTCAACTATTACTAGTTTTTGACCCATCTTATCCCCTCCATTACTACTTGTAACCTAAATGTATTGCTTTTATAAATTTAAAAACATCTCTATTTTTATAGTATACGTTATAATTTCTTATTAACTCTAACATAAAAATTTCCATTTAAGCATATAATATGTTCTTGTACTTGCAACTCAAATAATAACTTATATAATTGATTAATGTCAATATTAGTTACTTTAATTATGTCATTTATATGTATAGGATTTTCATCTATAAGGTTACATAACTCCTCATGTATCTTCGTATTGAAATTATTTTTTATATTTTTATTAATTTCTTGTTTATTTATAATATTTATACTTAATAAACTCAAAATATCTTCTATTTCTGTAAAAACATGTGCCCCACCTCTTATAAGTTTATTTGTTCCTTTACTTTCACTAGAAAAAACACTCCCCGGAACCACCATTACGTCCTTTCCTTGTTCTAAAGCTGAATTGGCAGTTATTAATGTACCACTTTTTTCTCCCCCTTCTACTATTAATACTAAATCACTAATTCCACTAATAATCCGGTTTCTCATTGGGAAATTTCTACTTAAGGGCTTCATACCCATAGTAAATTCACTGATTATACATCCATCTTTCATCAATATTTCTTCATAAATAGATTTGTTCTCTTTTGGATATATTTCATCTATACCACATCCTAGTATTCCTGAGGTATACATCCCTAATTCTAATGCTCTTTTATGTGCTATACCGTCTATACCTTTAGCTAATCCACTTATAATATTTACATTATATAATGCCAAATTTCCCACAATCATATTTGTAACATCTGTTCCATATCTTGTGCACCTTCTTGAACCTACCACAGCTAAATTTATATTTTTATTTAATTTATTTAAATTCCCTTTATAAAACAATCCATAAGGTGAATCTTCTATTAATTTTAATTTATGTGGATAATTCTCATCACTGAATGTTATAAATTTTATGTTTTCTTTCCACATCTGTTCCATTATTAAATTTATTTTATCAATATTATAAGCATACTTTAATTTTTCCATCAGAGGATCTGTATGAATTTTATTACTCATAACATATTGAAAGAGAGGTTCAATTCCATTGAATTCTTTAGTTAATTTAAACTTATTTTTATTAGATATTTCGCTTAAAGTCATCCAAATATTTAATATTTCACTTTTTTTCATTTTATTCTATACCATAAATCCTTTATTAAACTATATTGGCTCCTATGTACTTTCTGTATTCAAGTGCTTCTATTAAATGTTCCTCACCTATGTTATTGCTACCTTCTAAATCCGCAATAGTCCTAGCCAGTTTTATGAGTTTAATATACACTCTTGTACTTAATCCATATTGCCTATATGCAAATTCCAATATTTTGCTACATTTTTCATCTAATACACAATATTTTTCTATATGTTGTTTTGACATTTCGCTGTTATAATTTATATCTTCATTCTCAAACCTTTTTCTTTGAATAGCTCTAGAATTTAATATTCTATCCTTCATAGCTTTAGAACTCTTTCCATTTCCACTTCCCACTATTTGGTCGTAAGGTACAGAACTTACACCTATGAACATATCCACTCTATCTAAAATCGGCCCTGATAATTTTGATAAATACCTATTAATATCATATTCATTACATCTACACCTCTTCGTTTTACTACCATGATAACCACAATGACATGGGTTTAAGGCTCCTACGAATAAAAAATTTGCTGGATATGTCACTGTTCCATATACTCTTGATAACTTTACTTGCTTTTGCTCTAACGGTTGTCTCAGTACTTGTAATGCCTTGCTATTAAACTCTAAGAGCTCATCTAAAAATAATACACCTCTATGAGCTAATGATACTTCTCCTACGACGGGATTTCGCCCTCCTCCTATTAGTGCAATATTAGTTATGGTATGATGTGGATTTCTAAATGGTCTGCCCTTTAAATCCTGCTCCTCATCACTAGTGCCACTCACACTGTGAATTTGACTTATCTCTAAATACTCCTTATAGCTAAGAGGAGGCATAATTGTAGTTATTCTTTCCGCTAACATTGTCTTACCGGCCCCAGGATCTCCATATAGAATTATATTATGATTTCCACTTACTGCAACCTCTAGTCCCCTTTTAGCAGCCTCTTGTCCTATGACATCTTGAAAATCTATATCTTGAACTTCTTCTTCTATTAAGCACGTTTTTTTATAAGGACACATATCCTTATATAATAAAAAATCTTTTAACTCTTTTAAACTATCAACAGGAAATATATTTGCTTCTTCAATCAATGTCCCTTCAGCTCTGTTATCCATAGGTATTATAAAATCAAATATTTTATTTTTAACCCCTTCAATGACTATGGGAAGCACACCTTTAACTCTTTTAATTTTCCCATTTAATGAAAGTTCTCCAATAAAAATATACTTTCCACTGTCTTCACATGTGATCTGATTCGTAGCTACTAGTATACCTACTGCTATTGCTAAATCAAAATGAGAGCCCTCTTTTTTTATATGAGCTGGTGCTAAGTTTATAGTTATTCTACTCACTGGAAATTCAAAATCCGAATTAATAATTGCTGCTCTAACTCTATCCTTCGATTCTTTCACGGCTGTATCACCTAATCCTACTATATTGAAACTAGGTAATCCATAACATATATCTATTTCTACATTTACCATAATACCATCTACGCCTAAAATACTAGCACATTTTATTTCTATTGCCATAAATATTCACCACACTATAGTTTTATTAAAATATTATTGACAATAATATAGCTAATAAACACATTTTATTTTAAATACTATACTTTTACAAAAAATAATTTAAATCCAAGCTTGAGGAGAGGAAATATAATGAAAAAATTAAATAAACAGATTGGCTACTATGGTGAACAACTCTGTGAAAATTATTTAATATCAATAGGTTATAACATTCTTTGCAGAAACTTTAGCTGTAAGGTTGGAGAAATAGATATAATTGCTAGAGATAAAAGCTTTATCTGCTTTATTGAAGTTAAAACTAGATATAATAATATCTATGGTGTTCCATGTGAAAGTGTAATAGGGGCAAAAGAATATAAAATATTTAGAGTTGCTCAATATTATATAAATAAATATAACCTACATAAAAACTACTTTAGATTTGATGTAGCTGAAGTTTGCTTAAATCATCATAATGATGATTGTAAAATCAACATTATAAAAGATGCATTTCAATTCACATATTAAATTAAACTCTGTAAAATAGGAAAAGACTATACATTTTATTTAATGCATAGCCTCTTCCTATTTATTTAATATATTAGTCAAAAAAGTTTTTCTATGTATACTACAGATTCCATGGTCTATAATTCCTGCTAAATGCTCTTTAGTGCCATATCCTACATTATTTTCAAATCCATAATAAGAATACTCTTTAGCATAATTTTCCATAATCTTATCTCTGTACACTTTAGCTAATATAGATGCACACGCTATGGATGCACTTTTGGTATCACCCTTTATTACAGCCTTATTTTCTATATTAAAATCCTTTATTAAATATCCATCCGATAAAACAATTTCGGGCTTAATTTTTAGTCCATTTACTGCTCTTCTAAATACCTCATGATTGCAAAATCCTATACCTTTTTCATCAATCTCTTTATTAGCTATTTCTTCTATATTATAGGCAATAGCTTTCGCTTTAATTTTCTCTGACAGTTCTTCTCTCAAGTGCTTTGATAATTTTTTCGAATCATTTATATATAATATAAATTCATCGTCAGAATCTAAAATTACAGATGCTGATACGATAGGACCAGCCAATGGCCCCCTGCCTACCTCATCGACTCCTGCTACTATTTTATAACCATAGCTTTTATCAAAGTCATATAACTTTTTAACTCTACTTCTTTCCTTTATATATCCATCTATCTGCTTTCTTATAGATAGTCCTAATGTTTTTACATTTTTTCTACTATCATTACAAAGCATATCTGACAACTGGCTATAACTTTCAAGATTTTCATTAATTATATTTTTCTCTTTGAATTTCTCTACCTTAGTTCTAATGTCATTATACTTTAAACTATCAAATTTAGCATCAAAGCTCCAGTTTTCCATCTTCTTTTTTATCATTAGGACCCTCTAAAGATATAGCTCCTAATTTTCCCCCTCTAAATTCATCTAATATCATTACAGCTACTCTATTATAATCTATATTTCCACCAGATATTATAGCTCCTCTTTTTTTACCTATATTGTCCATATTATCCAAGGGATTTTCTAATATCTCCTTTAACTTATACCTCTCCTGTAATCTATCAGGGTGACTATGTTGAAGTCTTTCTATAAGCTTTAATGCTAAGTCCTCTATATCCATGATTTCATCCTTTATAGCCCCCGTAAAAGCTAAATTTAACCCTACTGTCTCATCTTCAAACTTAGGCCATAACACCCCAGGTGTATCCATTAATTCTATCCCTATCTTAGTTTTTATCCACTGTTTACTCTTAGTTACTCCTGGTCTATCCCCTGTTTTAGCAATATTATTTTTTGCCATCTTATTTATAAAGGTAGATTTTCCTACATTAGGTATACCAACAACCATAACTCTAGTAATAATATTAACTACACCCTTTGCCTTTAATTTATCATGTTTTGGTTTAAGCATTTCTTCTAGTGTGGGCTTTATCTTATTTAATCCTGCTCCTGTCAAACAATTTACAGATAAAACCTTAGTGGTTTCATCACTTAATGCTTTAGTCCATTGTCTAGTAATACCTTCATCACTCAAATCACTTTTATTAAATAATATTATTCTAGGCTTATCCTTACATATTTTTTCTATTTCTGGATTTGAACTAGAATATGCTATTCTTGCATCTCTTATCTCTATTACAGCATCTACTAATTTTAAATTTTCTTGTATCTCTCTTCTTGTTTTGGCCATATGCCCTGGAAACCAGTTTATACTCATTTTTTCTCACTCCTAGGATTTCTAGTTTTATACATATTATATAATAAAAAAAGGGACTTAATAGCCCCATTTTCTTAGATTAATTCTTTAACCTTAGCTCTCTTACCTACTCTGTCTCTTAAGTAGAATAATTTAGCTCTTCTTACTTTACCTCTTCTTATTACTTCAACTTTCTCTATAACTGGTGCGTTAACTGGGAAAGTTTTTTCAACTCCAACACCTGAAGCAAATCTTCTAACTGTGAAAGTCTCTCTTAATCCACCATTTTGTCTTTTAATTACAGTTCCTTCAAAAACTTGGATTCTCTCTTTAGTTCCTTCTGTAATTCTGATGTGAACTTTTACAGTATCTCCAACATTGAATTGTGGTAAATCATTTCTTAATTGTTCAGCTTCAATAGCCTTTATTATATCTAACATTGTGCATTCCCTCCTAAAATTTAATCGACGTTCATAACCACATCTTGTGGCAGAGGACCGCCCGTACTAGCACAAACCTCATTTTATCATATCACCTATTATTATGCAATATTATTTATTATTTTTATAATAGGTTTCTAATAGCTTCTTATCTTCTTTAGTTAGTTCTATATTTTTATATAAGTCTGGTCTTCTATTTTTAGTTACTATCAATGATTGTAACCTTCTCCATTTTCTAATATTCTCATGATGTCCAGAAACTAGTATCTCTGGGACAGTTTCTCCATGATAAGAAAATGGTCTTGTATATTGCGGATGTTCCAATAATCCATTATAAAATGATTCCTCTTCAAAACTCTCATCACAAGATAAAACCTCAGGTATGAGTCTACATATACTATCTACTATTGGAATGCAAGCCATCTCCCCACCAGTTAATACAAAGTCTCCTAAAGATATTTCCATATCTATGTACCTATATGCTCTTTCATCTATGCCTTCATAATGACCACATAAAAATATCAAGTTTTCTTCTTTTGATAACTCTTCACACATACTTTGATTAAAGGTCTCTCCTTTAGGTCCTAGAAATATTACCTTACCATTATTTACAGCTTTTATATCTTTTATACAATCTACTATAGGAGGTGCCATCATTACCATTCCAGCTCCTCCCCCATAAGGATAATCATCTATTTGCTTATGCTTATTATTGGAATAATCTCTTATATTTGTAGCATTAATAGACAGTATTTTTTTCTTTTGAGCTCTTCCTATAATGCTATGATTGAATATACTAAACATCTCCGGAAACAGTGTTAATATATCTATTCTCATTATTCTGACCATTGACTCACTGGTCTTATAACTATTTTTCTACTCTCAACATCGACACTTGTCACTATATCTTTTAACGCTGGTATAAGAACTTCTTTTACGCCTTCTCCTTTTACCCAATACACATCATTGCTTCCAGTCTCTAGAACGTCATAAACTGGTCCTATTTCCTTTCCTTCTGTATCGTAGACCCTACATTGAATTAAATCAGCTATATAATAACTGTCTTCTTCTAATTCTTTAGCATTTTCCCTTGAAACCTCTAGATATTTATTTCTTAATCTTTCAGCGTCTTCCACACTATCTACACCTTGTATTTTAAGTATAGCTCTATCTGTTTGTAATTTTACAGAAGTTATTTTTCTCTCTATACCATCAATATAAACTTCATGTAATTCTTTAAACCTTTCTAAACTATCAGTTAAAGATATAACCTTTACCTCTCCTCTTACTCCATGAGGTTTAGAAATTTGTCCAACATTTAAAAATTCTCTCATATTATAACTATCTCCTCACTAGAAATTCATTATACATACTATTATAAACAGTGAATGTATTTTTAAACTTATTATATCAAAATAAGAGTTAGGAAATCCTAACTCTTATATTATCTCTACAACAACTCTTTTATTTTCTTTAATAGCCGCTGCTTTAACAACAGTTCTAATAGACTTAGCTATTCTTCCCTGTTTTCCAATTACTTTACCCATATCTTCTTGAGCAACCTTTAATTCTAAAATTATGGAATGCTCACCAGTAATTTCATTTACTTGAACAGAATCAGGATTATCAACTAATGACTTAGCAATAGTCTCAAGTAATTCTTTCATGGCATATGCCTCCAATCAATAAAACTTTCCTATTTTATTCCTGCATTGTTGAAAAGTCTCTTAACTGTATCTGTAGGTTGCGCACCATTTTTTATCCAATTAGCTGCTTTCTCTGCATCGATTTTAACAGTAACTGGCTCTGTAGTTGGGTTATAGTATCCAATTTCCTCAACGAATCTTCCGTCTCTTGGAGATCTTGAATCTGCTACAACTATTCTGTAGAAAGGAGCTTTTTTAGCACCCATTCTTCTTAATCTTATTTTAACTGCCATTAAATTTCACCTCCTTCAAAGGATTATGTTAATTTATATAAACTAGAAAGGTAATTTTCCAAGTAGTCCTTTTTTACCAAATTTGTTCATACCCTTCATTTGTTTCATCATTTTTTTCATCATCTCAAAATCTTTTAACACCTTATTTACAGATTGAATAGTTGTTCCTGAGCCTTTTGCTATTCTTTTTTTTCTTGAAGGTGACGAAGAAATTAAGTTGGGATTTTTTCTTTCTTTTGCTGTCATTGACTTAATTATAGCCTCTATTTTCCCCATTTCTTTTTCACTTTGAGATAAATCCAATCCCTTTAATTCCTTAGAATTCACACCAGGCATCATTTCCATAATTTTCCCTAAGGGCCCAAGATTTTTCATTTGATTTAAAGATTCTAAGAAATCCTCAAAGTTAAACTCTTGGTTAAGCATTTTAGCTCCAAGTTCTTGAGCTTTCTTTTCATCTATAGCTGATTGTGCCTTTTCAATTAATGAAAGCACATCTCCCATTCCAAGTATTCTTGATGCCATTCTCTCTGGATGGAATGTCTCTAAATCTGTCATTTTCTCTCCAACACCAGCAAATTTTATAGGCTTCTCAGTTATAGCCTTTATAGAGAGCGCCGCTCCTCCTCTGGTATCGCCATCTAATTTTGTTAATATAACACCAGTAATATCAATATTATTATTAAAGGTTTCTGCTACATTAACAGCATCTTGACCTGTCATGGAATCTACTACTAAAAGAATCTCAGAAGGCTTTATCTCTGCTTTTATATCTTTTAGTTCACCCATAAGTTCTTCATCTATATGAAGTCTTCCTGCGGTATCTATTATTACTATATTATAATTATTCTCCTTAGCATTTTCCATAGCTGCTTTTGCGATATTCACTGGACTATTTTTATCGCCCATGGTGAATACTGGTACATCAATAGATTTTCCAACAACTTGTAATTGCTTTATTGCTGCTGGTCTATAAATATCACAAGCAACTAATAATGGTTTTTTATTACTTTTCCTAAAACTTAATGCAAGTTTTCCAGCCATGGTAGTTTTACCTGCTCCTTGGAGTCCAACTAACATTATAACTGTTATGCCATTGTGTATAAATTCTATTTTTTTCTCTGTAGTTCCCATTAGTGAAGTTAATTCATCATTAACTATTTTTACTACTTGTTGTCCTGGAGTTAAACTCTCCATTACTTCTTTACCTAGACATTTTTCACTAACTGATTTCACAAAATCCTTAACTACTTTATAGTTAACATCAGCTTCTAAGAGAGCAAGTTTTACTTCTCTCATAGCTTCCTTAATATCTTTCTCTGAAAGTTTACCCTTACCTTTAAGCTTTTTCATAGTTTCCTGCAATTTAGACGCTAATCCTTCAAAAGCCATGACAAAACCTCCTACATACTCTTTCTTATGTCCTCAATGACACCTTCAATAAATTCTATGTGTTTTGAGTCCTCTGTGCTACTAATAAATTCATTCAATTTGTTAATGATTTTTGTTTTAGAGTTTTCCATAGTCAAAGTTTTCTCCATTAATTGAAGCTTTTCTTCATATTCCATAAGAAGATTATGGCATCTTTTAATTACATCGTGTATAGCCTGCCTACTCGTATTATTATTTTCTGATATCTCAGAAAGGGATAAGTCCTTATTAAAATATAAGTCCATAATATCTCTCTGTTTCTCAGTCAGCAGCACACTATAAAAATCTAGTAAGAGTGATACTTCTACTCTTTTTTCCATATAACCACCTAACTCACAAAGACTATATTAACAAATGAATACTATGCTGTCAAGTATTTTTACTTAACAGCTAAAATAATGCTTCTACAAATTCTTTAGTATTGAATTTTTGAAGATCATCAATACCTTCTCCTACACCTATATATTTAACTGGAATATTTAAGCTATGCTTAATAGATATAACTATTCCACCTTTAGCTGTTCCATCTAACTTGGTTAATATTATACCATCAATAGAACAGACCTCCATAAACTGCTTAGCTTGAATTACAGCATTTTGTCCTGTTGTTGCATCCAATACTAATAAAGTTTCTTTATGTCCTTCACTAAACTCTCTATCTATAACTCTATTTATTTTCCCAAGCTCATCCATTAAATTTTTCTTATTATGGAGTCTTCCTGCAGTATCACAAATTAATACATCTACTTTTCTTGCTTTAGCAGCTTGAATTGCATCAAATACCACTGCCGCAGGATCTGAACCCTCTTGATGTCTGATTAAATCTACTCCAGCTCTTTTACTCCATACTTCTAATTGATCTATAGCTGCTGCCCTAAAGGTATCCCCGGCAGCTAAAAGCACTTTGTAATTGTTATTTTTAATCCTAGATGCTATCTTACCTATAGATGTAGTTTTTCCAACACCATTTACTCCAATTATTAATTTAATCTGAGGAGTTTTTTCAGTAATTATAGAGTTATCCTCTTCTCCTAACATCTCCATAATAACCTTCTTCATACAAGGTAGTATTTCATTAGGATCTTTTATTCTATCATCTAATACCCTTTTCTTAACTCTCTCAATTATCTCAACTGATGTTTCTACTCCAATATCACTAGTGATTAAGATTTCCTCTAATTCTTCATATAAATCCTCATCTATAGTAACAGCTAAGTTTAACACCTGTACTACTGCGGTATTAATACTATCTCTAGTCTTTGTTAGTCCTTGTTTAAGCTTTTCAAAAAAACCTCCAAACATATCTACTTCACCCTTTCTTATTTTGTAAAATCTATAGAAACTACCTTGGATACTCCTTTTTCTTCCATGGTTACCCCATAAATCATATCACTGGCTTCCATAGTTCCCTTTCTATGAGTTATAACTATAAATTGAATGTTTTCAGAGAACTTTTTTAAAAATTCTCCATATCTAATTACATTAACATCGTCTAATGCAGCTTCAATTTCATCCAAAATACAGAATGGAGTGGGCTTCATTTTCAGTATAGAAAAAAGCAATGCTATTGCTGACAATACCTTCTCTCCACCAGACATAAGATTTATATTCTGCAATTTTTTCCCTGGCGGTTCTACATTAATATCAATCTTAGCTGAAAGCTCATCTTCTCCTTGAAGAATTAAATCTGCACGTCCTCCCTTGAATAAGTCTTTAAAGGTCTCATTGAAATTAATTCTGAGTTTTTCAAAATTCTCCTTAAACACTTTCCTCATTTTTTGTGTCATTTCATCTATTACTAAACTCAGTTCTTCTTTTGATTTTACCAAATCTTCACGCTGGTTATTCATAAAAACAAATTTTTCTTTTACTTCTTTAAATTCTTCAATAGCACCAACATTAACGATTCCTAGAGAGGATATTTGCGATTTTAATATAGATACATCTTCCTTTAAAGCTTTAACATCCTGTATTTCCTCTTTAAAATCCAAAGCTTCCGCAAAAGTTAAATTATATTCCTCATTTAATTTTTCAAGGAATCCCTCTTCCTCTGTCTGTATTTTAGCTAAAACTACTTCTTGCTTATGAATATCCTTATCTAGCTTCTCTGTCTGCAAGTTAATATCTTCAATCTGAGCCATAATTACAGGAATTTTTTCTTTCATCTTTAATCTATAAATTTCTGTATCTTTAAACACTAATTCTAATTCAGCTATAGAATTGGTAATACTAAAAATATCCCTTTGATTTTCCTCCTTCTTTATTATATAACTCTGCTCTGTCTCTAAAGTTGAGTTTAATTCATCCAAGCTATTCTTTAATTTTTCTTCATTAATTCTAATTTGAGATTTTACTCTCTCCACTTCATTGCAATGATTATTAATCATCTCATCAATTTTCGCTTTATTAACTCTAAATACTGTTAAATTCTCTTTTAAACCTTCAACGCTTCTATTTTTGTCACTTGCACTAGAGTTGATTTCTAAATATTCATTTTCATATAGGTTTATTTCATTATCTATTGCAATTAGACTTTCCTCTTTATTCTTTAACTCTTCTTTAAAAGTTCTCAACTTATGCTCTTCTATCTTTAACTCATCAATAGCCTTTTGCATATTATTTTTTAATTTTACAGCTTCTTCTGAAAGGTTTTTTATTTTTTCCTTAACTTTTGTTATTTCTATATTTTCAGAGTGAATCTCATCTCGTAAGTTTAAGTTCTTTTCATCTAATTCTTTTATATCATTACTTAAACTTCTAATATCCACATTTAATTTTTCTATAATCTCATCATTTTCTTGAGTTCTAATCCTTAATTCCTCAATTTCTCTTTTTCTACCCATGATATTAGCATTCTTTGAATAACTTCCTCCAGTTAATGCTCCCCCTGGATTAATAACTTCACCTTCTAATGTAACAATTCTATATTTATATCCACTAATTTTTGCAATACATAATCCATTATCCATGTTATTACATACTAATGTTCTTCCAAGAGCATTATCTACTACTCCCTTAAACATAGAATTATATTTTACTAATTCACTAGCTATGCCAATGTAACCTTTTATATTTTTTATAGAATCCTCAACTTCCAATACTCGACCTTTGACTATAGTCATTGGCAAAAATGTAGCTCTACCAAGATTATATGTTTTTAATCGATTAATTAAATCTTTAGCTATATTTTCATTGGTAGTTACTATATGCGATATACTTCCTCCCAATGCAATTTCTATAGCTGTTTCGAACTCTTTATCAACCTTTATAACTTCTCCTAATACAAAACAATCCTTATTAATCTTATATAATTTCTCATTGGATATGTGTTGCATTAGATTCTTTACAGATTTGTTATACCCCTCATATGTATTTTCTAAATTTATAAGGGCATTCAATCTAGCCTGCGTATTACTTTGTTTAATACTTAAATCCTTCTGATTCTTCTCTTTCATAGTAAAGGAATGTTTTAAACTATTAATTTCTTTTTTATTTCCACTGATCTCTTCTTCATAAAAGCTAATTTTACTTTCGATATTTTTTCCTTCATCTTCAAGCAATACCTTAGTGCTATTGTTTATAGTCAAAGAATTTTTATGACTTTGTACATCAAGAATTAAATTTTCTATAACATTGCTAGTTACATCAATATTATTTTTTAGCAAATAAATATTGTTGAAGGTTTTATTTTTAACCTCCTGATGTTTTTGCTTCAAATTCTCTAGTTCTTTTAATTTTTCATTAAATCCTTCTATACTGAATAAGCTTTCCTTTATTTTTTCATCTATAATTTTTATATCTTCGTTTAATCTTAACTGGTCCTCTTTTAACAATTGAATCTTATTTTTAAAATCTAAAAGTTTTTTTTCTTCCGTTTGTATTTCATTTCGTATATTATTTATTAAATTATCTAATCTCTCCATAGCATTTCTTGAAGAGTTTATTTTTTCATCTAATAGTTGCATCTCTGATACAATATTTTGATGTTTCCCTTTACTCTCATAATAAAGAGCTCTTTTTTCTTCATACCTTCTATTAAATTCCTCTAAATCATTATTTCTTTTATTTAACTCTATCTTTAAATCACTTTTATTATTATTTAATTCTATAATTTCATTTTTAATTTTCTCCATATATACTGTTATATTTTCTACATACCTTTTAGTATTATCTATAGAATCAATAATAATATTAATTTCCTTTTTCTTTACATCTTCAGAAAGAGCCAAAAATCGTTTAGCTTTTTCACTTTCATTTTTAAGTGGTTCTAATCTTTCTTCATAGGTGGATATAATGTCATCTATTCTAATTAAATTCTGTTCTGTATTTTCCAATTTTTTTTCTGCTTCTTCTTTTCTAGTTTTATATTTAACTATTCCTGCGGCCTCTTCTAAGAGTTTTCTTCTATCATCAGATTTACCACTTAAAATAGCGTCAATTTTTCCTTGTCCAATAATCGAATATCCTTCTTTACCTATGCCTGTATCCATAAATAATGCTTGTACATCTTTTAATCTACAAGAAGTATTATTTATAAGATAATCACTTTCTCCTGAGCGATATAATCGTCTAGATATAGTTACATCTGAGTATTCTATGTCTAATTCGCTATTTAAGTTATCAAGAGTGAGAGAAACTTGAGCAAGACCTACAGGTTTTCTATACTGAGTGCCTGCAAAAATTACATCTTCCATTTTATCTCCTCTTAAATTTCTAACACTCTGTTCTCCTAAAACCCATCTGACCGCATCAGAAATATTACTTTTTCCACTACCATTAGGTCCAACTACTGCTGTTACCCCATTTTTGAAGTTAAGTTCTGTCTTATCAGCAAAAGATTTAAAACCCCTTATTTCAATAGATTTTAAGAACATTTATTCACTCTCCTAAATTCTTAAGACAAAATTAGTGGAATTACTATGCCTAGAACAAAAACTCCACACATTAATAATATTATTATCTTACTTATCTTCTCTCTTTTTTTCTTGTTCATTCTCATAAAATCACCTCTAGATATTTTGTTATACATAGTTTATAGTATTTACTTTAAAATTTCAAATTTTATTTACTAGAAATTTTCTTTCATATATTTTTTTTGCGAAATTACCTTTTTCTCTACATTGTCATAAAATCCTAAGGATCCTCTTGGAATATCTTCACTTTGAACTACCTTCATGGAATTACATTTTAATTTATCTAGCATATTATTAAAATAATATTTCTTATTTGCATATAACTTAGATATGTCTTTAGGATTAACTAATATTATCTTATTCATATGATTACCACATAAGTAGTATTTAGTAATCATATCTGAAAAAATACTACTCTCTACAAGCTCTCTAAAAGAAGGGTGAAAAGGCCCATCAATTATATCTCCATCATAGCTTATCTCTTCAGTTGGTTGAAGACCTATTCTAATTACCTTGATATCATTACTCTCTAGCATAGCATAAATCTTTTTAGATATGTCTACTGCATCATGTAAAGTATAAGGTTTATATTCACCATTATTAAGTAACTTTTCCATAGGTGTATTTTTTATTACTAGCGAGGGATATATTCGACAAATGCTAGGTTTCATAACTATTATTTTTTTTGTGGTATCTATATCTTTTTGAAAATTATCTCCTGGGAGGCCAAGCATTATCTGATGTCCCAATGTAAACTCAAATTCTTTAATTAACTCCGATGCCATTCTGACATCCTCTACGCTATGACCTCTACCAGATTTAATTAACACTTCATCATCTAAGGATTGAACTCCAAGTTCTATTATATCTACTCCATACTTTTTTAAATTTGTTAATATTTCTTCATCAATATAATCAGGTCTAGTAGATAATCTTATATGATTTATTCTCCCACAATCCTTATATTCTTTAGCTATTTTTAATAGTTCTTTTTGCTTATTCATATTAATGGCAGTAAATGTTCCTCCAAAAAAGGATACCTCAATTACTGAATTATTTCCGTCCATAGTCTTCAAGTATTCTTCTATGGTAGTTCTTACAAACTCTCCATCTATTTTAAAGCAACTTCCTGTAATACTATCTTGATTACAAAATACGCAGGTGTGAGGACATCCTTCGTGAGGTACAAAAATCGGTATTATATAATGATTTTTATTCAATAATATCACCTCTGCTAATCAAAACTTCTTTCGCTGCCTTTTGTTCTGCATCTTTCTTGCTATAGCCTACTCCACTACCCATGGATTTTCCATTTATTAATATCTCAACATAAAATTCTCTTCTATGAGGTGGCCCTTCAAATTTAAGAAGGTTATAGCAAATATTTACCTCTCCATCTTTTTGAAGTATTTCCTGTAATTTAGTTTTATAATCTAAAATAATTTTATTATCTATAGCTTTTTTTATTATGAATTCAAAATTACTTAATATAAATTCTCTTATAACTTCAATTCCTCTATCCAGGTAGATTGCTGCGATTATAGCTTCTACCGCATCAGCCAAAATAGAAACTCTAGTCCTACCTCCTGTTAATTCTTCTCCTTTACTCATATATATATATTTCCCTAAATTCCATTTTTTAGCTACTTCAAATAATGAATTCTCACATACAATCAAAGCCCTTATTTTGGTTAAATATCCTTCACTCTCATTCTTATTATTTGAAAATAGATATTCAGATATAACTAGTTCCAACACAGTATCCCCAAGAAACTCTAATCTCTCATTAAATCTAATATTTCTCTCATTGGCATATGAGCTGTGAGTTATAGCTATTTGTAACAATTCTAAGTTATTTATTTCAACATTTAAGTTTTTCTTAATTTCTAAAGTGTTTTTTAATATTCTCATCTTTGTACTCCTCTTCAGAAGCTTATTCTTCAATTTATTCTTATATTTTTATCTTTAGCTTAATACTTATTTATATAATAAATTCAAGAATAAACCTAAAAATAAGGTTCCGCATTTTATACGGAACCTATTACTAATCTTCTACTCTTGCTTTTATGTATTCCACTACATCTCCTACAGTAGATATCTTTTCAGCATCTTCATCTGGTATTTCCATATCAAATTCTTCTTCTAAAGCCATAATCAGCTCAACTATATCTAGTGAATCTGCCCCTAAATCATCTACAAAACACGATTCCATAGTTATCTCATCTTCATCAATACTTAATTGTTCAGCTATTTTTTGTCTTATTTTTTCAAACATTTTTATTCATCCTCCTAAAAATAAACATTTAATACTCTATTAATATAATAGCATATTGTAAATTTATCAACTATATTTTTAATAATACTTTATTATAATATACTGCACTTATTCATTTTTATTCACTTTATTCATAAATATTTTCTTTTTCAAATACATTTTTCATTTTTTTCAGTACTTCATTATCATAAGATATTTTTGCTTGCTTTATAGCATTCTTTAAGGCCTTAGCATCTGAACTACCATGTGCTTTAATACATATCCCATTCACTCCTAAAAATGCTGCTCCACCGTACTCCTTATAATCATAATGTTTTTTAAATCTAGTAAATACTGGCTTTAATAGAACCCCTCCAAGTTTTGACCTCGTAGATCCCATTATTTCTTCCTTTAATTCACTAAAAATAGTAGCTGCAACACCTTCATACATCTTTAGCACAGTATTTCCAACAAACCCATCACAAACAAGTACATTCACTTCTCCTTTAGGTATGTCTCTAGGTTCTATATTTCCAATAAAATTTATTGGCTCCTCTTTTAAGAGTTTATGAGCTTCTTTTGTTAACTCATTTCCCTTTTCCTCTTCTGCTCCTATATTGATAAGGCCTACTGATGGGTTTGGTATTCCCAAAACATTTTCAAAATATACTTTTCCCATATTGGCAAATTGAGTCAAATAATGAGGTTTACAATCTGCATTAGCCCCTACATCAATTATCATAAAAGGACCATTTTTACCTGGCATTACAGGGGCCAATGCCGGTCTATCTATACCTTTTATTCTCTTTACTATAAGTGTACATCCGGCTAAAAATGCTCCTGTACTTCCTGCAGATATAATTGCATCTACCTCCCCATCCTTAACTAAATTTAAAGCCTTTACTAGTGAGGAATTTTTTTTAGATTTTAATGCTTTAACTGGAGATTCATTTAAAGTTATAACCTCAGTGGCATTAACTATTGTAATTTTCCCTTTATTATATTCATATTTGCTTAATTCTTGAGTTATAACATCTTCCGGACCAGTAATAACTATATCTATATTATATTCTTTCTGGGCTAATATACAACCCTCTACTATAGCCTGTGGTGAATTATCTCCACCCATTCCATCAACTACAACTTTCATATGTTACCTCTCACTTTTCTACTGTGTTTTAGTCTAATAATTATATATTTTACAATTAAGCTAGTTTATTAACTTATAAGTATAATTTAAATTTTGTAAAACTACTTTTCTGTAATTAAATACATTATAATATATTTACTATATATAATTCCACAAAAATAAAAAGAAAGTCTAACGACTTTCTTTATTATTTCTCAGTTGAAACAACTTCTCTATTTTTGTAGTAACCACAGTTTTTGCAAACTCTATGAGCAAGTTTCATTTCATGGCACTGAGGGCATTCAACTATTCCTGGTAACCCAAGTTTGAATGTTTGAGCTCTTCTTGAGTCTCTTCTTGCTTTTGAAAATTTTCTAGCAGGATTTCCCATTATTACACCTCCTTATGAGTTAGAAAACAAATTTTTTAGCTTTTCCAGTCTAGGGTCTACATCAAAATCATTACAAGAACATTGTCCATAATTTAAATCTTTTCCACAATACTGGCATAAGCCTTTACATTCTTCATTACAAAGCCTTTTTATTGGCAATTCGATGATGATGCTGTTTTCAATAATTTCATAAATATCTATATTATCCTTATTTATTGAGATAATTTCATCCTCATCATTGGTAGATAACTGCTCTTCAATGTGTATATTTAAATCCTTAACAAAAGATTCTAAACATCTGGAACAATTTAAAACTACCTGGGTAGTTACTTCTCCAATAAGTTCGAATATATCGTCTCTACGACGTAAAATTCCATCAAACTTAATAGGTTTAGATAAGGTTATTGTTTCACTACCATCATAAAAATTATCTTTTTCAATCTCTATATTGATATTTTTCTTGGTAAATTTTTTCGTTTTTAAATCAGAAATATCTATAATCATGGTAAACGCTCTAAAAGAACATAATCATGTCCTTTCTCATACAAAAATTACTTTTTTTGTATATAATGCAAAATATGCATAGCTTGAGCAAAGCTCCAACGTCCCTCCTTAAGTTGATTTGATGTACTATATTCAAACACAAATTATTATATAAAGTATATCCATAAAAGTCAAGTTTAATTTATTATAGATATTATTTATATGGGTCGCTGGAGCAGTTTATAGTTTATATAAATAATAATGTGATAAATTATACTACTTTGTAGTTAATTCTTTAGTGTCTCTAGCAATTACTAATTCTTCATTAGTTGGTATTACAAACACTTTAACTTTAGAGTTATCTTTACTTACTTCTACAGCTTTTCCTCTTACATTGTTTTTATCGCTATCTACTTCTATTCCTAAGAATTCTAAGCCTTTGCAGATTTCTTCCCTTGTAGCTGCTGCATTTTCTCCAAGACCAGCTGTGAATACAACTGCATCTACTCCACCCATAGATGCTGCATATGCACCTATCATTTGTCTCACCTTATAGTTATAAACCTCTAACGCAAGTGTTGCTCTTTCATTTCCTTCATTAGCAGCATTCTCAATGTCTCTAAAATCACTACTTACTCCTGATAATCCTAAAACACCTGATTTTTTGTTCATTAAGTCGTTAACTTCATCAGCAGACATATTTTCTTGCTTCATTAAGAAAGTAACTATAGCTGGATCTATATTTCCGCATCTAGTTCCCATTACTATACCTTCAAGTGGAGTGAATCCCATACTTGTATCTACAGATACTCCATTTTTAACAGCTGCCAAACTAGCTCCATTTCCTAAGTGACAAGTAATAATTTTAATATCTTTTATATCTTTACCCATCATTTTTGCACATTCAGCAGATACGAATCTATGAGATGTTCCATGGAATCCATATTTTCTTATACCATGCTTAGTATACATTTCATATGGTAATGCATACATATATGCTTCTTTTGGCATTGTTTGATGGAAAGCAGTATCAAATACAGCTACCATTGGAGTTGTTGGCATTAAACTCTTACAAGCATTGATTCCTATTATATTTGCTGGATTATGAAGTGGTGCAAGTTTTACGCATTCTTCTAATTGAGCCATAACTACATCAGTTATTACTACTGATGTAGCATATTTCTCTCCACCGTGAACAACTCTGTGTCCTACTGCAGATATTTCATCCATTGAAGCTATTACTCCATGGTTTTTATCTACCAATGCACCTAAAACTAATTTTATTGCATCTTTATGATCATTCATTGGCTCTTGTATTATGTATTTATCTTTCCCTGGAACTTTTTGAGTTAGTATAGAGCCCTCAATTCCTATTCTTTCAACTAATCCTTGTGCTAATGATTCTTCATTCTCCATGTTTATCAATTGATACTTTAATGAAGAACTTCCACAGTTGATAACTAATATTTTCATAGCTTTTCCTCCTAATTGTGATAAAATATATTCTATATTAGATTAACCTATGTTAATAATTAAATCAATAATTAAAGTAATTTAAAGATAATTTAAACTATTTAACGCTGTTTTGAGCTTGAACTGCAGTTATCGCCACTACATTAACTATATCTTCAACACTACAGCCTCTAGATAAATCATTTATTGGTTTTGCAAATCCTTGACATACTGGTCCTATGGCCTCTGCTCCTGCAAATCTTTGAACTAATTTATATCCAATATTTCCCGCCTGTAAGTCTGGAAATATTAACACATTAGCTTGACCTGCCACCTTACTGTTTGGTGCTTTTAAACTAGCAACTTTATCTACTATGGCTGCATCTAACTGTAATTCTCCATCAATTTGAAGGTCTGGTCTTTCATTCTTAGCTATTTCAGCTGCTTTAACTACCTTATCTACATTTTCATGCTTAGCACTTCCCATTGTAGAGAAAGAAAGCATTGCAACCTTTGGTTCCATTCCACATAGTACCTTTGCATTTTCAGCAGTACTTATTGCTATTGATGAAAGTTCTTCTGCAGTTGGATTTGGGTTAACTGCACAATCCCCAAATAATAAGACCCCATTGTCTCCATAAGGACTATTTGGTACTTCCATTACAAAGAAACTAGATACAACCTTTGTTCCTGGTGCCGTTTTAATTATTTGAAGTCCTGGACGTAATAAGTCTCCAGTACTGTGTATAGCTCCCGATACCAATCCGTCTGCATGATCTAATTTAACCATCATTGTTCCAAAATATAATGGATCTTTCACTGTAGCTAATGCTTTTTCTTCTGTGATACCTTTGCTTTTTCTTAGTTCATAAAAACCTTTAGCATATTCCTCTGTTTTTAGTGAAGTTGCTGGATCAATTATTTCTATACCCTCAATATTTACACCAAATTTTGTGGCATTTTCTTTAATTCCTTGTAAACTTCCTATTAAAATAACTTCTGCAAGCTTGTTCTTATGAATTATCTCTGCAGCTTTTATATTCCTCTCCTCTTCCCCCTCTGGAAGAACAATCTTTTTTAGCTCTCCTTGAGCTAATTTCCATACTTTTTCTGTAAAACTCATATTGTATTACTCCTTTCAGTAAAAACTACTAAATATCCCCTATTTACTATACCCCTTTTTACCTATATTTTTCAACCTCTATCAGTGAATTTCTTATGTATTTTACATTTAGGTTTATTCTTATTTTATTAATTAATGTACTAATAAAATATATTATTTGATATAATTCTAGTATGAAAATTCTTTTTAGGATTATTTTCTCTGAATTAAAGTTAATATATTAAATGATGGAGTGATTTTATGAAAATTTCTGGTATTGTGGTTGAATATAACCCATTACACAATGGTCATACTTACCATATTAATAAAACTAAGGAACTTACTAATTGTGATGGCCTAATTGCAATAATGAGTGGTAACTTTAATCAACGTGGAATTCCATCTGTTATAGATAAGTGGAACAAAACCTCCATGGCTCTTAATAGTGGTGTTGATTTAGTATTAGAACTTCCTGTTATATACAGTCTATCTTCTGCAGAATTTTTTTCTTTTGGTGCAATAAGCCTTCTACATAACCTTGGGGTCGTGGATTCTATCTGCTTTGGAAGTGAACTAGGAGACATTTCCACATTATTAACTATTTCAAAAGTATTAATTGAAGAACCATTAGAATTTAAAAATGAACTAAAAAGCTTCTTAGATCTTGGCATTCCTTTTCCTAAAGCTCGTTCCTTAGCTCTCTTAGATTATTTAAATCTTAATAATTTAAGTACAACTAATCACATAGATCACATCCTTAGTTCTTCTAATAATATATTAGGTATGGAGTATATTAAAAGCTTAACTAAGCTAAATAGCTCTATAGTACCCTATACCATAAAACGTGAAGGCGCATCTTATAATAGCAATTCTTTAAATAATGTATTTTCTAGTGCTACAGCTATAAGGAATTTTTTAAAAGCTTCTGTCACCTTAAAAGATTTAACTAATCATGTGCCAGAAGGTGTCTTTACAATTCTAAATGAACTAAGAAGTAAAAACTATAACTTTACTTTTGATTATATGATGTTTCCTTATATAAAATATTTAAATTCTATTTCTTCATCAGATAGTTTAAGCAATATTCCTGATGCAAACGAAGGACTTTATAATAAAATTAGGAAAAATTTATTTCTTTATTCAAACTATGACGATGTGATAGCTGCAACTAAAAGTAAACGATATACCTATACTCGTATAAGTAGAATATTGTGTCAATACTTTGTGGGATTTCATAATTATAATACTTTAGAATTAAGAAAGTCGCCCTGTTCTTATGCACGAGTTCTTGGCTTTAATTCTACTGGAATAAAAATACTAAAATCTATGAAAGCTAATAGTAACATTCCTATATATACAAAATTCCCAAAAGAACTTAATGAATCTTTAGCCTTAGATCTTAAATCTACCCAAGCATATAGCATAATCAATCCCTCTATAAACTATAATGATGACTATTTAATTAGTCCTATAAATAAAATGTAAAGCATTTTATTAGTGAATTGCGACTTATTGTCGCAGAGAATTGTGCCATAGGCACAGAGAAGTGTTCACTTCGTTTACAGAGAAGTACTCACGTTGTTCGCAGAGAGTTACTCACTACGTTCGTAAAGAGTTTTTTTGCTTGAGAAAAATCTTTTTCTCTGACGAAGTCAACTCTCTGCGCTAAAGGCGCACTTCACTGCAATCGTAGGTTGCAATTCACTGGCAAAGCCAATTCTCTGCACCTTGGCGCAATTCACTAAACAAATTACTTCGTAATTTATTTAAATTATAGAACTTTAATATCATAACTCCCCTATCTCATAAATATATTTTAATATATCACTTTAAAGGACTGTGAAAATTGAAATATTTATTTATATTAGTACTTGCATCAATTTTTTTCTTAATCTATTGCCTATCAAAAGAGTTTTCTAAGAAATTTATTATTAATATAATATTCACTTTAGGCTTTTCTATAATGATTTTATATATTATTTTAAATCCTAAGCAGTGTATTAACTTTACTATAACCGGAACAAAACTATTTTTTTATTCTGTATTCCCATCATTGTTCCCATTTTTAGTAATAATAAACCTCATATTAGTATTTGGTGGTATAGAGATTTACTCTAAACTTTTAGGGACCATACTTTGTAAACCTCTTGGTCTTCCTAAGCAATGCAGTGTAGTAATATTAGCTAGTGTATTTTGTGGATATCCTTTAGGGGCCAAATACTCTTGCGAATTGTATGAAAGAAATCTTATTGATAAGTATACCTTCCAAAGATTGTTAAATATAGCTAGTAATGGGAGTCCTTTATTTATAATTGGTACGGTTGGCACTGCTATGTTGCAAAACTCCAATTTTGGTTATATATTGATAGCTGCAAATATACTTTCGTGCATAACTATGGGAATTATACTTCCTAGAAAAAATTTCAAATATGATCATATATCTAAATTAGACAATAGATCTAACACCAATAATCTTAATTTAGGAATCGCCTTAAAGAATGCTTTGGAAGAAGCTGTGAAAACTTGCATATCTATCGGAAGTTTTGTAATTATATTTTCAGTACTAATAAACATAATAAAAAGCAGTGAAATATATTCCACTGCTATATATCATATATGTAATAAATTATCTATGCCCACTAGTGCTATAGACGGTACTATTCTAGGGATAATTGAAGTTACAAATGGATGCAATATACTATCCTCTACCCAACTTTCAAGCAGTTGGAAGTTAATACTATGTAGCTTTTTAATAGGCTTTGGTGGATTATCTATAAATTCTCAGGTATATTCCTTTATATATAAATATAAAATTTCTATGAAAAAATATATATCTCTGAAGTTTTTTCAAGGAATAATCAATTCTATTATAACTTTTGGATTAATTCAGCTACCTATATTAGGTATTTACCAAGAGACTTTTACTTCTACCAAATTATCAAGCTTTAACATACCTAATATCTATTTATTTGTAACCTTAATTTTTATTTTAGTTTTACCCATTCTTCTAAAAAACATAAAAAAATTATTTTCCATCTCCTAAATCTTTCATGTTATCTCTTACCATTATAGTTGTGGAAGATATGTGCTTATAAATTCTTACGAGCATGTCTTCCATTTCATTTTGAATACTTTTCAAACTCTCTTCTCCAATTAAGTCAATATTCTTCTGTAAATTACTTAAAGTTTTGTCTGTATAGTTCATTACTCCAAATTTCACTTCTTTTGCATACTTAGCTGCATCAACTTTAATTTGTTTTGCTTCAATATTGGCATTTTCAATAATCTCCTGAGCTGCTGCCTTTGCTGAAACTAAAACTTCAGATTTTTCATACTCATCTTGAGCTTTTCTTCTCGCATTCTCAATAACTTGCTCTCCATCTCTTTTAGCTTCATTTAATATAGATTCCTTTTTTCTTATTATGTTTTTTGCTTCTTCTAATTCATCTGGTAATAATCTTCTTATTTCACCTAAGGTTTTCAAAGTTTCTTTTTTATTTATAGATACTTTTCCAACTAAATTCTTAGAAGACATTTCTATACTCTGCTCAAGATAATCAATTAATTCAAGAACTTTCACCTATAACTCCCCCTTAAAAAGTCTAGCTCGATCTCTTATTTCCTCTTCTAATTCCTTAGGTACTAACCCATCTAAACATCCTTTAAATAAAGCTACCTGTTTTATAGCTGTGGAACTCAAATAGGAGTATTTGGAATTTGTCATCATAAACATAGTTTCTTTAGTCTTGTCTAGCTTTTTATTCATTAAAGCCATCTGAAATTCATAATCAAAGTCTGACATAGATCTTAATCCTTTTACTAATACATCAATACCCTGATCATCCATAAAATCCACTAGAAGTCCTGTGAAGCTTTTTACTTTAATATTATCAAAGGTGGAAACGACTCTTTCTATTTGAGCTACTCTTTCTTCTACTTCAAACCACCCTTTCTTATTAGGATTTATTAGCACCGCTACAATAACTTCATCAAATACATAGGAACATCTTTTGATTATATCTAGATGTCCATTCGTAATAGGATCAAAGCTTCCTGGATAAACTGCTCTTATCATTTTTAATTCTCCTTATATTCATAGAAGCACACAGTGGTATTTCCATATTTTCTTTTGTTAATAAGTCCAATCTCCTCATTACCATCATAGATTTCTTCTGACGAATCTATCTTAGTTATAATAAGACCATCTTTTTTGAGAAGTTTATGTTTCACAATAAGATCTATAGATGGCTGAATCATTTCTTTAGCATAGGGAGGGTCAATGAATATCAAATTAAACACCTTCCCAATTCTGCCAAATTCCTCTAAATAATTGTAGCAATCTCCTTTATGACAAGTACACTTTTCTTCAAATTTCAAATTAATCACATTTTGTTTTAAGTAATTAAAAGTAATGTCACCTTTATCAATCAGATGGCATTCCTTTGCTCCTCTACTTACGGCTTCTAAACCCAAACTTCCTGTCCCTGCAAACTGGTCAAGAACTATAGCATCTCTAGTTCTATTTTGTATTATATTAAAGATTGATTCCTTAATTCTATCTAAGGTTGGTCTAGTTCCCATACCTTCTGGAGATAATATTTTTCTTCCTCTAGCTACTCCTGCAATTACTCTCATGGTGGTTCCTCCTAAATTGGTTTAATTAAAGCATATATACTTTGTACTTCTTTCTAAATTACTCATTATTTCTCTCACTATCCTTTTATTTTCATTATCATTACTATTAATGAGTTCTTTAGCTTCTTCATTAGCTATTTTAAACAAATTAAAATCATTAATTAAATCAGCAAGAATAAGCCCATTCTCACCGGATTGTCTACTTCCGAACATCTCTCCACTTCCACGAAGCTTCAAATCTTGCTCTGATATATAAAATCCATCATTACTATTTTTCATTATATCCATTCTTTTTTTGGTTGTTTCACTTTTTATATTAGCAATAAGCATACAATAAGATTTATAGCTTCCTCTGCCAACCCTTCCTCTAAGTTGATGTAGCTGAGCTAATCCAAATCTCTCTGCATTTTCAATAATCATTATAGTGGAATTTGGCACATTTACTCCTACTTCTATAACCGTTGTAGCGATTAGTACCTTTATTTCTTCATTTTTAAACCTATCCATTATAAAATTTTTATCTTTATTACTCATTTTACCATGAAGTATGGCAATTTCCACATCTCTAAAATAATTTTTTTTAAGTTCTTCATATATTGCGGTCACAGAGCTTAGTTTCATATCTTCATTTTCTTCAACTAGAGGACAAACTACATAGGCTTGCCTTCCACTTTGTATTTCCCTTAGTGCAAAATTATACACTCTGTTCTTTTCGCTGCTATTTATATAGTATGTATCTATAGGTTTTCTTCCTGGAGGTAACGAATCAATAATTGAAACATCTAAATCTCCATAGAGATATAAACACAGAGTTCTTGGTATAGGAGTTGCACTCATAACTAATACATCTATATTTTCTCCTTTATTATTTAACTTACTTCTTTGTCCCACACCAAACCTATGCTGTTCATCTGTAACTATCATTCCTAAATTATTAAATACCACATTATCTTCAATAAGTGCATGTGTACCTATTATAACTTGTATTTCGCCACTTTTTAACTTTTCTTTAATCACTTCTTTATTTTTTTCTGTGATACTTCCTGTAAGCAATTCTACAGTTATACCAAAAGGTTCATAGATTTTTATAGCTTCACTGTAATGTTGCTTTGCTAGTATTTCTGTTGGTGCCATCATAGCTACTTGATATCCATTCTTAACCACATTAAACATAGTAATAAGGGATACTACTGTTTTTCCACTTCCCACATCACCTTGCACTAATCTATTCATAGGTATTGGCTTCTTCTCATCTATTAAAATCTCTCTTACAGCCTTACTCTGCGCCTCAGTAAGTTTAAAAGGAAGACTTTCTTTTAGTTCTTTAAGTTCTGAAACAATATTAAACTGTATACCTTTAGCATAACCATTGAAGTTTTTTAACATCATAAGCTTCAATGAATAAATAAAAAGCTCTTGGAATTTTAATCTTCGTCTTGCCCTCTCCAGATTCATAATGTCTGTGGGATTATGAATATTACGTATTGCATCATTTAATGGCATAAACTCATATTTCTCCAAAAGTTTTTGTGGCAAATTCTCTTTTATATTAACTTTACTTAATACCTCAGTAATCACTTTATTAAGAAAAGTGTTATTTAAATTATCTTTTAGTGGATATTTTGCCATAATATCATTGCTAGTTTTAGCTGTATTTCTCATAATCTTGGCATTACTTATTATGTATTCTTTTCCTTTCTTCTCTAAGATCCCATTAATTAAGTATTTACCACCTAATGAAAATGAGTTCTTTGCATAGGGTTGATTAAACCATATTCCTTTTATTTTTTCTCTTTCGTAGGTAAATATTACTGTTGACATTACTTTACCTGTCTTTGTCTTTATATCTCTACATATCTTCTCTACTTCAACCTCTAATATCGCCTTCTCTTTTTTTTGTATTTCATTGAGATTTTGTATAGCAAATATGTTCTCATAATCTCTTGGAAAATATAGTAGTAAATCTAGTAAATTAAATATACCACATTTGTTTAGCTTTTCTGCACTCTTAGGCCCTACTCCTTTTACATAAGTAATATCATCATATATATTCACTCTATCACTCCATATTAATTTTATATAGAGAAAAAAGCCCTAAGGCTTTTATTCTACAGATGTAATAAAATAATATAATGGCTGCTTACCATTAAAACATTGAACATCCATGTCTGGATACTTCTCTTCTAAACTTTCTACTAAACCCTCTACTTCTTCTTCTTTACAATCTTCTCCGTAAAATATAGTAATAAGTTCACTATTTTCATTTATCATGTTTTCAATCAGGTTTTCACATACTTTATAGATGTCTTTTCCAATTTCATCTATCTTACCTTCTAATAAACCTAATATGTCGCCTTCTTTAATAACTCTTCCATTATCCTCTGTATCTTTTACAGCATAAGTAACAGAACCAGAGGTTACATTTTCTAGAGCCTCTGTCATTGTAGTTTCATTTTCATCTGAAGTTCCTTCTAGATTAAACATAGTAATCGCTGTAATACCTTGAGGTATAGTTTTTGTTGGAATAACTATTACTTTTTTATCTTCTATAAGTTCTATGGCCTGGGTAGCTGCCATAATTATATTCTTATTATTAGGTAGTACAAATACAGTGTCCGCATTTACCTTGTTAATGCTTTCAACTATATCTTGAGTGCTTGGATTCATAGTCTGGCCACCCTCTATAATCTCATCTACGCCTAAATCTTTAAATATAGCACTAATACCTTCTCCCCTAGCTACTGTAACAAAGCCATATGATTTTCTTTCTTCTTCTATTTGGGGAATATTATTATCAACTCTATCCTCTACTTGTTTTTCATCAGATAGAGCTCTATTTTGCTCTCTCATATTTTCAATTTTAATTTTGGTGATTTCACCCATAGTTAATGCCATGGAAAGCACATCTCCTGGATCATTAGTATGAACATGAACTTTTACTAATTCATCTAATCCAACTACAACTATAGAATCTCCTCTTTTCTCTAGTTCTTCTTTAAATGTTTCTACATTTACTTTATTGCTTAATATCATAAATTCAGTGCAATATCCGAACTTAATATCCTCTGGAGCTATATTGTTCTCTGGAGATGCTATATTTACTTCTTCACTAGTAACTTCTCCATCTTTTAGTAAATCTACATCACTTCCATTTTCAAGTGATTCCAACATACCTTTTAGAAGTATTAATAATCCCATTCCTCCAGCATCTACAACTTTAGCCTGTTTTAACTGTGGTAACATTTCAGGAGTTTTATCTAACATAATTTTACTCTTATTACAAACCTCTTGAAAAAGAGCTATTATCTCTTCAGCCTTACTCTCTTTAGCAGCATCTGCAGCAGCTCTTATGATTGTAAGAATTGTTCCCTCTGTAGGTCTCATTACAGCTTTATAAGCAAAGTTACACCCTTCAACAAAAGATTTCTTAACATCCTCAATGCCAGCTTCCTTTTTTCCTTCTAAACCTTTGGACATACCTCTTAATATTTGTGAAAGTATAACTCCAGAGTTGCCTCTGGCTCCCATTAGGGCACCTTTTGCTAATTTTTTAGAAATATCACCAATTGTATTGTTTTCCAATTCATTTATTTCCTTAGATGCCGCTTTAAAAGTAAGAGACATATTTGTTCCTGTGTCTCCATCTGGCACTGGAAATACATTTAGTGAGTTTACATACTCCTTTTGCTTTTCTAAAGCATTTGAAGCATTTTTTATCATGTTGCAAAAATCTCGCCCATTTATTGTAAAATATTCCACTCTTGTTACCTCCTAGATCCTTACACCTTGAACGTTAACTGTAACTTGTGAAACCTTAATACCTGTAAAATTCTCTAAATTATATCTTACAGTTTGTATTATGTTGTTTGCTATTACAGAAATTTTTGTTCCATATTCAACTATTATATATAACTCCACTATTATAGAATCATCTTTGTGGATAATTTTAACGCCCTTAGCTAAATTTTCTGCCTTCAACAGCTCCCATAAGCCATCCTTTGCATTCTTAAGTGCCATTCCTACTACTCCATAGCATTCCATGGTTGACACACCTGCTATATTAGCTAGCACTTCTTCAGAATAATATATATTTCCTAATTCAGTGTTCACGTTAGCCTTCATACTCTGTTCCTCCTTAATTATACCTTATAAACATTGTATATTAATATGGGATTTAATTCAACTAGTATATATAATCACTTTATTAATATTCCTATAGCTATTACTATTTTCTTATTATTTGACATTAGCTATTTATATATACAACTACACAAATTTAAAATTTTATCTCCTTGTCATTTCTAATTAAAATAATATTTACTAGATATATTTTTTATAGTACTTGCAAGAATGCTATTATATATGTTAAAATAATTTATGTTTGATTTAAGACCTTTATGTTTAGGAGGTGTAGTAGATGTCAAGAAGATGTGAAATATGCGATAAAGGTGTAGTTTCAGGAGTACAATTCAGTCACTCACACCGTCAATCAAAGAGAAAATGGGCTCCAAACTTAAAAAGAGTTAAGGCTATAGTTAACGGATCACCTAAAACTGTACATGTTTGTACAAGATGCTTACGTTCAGGTAAAGTACAGCGTGCTGTTTAAGGTATAAAAAAATGCAACTAATTAGTTGCATTTTTTTATACCTTTTTTAATTTAATTATGTTTATTTCTAACAAAAATCCGTACAATTTTTGATAGAAATTTAGGTAATTTAATTACCTTTATAGTCATTTTAGATCCTCCTAAAAAATTATTAGCATCGATTTTTCATTACATATACTCCTGCACCAATAATTACACATCCCATTGCAAATATCCATCCCCAAAATGGAATTAGAACCGCTAATACTATTCCGGCACCTACAGCACAAATGATACTCCCTATTCGTTTTTTCTTACATTTCCACCCCATATAATCCCCCATTAAATTTTATAACATTGCTTATATTATGATATGTAAATCTATTGAATTTTGTGAAACAAAATAAAAATGTTAAAGAAAATTTAAGTATTTTCTTTAACATTTTTGTATAATCAATCTAGACATTAAAAAAACAAATAGTCAGTTTACTCACCTATTTTTCTTCACATGCCCTATTTACTTATAACCACTGCTAATATACCATTCTTAAAGTCTATATGTACCTCTTCATCTAAAAATTCATTTGATACTGTAAGATTATTTTTCATTGTTAAATTAAATTCTTTTAAGGGATATTTAGCTCCAGATATGGTTAATTGTTCTACATCCTCAAAATAACTAAATACAGAAAACACATCACCTTTTTTTCCTCTCAAAGATACCTTTTTGTTGACAAGAAATATCTTATTATATTCATCTATCATATATGCCTGAATATTATTCACTAAGGCCTTATACAATACACACATATTAGCAAAAAAATGATCTTGCCTTTTTCCTGTACATCCTAAAAAAACTATTTCCTTTGCACCTATATCTAACGCTTTATTATAGGCTAATTCAGTATCTGTGAAATCCTTATCAACAGGATACTGTACTACTTCACCATTCTTCAAATCTCTAATTATTTCCTTGTCTATAGAATCAAAATCTCCAACTACGTAATCCGGCTGAATGTCATATTCTATTAAATAATTTGCGCCACTATCTGCAGCTATTATCTTAGTATTAGAATTTATATAACTTAGTACTAGCTTCTTAGTGGGTGCATCTCCACCTCCAACTATAATAACTCTCATTTTACATACCTGCTTTTAATTTTTTTATATTTTCTTCTATGTTATTATTTTTAAAAACAGCAGAGCCTGCAACTATTGAATTCGCACCATATTCTACAACCTGGGCTATATTATTAGTATCTATACCTCCATCTACCTGAATATATAGATTAGGATTATACTTTTCCTTAAATTCTTTAACCTTAGCAATTTTCTCTCCACAATATTCTATGTATTTTTGACCTCCAAATCCAGGGTTTACAGACATTATTAAAACCATATCTAAATCAGGAATTAAATCTTCAATTAGACTAACTGAAGTACCAGGATTTAATGCTATACCAGCCTTAGCTCCCAGTGATTTTATATATTTTATGGTTCTATCTATATGTCTATCTGCTTCATAATGAATAGTTACCATATCCGCTCCATTATCAATAAAATCTTTTATAAATCTAGCTGGTTCTTCAATCATTAAATGAACATCAAAAACTAAATTAGTAATGCTTCTAATAGATTTCATAATAGGAATTCCAAAGGATATATTTGGAACAAACATTCCATCCATTACATCTATATGTATCCAGTCAGCTCCAAATTTCTCTAATTCTATTATTTGTTCTCCTAATTTTGAAAAGTCTGCTGATAAAATTGATGGTGCTAGTTTAATCATTTTTTCTTCCCCCTATTTATTAATTCTTCTAATGTTTTTATATAAAATTCATATCTAGATGAATCTATTTCTCTGTTCTCTACAGCTTCCTTAACTTTACATCCAGGCTCTTTATGATGCATACAGTTGTTAAATTTGCACCTATCTCTATACTTATCAAATTCTAAAAAACAAAATTGCAATTTATCTTTTGGTATAAAATCTAATTCTAAAGATGAGAAACCTGGAGTATCTACTAAGAATCCATCCTCAATTCTAACTAATTCACTATGTCTTGTAGTATGTTTACCTCTTTTAAGTTTATCACTTATATCTCCAGTCTTCATAACTTCTCTTCCCATTACCTTATTTAGGATTGTAGATTTTCCAACTCCTGAAGGGCCACAAAATACACTAATATGACCTTCCATTTCATCTTTCAATCCTTCTATACCAATCCCAAACTTTCCTTGAAGATATAAAGTTTCATAACCGCAACCCAATAACATTTCTCCTAATTCTAAACTACCCTTAGGTTCCAAATCTATTTTATTTATACATATAATAGGAGTAACTCCATTATATTGACAAAGAACTAAGAATTTATATAGCAGATTTAAATTCAAATCTGGATTTTTATAACTAACTACAACAAAAGCTTGCGTAACATTCGCTACACTAGGCCTTAGAAGTTCAGTACTTCTCTCCAAAATTTCAGTTATTATTCCACTATTATCTTTATCTACTTCTATTATTACATTATCTCCTATGAGAGGTGTTAATCCATTGTATCTAAATTTACCTCTAGCTTTGCATTCATAAATTTCTCTATCCACATCAACATAATATAACCCGCCTATTCCTTTAACTATTACTCCCTGCATATATTAGTTGCCTCCATTTTTATTTTATATGAATTCAGTAGGAGCAATTACTCCTACTGAATCCATTTGTTATAAATATTAATGACTTTCATTTCCATCAGTTCCATCTTGAGGTTGCGTTGTCACTATTATAGTTGTCCCTTTTTCAACTTTTTGACCTGGAGAAATGCTTTGATTAATTATTAATCCCTTCTTATCTCCATTTACTTCAAGTTTCAATCCCAAATTTTTAAGTATACTTTCTATGTCCTTTGGTGTAGACCCTCTCAATTCTGGAACCTCTACCTTCCCAGCATCTGGATCTTCATACTTGTAGTAATTTACATTTATTGCTTCATTATGTTTTACTTTAGTATTTGGATTAATACTTTGATTAAATATCTTTCCGTCTTTAGATTTATCATTAGTTAATACAGGAGTTGCTTCTCCTAACTTTAAATTTGCAACTTGTAACACTTGCTTTGCAGCTTCTAGATTTATATCTGCTAAATCTGGAACTCTAGTGTATTTAATAGCTGTTCCTTTACTAACAACTATATTAATTGTATCACCTTTTTTAACTGACGTATTTGGCTTAGGATCTGTAGTTATTACTGTACCTTCTTCAAAATCCTCTGAATTTTCTTCTGTAATTTTTCCTACTTTTAAACCAAGATTCACTATATAATCTTGTGCTACATTTTTTCCTAATCCTATTATCTCAGAAGGTACTTGAAGCTCTTTAGGTCCAGCACTTACAGTTACCACAACTGTACTTTCCTTTTTCACTATAGTACCTTCATTAGGTGTAACTGAGATTATAGTCCCTTTAGGTTTTTCATTTTCAATTTCCGCCTCAATATCAAATTTTAAATTTAATTCTTCTACAGCTTTTTTCCCTTCTTCTACACTACTCCCTATTATTGTAGGCACCTTCAATTCCTTTTTACTTCCACCATCTTTAAAGTTATATAGTATATTTCCAGCAAAAATTCCTAAAACTACAACTAATATTGTAATCGGAATTCCAATAAGCCATATTTTTTTACTTGAATTCTTAGATTTTTTTCTACTACTTTTACTTCTGCTATATTCTTCATCTTCATCCTCATCTTCATCATAGTCATCATCACTATCTACATAATTCTTACTCTTAGCTACATTTTTATTATACATAGTTGGCTCTATATCACTTAAATCCATAACCTTAGTAAACTCATTTTGCATAGGGGTAGGCTTAACTATTGTATATGTGTTATTTTGGATCTTCTTTAGATCTACTAACATATCACTAGCACTATTGTATCTTCTTATTGGTTCTTTCTCTGTAGCCTTTAATATTAAATGATTAAGGCTCTCAGGTATAGTGCTAACTAAGGACTTAGGTGAGGTTATAGTATCTTGTATGTGTTTAAGAGCAACTACTACAGCACTATCTCCATCAAAAGGAACCTTACCAGTTGCCATTTCATACATTACTATTCCTAGTGAATAAATATCTGTTCTATTGTCTACTACTTTTCCCTTTGCTTGTTCTGGAGAAAAATAATGTGCCGAACCTATTACCTTATTAGTATGGGTTATAGTATCAGAAGATGTAGCCTTAGCTATACCAAAGTCTGTAACCTTTACTGTTCCATCCTCAGTAACCAATATGTTATGTGGCTTTATGTCTCTATGAATTATATTATTTTTATGTGCACACTCTAAAGCTTTTGCAATTTGAATTGAAATACTTAATATATCCTCAGTTTTTAAAGGTGCTGACTCTCTAATAACTTCCTTAAGGGTTTTTCCCTTAACTAACTCCATTACAATATAATTTATATTCCCCTCACTTCCAACATCATATATATTAACTATGTTGTTATGAGAGAAACTAGCAGTAGCAGCTGCTTCCTTTTTGAATTTATTCATAAACTCTATGTTGTTACAATACTCTGGTTTCAGTATTTTCACTGCCACGTATCTGTTAAGAAGAAGGCATTTCGCTTTATATACTACTGCCATTCCACCCTCTCCAACTTTTTCTATTAGTTCATACCTACTACCCAATATAGTTCCTATCATCTGCGCACTCTCCTTTAAAAATGATAATAGAAATATTATCCCGTCCACCTTTTAAATTGCTAAGCTCTATTAATGCCTTACAACTGTCTTTTTTATTTTCTATCAAAACATTCTTTAACTCTAATTCTGTTACTTCATTAGTTAGTCCATCACTACATAATATGATTCTATCTATATCCTCTAAATCTATATCATAATAATCAGCCTTTACAGTATAATTAGTTCCTACGGCTCTTGTTATAACATTTTTATTTGGATGATTAAATGCTTCCTCATTGGTAATAGTTCCATTATCTAAAAGCTCTTGCACTAATGAATGATCTTTTGTTATTCTTTTTAAAATTCCATTGGAAAATAAATATCCTCTACTATCTCCAACATTTCCAATTACAGCATGCTTATCTTTTACAACAGCTATAGTTACAGTAGTTCCCATACCTTTACAATCTTCATTAACAATACTATGCTTATAGATTTTTCTATTAGCTTCTGCTATAGACTCATCTAATACTTCTCTAATATCATTGCTTTCTTTATTATCTTTTATATAGTCTATTATAGTATCTACTGCTAACTTACTGGCAATTTCACCTGCATTATGTCCTCCCATTCCGTCAGCTATTATGAAAATTCCTATAGTACTATCCTCAAAATATCCTATATAATCTTCATTAAGGGTTCTTTTATTTCCCACATCAGTTCCAAATCCTAATAATCTCCCCATATATTATAACTCCTTTTTTTCTAAGTAACTTTTTCTTAACTGCCCACAGGCGGCATTAATATCTAACCCCATTTCCTTTCTTATAGTGGTTTCTATGCCCTGTTTACTCAAGATCTCTTTAAATTCATTAACCTGATTTAAATTAGACTTCTTTAAATTGTTTTCTTTTATTTCGTTTATAGGAATTAAATTAACATGACAAAGCATCCCTTTTATCATATGCCCTAGTTGTATAGCATCCTCTTTAGAATCGTTAAATCCATTCACTAATGCATATTCGAAGGTAATTCTTCTATTGGTCTTTTGTATATAATATCTGCAAGCTTCTAAAAGTTCTTCAATGGAATATGCCTTAGCTATAGGCATAGTTTTAATTCTAATCTCATCACTTGGGGCATGTAATGAGATTGCTAATGTAATCTGCATATCTAAATCTGCCAACTCTTTAATTTTAGGTACAATCCCACAAGTAGATAAAGTTATGTGTCTTTGACCTATGTTTAATCCATAATCCGCATTTACATCTATCAAAAATTTCACTACATTTTCAAAGTTATCTAGTGGCTCTCCACTTCCCATCAATACTACATTAGATATTCTAGCTTTTAATTCACTCTGAGCTCTTATAATTTGCCCAAGCATCTCTCCACTAGTTAAGCTTCTTACCACACCATCTAGAGTAGAAGCACAAAACTTACATCCCATTCTACATCCTACTTGTGTTGATATGCATATGGAATTACCATGGTTATATTCCATTACAACCCCTTCTACAATATTACCATCCTGAAGAAGGAATAAATGTTTTCTAGTTTTACTTATATTAGATGTATAAGTTTCAACTATTTCCGGTATTCCAATATAAAAATTTTGATTTAAGTTATCTATAGTATTTTTAGGAATGTTTTTCATGTCCTGAAAACTCCATACTCCCTTATATATCCACCCCAAAATTTGTTTTGCTCTAAATTCTTTTTCTCCATGTTCCTTCATCCAAGCTTTAAGCTGGCTTAAATCTAAATCTAATATGTTTTTCATATATTACACCTACTTATGTCTACGAATTTTTGCTATAAAAAATCCATCCATGTATTCATTTGGTAAGATAGTAACACATCCATCTTCATGGTATATCATATTATCTAGCTTTCCAAAATTCAATGGCTCTATATTAAATTGTGGATTATTTTTTAAGAACCAGGATATATTTTTTTCATTTTCCTCTTTATTTAAGGTGCATGTAGAGTATACCAATACACCATCATCCTTAACATAAGAGGCTGCATTACTCATTATTTTTCTTTGTATATTAACTATTTCCTTTAATTCTTTTTCTCTTTTATTATATTTTATTTCAGGTTTCTTTCTAATTATTCCAAGACCTGAGCAAGGTACATCTATTAATACCCTTTCAGCAAAATTCAAATACTCATCTTGCTTCACCGTTCCATCTAGAATATTTAACTCTATATTTTTTATACCTAATCTCTCAAAATTTTCTTTTATCAATTCTAACTTATGTTCATATATATCAAAGGCCAAAACTCTTCCAGTGTTATTCATAATTTCAGATATATGAGTAGTTTTTCCTCCTGGAGCACTACATAAATCTAAAACAATCATACCATCTTCTAATCCCATAGATGGAGCTACTAACATAGCACTTTCATCTTGAACAGTAATAAATCCTTCTTGAAATAATGGATTTTTCTCAATGCTATGACCCTTAATTATTCTAATAGCCTCTGGACATACACATCCTTCTTCTACACAATAGTTATTATTGCACAGATTATTAAATACTTGTTCATATTCACCCTTAAGAGTATTTACTCTAACTGTCATTCCTGGTCTTTCATTTAATCCTTTTAATATTTGTTCTCCAACTTCACTACCATATTGATTTATAAAAAGCTTTACTATCCATTGAGGATAAGAATACTGAAAAGCTAGCTTTTCAAAAATATTATCTTCACTGTAATAATTTTCCTCTTTTGTCCTCAAATAATTTCGTAAAACTCCATTTACCAACTTTGATGCTCCCAAAGACACATATTTTTTAGATAACTCTACCCCTTCATTAACTGCTGCAAACTCTGGCACTTTGTCTAAATATTTAAGCTGATATATAGATACTCTTAATAAATTTAGTATAAATTTATCTATTGTATCGAATTTCTTATTTAAAAATGTCTTTAATATTTTATCAATTGTATATTTATATTTGATAGTACCGTAAACTATTTCTGTAGTCAAAGCCTTATCTTTTTCATTCAAATCGGAGTTATTCAAGTTCTTTCCTAGTATTATATTAGAATATGCTTTATTTTCTACAACTTGAATAATTGTATCTATTGCTACTTTTCTTGGATTATTCATTATTTTATCATCCTATCCATCGTTTCTATTTTTTATTGCTATTAATCTTAGAAGTTGAGCAATAGCAGTTATAGCAGCCGCTACATAAGTAAGAGCTGCAGCACCTAAAACCTTCTTAGCACCTTTTAGTTCATCTTCATATAATATGTTTCTTGCACCAAGTATAGCTATTGCTCTATTAGAAGCATTAAATTCTACAGGTAGTGTTACTAATTGAAAAAGCACAGCTGTGGAAAAGAAAATTATCCCTAAATTTATAAATAAAGTATTAGACATTACAATTCCTATGAAAAATAATACCCAAGAGGCTTTAGTTCCAATATTAACTACTGGCACAAGAGATCCCCTTATTTTTATAGGTATATACTCTTCCTTATGCTGTATTGCATGACCAATTTCGTGAGCCGCTATTCCTATAGAAGCTAATGATGTTCCATTATATACATCATTAGATAACTTCACTACTTTTTTAGTCGGGTCATAGTGGTCACTAAGTTTCCCTGAAGTAATCACTACTGGTATATCAAAAAGTCCATAACTATCTAAAATCATTCTTGCTACTTGAGCACCAGTGTATCCATTTCTACTATACACTCGTGAATAAGTTGCATAGCTATTTTGAATTTTATACTGTGCCCAGAATGAGATTATCAATGCGGGTAAAAGTATAATCATTGTTGGATCGAAATATGGTCTAAAATAAGGCATATAAACTCCTCCTATCCTTATTGATGTAAAACTTCATTTTCTTCTAAGTCATTGCCTCTTGTATATTCTTCTACGGTTAATGGTTTTTTATTTGGAAACTGAATTTTAGTTATCAATATATCTCTATCTTCTGTAGCTACTCTCATACCAGATTTATCAACTTTAACTATAGTACCTGGCACCTTTGTAGACTTATGTTCAGTAGTTATACTTTCAATAAGCTTCATAGATACACCTTTATAATGGGTATATGCCATGGGAAATGGATTTAACCCTCTTACTTTATTATGAATACTAATACAGCTATTACTCCATTGAATATTCCCCATTTTCTTATGTAGCATACTGGCATAGCAAGTACTACTCTCACCTTGTTTTTCTGGTGAAATATTTCCTTCAAAGACTCCTTTTATAGTTCTAACTAAAAGTTCTGCACCTGATTTTTTTAATATGTCGTATAATTCCCCTGATGTCATATTTTCATTTATATATATATTTTCTTTTAATAGCATATCTCCAGTGTCTAGTCCTTCATCCATAAGCATAGTTGTATTACCACTTTCACGTTCTCCATTTAAAATTGCATGATGAACTGGAGCTGCTCCCCTATACTTTGGTAATAATGAACCATGAAGATTTATACATCCAAACTTAGGAATGTCTAAAATATCTTTTGAAAGAATTTGGCCATAAGCCACTACTATAATAAAATCTAACTCCATAGATTTTAATTTGCTTATTAATTCCTCATCCTTTCTAAGCTTCTCTGGTTGATATACTGGAATATCATACTCTATAGCTAACTCTTTTATCGGAGACATACCTAAGGCTTTTCCTCTTCCTTTAGGTCTATCTGGTTGAGTTAATACTGCTTTAACTCCAAACTCATCTATTATAGCCTTTAATGAAGGTACTGCAAAATCCGGTGTTCCCATAAACACTATGTTCATATTACTTACCTCCCCTAACAATTTTATCTGTATATAATATTCCTTCTAAGTGATCTATCTCATGACAAAATGCTCTAGCTAAAAATTCATGTGCTTCTATTTCTACTGGAATCCAATTTTTATCTAGTCCCCTAACTTTTACGTATTCTGGTCTAACCACATTTCCCTGTTCTCCTGGAACACTTAGACATCCTTCTACATCAATAACTTTCCCTTCCATCTCTAATATTTCTGGGTTTATCAATGTTATAGGACCTTCTCCTATATCTATTACTATTATTCTTTTCAATATACCTACCTGTGGAGCTGCTAATCCAACTCCATTAGCAGTATACATAGTATCAAGCATATCCTCTATTAAAACTCTAGTTCTCTCATCTAAGGTCTTAACTACCTTACTTTTCTTTCTCAATACTTCATCTTCTTCAGTTCTAATCTTCCTTAATGCCATAATTATCCTCCTTGCGTTACAATAAGCTATTAGGGTTTAAATCTATACTCACTCTTATATTTTTATAATTTATATTTTCGTAGGTTAAATCCCTAATTTTCTTCCGTTCTTCATTAGTAAAGTTTCCCTTAATAATAATTTGCCATCTAAAATAATTTTTTATCTTAGAGATTCCACATGGACATGGACCCAATACTTCAATTTTATCACTTTTATTAAAAATTATCTTTATTTTGTCGGCTAAATATTGTATATGTTTTATTAAATTTCTTTCATCTTCACTACTAAGATTAATACATAATATTTCACTAAACGGTGGATAGTTTAACAATTCCCTTATTTTTATCTCTTCATTATAAAACCCAACATAATCATTATTTGCAGCATATACTATGCTATAATTATCTGGATTATAGGTTTGGATTACTACTTTCCCTCTTTTAGCTCCTCTACCAGCCCTACCTGAAACCTGTGTTATAAGCCCAAAAGTTCTCTCCGATGCTTTATAATCTGGTAAATTTAATGATAAATCTGCTGCTATTACCCCAACTAAAGTTACATCTGGAAAATCTAAGCCCTTGGCTATCATTTGAGTACCAATTAATACATTAGCTTTTTTCTTAACAAAATGTTTATAGATATTCTCATAGGAATCTTTTCCTCTAGTTGTATCAAAGTCCATTCTTAAGGTTTTACTTAAAATAAAAGTATTTTTAACCTTTTCCTCTAATTGTTCAGTTCCAACACCAAAATATTTTACATACTTACTCCCACATTTAGGACAAATCTTCGGTATGCTCTCCTTAGCACCACAATAATGGCATGTAAGACTACTCTGATTATTGTGATAGGTTAAAGAAATATCACAGTTTTTACATCTAAATACATACCCACATTCCCTACATGATACAAAAGTTGAGAATCCTCTTCTATTTAAAAATAAGAGTATTTGATTTTTCTCTTCTAACACTTGCTGAATATTTTCATATAGTGCTCTACTAAACATAGATTTATTTCCATTTTTTAATTCTTCTCTCATATCAACAATCTCTACCTGGGGTAGCTCTGCCCCTGATACCCTTTTTTCTAATATTATGATTTTATACTCTCTCCTTAGCCCTCTATAATATGTCTCTACAGATGGGGTGGCAGAACCTAGCACTACCTTGCATCCCTCTATATCACTTTTAAATTTGGCTATTTCTCTTGCATTATATTTAGGATCACTATCTGATTTATAACTACTCTCATGTTCTTCATCAATTATTATTAACCCCAAATTTGAAAATGGTAAAAAAATAGCTGATCTTGCACCAATTGCTACTTTTACTTTTCCAAGTTTTACTCTCATCCATTCATCAAATCTCTCGCCATCAGAAAGTTTACTATGAAATATAGCTACATCCCTTCCAAATCTACCTTTAAATCGTTCTACCATTTGTGGGGTAAGAGATATTTCTGGAATTAAGATTATGGAATCCTTTTTCCTTGCAATCATTTCTTTCACTAGAGCCATATATATCTCAGTCTTTCCACTTCCTGTTATTCCATGAATCAAAAAATTTCTATCATTGCTGTTTATTATGGTGTCAAAGGCCTGTTGTTGATGTGACGTTAATATTTTTTCCTCATAATTTTCATATATTTTATCATTATATCTATTAATAATGTTGTCCTCTACTTTTAGAAAGTTATGTTTAATTAGGGTATTTATTGAAGATAAAGATAACTTGAAATCCTTTGATAAATCTGTCTTTGTATATTTCCCATTATTTTCTTTTATAAAACCTATTATATCCAAATATGTAGTCTTTTTATATTTCCCTTCTAGGGGTATTCCTATTGATATAACTTTCTTGGTTTTAAAATTAATACCCTTTAATAATCCATTTGGAATCATTACTTTAATTCCTTCTAAATAAGTACATAGATATTTTTCTCTCATAATCTTAATTAATTCTAGATTCTTTAGAGTTATTACATCTATACTATCATCTATGGACAATACTTCTTTTATTTTTTCATCATCTTCTATATAATCTATTATTTCTACTATAAAACCATATATTTTCTTATTTCCTTTTCCAAAAGGAACAGTTACACATCTACCTATATTTATTTTTTCCTCTAAATTCTCAGGGACTTTATAAGTGAAAATTTTATCTAAAGTTAAGGCTTCACTATTTACTATAACTCCTACATACTTACTCATATACTTCCTCCTTTCTTTTAATTGTAAGAAAAAAAGCGACTTTGTCGCTTTACTTCTTCATATCTTTTAAGATTGTATTGAATAGTTCACATGCTACTGATTTTTTACTCATAGCATCCAAGGCTCTTTTTTCTCCTTGGGCATTTATAATAGTTACTCTATTTATATCTTTTCCAAATCCAGAATCAGCAGCAGTTATATCATTAGCAACAATGTAATCTAAATTCTTTTTTTCAAGTTTCTTATGAGCATTTTCAATAATATCATTACTTTCAGCTGCAAAGCCAATTAATATTTGGTTTCTTTTTAGTTCTCCCAGCTTCATAAGGATATCGTTGTCTCTGATAAACTCTAGTGATAAGTCTCCATCACCTTTTTTAATTTTTTGAACTGAATAGTTTTTTGCCTTATAATCAGCAACTGCAGCAGATTTTATAACAATATCACTATTTTCATATTCCTTTAAAACCTCTTGAAACATTTCTTCATTAGTCTCTATATTTACTAACTTTATTCCTTCTGGCTTCTTTATATTTGTAGGACCACTTACTAATACTACTTCTGCACCTCTATCCCTAGCCTCCATAGCAATAGCATACCCCATTTTTCCTGTGGATCTATTAGTTATAAATCTTACTGGATCAATATTAGCTCTAGTAGGACCAGCCGTTACAAGTACCTTTTTTCCCATTAAGTCCTTTGGCATATAAAGTTCTGATATTATTCTATCAGCTATTTCCTCTGTATCTGCTAACTTTCCATTTCCTACATCTCCACAAGCCAACCTTCCACTAGCTGGCAAAATAAAACCATAACCGTGAGATTTCAATTTCTCAATATTTTCTTGAACAATAGGATTCATATACATATTTGTGTTCATAGCTGCTGCAAATACTACCTTCGCCTTTGTTGCCATAATAGTTGTTGACAACATATCATCTGCTATGCCATTGGCAACTTTACCTATTATATTAGCAGTAGCAGGAATTACAGCTAATAAATCTGCTTTTTTTGCAAGAGAAATGTGTTGAATCTCCCAAGCTTTAGGCTCTGCAAACATATCAGTTACCACTATATTTTGGCTTAAGGATTGAAAACTCAGTGGTGTCACAAATTCACAAGCTGATTTTGTCATAATGACATGGACATTTATATTAGCTTTTTTAAGTCTACTTATAACATCTAGTGCCTTATAAACAGCTATTCCTCCTGTAACTCCTATAACTACAGTTTTTTCATCTCTCATTTTATTTTAAGCCTTCTTTCACCATCTGTACTTCGTAAGCCTCTTGATTGATTTCATTTATAGCTAATGTCAACGGCTTATTAATTTTTTCATCTATCAGTGAATTTTGACCTTCTATTAATTGTCTTGCTCTTTTAGATGTAGCTACAACTAATGAGTATCTGTTATCTACCCTTTCTAAAAGTTCTACTATTGATGGATTTATCATTGAATTGTTCATATTTAAAACCTCCCTAATAATTGATCTTTCATTTTATATACTCTGCATTTTTCAGCACCTATTATGTGCTCAATTTTCTTAACAGCTTCTTCTACAATGTCATTAACTACAGCGTAATCATATTTTGATGCAAAGCTTATTTCATCATAAGCAGCTTCTAATCTTGTTTTTAATGATTCTGGAGTTTCACTTCCTCTACCTGTAATTCTATTTTTTAATTCTTCCATTGATGGAGGTATTATGAATATGAATACTCCATCTGGATAAGAAGATTTTATTTTCAAAGCTCCCTGAATATCTATTTCTAATATTACATCTCTTCCCTGTTCTAGCATATGTAAAACTTTTGATTTAGGTGTACCATAAAAATTTCCATAGACCTCAGCATATTCTAAAAAATCATTTTCATCAATTTTATCTAAAAATTCATTTTTTGAAATAAAGAAATAGTTTATTCCATCTACTTCTTCATTTCTAGGATTTCGAGTAGTACACGAAACAGATATCCATATATCATTTCTTTTTATTAATTCTTTACATACAGTTCCTTTGCCAGCTCCAGATGGACCAGATATAACTAATAGCTGCCCTTTAACACTCATTAATCATCTACCTCTTCTATATGGTCGTCTTCCTTTGTTGATAGTCTATGAGCTACAGTCTCTGGTTGAACTGCTGATAGTATTATATGATCACTATCTGTAATTATTACAGCTCTAGTTCTCCTTCCATAGGTTGCATCAATTAGCATACCTCTTTCTCTTGCTTCTTGAATTATCCTCTTTATTGGTGCTGACTCTGGACTAACAATTGCCACCAACCTGTTTGCCGATACTATGTTTCCAAATCCTATATTTATAAGTTTTATACTCATGGATTCCCTCCTAATATTATTTTTTATTTCGAATATTATTCTATATTTTGTACTTGCTCTCTTATTTTTTCTATCTCACTTTTTATTCCTAGTGCTATATTAGTAAGTTCTAAGTCATTTACTTTCGATGTAATAGTGTTAGCTTCTCTGTTCATTTCTTGAACAATAAAATCTAATTTTCTTCCTATAGGTTCATTTAACTCCAAGGTTTCTAGTATTTGATTAACATGACTTTTAAGTCTTACTACCTCTTCATCTATACAAGTTTTATCTGCTTGAAGGACAACCTCCATAGTAATTCGGCTTTCATCTAATTGATTATCCCCTAGTATATCCTGTACTTTTTTAAGAAGTTTATCTCTATACTCCTTGGATACTTCTGGTACTCTTTCAGTTATTATATCAATATGATTTAAAATCAATTCACATCTACTTTTAATATCCTTTAAAAGTTTTTCGCCTTCTACTTCTCTCATATTCCACAAATTATTCAGCGCTTCATTTAATGGGCTAAGCATACTATTCCAAATTCTATCTAAGTCTTCTTCTTTTTGTTTTAGCGTTATTACCTCTGGAAATCTAGCTAAATTACTTACAGAGACATCATCTCTTAACCCATATTTATTCATAATAGATCTTAAACATGTCATGTAACTATCTGCTAAATTTTCATTTACTATAGCTTCAACATCTTCTCTATTTATAACATTCTGAGTTACAAAGATATCTACCTTACCTCTCTTTATCTTTTCATTTACAATTTTTCTAATATTATCTTCTAGAGATATTAGCGCTCTAGGCATTCTTACATTTAATTCAAAATATCTGTGATTAACAGTTTTAATTTCTATTATATAGTTAGAATTAACATCTTCACCAGTACCTCTGCCAAAGCCAGTCATGCTTTTTATCATAAACAACGCATCCTTCCACTGCTTCCTAAATTCTTTATTTATTATACATAAAGTATGTCATCAATTTCAAGTTAAAAATAAAAGAATTTCAAAGAAAACTTGAATATTTAATAGAAAAATTAAGAAAATCCATCTAAACTGTGTTTTATACTGCAATTTCGTGCCAAAATAAAAAGACTATTCAAAACTTTTTTAATATCCTTTTTGAATAGTCTCCATTTATTGTATCTTTAAATTACATAAATATAAGCTTAAGTAAAAATAATAGTGTTAATATATACATCACTATGGATACAGGTTTTCTATCTTCTTTTTTACTCAACAAGTTTTTAAACATATTTATAGTTGTGTAAAAAATAACTCCTAAAGTCAACCCATCACCTATGCTGTATGTTAAGGGCATTGCCACAATAGTTATAAAAGCCGGGAATGCCTCACCGAAATCTACAAAATCAATTTTAGTTACACTTTCCATCATCATACTACCTATCCATATTAAGCATGGAGCAGTAGCGCATCCCGGTATAGCTATAAATATAGGAGATAAGAACATAGCTAATAAAAATAATATCCCTGTAAATATCGCTGTAAGTCCTGTTCTACCGCCTTCAGCTACTCCAGATGCACTTTCAACATAAGTTGTAACTGTTGATACTCCCATTAATGCTCCAAAAGTAGTTCCTACTGCATCTACCAATAATGCCTTTTTAGCTTTAGGAACATTTCCATTTTCATCCAGCATATTAGCTTTTGACGCTACACCAACCAAAGTCCCAACAGTATCAAAAAAGTCAACAAATAAGAAGGTTAACACTATAGTTATAAAATTAATTATTGATGCTTTATCAGTTAATGTATTAAAACTAAGGTTAAAGGCTATATCTCTTATTGATTCAAATTTAAATACGCCCTCCGGTAAATATATACTATTAGCTGCTGCTACCTCTGGATTAACTATTGCAAAAATCCATGCTAATACTGAGCATACTAATATAGACCATAGCATTGATCCTTTAATCTTTTTACTATTTAAAACTGCTATAATTAAAATTCCTATTACCGCAATAATAAATTTAGGAGAAAGGAATTCTCCAAGTGATACTAACGTATCTTTATTAGATATTACTATACCTGCATTTACTAAGCCTATAAATGCTATAAATGTACCGATACCTGCTGTAACTGCATGTTTCATAGTCAATGGTATACAATTAACTACTGCTTCTCTAACTTTTGTTACTGATAAAATAATAAATATAATTCCCTCTACAAATACAGCAGCTAGTGCAACACCTACTGGTACTCCCATTCCTAAACAAACACTATAAGCAAAAAAAGCATTAAGTCCCATTCCTGAAGCCAGTGCAAAAGGTGCATTTGCATATAGCCCCATAAATATAGTTGTAAGTCCTGCCGTTAAACAGGTGGCTGTTACTAGTGCCCCCATTGGCATTCCTGTCTCTCCTAAAATCATAGGGTTAACAGCAATTATATATGCCATTGTTAAAAATGTGGTAATTCCCGCTACTAACTCTTGCTTAATGTTAGTGCCATTTTCTTCTAATTTAAAGTATCTCTCCATTATTTACTCCCCCTTAGTTTATATTAAAATAACCACTAGAATGAGAATCCTAATGGTTATATAAAACTTAATATAAAACTTAGGTGTTCTCATAGTAGGAAATTTTCGGTATCCTGTAGAAACTTTCGACCCATAATGTCGAATTTATATGAAAATGTAACGCATATTTCATTTTTCTACATTATAATATCAAAACTAAGTTTACTTTGTCAATAAAATTACGTATATTTTTTATTTTTCATTATTTATTATTCGTATTATTGTAATGTCCTTCTTCAAAGAGAGTTTTTATTTCACTTAAATTATTCGTTTTACCTAATGCTAACATTAGCTTTATTCTTGCTTTTTGTCCTGGCATACTATCTCCAAAAATAGCTCCAGCATTTCTAAGTTCTTTTCCTCCTCCAGGATATCCATAGCTATCTAAAACTCTTCCTTTAAAGCATCTTGATACCACTACTACTGCTACGTCTTTTTTTATAGCATTTTTAACTCCCTCCGCCATCTTAGGAGGTATATTCCCTCTACCCATAGCTTCTATTACTAAGCCCTTAGCTCCTTCATTGACACAAAAATCTATCAATCTATTATCCATACCAGCACAAGCTTTAATTAAATAAACCTGAGTTTCAATTTTATCAGTTTCTATAAACTGTTTACTCAAAGCATTTCTATAAAATATTACTTCATTGTGATCTACAATCCCTATAGGACCAAATTCAGGGCTTTGAAAAGTGTTTAAATGCATTGAATGAGATTTAGTTACTTCACTAGCACAGTTTACCTCATTATTTAAGCATACTAATACACCTTTATTTTTAGAATTTTTTGAAGTTGCTGTACATATTGCTGCTGCTAAATTAGATGGTCCATCATAACCTAGTTCTGAACTATTTCTCATAGAGCCTGTAACTACTACTGGTTTCTCACTATTAATAGTTAAATCCAATAAATATGCTGTTTCTTCTAATGAATCTGTACCATGAGTAACTACAACTCCATCTACATCCTCTCTATCCAAAAAACTTTTTACATAATTTGATAATTTTAACATCAGCTCTGGAGTCATATGAGGGCTTGGAAGACTAGAAAAGGTATAAGATTCAACTTCAGCATAGGATTCTATTCCTGTCACCATAGACATTATTTCTTCTCCAGTTAGAGTAGGAACTGCAGCTTTAATCTTCTCATCCACTTTCATAGATATAGTTCCACCATTAAATATAACAATAACTTTGCTCATTTTTATGTACCTCCTAGAACACCTTTGTTCCACTAATATATTTTATTTATGCAAATATATTTTACACCATAATTTAAGTGATTACATTACCATATTATTATTTTATATAAAAAATAATAATTTCAATGATTAGAAATACTTAAGTTAACATTCTATAAATTTCTATTCCTTATAGAGTTATGCATAAATAAAATAAGCCATATTTTAAAATGATTTTTATCAATAATAAAATATGACTTATTTTTTTATTTTTCTGATAAATAATGGAACACTTTTTTTTCTATATCATCTGCACCATTATCATCAATCGTCATTACATCAATAGCGCCATTAATTGCTTTCATCTCAATTTTCCCAATTTCTTGCCCCGTTAATAAGTCAATTCCTCTTTCAAACTTCATGATTTTATATCCTTCACCTATATATTTTTTTATGTTTTTCAAAGAAATCTCCTCCTCTCTATATACTTATTATCTGCTATAAAAGTTGTCTTATGCTATGACATTTAATATAATTATGTGAGTTTGTTTATCTATTTCAATATTATATTATAATCTTATTACTTCTTTTATAAATTGATTTTTATTCAATATGATGAATTATTTTACATTTTAAAACAAAAAAATCCTTAAAGATAAATCTTTAAGGATTTTTTGGTCTGAGTGACAGGACTTGAACCTGCGACTCCAAGCCCCCCAGACTTGTGCGCTACCATCTGCGCTACACCCAGATAAAATTATAAAATAATTATATCATAATAATATTAGTATTAAAAGATACATCTAAATGGATTTCTAATCAATTTATTTAGATAATGAAACCCAGAGGTTACAGTGAAGTACTTCATAGGAGTAGCGAATCGCTTCGCTAGAGAGTAGTTACTTCCTTAACTAGTAAGTAAGACAAACATTTTACTGCAGCTGTCTGCTTTTCTCTAGCGAATAAAGCGATTGTTTATCTGCAACCTACCATTGCACTTCACTAATTCCACTGCTCTTCTCATAACACTAAATTATAATACAAATTAGTCCTCCATTGCCTTCATTAATTATTTTTTGAATAGTCCTTTGAAGCTTTCCTTGTACATCTTCTGGCATTTTATATAGCTTATTCTGCAATCCTTCCTTCACTAACTCTTCTAGTGATTTTCCAAACATATTACTCTGCCATATCTTAGAAGGATCATTTTCAAATTGCTCTATGATAGAATTGTAAAATTCTTCGCTTTGCTTCTCACTTCCCATTATTGGCTGAATTTCTGTTTCAATATCTGCCTTTATTAGATGAAGTGACGGAGCTGATGCTTTAAGTTTAACTCCATATTGACTGCCTTTTCTAACTATTTCTGGCTCTTCTAACTTCATTTCACTAAGTTGCGGAGCAACTAAGCCATAGCCTGTTTCATTAACCTCTCTTAATGCATCTGCTACTTTATCATATTCTACCTTTGCCTTATAGAATACTTCCATCATATTTAATAGATCATTTTCATTCTTTATATCGATATTGCAAACCTCTCCAAGTATTTTATAGAATAATTCTTGTTTAGGATTTATATCAACATATGAAACTCCTTTTCCCATATCCATTTCTTTTACTTTTATGTTGGACAAAAACTCTATTCCCTTGAAGGCATCCAGACATTTTTTAACATCTCTAACCTTAAATATATCCCTACACATTGCCTTCAATATAGTCATTATATTAACCTTTAACCAATGACTTCCATTTAAGTTTTCCATCCATTCTGGCATATCAATATTAATTTCTTTTACTGGGAATTCCTTTAATACTGTATCAAATATTTCGGTAATTCTATCTTGATTAATATTCATAACATCCATTATTTTTACAGGAACATCATATTTTTCTTCTAATTCCCTTTGAAGTTCTATTGTAGCTTCTGTTTTTGGATTTGTAGTATTGAGAATTATCATAAATGGCTTATTTATATCTTTAAGCTCTTTTACCACTCTTTCCTCAGCTTCTACATAATCCTCCCTCTCTAACCCTGTAATACTTCCATCAGTAGTAACTACTACACCAATGGTGGAATGATCTGTAATTACTTTTTTCGTTCCTATTTCAGCAGCTTGTTCAAATGGTATTTCATAATCGTGCCATGGTGTACTAACCATTTTAGGTACATCTTCTTCATTATACCCTAGTGAATTTTTAACTACATAGCCTACACAATCTACCATCCTGACTTTAAATTTAGACCCACCCTCAAACTGAATTTCCACAGCTTCATTTGGAACAAATTTAGGTTCAGTTGTATGAATTGATTTTCCAGAACCACTTTGAGGTAACTCATCCTTCGCACGTTCCTTTTTATGAGGATTATCTATGTTCGGTATAACCATAAGTTCCATAAATTTTTTTATGAATGTAGATTTGCCAGTTCTAACTGGTCCTACTACCCCTACATATATATCCCCTTGCGTTCTTTCTGCTATATCTTTATATATATCAAAGTTTTCCAAGGTTCCCCTCCCATAACTACTTATTAACAATATATATATATTACTAATAAATGTATATTATTACTTTCAAAAATAAATTCCTAAAAATAATTAAAGATAACCTAATCTTAGATTTAAGACTAGGCTATTAACACCATTAATCATATATTAATTGCTCTGACTTTTTATTTCTTGACATAAGATCATACACACCAATCTTAGGATCTTTGTCTTCAAATAAAACCTTATATAATACTTCTGTTATAGGCATTGATACATCTTCTTTTCTTCCTAATTCATAAAAAGCTCTGCATGCCTTAATTCCTTCTACTACCATGCCTACTTTTTCTATGGCTTCTTCTGTTGTTTTGCCCTCACCAATTAATATTCCTGCTCTTCTATTTCTACTATGTATACTAGTGCAAGTTACTATAAGATCTCCAAAGCCTGTTAATCCATTAAATGTTTCAGCTTTTCCCCCTAGCTTTACTCCTATTCTTATTATTTCACTCATTCCTCTTGTCATAAGAGCAGCCTTGGCATTATCTCCATAACCTATACCGTCAGATATACCTGCTGCTAACGCAATAATATTTTTACAAGCTCCACCTACTTCTACTCCAATTAAATCATCATTAGTATAAACCCTAAATTTATTAGATATGAAGATGTCCTGTACCTTCTCAGCTGCATCCATATCCTTTGATGAGCTCACTACAGTAGTTGGTATATCTAAAGCTACTTCTTCTGCGTGAGAAGGCCCAGAAAGCACTACCACTGGAGCAATTGCAATTTCCTCTTCTATTATTTCAGACATTCTTTTTAATGTTCCATTTTCTAATCCCTTTGCCACTGTAACAACTATTTGACCCTTTTTCATATAAGAAGCTGCTTCTCTACTTACTTCCCTTACAGCATGAGAAGGTACAGATAATACAACTATATTACTATTTTCAATAACTACTTTCATATCTGTATTTCCTGTAACATTACTAGGTATACTTATATTGGGTAAATATCTTATATTTTCTCTTTTAATATTTATATCCTCTATAGTTTCATCTTTATGTGCCCATATAGACACCTCAATTCCTCTTTTAGCTAGCATTATACTCAGTGCCGTTCCAAAACTACCAGCTCCTAAAAAAGCTACCTTAGTCATATCAAAATCCCTCCTTAGATTAAAATCCAGAAACACATAATATACTTATTTTTCCCCTTATTAAAAAATCTTTTTAATTAAGAATTATAGTAAATTAAGTTTATTATATATTAAAAACTGTGATTATACATCACAGTTTTTAATATTAATCTTCTTTTCTTTCTCTAAATATCATTTTTATACCAGTACCTTTAAAATCAAAGCTTTCTCTTAGCCTGTTCTCTAAATATCTTTCATATGAGAAATGCAGTAGTGCTGGATCATTTACAAAAAATATAAATGTAGGTGGCTTTGTTCCTACTTGAGTTACATAGAATACTTTTAATCTCTTTAAGGCTACTACTGGAGGTTCTTTCATTAGAATAGCCTTACTTACTACATCATTTAATACTCCTGTAGCTATTCTCTTATTGTAATTTCCATAACATTCTCTTGCTTTTTCAAGGACTTTATTAACTCTTTGGCCTGTAAGTGCTGATATAAATAAATAATCAGCATAAGGCATAAAAGATAGCCCTGATTTAATCTCAGCTGTAAATTTACTCATAGTATTATTATCTTTCTCGATTAAATCCCATTTGTTAACTATTACTAATATAGCTTTATTAAGTTCGTGAGCAAATCCTATTATCTTCTCGTCCTGATCACTTAAACTTTCAGTAGCATCAAGCATAAGTATACAAACATCTGCTCTCTCTACAGCAGTCAAAGTTCTAATAACACTATATCTCTCAATCTCTTCCTTAACCTTACTTTTCCTTCTAAGCCCTGCAGTATCTATTAATATAAATTTTCCTTCATCAGTATCAAGCTTACTGTCAATTGCATCTCTTGTGGTCCCTGGAATATTACTTACTATATTTCTTTCCTCACCTAATAATTTATTTATTAAAGATGATTTACCCACATTGGGTTTACCAATCATAGCAATTTTTATGTATTCATCTTCATTTTCGCCGCCATTATCATTATCAAAGTGCTGAACCACTTCATCAAGCATATCTCCTAGTCCTAATCCCTGAGTTGCTGATATGGTAACAGGATTTCCAATACCAAGGTTATAAAATTCAAAGGCATTATCTTCCAATTCAATTCTATCTATCTTATTAACAACTAAAACTATTGGTTTTTTAGATTTTCTAAGCATTTGTGCTACTTCATAGTCTGAAGGATGTAATCCTTGTTTTCCATCAACTATAAATACAATAACATCTGCAGTTTCAATAGCTATATTAGCCTGTCTTCTCATTTGGCTAAAAATTATATCTTCATTTTCTGGTTCAATACCACCTGTATCTATTATTGTAAAGTTATGACGTAACCATTCTGCCTCTGCATAAATTCTATCTCTTGTTACCCCTGGAGTATCCTCCACTATAGCAATTCTCTTGCCGGCTAATTTATTAAAAAGTGTAGATTTACCTACATTAGGTCTTCCTACTATAGCAACTATAGGTTTTCCCATATTAATCCTCCTTTAAATGTTCATTTATTATAGAAATCAAATTTTCTCCTGTATAATCACATAATAAAATTTCTCTATTTAACTTACTTTCTAAGTCCTTTATTGTGAAGTTATCTAATAATATAAGTTCTGACGTATCTAAAAGTTCATATCCTTTTTTTATAATATTATCTGGAAGTACTATATATTCTCCTAGTTCCTTATCTTTCAGCGTATTAATAATATCACTTCCTGTTAACAACCCTGTTACAGTGATAGTATCTCCAAAAAAATCATTAACAATTTTTTCACTTCTTATGCTTATTCTACTATTAATACTTTCAATCTTTTCGCCTATTTCTTTTATTACAGGATATATAAGGGTTCCTGTAACAAAAGTAAAGCTACCTTTTTTATGCTTATTTAATAAGTCTATATCTCTATCAATAGTATTATATAACATCCTTACCATACCTACTCCATCTTCTATCTGTTCATAACCCTCATAATGTTCTTCCTGTGGAATAGCTTCTCCAGATACTATATAAAATTCATCAGACAATCTTGCAAAAGGAGTTCCAATTTCATCCAAATATTTATCTTGAAGACTTTTTATTAAATCTATATTTTGCTTAGAAGTCTCCTTTGTAAATAACTTTAATGGATATAGTTCCTCTCTAAATTTAGTAACTCCAATAGGAACTATTGCTACACTATTTACATTAGGATAAAGCTTACTTAAGTCTTCTACGGTTTTAATTAATTCTTCACCATCATTTAGACCTGGACAACATACTATTTGAGTATTCATTCTTATGCCAGCTGCTGCTAGCTTCTTTAGCCTCTCATAGATGTTTCCTGCAAATCTATTATGTAACATTTTTATTCTTAACTGTGGATTTGTAGTATGTACTGAAATATTTATAGGGCTTATTTTATATTTTATTATTCTATCAATATCTTCTTCCTTCATATTAGTCAGAGTTAGAAAATTTCCTTGAAGAAATGATAATCTTGAATCATCATCTTTAAAATAAAGAGTATCTCTCATACCTTTTGGAAGTTGGTCAATAAAACAAAATACGCACTTATTATGACAACTCATAGGTTTATCTAAAATAGCTTCCCTAAATACAATGCCTAAATCTTCATCATATTCTTTTTCAATTTCAATCTCCCATATTTCACCATTAGCCTTTTCAACTTCAATGACTAATTCCTCATCCGTAACTAAGAATTTATAGTCAATAATATCCTTAACGCTACTATTATTTATAGTAAGTATTTTATCTCCTTGCTCTAAACCTACCTCTTCTGCAATACTATTATATAACACCTTGCTAATTTCATTACTCATTCTATCACTTCCCTTTATCAAAGTGTGATTTTAATATTATTTTCATTATGTCCACTAATATGTTATATTATATCAATTAATTATTCTAGTCAATGGATTTCATATTTTTAAATAAATATGAAAAATCTCTTATCCTCAGTTTTTATAAGAATAAGAGATTTCTTCTACTCATTTAGATATATTTTCTTTCCACTTATTAAATAAATTGTCCATTCACAAATATTAGTTGTATGATCTGCAACTCGTTCTAAGTATTTACATATGAACAAAAATCTTGTTGCTTGAGTTGAAATTTTAGGATTCTCTATCATTAATAATAACAATTCACTAAATACTTGCTTATATATAGCATCCACAATATCATCCCTTTTACATACATCATAAGCTAACTCTTGATCTCTATCAATATAAGCTTTTAAACTATTTTCTATCATTTCTTGCACGATTTCTCCCATTTTGGGTATATCAATTAGTGCCTTAATGTACTTTTCACCAGCTAACTGCTTTGTTATTCTTGCTATATCTACAGCATGATCAGCCATCCTCTCTAAATCTGTAACTATCTTAATCATGGTAAATATACCTCTTAAATCAGTAGCAATAGGTTGTTCCTTTGCAATTAACCTAATACATCTATCTTCAATCTTCGTTTGCATATCATCTATTTCATCATCATTATTTATTACCTCATCTGCCAATTCTATATCTTGATTTACTAGTGATGTTATAGAATCTGAAATCTGTTTTTCAACCTTATGTCCCATTACCATAAGTTCATTGTTTAATTCCTCAAATAATCTATCAAATATGGTTCTCGTCATATATATCCCTCCCTATTAACCAAATCTTCCTGTTATATAATCCTCAGTCCTTTTATCTCTAGGCTTATAAAATATGTCTGTAGTTTTATCATACTCTATTATTTCCCCATTTAGAAAAAATGCCGTGTAATCTGATATTCTTCCTGCTTGCTGCATATTATGAGTAACAATTATAACTGTATATTTCTTCTTTAGTTCTTCCATAAGCTCTTCCACCTTATTAGTGGAAATAGGATCAAGTGCTGAAGTTGGTTCATCCATTAATAATATCTCTGGTTCCACAGCTAAACTTCTTGCTATACAAAGTCTTTGTTGCTGACCTCCTGATAGTCCTAGTGCACTCTTCTTTAATCTATCTTTAACTTCGTTCCATAGCGCTGCCCCTTTTAAAGATGTCTCTACTATTTCATCTAATTTTCTTTTATCTCTTATTCCATGAATTCTTGGACCATAGGCAATATTATCATAAATACTCATTGGAAAAGGATTTGGCTTTTGAAAAACCATGCCAACTCTTCTCCTTAATTCAATCTCATCATAATTGTCATAGATGTTTTTTCCTTCAAAGTTAACCTCTCCAGTTATTTTTACTGAATCTATTAGATCATTCATTCTATTTATTGATCTTAAGAAAGTTGATTTCCCACATCCTGATGGTCCTATTAATGCAGTAACTTTATTTGCATTAATATCAATATTTATATCCTTTAATGCATGATTAGAACCATAGTATAAATTTAAATTCTTAGTAGCTATTATAGTCATAGTTTCCTCCCATAAATTAACTTATTCTTCAATATTTTAATAATTAGCTTTGCTAAATCTCTTAGTAATTAATTTAGCTATAATATTTAACACTAAGATAATAACTATCAATACTATACCAACGGCACATGCTAATTCTATATTTCCAGCTTCATTTGTAACTAAATAGGCATGTACTGTAAGAGTTCTAGCACTGGACATAATGCCTTTAGGCATTGCTGCCACTGTTCCCGCTGTAAGCAATATAGCTGCTGACTCTCCTATTATTCTTCCAATAGAAAGAATAATTCCTGATAGTATACCTGGCATAGAACTAGGTATTATTATTTTATATAGGGTTTGAAATCTTGTTGCGCCTAGTCCTAAAGATGCTTCTTTATACCATATTGGCACCGTTTTTATAGCTTCTTCTGTAGTTCTTATTATGATTGGTAAAACAATAATCGCTAAAGTTAATGACCCAGCCAATATTGAGAAGTTTAGCTTTAATGCAGTAACAAAGAATACACTTCCAAATAATCCATATATAATTGATGGTATTCCAGATAAACTTTCAGTAGCAAATCTTATAACCTTTACTATCTTACCCTGCTTCGCATATTCTTGAAGATATATAGCTGCCAATATTCCTACAGGTGTAGCTATAAGTAAAGATATCGCAACTGTATATATAGTAGTTATAATCATAGGGAAAATTCCGCCAGTCCCATCCGCAGAATATCCACCAAAAATAAAGTTTAAATTAATCTTACTTGCACCTTTTATAAATATGAATCCGATTATTATAACTAAAATTCCCACAGTTATTATTGCTGAAAGCCAAAATAATATGTTGTAAATATAATCTTTAATCTTTCTCATTCTAATTACCTACCTTTGAAGAAATTTTAGATAATATTATATTTAATAGCATTATAAATGAGAATAATACAATTCCCGTAGCAAAAAGCATATCTTGATGTGTTCCAAATGCATATCCCATTTCAAGTGCAATATTAGTTGTAAGCGGCCTCACACTATCAGTTATACTATGAGGAATTACTGGACTATTACCAGCCACTAAAATAACTGCCATGGTTTCTCCAATCGCTCTTCCTAATCCTAGTACTACAGCTGCTAAAATTCCTGATTTTGCTGCTGGTATTACTACTTTTACTATAGTTTCTATTTTTGATGCTCCTAGTGCAAGAGATGCCTCTTTAAAACTTTGTGGTACCGCTCTTATAGAGGTCTCCGCAACCGTTATTATTGTAGGTAGCATCATAATTGAAAGTACTATGATTATAGCTAGTAAACTTTGCCCTTTGGGTAGATTCAAAATTTCTTGTATTCTAGGAACTATCACTGCTAACCCAAATATACCAAATAAAACTGAAGGTATACCTGCAAGTAGCTGAACCGCAGGTGAAACTATTTTTGCCATCCACTTAGGTGCAATTTCTACTATGAATACCGCTGTTAATATCCCTATGGGAATTCCTATTATTAATGCTCCAAAAGTACCATAGATAGATGCTATAATCATAGGAAGCACTCCAAATTTACCTGAACTTGGAAACCATTTTGTACCTGTTAAAAAATCTATAATTGAATACTTCCCTGACACAAATGGATTTAAGCCTTTATAAAATACAAATCCAATAATTAGTGCTAGTGTTATAACCGCAATGAATGCGCATGCCATAAACACATATTTAGATGTGGATTCTATTATATACTTACTATTAGTATTTTTCCCCCTATATTTATTATTCATATCTGTATAATACCTCCAAATCAATTAAGTAATTTTTACTGTTAAATATCTCTCTTTAAATCCCTCTTAAGGTTATTCTACACATTGAAAATTAAGTTTATATTATATGAATGTTAAAGAAATTTTACATAACATAAATTATGCCTTTATGTTATGTATTTTTCAGAAAATAATGTACTTAATAAAAAAACTATAGGCATAAATTTCATACCTATAGCTTCGTATTAAATATTCTTGAGAAAATATTGTATAATTGAGTAATAAATTATTAGTTATTTCTTATTTAAGAGGTATAGCACCTTTGCTTTTAGCTATTTGTTGTCCTTCTTCACTTTTAATAAATTCTATAAATTGCTTACTCTCAGCAGATATTTTATCTTCCTTATAAACAACTATAAATGGTCTTGATAGTTTATATGTTTTATTAAGTACATTATCTGCTGTTGGATCTATATTCTCTATTTTACTAGCTTTTATTGTATCATCTAGTGATCCATCTTCTTTATAAAGCAATTCAAATGAAAGATATCCTATAGCATTCTCATTAGTTACCACAGTATTTTTTACTGCTCCATTACCTTGAGATATTGATGCTGTTTGTATCATATCCTCACCCTTAAATCCTACTAATTCTTCAAATGCACTTCTTGTTCCCGAACCATCTTCTCTTGAAACTACAACTATAGGTGAATCCTTGCCCCCTACTTCTTTCCAATTAGTGATTTTACCTGTATATATTCCTTTAAGCTGTTCCATTGTCAAATTAGTAACTGTATTTTTAGGATTTACTACTAGTGCTATTCCATCATAAGCTATAATTTCTTCTTTTATTTGGCTCTTTTCCTCATCTTTTAATTCTCTTGATGACATTCCAAGCTCACTAACACCTTGAATAGCATTTTTAATTCCTGCTGATGAACCTATTTGTTGAATTTCCACTTTTATATTTTTATTTTTGCCTTGAAATACCTCTGCTTCTTTTTCCATCAATGGACCTACAGAAGTTGATCCAGATACTGTAATGGTAACGGGTTTACTTCCTCCTGTTGATGTGCCTGAATCATTATCTGACCCATCACTTTTTGATGAACACCCTACAAATGCTCCTCCTATAATAGTCACCGCAAGAGCTGCTATAATTAATTTCAATCCTCTCTTTTTCATTTTTTATTACCTCCACTAATTACAATTTGATTTCTTATTTTTATAACTTTAGTATACTCAATATAAGTTAAACTAGTATTATAGTAATGTTAAATGTATTTAACAGTATTTTTCAAATAATCTTCGTATTTTCTCAGCAACTACAGAAGCTCCCTTCATATTTCTCCACTATAGCACATTCAATAGTTGTATCTGAAGATAATAAACTTCATGTAAAAAACCTAACTCAAAGTTGAGTTAGGTTCTCTTTTACTAAAAAATCATATTTTTATTATAAACTTTGTACCTTTACCTAATGTACTGTCTACATTTATACTTCCATGCATATCTAAAACAATATGCTTTACTATAGCTAACCCTAATCCGGTTCCACCTTTAACTCTAGATCTTGCTTTATCCACTCTATAAAATCTTTCAAATAATCTATCAATATAATCCTTTTTTATACCAATTCCGGTATCCTCAACTACTATCTCTATATTTTTATCTAAATTTTTAGTAGAAATAAATACTTTACCACCCTCATTATTATACTTAATTGCATTATCAACTAAATTAATAATCATTTGCTTAAATCTATCTGGATCTGCAAAAATTCCCCTATTACTATTTAGACTAAGATTAATTTCTATATTCTTATTTTTAGCTTGGTTTTGAACTAGATCGTAAACACTTTCAATAATTTTGTCTACATAGAAATATTCATTTCTAACTTCTTTAGATTGCTCTATATTAGATAATATTAATATATCATTTATCAATCTAGTAAGCCTCTCAGTTTCTTCTTCAATTATATTTAAAAATTTAATTCTAGTATCATCATCATCTACATATTTTAACGTCTCTGTAAAGCCTCTTATAGATGTTAATGGAGTTTTTAGTTCATGAGATACATTAGCTACAAACTCAGTTCTCATATTCTCCAATTTTTTGACTTCTGTTATGTCATTAATAACTGTTACTGCCCCTATATGCTGATTACTATTTATTATAATATCCGCAGTTCTAAACTTAAGAACCTTATACATTGGAGTTACTAACTTTACTTCTTGTACCTCTTCATCACTAGTGCTAAGAACCTTATTGAAGTTTATTTCCTTACATATATTCTGAATATTATTTCCAACAACATCATTAGTAATGTTAAATAAATTCTTTGCATAGTTATTTATCATTATAACCTTATCAGTATTATCTATTGCAATAACTCCACTCTCCATACTCTCTAATATTGCAGAAAGTCTATTTTGTTTTTCCTTTAACTCGTTTAAGCTATTTTCTAGTTTGTCTGCCATAAAATTAAAATTACTTGCTAGCTTCCCCAATTCATCATTGCTAGTCACTCTTACTCTTCTTCCAAAATCACCTTTAGCTATCATAGATGTTATATTATCTAAATCCCTAATAGGTTTAACTATTATGTAGGATAATTTACTTGACAACCAAAAAGATATAACCAGTATAATCATTCCAGCCAATATATACAAAATCATATAAGAACTATTTATACTGTATATTGATGAAATTTCTTTAGAAGTCCTAAGTATATTACCATTTTGTAAAACAGTAGAAAAATACATATTTGTTTTTCCTTGTGAAATACTATGTCTTATAACATAGCCTTCACCATCTTTTCTTGCATCAATAATTTCTTCTCTATTATTATGATTAGATAGTGATTTAACATCATGTGTAGAATCAAAAATCACTACTCCATCTACATCAATTACAGTTACTCTCACTCCAATATTTTTTAACTCCTGTATTAGTTCTTTAGTTTTACTGTTATTTTCAGGATAAAAATCGCTTTGGAAAAAGTGATTATATATGGTTAATTCTTCTCTTGTTCTCTGCTCTTTTTCATAATTAGATATGGCATAAAACAATACGCTTACGAAAATTAATACAAATATTAATACTACCATTATATAAGCCATTAATTTTTTTTTCATGCTACCTGATGCCCTATTAATACTCATAATCCTCACCATAATTAAACTTATATCCAATACCTCTTATAGTTCTAATATACATAGGATTCTTATCATCGCTTTCTATTTTTTGTCTTAAATGTCTTACATGAACATCTACAGTTCTTGTTTCACCAATGTATTCATAGCCCCATATTTTATCTAGCAAAAAGTCCCTAGTCATAACCTTACCCTTGTTTTTTATAAGTATTTCCAATAATTCAAATTCCTTTAATGTTAATTCAACCTTTTCACTATTTTTCTTAACTTCATGTCTTTGAAAATCTATAGTTATATCACCAAATTTAAATGTGATGTCTTCTTGTTTTGAATTAGTTCTTCTTAAAATCGCTTTCACCCTTGCCATTAATTCCCTTACAGAGAACGGCTTTGTTATATAGTCGTCTGCTCCTAATTCTAATCCTAATATTTTATCTAACTCTTCACCTTTAGCTGTAAGCATTATTATTGATGTCCCTTGTATTGATGAGTTTTTTCTAATCTCTTTACACACTTCTAATCCATCTAAACCTGGTAGCATTAAATCTAAAAGAATTAAATCTGGATACTCTTGAATTGCCATATTTAGTGCATCCTTACCATTATCTGCAGTAATAACCCTATACCCTTCTTTCATTAGATTAAACTTAATTAACTCCAGAATATGTTCCTCATCATCTACTACTAAAATTTTTTTATCTAACATAATTATCTCCCCTTAATCAATAAATACAAAAGAATACATTCTTCCCTCTCTATCTTCTTCCCTTCTATAAGAATAAAATTTAGTATCACTATTACAGTAAGTACATAGATTGCAGTATTCTATATTTTCTTGTAGAACATGTCTATCTAATAATTGTAGTTCTATACATCTTTGTAGATTTAAGTATCTCCCATTATGTATTGTTTCATCATTTTTAAATATGATATTTTCCTTAAACATATTTATGAGTTCTTCACTAACCTGATAGCAACATTCTTTATTATGAGGTCCAATAAATACCCTAATATTTTTGGGAATAGACCCATAATTCACTTCCATAGTTTCAATTGCTTCTCCAACTATGTTACTTATGGTGCCTTTCCAGCCACTATGAATTGCTGCAATAACTTTTTTTTCTTCATCTACCATTATAACAGGAACACAATCTGCTGTAAAAACTCCTATAGCAATATTATTTAAATTTGTTACTATTCCATCTCCATCATTGTTTTGTATATATTCACTTCCATTATAATCTATAACTATATTACTATGAATTTGATTCACATATATGACCTCACTCAAATTAAATATAGACTTAAGTTTTTTTAAGTTTTCTTTTCCTTCACTCGTATTTTTATTATAACTTTTATTATTTTTTTTAGTGGTAAATACTACCCTTATATTACCTATACTATACTCTAAGTATTCACTTTTAAAGTTTATCAAAATCTCTTAATCCTCCTTATAAATCTTTATAGAAAAAAATAAGTAAAATATTTATTTTACTTATTCCCATTAAGCTTTATTATTTCTTCCATAAAACTATTTATATCATCAAATTTTCTATAAACTGATGCAAATCTTACATATGCTACTTCATCAATATCTTTAAGCATATTTAACACCATTTCTCCAACATCCTCTGAAGTTATTTCAGTAGTCATGTTATTATTGAGTTCCTTTTCTATATAGTTCACAATCTTCTCTATATCATTCCTAGAAATAGGTCTTTTTTCACAGGCTCTTATTATACCATTTATAATTTTATCTCTGTTAAAAACCTCTCTTGTCAAATCTCTTTTTACAACTGAAAGTTGAATATACTCAATTTTTTCGTAGGTAGTGTATCTTTTGTTACACTTTAAACATTCCCTTCTTCTCCTTATGGCAATATTATCTTCTGTAGATCTAGAATCTACAACCTTACTTTCATCTCCATTACAATAAGGACATTTCATGCTATTCACATCCTTTTCTGTATTATATTAAGATTATACACAAAAATTAAGTGTTTTGTATATAGTAATCTATTTTTATAAGTTACTATTATTGTCAATTATACCTTCGCCATCTATTAATATTACATCTATGCCTATCTTTTTTATTTTTTCCCAAGGTATCTCTATATCATTCTTTTTAGAGAACCATCCTGATTTTTGTAATGGAATTATTATACTAACTACTTTATACGCTTCACAATCTATTTTAAAATCTTTAATATATCCTAATTTACTTCCACTATTAATATCTATAATCTCCATAACTCTAAGATTATTAATTGCAAACATTGGTAGCTCCATATACACTCCCCCTTAAGATTTAAAATTTTCTCAAACATTACTTTATATTTATTATTTAAATTTACATAATAGAACTAAAAAAGAGCCAAAGGCTCTCTTATACATGCTTTCTCATATGCTTTAATGCAGTTTTCTCCAATCTTGAAACTTGTGCTTGTGATATTCCTATCTCATCAGCAACTTCCATCTGAGTTCTACCATGAAAAAATCTCAAATTTAGTATTAATTTTTCTCTATCTGTTAATTTTTTCATAGCTTCTTTAATTGATATATTTTCAAGCCAACCTTCATCCAAGTTTTTATTATCACTTATTTGATCCATTACATAGATAGCATCTCCACCATCATGATAAATCGGCTCGAATAATGATATAGGATCTTGAATTGCATCTAATGCAAAAACCACTTCTTCCTTAGGAAGGTTAAGTTCTTGTGCTATCTGAGACACTGTAGGTTCTTTATTATCTTTATTCACTAACCTATCTCTTACTTGCAATGCCTTATAAGCCACATCTCTTAAAGATCTACTAACCCTTATAGAATTATTATCTCTTAAATATCTTCTTATTTCTCCTATAATCATAGGAACTGCATAAGTCGAAAATCTCACATTCTGAGACAAATCAAAATTATCTACTGCTTTCATTAAACCTATACATCCCACTTGAAATAAATCATCTACATTTTCTCCTCTGTTATTAAATCTTTGAATTACACTTAATACCAACCTAAGGTTTCCCCTTATGAATTCCTCCCTACATGCTTTCTCTCCACTTTGAATTCTTATCAACAAATTTCTCATTTCTTTTTCTTTTAAAACTGGTAATTTAGAAGTATTTACGCCACATATTTCTACTTTATTGATCATCATAAGGTCTCATTCCTTTCAGAATAGTTACATTTAAATTATCTCCTGCTAGGAATTTTTTATACTACAGACAACCTTACAACATTTTATTAATTTCTTTTTTTAATCTTTTTATTATTCTTTTCTCTAATCTAGAAATATAGGATTGTGATATACCAAGCATGTCAGCAACCTCTTTTTGAGTTTTTTCCTGCTCTCCATTAAGGCCAAATCTCAATTCAATTATTTCTCGTTCTCTTTCATTTAACTTATTTAGAGCTATTACTAATAATTGTTTATCAACCTCATCTTCAATAAAGTTATAAACTACATTACTGTCAGTTCCTAATATATCTGATAGCAATAGTTCATTTCCATCCCAATCAATATTTAGTGGCTCATAAAAGGATATCTCTGTTTTAATTTTACTATTTCTTCTTAAATACATTAGTATTTCATTTTCGATGCATCTTGATGAATATGTTGCTAGCTTTATTTTTTTTTCTGGTGCAAATGTGTTAACAGCTTTTATTAACCCAATAGTCCCTACTGAAATCAAATCCTCTACATTGACTCCTGTGTTCTCAAATTTTCTTGCTATATAAACTACTAATCTTAAATTTCTTTCTATAAGTATAGATCTAATGCTCTCATCTCCTTGAACTAAACACTCTACTAGCTCCTCTTCTTCTTCTTTCGATAAGGGTGGAGGTAGTGCATCATTTCCCCCTATATAATAAATATGTCGCGAAAAAATTTTAAATTTACTGAGTAATTTATTAATAGAACTGTAAAACCATTCTCCCGCTATTTTTACAATACTTAATACTTTTTTCATACCTCTTCCCCCTCAATTTATAATCCCTATTGATAATAATCCCTTATAATCATTATGCTTACTTAGTTTCTTATCACAAAAAGCTACTATTACATTCTGTTCTATAACATTTCCATTAAGTTCTATTGTTATATAATCAGGCTTAACTCCAATAAGTCTACCAGTTGACCCACTTATAACAGAATAAGGAATGCAATATGTGTTGTATTCCTTTAGATTTAAATCCTTAAATACATCTTTCTCTACAATTATTACTGGTAAATTAGTTGCTGGCTCTCTTAACTCATTTCCTGTATCTAGAAATGCTCTTATACTTTTCTTTTGCTCTTTAAAACAAATATCTATATTGTAAATAAAAGTTTCAAAACATTTTCTCTCTTTTACATAGATGACAACCCTATGAATTACAATGTATATCACCATAATTGATAAAAGTAAATTTTTACCTGTAAATTTATACACCGTATTGCTTATGTTCACAGGATCTCCACTGGATATTGCCAAATAAAAAGACAGTCCAGCCAGTAACATGGAATATAGTATAAATATTATGGTTTGTTTTGCTATAGGTATAAATTCCTTTTCATTGTTGACAATAATTATCATCACCACTGCTACTATAATCTTAAATGGAGTTTTTGTTAACATATTAAGCTGTGGAACTACCATTGTAATTATATATGAACTTCCCACAAGGGATGCTATGAATAATCTTAATAGGGAACTTCTTTTTTTTAAAGTGCTCATTGTCACTGTTAATAAGAAAAAATTCACCAGAAAATTTTCTACCATAAGTACATCTAACCATACTACCATGTCTTCACCTCCTGTATTTAATTATAACCTGTTACAAAAGTAAAATTTGTAAAATTATACCATAAGTTCTTATTTTATTCCCTTAATTTTATGTCATTTTACGATGGTTTTTTCACATTAATCTACAACAAAAAAACAGTAGGGAATTTTTTCCCTACTGTTTTCTATTATACATTTTTATTATCTCATATTTTTTCTTAGCCAAGTTGGAACAGCAAAATCATCTTCATCCTTTGTAGTTTTAACTATTTCAGGCTCTTTTGTTGCTGCAACTTCTGCTTTACTTGTCTCTTTTCTTACAGTATCAAACATAATATTATTTTCTTTTTCTTTTTCCCTATCACTATCAAATCCAGTAGCTATAACTGTAATTCTTATTTCATCTTTTAGGTTTTCATCAATTACAGCTCCAAATATAATATTTGCATCTGGATCTGCCTCTTCTTGAACTATATTAGCTGCTTCATTAATTTCTATCAAAGATAAATCATTTCCACCTGTAACGTTTATAAGCACTCCTGTTGCACCTATAATTGAAGTTTCAAGTAATGGACTTGATATTGCTTGTTTAGCAGCTTCTTGAGCCCTATTATCGCCCTTTCCTGTTCCTACTCCCATGTGAGCAAGTCCCTTATCCACCATGATAGTTTTTACATCTGCAAAGTCTAGGTTTATTAATCCTGTGATTGTTATTAAGTCTGATATGCCTTGTACACCTTGTCTTAATACATCATCAGCTTTTCTAAAAGATTCTACTAAGGTAGTTTTCTTATCTACTAATGATAGCAGTCTTTCATTTGGAATAGTAACCAATGTATCTACTGATTCTTTCAATCCTTTTATACCAGTTTCAGCATGAACCATTCTTTTTCTTCCTTCAAATTGGAAAGGTTTAGTAACAACACCTACAGTTAATATACCCATAGATTTAGCTATTTCAGCTACTACTGGTGCAGCACCTGTTCCTGTTCCTCCGCCCATTCCAGCAGTTATAAAAACCATATCTGCACCTTTTAGTGCTTCTATTATTTCTTCCTTACTTTCTTCTGCAGCTTTTCTACCAATTTCAGGGTTTGCCCCTGCTCCTAGCCCTCTAGTAAGCTTGTCTCCTAATTGAATTTTAAGTTCAGCTTTAGATAATGCCAATGCTTGTTTATCTGTATTTATACCTATAAACTCTACATTCTTCAAACCTTCTTCAATCATTCTGTTTACAGCATTATTTCCTCCGCCACCACAACCAATAACCTTTATCTTACACATACTCTTATTTTGTTCATCGAAATCTATCACTTTACTACCTCCTCATTAGAAAAATTTTTAAACACACTTTTTAGCTTAGAAATTATGCCCTTATTATTTTTAACTTCTTCACACTCTATAGTTCTATCTTTTTCATAAACACAATCAACTTCTTTATTTTCATTGATAACTTCATTTAGAATACCTGCGGCTGTTGAATATATTGGATTAGCAGCACCTATATATTTAGGAGCACCTACTCTAGAGTTTTTCCCCAAAATTTCAGTAGTAACTACATTAATGTCTCGAAATAATGAAATTCCTCCTCCAACTATTACAACTTCATTGATATGATTATAAAGTTCTTTTTCAATAAGATTAGTCTTAATAATTTCAAGCAATTCCTTAACTCTTTCATATATTATATCAACTAAAGTATCATAATCAACATCTATAAGTTTTCCATCACTTGATTTTGATCTTATTCTATGATTTTTCATAGAAGTATCTTTTATTAAATTACCGCACTTAAATTTTAAAATATCACTATTCTCTTTAGGCACATTTAGACATATTGAAATATCATTAGTTATAGTATCTCCGCCTAATGGTACAGAAAAGCTATCTAAATAATAATTTCTTTTAAATGTAGTCACCTCTGTATTAGTAGCTCCTATATCAATTATAGCTACACCTTTATCTAATTCTTCTTTTTTCAATGTATCCTTAGCTATACCTAATGCACTAACAACCATTCCTTTAACTATCAAACCGCACTCTTCCATACACCTTTTGAATTTATTTACTTCTTCTAGTGGAGCTATGAACATAACCCCTTCTCCTTGAAGAGTTTTAGCTTTCATTTTTAAAGGATTGTCTATATTTCTCATATCATCAACTATATATTCCTCTACTTCAACAGCTATAATTTCTTTATTCCTAGAAACTGAAAACTGCATAGCATCCTTAACATTATTTATATCTTGTAAAGTTATCTCTTTATAAGAAGAAAAAGGTATAATCCCCTTTACTCTTACTGATTCGCAAATCGATATTGGTATAGAGAAATAAACTTCTTGTAATTGCTTGTCTACAATATTTTCTAGGTGCTTTATAACATTACATATTGCCTTAGATGTATTATGTATATTTATAATTTTATTATCTTTAACACCTTGGCAATCATAGGTAGTTATACCCAAAACTTCTATTTTGTTGTCATCACCTAAATTACCAACTATACCACATACTTTTGATGTACTTATATCTATTCCAACAATGTAATCCTTCATTACACCTACTCCTCCCCTAAGAAGTTCCAAAGAAATATATTCAACAAGAAAGTTAGAATTCCTCCAAAATTTAATCATTCAAATAGAATTTATACATGTAATTCTTTTATTTTATCAATATATTGATAAAATGTCACTTGTAATTACTTATATTTCTAACATTAGTATAAAACCTAAGTGAAAAAATTACAATAGCTAATTGACTTTGTTTTGTATCATACAAAAATAAAATCCCAAAAATCTACGCTTATATTCTTATAAAGGTATATTCTTTTGTGGTTCTTCAACAATTAGTTTATTCAATAATACCAGATTTTCGTAGTTCTTCTATATGCTTATCCATAAGCCTCATACCATATTTTTCTCCTGTTTGTATTATTGAAGGTATTTGATATGATTTCCCTTCCCTTACTAAGTTCTGTATGGCGGGTATATTTACCATTATTTCTTGAGCTGCTATTCTTCCTTTTCCATCAATTTTTCTAATAAGACTTTGACATATTATAGCTTTTAACACTGTTGATAATTGATATCTTACCCTTATCTCTTCTTCTCCGTGAAAAAAATTTATAATTCTATCTATAGTTTTATAGGCTGAATATGTGTGCATAGTAGATATAACTAAATACCCTGTTTCTGCTGCATTTAAGGCCATTTTTATAGCTTCTTTTTCTCTTAGCTCGCCTATATATACAATATCTCCATCACTCCTTAAACTTCCTCTAATAGCTTCTATATAACTGTAAAAGTCTCTTCCTAACTCTCTTTGATTTATTATAGATTTTTTATGAATATGAATATATTCAATGGGATCCTCCAGAGTTATGATATTCAATTGCCTATGAGAATTTATTTCATCGATCATAGCAGCTACGGTGGTACTCTTCCCACTACCAATAGCACCTGTCACTAGTATAAGTCCATTTTCTATATGGGTTAGTTCTTTAATAATTTTAGAAAAGCCTAATGCTTCTAATGTAGGAATAGTACCTTGTATTATTCTAATGGCTAAGGTGTTTCCTTCAATTTGTTTGTAAATGTGCACTCTAAATCTACCTATTTCTTCTAAGTTAATTCCTAGATCAAATTGCCCTTTAGCTTGATATTCCTCATATTTATCGCTTAGCAATTCCTTTGTGTAACCTTCCACTATATCTTTGCTTAACCTGTCTTTAGTTAAATTTTCTAATATGCCCTCTACTCTAATTTTAGGTTGTACATCTGGTACTATATGTATATCTGATGCCTTCATTTTCACAGCTAGTCTTAAAATTTCCTTTAACTCCATAGCTACTCTCCTCCTATAATAATCTATTTGAATTATATCCAACATGATTATATAAAATTCATAATATTATATAGTCATGTTAGATATCTCTTATAGCTTTAGTAAAGGTATATACTTTAATATATTGCAATTGAATTTCTACATTAGACAAATAGATTTTATTATAGATATAGTTAATTAAAACTTCATATTATTATAATCTATCTATATTAATTAAATTAGAAATTATATTAATAAAAAAAGGAAGGCAATCCTCCCTTTTAATACTCTATAGAATTAAATATTTTTATTACCTATATTAGTATTTAGTTCCTTAAATAATTTTTTTAAGGCCCTTTTTTCTATCCTAGATACATATGATCTAGAAATTGATAATATTGCTGCAATCTCTCTTTGGGTTTTTGGCTTTCCGTCAATTAACCCATATCTCATTTCTATTATTAACCTTTCCCTTTCTTGAAGAACTGTATTTAGTTTAGTATACAATTTTTTAACTTGTATTTTATTTTCTACTATTTCTAAAATGGAATCTTTATCACTACTCAATATATCCATGAGCGAAATTTCGTTCCCTTCTTTATCTAAACCTATAGGGTCTTGTAAATACACCTCTCCTTTAATTTTCTTGTTATTTCTTATTAACATTAATATTTCATTTTCAATACATCTAGCTGCGTATGTTGCAAGTCTCGTCCCCTTAGAATTATCAAAAGAGTCAATTGCTTTTATCAATCCTACTGTCCCAATAGATATTAAATCATCGACCTCTTTCCCGGGAAATGAATATTTCTTTACTATATGTGCAACCAATCTTAGGTTTCTTTCTACCAATATATTTTTTGATTCCCAATCTCCCTCTTTTAGTTTGTTTAAATAATGCCTTTCTTCATCTTCTGTTAATGGCTGCGGAAAAGAATTATTTCCTGCTACATATCCTGTAAGTAATGCATACTCACTTAGTATATTTAGTAGTAAATTTAAACAGAACATTGATGTTCCCCCTAATAATGCTTATTAATATAATATTCAAGTAGAGATAATTTGTTTCCTATTATATAGCTAGAATTATATTTAGTTATAAAATTTAATTTTCTTCTTGACAATAAGTTTTTGAAATTAAAATTGGTCATGGAAAACCATGACCAACTATTTAAGATATTTCATATTTATTATATTTTCAACTAAATCTCTAAATATAATACAAGCTGTTCCTCCACCAGCATCATTTACTAAGTTAATTTCAGGAATAAAAACTACCATTGAATAATATTTATTATTATATTGGAAAAATCCACAAAACCATCCATCAGAAGCTTCTTTATCTCCTATAAAATATTCTGTGGTTCCAGTTTTACCTCCTATTTCTATTCCTTCAAGTTTAGCTTTTTTTCCAGTACCTTCATGATTTTCAACTACATTAATCATTTCATTTTTCATATGTTTAGCTAAATCTATATTAAAAATTCTTTTACTCTCAGTTTTATAAGTATTTATTACATCTCCATCATTTTCTCGTACCTCTTTTATTATTCTAGGTTTAACATACACTCCGTCATTAATTACTGTATTAGGGATTGATATGGCTTCTATTGGAGTAACTCTTAATGTTTGACCTATAGATGTATTAGTTATTAAATAATCATTGTGCTCCTTACCATAACCTTCTATTATTCCATTTCTCTCATCTTGCAAATTTAATACTTTCTCAAATAATCCATGTTTACTGGCATATTCAAATAACACATTCATACCAACCCTCCATCCTATTTGAGCAAATATATCATTTGAAGATATAGCATAGGCCCTAGATACATTAGATGCTTTTTCGTTATTTTTTCTACGTTCAAAAATATTTTGTATATCGAAGATTTCATCTTTAGTTATTAAACTATTGTTCAATGCAGCTTCATAAACAATAGTTTTAAACACTGATCCTATTAAAAATCCATTTCCACTAGGCACTCCTATATTTACATTTGATAGTTTATCATCTTTTTGTGCCATGGCTAATATATCCCCTGTATTACTTTCCATCAATAGTATTCCTATTTGAGGATACATTTTATAATCTTCCTTTTGTAATATCTCCTGTGCTTTATTTTGAATATCATTATCTAAAGTTAACATTACATTTCTATTATCCGCATTTTCAACTTTAGTTTCATTGACTACTTTTTCGCTCACATCTTTTTCAAATATAATCTTATCTACTTTATTATTTTTCGTATACTCGTATAAATCTCTTTCTAAAGTTCCCTCATCCTTAAGTTCCTTATCATTTGAATATTTTCTATTATTAATTAACAAATTTTTAATATTCCAATCCTTAGCTTTATTTGATTTCATAAATTCGTAAGTATATATACCTTTAACATCTTTTATTTTCCTAAGCTTTTCATAACATTGACTATCAATAGCATAATGCTTTTTCCCTTTTTCTATATCATATTGTAGCAAGTCCAAATCATAATCTTTATCATATGTTCTAAGTACATAAGCAATATTTCTCATATCCTTAAACATACTTTCATTGTTCATAGTAAAAAACACTTTAGGATCAATAACTGCATAATAAATTTTTTCATAATTGAAGACCAATTCATTATTTCTATCTAAAAGCTTAAGGTTTAAATCACTTGTATTTTCTTCATAATAATATTGAGAATTTGCTGATACAGCTAATTCTTCTCCTTCTTTTATTTGAATAGAAAATAGTCTAACAACAAGTAGAAGAAATAAAACAGTACTAAGTCCACAAAAAGTATACATTCTTTTTACTGCATGCTTCTGGCTATTAAATCTCATAAAAAAACATCTCCCTCTAGCATAATAATTGACTAAAGGGAGATATTATATACTTTTTTTATTTATCATGAAGGATTTGCTTTATTTTTCCTATTATTACATCAATAGCAACTTTATTATGTCCACCTTCTGGTATTATTATATCTGCATATTTTTTTGTATTCTCAGTGAACTGCTCGTGCATTTGTTTTACTACCGTTAAGTATTGGGTGATTACAGAATCTATAGTTCTTCCTCTTTCCTTAACGTCTCTTAACATTCTTCTAATAAATCTTACATCCGCATCTGTATCTACATATATTTTTATATCCAACATATTTCTTAATATTTCTTCCTGAAGAACTAATATTCCCTCTACTATAATTATATCTCTAGATTCAACTGTTATTGTTTCTGTTTTTCTATTATGAATTTCAAAATCATAAATTGGCTTTTCTATAGATTTCCATTGAATCAAAGAAGTTAAATGCTCTACTAATAATTCAGTATCAAAAGCATGAGGATGATCATAGTTTGTTTTCATTCTTTGTTCAGTGCTTAAATGTGTTTGATCTTTATAATAACAATCTTGCTCTATCATTGCTATGCAATGCTCATCAAAATTCTTGCATATTTCTCTAGCTATAGTACTTTTTCCAGATCCAGTGCCCCCAGTTATCCCTATTAATATTGGACGATTCATTAGTTTTCCTCCTTGGGTTTAATTATTATATCATTTTCTTCCATAGCCTTATCAACTATTGCAGTAAATATCATTTTTGCACTTGGAGCACTTTCTATTTTATTGCCTCTTTCATCATGAAGGTCCATTAATCTAACTTCAATATTATCTCCAACTGGTTTCATTATCTCTACTAATTCACCATCAAATACCTTATTTCTTTGTTCTATAGTAACCACTTTCTTTTCCTCATCATAGGATTTTACAACTCCTACAATGTCATATTTTCTTATATACGCTGAAGTACTCTGTATTTGTTTATTCTCTTCATTAAGGTAAAATCCTGTGTAGTATTCTCTATGACTTGGCTTATCTAGATCCTCAATCCATTTCTTATTAAATTTATAATTGTCAGGGTCCGCCATGTAACTATCTATAGCTTCTCTATAAATCTTACAAACTGTAGCCACGTAGTAAGCGCTTTTCATTCTTCCCTCAATTTTTAATGAAATAGCCCCTGTGCTAATAACCTCTGGAATATGTTCAATCATGCAAAGATCCTTCGAATTCATTATGTAAGTGCCTCTTTCATCTTCTACTATTGGGTAGTATTCTCCCTCTCTTTTTTCTTCAACTAAGTGATATTTATATCTGCATGGTTGAGCACATCCACCTCTATTTGCATCTCTTCCTGTCATATAGTTAGAAAGAAGACATCTACCTGAGTATGACATGCACATAGAGCCATGTATGAACACTTCTAATTCTAAGGTTTCTGGAATTTTACTTTTAGTATTTTTAATCTCATCTAAAGACAGTTCTCGTGCTAAAACAATCCTCTTAACGCCCATCTTATGCCAAAACTCACAAGTTTTCCAGTTAACCGTATTTGCTTGAGTGCTTAAATGAATCTCTAGATTAGGAACCACTTCTCTAGCTGTCATAATAATTCCTGGGTCTGAAACTATTATTGCATCTACACCCATATTATACAATTCTATTAAATAATCTTCTAATCCATCTAAATCTTCATTATGTGGAAATACATTTAAGGTAACATATACCTTTTTACCTCTAGTATGGGCAAATTCTAACCCCTCTATTAACTGTTCATTGGTAAAATTATCTGCAAAAGCCCTTAAATTAAGTTTATTTCCACCTAAATAAACCGCATCTGCTCCAAAGTTAATAGCTGCTTTTAATTTTTCTAAATTACCTGCCGGTGCTAATAATTCTGGTTTTATCATTTTGGTCCCTCCTTATTGTTAATGCTATTCCATCTCCCATTGGAAGTACAGTTGTAACTAAATCTTTATCCTTTGAAACTATATCTAAATAGCTTTTCATTCTTTTTACAATAGTTATTTTTCTTCTTTTTACTAATTCTTTATTTGCAACCATTCCTCTAAATAACACATTGTCTGCTATTATAACTCCATCATCTTTAAGCATTCTTAAACAATGAGGTAGAAAGTTACCATAGTGACCTTTTCCAGCATCCATAAAAATCATATCATATTTATCATCAAGGTTCTCAAGCATTTCTAAACACTCCCCTTGAACTACATTAATATTACTATCTAAATTCATCTTTTTTATATTATTCCTAGCAATATTAACCATGTTTTCATCTCTTTCAATGGTGGTAATATGTACAGTATTTCCTGAGGTTAGAGACATTAAAATAGATGAATATCCGATAGCTGTACCTAATTCTAATATTTTTCTGGGTTTTTTTAAAGTAATCATAAATTGAAGAAATTTTGAAGTTTCCTTTTGAACTATAGGAACTAAATTCTTTTCAGCAAACTCTTCAAGTTCAGCTAAAACTCCACTATACTCTGGTATTAGTCCTCTTAAGTACTGCTCCATATAATCATGTGTGACTCCACTCATATTAACCTCCGTATACACTATTAAAAACTTTTTCTTCTCTATATACATAAAGTTATAAGTTCAAATTATTTTGAACTTATAACTACTGCTAAAATCCTTGTGTTTTCTCTTTTACTTTTAAAAATTCACTATAATCATCTGTAAAGAAATGAGTTCCATCATTGTTAGCAACAAAATATAAATAGTTTGTGTCTTGTGGATTCACAGCTGCCATTAAAGATGATTTCCCTGGCGAACAAATAGGTCCTATAGGATATCCATCTACTAAATAAGTGTTATATGGAGATTGTACTTCTAAGTCTTTCTCATATAACTTTTCTTTATATTCACCTAATGAATATAATACTGTAGCACAAGATTGAAATTTCATATTTATTTCTAATCTATTATAAAAAACAGATGCTACTATAGGTCTTTCTCCTTCAGCTACAGCTTCTCTCTCAACAATGGAAGCCATAGAAATAGTTCTATAAATATCCTTAATTTCTTTTTGAGATGATTCTGCTACATCTTTAATAATCTCATCAAACCTTTTATTCATCATAGATATAACTTCTGTCGGTGTTTCTCCCTTTACTATCTTATAAGTATCAGGAAATAAAAATCCCTCCATAGCATATTTTTGTCCTTCAACTTTAGATATATAATTTGGTGTTTCAAATTCCTTCACAGCTTTTGTAAATTCATCCTTAGAAAATAAACCTTTTTCTTCAAAAAGTTTTGCCATAGATTCTATATCATAGCCTTCTGGTATAGTTACACTGACAGTGCTCTCATCCGAATCAGGACTCTCTAATATAGCTATAAATTCTTCCATCGTAGAATTAGTAGGAATTTTAAAATTTCCAGGCACTAATTTTACATTTAAATCCTTTAATTTAATATATAACTTTGATAATGTGGTGTTTTTTATATTACCCGTTTTATCTAAAGTATAAATTACATCATAAAAGGAGTGTCCTTCTTTTACTTCTACCATAAATTCATTATCCCCAGTAAATGGATTCTTGGTCACTGAGTTATAGTATATAAAACCGCCTAACATAATAAGGATTAATACTCCTATGATTATACCTATGATTTTTCTCATAACATCACCTCATGATATAAAATTAATTAAGCCTTTTTTAACGCAGCTCTTTTTCTCATGGTTGGGTCTAATATTCTTTTTCTTATTCTTATTGTTTTAGGAGTAACCTCTACAAGTTCATCTGAAGCTATGAATTCTAAACATTGTTCTAATGACATTGGATTAACTGGAACTAATTTTAATGACTCATCTGAACCAGACGCTCTTGTGTTCGATAAATGTTTTCTCTTACATACATTTACTTCTATATCGTCAGCTCTTGAACATTCTCCACATACCATTCCTTGATATACTGGAACTCCTGGTCCTATAAATAAGTTTCCTCTTTCTTGTGCATTAAACAATCCATAAGTAATTGACTCTCCTGCTTCAAAAACTACAAGAGATCCTCTACTTCTCTCCGGAATATCTCCTCTAAATTCCTCATATCCTTCTAGTACATGGTTCATTATACCATTTCCTCTAGTATCCGTCATAAATTCGTTTCTAAATCCTATTAATCCTCTAGAAGGTATTTTAAACTCTAATCTTGTATATCCATTAATTGCACTTGTCATATTAACCATTTCAGCTTTTCTTGGTCCTAATTTTTCCATAACTACCCCCATGTACTCTTCTGGTACATCTATAGTTAAATCTTCGATAGGCTCAAGCAATTTTCCTTCTTCATTTCTTTTATATATAACTGTTGGTTTTGATACTTGGAACTCATATCCTTCTCTTCTCATAGTCTCAATTAATATAGATAAATGAAGCTCTCCTCTTCCACTTACCTTAAATGAATCAGCTGAATCTGTTTCTTCCACTCTCAAACTTACATTAGTTTCAAGCTCTTTCATAAGTCTGTCTCTTAAATGTCTAGAAGTTACGAAGTCTCCATCCTGTCCTGCAAATGGTGAATTGTTAACTATAAAATTCATATTAAGTGTAGGTTCATCAATATCTACAAATGGTAATGCTTCTGGACTAGCATTATCTGCTATAGTTTCTCCAATGTTAATATCTGGTATACCTGAGATAGCTACTATATCTCCCAATTTTGCTTCTTCTGTTTCTACTCTCTTTAGCCCTTCATACACATAAAGATTAGAGATCTTAACATTTTTTATGCTTCCATCTTTTCTTATCTGTGCTACAGTTTGATTCTTCTTAATAACTCCTCTTTCAACTTTACCTATTCCTATTTTACCTACATATTCATTATAATCTATAGAAGTTACAAGCATTTGAAGTGGCTCGTCCACATAGCCTTTCGGTGGATTTACATTTTGTATAATGGCCTCAAATAATGGTTCCATATCCTTAGATTCATTCTCTAATTCATCCTTAGCAAATCCACTTCTTGCTGAAGCATATATTATCTTAAAATCTAATTGCTCATCACTTGCCCCAAGTTCAACAAATAAGTCAAATATCTCGTCAATAACTTCGGCAGCTCTTTCATCCTTTTTATCAATTTTATTTATTATTACCATAGGCTTAAGTTTTAATTCTAGTGCCTTTTTAAGTACGAATTTAGTCTGTGGCATAGCCCCTTCATAAGCGTCTACTACAAGTAGAACACTATCTACCATTTTCAATACCCTTTCAACTTCTCCACCAAAATCAGCATGCCCAGGTGTATCAATTATATTTATCTTTATTCCATTATGAACTACTGCTGTATTTTTTGAAAGTATAGTAATTCCTCTTTCTCTTTCTAAGTCATTAGAATCCATTACTCTCTCTTGAACTACTTCATTATCTCTAAACACCTTACTTTGCTTTAAAAGTGCATCTACCAAAGTTGTTTTACCATGGTCAACGTGAGCTATTATAGCTATATTTCTTATATCTTCTCTTGTATATAAATTCATATTTTTCCTCCAGTATTATTTTTTTTTATTATTTATTACAAAATAAAATTGGATACTTTTGTATCCAATCTTTTTTTTTACTATTCTTATTCTAATCTTATGATTTAAAAAAGTCAATGTTATAAAAACTATATTAAATACCAAATGAAAGTATATTTACTAATATTTATTCTGAAAATAGCTTAATAATATACTTATACCTCCATTATAATAGGTAATATCATAGGCCTCCTCTTAGTTTTCTCATATAGATATGCTCTAAGAACTTCTCTAATATTTCCTTTTATTGTAGGCCAATCAGTAATATGTTTTTCTTCACACTCTTTTAAAGCTTCTTTCACTATATCTCTTGCTCTTTCCATTAAATCTTCGGACTCTCTTACGTAAACAAATCCTCTTGAAATAATATCTGGTCCAGCTATTACTGTTCCACTTTCTTTTTCTATGGTAACTACTACTGTTAGTATACCATCTTGAGATAAATGCTTTCTATCCCTTAGAACTATATTTCCTACATCTCCAACCCCTAAGCCATCTACAAATACCTGTCCTGATACTACTGTACCTGTTTTTTTAATGCTAGTTCTATTAAGTTCTATAACATCACCATTTTCACCTAAAAAAACATTTTTTTCAGACAGTCCTAGCTTAACAGCTAATTCTCCATGCTGCTTTAAATGCCTATACTCTCCATGAACTGGTATGAAAAATCTAGGTTTAACTAAAGTCTGCATCAACTTCAATTCCTCTTGACAAGCATGCCCAGATACATGGACATCAGCTAATGCTTCATAAATAACATCAGCACCCTTTTTAAACAATTGATTTATAACCTTTGATACCAGTTTTTCATTTCCTGGTATTGGTGTTGCAGATATTATAACTAAATCTCCCTTTGCAATATTAACTTTTTTATGCTCTGAAGATGCCATCCTTGCAAGTGCTGACATAGCCTCTCCTTGACTACCAGTTGTTATCATTACTATTTTATCATCAGGATATTTTCCAATAGCATCTATACTAATTAATGATTCTTCATTAATATCTATATATCCTAATTCAATAGCAACTGCTATAATATTCTCCATACTCCTGCCCGATAATGCTACTTTTCTTCCATATTTATTTGCAGCAGTTATTATCTGCTGCACTCTGTGTATATTAGAAGCAAATGTTGCAACTATAATTCTACCTTTAGCGTTATGGAATATTTTCTCGAAAGTTTCTCCCACAGTGCTTTCTGACATAGTATAGCCAGGCCTCTCTACATTAGTACTATCGGCCATCATAACCGTAACACCTTTTTTACCTAATTCTGCAAATCTAGCTAAATCTGCTACACATCCATCTATTGGAGTAAAATCAATTTTAAAATCACCAGTATGAAGAACTACTCCTAATGGTGTGTGGATAGCTATAGCTACTGAATCAGCAATACTATGGTTAGTTTTAATAAACTCTACTGATACATTAGTAAGTTTAATTATATCTTTAGCCTTAACACATTTTAGCTCAACACTTGATAATAATCCATGTTCCTTTAACTTGCTTTGAACAATTCCTAGCGTTAACTTAGTTCCGTATACAGGAATATTTAACTGTTTTAAAACATATGGTAATGCTCCTATGTGATCTTCGTGCCCGTGAGTCAAGAATATACCTCTTACTCTATCAGCATTTTTCACTAAGTATGTCACATCCGGTATAACCACATCAATTCCTAACATTTCGTCATCTGGAAATTTTAATCCACAATCTATAACTACTATATCATTTTTATATTCTACAACAGTTAAATTTTTACCTATCTCATTTAATCCCCCTAGTGGAATTATCTTAATCTTTTCTCTTTCTTTTTTCAAAATTCTACCCTCCTTTATTGCCATATATACTACATTCATTCCACATTTATATAATTGACTCACAGAACTATACTATTATAGCTCTCTATTTGGGACAATTATCGCATATACCGTAAAATTTAACGCTATGATTCTCAATCATAAAACTATATTTTTCTTCTATTATATTTTCTAACTCTTCAAGAAGATCGCCCTCAACTTCAATTACCCTTCCACATTTATTACATATTAAATGGTGATGTTGATGTCCATCGTCCTCTTCACAAAGTTCATATCTACTACATCCATCATCTAAATCTAGTTTACTTACTACTCCCATATCTTCAAGTATTTGTACCGTTCTATATACAGTAGCAAGACCAATTTCTGGACATTTAACCTTAACTAAATCATAAATTTCCTCAGTAGTAAGATGAGATCCTTGATTGTCTATAATTTCATTAAGAATCGCTCGTCTTTGAGGGGTTAATTTATATCCTTTATCTTTCAATACATTTTTTAAATTTTCTAATATTTCTTTAGACATTAAATCAACACTTCCCTCTCTATTTTTTAAATTCACAAACGCTAATACTCTATATTAGACCTTCTTCACATAAGGTTTCATAAGCATCTACAACTATACTGAACTCCTCATCATCTTCTACAGTTTCGAACATTTCCTCACCATTTTCTCCCTTAACAACTTTAAGAGCTATGGCTTCATCACTATCCTCATCAGATAAAGTAACTATAAAATATTCATCTGTCTCTACTTCTAATTTTGTTATTACATCAAAGTCTACTTCTTGCCCATCTTCATCAGTTAATGTTATTTTTTCTAAAAAGTTATCCATTTCTTCCCTCCTTCATATTAATATATGCTATCTAAATATCCTTGTAATATATATGTAGCAGCTATTTTATCAACCAACGTCTTTCTTTTTTTTCTCGACATATCGGCTTCTAACATAGCTTTATGCGCTGCAACCGTAGTAAGTCTCTCGTCCCAAAATTTTATTTCAATATCAATATGCTCCTTTAGAATCGCACAAAAATTTTTAACTTTTTCAGCTTGCTCTCCAATGGTTCCATTCATATTTTTAGGCATTCCTGAGATTATAGTTTCCACATTGTATTCCCTACAAATTTTCTTTATCTCTTCAATATCTATTTCTTCATTTTTACGTCTTATTGTAGTTATTCCTTGTGCTGTAAATCCTAGTGGATCACTTATAGCCACTCCTATAGTTCTATCACCAATATCTAAACCAAGTATTCTCATTGCCTAGCTCCTTAAAATATATTTTAATCCTCAAACAAGTTAATAGGATCTTTTGCTTATAACTTTAAAATAAAAATGCCTATAAAGGCATTTTTATTTTATATCGAGATAAGATTTTAAAACTTCTTCTAATATATCGTCTCTCTCAAGCTTACTAACTAATGCTCTTGCTCCATTATAGTTGGTTATATAGGTTGGGTCGCCAGATATAAGATATCCAACTAACTGGTTTACAGGGTTATATCCCTTTTCTTTTAAAGCTTTATATACGTCAGTTAATATTATCTTAGTCATATCTTTTTTATCTTTATTTACATCAAACTGAACTGTATGTTGCTTATCCACTATATCACCTTCTTAAAATCTTTAATTACCATTTATCTTAGATATATTATAATGCATTATATACAAAAAGTATACTACTTTACTAAAGTTTCTACAACTGAAGCCACACTAGCAATAGCTTCTTCTAGCTTCTCTGGTAACTTTCCACCTGCTTGAGCCATATCAGGTCTTCCGCCACCTCCACCACCGGCTATGGTTGCAACTTCTTTAATTATTTTTCCACAATGTACCCCTCTTGCTACAACATCCTTGGTAGCCATTGCAACAAATTGAACCTTATCTCCCATGCTACTACCAAGCACTACTACACCTTCTGAAACTTTATTTCTTAGCTTATCACATAGATTTCTTAAAATTTCACCATCTACATCCTTAACAGTAGCAGCTACCACTTTAACTCCCTTTACCTCTACTATTTTGTCTAATATTTCATCTTCTATTCCATTTGTAAGTTTTTCTTTTAAATTTTGTAGTTCTTTTTCTTTTTCTTTAACATTAGACAATAAAGATGTTATTTTATTAATTATCTCTTTTTCATTACACTTTAATGTAGAACATATTTCTTTTATCATGTTTTCCTTTTCTTCAACATAATTTACAGCCTTTTCAGAAGTAATAGCTTCTATTCTCCTAACTCCTGCAGCCACCCCTGCTTCACTAACTATCTTAAAAAGTCCAATCTCTCCTGAATTCTTAACATGAGTTCCTCCACAAAGCTCTTTGCTATAATCACCTACAGAAACAACTCTAACATCTTCTTTATATTTATCATCAAATAATGCTACTGCACCCTTTTCCTTTGCTTCTTCTATTGACATAACATCAGTTTTTACTTCATAAGCGTTAACTATTTCTCTATTTAATTTATTTTCTACTTCTTTTAACTGTTTCTCTGTCATAGCTGAAAAATGGGTAAAGTCAAATCTTAATCTTTCTCCATCCACATAAGAACCTGCTTGATTTACATGATCTCCTAGGGTTTCTTTTAATGTTTCATGCAACATATGTGTAACCGTATGATTTCTACAAATGTTCTGCCTTCTGATTTCATCTACTTTAAGTGTTATTTTATCATTAACTTTAATATTTCCTTCTCTAACTTCTATAAAGTGAATAACCTTACCAGCAATATTTTTCTTACAATCTGTAACTATGGCTTTTAATTTAGAATTTTCGATTATTCCTCTATCTCCAATTTGTCCTCCCATTTCTGCATAAAATGGAGTTCTATCTACAACTATTGCACATTTTTCTCCAGCTTTAACTTCTTCTTCAAAGCCTTTTTCACCTATTATGCATAATATAGTGCCTTGGCAAGAAGTAGCATCATATCCGCAGAACTCTGTTTCTATATTTTGAGGTATTTCATTTAAAATTCCATCATCGTTACCCATATAATTAGACTCTGACCTTGCAGCTCTTGCTGTATTTCTTTGCTTCTCCATCTCAATATTAAATCCATTTAAATCTACATCTATATTTTTCTCTTCTAATATCTCTTGGGTAAGCTCCACTGGAAATCCATAGGTGTCATAAAGCTTAAACGCCCTTTCTCCATCCAATAATTTAGAATTTTCTTTTTTCATTTCATCTATATATGTTTTTAATATATCTATTCCTAAATCTATGGTTTCTCTAAATCTCTCTTCTTCTAGCTTTATAACTTTTTTAATATAATCTTTCTTATCTTCTAATTCCTTATATTCATCTTTAGAACATTCTATAACAATATCACATAACTTATATAAGAATATATCTTTAATTCCTAAAAGTCTGCCATGTCTTGCTGCTCTTCTTAGTAACCTTCTTAAAACATACCCTCTTCCCTCATTAGATGGAAGTATGCCATCTCCAATCATAAAGGTAACACTTCTTATGTGATCAGTAATAACTCTTATAGAAATATCTGATTTTTTTTCTTTTCCATATGCAACTCTTGAAACACTGCATACTTGGTCTAATATTTTTCTTATGGTATCTACTTCAAAAATACTATCTACACCTTGCATTATAGTTGCAATTCTTTCAAGTCCCATTCCTGTATCTATATTTGGGTTCGCTAATCGCTCATAATTCCCATCTCCATCGCCATCAAATTGCGTAAATACAAGATTCCAAAATTCTATTATTCTGTCATCATCACTTGCTTTTAGAAATTCTTCTACAGTTGTTACTGGTGCTAATCCTACACCTCTATCATAGTGAATTTCTGTACAAGGACCGCATGGTCCAGCACCATGTTCCCAAAAATTATCTTCCTTCCCAAGTCTAAAAATTCTTTTAGGATCTATATCCGTCTTGCTAGCCCAAATTTCTGCTGCTTCATCATCTTCAAGATACACCGTTACATATAGTCTATCTTTTGGTATTCTTAAAACTTCCGTTATATATTCCCACGCCCATATAATGATTTCATTTTTAAAGTAATCTCCAAAAGAAAAATTACCTAGCATTTCAAAAAAAGTACCATGCCTTGATGTTTTTCCTACAATTTCTATATCCCCTGTTCTTATACACTTTTGACAAGTAGCTATTCTATTTCTAGGCGGAGTTTGTAATCCAGTAAAATATGGCTTAAGAGGAGCCATACCTGCATTAATTAATAACAAACTTTTATCACCTTTAGGTACCAGTGGAAAACTTGGCAGTCTTAAGTGATCTTTACTTTCAAAGAAGCTTAAAAAGCTCTCTCTAATTTCATTTAAACCCATTTTATTCATATTATTTACCTCCTGATATACATATTCCATTGATTTATCTATTAATAAGATAATAACTAAATTAAGATAAAATAAAAAAACCTTCCTCCCTTAATAAATAAGGGACGAAAGTTTATCCGCGTTACCACCCTAATTACACTACATGATTAACATAGTGCCTCTTAATTAATTATAGCTCAAAGATAGCTTCAATATGTCCCACTAGAAGTTCACACCATCTACTTCCTCTCTGTAAGCTTTTCATATTTACTCATTCTTATCATCACTTCATATTAAGTTATATTTTATAATTATATGTAAGGTTCTATAAATTGTCAATATGCCTTTTAAAATAAATAATATTCCACTTCATCATATATGATTTTTGCCATTACCCATATCGGAACAATCAAAATCATTCCCATGATTCCGCCTATACTTCCGCCAATAATTAACAATAGTAATACTGTAGCTGGATGAGAACTTATGCTCTCACCTAAAACTTTTGGACATATAATGTCCCCTTCTAATTGTTGTATAATAAAAAGCCAAAAAATTACGACAATTGCTTTTTTAGTTGAGATGATTAAAGATATTAATACAATAGGGACAGCTCCTATAATTGGACCAAAATATGGAATAATGTTAAATATAGCATTTATTATAGCAAGTATAAGTGGATATTTTACCCCACTTATTAACAGCGCTACATAGGTTAACACTCCAATTATTCCACAGAGCTCAAATTGAGTAATTATATAGCGCTGCATAACCTTATCAATATGAAGCATTACTCTTCTTACTATATCCTTACTATTTCCTGGTACAAACCTCATAATTCCATTAAATATATTTTCTCCATCACTCAAAAAAAAGTATGCTAAAGTTGGAGTTATGAGCAATAGTGCTAAATTCCCTGCTAAATTTATAATTTTGTCAATTACTTTAGTGGCTAAACCAGAAATTATTATTTGCATTTTACTATAAGCAGTAGATAATACTTGATTTAATATTTCATTTTCTCCACTATACTCTAACCCACTGGAAAATCTTTGTATATAATATTTAATTTCATTAATTGTATCATTCAAATTAGAGCTCTGAGCATATATAGCTGGTATTAATATAACCCATATAAGGATTAGTCCTACAATTAATCCAATTATGATTAGTGCTGAACTAAGTTTTCTATTTATCCCATGCTTTACTAACCATATACATATAGGACGTAAAGTATAGGATATTACAAAAGAGAGTATAATTACACCAAATAATTCAATGAATATAGGAAATTTAACAGCTACAAGTATTATAGTTCCTATAATAACTAGAATCCCAAACACAAAAAGTATATTATAGATAGTCTTTTTCTTTTTCATTCTAACCCATTCTCCCTATAATTAAATTTTAAATTAATCCTAGGTAAACAACTGCATTCTATATTTTTTTTTCTATCTATATAAACTATGCTTTTCTCTCCCAATATCAATTCCTTTATTAAAAGAATTTTTCTTTCTCTAAATCCTAAGAAAAAATTACCACTCTTTATACATATACCCTTTATATTGTAATCTTCTTCTGAAAATAAAATCTCATAAACTACTCCTAAAAAATTTGAGTTCACATCGAAAACATACATATTTTTAATAGTTGAAAAATCTAAGTATTCCTTTTTCGTAAAGCTATTTACTATTACCTCTGTATTATGATAAACTATGTGTTCTTTTAATATACTGAATTCTTTTCCTATAAATTTATATGGAATAATTTTATATCCAACTACTTGACCCTTATTGAAATCTAATAACACATCCTTTATATACCCAAGCTTTTTACCACTAATATCTGTTACATCTGTATATATATAATCCCTACTTTTTGCCATTTCAATCACTCCATAGAAAATCCTATACTTATTTTTCCCTATGGTGACAGATTTTATACTTATCTATCTTATTCGTATTTATCCTTCCACTTATCTAACCCTTTAGCCAATCTATAATTGTTTATTGCTTGATGAATTGTTTGCTCTGCTAACACAGAACAATGTATTTTTTCACTTGGAAGTCCATCTAAAGCCTCTATCACAGATTTATTTGTAATACTCCAGGCCTCCTCTAAAGTTTTCTTCTTTATAAGTTCCGTAGCTATACTTGATGATGCTATTGCTGAACCACATCCGAAAGTCATAAATTTCACATCTTGTATAATGTTATCCTGTATATCTAGATATATTTTCATTATATCCCCACATTTCGCATCTCCACACTGGCCAATTCCATTTGCATTTGGCAGAGACCCTACATTTCTAGGGGCGTAAAAGTGTTCTAAAACCTTATCACTATATTGCATGATTTCACCTCTATTTTTAAAATAAATTATTACTTTTATAAGTATAAACATAATTTAGACGAAAGTTTTCAACTAAAAAATTAATTATCAATAGTCAATGTCAATAAGCAATTTCTAAAGAATCTCCACACGAGCTTCTTCTTTCATTGAACATTGAACATTGAACATTGATAATTAATCATTGTAAAAATTCTATATTAAAATAAAAATCTGATTCTAAATCCTTGTCAATTAATATACTAGAACACTTGTTCTATTATTCCTCCACCCATAACTAAGTCATCTATATAACAAACTACAGATTGTCCTTTTGTTATAGCTCTTTGCTTTTCTTTAAACTCTACTCTGATATGATTATCATCTATTTGAGTTAAAATAGCTGGAGAAGTTTTGGCAGAATATCTAACCTTCGCCTCTACCGTTATAGTTCCTGGAACCTTATCAAAAGGAATTAAATTTATATCTTTTGCTATTAAAGTAGTTTTAAAAATATCATCTTCCTCACCTAACACTACTTCATTGTTTTCCGGAATAATATCTATTACATATGTAGGCTTTCCTAAAGCTATACCTAATCCCTTTCTTTGTCCTATGGTATAATAAATGATTCCTTTATGCTTTCCTAAGATTTTCCCATCTTTATCTACAAAGTTACCTTCTTTTACTTCTCTTCCACCATATACTTTAATATAGTTTCCATGATCATTATCAGGTATAAAACATATTTCTTGAGAATCTCTTTTTCTAAATACATCCAACCCAATTTTTTCAGCTATAGCTCTTATTTCTGTCTTAGAATACTCTCCACAAGGCATTAGAGTATGTGCTAGATGTTCTTGTGTTAATCCATAAAGCATGTATGTTTGATCTTTTTTATCATCCTGGGACTTTGTTAGAATGTATCTATTTTTCTCCTTTGTAATTGTGGCATAATGGCCTGTGGCTATGTAGTCTACACCCAATTCCTTAGCTTTCCTTAAAAGCTCACTAAACCTTACAGTTTTATTACACATAACACATGGATTAGGAGTTTTCCCTTCAAAGTATTCATCTACAAAATAATCTATAACATTTGTCTTAAAGGGTCTTTTAAAGTTTAACACATAAAATGGTATATCTAAGACATCAGCCACTCTTCTAGCATCATTAGCTGCAGAAATCGAACAGCATCCACCATCATTCTCATCATAATCAGGATTATCAGAAAGTTTCATCATAATTCCTATTACATCATACCCTTGTTCTTTAAGTAAATATGCTGCTACAGAACTGTCTACGCCTCCACTCATGCCAACTATAACTTTTTTCTTCATTATTTAATCACCTATTCTTCTCCATGTACATGATCATGAATATCATCATGCTCTTCATAATTCCAAGCTTCCAATCCTTGCTTTTCCCTATAGTCATTTATTGCTTTGTGTATTGCTTCTTCTGCAAGTACTGAACAGTGCATTTTTATTGGTGGAAGTCCATCTAAAGCCTCTGCAACTGCTTTATTAGTTAGAGTCCATGCCTCATCAACTGATTTTCCCTTTATAAGGTCTGTTGCCATACTTGAAGAAGCTATAGCAGAACCACATCCAAACGTTTTAAACTTAGCATCCACTATTATATTATTTTCTATTTTAAGATAAACCTTCATTATATCTCCGCATTTAGCATTTCCAACTTCACCAATACCACTTGCATCTTTGATTTCCCCTACATTTCTTGGGTTTGTAAAATGGTCCATTACTTTATCACTATATATCATATTATTTTTCCTCCTCGTTTAAAAAGTCATCATACAATGGTGACATATCTCTTAATCTTTGAACAATACTTGGAACTTTTTCTAATACATAATCTACTTCTTCTTCAGTTGTTCTATCACCTATACTCAACCTTAATGACCCATGTGCTATCTCGTGTGGTAAGCCAATGGCTAATAATACATGAGATGGATCTAATGACCCTGATGTACATGCACTACCACTTGATGCACAAATGCCCATAGCATCTAACATTAGAAGTACAGATTCACCCTCTATAAATCTAAAACATATATTTGCGTTTCCTGGCAATCTCTGTTCTCCAGTTGGTCCATTTAGTCTTGAATATGGTATTTCTAATAATCCATTTATTAGCTTATCTCTTAGTTTAGTCATTTTCTCTTTATTTTTAGGTAAATCCTCCACTGCTAGCTCTATAGCTTTTCCAAGTCCTACTATTCCCGCTACATTTTCTGTACCAGCTCTTCTAGCTTTTTCTTGTCCTCCGCCATGAACTAAATTGTGTATTCTAATACCTTTTCTTACATATAGTGCTCCTACACCTTTAGGTCCATAAAATTTATGGGCTGCTAATGATAATAAATCTACATTCAATTCTTTTGCATCTACATCAATATGTCCTACAGCTTGAACTGCATCTGTATGGAATACTATCTTTTTCTCTTTACAGATGGCTCCTATTTCTTTAATAGGTTGTATTGATCCTATTTCATTATTCGCCATCATTATAGTAACTAATATAGTGTTATGTTTTATAGCTTTATTGAATTCTTCTATCTCTACTACGCCCTCTTCATTTACATCTAAATAAGTTACTTCAAAACCATGTTTCTCTAAATATTCACATGCATGTAATACAGCATGATGCTCAATTTTAGTTGTAATTATATGATTTCCTTTATTCTTATGTGCAAAAGCTATTCCTTTTATAGCCCAGTTATCTGCTTCAGATCCTCCACCTGTGAAATATATTTCGCTAGCATCCACATTTATAGCCTTTGCTACTCTATCTCTCGCTTTATCTAAAGCTTTTTTAGTTTCTCTTGAAATTGAATAAACTGAAGACGGATTACCATAAAACTCAGTAAAATATGGTAACATCTCCTCTACAACCTCTTGTTTTGTAAAGGTTGTAGCTGCATAGTCCATATAAATTGGTTTATTCATTGAAATTCACTCCTTTTAGTTTAGCCATATTTAAATAATCGTCCACAATATCTTGCAATGTTATGGACCTTGTAACCGAATCCATGCTATCTTTTATTTTTTTCCACACTAACCTAGTTGCGCAACAATCAATATTGTTACAGTCATGACTATCTAAACAAGTAGATATCTCTATAGGTCCTTCTAAAACCTCTAGCACTTCATAAACTGTAATATCTACCGGTGCTTTATCTAGAATATATCCTCCATTTGCTCCTCTAACACTCTTTATAAGTCCAGATTTTCTTAGCACAGAGAATAGCTGTTCTAAATAATATTCTGATATATTTTGTCTACTGGAAATACTCTTTATTGATACAGGCTCTTTTCCATAGTTAATTGCTAGGTCAACCATAGCCTTGACTCCATATCTTCCCTTTGTTGATAATTTCATATATATCATTCCTTAATGTTGAGTACTTTACTATACTTTCATATTATCAAATCAGAGTAATCATGTCAACTATTAAATAAAACACTCAGTATTTTATATAAATGTACCAATTATAAGGTAATTTAATAGTATATAATATAACCACTTTAAGGAGGTTTAGAAAATGAGTAACTTTAAAGATAATGAATTTAGGAATCTAGTTCTAGGAGTTAATAACAAAGTAACTCTAGCAGATGGAAAATCTGTTGAGGGTATAAACTTTGATAATGCTGCCACCACTCCGCCCCTTAAGTGTGTCATAGATGAACTTCTGAAGGTTTCACCTTATTATTCTTCTGTTCATAGAGGAGAAGGTTATAAATCTCAATTATCTACTGCTCTTTATGAATCGAGTAAAATTGAAGTAATGAAATTTATTGGTGCAAATAAAAATTTTTGCGATATAATATATGTGAAAAATTGTACAGAAGCTATAAATAAGTTAGCAAACTTGTTAGCTCTTAAAAATAGTGGTTCCATAGTGATTTCTACCTTTATGGAACACCATTCAAATGATTTACCTTGGAGAGAAAATTTTAATGTTAAGTATGTAGATGTAGATAATAAAGGTGTACTAAACTTAGATGATTTAAAAAATAAGTTAGAAGAGTATAGTGGAAAAGTAATTCTTGTAGCTGTTACAGGAGCTTCTAATGTAACTGGTCATAAAAATAATATATATCAAATTGCTAAGCTTGCCCATTCTTATGGTGCAAAAATTTTGGTGGATGGTGCTCAACTAATACCACACAGTCCCTTTTCGCTTAAAAATCCTCATGATATAGATTATATTGATTTTGTTGCTTTTTCTGCTCATAAAATTTATGCACCTTTTGGAACAGGAGTGCTTCTAGGCGACAAGACCTTCTTCAATAATTGTCCTCCTGACTATTCTGGAGGTGGAACAATTTCCTACGTTTCACATAACAAGGTAACATGGGCTCCTTCTCCAGATAGACATGAAGCTGGATCTCCTAATGTATTAGGAGCTATAGCCCTCAGTTCTTCTATAAGAAAACTTTCTAGAGTGGGTATGCGTCATATTGAAGATCATGAGAAGAATTTAACAATGTATGCTACTGAGAATCTACTATACATTCCTTCAGTAACTATCTACGGAGATTATAAAAATTACAATAATAAGGTAAGTATAATTAATTTTAATATGGATGGTATACACCACGCACTATTAGCTAAAATTTTATCCTACGAATTTGGTATTGCTGTAAGAAGTGGTTGTTTTTGTGCACATCCTTATATGCAAACCTTATTAAAATTGCCTCCTGATATTATTGAAAAAGCTATGTATGAATCAAAAGAATCTCAACCTGGTACTGTAAGAATTAGTTTTGGAATGTATAATACTTTTGAAGAAATAGATAGATTCTTATATGCTATGTATAGAATACACACCTCTAAGGAGTATTTCATCAAAAAATACACTAAAAGAAAATATAATATTTTAAAAAAAATATAACTTCGCTAGCTTATATATTGTCTACTAATCCTAAGTTAGAGGAAAAATAAAAAATCTCCTAAGAAGCTTAGGAGATTTTTTGGTGCGCCATCAGGGGTTCGAACCCTGGACCCCCTGATTAAGAGTCAGGTGCTCTACCAACTGAGCTAATGACACTCATCAATTTACAAATTTATTCTACATCTTTCATGTGTGTATGTCAATATATTTTTTATAAGTTAATTATTTACTCATATGTAAAGCATATCCACACTTTTCCCAAACCTAAATAATGAAATAGATTATCGATGGTACTGTTATAATAGAGAGTACTGTAGTCAAAAAAATACATTGGGAGGCATATACATAGTCACTATCATATTGTGCTGCAATAATTGGTGCTATAACAGCTCCAGGCATTGCTACAATGAGAGTGCAAATTTTAATAAGCTCACTATCTAAATTTAATGTTTTCATAGTTACATATACTATTAATGGTGTAACTATTAATGCAATAAAAGAAGCAAAATAGATACTTTTTTCACTTAATACCTCTCTTAATTTAGATCTACACAACATAGACCCTATAATCATCATGGCAATAGGTGTGGTTACTCCACCTACTAATTCTATAGTTTTCATAATTGGCTCTGGTATATTAATTCTAGAAATAAATAATATAATACCGCCTATGACAGCCCATATAGATGGATTCTTCATAACCTCCTTTATCGCCTGTTTAAAGGATATTTTCCCAGCATAAAGTGATACACCTATAGTCCAAGCAAATATTGTAAAAATCATATTATACATTGCAGCATAAAACACTCCAATATTGCCAAAGATACTTTGCAACACTGGATATCCCATAAATCCACAATTAGTAAATATAGTTATAAATCTAAGAGTTGGCTTTTTTTCTTGATCAACCTTAAAATATATGTATTTAGTAAAGATAAGCAACCCTATATGAATTATTAAAGAATATATTAATATCTTAATTCCATTATTTAATAACTTCTCACTAAATTCTAAGTTAAACCCGCTAAAAATAAGGCATGGTAACGTTACTTGCATAACTAAATCACTTAATCCTTTTTCCACTTTTGCATCAATAATCTTCTTTTTATTAGCATAGGTTCCAACTAGCATCATTAAAAACAATATCAGAACTTGATTTACTGCATTAATATTCAACAAAAGCCCCCCAAACCTTAAATTAATTGTGGCACATCATTAATTCATTTTGTTATATAAATAAAAGACGATATTATCGTCTTTTATTTATAGTTTATAACAATCCACAATTTCTCCATAATAAAGCACGTGATAATTGTTATCCCTATAACAACTATCCTTTATTTCATCTATCAAAAGGTCTTTTTCCATCTCTTGCTTATAAACTATCTTGCATTCATAGGTTAAAACATTAGGCCTATCTATTACTGGAGTATCCACTTTATTTGCTGGTTTTAAATTTAAGCTACACTCTTTAAATTTATCATAATCTCTGCCTGATTTTACCCCACAAAATGTAAGTTCTTTCTTTAAATTATCATCTAGAGGTATTGTAACAGTAAAATTATCAACTTTATCTATTAAATCATAAGTGTGTCTAACTTTTCTTACCATAACCATAAAGGTAGGTCTTTTCCATTGATATCCTATATTCCCCCATCCTATAGTCATCGTATTAATCTCATCACCAGATTTTACTGTTAAAAAAGCTCCTTTTTCATTTAGATTTATTATAGCCTTATCTAACTCTTGAGTAAAATTAATCATATCCATTTCATCTCCTTAACTCATATATTCTGATTATACTATATATGATAATTAAATTGCATATTAACTTATCTAAATACTAGGACTCTAGCTAATCACTTATTTTATTTTGTAATTGACCTTCTCTGTTTTTATGAATTTATTTATACTCCTTCTATTTTTATTAAAGGCCCTCGATATTATTTTATTTGCAATCTATCACGCCTTCTATTTCTTTCTCTTTACATCTATTTATCATGTCATCATCAATATAATATTTATATACATAGTTTGAAGTCATAGCTTGCAATAAACAGCCATAATCCATATAAAATTCTATTACATCCCCTAACTTATACTCTTTACTACCTTCAGTTACATCTAATATTAAATGATCACTACTTGCACCAATTATATTAATCTTACTATCTACTGGAATCATCCCATCCATTTTTATGTCTTGTCTTCCTAATGCAATTATGGCTCTTTTAATAATACCCTTATCCTGAAATTTAGGAACTTCTCCAAAGGCATCCAACCCTATCTTTCCTATAGGAACAGATGGTTTATTTTTGACTTCTACTATTTCTCCCTTTAATATAAAAGCATCCCTATATATATTATCTATAGCTTGTTGGTAGGCTGTTTCATTACCTAGTAACATGGATTCACCAAGTCTAAGTTGAGTTACACCCTTAGGTATAGTATTGTCTAATACCATGTGTATACTACTAGAATTGCCTCCTGAAACCACAGATAATTTTATTTCCAATATCTTTTCTATTTTCTCTTTTATAGCTATAAGCTTACCAAGATTGCTTTCATCCGGAATTACTCCTCCATAGCAAGTAAGATTAGTTCCAACTCCTAATAATTCTATTTGAGGAAGCTTGACTATCTCTCTAGCTAAATCTAGTACATCATATTCTAATACGCCTTCTCTTAAATCACCTAAATCCACCATTAATATAACTTTATGAGTTTTCTTAGCATTAACAGCTGCTTTTGATAATTTCTTTATAGTTTCCAATTCAGAATTTAAAGATATATCAGCATACCTTACAACTGCCCCTACATCGCTTCTCATAGGTATCCTTAAAAGTACTTTTTCACAGGGTAGCGATGAAAGTTTTCTTAGATTTTGAATTCTTGAATCTCCTATAGCCTTCACTCCACCTTTTAACATTGCTTCTACTATAGTTTTATCTGAACAGAACACCTTACTTACGCCAACTACATCTATATCTTTTTCCTCACATATTTTTCTTAAGGTATTGGCATTATGAGTTATTTTATCTAAATTAACTTCAATACAAGGGTAATTTCTTCTCATATCTTAAGACTCTCCTTTAATAAAGTTATTGCTGCATCCTTATTTTCTCTACTAAGAACTCCAGCACAGGCTACTATATACATACTATCTATTAGTACCTTAGAATCTTTTCTCGGATTCATAGTTACCTCTTCTTTTGTCTCTTTTATTCCCTCTAAGATATTTTCACCTTGTTCTAATCTTGTAAGAGCTCCTCCAGTTCCTACTATATATTTAACCATGGATAAATCCTTACCATAGGCTATAAATTTTTTTCCTGCTCCATAATGTCTCTTTATATATCCTACATGTCTACTTACAGCTACATTGGTGGCCTTTTGAGTCAATATTCTACTCCATTTAATTTCTCTCTCTGTTCTAGGTATAGGCTTGATATACTGCTCTATCTCTTCTCTAGTCAAGTTCTCTAGTTCATAGTCATTTAGCAGCTCTATCACATTGTTCCTGTTTACATATACGCCCAAATCCCCCTCCACTGTTCTCTTAGCTTTTGGCTCAGGAGTAACTAATATATCAAGGACATCTACGCTACCTTCAGTTACTGAATGTACATCTGTAGTGGCTCCTCCTACATCTATTACTACTACATCTCCTATGAGTTCATATAAAAGCTTAGTAGCTTCCATAACCGCACCTGGAGTAGGCATTATGGCACCATCCACCATTTCCTTAATTTTATCCATCCCACCAGCCTTTGTAATATTTTTTTCAAAGGCATTTTGTATAATAGCTCTGGCAGGCTCTACATTTAGTTCATCAACTCTAGGATAAACATTATCTATTACATATAGCTCTTTACCCTCAAATATATCTTTTATTTCATCTTGGTTCGCAACATTTCCACAATATACTACTGGAATATTTAAATCTGCTGCTCTTATGATTTCAGCATTATCAAGAGCTGTTTCTCTTTCACCATAATCCGTTCCACCAGCTATCATAATAAGGTTAGGATTTATATCCCTAATCTTCTTTATATCTGACTTCCGAAGTCTACCAGCTGTAACCATTTTTATAATGCCTCCAGCACCTAGTGCCGCCTCTCTAGCTGCTTTTACAGTCATATCTTGCACAAGTCCATGTACAGTAATCTTAAGTCCTCCAGCAGCACTACTAGTGGCAAGCATTCTTCCATATTCTATAGATTCTCCTAACTCATTTTCAATCTCCATAATTGCCTGCTTTAATCCTACAGTAACATCTCCTTGAGCTACAGATGTATATCCATTTCCTTGCCCTACTATTTCTACTCCATTTTTAAAGTTGAAAGCAGTAACTACTGTAGTGGTACTTCCTATTTCTGCTATTAAATATTCAACTTTCATAACTTCCTCCTATTTCAAAGGGCATACATTTAGTATGCCCTTTGTTTTTTAATCTCTTTTCATTAAAGTTTCAATTATAAAGGATGCTACATCATTTCCGTGTGTTCCTCTTCCAAACCCTGCATCCATACCACTAGCTTTGGCTATTTCATTAGTTACTTGAGTACCTCCTGCAACTAATATAAATTTATCTTTCACGCCTTTTTCTACACAAAGATCGTGAAGTTTCTGCATATTTTTAGTGTGTACATCATTATGAGTAATAATTGTACTGATAACAATAGCTTGAGCCTTTGTTTCTATAGCTGCATCTATCAGTTTTTCTACTGGACAAGAAGTTCCAAGATAAATAGCTTCTATTCCATATCTTTCCATGCCCCCATGTTTAATATCAATTATTTCTCTTAATCCTACAGAGTGCTCATCCTCCCCAACAGTTGCTGCAACAACTTTAATAGGATGCTCTTTAACATATTCTCTCATCACATCATCTGCTAACAATTTTTTCTTTTCTGGAACTTTAAGTTCATCTTTCTTTATTGCAAAGTTAACTCTACCCTTTATTTCCACTAAGGTTCCCTCTGCATCTTGCATTACTTGTTTATGAATAATTTCAACATCTGTAAGGTTCATATTTTTACCCATTTCAAGAGCTGCTGCTTCCGCTATTCTCTCTTCTTCCGGTATAAATAATGATACAGACACATATTTGTCCTTATTCCATTCAACTTCTGGCACTATAGTTCCATCTTCTTTTACTTTCTCTAATCTTCTATTCACATTATCTTCTTCATCTAATTCATCTATATACACAATTTTACTTCTATCACAGAAAGTACATCCTCCTATGGCATCACAAGCATGCTCATATTCTTCTGGAACATTATTATATCCAAAATGTGCACATACTGGTGCAAAGTAATCACTATCTCTTGGAACTACTGTATTGGCAGCAATTCCAGCATCTATTTTACGAGCTATTCCATCTCCATTTCTTGCTGGATATTCTCCTGAATCTACAAAGAAGCCATCTTGAACAGCGTTGAAATATCCATGATTTTCAATAATTTCTTCTAGGAAAAGTATTGCTCTCTCTTTTAGTTCTCTAACCTTCTCAGGTAAATATCCCTCTTTCTTAAGTTCTACCATATCCATTAGTCCATCCATACCAACTAATGCTTGTTTAGCAGTATTTACAGCATGAATGTTATTATAATGCCAAGGAACATTTCTTCCTTCATCAGGAGTTATTGTACTTTGAATATCTGCTGAAGTTAATTGTGATATCAAAAGGTTTAGTGAGTGAGTCACTGTTGCTTCTCTTGTACAAGAATCCATGTATTTAGTATTCATTTGAGCTCTCATTTTATAATTTCTAAATAAGTCTCTTAATGCAACTGCATATGGAAGGTCGTATCTTAAGCATGGAGCTGGTGGTGCTGTTGGTGGTACTGTAGATAATGCTATGTTACTTGCTTTCATTCCAACTTTTTCGGAATATTTTGAATTAATAGCATGTTGTACCATAAGTTCAGGCATTACATTATATCCCTTCATAGCTGTAGCATTAGCATTATGTGCTCCATCAATCTGAAGCATGTCTGCCCAAGCCATCATATGTTTAGCCACTGCAGCATCAACAAAAGATCTAACCATATTTATATTTCTATAAAGTACATTATATTGTGGGTCTTGGTGTGCACCATTTACCCCTTCTTCTGCAAACATTACAGCTATATCTGGACCTGCTACTCCTGATACATAAGAGTGGAAATTAATTTCTCTTCCTACTTCTTCCTCAATCATATCTATAGCTTTTCTTGTTGCTCTAACTTCTTTTCTTGTAATTGGTACTCCGCCTATTCCTTCTGGGCTTCCTTCTATTAGGCTGTCATAATGACTTTGACCTGCTGTTCTTATAACCATTATATGATCTGCACCATGCCATGCTGCCATTCTCATTCTTCTTATATCATCTTCAAATCTTCCTGATGCTATTTCTGTTGTTATAACTGGCATAGGTTGAGGATCTATGTTATTAAAGCTTCTAGCTGATGGAAGTGCTTTACTCTTTTTTAAAGGCTTAGTTATTTGCTTGTAGCTAAACTCTCCCATAGGTCCATTGTAGGCTTCTCTCCAATGCCATCCTCTTCTCTTAGGCTCATATTTATCTAAGTTTTTTAGAATTTCTTTAACATTTATCTTCTTATTTTGCTCTAGCATTAGTTATCCCCCCCGAATAATCCTGAAACTTCACTCCACCCATTACCTTGTCCAAGTTCTCTTCCCGCTTCTAAATATGGCATATCTTTAGCTTTGGCATACTTTAAAACTACATTTCCCATTCCCTTTCCTAAAAGCCCAGCTTTTAGTCCTTCTTCTACTATCTGAGAAGATTCAATGCTTGAAAATCCCATTCTTAATAGTACTGATCTCTCTATAGATGATGAGGTATGAGTTTTTGCAAGTTCTACTAATGGATCTACTATTTGTTCTGTTAAACTCCAAAATCTTTCATAAAGTTGTTCATCTGTTAAATCCTTTAAATGTTCTCTTCTTGTCTTAAAATCATCTTCTCTTTTCACAATATTCCCTCCAAGTAATTTTATTTAACACTGAATTCATATTCTTTAACTATACTTATAACTTCTTCCTTATTTAACTTTGTTTCTTCACATAAAAACTCTATTTCTACCATGTCTATCATGTTTCCAATTATCTTTTTAAGACTATTTTTAATTAAGGATCTTCTATAAGTATTTAGATCCTTCTCATTTATACTAAGTTTACTTGGATGTTCTGGCAAAATTATATTTTCCCCAGGTATTTCATCCTTTGGATCTCCTTTAAGAACCTTTATTCCATTTTTCTTTGCAAAGGTAAGTTGTGGCATTATATGTTTTCCAGCGCCAGTATATTCGGTTTCTTGTACAACGATGATTTCATCATCATTCATTTCCTGTGCTAAAACAAAGGCTGCAGCTAAAGATGTATTTCCTGCTGGTCCTCTTTCTAGCCCTTCAAGATGTGCTAATAGTTCTGTCATATAGAAAACTTGTCCCTGTGCAACTGTTGCATATCTATCTAAATATCTTAATGGTCTTGCTGCACTTCTAGGTACATCACTTCTATCAGGCCATACCATAAATGGAATACCAAAACCAGTATGTCCTGTTGTAAACGATTTTCTATTAAAATCATTGTCGCTTGCCATGTGTAATCCTTCTAAATCTACTGAGGCTCCTACTACCTTAGTTTCGTTTGCTCCAGCTTTAATAAGTCCTCTTGCTGTGCCTGTAACATTTCCCCCACCAGCATGGGTTACAACTACAACTTCAGGATCTTTTCCAAACTTTTCTCTACACTCTGTTGCAATCTCATATCCTAATGTCTCTACTCCAGCGATACCATAAGCTGAATATAGCGATGCATTATAGAAATTTGTTTCCTCAAGTATATTTAAATAAGTATAAAATAGCTCTGGTCCTACAGTTAATTGAATAACTTCAGCTCCTAGACAATCACACTTTCTCCCTTTTTCTATTATTTCAGGTTGTCCAACTTTCTTTGAGTCATAGCATTCTTGCACTATTATGCACTTCAAGCCCTGCATTGCTGCCTGAGATGCCACAGCAGCACCATAATTCCCAGAAGTTGCTGATGCTACGCCCTTATATCCTCGTTGTTTTGCATCAAAAACAGAAACAGATGCTCTTCTATCTTTAAAACTTCCAGAAGGATTTGCACTTTCATCCTTAATAAAAATTCTTGCTGCTTTTCCTGTTTTAGAAACTTTTCTTGCTAAAGCTGTTAAATTTCTTAATTCAAGAAGAGGAGTATTTCCAACACCAACTTCCTTTTGAATTCTCATGATATCACTTAATGAATATCCTATATCTCTCATCATACCTTCATAATCAAAGGATATAACTCCACTTTCATATTTACTAAAGTCCATTCCTACAGACTTAATCATTATTTCATTTTTTCTTTCCATTAAAACTTCATACTTATTCACAATATCACCTACTTTTTCAACTATTTAAAAAGCATATCCTTAGCCTGTTTTCCAATGTAAGCTATCTCGCTTACATAATTTCCAAAATCATGGGTATAGCCAGGCTCTATAGCTGTTACTTCACCTTCTACTCTTCTACCAATTGAGGTCTCAATCTCAACTTTTTCTCCTAAATTACAATCTTTCATTGTGAAACCTTTTACCCACATTATAAGTGGGGTTTTCTTTGTATCTTCAGGTATGGCGTTAGATCTATCCTCACAATCTAAAACTTTTGTAGTTACCTCTACAAACGTACCTTTTTTAATCAAATTATTCACCCCCAAAACTTCTTAAACATTAATATTTATCTATTTTCAAGCTATCTTTTTATAAAGTTTCTAAAATCCCCCATTATAGCTCTTGGCACTGGTAAATCTATCATGGTTTTTAAACCAGGATCCGCATTTATAACATGTGGAATCATATTAACACACATGGCTATAGTTCCAAGCCCACCATCAACCTCTGGCTTAATGCACATGTTAACCTCAGGAGTTCCTTTTATTGTTATATAATCCCCTGTATATGTTCCTTCCATTTCTGGCTCAATTTGTTGTGGATGTATCATGTCTATTTTAGCTTCTCCATCTACATATCCTTGGCCAGTCATATTCACTCCAGCTACATCTCCAGCTGCTGCAAAACCATATGGTGACTTTCTATCAACACTTGTTACTATTGGAGCCATTTGTTGCTCGAATTTTTCTACATTCCATCCAATAGCATCTCCTATCATTCTAATTGATTCTGCAAATCCAACATGCCCTGCTAAACTTCCATCTTCAACACCTTGCTTAAATGCATCTACCTTCATTCCAACCCCTTGTTCTTCCATAACTGCTGGACCAAATGGTGATAAGCTATTGACTCTTTTAGCTTCTATATGTTCTACATCTGTCATACATCCAGTTAGGCATACTACTAATAAATCCATTATTAATCCTGGGTTAATTCCTGTTCCAAGAATTGATACTCCATTTTCTTTTGCAATTCTGTCTAACTCAGCTGCAATTTCTGGATTCTGCGCTTGTGGATATGACATTTCTTCAGCAGTAGAAATTACATTTACTTTTTTCTCTAATGCTAGTTTTAATTTTGGAAATGCATTTTTAGTGAAAGAATCTGTGGCGCATAAACAAATATCACAACATTTCTCTGTTAATACCTCATCTATTTTAGGATTAATAATAACTTCCGCTCTATTTCCTCTTTCAACTCCTAGAACCTCATATATACTTTTTCCTGCTCTTTGTGGATGTACATCGCAAACTCCTACTATATCAACACCCTTTTTCTTTAGAAGCATTTTAGCCATTCCACTTCCCATAGCTCCAAATCCCCAAATTGCAACCTTAACATTATTCATCTGAATATCCCCCTTATTTAAACTTATATTTCATACTATTTTGTATTTTATATACAGCAATTATTGTGCCAACTTAAATTCTGACTATTATAAGTATTTATGCTTTAAAATAACTAAACTTGTATAAATATACACATTGTTCAGAATATTCGGTTTTATTTTGCTTTATATGCAAATTTTTTTGCTCTATCGCAATGTAAATATTTACATTGAATTTTCGAGAAAATGAAATTGCAAAAAAACAGATGCAAATACTTTTGCATCTGTTTTGCCTAAAATTCGGCATTACTTATAAACTATTAATTATTAACTCTCTATATCATATTTTTTTAATTTATATTGTAAATTTTGTCTAGATATTTTTAATACTTTCGCAGTTTTAGTAATATTTTTTTTATTTTCTATATATACTTTATTTATTATACTCTTCTCAATTTTATATAAATATTCACCGAGAGATTCCTTTTCATTAAATGAAGATTCTTCACTACTCTCACTATTTATGATAATTTTACTATCAAAAAAATTTTTCGTTAATACCTCTTCATCATCTACCATATTCATAGCATTTTCTATTACGTTTTTAAGTTCTCTTACATTGCCAGGCCAACTATGATTTAAAAAACTTTCTAAAACCTCTTCACTAATACTCTCTACATTTTTAAATAATAATTTATTATAATAATTAATAAAATGATAACTTATTTCTTTAATATCTTCTTTCCGTTCTCTTAATAATGGTATATTAATTTTAATTACACTCAATCTATAGAAGAAGTCTTTTCTTAATCTTCCTTCACTTATAAGTTTTTCTGCTGGTTCATTTATAGTAGCTATAATTCTAACATCTACATCAATGATTTTATTACTTCCTACAGGTCTAATATATCCATCTTGTAATACTCTTAGTAATTTTGATTGTAAATAGGGCTCCATAGAATTTATTTCATCTAATAGTACAGTTCCTTTATGAGCCTCTTCAAAAAGTCCTTTTTTATTTTCTGCCCCAGTAAAGCTTCCCTTTACCGTTCCGAAAAGCATTCCCTCTAGGAGTGCACTAGGTATTGCTGCGCAATTTATTGCAATAAAAGGATTATCTTTTCTTTCTCCATCATAGTGTATACTTTGTGCAAATAACTCTTTACCACAGCCAGTCTCTCCGTATATAAGTACTGAAGAATTTGAAACAGATGCTCTTATACCTTTGTTTATTTCGTTCTTTATTTCATTACTATTTCCTATGATATCTCTAAAAACATAATGGTTTTTTTTCTTATCGATTTTACTTTCTAGTCTACAAATAGTTTCATTTAATTTTTTAATCTGAGTCATATCTCTAGCTATTTCAATTGCAGCTACTGTAGTTTCCTCTATCTTTACAGGAATAGTAGTATTAATACTAGTAATGATTTTTCCTTTATCATTAGTATAATTTTGAGTAACGCCTTTAAACTCATGACCATTTTTTAGACAATTCATCAGCGTAGAAGTTTCACCAATATCTTTTAAATATTCATGAACCTCTTTTCCCATCACATCTTCTCTTTTTACCCCTTCTATTTTTTCCATTGCTTCATTGTAATAAATTGTTTTACCTAAGCTATCTACTATATGTATTCCTTCCTTCAAATTATTTATTAGTATTTCAAATATACCTTCTATATTATTCATCTTTAACACCCCATGATACATAATGAAGTTATGAGTTTATTATTCTTAACACATACTATATTTATATCATAAATAATTTTTTAATGTGTGTAAATTGATTAACAAGAAAATTAATCTAAATATTCTATAAATTCACTGGATAAGGTTTTTGATATATAATAATATTGTATTGTTGACTATAGAAATCATACCATCTTGAAAGGAGAGTATATAATGAATGATTCTAGCATAGTTCATCTTGCTGCAGAAGCCGGAAAAATAATGCTTGAAAATGGTGGTGAAACTTATAGAGTTGAACAGACTATCTCTATGATTTGCTCCTCCTATAATATAAAAACAACTGAAAGCTTTGTTTCACCAACAATAATTATGACCTCAATAACTTATATTGGTGGAGAATCTACCACTGTAATAAAGCGTATTACTTCACGTACTACAGATCTTCAAAAGGTTTCAATGGTAAATGACTTATCTAGAAGGATTCAAAAATCTCCTATGTCATTACAAGATTTAGCCTTTGAACTTAAGTATATAAAAAATTATCCTACCTATAGTAATGGAATAAAAATGTTTTTTGCTGGAGTAACTACCTCTGCATTTACTCTATTATTTAATGGAAGTTTAGGTGATTTTGTAGTAGCTTTTTTTGCTGGTATGTTGATTAATTTTGTTTGTTCGCTATTATCTAGATTTGATGTAAATAGCTTTTTTATAAATGTAGCTGGTGGTACCATTGCAGCCACTATAGGACTATTTTTTGCACGTATAGCTCCTACATTTCATGAAGATAAGATTATAATAGGGTCCATCATGCTTCTAGTTCCTGGTCTCTTAATCACTAATGCTATAAGAGATACCATTGCAGGTGATTTGCTCTCAGGTCTATCTAGAGCTCTAGAAGCAATTTTAGTTGCCGGTGCTATAGCTATAGGTGCAGGTTTTGTATTAAAGTTTGGATTTCTATATTAAGGAGGTTTTTATTAATAATGTATAGTAATATATTTTGGGCCTTCATTAGTTCCTTAGGTTTTGGATTTTTATTTAATGTTAGAGATAAAAACCTAATATTTTCTGCCATAGGAGGAGGTATTGGGTGGTATTTTTATGCTCTTATAAATGCTAATTTTAATTCTGCTATAAGTGCCCTATTTGTAGCCTCCATAGCTATTAGTATCTATGCAGAGATATGTGCTAGAATTCTTAAAAATCCAGTTACTGTATTCTTAGTATGTGCGCTGATTCCACTAGTCCCTGGTAGCGGTATGTATTATACTATTTTTGAAGCAGTTTTAGGAGATGTGAACAAGTCCTTAACAACTGGAATAGAGACTCTATCTCAAGCTGGTGCTCTCGCTGTAGGAATAATATTTGTTTCTACCCTTAGTAGGCTCCTAAATAAAATTATTGCAATAAGCAAGCTGAAATTACATAAAGGTAATAATAAATAATAAAATAACCCAGTGAGTTTTATTCTCTGGGTTATTTTATTATATCTTCAAAGTTACCATCAACTACATTGGCTAAATCCATCGGTGAAATCTCTATTTGAATTCCAATTTTCCCACCACTTATAATCATAGTATTTAAATTCTTAGCCCCTCTATATATAATAGTTCTATACTTCTTTTTCATGCCTATAGGTGAACATCCTCCTCTTATATATCCTGTGTATTTATTTATATCACTAACTGCTATCATATCTACTTTTTTTTCTCCAATGACTTTTGCAGCTTTCTTTAAATCTAATTCTTTGTCTACCGGAATTACAAACACATAAATTTCTTTGCTATTTCCTTGAAGTACTAGTGTCTTATATACCTCCTCAGCCCGTTTGTTAATTTTACTAGCTACTGATATTCCATCTATCTTGCCATCTTTATTGTCATATGTTAAAACTCTATAAAATATATCATTATTATCAATTATTCTCATGGCATTAGTCTTCTGAAATCCCATAGTATTCCTCCTAATTATTCATTATTTTATATTCACACTTATACTATTTATATTTAAAACTTTATTTTAAATAGTTTTTGATTCTAGAACTATACATTATCAATACTATATTAAAGTAGAGATATTTTTAAAATTTTGTTATTTTTCTATATTATTAAGTAAATACTGTTCATTAATCATTATTTATTCAACTCTATATCGAAAACATAAAAAGAGTAAATACTAAACATAGTATCTACTCTTAGTTTAAATCTAAAAAATTTTGATATACCGCCGTGCCGTATCCATGGTATATTTGAACCCGTTCTCCTACGGGTGGAATTGCCTTTTTCTTTCTGGTACCCATTAAACAGTCGTAATAGGTCAACACTCCACAAAAAGAGCTTCTTCCAATATTTCAATATGTTGGCTCAACATAAACCATTTCCACGTACACAGCAGATTATTTATCAACTATATATTACATTATATAGCACATCCCACTAAATTGCAATTTATATCTTAAAATACATCAAATATTTTCTAATAATAGTGTGTCCAGTATAATTCTTTATATTCTTATTTATTATCTTCTTTAGTTATATCAATACCTAGTTCTTTAAGCTGTTTATCTTCTACTTTGTTTGGAGCTTCACTCATTGGACAGAATGCATTTTGATTTTTAGGGAATGCTATAACATCTTTAATGTTATCTGTCCCTGCTAAAAACATTACCATTCTATCGAGACCATATGCCAATCCTCCATGTGGTGGTGGTCCATATTTAAATGCTTCTAATAAGAATCCGAATCTCTCCCATGCACTTTCATCTGTAAATCCTAAAAGATTAAACATCTTCTGTTGAAGTGAAGTATTATGAATTCTTATACTTCCTCCACCTAACTCTTCACCATTTAATACTATATCATAAGCTTTGGCTCTAGCATTTTTAGGATCTGTATCTAATAGATGCAAGTCCTCATCCATAGGTGATGTAAACGGATGATGTAAAGCTACATATCTATTTTCTTCTTCGTCAAACTCTAGCAGTGGGAACTCAGTAATCCATACAAAGTTAAATTCCTTATTATCTTTTAATAGCTCCATTTCCTTTGCAAGTTCTAGTCTCAATGCCCCTAAGGATTGAAGAACTACATTATCATTGTCTGCAACTATTAAAACTAAATCTCCAACCTTAGCTCCTGCAGTATCTAAAATATTTTTCATCTCTTCTTCAGTAAAGAATTTAGCTATTGGAGATTTTATCTCTTCTTCTTTATAGGCTATCCATGCAAGACCTTTTGCCTTATAGGTTTTAACAAACTCACCAAGTTTATCAATCTTCTTTCTTCCCATATCTCCGCAGTTCTCAGCTACTATTGCTCTTACTGAGCCACCATTATCTATTGCATTTTTAAATACTCCAAATTCACTATCTTTGACAATTTCAGTGATATTTTGTATTTCCATTCCAAATCTTAAATCTGGCTTATCGCTACCATACTTACTCATGGCTTCAGCATAAGGCATTCTCTTAATAGGAAGTTTTACATCCACATCTAATATTTCTTTAAATACCCTTTGAATTAATCCTTCGTTTAAAGCTATAACATCATTCATCTCAACAAAGCTCATCTCAAGATCAATTTGAGTAAATTCAGGCTGTCTATTTGCTCTTAAATCCTCATCTCTAAAACATTTAACTATTTGGAAGTACTTGTCATAGCCTGATACCATCAATAATTGTTTAAATATCTGTGGTGATTGTGGAAGTGCATAAAACATCCCTGGATAATTTCTGCTTGGAACTAAGTAATCTCTGGCACCTTCTGGAGTACTTTTTGTAAGCATAGGAGTTTCAATTTCTAGAAAACCATTATCATCTAGATAATCTCTTACTATTTTAGAAGCCTTATGTCTTATCATTAATATTTTCTGCATATCTGGTCTTCTTAAATCTAAATATCTATATTTTAACCTAATATTTTCACCTGCATCTAAATCTTCTTTTATATATATTGGAGGTGTCTCAGATTCTGAAAGTATTTTTATAGACTCTCCTTTTAGCTCCACCATACCTGTTGGAAGATTCTCATTTGGAGACTGTCTTTTTATAATCTCTCCAGAAACAGCTATACAATACTCTGATTTTGCAAGATCTGCTTTCTCAAAAACCTCTTTATTTATTTCTTCTCCAAATACCACCTGTAAAATTCCAGTTCTATCTCTTAAATCTATAAAAACTAGACTTCCTAAGTTTCTCTTTCTTTGAACCCATCCCATTACGGTAACTCTTTGAGAAATATTATCTTCTCTAAGTTCACCACACATTATGGTTCTTTTTAAGCCATTAAGTGACTCACCCATTATTATTCCTCCTCTTTATTAAAGAATTTTTATTACATCTACCAAAGAGTTTAAGCCATCTAATGAAGCTTTTATAAACTCACCATTACTCATTCTCTTTAATTTAGCAATTTTTCATTAAAGTTAATATTGTTTATCTTTTCTAACATCCATATAAAGTATATAAAAGTTGAAGTTTTTTTTCAATCATCTCATCAATTCTCTTATTATACTCTCTTACATCTTTTATATTTCCAAATCGTTCAATTCTATCTTCTTCTAAAAATACAACCTTAGATACAGCATCTGCTCCTAGTGCTGCTATGGTTTGCTTTTCTTCTATCATCTGTATATTATATATACATTCCTTACCATTCAATGCATATCCTACATTTTCCATATTTCCTACCATATTTTTTTGTCTATACATATAGTATGGAATCATATTTAATTCTTTTGCCAAATTTACAGTAGCTTCATACATTTCATTCAATTCTTCTTGATCTGGTATTTTAAATTTTTCATTATTAATTAAGTTTTCATATAATTTTGATGCTCGCTTTATAGACATTCCATGAACTGTTATGCTATCTGGTCGTAAATTTTTAATTTTACTACATGTGTTCTCTATATGTACTAATGTTTCCCCTGGTAATCCTACTATAATGTCCATATTGATATTGTCAAATCCAAGTTCTCTAGCCATCTTGAATTTTTCTTCTACATCCTTCGAATTATGATTTCTTCCAATATTTTTTAAAGTATTATCATTCATAGATTGTGGATTAATACTGATTCTATCTACCTTATATTCTCTCATGGTATTAAGCTTCTTTAACGTTATGCTATCAGCCCTTCCACATTCCACAGTAAACTCTTTTATTCCCTTATTGACCACAAAGCTATTATATATCTTACTCATAATATAATGAAATTCTTCATCATTTACAGAAGTTGGTGTTCCCCCACCAAAATAAACATTTTCAATTACAAGCTCTTTTGAATTTATGTATTTACTTATCTCATCTATTTCTTTCCAAAGACATTGTAAATAGTCTTTTACTATAGATTTACAAGCACTTATTGGATTAGAAGTAAAAGAACAATATACGCATCTTGTTGGACAAAAAGGCATTCCTATGTATACACTTATTATATTTTTATCCTTATTTACGATATTTTTTTCATATTTTGCTACATCAATGCATAGTTGGGCTTTTTCTTTCTTGGTCTCATGCCTATCTTTAAAATTAGTAATAATTTCTTCCTCCGTAGCACCACTCTCTAATAAATCTAGTGCCTTTTTAGAAGGCCTTATTCCCACTAAAGTTCCCCATGGTAAAATCTTACCTGTATGATGTTTAAGAAAGTTAAATACAATCTTTCTAACTTCTTCTTTTAATTTATATTCCCCATTCATATAATGTTTTTCTTCTTTTCCATAACCCTTTATTAATATAAGATTATCGTTAATCTCAATATTTATATCACCATTATTCTCAACAAATTCTATATGAATAAAATTGAAAAATAAATTCACCATCTGAAAAACATCATATCTAAAATTCAAGTCATTTAAATATATTTTTACATTACTTTCAATCTGCGCCACTATTCATCAAATCCTTTGCTATGTTCAATATGGCCTATAAAAATGGATTATACCTTCTTTCATCTCCTATGGCACTACTTGGTCCATGACCAGGATAAACCACTATATGATCCTCTAGACACATAAGGTTAGTTTTAATTCCATTAATTAAGGTAGAATGATCGCCTCCAAGTAAATCGCTTCGTCCTATAGAATGTTTAAATAAAGTATCTCCTGTAAATAAAAAATCTCCTATTTTTAGACATATTCCACCTGGCGTATGCCCTGGAGTTTCTATGACTTCCATAGTACATTGGCCAAAATTTATAATATCTTTATGCTTTAAACATATATCTGCTCCACCTTCTATAAGTGGACCATAGTATTGTGCTCCACTTAGAATCATTTGATTATCCTTTTCTCCAATTGCAACCAATGCTTTAGTTATATGCTTCAAGCTTTGTACTCCTGTGGTATGATCAAAATGTCCATGAGTTAATATGATATACTTAACACTAGCCCCAAGGTTTTTTAATTCAATTTCTACATCATCCACATCTCCTCCTGGGTCAAGGACTACAGCCTCTTTAGTATTTTCATCCATCACAATATAGCAGTTTGCTCCATATACTCCTGCCATTAATCTTTTTATAATCATAGTTTCACCTCTAAAAGTTTTCTTGATATATACTTAATATAAACTTCTTTTTATTCATCACTTAATTTTTAAAAATCTTTCTTGCTCTCTAAAAGCAAGGTAACTGGCCCATCATTTACTATATTAACCTTCATATCTGCACCGAACTCTCCAGTTTCCACCTTAGAAATTTCTTTTTTAAATGCCGCTATCAATTCATCATAAAGTTTTTTAGCTTCTTCTCCACCTTGGGCCTTCATAAAATCTGGTCTCTTTCCCTTACGGCAATCTCCATACAAAGTAAATTGAGATATTAAAAGTAATTCTCCACCTATATCTTGAATAGAATAGTTCATTTTATCATTTTCATCTTCAAAAATTCTCATTCCTACAATTTTTCTTACTATGTATTCTATATCCTCTTTAGTATCTTCTTTACTTATTCCAATAAGCACATTTAATCCTTTACCAATTTTTCCAATAATATTGCCTTCAACCTCTACACTTGAAGAAGTAACCCTTTGCACTACAGCTCTCATAATAAAAACCCTCCTCTTTAATGTTTCTTCCTATACACATCTTTAACACCTTCTAACTTTTTCAACTTAGCTAAAATTTGCTTAAGATGAGCAATATCTCTTATAGTTACTTTTAAATTAACTATTGCCTCACCATTTTTATTTGCTTTTGCATTAATTGATAATATATTAGTTTTTAAGATAGATACTTCTTCTATTACCTCTGTCAAAAGTCCCATTCTATCTTCTGATCTTATTTGTATATCTGCAATATAGCTTTCTCCTTTTTCATCTCCCCAGGTTACTTCAATTATCTTATAAGGCTCCTCATTCTTAAGATTCATAAGGTTTTTACAATCAGTTCTATGAATAGAGACACCTTTACCTTTAGTTATATAGCCAACTATATCATCCCCTGGTACTGGACTACAGCATTTTGCAAATCTAATTTGTATATTTGTGGTTCCTTTAACATTAATTCCAGAGTAGCTACTATTATTATGTTTTTTAACAGGTTCTTTTTTAATGACCTCTTCTACGTTAACTGGATTACTTTTTTGTTTATCCTTTTCATAAGCTTCCTTTAACTTATATATCATGTTACCAGGATTTAAATCTCCAACCCCTACAGCATTATATAAGTCTTCAATAGTTCTTAAGTTATATCTTCTTAATATTTTCTCTAGTACCTCTTCCTTAAAGATAACAGAGAATGCATATCCATACTTTTTACATTCTTTATCTACTAATTCTTTCCCCTTTTCTACGGTCTCTTCTCTATTAGCCTTTTTAAACCAAGCTTTTATTTTGCTTTTTGCTTGATTACTCTTTGCAATAGCAAGCCAGTCTCTTCTTGGCCCTTTAGAATTAGGAGAAGTAATTATCTCTACAATTTCTCCAGTTTTTAATTTATAGTCCAAATTAGTTATTTTACCATTTACCTTTGCACCAGCACATTTATGTCCTACATCTGTATGTATAGCATAGGCAAAATCTATAGGGGTAGAATTATTAGGTAAATTAATAACATCTCCCCTCGGAGTAAATACAAAAACTTCATCAGAAAATAAATCTATTTTGAACCCTTCCATAAATTCTTCTGCATCGACGGTTTCGCCTTGCCACTCTAACATCTCTCTAAGCCAAGATAACTTAGAATCTAAAGAAGTGCTTTCTCCTTCTCCACCGTTTTCTTTGTACTTCCAATGGGCTGCTATACCATATTCTGCAGTTTTGTGCATGTCATAGGTTCTTATTTGAATCTCAAAAGGCTTCCCAAACGGCCCTATTACTGTAGAATGAAGAGACTGATACATATTAGGCTTAGGCATAGCAATATAATCCTTAAACCTTCCTGGTATAGGCTTATACATAGTGTGTACAATTCCCAATGCAGCGTAACATGAACCTATGTCATCTACTAGAATTCTAACCGCCGTTAGATCAAATATTTGATCTATAGATTTATTTTTATTTATCATCTTTCTATAAATACTATAAAAATGCTTTGGTCTTCCTTCTATATCTGCTTTTATTCCAACCATGTTAAGATTTAATTTAAGTTGAGAAATAATATGACTAATCTGCTCCTCTCTCTCTACTCGCTTCTCCGATATAAGTCTTACTAAATCATAATATTCTGTTGGATTCAAATATCTTAAAGCTAAATCCTCTAATTCCCACTTAATTTTTGATATTCCAAGTCTATGGGCTAAAGGTGCGTAAATATCTAAAGTTTCTTTTGCTTTCTCCTTTTGTTTATTCTCAGGAGTATATTTTAATGTACGCATATTATGTAATCTATCCGCAAGTTTAATAAGTATAACTCTTATATCCTTGGCCATAGCTAAAAGCATCTTTCTAACATTGTCAGCTTGTTGTTCTTCTTTAGTTTTATATCTAATTTTTTCTAATTTAGATACCCCTTCTACTAAATTGGCTACTTCTACTGAAAAAATCTCACAAACCTGCTCATATGTATATTCCGTGTCCTCTATAACATCATGTAAAAATCCTGCTGCAATAGTTGATGTATCAAGTCCCAATTCTGCTAAAATACATGCTACTTCTAGTGGATGTATTACATAGGGTTCTCCAGATTCTCTTTTCTGATTCTTATGAGCTTCTACAGCAAATTCATAGGCCTTCTTAATAAAATCAATATCCACATTATGACAATTGCTATTAATTTTTTCTATCAATTTCTCAATCATGGGATTCACTCCTAAAACTAAAGGCTGGTTATAGAACCAGCCACTATTTTTGCTATATTATATTATATACTACAACCTAAATTATTTCAATTTGTGTTCAAAATATTTTTACTTAAATATCATAATTTACTAATGAGGTTACATTATATCCTGGTAATTTTCCTCTTCCATTTAACTCTGTTAGTTCGATAACAAAATTTAAAGACACAACTTCTCCACCAGCTTGTTCTATCAGTTTTGCAACAGCAGAAACTGTTCCGCCTGTAGCCAATAAATCATCTACGATAGCAACTCTCTGACCAGGCTTTATTGCATCCTTATGAATTTCTAACTCATCACTACCATATTCTAAATCATAAGAAACCTTAATAGTGTCAAAAGGTAATTTTCCCGGCTTTCTCACTGGAACAAAGCCAGAACCTAATGCATAAGCTACAGGCACTCCAAACAAGAATCCTCTTGCTTCTGGTCCTACAATTACGTCTACATTTTTATCCTTTAAATTATCTACTATGGAATCTATTGTACATTTTAAAGTTTCTCCATCTTGTAGTAATGTTGTTATATCCTTGAAACTTATTCCTTCTTTTGGAAATCCATCAATAATTCTTATATGTTCCTTTAGGTCCATATTACTTCCCCCTACCATATTTATTTCTAAATTTACTAACTGGTAATAATTAATATTATATATCACTATCTCAGATTTATGCAAGAAGATGGATAATATAATATTTAATATACTAAATCTCCCCCATGTTCCGGAGCAGTTCCATATATAAGTATTTAGCTATTTGCGTTGCTCTATAACTATTATTAGTTGTCAAAAGTTCCACAATTATTTTTGAATTATCCAACCTTTGATTTGAAATCATATTAGGTAATAATTTAATTCCATTATCATAAAAATCAATATGCTTATATGAATTTTTATGTTCTTCTAATAGTGCAAGCAATCCATAATTATTAGTTGAATTAAGCTTTCTAAGTCCCTCTTCAACCATATACTTATTTTCACCTTCAATTTTACATCCAGAGGTAAGTATACCTATCATAACTAAATCTAAATATTTATCTTTACATTTCATTTTATAATAAGAAGATATAACTTCAACCACCTTATAAGTCAATGCTGATATAGTTAAATCTTTAAATTCATAATCACACTGTTCTTGATTAGGATTTATAAGAATTCCATTAGATGGTTGTACACTCGAAACATGATTATCAATAACTATTACATCAATATTGTTTTTCCTAGAAAATTCTAATTCTTCCTCAGTTACCCTACATCCTAAAGTTATAATAAGATTAGTCCCTAAGTATTTTATATGATCACTTATATCATTCACATTTAAAGTTCTATCATTTACATCTCTATATTCACTGGGTATAAAATACTCCACATCACTATTAAGATATCTTAATACTAAGATAAATATGGATAAAGCACATATAGTATCAAAATCATAATACCCATATAATACTATTTTTTTTCTTTCATTGACAGCTTCTATTATCCTATTTAATCCACATTTTATATTTCTAATATTAAATGATTTATATATATCCAAGTTTATATTTACGTTTAAATTATCTTCCATGAGCTCTCCTCCAAATAATTAGAAAACACATATATTATAATTTAAAAACCTACATTTTACAAACATTTTCGAAAAAAAAGTAGAAAACATTTTAAAAATTTTCTACTTTTTTAAATATTACGCAGTTACTGCCTTTTTATTTTTGCCTTTTCTCTTTTTCATTATTACCCAAATAGGACTAGCTATAAATATTGAAGAATATGCTCCTGTAACAATTCCAACTATCAGTGGAAGTGAAAATTCTCGAATGGAGGGTACGAATATATATACACTCACTATTGTAATTAATGTTGTTATTGTTGTATTTATACTTCTTGACAATGTTTGTACTACGCTTTCATTAGCCACCTCTTCTGGTGATTGCCTCCTATTTTTCTTTTGATTTTCTCTTATTCTATCAAATATAACTATGGTGTCATTAATAGAATACCCGGCAATAGTAAGAATAGCTGCTATAAATGGGGTGTTAACTTGAATTCCAAATACGGAATAAAATAATACTGTAAGTATTACATCATGAGTTAATGCTATAATGGCTGCTACTGCAAAATTAAATTCAAATCTTATAGTTACATAAATTAATATACCTAATGCAGATAATACTAAGCCTATTATGGCTTTCTGTTTTAATTCTTTACCTACAGTTGCTCCGATATTCTCTGTTCCAATTAGAGAAGTTTTCTCTAATGAGTATTTTTCCTGTATCTCATTTACCAAAGAATTTATTTGCTCATCATTAAGTATACCTTCTTGCACTATAATTTCAATTTCTTTATCTTCGTTAGCTTTTTTAGTAGAATATCTTTCCTTAGCATACTTATCTACTATGACATCTACATCTGATTTTTTAAAATCCTTATTTATATTTATAGTTATTTTAGTTCCACCTTGAAAATCTATTCCATAATTAAGCCCATTCATGAATAAAAATACTAATCCAATAGCCATTACTATTCCAGATATAGAAAACCAGATTTTCTTCTTACCTACAATGTTATTCATGGTTTCCAACTCCTTTCACCCCAAAATGAGATGGTTTGTTGATTATACCAGCATCAACTGACCAAGTAAGTAACATTTTAGTTAATGTAAGCGCTGTAAAAATACTTATTGCTATACCTATCATTAGGGTAGTTGCAAACCCCTTTACTGTTCCTGAACCAAAAAAGTATAAAATAATTCCTGCTATCATAGTTGTGATATTAGAATCAAGAATGGAACTTAATGCTCTATCAAACCCTGCAACAACTGCACTTTTTATAGATTTACCAATTCTTAACTCTTCTCTAGTTCTCTCAAATATAAGTACATTAGCATCCACTGCCATACCTATAGTCAGAATTAATCCAGCTATACCTGAAAGACTTAAAACTACTTTAAATTCAGCAAAAACAAATAATAGTATAACTCCATAAGCAACTAATGCTATTGATGCTACCACTCCTGGTAATCTATAATAAGAAATCATAAATACCACAATACATAACATACCAATAACCGCTGCTTTCTGGCTAAGATTCAGGGCCTCCATTCCAATTGTAGGACCTACAGTTTTTACGGATACTGGCTCTATTGTAACAGGAAGGGCTCCTGACTGAATTATATTAGCTATAGAATTTGCTTCATCTGAACTACTCATTCCCTCAATTACAGCTTCTCCATTATTAATAACAGAATTCACTGTTGGACTTGTTAATATCTCATTATCCATTTTTATAGTGATTTGTTTTCCTAAAAATTTAGAGGTAGCCTCTGCAAATTTTTTACTTCCATCCTCATTCATTTTTAAACTAACTACATATTTCCCATCCTGAGTCATGTATGAACTAGCTTCTTTTACATCTTTACCAGTAAGAACTGTATTTCCTTCTGGATCTTCAAAAATCAATTCTCCAGTCTTACCTATAGTTGATAATACATTATCAGTGTCAAACTCTCCGGGAATTTCAATTCTTATCCTATTACTACCTTCTTTGGTAACTGGAATTTCTTTTACTCCATCCTTATCTAATCTCATAGAAATTAACTGAATAGTTCTGTTGATAACTGAAGTGTCTACATTTTCATCTTTAATTTCCATAAGTAATGAAGTTCCACCAACTAAGTCAAGACCTTTATCAATAGTAGCTCCAAAAGATTTTATCCTATAACTCCCAAGCTCTACTCCAAAAAGTCCTAAATAAGCTAATAGGGCAATTAGCAGAATAGTAACAAGTAAATAAATTCCACTCTTTGTCTTTTTTTTCATAGTTATCCCCTTTCACTCTACTCTAAAGTAAATTTATCAACTATTTATTTTCCACAATTATTTTTTAAATTATTATGGCATAAACTATGATAATTTCTCATATACTTTAGGTGAAGTTAAAACTTCACCTAAAAAGTTCCACTTATAGTGTAAATTATAAATCCTCAGTAAAAAATAGTCAATATTATCTATAATTAGTTATTTCATAGTTTTCGCCTTTAGTGCAATTGCACATTCAATTCTCTTTTTTTGCATTTTACAGCCTATTTCATAAGGTATATGCATATCACCATTAAAGTTGAAATTATTAGCTTGGCATCCTCCACTACAGTAGAATCTAGCCCAACATTTTTTACATGTTGGCTTGTTATATATATGAGCATCTTTAAGTTCTTGAACTATATTGTACTTTTTAACTCCATCATATATATCTCCCATAAGGAAGTCTTTGTTCCCAACAAACTGATGACAAGGATACAACTCTCCATCTGGAGTAACAGCTACATACTCATGGCCTGCTCCACATCCTGAAATTCTTTTATATATACATGGTCCACCTTGTAAGTCAATGTTAAAATGATAAAACTTAATTGGCTTACCTTCGTTATGTCTTCTAATCATATCTTCATATAATAAGTCGTACTGACTAAATATAGTAGGTAAGTCTTCTTCTCTCAAGGATAATTCATGATTATCTGGTAGAACTACAGGTTCTATGGATATCTCATCAAAACCTAAATCCGCCATATGTTTTACATCTTGAAAAAAGTCCGTATTCTCTCTTGTAAAAGTACCTCTTACATAATAAGTTTTTGATTTGTCCCTTATTTCTACCATTTTTTTAATATTTGGAAGTATCCTATCATAAGAACCACTACCATCTACTCTAATTCTTACTTTATCGTTTATTTCTTTTCTTCCATCTATACTCAATATGATATTTCCCATATTTTTATCTAGATACTCCATTATTTCATCATTTAATAAAGTAGCATTGGTAGTCATAGTAAATCTAATAACTTTATTGTGGATCTTTTCCTGTTCTCTTGCATAATCTACAATTTCTTTTATAGTATCAAAGGCCATAAGAGGCTCTCCGCCAAATAAATCAACTTCTATATTTCTTCTCTTTCCAGAGTTTTTAATTACAAAATCTATAGCATCTTTTCCTACTTTAGCGCTCATAGTTTTTCTACAGCCTTTGTATTCACCTTCATCTGCAAAGCAATATTTACATTTTAAATTACAATCATGAATTATGTTCAAGCAAAGAGCCTTAATTGCTACCTCAGCTTTACCACTCATCATAGCTATGTTTTCATACAAATCTTTAGAATATAATATTTCATCATTTACTAGGCTTTTTAATTCTTCATAAACTTCATCTATTTCTTCACTTGAGTACTTTTCTTTAAAAATTTCTTTTAGTTCTTTATTATCTCTTAATTTATCTGAATCTAATAAATCATATACAATTTCATCTACTTCATGAACTGCCCCTGAATTTACATCTATTACATAAAAATCATTACCTTGTTTAAACTTATGAATTAATTCCAATTTTTTATCCTCCAATTAAATATAAAGCAGTAACCTTTAGTTACTGCCTTTAAAACTATAATTAGTTTTCACACTCTAAGTTAGCTACTGTACAAGAAGTCTTACAAGCTGATTGGCAAGAGTTAGCACACTCTTTACATCCTGGTTTCTTTAAACTTTCCTTTATGTTTGATTTGTTTATTGTTTTAATGTGTTTCATAGTTTAATTACCTCCATATATGTTTTTTAGCATAATTTAACACAAATCTATAGATTAATTCCTAGCATTCCTGATAGTGTACCCACAATCAATGCCAGTGAAAACCTAACAAAATCTTTTATATCAATAGCAAAGCCCTTTCCACATATTATTGATACTATATATAATATCAACATATAAAAAAGTGCAACTAATAATCCTACCAACCATCCTTTATTTCCCATCTTCAATGTAGCATAGATTGATCCATACATAACACTAAGTAAGGTAACTACCACTATAAATACAGAGGTAGCCTTATCTCCCAATGGTACAAATGAAATAAGTATGGCATAGATTATTATACATAACACTGTTGAAATTGATGCTCTTATAACTCCCTGTATAACACAGGGATATTGAAATTTGTTGTACATTTTAAATCCCCCCTTTATTATATGAATATGTTTATATGAGGGGATTTATTATTAATTTTCAGCTGTTTCTTCTTTAATATTCGCTGAGTTTATAACGTTAGCAATTCCAGCTTTAGACATTTTAATTCTAGCTCTATCTGGACCGCTTTCTAGTATAATGTAATCTTCTTGAATATTAATTATTCTTCCCATTATACCACCTTTAGTCATGATTTCATCATTAACAGCTAATGAGCTTAGCATATCGTTATATTTTTTCTTTCTTTTCTTTTCTGGTAAAAAAATCATAAGATAAAATAGTACAAATACTAATAACATTGGCGCAAATGCCATTATTTGTTGCATAATATCCCTCCTTTCAAAGGTTTTAATTTTATACTATATAAAAATTATATATTCATTATATACTAGCTTAAGCTTTTCCATTCCATTGCGCAAGTTTTTCTGCTTTAAATTCCTCAAAACAGTCTGCATCAATAGCATTTCTTATATCTTCCATAAGCTTATTATAAAAATATAAATTATGAAGTACGCAAAGTCTCATGGCTAGCATTTCTTTAGCCTTAAACAAATGTCTTATATATGCCCTTGTGTAATGTCTACATGCCGGACATTGACATCCTTCATCTATAGGCATGTTGTCTAACTCAAATTTAGCATTCATGAGATTTATTTTACCATACTTAGTGAATACCTGTCCATGCCTTCCATTTCTTGCAGGTAAAACACAATCAAAAAAGTCTACTCCTCTAGAAACTGCCTCTAAAATATTTGTAGGAGTTCCCACTCCCATAAGATATATCGGTTTATCTTGTGGAAGATGTGGCACAACAGCATCTATTACTCTATACATTTCTTCATGAGTTTCTCCTACTGCTAATCCCCCTATAGCATATCCGTCTAAATCCATTTTAGCTATGGTTTTAGCATGTGCTATTCTCATATCTTCATAAACTCCACCCTGATTTATTCCAAATAACATCTGCTTTTTATTTATTGTCTCTGGAAGAGAATTTAGCCTATCCATTTCAGTTTTACATCTCTCTAGCCATCTAGTGGTTCTTGCTACAGACTGCTCAACATACTCTCTTGTTGAAGGATTAGGTATACACTCATCAAAAGCCATAGCAATAGTGGATGCTAAGTTGCTTTGTATTTTCATACTCTCTTCAGGTCCCATAAAAATCTTTTTGCCATCTATATGAGAACTGAAATATACTCCTTCTTCCTTTATTTTCCTTATGTTTGCAAGAGAAAATACTTGAAATCCACCCGAATCAGTAAGTATAGGTCTATCCCAATTCATAAAATTATGTAATCCACCTAATTTCTTAACAACTTCATCTCCTGGTCTTAGATGAAGATGATAAGTATTGGAAAGCTCCACTTGACATCCTATTTCCTTCAAATCCATAGAGGATACTGCGCCCTTAATTGCTGCTAAAGTTCCTACATTCATAAATACTGGAGTTTGAACCACTCCATGAGTTGTTGTAAACTCACCTCTTCTTACTTTACCACTTTTTTTCAATAATTTATACATAATTCACCTCTTATACAGTTAGACTTACTTTATAAACATAGCATCTCCAAAGCTGAAGAATCTATATTTATTCTCTACAGCTACCTTATATGCATTCATAACTATATCTCTTGTTGAGAATGCACTAATAAGCATAATTAAAGTTGACTCTGGGAGATGGAAATTGGTAATTATTGCATCTACTATTTTAAATTCATACCCTGGATATATAAAAATATCTGTGTATCCAGATTGCTCTTTTACTCTTCCATTATCATTTGCTATGCTCTCAAGAGTTCTATTCGATGTAGTCCCTACTGCGATTACTCTTTTTCCATTGTCTTTTGTCTGGTTAATGATTTCTGCATTTTTGTTATTTAAATAGTAATATTCCGAATGCATTTCATGTTCTTCTATGTTTTCAGCCTTAACAGGTCTAAAGGTTCCTAATCCAACATGAAGAGTTACAAAGGCTATATTAACGCCCTTATCTTTTATATTTTGCAATAGCTCTTTTGTAAAATGAAGCCCAGCTGTTGGTGCTGCTGCAGAACCAACCTCTTTAGAATAAACTGTTTGATATCTTTCCCTATCTTCTAATTTTTCTTCTATATATGGTGGCAGTGGCATCTCCCCTAGATTATCCAAAACTTGTTCAAATATACCTTCATAATAAAATTTTATTCTTCTATTTCCATTTTCTAAAACTTCCACAACTTCAGCCTTTAATTCACCGTTTCCAAACACAAAAACCGCTCCAACTTTTGCTCTTTTTCCAGGCTTTACAAGAGTTTCCCATACATCTTCACACTCTCTTCTTAAAAGCAGAAATTCCATTTTTCCACCTGAGCCTTCTTTGGCTCCGTATAGCCTAGCTGGCATAACCCTCGTGTCATTTAACACTAAACAGTCTCCTGGATTTAAATAATCCACTATATTTTTAAATACTTTGTGTTCAGTGTTTCCAGTCTTCCTATCTAAAACCATAAGTTTAGATTCATCTCTTTTTTCTAAAGGATGCTGTGCTATCAATTCCTTTGGTAAATCAAAATAAAAATCCCTTACTTTCAAAACTTACACCCTTCCTTCTAATTAAAGTTCATATTATCTGGAACTGCTCTTCCTAAATGTTCATAGGCTTTTCTAGATGCAATTCTTCCCCTCGGAGTCCTAATTATGAATCCCTTTTGAATAAGATATGGTTCATAAACATCCTCTATAGAACCTACTTCTTCTCCTATAAAGTAAGCTAAGGTTTCTATACCTACAGGTCCTCCTGAAAAATTATCTATTATTCCCTCTAAAATTTTCTTATCTATTCTATCAAAACCTACTTTATCAATCTCTAAAAGATCTGTGGCTCTACGAACTACTTCTTTATCTATGATACTATTTCCTTTTACCATAGAATAATCTCTAACTCTTTTTAATAACCTATTAGCTATTCTTGGAGTACCTCTGGATCTCATAGCTAAAGACATAGCTCCTTCATCATTAATTGTTACTCCTAATATCTGTGCAGAGCGAACTATAATTTCTTTTAATTCCTCATCACTATAATATTCCATAGGACATAATACTCCAAATCTATCTCTAAGTGGAGCCGTTAAAAGTCCTACTCTAGTAGTAGCTCCTATTAAAGTAAATTTAGGAAGATCTAATCTAATGGATTTAGCTGATGCTCCTTTACCAATAACAATATCTAAAGCATAATCTTCCATAGCTGGATATAAAATTTCCTCAACAGCTCTGCTTAATCTGTGTATTTCATCTATAAAAAGCACATCATTATTATTTAAACCAGTAAGAATAGCTGCTAAATCTCCAGCTCTCTCTATGGCTGGCCCAGAAGTTATTTTTAAACTTCCGCCCATCTCCTTAGCTATTATATTAGCTAAAGTTGTCTTTCCTAATCCTGGAGGACCATATAATAATACATGATCTAGTGCTTCATTTCTCATTTTAGCTGCTTCTAAAAATATACTCAATCTCTCTTTGACTCTATATTGCCCTATATATTCCTTAAGTTTTTGGGGTCTTAAGGAATATTCTACTTCTATATCCTCTTCCTTAAAACTAGATGAGATAACCCTATCTTCCATAATACCCCTCCTTAATCTTATAATTTACTTTAATTCATCAAATTCTTTAAACAGTTTTTTATTATATCCTCTATACTACTATTATGATCAATGCCTTCTATAGCTTTCTCTGCTTCTTTTTCAGAGTATCCTAATGACATAAGTGCACCCAAAGCCTCAGATAGCTTTTCATTATGTTTCTTCTCAACCTGAATTTTGCCTTCTTGTATCCATTGTCCTTCTGCTGTAATTTTATCCTTAAGCTCTAATATTATTCTTTGAGCAATTTTCTTTCCAATCCCTGGAGCCTTAGTAATAGTTTTTTCATCTCCAGTTATAATTGCATATCTAAGATTTATCATATTACAAATAGACATAAGAGATAAAGCCGCCTTAGGACCTACTCCATTTATAGATATAAGTAGGTTAAACATTTCAAGTTCTTCTCTTGTTAAAAATCCATATAACCCTAGAAAATCTTCTCTTACTACTTGTTGAATAAATAATTTAACCTTTTCGCCATTACTTGGCATATTGGAAATAGTACTTCCAGATGTAAAAATCCTATACCCTATGTCACCGCATTCTACTACAACATATTCTTTTTCTATAGATATAAAATATCCTTTTATATAATCATACATATTAAAATCACCTATTAATTTTTTTTACAACTATATTATACTTTACCATCTATGATATAACAATTCAATAAAAAAACTTAAGGATGTTGAAATCCTTAAGTTTTTCCTATGTGCTACAAAGAGCTTTAGCATACTCCACAGCATCTTGTATATTTGAAAACTGATAATCTTTATTTCCTTCATATAAAGTTTTTAAAAAATTACCTCTGTTCTCTATGTCCTTAATAGTTATACGTGAACTGTTTTCAGATTTTGGATTAATAACTCCGTCCTCTACTACTCTTATAGAGCTGCTGTTTTCTTTTTTATAGATAACTACATAGTCTCCCTTTATTCCTATAAAATATGAATCTGTATCATAGTCATATACATTTATATTTTTTGTAAATACAGCTTCCTCTTTAGTTAACCTATCTAACTTATATCCAAAGTTTGAAAATATACTTTCTAATTCTTGTCCTGAAAGCCCTATAAGCTTATTTTTTTCCGCTCTTATTCCTTTATCTAAACTTTCATTAGCTTCAATAGAATCTAAGCAGTTATTGTATTTTAAATAAAATTTCACTTTAGTATTTTCACTAAAAACTGTATCCGACATTTTAAAATTAAGAGTTTCTTGAGTTTTCTCAAATATACTTTCTCCAAACAATTCTTTATCTTTTATAATCCTTATACTAAAAGTATAACTAATTACAAAGATAAATATACCTATTAACGTTAATATAACATAATTTTTCTTATATTTTTTCCAAAATTTTTTCATTTGAATCCCTCCTATTGGGGATTCTATCCAAATTTTAGTAGTTTATACATTGCTATATAAACTACATCTCGCATTGCTCAATTTCTACGTAATATTTACCACATTTCTCACAAAGCACTATAACTACAATGTAACTATTATCTACCTTTTTCCCCTTCAATAGTTTTACAAATGATGTCTCTTCATATTCCTTGGATAAATTACTCATGAAATATTTATTATCTTTAGTAAATATATAAAAATGATACTCTAGAAATCTAAAACATTTATTTATAATAACTCCTTCATTGCAGTCTTCGCAATTATCACTATAATATTCATAATCAAAATTAACCTTCTCTTTACCTTCATTTAATAAATTTATAACATCCTTCACTTCGAAATCTACTACCTCTTCATTCTCTAGATAAAGAAGATTTGACTCTGAGATTTTATATTCACAGTCCTTAATGATTAAATTAAAATTATTCATATATTTTACCACCTTTATTTTAATCTTTTTTAATATAGTTAATAATATGTTGATATGATATTTTATATTTAAACCCCTCTTTGATTAGGTTAAAGCTCATGGAAAATAAGCTCTCCACACCATCAAAGAAGGGTTTAAAATCATACATATTCTATATCTATTTTCTAAGTAATAGTATTATCCTTCCCAACCTTCTGGGAACTCAGCATTGTGCCAAACGTTTTGAACATCATCATCATCTTCTAATTGATCAAGCATCTTTTGGAATTTAATAGCGGTTTCTTCATCTACGGCTGTGTATGTATCTGGAATCATTTTTATATCTGCTTCCAAAAATTCTATTTCATTACCCTCCAATGCTTCTCTTACTGTTCCAAAATCTTCTTGAGTTGTAGTTATAATATATACTTCATCCTCTGAAGCAAAGTCCTCAGCTCCAGCATCAAGAGCCATCATCATTAGTTCATCCTCATCCAAAGAATCACTCTTCTCTATAACAATCTCACCTTTAGTTTGAAACATAAATCCTACGCATCCTGATGATCCCATGTTTCCACCTTGTTTAGAAAACGCGTGTCTTACATTTCCTGCCGTTCTATTTTTATTATCTGTTAAACATTCAACAATAACAGCTGTACCTGCTGGACCATATCCTTCATAAACTATAGTTTCATAATCAACTGCCCCTAATTCTCCAGAAGCTTTTTTAATTGCCCTATATATAGTGTCATTAGGCATGTTAGCAGCTTTTGCTTTAGCAATAACATCTCTTAGCTTAGCATTAGCCTCTTCATTTGCTCCTCCATTTTTAACAACAACCATTATTTCTTTACCTATCTTAGTAAAGATTTTTCCTCTCTTTGCATCAACTTTACCTTTTTTTGCTTGTATGTTATGCCACTTTGAATGTCCTGACATATCTATTCCCTCCTATGCTATATGTAAAATTAGCCATCTTTAAAACAACTAGTACAATCACTAATTTTTCTTGATAACTCCACGTAAATTAAACAAATTAACCACAATATTATATCATATTACTAATTTATCAACAAGTTCCATAAATCCCTATTAATTTTAAATAGAAATTCTTATTACCGTATTCATTTAGAATATGCTCTAAAGTATCTATGTCCTTCTTTAAATAAAAACTCCTCATCTTCTTCACATATAACTACTTTACCATTGGATGTTTCAATAAAAGAATTTATAATTTTTTCTTTATTTAACATTTCGCAAAACATAAGAATTTCCACCTTATCCGTATATCTTATGTCTTCGATGTTCCAATTATTAGTTCCACATAAATACTGAATTTTACCTAATAAATCGTACTCTAAAGTTAATTTTAACTCTTGACCTAATACTTTTTCAACTATACCTGTCTCTTCTATTGCTGTAGACGCACCTTTAGAATAGGCTCTAATCAGTCCTCCTCCACCTAATAGAATTCCACCAAAGTATCTGGTTACTACAACTGCAACATCTGTTAAATTATTTTTTTTAATTACTTCTAAAACTGGTATCCCTGCGGTACCCTGTGGTTCTCCATCATCACTATATCTTTGAATACCCTTATTTTCTCCTACTACATAAGCATAGACATTATGCGTAGCATCCTTATGTTTATTTTTAATTTCACTTACAAATCTCTTAGCTTCATCTTCACTTTCCACTCTTTTAATATATCCAATGAATATAGATTTTCTTTCCTCAAATTCCGATATGGCACTACCCTTTACTGTAAAATAACTCATCCAATCACCCTTTATATAAACTAATTTTATTACTTTTAAATTATTATTTTTATCTATATTAATGATAACTATTGCTACTAATGATATGACTATCTGAAATCCTTGAGAGGAACTTGTCCCCTTTCTTCTTTATAGAAAATATATATTTACTCAAAATTCTATATCTATAACTACTAATTTACTATATCGTAAAGTTTATTCTCCTTAATTTTATATCTATATGATATATATTACAGAATTGATTCTATGTATGTTAAGTAATCTTCACAGGCTTTCTTCACATATTCTTTTTTAGACGTATATAATAACTGTTCTATCTTTTCCTTAGCAGAGATAGATTTTAATTTTTGTAATGATTTTATGGCATAAGCTACTACCTGGAGATTTTCATCACTTAATCCTCGAATTAATGCAGCTTCTCCTCTTAAATCTCCTATTTTCCCTAATGCTGATATGGCCATTCTTCTAATGTTTACATGATTATTCACACTAGCCTTAATAAGAATATCTACAAAAATATTCTCTCTCATCTCACCCATTATCCATATAGCACCTTCTTTTTCCTTTAATTCCATATCCATATAAGAAGTCTTTATATAATTCATTAGCTTAGCTTTATTGACTCTATCTAAACCATTTATTACAAATATTCTTTCATCTTTAGGACATGATAAAAGGACTTTAAAAAGTTCTGGCATATTATTACTTTTTGCTAGGAATCTATATTTAATCTTACAATTGATTATATGTTTTTGTACTGTAGAACTATCCAAGTTTCTTATTTTACTTATTGCCTCTATGGATTTTCCCTCTAGACTTAGAAAATAAGTTACTTCTTCATCACTATAATTATTAATAAATTCCCAATTATATTTAATTAATCCACTACCCAAAACCTTCGCTCCTTATTTTTATTATCATATCAATTGTATTATTATATTATAATTTTCTCAATGTTTTTTCTTTGAATTTCTCCACAATTTTTACAATAATATACATGGAAACACAATTTTTCACTATCTTGAATCTCCTCTTCCGCAGTGTAATTGTCATAATACTCTTGTACTCTTCCTTTATCCTCCATTATTCCACCACAAATACTACATTTATATAATTCATTTTTTAAATGATTACATAATGGACATACTCTCTCCATGCATTTCACTCCTATCAAAAATATAACTTTATTATTCCCTATTTCCATGGAAATAACTCATAATCAGTTATATATAATTTATATAACAACAGAAAACCTATAGTTTGAAAATGTTCACTTGGATTTTTTATATGTTTTTATTAATTTTTATTAATTCTTATGTACGTATGTGTTATTATATGATATCATTTATCTGTAAAAAGTCCAATAATCCTATCGTGTAAAGGTAGCTCTATCTTTTAGAGTTGCCTTTTCCTATATTAAATTGCGAATATTATTTTTTTAATATATTATTATGCACTATTATATTTATAGTAAGCAATATGTTTACTTCTTAAGTTTTAATATGATTTTAAAAAGGTAGTTCTTTAAATTGAACTACCTTTTTACCTCTTATTTATTATTTATATAATAAATTTTTCACACTTATTGTAAACCTCTTGGTCTCCCTGTACCTGTACTATTGTTCCTTCCTCTACATACTCCTCATTTTCTACCAATGCATTTCTGTGGAGATATGCTACAGTAGAAGAATCGCTATATGGAATTAACACTTTAAAAGCTTTTAATTTATATGGTAGCATTTCTGTACATTTTTTTAAGAGAATATCAAAATTGATTTTTTCCTTAGCAGATACCTCTATAATAATGTAATTATTAAATTTCTCTTTTAAAGAACTTAACAATGCTTCATTAGTATTATCAATTTTATTTAGAACTAATATTACAGGCTTTTCTCCTGCTCCTAATTCTCTTAACACTTCTTCTACTACTTCCACCTGGCTAGCTGCAGCATCATTAGAGCTATCTACTATATGAAGTAATAGGTCTGAATAAACAACTTCCTCTAAAGTTGATTTAAAAGCTTCTACTAGATCGTGAGGTAATTTTTTTATAAATCCTACTGTATCTGTAACTGTAGCCATTCTATTATCAGGTAGTACCATTGCTCTGGTAGTTATATCAAGAGTGGCAAAGAGCATATCTGCTTCGAATACCTTTTCTTTAGCATTATTAGATTTAATTGGTGCGTAATCACAAAGAGCATTCCTTAACGTAGATTTTCCTGCATTAGTATATCCCACTAATGAGATTTTAGATAAATTATCCCTGCTTCGTTTTTCTCTTTGAGTAGCTCTAGAGCTTTTTATTTTCTCTAGTTCCCTATTCAAATCATAAATTCTCTCTCTAATATGCCTTTTATCTGTTTCTAGCTTTTTCTCTCCAGGTCCTTTTGTTCCAATTCCTCCACCAGTTCTAGATAATACTGTACCTAGTCCTCCTAATCTACTTAACCTATACTTTAACTGAGAAAGCTCTACTTGTATTTTAGATTCTTTACTTTTGGCTCTTGTAGCAAATATCTCTAAAATCAGAGTAGTTCTATCAATTACCTTTACCCCCATAGCCTGTTCTAAATTTCTAACTTGTGAACCTGACAGTTCCTCATCAAATATAATTACATTAGCTCTCATTGATTGTCTTAAGTAAGCTATCTCTTCTACCTTCCCACTACCAATAAAAAATGCAGGATCTACCTTACTTCTCTTTTGTAAAGTTCCATATAGAGGCTCTACATTACAAGCTTTGGTCAACTCCTTAAGTTCCTCTAAACTTTCCTCATCCTCTGTTGACACTAATATAGCTCTCTCAGAATTATCTTCCTCCACCCTATTATCTTTTAAAATACTTTCTATATATTTTATTTTATCTGAAAATTTATAGTTTACAATCTGCTCTGTAGTTAAATTTTTTACTTCATCCTCGATTAATACATTATCTTTTATATCACAGAAGCCTATATTATATATTAATTCCTTGCCTTCTTCTATACCAATAGCTACTATACAATCTAATTTCAACTTAATTAATGCAGAAATATCCAAAGCAGATAATTTAGGATTTCCATTTGGATGGGTATGTATAACTCTAATCTGGGATAGCTTTCCTTCCTTTGTGTCCACTAGTGGAAGATCTACCGTTGAACTATCTCCTATGGCCACACTTACTACATTCCCTTTTCTATCTATAGCTACACTTACTTCCCTTTCCAAACTTAAAGTTATTTCCTTTAGTATGTTACCTAAATCCTCTGTAGTAATTTCTGTTCTCTGAAATTTAAAATCATAAATTTCCTCTAACCTATTTAAAATCGAATTTTTTACGCCTTCTATATTTCCATATATCATATTAACTCATCTCCAAAATTTAAAATTAACCTACTATAATCCTTGACAATTTTAACTTAATTTTATACTATGATTACATCATTGTAAATATAAATTAGAGGTGTGATTCCATGGAAGATAAGCAAAGAAACATTTTGTTCTCAAGAGAACAACTTCAAGAAGCAGTTGTAAAAGTTGGTAAAGAAATTACTAAAGATTATGCAGGAAAAAATCTTTACGTTTTATCTTTGCTTAGAGGAAGTTTTATTTTTGCAGCTGACTTAGTTAGAGAAATTGAAGTTCCAACTACTATTGGTTTTATGACTACTTCAAGCTATGGTCATAATGAAGAAAGCTCTGGTGTTTGTAAAATAGTTCATGATGTTCCTGATAACATAGAGGGACTTGATGTACTTGTAGTTGATGATATAGTTGATAGTGGTATAACTATGAACTTCGTTATGAATCATGTTAAAAACTTAGGTGCTAAAAGCGTAAATTGTTGTACCCTTTTAGATAAGCCTGAAAGAAGAAAAGTTGAAATAGCCCCAAACTATTGTTGTTTTGAAATTCCAGATTTATTTGTAGTTGGTTATGGTCTAAATTATGGAGATCATTATAGAAATATACCTTACATCTTTAACTGGGAAATGAAATAAAAAAGCACTGATTTCCAGTGCTTTTTTTGTAAGATTAATTAGTTGCTTAACCCTATTTGTTTTATTAATCCTCTATTATCTATAAATTCTAATTATTATTTATCATTTAAATTCATATTAATTGCATTATCTGGAACCTCTCCAACTATAATTGTCTCTATAATTGGTATTTGATTAATTACTTCTATATCTCTATTTGCTAATGGCAATATTAATCTCATTTTTGTAGTGGTCTCTATATATATTTTATGCCTTGTTTGATTTATTCCTGCCGACTCAAATTCTGATATATATTTAGATACAATATATCCTATAGGTTGCATTTTAATGGTTATTTTAGGTCCAATTGGTGCTAATATGTTATTCTTAGATAAATAACCTACTGGTATTTTAATTCCAACTTCTCCTATTTCTTTAATTTCCTCTTGAGCCTTTAGCACTGTATTAATAGATAAATTGTTTAACTTTAAGGTATCTGCTTTCATCAGTATTATTTTCCCATTTTTATCTTTTTCTATATTTATTAATTCATCATAATTGAAATTATTAGAATACTCCTGAAAAATAGTCTTATTTATTATGTTCGTTACCTCTGCTCTCATTTCCATATCGCAGGTAACTAATACCCTGGGCATTATTATTTCATCTAAAGCATAGATAAAGGTCATTAGTAAACTGAGTAAAAACATGAGAACTAACATAAATTTAATCTTTACTGATGATTTCATAGTATTTCTCCTTTATAAATATGGTATAATTATAATAATTGTATTCGTTGTTCTATTATATGAATGTATAGTTAATTCAAGAATAACTTACTATATTTTTACTTGTATATTAGTTAGTAGTTATAATATAATACTGAAAATAGGAACAACTATTTAAGGAGGTCAAGAATGAGTACTAAAAGTAAAAAAAAGAGTACTAAAAGTGCTAAACCTAAAAAAAGAAAAGCATTTAAAGTCATATATATAACCCTTTTATTTGTATTGCTAATTACTGCATCTATAGGGTTTGGAATTTTTTCAGCAATTGTAAAAACTTCTCCTGAACTTGATATAAACAATTTCTTAAAATCTGAAGAAACCACTATATTATTAGCCAGTGATAATACTGAAATGGATCAGTATAACTCTTCTGAAAAGAGAATATCTGTAGACATTAAGGATGTTCCTGAACACCTTAAAAATGCCTTTATATTCATTGAAGATAGAAGATTTGAAACTCATAATGGTATAGATATAAGAAGACTTGGCGGAGTACTTATCGAAGATGCTAAAATTATTTTAGGATTATCTGATGGAAGTCTCCAAGGTGCTTCTACCATCACTCAACAACTTGTGAAATACAAATTTTTCCTTGAGGATTCTCTTAATAATAGAGGCTCCATTAAAAGAAAAGTTCAAGAAATGTATTTAGCTATTCAATTAGAAAAAGATCCGAGTATGAGTAAAGATAAAATATTACAAGAGTATATGAATACAATTTTTTTAGGGGGCTCATCCCATGGAATAGAAGCTGCTGCTAACATGTACTTCAACAAATCTGTTGGAGAGTTAACTTTAAAGCAATGTGCTTTTATTGCTGGTGCAGCACAAAATCCATCTGTATCCTATGATAATGCCTATGAAGCTTTCTCAAAAAATCAACCTTTTGACTCACCTAGAACTAAGTTAGTTTTAAGTGAAATGTTGAAATATGATGCTATAACTCAACAACAATATGATGAAGCTATAGCTGAACCATTAATGATGAGTTTTTCTAACAAATCTGTAGATAAGATGAATTATGAGTGGTTCTCTAGACCTGTTATAGAACAAGTAATAAAAGACTTAATGGAAACCTATAAATACAGTGAAACTGAAGCCCACGAATATATTAAATATGGTGGTTTGAAAATATATACTACCATGGATAGAGCACTTCAAGACTCATCCCAGAAAATCATTAATGAATCTTTTAGTGGCTATGACAACCTTCAAGCCTCAGCTGTAATAATAGATTATAGAAAAGGTCAAGTTAAGGCAATTATTGGTGGCCGTGGTGAACAACCACCTCTATCTTATAATAGAGCTGCTTCTGATAATTTCTTACGTGCCCCTGGTTCTAGTATTAAACCATTGACAGTATACGCACCAGCTATAGAATCTAAAGAACTTACAGCAGGTTCGGTTTTCGTAGATGGCCCACTACCTAAAGATGTAGGATCAAAATATCCTGGTGATGGTGGTAGACCTTATAATCCAACAAATCTTCCTAATAAATATGATGGCTATATTACAATGAGAGATGCCATTAGATATTCTAAAAATACTATTGCAGTTACAGTAGAAGACAGAATCGGACTTAAGCTTGGAGCTGAGTATGGTAAAAAATTTGGAATTCATATAGATCCTACTGATGAAAGTTCTATATCTGCATTATCTCTTGGCCAATTAAATGGTGGAAATCTTGCTGGTACTACTCCTCTAGCCATGGCCCAAGCCTTTGGTACTTTTGGTAATGAAGGAATGATGTCTAACTCTAAAATGTATACTAAGATTACAGATAAAAATGGTAAGATTATTCTTGAACCTAAATACGAAGTATCAGAGGTTATTTCATCTCAAACCGCATATATCATGTATGATTTAATGAAGGATTCTGTATCTGGTACTGGTAGTTCTGCTAGATTTGGAAATATTCCTGTCAGTGGTAAGACTGGAACTTCTTCTGATTATAAAGATATTTATTTTGCTGGATTGACTCCATACTATTCTGGAGCTGTATGGATTGGATATGATGACTACTCTGAATTAGAGCGTAACATCCGTGGAAGTAATACCTCTGCAGGACTTTGGGGGAAAATAATGAAATCAGCCCATAAAGACTTACCTTATAAAGAAATAGAACGCCCTAGTGGTATAGTGGATGTCTCTATTTCCAAAGATTCTGGTACATTACCATCAGATTTAACTAAACTTGATCCTAGAGGTAACAGAATCTATAGTGAAATGTTTATAAGTGGAACTCAACCTACAACCATAGACAAAGTTCACGTAGAAGCAGATGTTGTTAAAGTTGAAGTTAACAGCAATGGTAAGAACGAAAGTAAGTATTATTTACCTAGTCCAACTACACCAAAGGATAAAATTGAAAAAAGAGTCTTTATTACTAGAGAGGCAAACTATGATGGAAATTTAGCTGATAATGCATATCTTCTTCCTACAGAAATTGATCCTACTGTATATGATGTAGTACCTCCTGGTAATGAAGAAAATACAGATCCTATACCTTCACCTGACAATGGTGGTGATATAGAAAATCCTGATAATACTACGCCTCCTAATCCTGGTGATAATAACAATAATGGTAATACTAATACAGATAATACTGGTAATACAGGTACTAGTAATAACAATTCAACTAGAATTCTAAATAGCCCTAATAGTGGAGGTGCTACCTCATCTGCTCCAATAACTTTTATAAATAGATTTACTAATATGGTAGGAAATTTACAAAATAAATTTTTATTTCCTTTGTTTAATACATTTTTTAGATAATTATAAAAGCTCTTAACTAATTTAAGTTAAGAGCTTTTACTTTATTTAGTTTTAGAATTAAATAATACAGACATTATATAGCCAAATACAATAGATGCCGCTATAGCTCCAGATGCTGCTTTAACTCCACCTGTAAAAATTCCTATTAATCCAACTTTATCTACTTCTTCAATTGCTCCTTTATATAGAACGTACCCAAAGTTAGGTAATGGAACCCTTGCTCCAGATAGCCCAAAATCAATTAATTTATCGTACAGTCCCAAAAATCCCAGAACTACTCCACTTACTACAAATACAACTAAAATCCTAGAAGGTGTCAATTTAGTAGTATCCATTAAAATCTGTGCAATAACACATATTATTCCTCCAACAATAAATACTTTTATAAAATCTAGTATCATTACTTCTCACCCCCATACTCTAAAACTACTCCATGAGCAATTCCTGGAATAGATTCTCCCTGAAGAGGAGATGTGGTGCTTAGTAATGCACCAGTGGCAACTACTAATACTCTTTTGTATTTCCCTTTAAGCATTTCATTATAAATCATGCTACATACTACAGAGGCTGAACACCCAGCTCCGCTTCCTCCACAGTTAGTCCCTTGGGTTTCACAGTCAAATATTTCATCTCCACAATCAATATAATTTGAACTTATATCATAACCATACTCCTTTAAGAGTTCTATAGTTATTTGCTTTCCAACACTTCCCAAATCACCAGTTACAATAAGGTCATAATCCTTTGGAACTCTTCCAGTATCCTGGAAATGTTGCTTTATAGTATCAACTGCTGCTGGTGACATAGCAGCTCCCATCTCATTAGGATCTGTTATTCCATAATCTTTTACTTTTCCAATAGTCAAATGAGAAACATAGGGATGTATTCCTTTTGTTCCAAGCAATACTGCCCCTGATGCAGTTGCTGTCCATTGTGCAGCAGGAGATCTTTGACTTCCTTGTTCTAAAGGTAATCTAAATTGACGTTCTGCAGATGAAAAATGAGAGGATGCAGAAGCTACCATGTATTCTCCAAAATCTGCTTCAATTGCCATGGATGCCATAGCTATCGCTTCAACAAAGGTCGAACATGCGCCATATAAACCTATAAATGGTATATTGACTTCTCTTGCCATAAATGACGAAGCCATGATTTGATTTAATAAATCTCCTGAAAATATACAAGCTATATCTTCTTCCTTTAAGTTAGCTGCACTAATTACCTTCTGAACTGTATAAAGATGCATTTTACTTTCCGCCAATTCATAGCTTTTACATCCACACATATCATCTTCTAATATTTCATGAAATCCTTCACCTAATGGTCCTTCACCCTCTTTAGGTCCAACCACACTATAGGTAGAAACGACTCTTGGTTTAATTTTTAATTCTAATGTTTGTAATCCTAATTTTCTTGACATATATATTACCACCCAAACAAATAATGTAAAAGACCAACCACTATAGATGCTGATATACTAAATACTAGAACTGGGCCTGCTATAGTAAACATCTTAGCTGCTACTCCAAATACATATCCTTCTTTTTTGAATTCAATTGCAGGAGATACTATGGAATTAGCGAATCCAGTAATAGGAACTACGGAACCAGCCCCAGCATAGTCTCCAATTTTGTCATAAATTCCTATCCCTGTTAACAATGCTCCTAAAAATACTAGTATTATAGATTCCCAAACACCTGCTTCTAATTTCTCTACACCATAGTATATCAACACTTTAAAAATTATTTCTCCAATTACACATATAACTCCACCAGTCCAAAAAGCTCTAAAGCAATTTTGTAATATCTTAGGCTTTGGCCTTGAGGTTTCATATACTTGCTGAAATTTTTGCTTTATTTTGCTTTCTTTTACCTTCATAAGTTACCTCCTTATTTATTGGTTTTAGAATATAACTATATTGTTTGCATTTTTTTTAGAATTACTCTAAGAGGATGCTTAGCTATTTTATTAATTGTATTTATACTTTAACTAACAAAAAAAGATGCTGTGTAGCATCTTTATCCACTTAATTTCTCTTTCATAATTTTTAAAACTTTTTTCTCAATTCTCGATACTTGGACTTGACTAATTCCCATCATTTTTGCCACTTCTATCTGAGTTTTATCTCTAAAATATCTAAGTATTATTATCTGTCTTGACTTCATATCTAATTTATTTAATGCTTCCTTCAAAGCTATTTTATCGATAATTTCATTATTTTCTTCATAGTCTTCACTTAACTTATCTATTAATAGCACTGGAGCTCCATCATCTTGATGTATAGTATCATACAAATATTGCATACTTGTAGATGACTCTAATGCTGTTACTATGTCCTCTTTATCTATTCCTGAAAAAACAGATAGTTCCTCAATGGTGGGCTCTCTTCCCAGTTGCTTTGTTAATGTATCCCTATCATAATGAAGCTTTCTAGCAGTATTTTTAACACTACGACTTATTTTTATCATTCCATCATCTCTTAAAAATCGCTTTATTTCTCCTATAATCATAGGTACAGCATAAGTAGAAAATTTAACATTAAATTTTGCATCAAAATTATTTATAGCTTTAACAAGTCCTATACATCCAATTTGGAAAATATCATCATACTCATATCCTCTATTTAAAAATTTTTTACTTATAGAAGATACTAGTGGTAAATTCATTTGAGTAAGATACTCCATAGCTGCCCTATCACCATCTTTTGCAAGTTTTATAAGTTCTGTATTATCATCATAATTATAGTTATTTTTATGAACTTTATCACTCATATTTTTCACCTATCTTACAGATTTAAAAACTTTTTTCATTGTAATAACTGTTCCTTTTCCTTCTTCTGATTCAACCTTAAGGCTATCCATAAAGGTTTCCATCACAGTAAACCCCATACCTGATCTTTCCAGGTCTGGTCTAGATGTGTATAATGGCTGCATAGCTAATCCTAAATTTAATATACCTTTACCACTGTCTTTTACTGTTACAGTTAACTCATTTCCATCAATTGTTCCCTCTATAGTTACAAAGTTATCTTTACTTTCACATCCATATCCATGAATAATAGCATTTGTTACAGCTTCTGATACTGCAGTTTTTACGTCACTGATTTCATCTAATGTCGGGTCTAATTGTGATGCAAATGCTGCTACAACAACTCTAGCGAAGCTTTCATTATTAGATGAGCTAGTAAATTTTATTTCCATTCTATTTTCCATAATAATTCCCCCCACTAAATACCATTTAACGCATCTTCAACCTTGTCATATAAAGAAATAATTTTATGCATTCCTGATAATTCAAATATTCGCTTTACTGATGACTTTACATTAGTAACACAGACAATACCATTTTTTACTGTCATTTTCTTATATCTTCCTATAACTACGCCTATACCAGAGCTGTCCATAAAATTTACACCTTCAAAATTAAAAATTAGATTCTTATAGTTTTCTTTATCTAATACATCGTCAACTCTGCTTCTGACTTCCTCAGCTGAATGATGGTCTAGCTCACCTTGTAGATAAACTATTAGATTCTCTTCTACAGGTTCAAATTTTAATATCATTTATATCCCTCCACCTATTATTATATTCTATTTTTTACCATTTATTCTTGATATAGTTATTATACACTAAAAAATAGTATTATTACAGTTTTTCCCTAAATATTTATCTTTATTTTTATTTTTTGTCTATTTATATAAAAAAAGTTTTACAGTAACACCTTACCTTACCGTAAAACAAATAATTTATTATATTATATAGCTGCTTTCTATTGTATCAATCTCATTATTATTGAAGTTAAAGAACTTATACAATTCATCTTCCGTAAACTCACAAAAGTAGCTTATATTTGGAATTTTTAATCTCATTATCGTGTTAGGATAATATTCGTATATATCTCCCCCTAATTTTTTTGCAAAAGTTTTAAAATAAAAATTATAAGTCTTACTATTTAATATATATAATAAGAATTCATGATTCATATCTAAGTTTTTCTTACACTCTTCTTTAAGTCTTAATGCGTATATATCAGCACTAAAATAGCTTCCTATATCAATAATAAATTTATTTTTATTGCATTTATAAGGAAATATTATCTTTTCTTCCTCAAAAATACTAGTATTTCTACCCCATTGTAGCTCATACCATCTTCTTATGCCTATTTTACATTCTCTTCTATTTTCTAATTTTTCCTTATATTTCTTGATATAAGTTAAGGCATTGCTATAATTTTTTTCATCTTTTATTATATTTGAATAAATAATATAATTTATATTTGAACTTGATTTCTTATTTATATAACTACTCTTAATCCAAGGCTTAAGTAATTCCCTTTCTATGTTGTTTTCTATAGCCCTTTGCTCATCTAAAATAAAAGCTTTATCACATCCTGTAATTATTCCTTGATAACTATTACATATTTCTTCTAGACTTAAACTACATTTCTTTTCTATAGTCCTTACAATATTGATAGTTTCTAAATTTCCTATAATCCAATTAGAATCGCCTAACTCAGAGTTTTTTATATAAAACTCTTGAATTTTTTTATCTACTTTATTTTTATCTGCTCTATAAAATACTGCTAAATTGAACTCTTCACCCTTGGTATCACATGGATTAGGTTTCATTACCTTCAACATCCTGTCTTCTTGCTCTTTAATCATAAAAACAATTACTGGATCAATGCCAACTCCTTTAAATGGTCTTACTCCATAGAAATCTATTATTTTATAGAAATTCATACTAGCTGATATATAATTTCTTAGAGCTCTTCCACTAATAGATTCTAAAAAATATCTTGAGGTTATGAAACCAATTTTCCCGCCATTACATAATATATCTATAGATTTTTTAATAAAACAATATGATATATCACTCTTATCTTTATATACATCTTTAAATTCTTCTTTTAATCTTAATCCATACTCTCTATCTATAAATTTACTCCCTATATATGGTGGGTTTCCTATAATAATATTATATTTCCCCTTATAATGATTATAGAATAAAAAATCTTCGTCACATATATTTTCAATTAGCACTCCTGTGGTTCTAAAAATATCTATAGTGAGAATATATATTGCTAACTTATCTATTTCAAAACAATTTATATTATTTTTTATAATATGCTCATATATATCTTCTGATTCTAAACATAAACCATGCTCTAAATTAATTTTGCTAAGATTATTTTCTATTATTTTATGTAAATGTTCTATTAGTGGTAATGTTATATTCCCTATACCACAGCAGGGGTCTAGTACTTTCATTCTAGGATTCTCTAAGTATTCTTCTTCTAATATAGTATTTTCTATTATGTATTTTGATATAATTTCAGGAGTATATACTATACCTTCATATCGCCCCTTAACTTTATCGTTTTTTATAATATTGTAAAAAAAATCTCCTATGGTGTTGTTCTTGTCTATAAGAAATTTATCATAAAAACTTTCTATTACCTTTTTTCTTATAAATATATCCTTTGATTCTTTTATTATTTCATACAAATTTTCTATTTCTTTAGACAATAACGAGAGTTTGTCTTCTAATAATTTTTTCTTCATATCCACTCAACTCCCCACTAATAAATATCTATGTATTTATTAGTATAATGTACTCATCTTCAGTAGTAAAATATAAACTCAGCAAATGCTGAGTTTATAAATATTACATATGTTGATTTACAATATTTAAAATTTCCCTTTGTTTTTCTAAACCTTTTTCACTTAATTCCTTTAATTGAGAAGAGATTCCCTTTACATACTCAGAATCTTTTATTGCTGATAAATTTATTTTTACATTCATTATAGCCCCCTCTATGGCACATTGAGCTAATAATGCTGCAACTCCACCATCTGATATAGTGTTTTTATTTCCATATTTAACACTGATTAAAATGCTTTCATACATTTCATAAGCTTTTTTAGCTACTGATAATGGCACTGCTATAGCCTCTTTATATCCCTCTTGTATCTTTGCACTTCTGATTGCTTTATCCTCGTCAGTTTCTTTTGGAAGTTTAAGTGCATTCATTACTCCAGTAAATGCCTCTGTGTCCTCATTCATTAAAGTTAAAAACTCATTTTTTAAATCACTAGTTATAGCTAAATGTTTATTGACTAAACCTTTTTCTTCTTCATTTAATGCTTCATATACTTTTTTACCTACAGTTAAATTAAATACCATAGAGCCAAGAGCACTACTTAATGAGCCACATAGTGCTGCTACGCTTCCTCCACCTGGTGCTGGCGAATTAGAGCCTAACTCCTCTATAAAATCCTTTACAGTTTTATTATCTAACATATAAATTCTCCTCCTTTAAAATATAGGTGGCAATATGCCACCTATTAAATCCCTTATCTATCTACAACTATTTTACCATTTTTAATTACTTTTTCCACACAATTTACTCCAAAATGATAAATTAGATAATTTAAATTTTTACTATTAAATATAACTATATCAGCTTTCTTACCAACCTCTATAGAGCCAATAGATTTTTCTCTATTTATGGCACAAGCTGAATTAATAGTCATAGCATTAATAATTTCTTCAGGTAACATTCTCATACCAAAGCACGCATAGCTCATAACATTCTGCATGGATTCAGTTGGTGATGTTCCTGGGTTACAATCTGTTGCAAGAGCTACAGCCACATTATTGTCTATCATCTCTCTAGCCTTAGCATATCTTCCAAGCATAAGATAAAAAGCAGTTGAAGGCAATAGTACCGCTACTACATCATTATCAGCTAATGCCTTGATACCTTCATCTGAAGCTGCAATTAAGTGCTCTGCTGAGATGCATTTAAGTTCTCCAGCAAGTTCCGCTCCACTTACTGATTCTACTTCATCTCCATGAAGCTTTAATTTAAAGCCATACTCTTTAGCTCTCCTAAGAATTTCCCTACATTCCTCTGTGGTAAACACTCCTTCTTCACAAAAACAATCCACAAATTCTGCTAGCTTATTCTCTGCAATATACGGAAGCATTTGATCTATTATAATTCTTATAAATTCTTTTCTATTTTCCTTATACTCAGTTGGTACAGCATGTGCTCCCATAAAAGTTGAAACTATATCTATTGGATGATCTTCATTTAGTTTTTTATTTACCTCTAATATCTTAATCTCTGTTGCTAAATCCAATCCATATCCAGATTTACTCTCTACTGTGGTAGTTCCATGGTTTAACATTATATCTAGTCGTGTTCTTGTTCGGTCCATTAATTCTTCCAAGGATGCTTCTCTAGTGTTTCTTACTGTACTTAATATACCTCCACCCATTTTTAAGATTTCAATGTAACCAACTTTATTTAATTTTAAGGGCAATTCATTTTCTCTGCTTCCTGCATAAACTACATGGGTATGTGGATCTACAAGTCCTGGAGTAACAGTCTTTCCACTTCCATCAATAACTATAGAATCTGCTTTTATATGAGAATTATATTCTTCTCCCTTACCAACAGCCACTATAAGATCATTATCTATCACTACATAACCATTTTCTATAATTTTAGCATCCTTCATCTGTGAACCTTTTTTCTTATAACTCCCTTCACAGGTGACTAGAGAATCAATATTTTTTATTATAATACTCATGGTATCATCTCCTAATATAGACTATTCATTTACTCTCTTCTCTAATATTTGATCCATAGAGAAGTTCTCTATTTGTAAATAGTATTCTGCACTGTTAATTAATGCTGCCATTGGTACAAGTCCTATAACTTCGCTACCTACTACAGGTACTCCATATCTTTGAGCTTCCATCTTTACCATTTCAAAAGCTCTATAAACTGCTGTTTTCTCGTAATTTACTAGATTCATCGAAACTTGAGCAATATTTCTATCCTCTAATTTAACACCCATAGCTTTAACATACCTTAATCCGCCACCTAAGTGTCTAACAGTCTTAGCTATTTTATCTGCAATTTCTATTTTATCTGTACCTAGATTAACATTGAATGCCACTAATGGTTGTCTAGCAGACACAGCTAAACATCCGCCTTTAACATTAACTTCTTGTGGACCATAATCTGGTCTCCACATATCTTCCTTAATTTTTGTAAAGAAACCTTCATATTGTCCTTTTCTAACTGTAGCCAAATTCTCTCTATGTGGTGCTGTAGCAGCCTTTTCGTAAAGGTATACTGGTATGTTAAATTTCTCTCCAATAGTCTTACCTATTCTGTTAGCTATTTCTACGCATTCCTCCATAGTTACATCTTGAATTGGCACAAATGGAACTACATCTAATGCTCCCATTCTTGGATGCTCTCCACTATGAGTAGTCATATCTATTGATTCATAAACCCTCTCTGCCATAGCTATAATTGCATTTTCTAATGCTTCAGGATTTCCAACTACTGTAACTACAGTTCTATTATGATCTGCGTCACTAGAATAATCTAGTAGTTTTACTCCATCAACTCCCCTAAAGACATCTATAATTCTTTCTATTTTTTCTTTTTCTCTTCCCTCACTAAAGTTTGGAATGCATTCAACTATTTTAGCCATAAAAATCCCTCCTAATTTAATATTAATAATTTATTTTAATAATTTTTTCTACGCTATTGACTATTTTACCGCTCTTAATAAGCTCCGTTACCTTATCTATCTCTTTATACATAACTACATCATTCTCAATAAAATCTACAACTTCTCTAACTGTTTCATAAGCTTTGCTAGTTCCTCTTCCTAAAGCTTTATCTTCTCTAAAATCTATAGCTTGACATGCTGCTAATATCTCTGTAGCAACTACTCTCTCTACATTTCTTATTATATCTCTAGCTTTTCTAGCAGCTATAGTTCCCATACTTACATGATCTTCTTGATTTGCAGAAGATGGTATAGAATCTACACTAGCTGGATGAGCTAAAATCTTGTTTTCAGATACTAGGGCTGCAGCTGCATATTGAGTTATCATAAATCCTGAATTTAGTCCCCCATGTTTTACTAAGAAAGCTGGTAAATCATTTAGTTGATAATTTATAAGTCTTTCTAGTCTTCTTTCAGATACATTTCCAAGTTCGCTCATAGCAATTCCTAAAAAGTCAAAACTCAATGCCATTGGTTGTCCATGGAAATTACCTCCTGATATTACATCGCCTTCTTCTGTTACTATTGGATTATCTGTTACTGAATTTATCTCTATCTCTACTTTATTTTTCACATAATTCAATGCATCCTTAGAAGCACCATGAATTTGAGGAATGCATCTTAGTGTATACGCATCCTGAACTCTTATCTCCCCTTGTCTAGTTGCTAGTAAGCTTCCCTCTAATAGGTTCAATATGTTTTTAGCTGTATTAACTTGTCCTTCATGAGGACGAATACTATGTGTTCTTGGATCAAAGGCATCCTTTATTCCTCTTAGCGCTTCTATAGTTAAAGCTGAAGCTATTTCTGTAGATTTGATTAAGTTAATTCCATCACATACAGCTAATGCTCCTACTGCAGTCATAACTTGAGTTCCATTTATAAGAGCTAGCCCCTCTTTAGCAACTAATTCTACTACTTCTATTCCCGCTCTCTTCATAGCTTCTTTTCCACTTAAAATTTCACCCTTATATTCTGCCTCCCCTTCACCTAGCATAGGAAGAACCATATGTGATAATGGTGCTAAATCCCCTGATGCTCCAAGTGAACCTTTTTCAGGTATTTGTGGGTGAACTTGTTTATTCAACATCTCTATTAAAATTTTTAATGTAGATAATCTAATACCTGAGTATCCTTTAGATAATGCATTAGCTCTAAGTAATATTATTGTTCTAACTATATCCTTTTCTAAGCAACTTCCAAATCCACAAGCATGTGATATAATTAAATTTCTTTGAAGTGTTTTACAGTCCTCACCTGATATTGATACATCTGAAAACTTTCCAAATCCTGTAGTTATTCCATATATGACTTCATTGTTTTTAACTATTTTATCTACTATGCTTCTAGATTTTTTAACTCTTTCTTCTGCATCTTTACTCAACTCAACTTCATAGTTATTTCTTGATACATTTATAATGTCTTCTAATGTCAAACTATTTCCATCAATTATTACTTTTTTCATAATACTCCCCCTACAATAATAAATATGTATTAAATCTATATCATTCTATATACTAGTATTCTTTAAAACTATTGAAACCCCTCTATTTTTACTCATTGTAAATTGTCTGAATATTTTTAATATGGTATCAGTTTACCATACTAAAGGGTTTTCAGAATTGACTCCTACAATATCTACCCTATTTAAAATAGAAAAACAATCCTTATATTCAAAGATTGTTTTATAATATATCTATATGTGCTCTTTAACTGTTCCCTTTGCTAGTAAAATCATAGCTCCTATTATGAGTATTGATCCAATAATAATTCTTGTATTTACTGGCTCTCCTAATATTAATATTCCTAATATTAAACTAACTATAGGCTCCAAAGTACTGAATATAGCCGCGTTACTAGCTCCTATCATCTTTACCCCTTGTATAAAAGCCTTTAATGCTACTATAGTAGAAATAAAAGCTAAAACTACTATTGAAATTAGACCATAAAAACTTATATGAAATACTAATTCATTAGAAGCTACTCCAGTAATTAATCCTATAACTCCAGATATAACTGAAATATAAAAAGTAGTAACATAACTGTCTATATTAACTAAATTCTTATTTGATGCAGCTATAATATAAACTGCATAACATAGTGCTGCACCTATAACCATGAATAAACCTTTATTACTATAAATAGATGAATTTATATCCATCATAATAAACATTCCAATTAAAGTAAATAGCAAACATATTATTTTAATTGGTTTTAATTTTTCTTTATATATGATAACTGAAAGCACCATTACTATTACAGGATAACAATAAATTATTGTAGTTGCCATACCCGTTGAAATATAGTTATAAGAGCTGAATAATAACACTGAGGTTAATGAACTCAATAATCCTACCACTAACATATATTTTATTTGTATTTTATTTAATTTAAGTGAAAGTTTTCTATCTTTTATGTAGTATAGCAGTATTAGCGCTGCAAATGTAAATCTCAGCCATAAGGTTGTTACTGCATTAGCTCCTCCTCTATAGGCAAGTTTAGCCAAAATAGGCATAACACCAAAGCCAATGGCTGATATAACTATGTAACATATTCCTTTAATGTAATTTTTCTTATCCATTTTATCCCCCTAATGATATGTCAAAATATTAATGACTTAATATTTAAAATGCCCCTTCACTTTTAAACACCTTAAATACTGTCAAAAATAAAATTTTAATATCATACCATACAGAAAAATTATTTATATATTTTAAATCATATTCTACAGTTTTGCCTAATTCTATTTCTCCTCTACCACTAATCTGAGCAAGCCCCGTTATTCCAGGCAAAACCAAAAGTCTTTGAAAATAGCTTTCCGGATAATATTTTACTACCTCTGGTATTTCTGGTCTAGGTCCAACCAAACTCATATTTCCAAATAACACATTAAATAATTGGGGTATCTCATCTAAGCTAGTTTTTCTTAAAAACCCTCCAACTTTAGTTATTCTATTATCATTTTTAGTCTGAAATATAAAATTATTAACATTTTCAGAGTCGATTTCTAATTCTCTCTTACTCTCAGCTGATACTACCATAGTTCTAAATTTATATATGGTAAAATTCCTGCCCTCTTTCCCAACTCTAATTTGTCTGAAAATCACAGGCCCCTTACTATCTAATTTTATACCTACTCCTATAATTAAATATATGGGTGACAATATTAATATCCCTATTAAAGATAATACTATATCCATAATTCTCTTTAGAAAAAATTGAAATTTTCTACCATTTATCTTTTTATCTACATCTATATGCATGTTTTTTTCCAAATTTACTCCTCCTCAAAATGGGTTGAAAATACTATAATTTATTATTTCCATATATTCAGTATTTTACATTGGAAATAAATTAATTACAATGCTTAATTTTCTTTATAAAACCCCCACCTTTTATGTATAAAAGATGGAGGTTAAATTTATTTTTTATGGCTACTTATAATCTTTTCTACGGCATTAATTACATCCTGTACATCTTGATTATTCATTCTAGGATATAATGGCAAAGATACTATAGTATCAAAGTACTTCTCTGCTACAGGAAAATCCCCTTCCTTATAACCATATGTATTTCTATAGTAGCTCATTAAGTGCACTGGTATAAAATGAACACTTGTACCTATGTTTTCTTCTGCCATCAATTCTATGAATTTATCTCTATCTATTGTAAGTTTCTCTAAATCAAGTCTTAGCACATATAGATGCCATGAATGATCTGTATAATCAGCTACTTTTGGAGTTATCACACCGTCTAACCTATTAAAAGCTTCATTATATTCTTTTTCTATCTCCAAACGTCTTGCTTGCATAACTGGCAATTTATCCATTTGCCTCAATCCTAATGCTGCCTGAATGTCAAACATATTATATTTATATCCTGGATACTCTATGTCATATCTCCAAGCCCCTCCCTTACCATATCTGTTCCAAGCAGCTTTGCTCATTCCATGGGTAGATAATATTCTAGCCTTCTCAGCTATGTCCTCTCTGTTAGTGGTTAGCATACCACCTTCACCAGTACATATATTTTTAGTTGCATAAAAACTAAAGCATGCACAATCACCTTTTTTACCTATCAAGTCTCCCTTATAGAAGGTATCAATAGCATGAGCTGCATCTTCTGAAACAAACAGATCATATTTTTCAGCTATATCTCTAATTTTATCCATATCACATGCTTGACCTGTATAGTGCACTGGAACTATAGCTTTTGTTTTATCTGTTATCTTTTCTTCTATTTTATTTGCATCTATACAAAAAGTTACAGGGTCTACATCAACAAATACTGGAGTTGCTCCTGTATGTATTATAGTATTTGCTGTTGCTGCGAAAGTCATAGGCGTAGTTATAACTTCATCTCCTTGCCCTATTCCTGATGCTACTAACGCTATATGAAGCGCTGCAGTGGCGGAATTCATTGCAATTGCATACTTTGCTCCTGTATATTCAGCAAATCTTTTTTCTAGTTCTATAGTTCTTGGTCCTTTTGCAACCCATCCTGATTTTAGTGTATCTACAACTTCATTTATATCACTTTCATCAATTAATGGTAATGCATAAGGCAAAAAAGCTTCTCTTGTCTTTGACATACATGTTCACTCCTTATCTAGACATCTGTGTATTTTTCTTTACTTTATTGTTTGATTTTAAAATATAAAAATTTATTAGGCCTTCTAGAAAACCTATTCCATAACTAATATGTAATATAGGAAAAATAACTGGAACATATTTAAACAGCTTTCTTTTTCCTTTAGTGACCTTTAAAGAGGCCAATACATCGCCAATTAAATATAATGCTAAAACACTAATCCATATATATAATATAGGTTTAAAAAACAAACTTAATATTGCTGCACCTATATTACCAAGTACAAATCCTAAAGGAACCAAATGTCTTATCGATGCTGTTTTTCTATGTTTTTGCATAACTCTAACTTTCCAAAATCCATATTGGTAGTATTGCTTCCATAATTTTCCTAACGAACCTCTACTATAATAAACAGATTTTATATGTGGTGATAATAATATATTATATCCATTTTTAACCACTCTAAAATTCAATTCATCATCTTGATTTCTTACTAGCTCCTCATCAAAATAGCCTACTTTATCCAATACTTCTTTTCTGTAAGCGCCAAATGCAACAGTATCTACATAAATCTCTTCTTTTGCATACCTAAACAATGCATTTCCCACTCCAAAAGGCGAACTCATAGCAAGCGCAATAGCATTCCCTATATTATTCTCACTTATGGTTTCAATAGGACCACCAACACATCCTATAGTTTCATCTTTATAAAGTAATTTAACATTATTCTCTATAAATCTATTATCAGCATAGGCATGTGCTCCAAAAATTATAATCACATCTGAAGTACTATACTCTATGCCTTTATTCATAGCTTTAGGAGCTGTTAATTCTACATTATCTATTAACTTAATATTTTTGTATTTATTCTCGTATCCATTAATAATCTCTCTTGTTCCATCCGTAGACATGCCATCACAAATCAAAACTTCATATAAGTCTTTAGGATAAGTTTGATTGATAAATGAATTTATACATTGATCTATGTAGTTTTTCTCATTTCTACATGGTATTACTATGGATACTGTTCTATATACATCTTCCATACTTCCTCCTAAAAATTAAGATAAATATTTTTATCTCATATTTATTTAACAGTAAACTGTATTTTATAAATAGAATAAATTATACCCATAGATATCCAAAATGGTGGATATGATACTAAAGAGCTTGGTCCAAATGCCAGTATTGTCCAAGAAAATAGTAATGTTATTCCTATAACATATTGACCATTTAATTTTGATTTCATATGTTTTTTATTAAATACCATCTTTAATCCTATATGTGCATACACTAGAATTGTATATAAAAATATTCCTATTCCAAAGTCGCTTAATAATTCAAACCAATAAGAATGTGCTGCATAAGTGCCATTTGTATTTCCAACTTTCTTTAAAAAATCATAGGTATTCCCTACCCCCACGCCTAGATAGTTACCATTTTTAACTACATTTGTAGTTATATCATATATTATAGTAAATCTCACGTTATCAGATCCTGCCTCACCTATTACTGGTGGTATTGTCTCACCTAGTTCACCACCTGCACCCTTAGAATTTAAAACACTCTTAATTTGGTCTACAAAAGGTATTTTCCCAAATTTTTCAGTATAATAATCCATAGATGGGACCAATGATAATAAGAAATATATAATAAATCCTATAAAGAAAAATCTTACACAAAATTTAAACAACTTATTCCTAAATTCGCTTTGTTTCCAATTAATAATACCTATAAAAAATATAAATATAATGGCCAAAAATCCAGTGATAAAAGCTGTACGTGATCTTGTAAAAATAATATTAAAAATAGCCAAAATATAACTTATACTACTCATGTAATAAAATTTTAAATTTACATTTTCTATTAATATATCTGCATTTAGTATTATACCTACGATGATAAATACAGCATAATTATTAGGATTATTAAAAAATGTTACTGGAACGCTTTGGGCATAAGCATGTGTTATTCCTTTTTCCGTAAGATGATTAGGTAACCCTAAATTCACTCTTAATATTTCCAATACTCCTAATATTAATATCCCCAAAAATAAAAACCTAAAAAACTTTAATGATTCACTTAACTCTGTTCTATCTTTATTTTCAAAAATAAACATCATCATCATGGATATACTTATTGCATATCTCATTAAACTTTCAATTGCACCTCTTTTATTACTGCTCCACAATATACTAATTATCATATAACCAATAAATATAATCACAAATATTGTATATTTATTTTTTAATATATTTTTTATATTGAGCTCCTTTATATGTATATCCTTTAAGAAAAATATACAATACAAGAAAAATACAAAATAATAATTATATCTATTGCCTAATGCAACTATAGAAAACAAAAAAGCAAAATAATAAAGCATTTTTCTATTGCTAGTATTAAAATATCTATAAATTAGTAAAACATAGAAAGCAGCAAATATTTCTACTATAATCAAATTTGGTTTAGTAGCAACTGATAATAAAATCGTTGCTAGCATTATAATCAATAACAAAAAATTAGAATTCACTTTATTATTTTTCATTTACCCACCTCTAGCATAACTCCTTATACAACTTTAATAATCTTTGTTCACATATGTTCCAATTGTATTTATTTTCAATTGCTACCAATCCATTTTTCCCTTGCTTTTTAATTATTTCAATTTCTTTTGCCATTTTTTTAATAGTATCTGCTATAGCATTACAATCTTCAGGATTAACTAAAACTCCACATTCACTACTTTTAATTATATTTTTCATCATGGGAAAATCGCTAGCAATAACTGGAGTTTGACTCATCATATACTCAAATACTTTTATGGGTTCTGAGTTTATATATCGCCAGTTTACTGGCTGTAATAACACAAATCCAGCCCAAGAACTCTGTAGGTATTTGAAAACTTCTATATGTGGAATTTTGCCTGTGAACTTTATATCCGCCTTCTTTAATTCTCCATTTAAAAGTTCCTTTACCCTAGCTTCTATGATTTTATTTTCAAAACCACCAATGAATATATATCTATATTCTTCTCCAATTAGTTTTATTGATTCAAGAATTTTTAAAATACCTCTATCTTCCCTTAATCCTCCTACATATACAAAGGTAGGCTTATAGCTTAATTGCTTCTCCTTGCTTGATAAATGTAATACAGGATAATTAGGTATCAATGCTACATTGTCATTATAAGTTTTAAATTTATTTACCAAAATATCATTTACAGATATTATATAGTCAGCTTTTTTACCCATTGATTCTTCATATTTATATATTACTTTTGTAATAGATCTTTTCATAAATTTAAAATGCTCACTAAAACTTTCTGGATGATATTCATGAGAATCGTATATAGCCTTTGATCCTAAATGCTTCTTTAATTTTAAAGCTACCTGAAAAGAATCTGGTTCATGAGCATGATATATATCTGCTCCTATTTCTTTAGCAATATTAAACATATCTTTCATTGGCCTTAATCTATCATGCCAACTGCTTCTCTTTCTAAAGCATTTTACAGTAATTCCATCATCTGTAATAAAATCTTTCTCTCCTGGCGCTACGATATAAATATCATTATATACTTTTTTTAGTGATAAAATTTCCTTATAATAAATCCTATTATCAAAAACATCATGCCCAGAGGTTAAAATACAAATTTTCATATAGTCCTCCACACTTTTTAGTTATGAAAAGAGCTTTCTCATCTCATACTTAAAATTTGTTATTTTTATACTATTGCTTATCCTTTATTCTATGTATGTTTTCCATGTCTATACTAGCAAAATCTTCCATAGGAAATTTTATTGGCATGCCTGTCATTCTTGATTTATATGCAGCTAAAATTATTTCCATAGCTTTCTTTCCTTCATTTCCATCAATTAATGGCTTTGTTTCATTGTTTATTGATTCTATCACATTTTTAAACAATGCTGTATGACCTGCTCCATATACATTCTCAATTTCTCCTGAAGCTTCTTTTATAACTTCTTCTTCTGTTTCTAAGTTATCCTCAAATCTCCATGTTTCAATTTTATTCACAGCCATGCCACCTATACATACTGCACCCTTTTCTCCAAATATACTCAATGTTTCTTCTAGATTCTTAGGGAATACACAAGCGCTTCCTTCCACTATTCCTATAGCACCATTTTTAAATCTAATTACAATAGCTCCAAAATCTTCTGCTTCAATATCTCTTAAAAATGTATCACATTGTGCATAAACAGTATCTATTTCTCCACCTAACATCCATTGTAAAAGATCTATATTATGTATGCATTGGTTCATAAGTGTTCCACCATCTAATTCCCAAGTACCTCTCCAAGGAGCTTGTTCATAATATCCCATATTTCTATTCCATAAAATTCTAGCTGTACCATTAACAAGTCTACCAAATCTATCTCTTTCTATAGCATTCCTCAATTTTTGTATTGGCGCATTAAATCTATTTTGATGACATACGCTTAAAACCACTCCATTTTTCTTAGCAACTTCTATCATCTCATTTGCATCTTTTATGGATAATGCCATAGGTTTTTCAATTATTACATGCTTTCCTTTATTCATTAGATATTTTGATATTTCTGGGTGATATCCACTTTCTGTTGCTATATAAGCTACATTAAACTCTAACTCATCACACATTTTTTTGTAATCTGTAAAAATCTTAACATCACAATCACAGTTTATATTTTTTATGTACTCATCTTTTTTTGATATTGCCTTTTCCTCTATTGGATCACAAGTTCCAACTAGAGTTGCCATATCTTTATTATTTATTATTGCTTCTATACCCTTATAAGATATCCTTCCGCAACCTATAACTACAAATTTTAGCTTATTCATGTTATTTACCTCCATAAAATTTATTTAACAACTCTTCATATAGCTGATAATTTTTCACAGCATTATTATCCCATGTATAATTACTTAGAATTTTTTTCTTAGCATTTACTCCTATACTTTCTCGTAATTCACTATCAGTTATTAGTAATTCCATCTTATTTCTTAAATCATCTTTATCTTGAGGCAAGACTAAAATGCCATCTTTTAAATTTTCAATAACATCTTGAATTCCTTCACCCTTGCATCCAATAACAGTTTTTCCATGAGCCATTGCCTCTATATATACTACACCAAAGCCTTCTTTATAGCTAGGTAATACAAAAAATTCGCAATAATTCATATATTCCATTACCTTTCCATTAGGTACCTGCCCTTTAAAAATAATTTTATCTTCAACTCCTCTATCCTTACAGAGTCTCTCTAAATTCTCTCTTTCAGGTCCACGACCTATAATTATCATTATATAATCATCATACTTTTTATGTATCTCACTAAATGCTTCTATGGCATAATGCATACCCTTAGTCTTAAGTAAATTTCCAACTACTAAAATATATTTTTTATTAGTAAATTCCTCTTTTATTTCATCATTATACTGTTTCTTTATATCTTCTATACTTATTCCATTTGAAATTACTTCAAAATTAGAAGTTTTATTAGTATACTTTTCAGCTTCTTTTCTTAGTTTATTGCTGACAAAAACAATCTTATCAGATTTCTCTATAACATTTATTACTTTCTCTTTATAATCATCATTTAAATTTACTGTATAATTCATATCTTGACCATGAATTGTTGTTATTATAGGTTTATTATATTTTTTATTTAATAGTAATGCACTTTCTCCATCGGGAAGTGCTACATGTGCATGAATTAAATCAAATTTAAAATCTCTATTAATTTTTTCTACTAATCTATTCATCCCTTTGTATAAAGCTTTTCCAGAACTTTTAAAATTTAAATTTTTAGGTAGCAATAAAACCCTTGGATAATAAACCTCTATCCCTTCATAATCTAATTTTTCAGGAATATTATAATACTTTTTGTATTTCTGAGAAATCAATGAAAGAAGAAATGGGGTATAAGGTACAGGAGATACTACTTTTATATTTATCTCCTCACCATAATTTTTTTTTAATGCCTTAACTTGCTTATGTATAAATATACCACTATTTTTATTATAATCGTTAGGATACATATGAGATATAACCAATAATTTCATAAAATGCTCCTTTTTTATATAGAAAGCACATAGCTACTAACTATGTGCTTTCTAAGGCTCAACTTTAATTATAGCTTATTTATTTTCTCTCTATTCTTTTTAACACCTTTTGTAGCATTTCTAGTGTCATAAAGAAGACTTGCTTTCTCAACTATTAGCTCATAATCATAACAACTATGATCTGTTGTTATAACAACTATATCTGCATTATCTATTTCCTTTTCCCACTCTACAGATATATATTCTTTACCTTTGTGAGCAAATGATGGTATATATGGATCATTAACTATGATATCAGCACCATTTTTTTCTAAAAGCTCCATAACTTTTAATGTTGGTGACTCTCTCATATCATCTATATCTTTTTTATAAGCTGCTCCCATTATTAGAACTTTTGATCCATTTAAAGCCTTTTTATGCCCATTTAAAAGCTTCATTATGTTTTCAAGTACAAACTCTGGCATAGAATCATTGATTATTCCTGAAGTTTCTATTAACTTAGTGTGATAATCATATTCTTTAGCCTTCCACTCTAAATAGAATGGATCTAATGGTATGCAATGTCCTCCAAGTCCTGGACCTGGATAAAATGGCATAAAGCCATATGGTTTAGTTTTAGCTGCATCTATTACTTCCCATACATCTATTCCCATTCTCTTACATAATATAGCCATTTCATTGGCAAGAGCTATGTTAATATTTCTAAAGGTATTTTCTAATATTTTTTCCATTTCTGCCACTGCTGGTGAAGATACTTCCATTATATCTCCCTCAAGCACACTTCTGTATAATTCTCCTGCAACCTCTGTACATGAAGTTGTACATCCTCCCACTACTTTAGGAGTATTTTTAGTATTAAAATCTTTATTACCTGGGTCAACCCTCTCTGGAGAGAATGCTAAGAAAAAGTCTTCTCCACACTTTAACCCATTTTCTTCCAATAGCGGCTTTATAACTTCTTCAGTAGTTCCTGGATATGTTGTACTCTCAAGCACTACTAACATACCTCTTTTTAGATATTTAGCTACATCCTTAGTGGAATTTACTACATAGGATAAATCTGGCTGTTTATATAAATCTAATGGTGTTGGAACTGCTATACAAACAGTATCTACATCAGCCACAAAACTAAAATCTGTAGTAGCTTTCAACTTGCCGTTTTTAACCAATTCAGCTAAATCCTCATCTACTATATCCCCTATGTAGTTTTTCCCTTCATTAACCATACTAACTTTTTTATCTTGAACATCAAAACCTATAACTTCATAGCCTGCTCGAGCTTTTTCCACAGCTAATGGAAGTCCTACATATCCAAGTCCCACTACTCCAAGCCTAGCTGTTTTATTTTTTAATTTTAATAATAATTCTTCTTTTAATTGACTCATGAATTTAACCTCCTAAGGCAAAGCACCTCAATGTTTATTTATAGTTACTTGTTAAAGAATTCTTTAATTTGATCTGCTACGTACTTTTGTTCTTCCAATGTTATCTCTGGATATAGTGGTAATGCAAAAGTTTTTTCACAGGCATCCTCAGATACTTGTAAATCTCCCTCACTATAATTTAAATGTCTATAAACTTCTTGAAGGTGAACTGGAGATGGATAATAAACTCCAGTAGATACACCTCTTTCCTTTAAAAATTTAATAATTTCATCTCTTTTATAGGATTGAACTACATACATATGATATACATGTTTATTCTCTTCCAATTCTGTTGGAGTAATTAGGTCTATCCCACTTAATAATTCATTATATATATGTGCTTTTCTATTTCTTTCATTATTCCATTGTTCTATATGTTTAAATTTAACTCTTAATATGGCTGCTTGAATTTCATCAAGTCTACTATTGTGCCCTATTGCTATATGATTATATTTAACCTTTGAACCATGAGCTCTTAGAAGTTTAACTTTGTCTGCTAATGTATCATCATTAGTAACTACCATACCACCATCACCATAAGCTCCTAAATTCTTTGTTGGAAAAAATGAATAAGTCCCCATATGCCCAATGGATCCAGCTCTCTTCCCTTTATACTCTGCACCTATGGCTTGACATGCATCTTCTATAACATATAAATTGTGTTTTTTAGCTATATCCATTATCTTATCCATATCACACATTTGTCCAAATATGTGTACTGGTATGATAACCTTTGTTTTTTCAGTAATGCACTTTTCAATGCTATTTGGATCAATACATAACGTATCTGGTAATACATCTGCAAATACTGGAGTTGCTCCGACTACTGAAGTTGTTTCAGCTGATGCAAAAAAAGTAAATGGAGTAGTTATAACTTCATCTCCTTCTTTAACTCCTAATGCTTTTAGGGCAAGCATTAGTGCATCTGTTCCATTAGCTACAGCTATGCCATGTTTTACTCCTGTAAACTCTGCTATTTCACTTTCTATTTTTTTCACATTGGGACCCATTATATAAGTTGAAGACTCCAATACTTCTTTAATTGCATTGTTGATATCTTCTTTAATTGTATTATATTGTGCATTTAAATCTAATAAATTTACTTTCATATTCAATCTCTCCTAAAACTTATAATAATTACTTTTTCCTATGGTATGTAGGAACTTTCTCCTCTATTAGCTGCAATATATCTTCATCACACATATTATCTACTTGTTCAAATTGATTTATAGAATTTTCTATAAAATCTATATGAGCATCCTTTGGCTTCTCTACAAATATCTTATCATGTTCAGTGGATGTAAGTGCTATTTCATCCATTAGAAGTTCTTCATAGAGCTTTTCACCAGGTCTCAATCCTACATATTCTATTTTAATATCAACATCTGGTTTATATCCTGAAAGACTTATTAAGTCTCTAGCAAGATCTACTATTTTAACTGGATTTCCCATGTCTAAAACAAATATTTCTCCACCTTCAGCTAAACTCCCTGCCTGTATAACAAGTTGAGCCGCTTCAGGAATAGTCATAAAAAATCTGTTTATATCCGGATGAGTAACCGTAACAGGCCCACCTTTTGCTATCTGTTTCTTAAATAATGGAATTACTGAGCCATTACTTCCCAGTACATTTCCAAATCGTACAGCTACAAAATCAGTATCACTAATCTCATCCATAGCTTGTATAATTAGCTCACAGAATCTTTTAGTGGCACCCATTACATTAGTTGGATTTACAGCTTTATCTGTACTTATTAAAACAAATCTCTCAACTTTATATTTATGGCAACATTTTACTACATTATAGGTTCCTATAATATTATTTTTAACTGCATCCCCCACATTGTTTTCCATTAATGGAACATGTTTATGTGCAGCTGCATGGAATACAACTTGAGGCTTATACTTTCTAAATATTTCTTCCATTCTAGCCTTATCCCTTACAGATGCAATTAAAACCTGTTTCTCAATATTAGGTAGATTCCTATTAAACTCCATCTCTAATTCATAAGCATTATTTTCATAAATATCTAGTATTAATATTTTTTCCGGATTAAATTTTGCTATCTGCCTACATAGTTCAGAACCAATGGTGCCACCACCACCGGTAACCAATACTATCTTACCTTTTATATATTTATCAATATGCTCTGTTTTTAACTTAATGGCTTCCCTACCAAGTAAGTCATCAATGTTAACATCTCTTAACTGACTAATATTAATATCTCCATCTATTATTTCATAAATTCCAGGCATTGTTTTCATTTTGCATTTAGTATCTTTACAAATATTTAAAATTTCTTTTTTTGTTTCCAAATCTGCTGACGGCATTGCTATGATTATTTCTTCCACCTTATGATCCTTGCATATTTTTACAATATGACTTCTATCTCCTAATACCTTTATGCCATTGATTCTTTTTCCTTTTTTATAGTCATTATCATCAATTAATCCAACAATCTTATAATTCAAGTTGCTATTTCGTATTATTTCCTTTATTAAAATAGCCCCCGCATCACCTGCTCCAATTATCAATACATTTTTCTTTTTATTAGATTTTATTTTTCCTAGATGACTAATATCTACAATTCTGTACATAAAGCGTATACCACCTAGACTCAAAACAGATAAAATCCAAAAAATTATATGCACTGTTAATGGAAAACGAAAGTAATTACTATTAAATACTATATGACTAATGAAATATAAGTAAAATATAAATACTATATTAGTAGCTGTAACTGAATATACTATAGATAATATATCCTGCATAGTTGCATATTTCCATATATTACTATAAAGTTTGAAAATCATATTGAACAATACTGTAAATATAACTAATGGTATTATAGAATTATAGAAAAACTCTATATATCCTTGAGGTATATTAAAATCAAATCTTAATAGTAGAGATACATATAATGCTGCAATTATTAATATAATATCAAAAATTAAAATTTTATTTTCTTTTTTCATATAAACACTTCCTAAACAAAGGTAATAGGTTATTGTTGCCTAATTATCTTATTAACTCCTCAGCTATAATATAGTACCATAAAAAAAACTTAAAACATATTTCTAAAATGTCACTATTTAGTCTATTTAAGACAATTAAATTAAATAACTTCGTATTTTTCCTATTTTTCCTAATATAGCTACAAAGATTATAGCTATAAATCACATAAGTATATTATACAACTAATTTAACAATATTATTAGAATAAATCAAATTTGTTATACTTTCAACATTTTTTTTAGTTCTAACACAATATCATCCTTAGGATTAAGTTTCTCAGCTATCTCTAAATGTGCTTGTGCACCTTTCATATCCCCACTATTTAAGTAACACATTACTAGGTTTGTACAAACCTCTACCGATTTTGTAACTTCAAATACCTTTCTAAAATATTTTATAGCATTTTGAAAATCATTTAAACAAGCATAGTTAATTCCCATTTCATTAAACACATCTGCATAACTACTATCTATAGTCAAGGCTTCATTTAAATAATAAATCCCTTTTTCATAATTTTCTAGTACTCTATATGCAATTGCTATATAATAATACAATTCTGCACTGTCACCTAATACTTCAATTAATGGCAATAAAATCTCCAAAGCCTCTTTAGGTTCATCATATATTAATTCTTTACCTCTATCATATTCTTCTATGGTAGTTAATGCAGACTTAAATTCACTTATTTCCTTAGTAACTTCTCCACCTAAAGAAATATATTGATTAATAGCAAATAACGCTTCACTAAACTGCTTATTCTCATTTTTTAATATTGCTTCATAGTAATATGGAGTTGCGTATTCATTTAACTTCTTTGATAATTCTATAACTCTTCTTTCTTCCTCCTCAAGGATTTTATTGTTTTTTCTAATTCCATCTATTAAAAGTAATGCTTTATCTAAAACCTCCACAGTAAACTCTAATTCCATAAGCCCTCTTAAAAGCACATACGCTTCTTCATATTTTTCACTTTTTATACTCTCAAATATTTTACTCTTGATAAATTTACAGCTATTAGGTATATGTCCTATTACTTCTTTATATGTATCATTAGATTTAAATTTCTTATCTGCTCCTAATACATATGCCATACCCTCTACAAACATATGAATAGGTATATTTTTCAAGTTGTCTCCTTCTTTAGCCTTATTTACTATGTCATCAGATTTAACAGGCATATATACGCTCTCTTTAAATCTATATCCATTTAAAATACTCCCCTCTTTTATTTCAAGAAAAAGCATTTTATTTAATTTCTCTAAAAAATAACTTTCCATAACTTCATAACACCTTCCATTTTTTATTATAAACTACATTTTAAAAAATATATTAATATTTATAAATAATACAATATATATTAACATACTTTATATTAAATTAACTTCGTATTAGTTAAAATAAAGGTATAATTTAAAATTATATTCATCCTTATTATTTACAATTATTCAATTTAATATATATTTAGTTCTAATATTATTATTAAATTTACTTTAATCCAGATATTATTATAATCATAAGTAAAAATTTATTGCAATCCTAAATATATTATCTTATAATTAATTTGTTTTAAATTGCTATATAATAAGTATGTAATGAATATAAAATATACTTTATAATACACCAAATAATACACCAATAGAAAGAATATAGAAAGAGGGTATTGAATTGTATAAGCTAAATCAAAATGAAACACCATTATTTGACGCTTTAATGGAATACGTAAATAGAAACACTTTACCTTTTCATGTTCCAGGACATAAGAAAGGAGTAGGGGTAGATGATGAATTTAAGACTTTTATGGGTGAAAATCCATTTAAAATTGATGTAACAGTTTTTAAGCTTGTGGATAGTTATCATCATCCAACAGGTCCAATAAAGAAGTCTCAAGAATTAGCTGCAGACGCTTATGGATCAGATGCATGTTTCTTCTGTGTTCATGGCACATCCGGTGCTATACAAGCTATGATTCTTTCTGTTGTTGGTGCAGGAGATAAGATTATTATTCCAAGGAATGTACATAAATCTATTACTGGAGGAATTATTCTTGCTGGTGCTATTCCTGTATATATGCAACCAGAGCTTGATAAGAAAATAGGAGTTGCCCATGGTGTTACACCTGAAACTGTTAGAACTACATTAGAGGCTCATCCTGACGCAAAAGCAGTGTTAATTATAAATCCAACCTATTACGGTGTATCAACGGACATTAAGCAGATTGCAGATATTGTTCATGATTATGATATACCTTTAATAGTAGATGAAGCTCATGGTCCACATCTAAAATTTAATAACAAACTTCCAATATCAGCTATGGAAGCAGGTGCAGATATCTGCGCTCAAAGTACACATAAAATAATTGGAGCTTTAACACAGGCTTCATTACTTCAGGTTCGCTCTAAGCATGTTAATATACCTAGAGTGAAACAGGTACTTAATTTAATGCATACTACTTCTCCTTCTTATATACTAATGGCATCCCTAGATACTGCTAGAAGACAAATAGCTTTAGAGGGTGAAGAACTTTTAGATAAAACTATACTTCTTTCAAATTATGTTAGAGACGAGGTAAATAAAATACCTGGCTTTTACTGCTTTGGTGAAGAAATCCTTGGTAAATCTGGTGCTTATGCCTTTGATCCTACTAAGATTACTATAACCTGTCGTGATCTTGGAATAACTGGTTATGATTTAGATATGATATTGTCCAACAAATATCATATTCAAATGGAACTTTCTGATTTATACAATGTGTTAATCGTTGGTTCATTTGGTGATACAGAAGAAGGTATGGAACGACTATTGGAAGCTCTAAGAGAAATTAGTGATGAGTACTATGGAAAAGGAACCACTAAAGCTGATTTTATAGATATACCTGAGATTCCAGAGCAAATTCAAATTCCTAATGAAGCCTTCAATAGTGTCAAAACTGCAGTAAGAATAAAAGAGAGTGTTGGTATGATTAGTGGTGAATTCTTAATGGCATATCCACCTGGAATACCTATACTTTGTCCAGGTGAAAAAATCACTCGTGAAATTATAAATTATGTCCAACGCTTAAAGGATACAGGATTGTATGTTCAAGGTACTGAAGATCCTGAAGTAGAATATATAAATGTTGTAAAAGAAGAAGATGCTGTATATATAAATGTTGAATAGCATAATAAATCCCACCTAAAGCTTAGGTGGGATTTTCTTTACATTTATTTTCTTAAAGCTAACATCTTATATTCAGCATTAGTCTTACCAGCATTAGCTATATTCTTTATATATTCGTTTTGTGACATAGTAGCGATGCTACCATAAGCCTTCAATAGATTTTCAAAATAACTCATCATATAATTCACCTTCATTAATGGCTCGTTATGTTTAGTTATAAATACTAGGGCATACCCTCTTCTAATACCTGCTGCAGCTTTTTTAAAGCTATTATAATGCCTAAGTCCTCTATTAATTAACTGGACTTTATTATAGTTGCAAATCATCATCTCTTTATAGATTGGCATACATTCTTCAATAAAGCTTTCATTAAAATATTGATGTTTACCTTTTACTTCTTCTACAGTTTTTAAAAATACTTCTAACTTTCCATTAGTAACTTCTCTCAATTCACTTAACTTTATTAAAATACTCTTTACATGGTCTACATCATTTGAAGTTATATCATATTTCTTTCCCTTTTTTCGTATATGTTCTAATCCCTCTAACATAGATTTTAAATCATTCTCATTTTTTCTTTTGTCTCCATCCTTTAAAAATGCACTTACTATACTACCTTTATCATTACTTAAAAAGGCATCCATAAAGAAAAATAACTTTCCTAATCTTAATAGGGTATTTTCATTAGTAACTATATTATTTGATGAATCTAAATATAAATAGCATTTACCATGTTCCCTAAATTTAGGGAATAGTTTTTTTGTAAATACTACTTCTCTATATGTATTACTCCCTAATAATACTGGTTCTGATATTGTAACTCCTTCAAAAGCCTTTGTATATATCTTCAATATATTCTTCTCTTCATCTTTTAGTGCCCTATATAACTCCATATATTCTCCTCCATCTTATAATAAAAAAGCTATAGTTTTTATATATATTATAATAGAAACATATCTATTGTACAAATATTCCTCAAATTTCATATATTATTTATAGTTAACAATATATGAACACCCCAGGGGCTCATCCATTAAATGGATGCACCCCTGGGGTAGTTACATATCTTAACAGTTCATTCCTAATTTTAATGCTTTTTTATTTAATTCCACCGCTTTTTCTGGAACTAAAGATGTCACTACTTCTTCCCAATTAATTTCATCAAGAGATAGTGCTTTTAAAAGTGCTCCTAATAATACTACGTTTTGAGCTTTAATATTTCCTAAATCCTTTGATATTTTTGCTGCATCTACAATTACAGTATTTTCTACAGTTGATTTTAATAATTCATTTACACCACTTGGATATTTTTCTTGTCCTATTAATACTGGTACTGGATGAATCTCATAGTCATTAACTACTAGATGTCCATCTTGCTTTAAGTAAGGAAGTGCCCTTAGTGCTTCACTTTTCTCAAAAGCTACAACTACATCTGCCTTTCCCTTTTCTATAAGTGGTGAGTGTACTTTTTCTCCAAATCTAACTTGTGTAGTTACACTTCCCCCTCTTTGAGCCATCCCATGAACTTCTGACATCTTTACATCATATCCATGTCTTAAAAGTCCCTCTGACAATATTTTAGAGGCAAGAATAGTTCCTTGTCCACCTACACCAATAAATAATATACTTTTTACTTCCTTCATATTATTCACCAACCTTTTCTATAGCGCTAAATGGGCAAACTTGCTTACAAATTTCACAACCATTGCACATAGTTTCATCAATTTCTACTACTCCATTTTGGAATCTTAATGCTGGACATCCTGTCTTCAAACACATTTTACATTTTTTACACTTATCTTGGTTAACTTGACATTTTAAGTTTGCTCTTTTCTTTAATACTTCCTTAATTAGTGCACAAGGTTGCTTTGTTATAATAACAAATGGTTCTTTACTATCATGAGCTTCTTTTACAGCCTCTGAAGTTTGTTTTATATTATATGGATCAACTACTCTTATGTTTTCTTTCTTAATGCCACAAGCTAATACTAATTGCTCAATATCAACCATTGGAGCTTCTCTGTTCTGAAGAGTTTTTCCTGTGCCTGGATTTTCTTGATGCCCTGTCATTCCTGTAATTCTATTATCTAAAATAACTGATACTATAGGTGTTTGATTGTATACACTATTTATTAATCCAGTAATACCTGAGTGGAAAAAAGTTGAATCTCCTATAAACGAAAATACTTTTTTATCGCTTCTTTCTGCCATCATGCTAGCTCTTTCCATTCCAAGCCCTGCTGATATAGATGCTCCCATACATATTACTGTGTCAGTAACACTAAGTGGTGCATTCATACCTAATGTATAGCATCCTATATCTCCTGAGGATATTACATCTTTATACTTTGAAACTGCATAGAATATTCCTCTATGAGGACACCCTGGGCATAATACAGGTGGTCTTGATGGCGCTTTTTCATCTACAGTGTAATTAATTTTAGTTTCTTCTCCTAGAATTGCTTTTCTAATAATATCTGGATTTAACTCTTCACAAATTGGAATTATTTCTTTACCTATGCAAGGTATTCCCATAGCTTTTACTTCTTTTTCAAGATATGGATCATTTTCTTCTACTATATATAGCTTATTCACCTTTGATGCAAAATCCTTTATCATTTCATCTGGTAGTGGATAAGAGAATCCTATTTTTAAATAAGATGCGTTATCACCAAACACTTCTCTACAATACTCATAAGAGATACCATTAGTAATAATACCAATCTGAGTATTTCCCATCTCTACTCTATTTAAATGAGTACTATTTGAATACTGTCTTAGCTTTTCTAATCTCTCTTCCACCTCATAATGTTTAATTTTTGAATTATTTGGAGTCATTATATATTTCTTGGTATTTTTTTCATATGGTTTAACTGCTACTTCAGCTTTTTCTCCAATTTCCACTACTGTTTTAGAGTGTGATATTCTTGTAGTAACTCTAAATAGTACTAAAGTATCATATTTTTCGCTAATTTCATAAGCTTCTTTTATATAATCTAGACACTCTTGTGAATTAGATGGCTCTACCATTGCTACTTTAGCATGTGGTGCATAGAATCTATTGTCTTGCTCATTTTGAGAAGAGTGCATACCTGGATCATCTGCTGTTACAACTACAAAACCACCATTCACTCCTTCATATGCCATTGTAAACAATGGATCTGCCGCTACATTTAATCCAACGTGCTTCATAGTTGTTAGCGCTCTAGCTCCACCAATAGAGGCTCCAGATGCTACTTCAAATCCTACTTTTTCATTGGGTGCCCACTCAGCATAAACCCCTTCATATGTTGCAAAATTTTCTAATATCTCTGTACTAGGTGTTCCTGGATAAGCTGAAGCCACATGGCATCCTGCTTCATATGCTCCTCTAGCAATGGCTTCATTACCACTCATAATAACTTTCTTCATTTCAGTCCCCCCATTTATTCCTATTTTATTTTTATCCTAATATGCTTCCAAGTGCTATAGAGTATAACTTTGATTTTGCACTATCAGCCCTTGATACTAAAACTACAGGACATTTTGCCCCCACTATAATCCCTGCACTCTCAGCTGCTCCAAAGTATGTTAGTGATTTTCCTAAGAAATTTCCTGATTCAATATTAGGCACTAATAGTATATCTGTATCACCAGCTACATCACTAACTATACCCTTATGTTTAGCAGCGTCTAAAGAAATAGCATTATCTAGCCCTAATGGTCCATCTATTACACAACCTTTAATTTGCCCCCTTTTATTCATTGAGGATAATGCAGCTGCATCTAAGGTAGCTTGCATTGATGGATTTACTACTTCTACTGCACATATTGGAGCTACCTTAGGTTTTTCTATATCTAATGCATGAGCTACCCTAACTGCATTATTTATAATTCCTATTTTATCCTTAAGTTCAGGATATGGTACCATACCGCCATCTGTTAGAAATAATAACTTATGATAATTTGGAACTTCATATACCATGACATGTGATAACAAGCTATCTGTCCTTAAATTAGCTTCCTTATTAAGTACAGCCTTTAATAAATCAGAGGTTGGCAATAACCCCTTCATTAAATAATTAGCTTCTCCTTTTTTCACTAAATCTACAGCCTTTTCTGCAGACTTATGTATATTGCTTTCATTAACTATTTTTACGCTATTTAAGCTTATGCTACTTTCACTAGCAATACTGACTATTTCTGCTTCATTCCCTACTAGTATGGCATTAACTATTCCCATATTTACAGCTTCTACCACAGCTTCTAATACTACTTTATCCTGTGCAGCTGCCACCGCTATAGTTTTTTTCTTTCTCTCTTTTGCTAGAGAAATTACTCCTTGCAAATCTTTAATCATATTTTCACCTCTTGATAAAAATCTATTTACTGAAAATTTTATATATTCTAATTAAAGTATAGAATCTTTTCCTTCAATGTGTCAATTTCAACTGCTAAAGCAGATTCAATTATGATTAAAAGTATATAAATTAAAGGAAGATACCTTAAATTTAAAGTATCTTCCTTAATAAATGCTATTAACTTGACTATTGTCTAAAATAATATTTATTTATTAAATATTATTCTCTTATCTACACTTTTTATATCTTTACATCCAGTTAAAACCATAGCTGATTTAAGCTCTCCCTTTAACTCCTCTATATAAGCTTTAACACCTTCTCTTTGTCCTCCAAAGGATGCCGTGACGAAAGGTCTTCCAATAAGTATTCCATCCGCTCCTAGAGCTAACATTTTAAGGACATCTACCCCTGTTCTAACTCCTCCATCAGCTAGTATTGTAACCTTACCCTTCACTGCCTTAGCTATATCTTCTAATACATCAGCAACTCCTGGAGTTTCATCTAGAACTCTACCTCCATGATTAGAAACTACTATGGCATCAACTCCTGCTTCTACAGCTAATAATGCCTCATCTACTGTCATTATTCCTTTAAGAATAAAAGGAAGCTTTGTGCTTTGTACTAATTTCTTTATATCTTGAACATTTTTAGGCATAACAGGCTTTCCATGAAGAGCTAGAGTTATTAATCCACAGGCATCTATATCTACACCTACTGCAAAAGCTCCAGTTTCTTCTGCCAACTTAATTTTTTCTATTACATTTTTATTTTCCCAAGGCTTTATAAACACTATGCCTTCTCCGTTAAATTCCTTTAATACCTTTAAATTAGTTATTAAAAAAGAATCTACTGCCGTGTCTCCTACCATTGGATAAATACCACTATCTAAACTTCCACCTATTACCCAAGAAATGTACTCTTCTTCAGTAAATTTCCCTCCCATATTTAATGTAGTTCCTGTAACAGGTGCAACAAATACTGGTATATCCATTTTTTTACCAAATAACTCCACAGAAGTATCTGGATTCTTTGCATCATGTATAACTCTCATATTTAATTTATATTTTTCAAGAGCTCTGAAGTTTTCTTTAAAAGCATTTCCTGTAGCCTTCCCCCCCATACCTGGAACTTCACCAGCACAAACTACTCCATTGCAGCTATTACATATCCTACAGCTATTGTTTAAATTTTCCTTAGCAATTTTTTTTATCTCTTTAAAATTCATTATTTTCCCCCCAGATTTGCATACTCTACTATAAAAGTTTACTTCTCTTTATACCAGTAACCTTATCTGCAAATTTATTTTATATTCAACTTATTATAAAATACTTATAAGCTTTCTACTGCTCAATTAATCCACTATCTTCTAGAAATATATCTATCTCTTCTTCTGTATAGACCTTTATCCCATTTCTTAAAAGTAACTCAGTAGTTACTCCATTTCCTTGTATTTTCTTTCCTGAAAAAGTTCCATCATAAATCATCCCTCTACCACAGGAAGGGCTTCTAGCTTTTAAAATAGCGCTATTTGCTCCTACGGTTTTGGCTACATTTAAGGTCTCATAGGCTCCTTTTATAAACTCTTCTGTTACATCATCTTCTGGATCTGTTCCTTGAACTCTACAGCTCCCATCTAGAACTTTAGCTCCATCCCCTTTAATTATCTCATGTGCAACTCTAGGAGTTGCTTGACCTCCAAGTTGTTCTGGACATACTGGAATAGCCTTTCCTTGTTTTAGAAGTTCTAAAACTTTTTCATTTAAATTATTTCCTCCATTATATTTACAGTTTATACCACAAAGGCATCCACTTACTAATATCACCTAACCACCCCTTTTATTTATATTGCTTTTTAATAATCATAAATTTAAACTTCAGCAATTCTTTATACTGGTAGTACACTATTTAAGTTGAGCTACGGTAACTCCTGTACCACCTTCTCCATAATTTCCTAATCTAAAGCCTTTTACATGAGAATGATGCTTCAGTAAGTCTGTAATAGAATTTTTTAGTACTCCTGTCCCTTTACCATGGATAATAGTCACTTCATTTAATCCTGCCAAATAAGCCTCATCTAAATATTTATCAGTAGTATAAAGTGCTTCCTGAGAATCCATACCTCTTAAATCTACTGAAGTAGCTACAGCCTTTAAATTAAGCTTTGCTTCTCTTTTTTGGATTTTGGCTCTTTTCTTATCTTCTTCGCTAACTTTCTTAACTCTTAAATCTTTAAGTTTTACAGATATTTTCATAATACCTGCTTGCACTTGCACTTCACCTTTATTATCAGGTTTAGCAAGAATTATTACATTTTGATTTAATGATGGAAGATAAACCTCGTCGCCCTCATTAACTTTAACTAATTCTTCTCCCGTATACTCTTCCTTCTTAATCATTTTATCTTGAAGATTATCTAATGAATCCTTTATCTTTTTTCTCTGTTCTTCTATTTTATTTCTAGTACCTGAATCATACCCTTGTCTTTCTAAATCTCTGATATTCTTAACTATAGAATCTGCTTCCTCTTTAGCAGATTTTATTAAAGTCTTAGCTTCTCTTTGAGCTTCATAAAGTGCATTTTCTCTACTTTTCTCTAGTTTATATAACTTTTCTTCAAATTTATCCTTTAGCTTTTTAGCTTCTAATTTTAAATTCTCTGCTTCTCTTGCATCATTTTCTGCCTTTATACTCTTTTGTTGAAGACTTTGAATAAGCTCTTCAAATTTCAGTGAATCTGTAGATATATTCTCCTTAGCGTCACCTATAATGTACTCTGGAAGTCCTAATCTTCTTGAAATCTCAAAGGCATTTGATTTACCTGGCACACCTATAAGTACTTTATAAGTTGGCCTTAAGGTTTCCACATTAAACTCAACAGAACCATTCTCTACTCCCATGGTTTTAAGTGCATATCCTTTTAATTCACTATAGTGAGTTGTGGCCATAATTTTCACTTCTCTGCTCTTTAGATTATCTAATATACTCATAGCAAGGGCAGCTCCCTCTGTAGGATCTGTTCCTGAGCCAAGTTCATCAAATAATGCCAATGTATTTTCATCAGCTTCATTTATGATATTTACTATATTAGTCATATGTGAAGAAAATGTAGATAGACTTTGCTCTATACTTTGTTCATCTCCAATATCTGCAAATAATTTATGGAAAAAGCTTATAATAGAACCCTCTCTAGCTGGAATTAGTAGTCCACTCATACCCATAAGCTCTATTAATCCAACAGTTTTAAGAGTTACAGTTTTACCTCCTGTATTAGGTCCTGTAATGACTAAAGACGTGAATTCTCTCCCCAAGTATATATTACTTGGCACTACTACTTTTGGATCTATAAGCGGATGTCTAGCTTCTATAAGATCAATTATTCCCGTATCATTTATCTCTGGACAAGTACAGTTAAACTCATTACCATATTTAGCCTTTGCAAATATAAAGTCAAGTTCCCAAATAATATCTCCATTATTTTTTATCACATCAATATTCTTTGATATTTTCTTTGTAAGTTCTCTTAAGATTCTTTCTATTTCTGCCTTTTCCTTAATCATAAGCTCTTTTATTTCATTATTAAGATCTACTAAACTCATAGGCTCTATGAATAAAGTTGCTCCTGATGAGCTTTGATCATGAATAAGTCCTTTAACCTGCTCTTTATATTCAGATTTAACTGGTATAACATATCTATCAGCTCTTATAGTATATAAATTTTCTTGTAAATATTTAGAATTGGATCTTACTAGCGCCATTACCCTGTCTTTTATTGAAGATGTCTTATCCTTTAAGCTTCTTCTAATATTATATAAAGTATCACTTGCTCTATCAGATATTTCATCTTCACCTATGATAGCATTAAAAATTTCATCCTCTATATATTTAAAAGGTACAATTCCTTCTATAATATCATTCAATACCCTATATCCTTGATCTTCTTCCCCAACCTTAACATATTCCTTGAAATTCCTTCCACTTTTAAGCATATTACCTATTCTCAATAGTTCTGTAGTACCTAATATAGACTGTTTTTCCGCTCTAAAAAGTGCATCTCTTACATCATAAATTCCCTCAAATGGTGGCGCTCCCTTTCTCATAAGTAGGTCTAAGGCTTCTTTAGTTTCATCTAAATGTTCCTTAATTTCATAAATGTTTGTATAAGGTGTAAGTTCATCAATTATATCTCTCCCAGCTTTTGTAGCCGTATATTTTTTTAACCTATCCTTTATTTTATGATATTCTAGCACCTTAAGAGTTTTTTCATTCATACTATTCACCTGCTTTCTATTCTACTCCTCTTTTATAATGACCCTTGGTATAAACTTTAGAATTATTCAATGGCTCATTATTAATGAAAGCTTGTAAAATTTCTTTTACCTCTTCATAGCTTTCATCTATAAAATCCATTCTATAATTCTTTATTCCTTTGTTTTTTAAATCCTTCATATGTGGCATTAAATTTACAGGAACATTATTATATATATGGCTTCTACAAAACTTATCTGTAATTACTATAAACTCCTCATTCATTCTATCCTTTAAAATAAAGTTATCTGTAGTACAAATACCATTGCAGATTGTATTTGAGCTCTGGCCTCCAAAGGTACTTCCAATAACGCAATATTCACTTACCATAAGTTCATACTTACCATATATCATAACCTGAGTACTATTATAAGCCTTTTTACCTAATTCATACAATTCCCTATTGTTTAGTTCTACGCTTAAGGCAGAAATATCCATGAAATTACTATAGAAATTATAACTTTCATGATTAAAAATATTTAGCTTATAGTCACCTAAAATTTTAGTTCTTTCTTTAAACTTATTTACAATTCCTAAATTTGCAGTAACTATGCCTTGTATACTTACAAGGTTTTCTTCTATAATATCACATATCTTGGAAAATTCACCTTTAATAATATTGGGAACTTTTACATAAAGCTTATTGTACTTAATATCTTTAATCTTAATATCACAGTTTTTAGTAAACAAGTCTACTGCAATAGCTATATTATCTATATTTCTCTCACTTATAAAGCTTAAAATACCTTTCAATTGGCTATTATTATTTACGCATACAAGTAATTCCTCATTGAAATTAGTATCTCTTGCTGCTAATTTCATATGTTCTCTAATTTCATTTTTTACTATTTTTTTATGTTTATTATTGATATGACTTATTATATTATCTATAAGCTCTCTTCTTAATATATTTATTGATGATACTCTAATAAATCCTTCTTCGAATTCTATAAACTTTATTTTATTTAAAATGAATGGAGTGTCACCTAACTTGCTTAAATTCTTTATTAAATTTTCTTTTTCCAAGGGCCTATTAGTTGAAATTTCAACTACTTCTCCATAGGCTTGAAAGAGCTTTCCCTCATAATTAGTAGATATATAAAGCTTGTTTCCAACAGCAAACTTCACTTTAATATCTAGAGGTATTTTTTTGCCGTATATATTCTTATATCCTTCTTTTAATTTATCTAATAGTGTATTGTCGGACATTACATAAATATAATCTCCAGGCTTATATTTATTAGTTGGAAGAAGCTTAATCACTTCTCCACTATTCCCACTCTCAACTTTTTCATTCCCTTTTAAGATGGATGTAACTATAAATCCGTCCTTGTGAGTTCTTACTCCATCTTGAATTCTTATATTTTTTAATAACTTTATAGTAAAATCCTTGTTTACCTTTCCTAACAATACTCCTGTATTTTTAGGAAAATTATAAGCCATCATATCTTTACCTTCATTTTTATAGAGATATGCCTTAGAGAAGCCTTCTCTGTTAAATAATTGGTGAAGTATTTCCCTCTTTTCATTTTCTTTAAATACTTTCCCTTCATATACACTATCAATAGCTTCTCTATAACTTCCAACTACTCCACTAACATATTCTGGCTTTTTCATCCTTCCTTCAATCTTTAAGGAAGACGTATTGCTATCTATTAGTTCCTTTACATCTCCTATAGTACACATATCCTTAGGACTTAATAAATATCCTTCTTTACTCTCTTTAGTATTTTTACTAATTAGCTTGTAAGGAAGTCTACATGGCTGAGCACATCTACCTCGATTTCCACTTCTTCCTCCTATAATACTACTCATAAGACATTGTCCCGAATAACTTATACAAAGTGCACCATGAACAAACATTTCAGTTTCTACACCTAAATCTGTAGATATATATTTAATTTCTTTTAAATTCATTTCCCTAGAAAGAACAATTCTTTTAAATCCTAAATCTCTCAAGAATAATGCTCCTTCTCCATTATGTATAGTCATTTGAGTTGATGCATGGAGTTCAAAATCAGGAAGCATTTTCTTTACATATGCAGATAGTCCCATATCTTGAATTATGATAGCATCTACTCCTATGGTATAGAGAAATTCGCAATATTCTATTGCTTCCTCTAACTCCTCTTCTTTAATTAATGTATTGCAGGCAATATAGACCTTCACATTATATAAATGACAATAATTCACTATAGTTTCTAACTCTTCTTCCGAAAAATTGCTTGCATAGGCCCTTGCTGAAAATTTACTTCCTCCCATGTATATTGCATCACACCCCGCTTGTACTGCAGCATAAACACTTTCCTTACTACCGCCTGGTGCTAATAATTCTATTTTATCCATTACTTCATCATCTCCTATTACTCTAGAATTAATTATACAGTTTTATTATAAAAAAATATAGTAATATACGTTCATATATTACTATAGCTTAACTTTCTTTAAGACATTATTTTTACTATTAACTCTCATTAATTCACAATTTTTCTTTTCTAGCTCTTTGGTAAGGTTCTCAATTTTTCTAGCCTTTTCTATGTCCTTATATCTCCAGTCATTATTGTTAGATAATAATTTTTTGTTTAGAGATACTTGTTTAATTTTTTCTTCTTTTAAAACTTGAACTTTTCTTTTTAATGCTGCTTCACATTCTTCATAATTATCTATAGCTATTCTTGATTCCTTAACCTGATCTTTTAGTTCTCTAATCATTTCATCCATGATTTTAATTTGCTCTCTTGAATCTCCTAAATCCTCTTTTACCTTTTCAACTATTTCTTTACTTTCCACATTAACTAGTTTTGCCTTTAATTCTTCATTCTCTTTCATTAGCTCTTCTATTGTATTTTTCATAGTTCCTATCTGCGACATTAAATCCCTTTGATCTTTTAAAGTCTGTTTTAAGTTTTCATCAGCTCTTTCATAAAGCTCCTTCTTTTTAAATACCTCATCTCCTAAATTTAATGCTGCAAGAATAGTTGCATCTGCTCTGCCTATTCTAGAATTACTTTCTAATAAATCACTTATTTTTTTATCTACAAAACTAGCTACCATATGAAGGTATGCATCATTCTCTTCTCCACGAATATTATACTCCATCCCATTTATCTTAACCGTTACAATGTTCACACAAACACCCTCTTAAATATAAACTTATCTATATTTTAGCATAAAATCTATCTTTGTTGAACACCTTATTGTGAATTACATGGAAAATCTATGTAAACACCTCTAAGACATCTCCTTTTTATGGATTAGCCTTAGAGGTACTTTAGTAGTATTATTTTTTTATCTTAATTCTGCACCTAACTTATGTTCTAAGCTTCTTAAAATTTTATCATGTACCTTACTAACCTCATTATCTGTCAAAGTTTTATCTAAATGTCTATACACAATTGAATAAGCTACACTTTTCTTACCTTCTGGTATTTGTGATCCGTTATATATATCAAACAATTTAACACTTTCTAATATACCTGCACCTTGCTTCTTAATAGTATCTTCTATTTCCTGTACAAGTATACTATCATCGACAATTATGGCAATATCTCTAGTTACTGCAGGAAATTTAGGAAGATGCTTATATCTTCTATCAACCTTAGCACATTCCATTAAAAAATCTAAATTAAGTTCAGCAATGAAACATCTTACATCAATTCCGTAATTTTCTGCTACATCTGGATGAATTTCTCCTAGTACACCTGCATATTGATTTCTTAAATATAAAGATGCTGTTTTTCCAGGATGGAAACTTGAATTTTCACTCTCTCTTTTAAAAGATGCCCCTTGAATTCCTAGATTTTCTAATACATTTTCTACAACACCTTTAAGTTCTAGATAATCTCCTGCACCATACATTCCAATAGTTAAGATATTTCTTTCTTCTGGAAGTTTTGTATCATCTTCATTTTTTATATATACTCTTCCCATTTCAAATAACATAGCAACTTCATTACTTTTAGCATAATTTCTACCTAAACACTCCATCATAGACGCTAAAGTTGTAGTTCTCATAACCTTATAGTCTTCTCCAAGAGGATTTTTTATCTCTATAACATTTCTTAAACTGCTATCCTGTGGAATTAATAGTTTATCAAAAATCTTATTACTTACAAATGAATAACTTATGGATTGATTTATTCCACTGCCTATTAAAGCTCTTATAACCACATCTTCAAGTTTTTGCTTCTCTGATTTACCAACTTTAACTGCATCACAATTTGGTATGGTAGATATAAAATTATTATATCCATGTATTCTTGCCACTTCTTCTGCAATATCTTCTTTTATATTTAAATCACTTCTAAAAGTAGGACACTCTATTATTAAGTTCTCTCCATTAATAATTGTTTTTAAATCAAGATTATCTAAGTATTTTTTCATATCTTCTTTAGATATATTACTACCTAAAAATCTATTTATCCATTTGCTATCTACTTCAAGGGTATGAGATATTCTTGGCTCTTCATAAACATCTATAACTCCTGCCATAATTTCCCCACAATCTAGTTCTTCTATCAAGGCACAAGTCCTCGCCATAGCTAAATCTACTAGATTAGGATCTAAATCCTTCTCAAATTTTCCTGAAGCTTCAGTTCTAAGACCTAACTTTTTAGAAGTGTTTCTAATATTTACTCCATTAAAATTAGCTACCTCTAATATTATCATAGAAGTATCATCTTTAACCTCAGAATTCAATCCACCCATTACCCCAGCAAGTCCTATGGTAGTTTCTCCATCTTTAATACATAACATAGAACTATCAAGACTTCTCTCTACTTCATCTAAAGTAGTAAACTTTTCTCCGTCCAAAGCTCTTTCAACTACTATAGTATTTGATTTAATATCTCTAGCATCAAAAGCATGCATTGGCTGACCTGTCTCTAACATTACAAAATTAGTTATATCTACTATATTGTTTATAGGCCTTACATCTGCTTCTAATAATCTATCTTGCATCCATTGTGGTGATGGAGCTATTTTAATGTTCTTTATTCCTTTAACTAAATATCTTCTACAAAGTTCATCTTTAATTTTTACTTTATAACTATTTTCTATATTTTCGCTGCAAGTAGTTCTATATTCTACCCTAGGCATTCTATATGTTGTTCCTAAGGTTGCAGCAATCTCTCTTGACATTCCTATAATGCTAAAACAATCAGCTCTATTAGAAGTGATTTCAAAATCTATTATAGCGCTTTCCATATCTACAACTCTTTTTATATCTACACCAATAGGCGTGTCTGGTGAAAGGATCATTAATCCATGTACTGGCTCATCTCCGGCAATTCCTAATTCTTCTTCTGAGCAGAACATACCATTAGACACTGCACCTCTTAATTTTCCTTTTTTGATTTTTAATCCTCCGTGAAGAGTTGATCCATGAAGAGCTACTGGAATTATATCTTGTTCCTTCATATTTGTAGCAGCTGTTACAATCTGAATAAGATCCTCAGCATTTATATCAACTTGACATATAACTAACTTTTCTGCATCTGGATGAGGTTCTATCTTTATTATCTTCCCTGTGACTACATTAGTAATTTCATCACCTTTAACTATTAACTCTTCTACCTTAGATCCTGAAAGAGTTAGTGCATCTGCTAACTCTTTGGGTGAAACATTTATATCTACATAATCTTTTAACCATTTAACTGGAAATTTCATCTATATTCCTCCTTACCTAATTACCTATTAAAATTGATTTAAAAATCTCATATCACTTTCATATAATAATCTTATATCATCTATACCATACTTCAACATTACTATTCTATCTAATCCAAATCCAAAAGCAAATCCACTATATTCTTCTGGATCTATTCCACATTTCCTTAAAACCTCTGGATGCACCATACCACATCCTACTATTTCAATCCATCCACTACCTTTACAAACTTTACATCCTTCTCCCTTACATACAAAACAGGTAGCATCCATCTCTGCTGAAGGTTCTGTAAATGGGAAGTGGTGAGGTCTAAATTTAACCTCCATTTCTTCTCCAAACATTTTTTGAATAAACATTTCTAGAGTTCCCTTTAAATCTCCAAAGGTGATTCCTTTGTCTATTACTAGCCCCTCTATTTGATAGAAAATAGGTGAGTGAGTGGCATCTACTGCATCTGAGCGATAAACCTTACCTGGAGCTATCATTTTTATAGGTGGTTTTTGATTTTCCATAGTTCTTACTTGTATAGGAGAAGTTTGTGTCCTTAAAACTATATTATCATTTATATAAAACGTATCCTGTTCTCCTCTAGCTGGATGATCCTTAGGTATATTTAAAGCCTCAAAATTATAATAATCATGCTCAACCTCTGGACCTTCTTCAATTGAAAAACCCATAGATAAGAATATATCATTAATTTTTTCTAAGGTTAAATATAATGGATGCATTCTTCCAACTACTTGCTTATTTCCAGGCATAGATATATCTATTACTTCACTTTGTAATCTTTTTTGTTTCTCTATGCTACTTATTGCATCACTTTTTCCCACTATTGCACTTTCAATTTCTTCTCTTACCTCATTGGCGATTTTACCAATTATTGGTCTTTCTTCAGAGGATAACTTTCCCATTCCTCTTAATATTAAAGTTAATTCTCCCTTTTTTCCTAAATACTTTACTCTTAAGTTTTCTAAATCATTTTTCTCAGTTATTTCACTTAACTGCTTTAAAGCCTCTACTTTAATTTGTTCTAATTGTTCTCTCATAACTTAAGCTCCTTTCATATTTTTATTTAAAATCATTTACTAGCTTTAATATATAAAACCTAATTTTGAGCGTAAAAAAGCCGCCCCTAAAAAGGGACGGATTATCCGCGGTACCACCCTAATTGAATCTTAATTATAATAAGATTCCACTTAAGCCTTTTTATCGACCATAGCCGCCAATTGCTACTAAATATTTTCACAATCAGTACTCCAGAGTGAACTTCAGTATTGCTCTCACAAGAAAACTTTCAGTCTATGGTTTTCTTTCCCTTTATGTAAGTTCTACCTATACCTACTCTCTCTATCATAGTATACATATATACTGTATTAGAAACATTATACATATATTATTCTATAAATTCAATACTCATTTCATATTTTATATATTTTTTTGTCTTAAGCTTTCATATATCATTATAGCTGCTGCTATAGATACATTTAAGGATTCCGAATTCCCAGGCATTGGAATTTTTACTTTATAACTACTTAACTCATATACCTCATCACTAATCCCATTGCCTTCATTTCCCACTGCAATTATGATGTTTCCTTTAAGGTCTACATCATAAAAATTGTCATCTGTATCTAATGAACTACTTACTAATTTATATTCCTTTGATAATAGAGTCTTTGTAAAATACAAATTTACATCCTCAATTATAGGAATTTTAAAGATAGATCCCATAGTAGATCTTAAGGTTTTTTCATTGTATACATCAACAGTTCCCTTAGTTAAAATCACTCCAACACATCCTGCTCCTTGAGCAGTCCTAATTATAGTTCCTAAATTTCCTGGATCCTGAACTTGATCTACAAGTATATATACTCCCCTATTAACTTCAGGATTACTTACTTTCATGTTTACTAAGGCTAATATCCCTTGTGAATTTTCAGTAGATGAGATAGCTTTAAAAACATTATCACTCACCACAAATATCTTCATATTTTCAATATATTTATTCAATTTATCATTAAATTTTTCTAAAGAACTTTCTTTTACAAACACTTCTTCCACTATAAAAGATGAAGCTAATGCTTCTTCAACAAATCTAAAACCTTCCACAATAAATTGTAAACTTTCAGCTCTAAATTTCTTTTCTTTTAACTTTTTTACATGTTTTATGTGTACATTATCCCTACTTGTGATGAATATCAATTTAAACTCTCCTTACCTAACAAGACCTTCTATGTTATTTAGCTCATTAGTCCCACCAATAGCAATAATTACATCATTGTCTTGAATAACTTCATCTGGTGAAGGTGAAACATTTATCTCACTATCTCTTTTTATAGCTACCACGTTAATTCCATATTGAACCCTTAAATCAAGATCCCTTAAAGTCTTTCCTTCCCACTCTCTAGGAGCAGCAATTTCTGCAATACTAAAGTCAGGTGAAAGCTCAATATAATCTAAAATACTTGATGAACATAGATTGTGAGCTACTCTTATTCCCATATCTCTCTCTGGAAATATAACTCTATTAGCTCCTATCTTATATAGTACTTTTGCATGTAATACATTATTAGCTTTAGTTATAATATGTTTCACACCCATTTCTTTAACTAAAAGGGTAGCTAAAATACTACCTTGAATGTCTGATCCGATACTTATTATAGCTACATCGAAGTTTCCTACTCCTAATGCTCTTAAACTATTTTCATCGTTAGCATCAACTTGAACAGCGTGGGTTACATTTTCTGATATATTTTGAACGACTTCTTCATCTCTATCTACTGCAAGTACATCATTTCCCAATGCATATAAAGTTTCTGCTACAGAACTTCCAAATCTTCCTAATCCTATAACTATAAATTGTTTTTTACTCATAATACACACCTTACCCCACTAAAATTTTATCCTCAGGATACTTAATTGCATTTCCTTTTTTTCTTTTTCTTATAGCAATTGCCAAAACTAATGTAAGCGGCCCAATTCTTCCTGAATACATAGTTAAAGCCACTATTATTTTACCAATAGTAGTAAGTTTTGTAGTAAGACCCAATGTAGACCCCACTGTACCAAAAGCTGAAGCAGCTTCAAATAAATAATATTCAAAAGGTGATCCTGAAGCCCTTTCTGTTATAGATAATACTATGGTAACAAGAAAAACTAAACTTAAAGCAACTACAACTACAGCAAAAGCCTTATAAACAAGTTCTTTATTTATTCGCTTTTTAAATAATTCAGTGTCCTCTCTTCCTCTTATAACGGATACAACTGTCATTAGCAAGACCCCTAAAGTTGAAGTTTTAATTCCCCCAGCTGTAGATCCTGGTGATCCACCTATAAACATCAATATTATCATTAAAAGTACTGAAGCCATAGTCATAGATCCTAGATTTATTGAGTTAAATCCAGCTGTCCTTGGCGATACTGATGTGAAAAAAGAAGATAATATTTTTCCCTTTAAACTCATTGGTCCCATAGTTTCAGAATTCGAAAATTCAAATATATAAAATAATATTGATCCCACTACTATTAATATTAAAGTCATTGATATCACAATCTTAGCATGAAGTGATAATTTTTTATTCTTTCTATAATTATAAATCTCATCCCATACATAAAAACCTAATCCACCAATTATTATCAACATTGCTATAGTTACTATTATTACTGCATTATCGCTATAGTTCACTAAACTATTAAAATTACCCATTAAATCAAATCCCGCATTACAAAATGCTGATATGGCATGAAATAGGCTATAATATATCCCTTTTGCTATTCCAAATTCCGGTATGAATTGAGTTGAAAGAATCAATGCTCCTAATATTTCTATAGAAAATGTAAATGCTAATATATATCTAACTAATTTTACAATTCCTTGTAAAGAGCTTAGGTTTAAAGATTCCTGCATAATCAATCTTTCTTTTAATGTAATTCTCTTACCAATCAATAAAGATATCAATGCTGCAAAGGACATGAATCCTAATCCACCTATTTGTATAAGCATTATTATTACTGTTTTTCCAAAATAACTCCAATGCGTTCCGGTATCAACTGTTACCAATCCAGTTACACATACTGCAGAGGTCGCTGTAAAAACTCCATCTATAAATGGCGTCCTTTCACCATTGGCTGAAGAAATTGGTAATGTTAAGATGAATCCTCCAAAAAAAATAATTACGGCGAATCCTATAGCTATAATTTGTACAGGAGTAAAATGCATATGTTTTAAAAAAACCTTCTTATTCAATTGCATTAGAAACACCTCTAATTCATAAAATTACTTAATTCATAAAAAATTAATATGTATTCATAATACTTTCATATTATATAATAGTATTTAACTAATGTCTAAAATTTATTATAATAATATAAAAATGTAGCCTTCGGCTACATTTTTATGTAAAATAATTAAATTATTATATATTAAGCTAAATGTTTCTTAGCAACTTCTACTAATTCAGCAAATGCTTTTGGATCGTTGATTGCTATTTCAGAAAGCATTTTTCTATTTATATCTATACCTGCAAGTTTTAAACCATTCATGAATCTTGAATAAGAAAGATCATTCATTCTTGTAGCAGCATTTATTCTAGCTATCCAAAGTCTTCTAAAATCTCTTTTCTTTAATTTTCTACCCACGTAAGCATTTCTTAATGCTCTAATTACTGATTCATTTGCAGTTCTAAATAACTTGCTTTTTCCACCATAGTATCCTTTTGCAAGCTTTAATACTTTTTTATGTTTTCTATGAGCGTTATTAGCTCTCTTTACTCTTGCCATCTCTATTTACCTCCTAGTTCAATTTTCTATTATAAGTACGGTAGTAATTTCTTCATTACCTTTTCTTGTGAAGCTGAAACATATCCAGTTTTTCTAAGATTTCTCTTAGTTTTAGCGCTTTTCTTTGTTAAGATATGGCGTTTGAAAGCTTTAGCTCTTTTTAACTTACCTGTTCCTGTCTTTTTAAATCTCTTAGCTGCACCTCTATGTGTTTTCATTTTTGGCATAATAAAGTCCTCCTCTCGGTTATGCTCTTTTAGGAGCTAATATCAATATCATATTTCTACCTTCTTGTTTAGCTGGCTTTTCTATCGTATAGACATCTCCAAGCTTTGAAACAAAAAGATTTAATATCTTATGTCCTACTTTTGAGTTTTCGATTTCTCTTCCTCTAAATCTCACAGTAACTTTTACTTTGTCGCCTTCTTCTAAAAACTTCTTAGCATTATTTGCTTTAATAGTTATATCATGTTCTTCAATAGTAGCACTCAATCTTATCTCTTTAATGCTTATAACTTTTTGCTTTTTCTTAGCTTCTTTATCTTTTTTTTGCTGTTCGTAGATATACTTTCCAAAATCCATTATCTTACAAACCATCGGCTTTGCATTAGGAGATATAGCTACTAAATCTAATTCGCTTTCTTCAGCCATTTTTAATGCATCTTTTGTGTCCATAACACCTAACTGTTCTCCAGTTGAGCTTATAACTCTTATTTCTCTGTCCCTTATATCTTCATTCATCATGAAGTCTTTATTTTTGCTAATAACTTTCACCTCCAGGTGTACTAAATAATATATTTAAAATAAAAAGGACGACAAACGCCGTCCTACTATTACTATAGAATAATCTTGCATAATACCTAGCTAGCATTGCTGCAAGGTGAGAAACGGCTGTTTCTACTTCATTGATTTATTATTTAATTTTATCAACTAAAATGAATTATACTAGGTTAGGGCTATGTTGTCAACTATTTTCTATAACTTATTAAAAAATTTTTAATGGTTCACAATGATTGCAATGATTACAATATTTCACTCTGTCCTCAAAAACATTTTTTATAGTATTGATCAATTCTTTATTTCTACAATTCTCTACATTGTGAATTATAATTTTCTTAGGTGAAGTAGTTATCAGTCCACTTATTATTAAATCATCTTTATTTATTTCATCAATATTCTTATTGTTACATAATTCAGTAGTCAAATTATTTAGCACATCATTTCCATAATTGTCTTTAACTATATAATCTCCATTTTCTTCTATAAAAATATTTACCTCTTCTACTTTACACTCTTGAATATCTACAAAATATTTTAACAAATTTATAAATTCATTATACTCCTTTTCAACCATATAACTTTCTACGACTCTTTCTAATATATTATTTATATCGTTATCTAGCAGCTTCACTCTAAAATCTACAAATCCCTTAACATTAATTTCTTTATTTTCCTCCAAACAAAGAATAATTTTTCTGATCATATGATTTTTTTTATTCATACAATAGATCATAGTTTCATCTATAGGTTTTTCTTCTCTTAAAGTTTTTTCTATAATATTTTTTACAACTTTTAAGTCATTAAAGTTTAGGAAGCTATATGTTGCACTTAAATACTTACAAACATTTCTTTCACAAAATCTATTTATAACTACATTATATAATATATTTGCTATATATAAGTTCAATAATTTTTCTACACCTAGAGTATATTCTTCTTCCTCTATGCTTATGTTTATAAAATCTTTATCTGATTCATTAATCACATTCAATTTCAATTCTATTTTTTTCTTCTTAAAAAGTTCTATAATGCTATTAACTTCTTCTAAAATATAATCTCTATTAAGATTATTAATAAGGGTAACTATTAGCATTTCATCACCTCATTCCGCCATACAAATTAGTATTATTATAAAAGCTTATTTTTTGTTCATAAAAATATATAGATATTATATGTGTTTATAAAATATGTATTCACTTATAACACTGTTATATTTTTCTTTTTTTGATGAAAGTTGAAAAAGCATTCCTTATCAAGAAATCCTAACTTTATTTTGTTGACGTAATAAAACTCATATACTATATTATTATTAAAATAGTATTAAACGGAGATGATATATTGAAATATGCTTTTGTTGATTTTAGAATAAGTTCTTTAGAACAGTCAAATTTAGAAAAATTAGGTTGTGATGTTATTGTTTGTCCACCATCTTTTCTTCTATACAAAGCTATATGCGGTCATCCAGATATACTTTTACATTTTATAGATAGTAAAAATATAGTACTACATAGAGATATAGAAAATAATTTCAAGGCTAAATTATCTGATATGGGGTTTATTACATCTTTATCAAAATCATCTCTCTGCAATAACTATCCTAAAGATATAATTTTAAACGCTGTTAATACTAAAGATTTATTTGTACATAATTTAAAATATACTGATGAAACTTTATTAAATAGTATAAGCCAAAAAAAAATTAGCGTTAATCAGGGCTATACTAAATGTTCAACGGTTATATTAAATGATAATTTGTTTATAACCTCTGATAAAACTATTTATGAGGCTCTTATTAATGAGAAAAAAGAGGTTCTTTTATTACCTCCAGGACACATATCGTTACCTGGGTTAAATTATGGATTTATTGGTGGAACTTGTGGAATGTTTAATGATAATACATTGGTATTGTATGGTAACCTAAATAAGTATTATTATGGAGAGTTAGTTTTAGATTTTTTATATAAAAATAATATAAGTCCAATATTTTTAAACAATGATACATTAATAGATAGAGGAAGCATATTTTTTCTTGATTCACCAAATAAATAAAGCGCATAATATTTTAACTAAATTCCATAGAGTCACGTTAATGTAATTAGTTTTTCACATCAGTATAACGTTTATTATCCCACTCCTGTGGATAGTTAACAAAAGACGATATTCTGCATTTTGTTTATCAAGGGTAACAAAAAAACTCGTAGATTTTAATCTACGAGTTTTTTGGAGGCGCCACCCGGATTTGAACCGGGGGATAAAGGTGTTGCAGACCTGTGCCTTACCACTTGGCTATAGCGCCACATTGGAGCGGAAGACGAGATTCGAACTCGCGACGTTCACCTTGGCAAGGTGACGCTCTACCACTGAGCCACTCCCGCATAATGGTGGCTCGAGCAGGAATCGAACCAGCGACACGAGGATTTTCAGTCCTCTGCTCTACCGACTGAGCTATCGAGCCTAATTAAATATTTTATGAAAATGGCGACCCAGAAGGGACTCG
>DFXM01000018.1:40094-175112 GCA_002381695.1 Clostridium sp. UBA4108 | reverse complement strand
CTATTATAGTTGTACATACTAAGACATCATATTTTTTTTCTATAAAATCTAAAATAATATTTTCTAATTCTCTTTCTGTCATCTGCCCATGAGCTATTCCAATTCTAGCTTCTGGTACAAGTTTTGCTAAATAGCTGGCCATATCATTAATAGTTTCAACTCTATTATATACAAAAAATACTTGCCCCTCTCTATTTATTTCCCTGATAATAGAATCTCTAATAAGTTGATCATTAAATTCTACCACATAGGTCTGAATTGGGTATCTTTCCTCTGGTGGTGTTTCAATAACACTAATGTCTCTTACTCCTGTTAAAGACATGTGAAGAGTTCTTGGAATAGGTGTAGCTGTTAAAGTCAATACATCTATATTTTTCTTTAAATCTTTTATCTTCTCTTTATGGGTAACTCCAAATCTCTGTTCTTCATCTATTACTAAAAGACCTAAATCTTTAAATACTACATCCTTTTGTAAAAGTCTATGTGTTCCTACTAATATATCTATATTTCCTTCCTTCAGTGCCTTAAGTGTTGCTTTAATCTGCGCAGCAGTTCTAAATCTACTCACCATCTCAACCTTTATAGGGAAGTCTGAATATCTCTTTACCATATTTTTATAATGTTGCTCTGCTAAAATAGTGGTTGGTACAAGAAATGCTATTTGTTTTCCGTCCATTACACATTTGAATGCAGCTCTTAAAGCCACCTCTGTTTTACCATATCCAACGTCACCGCATAATAATCTATCCATAGGTTTAAAGCTTTCCATATCATTTTTAATATCTTCTATAGCTGTCAGTTGATCTGGAGTTTCTTCATAAGGAAATTCATCTTCAAATTGCTTTTGCCATTCGGTGTCCTCTATATATTTATGCCCTTTCAAAGTGGATCTAATAGCATAAAGTTTAACTAAATCCTCTGCAATTTCTTCAACTGATTTTTTTACTTTGCTTCGAGCCTTAGCCCACTCATTTCCTCCTAATTTATTTATCTTTGGTGTTTTTCCCTCTCCACCTATATATTTTTGTACTAAATCTAACTGCTCTACAGGCACATATAGGGTGTCTCCCGATGTATATTCTAACTCTAGATAGTCTTTTTTATTCCCTTGTACATCTAATTGTTTTATTCCTTTATAAACTCCTATACCGTGGTTTATGTGAACAATATAATCTCCTAGCTTTAATTCTGTAAAGCTCTTGATTCTTCCTGCAGCTTTTTTCCCATACCTTCTAGTAGACTTTCTCTTAGATTGCCCAAAAACCTCAGTGTCAGAAATTACACATACCTTCAATTCTGGATATTCAAATCCTTTTATTGAATTACCAAAGGTAACTGCAACTTCACCTGGTTCTATATTAGATATTAAATCTCTATAACTAGCTTCTATCCCTCTGTCTCTTAATGTATTTATTAATCTTTCTCCCCTTGTTCTAGTCCCAGATAATATTAAAGTTCTATATTCCTTCTTCTTTTTATCCTCAATATCTTCAATCAATAAATCTAATTGACCATGATAGTCATGATTAGTAATTTGAGATACTGCAATCACAGTACTTGGCTTTAACACTTTGCTTGTCTTTGATAAGGCGTCTAAAGTTATTACTCTTCTTTCTTCTAATCGTGAGATTACCTCATCTTGAGGCATTAAAAGTTCACCTTGTTTTGGAAGTATATTACCTCTCTTAACAAAGTTTTCATAGTTCTCACTAAACTCATAATAAATACTATTTAATTTTCCCATACATCTAGATACATCATCTACTACAACTACATTATTATCTAAATAATCAAAAAATGTAGATGTTTTTTCATAGAAATATGGCATATAACTATCAATAGTTTCAAAATTCCATGTTTCCTTTAAAGACTCTATATTGGCATTGATTATACCTGTTAATCTCTCTATCGCTTCCTTTTGTTTTGTCTTTTTAAAAGCTTCTACGGTAGATTCATAATCACTTTTCATAAGGCTACAAGCTCTTTCTATCTGTTCTTTAGTCAATATCATTTCTTTCGCTGGAAATATAGTCACTTTGTTAACCTTATCTACACTTCTCTGGGTATCTGTATTAAAAGTTCTTATAGAGTCTACTTCCTCATCAAAAAATTCAATTCTTAAGGGCATGGCATTAATAGGGGGATATATATCTAAAATCCCTCCTCTCATTGAGAATTTTCCTATTGTATCCACCACTTCACATCTTTCATATCCGCATTGAATTAACTTTTCGCATAAGTTGCTTAAATTAACTATGTCTCCAACTTGAATGTCAAATATAAAACTTTTAAATACATCTACTGGAACATAGTTAGCTGCTAAAGATTCAACAGATGTTATTACAATACATTTTTCACTTTCAAGGATTTTATTTAATATTTTTAACCTTTCCCATCTTACATCTCCAGAAATAGCATCTACATTATAAAATACCACCTCTCGACTTGGAAAATAGTATACATCATTACAATAAAAATTTAAGTCTTCATATAGATTTTTAGCTTCTATATCATTGTGAGTAACTATCAATATTTTATTATCAACTTCCTCATAAACTCCATATAATAAATAACTTTTTCCTGACTCTGATAATCCATAAACTCCTATTGGATAATGCTTATTCTCCATAGCACGAACTATGTTCTTAAACTCTGAACTTAATTTTAAAGGCGTCATTAGCCCTTTTAATCTCAAAATATCATCACCTCTGTAAAATTTATGCTTTAATTCCTAAGCTTTAAAAGAATTAAATCTATTCATAGCTTCTTGTACTCCTTTAGATATAATTACTTCTACAGCTTCTACTGCTACATCAAAGGTTTTTCTAATAATTTCTCTTTCTTCTTTTGAAAATCTACCTAATACGAATTCCACTAAATCCTCATTAGGCTGTCCAACACCTACTTTAATTCTCGGAAATTCTTGTGTAGCCATTTGAGAAATTATACTTTTTATCCCATTATGACCTCCTGAACTTCCTTTTTCCTTTATTCTAATTCTTCCTACCTCAAGACTAATATCATCATAAATAATTATAATATTCTCAGTAGGTATCTTATAAAAGTTAGCTATCTCTCTAATACTATCACCACTAAGATTCATAAAGGTTTGTGGTTTTAGAAAAATAACTTTTTCTCCCGCTATTGTAGTTTCTCCATACATTCCTCTAAATTTTGTCCTATTTATAGAGAAATTATACTTTGATTCACATAAGTTAATTATATCAAATCCTACATTATGCCTTGTCCTATCGTATTTCTCTCCTGGATTTCCTAAACCTACAACTAAATACATAAATACCTCCTACTCTTTAGTTATATATTTTTTACATTCTAAATCTTATTATACTAGAAATCTTTCATACTAACAAAAAGTAGCATGAAAATTTCATGCTACTTTATTTTTTCTTGTTTTATCATCATATTTATTGTTCTATAAGCTCCATTTTTAAATATAACACACTCTATATTTTCTCCATCTTTATTTCCTATAAGTATTTTATTGATATCGTCTACAGACTTTATAGGATTATGATTTATTTCTACAATGATATCCGTAGGTCTTAATCCTGCATTATAGGCATCGCTTCCTTTTTTAACATCTCGTATATAAAATCCCTCTACTCCGTCACTATCTCTAGGTATAGCCTCTTCTCCATTAATCCCCAGCGTAGCGATTAGATGGTTTTCACCATTCATCATATCATTTAAAATTGAAGATAAATCATTTGAAGAAATATAATAAGTATCTTCCATATTTCCTTTGGAGTAATTTATAGATATATTGCTTACACCAATGAGCTCACCCTTTGAATTACATAGAGCTGCTCCACTATTTATATTATTAGGTGGTTTTGATATTTTAAAAACATTTAATGAAGTAGTTAACCTAGCATCCTTATTTAAAAACAAAGATACTTCATTAATACTAATTACAGTACTTTGTTGTACGTACTCCCCATATTGTCTGCCATCATGATTACCAATAACCACTACTTCATCTTCATTTTTTGCTTGAGAAGAATCTCCTAATTTTAGTGGTATTAAATTCTCAGCATTAATTTTTACCAATGCTAGATCATAGGTTTTTTCTATACCGATAAGCTTTCCTTCATATACTTGATTGTTAAACAATTTAACCTTTATATTACTAGCATCCTGTATTAAGTGATAGTTTGTAATTATATATCCTTCTTTTTTTATAATTATACCTACCCCAGAATTGGACTCTGTTATTATATTGTCTTTGTTTTTCACATTTATTATTGAAACCACAGACTGCGTAGCTTGTTTTGTAGAATGATTATTTTTAATATTTTCATCTTGACTAGATAGATTTAAAATACTATTATTACTTGATTGTTCCATGCCATAAATTTTGTAAAAGGTGTCTTCATTGTAGGCTAGGGCAATGGCAGTGACTATCCCTGAAAAAGCAGCTAATGTTACATACGCTACTCCGAATGCTATAGCTTTTCTTCTGCAACTCTTCTTCTTCTTATTAAATCTTATGTTTGATTTAAAAACTCTTTCATCATTGTCTATATCATTAAATCCGTCCATAGCCTCACCCCTTTCAAGCATATCTTTTGTACTAAAACAATAAGCTAAATTACTAATTATATGTTATATGAATCTAACATTATTCCATATTTCTAGTTTTAATATGAAATAATATTATGTTTGTGTTCTCTTAGTTAATGCTAAAGTAAATGTAAAGATAACTCCATCATCTTTATTTTTTACCCAAATTTCTTCATCGTGTAAAGTTAAAATCTTCTTAACTATAGATAAACCTAATCCTGTACTAAATTTTTGAGTTCTAGACTTATCTCCTTTATAAAACCTATCCCAAATATGAATAATATCCTCCTCTGCTATTGTAGGACCCTCATTAAATATTTCTATATATGCCTTCTTGCCTTTCAGTTTACAAGATATGGTTATTGTTCCATTTTCACTTGCATATTTTATAGCATTATCTAATAGGTTAGTTACTACCTGCATTATTTTATCTTCATCTGCTAATACATATAACTCATCTTCTTCGAAGAATACTTCTACACTAAGTTCTTTATCCTTTATTCTAGCTTCATTTCTTAAGATACATATTCTAATGAGCTCATTCATATCTAGAGTTTTCTTCTTTAGCTTATAGTTACCAGAATCAACAGCCGAAAGATCCAATAAATCATTTATAAGTCTAGTAAGCCTTTGTATCTCTTCATAAGCAACATTTAAATAATAACTCTGTTTTTCTACTGGTATAACTCCATCTAATATACCTCCGATAAAACCCTTTATAGAAGTGATTGGTGATCTTAACTCATGAGATACATTAGATATGAATTCCTTTCTATTTTGTTCCACTTTTTGAAGAGAATCAGCCATCACATTAAAGGCTTCTGCAAATTCCTCTATTTCATCATCAGATTTAATTGTGACCCTTTTATCTACGTCACCAGCAGCAATTTTTCTAGCTACTGAGCTCATTTGAGATAGCGGATTAATAATAAGCTTTTGAGAAAAATAGTATATTACTATACAGGATGAAACTACTGCTAAAACTGCAGATATCCATATAATCTGATATACATTTGACAAAGACCTATCTACATTGGTCATAGAGATATTAATGAGAATTGCCCCTTCATCTTTACCTGATTTATTATTTATTCTTTCAACCATTATATAACTATTTTCTTCAAAGTTTATTCCGTCCTTATCAGCCTTTCCAAATTTTTTAAATCTTTTATCTTCATCATAATTTTCTATTATAACTTGCTTACCAATCAATGGCTTATACTTTACAGAAGATACTGCATAGACATATCCATTTCTGTCCGTAAGTATAATATCATCACTAATGTAGGTTGATATTAGCTTAATAAAAGCATCTAATTCTTCATAAGAAATTTCACTTTCTAAATAATCATTTGCCAAATTTTCAATGAAAGCTAATTGAGTGGATAACTGTTCTTTTCTACTCTTTATAATATAGTCCTGAAACCAAAAGGATAAAAATGCAGCTAATATAGTAAAACTAACAGTAATTATTATGGTATAGGCTATTACCATTTTAGAAAATAAACTGTTTTTTACCATTATTTCACCTCAAATTTATACCCTACACCCCATACAGTCTCAAGTTGCCAATTTTCCCCGCCTGAAACTTTTTCTCTTAATCTTTTAACATGAACGTCAACTGTTCTTGAGTCTCCTGGATAATCATATCCCCAAACCTCACATAATAACTGCTCTCTAGTAAATACTTTGTTTCTATTACTCGCAAGATAATATAATAACTCAAATTCTTTTGGTGGCATCTTAATTTCTTTACCATTATATGTTACATTATAAGAGTTAACATCGATTACTAGGTTATCAAAGCATAGTGCTTCTTTGTTATCTACTTCTGATGTGTATCTTCTAAGTACAGCTTTGACCCTTGCCATAAGTTCCTTTGGCTCAAAAGGCTTAACTATGTAATCGTCTGCACCTAACTCTAGTCCTAATACCTTATCAAAAGTCTCTCCCTTTGCAGTTATCATTATTACAGGAGTTTCATGATTTTTTCTTATCCATTTAAGCACATCTATACCGTCAATATAAGGTAACATTACGTCTAATAGCACTAAGTCAGGCTTATAATTTGCAAAAATCTCTTGCGCTTCCTTGCCATCATTAGCAACTTTAACATTATATCCTGAACTCTCTAAATACATTTTTATAACTTCACATATATTTTTATCATCATCAACAACTAATACTTTTCCTAAAAATCCTTCCATTAAAAAGACCTCCTATTATTCTTCTATAAATTTTTCAAAATATCGAATTAATTTATTTATATTTGTATTATATAATAATATCCAAAACACAAAGAGATTTCTCACTAAAATTAATATATTTAACAAAATATTTATAAATAAATATTATATCCTCAGCATTTCTAATTTTTTATAAAAAGAGAGCATAAACTTGGTTTATACTCTCCATATATCTTGTCTCATATCTCAAATTAATCAAATAGCTTACTAACTGAAACCTCTTCATATATTCTCTTTATTGCCTCTGCAAATATTGGTGCTATAGATAAAATTTTAATCTTATCTATATGTTTTTCCTTTGATAGATGTATTGTATCTAGCATTACTAGTTCTTTTATAACAGAGTTCTCAAGTCTTTCAATAGCCGGACCTGATAACACAGCATGTGAACAACAAGCATAAACCTCTGTAGCTCCCCTTTCCACAAGAGCACTTGCACCATTACATATAGTCCCTGCTGTATCAATCATATCATCTATTAAAATAACTCTCTTACCTTTTACATCTCCTATAATATTCATTACTTCAGCTACATTTGCTTTTGGTCTTCTCTTATCAATAATCGCTATAGGTGCATTTAACCTATCTGCAAACTTTCTAGCCCTTGAAACACTTCCAAGATCTGGTGATACAACCACTACATCTTCACAATCCTTAAATCCCTTTTCAACAAAGTAATCACTTAATATCGGTGCTCCCATTAAATTATCTACAGGAATATTAAAATATCCTTGGATTTGAGCTGCATGTAAATCCATAGTTAAAACTCTATCCGCTCCCGCAGCCGTAATTAAATCTGCCACTAGCTTTGCTGTAATTGGATCTCTTGCCTTAGCCTTTCTATCTTGTCTTGCATATCCATAGTATGGTATAACCGCAGTTATTCTACCTGCCGATGCTCTTTTAAAAGCATCGATCATTATTAGTAATTCCATTAAATTATAGTTTACTGGCGCACTTGTTGGCTGAACAACAAATATATCTAACCCTCTCACAGTTTCTCCGATATTTACTGAGATTTCTCCATCACTAAAAGTTCCTACTTGAGACTCTCCTATTTTTAAACCTAATCTTTCTGCAATATCATTAGCAAGTTCGGGGTAAGAACTTCCTGTAAAAATCTTAATATTTCTTCCGTGGCTTATCATCTATGTAATCCTCCCATATTTTATTTATTTTTAAATTTATCGTATACCCAGTTCTCTTTGTTCTCTTGTTTAACTCTTCCAATAGCTAGTGCTCCCCTTGGTACTGTATTAGTAACCGTTGTTCCTGCTGCAATATAAGAATTATCTTCAACCTCCACTGGAGATACTAAATTCGTATTACATCCTATAAATACATTGTTTCCTATCTTAGACTTATTCTTAATTTTTCCATCATAATTAACTACAACTGTTCCACAGCCAAAGTTACACTTATCGCCCACCTCAGCATCTCCTATATAAGTTAAATGAGATACCTTAGTTCCATTTCCTATGGTAGATTTCTTGATTTCTACAAAATCTCCAATTCTAGCATCTTTTCCTATGATAGTTTCAGGACGAAGATATGCAAAAGGTCCTACTGTCGTATTCTCTCCGACTTGGCTATTTAAAACAACAGAACTCTCTAATGTAACATTATCTTTTATAACACTATTATTAATTCTATTGTTAGAATATAGCATACATCCTTCCCCTATAATGGTATTTCCTTCTATTACATTTCCAGGATATATAGTTGTATCTGCGCCTATTTTTACATCACATTGAATGTAAGTGCTATTAGAATCAACTATTAGAACTCCATTATCCATATGAGCTTTATTTATTCTATTTCTCATAATCTGTTCTGCAATTGATAGCTCATACTTGGAATTAACCGCAGTAACTTCCTCTATTGTAGCTGATATTGCACCTACTTTTTCCCCTTGTGATTTAAGAATCTCTATAACATCAGTTAAATAATATTCACCTTGGTTATTATTATTGTTCAGTTTCCCTAGTGTATTTAAAAGCATTTCTATATCAAAGCAATACATTCCTGAATTTATCTCTTTAACTTTTAATTCATCTTTATTACAATCCTTGAACTCAACAATTTTTTCTACTTCTTCATATTTATTTCTAATTATTCTACCATACTTTAGAGGTTCTTCCATAACTGTAGTTAATATGGTAGCACCATAATTTCCCTCTTCATGATAACTTATAAGCTTTTTAACAGTGTCTTCAGTAATAAGTGGACCATCTCCAACAAATATAGCTACAGACCCATTTTTCTTATCCAAGAACTCCTCCGCACACATCACAGCATGACCAGTTCCTAATTGTTCTTCTTGAACTGAATAGGATATATTTCTATTTTCTGTGCCCTTTCTAACTTTTTCAGCACCCTTTCCTATAACTACGTTTATATCTTCTATTCCACTTTTTCTTATGTTATCTATAACATGGTTAATCATTTCTTTTCCACACACCTTATGTAATACCTTTGGTGTGCTAGATTTCATTCTCTTGCCTTCTCCTGCTGCTAAAATGATAGCACATTTATACAACTTCAACACCTCTTTATCAAATTATATATATACTTAGTATATTAATAATTATATATTATCAGACACTTATTTATTATATTTTATTAAATATGTTTTTTCAACAAGAGGTGCTAGTTCCGAATTTTCACGCAAAACAAAAAGGAGTACTATGTCTCCTTTTTATTACTCTGTTATTTCTTCATTAGAAGTTTCTTCATTCTTTACTTTTTCATATTCCCCTAAAATCGCTTGTTGTATTTTTTCTCTTGTTTCAGTGTTGATAGGGTGCGCTATATCCTTAAACTCCCCATCTGGAGTTCTTCTACTTGGCATAGCTATAAAATGACCATTTTGACCCTCAATAACTTTAATATCATGAACAACAAATTCATTGTCTAAAGTTATTGACACTATAGCCTTCATTTTTCCTTCTGTTGCAATCTTTCTTATTCTAACATCAGTAATTTGCATGAAATTCCACCTCCAAGATGTGCTTTGATATAATATTCTCTGTCAACCACTAAATTCCTTCTAATTTTGAGAAAAATTTAATTTTTCTGACTAAATTTATAATTTCTTTTATTTCCTTAATAAAAGTAATTCTAGTATGTTCTAAAAGCTATTTATTTATATTTGAGTACTATAATTTTTAGATGGACATACCTTTGCTGATCCACTTTCATCTATTCCTGAAAAATCTACTAAAGCTACATAATCTTTAATCAACTTCTCTCTCATTTCAACATTGTCGATTAGAAATCCACAACCTAGCATTTCGCTTTCAAACTCATTTAAAAGCTCTATTACTCCTTTAGCTGTTCCTCCACCTCGCATAAAATCATCTACGAATATACATTTACTATTCCTTTTCATAGATCTAGTAGAAAGTGCCATAGTTCTTAATTTGTCACTAGAACCTGAAATATAATTAATACTTACAGTAGTTCCCTCAGTAAATTTACTATCATGTCTAACAGTAACCAATTCAACTCCTAATTGCTTAGCTACTTCATAACCTAGTGGTATTCCCTTTGTTTCTATAGTAACTACATAGTCTACATCAAGTTTGGCAAATTCTTTCGCTAGCATTGCTGCAGCTCTTTGTATTATACTAGGCTTGTAAGCAATATCAGTAATATATAAAAAATTACCTGGAACAACTCGAGACTTCTGTCTAAGGGTTTCGCAAAGCTGTTGCAGAAAAATATCTCTATCCTCTTGTGACATATCATTTATAAATTTAATTCCACCAGCAGCTCCTGATACAGTTTCAACTTTTCCCATAGATAATTGTCCTAATATTTCCCTTACTATTACTATATCTTCACTTATGGTTGATTTGGCTGCATTAAACATCTCCGTAAATATATTTAAGTTAATAACTTTATTTGGATTTTCAGTAAGCACTTTAGTAATTCCTATAACCCTTTGATTCCTACTAAATTTATCACTATTTTTTCCCATAATTACTTACTACTACCTTTCCGAATTATAAAATGTTTTTTATTAGTATTGTTCACTCTTTATTCTATCCTTTTTTTAATTTTATTACAATTGATTTTATGTATTTTCTACTTTAAATAGAAATTGTTTATTAGATAGGCTTTGTCCTAAATGGTGATTGATTTTAGAACTATATTAAAACAAAGCCATTACATAAAATAAAAGTAGTGTCTATTTAGTACAACACTACTTTTTAACATCATCTATATTAACTGTATATTGACATTCTATTGCTCAATGGATTGTGTTTAGTAAATTCATTAGCCTCTTCCATATTTCTGGCTTTAAATAATATTTTCCCACCTTTTTTATTTAGGACTCCACCACATAACATGTATTTAGATCCTTGTGCTTTTGTATTCTCTAAGAAGTTTATACCCTCTAGGCCTTTACCATCTTCCTTATACTTTAATTCTATAAACAATTCTCCATTTCCCATTCTTTTACCCCCATATACCTTATATCAACAATCACATTATATCGAACGTTTGTTCTATTGTCAATATTTTTCTCTTTTCTTAATATATATGCTTTTATCACTTCATCATGACACCTTGATATGAATATTCTGTTAACTTATAATAAGTGTAGTATTTATACTTTACTCACTCAAGGGGGATATATATATGCTTATTGAAAATTATGAACCTATGAATAAAGATAATTGGATAGGAAGGATTGATAGCCACACTAACTTTGATTCATTTAGATGGCACCAATGGGTTTCTTCTATTGATTTAACTGATACTAAATTGACACCTTTTACAGGGTTAAATTTTGCATTCATAGGGTTTTGTTGTGATGAAGGAATTAGAAATAATAAAGGAAGAGAAGGTGCAATGAATGGTCCACTATTTATAAGAAGAGAGCTTTCTAAACTTCCGTGTACCTTTAATCCAAATGTTAAATTGTTTGATGCTGGTGATATAGTGGTTGAAAATATAGAATTATCTAAAGCTCAAAATATACTTAGTATGTGTATTGATAAATTGTTATCCTTAAACCTGTTTCCTATAGTACTAGGTGGTGGACATGAAACCACTTTAGGAAACTATAATGGAGTGTCCAAATTTCTAGAAAAGATGTCTTCTTCCCCTAAAATTGGAATAATAAATTTTGATGCTCATTTTGATCTTAGACCTTATACTGAAGAGGGTAGTTCTGGAACTATGTTTAGACAAATTGCTAATGATTGCAAAGATAAAAATCTTGATTTCTCTTATTTTTGCATAGGAATCCAGCAGCATAGTAATACTATTGAATTATTTAAAACAGCTAATAATTTAGGTGTTAATTATGTTTTGGCTAAAGATATGATGTACAGTGATGGGTGGAATCTATTAAAAAATTTAAATAATTTTATAAAAAAACAGGATTATATATATGTTACTATATGTTCTGATGTATTTTCTGCAGCCTTCGCTCCAGGAGTTAGTGCTCCTCAAACCTTTGGACTAGATCCCGAAATGGTGTTAAAGCTATTAAAGCACATTTTAAATTCTAACAAAGTGATTTCTTTTGATATATGTGAAATTTCTCCTCGCTTTGATAAGGATAATATCACTTCAAATTTAGCTGCTGTTATAATATTTTCATTGGTAAATACAGTATGCTCCCTTACAGGTCTAGGATATACGCCTTAAATTTTCATACTTTTCCCTGATTTCATAAACACATCTATTAGAGCTTTCACATCTAAAAGATGTGTTTATGCAATATTAAATTATCATAGTTTAATATCTATCTGCGTAAAGGAGCATATATATTATTAACTTAACTGCCAATCTAAGTATTCTCCCTCTTCATTATCATATATACTTATGATGCTATACCCTTCTTCTCCACGATATTTTTTATTCTCACATTCTCCAACATTAGCCTGCCACATGAAATAATCTCCTAATAATATCGTTAACATTTTAACACTCCTTTTTATATTTTTTCCACTAAAGAATTTACTTCAGTGGACTAAACTGCTAATTTATACTTATTTTCAATACATTATATGGTTTATTTGTATCTTTGATTATACTTTATCATAATTTTCAGAAGATTCCTACACATTTTATTGATAAATTTTAAACATTTTCTGTTTTTTTTCGATTTTTTTATATGTTAATATATATTTAAACTTATCCAAATATTAAAATACATTTATTTCTTTTCTCTTTTAATATTCCCAACAGTATTTCTCTATACCAATAATTTTATTCTTCTTAAAGTTTAATTTAATATGTTTTTTATTCTTTTTTTTGTATATAATTTAGATGTGAATTACTGTTATAATTAATCGCTGTATATAAACCTTAGAATTTTAAAATTGTTGAATACACCTTAATCTTGGTTTATTAATATAATATTAAATATAAATTAATTAGGAGTTGTTATATATGAGTTTTGATTTTTTAAAAGACACAAATCAGAAAGTGCATTTTATCGGAATTGGTGGAATTAGTATGAGTGGACTTGCCGAAATACTGTTGAATAATAACTATAAGGTTTCTGGATCTGATTCCAAAACTTCTAACATAGTTGAAAAATTGAAGAACAAAGGGGCAGAAATTTATATCGGTCATAATGCAGATAATCTTGTAAATGTAGATTTAGTGGTATACACAGCTGCTATATCTAGTAATAATCCTGAACTTACCTTTGCTGTAGAACATAATATTCCCGTAATGGATAGAGCTGAGTTCTTAGGTAAAATAATGTTAGGACATAAATATAACGTAGCAGTAGCAGGAACTCATGGTAAAACTACTACAACATCTATGTTTTCGCATATCGCTATTGAATCAGAAGTTAACCCCACTATACTTGTAGGCGGTGAACTAGATATAATAGATGGCAATGTATTAGCTAACAACAGTGAATATTTTATTACTGAAGCCTGTGAATATAAAGGTTCCTTTTTAAAGTTCCATCCTTATATAGGAATGATATTAAACATAGATGAAGATCATTTAGACTACTATAGGGACTTAGACCATATAAAAAATACCTTTAAACAATTTGTAGGATTAATTCCTAAAGAAGGCTATGTAGTTGCAAATGCCGATGATGGAGATGTATTAGATGTTATTAAAGACTGTAAATGTAATATATTAACCTATGGAATAAATAATGGAGAGTATAGAGCAAGAAGTATTGAGTTTAACACTACTGGTTGTGGTACTTATGACTTATATAAAGGTGAGGAAATACTATTCTCTGTTGAACTTAATGTTCCTGGAGAACATAATGTTCTAAACTCTTTATCTGCTATATGTACTTCATTGGCTTTAGCCCTTCCTGTAGAAGCTATTAAAAATGGTCTATTTAATTTTAGAGGCACTCATAGACGCTTCGAACTTAAAGGGTGTAAGGATGGAGTTACTATTATAGATGATTATGCTCATCATCCAGTTGAAATTCAAGCTACCCTTAAAGCTACGAAAAACTATCCTCATAAAAAACTTTATGTAGTATTTCAACCACATACCTACACTAGAACTATAACTCTATTCAAAGACTTCACTAAAGCCTTCGATGGTGTAGATGAACTAATATTAGCAGATATTTATGCTGCTCGTGAAACAGATACAGGAGTAGTAAATTCTCAAATGCTCTCTGATGCTATATGTGAAAGAGGTATATCCTCTATAAATCTTCATAGTTTCGAAGAAATTGTAAAATACCTTAAAAATCAAACTGAAGATGGAGATATAATAATGACCATTGGGGCCGGAGACGTAAATAGAGTTGGCGAAAACTTTCTACAGAACTAATGGATAATTTCTTAGCAGTGAATTATTAACCTTGCTTACAACAATATATTAAATAAATTCTAATAGTAAACCTTACTTCACTATTAGTTTACCTTTACTCCTGAAGAGTTTGTTTATAATTCACTGCTAACATAACAAACACTTCTTTATGTAAATATATTTTAAAATTTAATTGATATATAAAATTATTTTGGGGGATTTATAATATGAAAAAAACAGTATACATAGTCAATGCTTTCACTTATAACAATAATGGAGGAAATGGTGCTGGCGTAGCTTTAAACTGCGAAAACTTAACTACTGAAGACATGCAATCTATAGCTAACAATGTTGGACTTTCTGAAACTGCCTTTGTCACAAAATCAAATTGTCCTGATTATGATTATGAGGTAAGATTCTTTACGCCTACTACAGAAGTAGATTTATGTGGACATGCCACTATAGCTAGTTTTTATACTTTAGCTAAGAAAGGCCTAATCAAAAGCATTAATGATATAGTAAAAGTTAGACAAAAGACCCTAGCCGGAATTTTAGATGTAGAGTTGCATTTTAAAAATGGTGAAATAAAATATGTACTTATGACTCAAACTTCACCTGAATTCTATTCCTACATAGATGATTCTTCTGATCTTTGTAAAATTTTAGGAATCAATGAAGCTGATTGTGGCATTACTGGTATAGCTGTAAAGCCTATGATAGTTTCTACAGGGCTAAAAGACATAATGTTTCCAGTAAAATCTTTAGACATTTTAAAGAATATTAAACCAGACTTTTCAAAAATGAAAGAGTACACAGATAAATTAAATTTAGTTGGCTTACATGCTTTCACTTTAGAAACAGAAGAAAAAAGCTCCTCTGTTTCTACCCGAAATTTTGGTCCAAGTGTAGGTATTGATGAAGAAAGTGCTACAGGGACTTCCAATGGAGCTCTTTGTGGATATCTAATTAAGCATAATATCTTACCCTTTGATAAAATATTAAATATGTATAGTGAGCAAGGTTATTATATGGGTAACCCTAGCAGAATTATATGTAGTGGTGAACCTATTAATGATGAAATAATCATTAAAGTTGGTGGTGAAGGTGCCATCCTAGAGGAAAGAATTATTGAATTCTAGAGATAAAGGACTGTCTAAAATAGACAGTCCTTCATTATTTATTTCTATCTAAAAGCTATAACTATTTATGTACTTATAAAGCCCATCTATTTATAGTATTTCATAAATACATCATCAAATTGCCTTCTATGTATATTGAGTACTCGTTTCAAATCCATTTTTTTAGCTGCTTCTCTAAAACAAGGAACATGCTTTACATCAAGGTCTACTATGGTATTTAATACAAAAAAATGCATTTCCTTGTTCTGTTCTAAGGACAGTTTACAAAACTCTTTTTTCATTGAGTAGAAAAACTTCTCAATTCTTTCATTTACGACTTCTTTTATATCCTTTAACTGTTCTATTGTTACTGTAGATTCCTTTACATGATCAAAATTATCACACTTAAGCATTTTTCTATGGAAATTATAACCCTTTTTAAACCTCTCTACAGACTTAGTTACAATATCATCTAAATTTTTTTCTCTGTATTCCTTAAATTTATCTATATTATTTATATATAGCATAAGTAAGTGCTTAAGCCCCTCTTCATGTATGTCATATATTTCCTCAACAGTCAGTTCTACTTTAGCATTCTTGGCAGCTAAAAGCTCTGTCTCTAATATGTTCTCAATCTTTCCTTTTAATAATTCTAATTCTTCTTTTGAAATTTCCCCCACAATCATCCCATCCTTTATCGGTAATTAATTATTAAGCATTTTACCGCAAATTTAATTATATCTTATAAACCTACTCCATAGCTCTTCTACTTCCTTGTTTTCTAGAAAAGCTGATAATATCCTATACTCTTTATATCCTTCTTGAATTCTAATACCTTTTTTATCAAATTTAGCCTTATCTATATTTCTGAAATATATAATTTTAGGTTTTAATGACATGTTACTATTTAATTCAAAACTATCTTTATATATTTTCACATAGAAGATGTCATTTATAATTCTTACTTTCTTAATTATTATAATTGTAGCTATAATACCTATAACAGACAATACAAATAGAAATTTACCATAAAACATATTTCCCTGTACAAACAGCCCAATAGTAGTAATTATAAGCGATAGAGTTAAAAGTACACTAACTGATAATTGTTTTGATACATATTTTCTTGATGTGTTGCTAAATTTATATTGCTTCATTTTTTTATCTCCTTTTATCAATAGTGAATTTATATTATATAGATTCTAACAATGAAACTAGATAATGCAAATAGGCTTTTCTTTTATACAGTTTGTAATTAACTCAAAAGCCTATTCTATATTTTAAACTCTACACAAAATTCCTTAAATTCTATATATATAGTTTCTGTACTGTAATCTAACTCAAAATTACAAATAGTTGAGTGTATTCCTTTATCTTTTAACATGTGTATAGTTGCTATATTAGCATTCTCTTCCTTAGATACTCTAATCAATATAGAATACACATCCACAAACTGTATTCTAGACTTTATATGTTGTGGCATGCTAGATATATTCATATTTACGGTTCTATAGTTTAGCACTATTAGTATGTCGGCTTCATAATCATTTTCCCTGAATATTTCTACTGGAAAATCACTATTAATTTTTAGATTATAAATATTCTTACTCTCCATAACCTCTCCTCATTTACATATTCTATATTGTTCTTATTTCTTTTTACAACCATAATTATACATCAATCCCCATGTAAATATTCAACTTTTTTTATATGTTATCTCTCATAATAAAATCCCTCTATACTTTCTAAAAAAATCATCACGAAATTGTTGACAACCTATATAATATATAATATAATAGTTTTTGTCGGCGGGGTGTGGCGCAGATGGGAGCGCGCGTGGTTTGGGACCATGAGGTCGCAGGTTCAATCCCTGTCACCCCGACCAAAGGAACATGTTAAACATGTTCCTTTTTTATTGCCTAATTTAACTAATTTGCTTTTATCTAGGTTAATTCTCTAATATTAATATCTCTAAATTAGCCTTTACGTAATAATGCAATGTAAAAATAAGAATATAAAAAGTATTCCTGACATAATAATGTGACACATTTTAATATCTCCACTTTTATCTTTATAAATATATTTATCTATGATTCCAAGTAAAATTATACATATAAAAATTAAAATGCAAACTGTACCTAAGTAAGAAAATTTTATAGTTGCATTCATTATAATCATATGAATTACGCTCGATAGAAAAGCTACGATGGCTATTACTCCATGAAGTTCTTCAATGATTTTGCTTATGGCAAAGGTAACCTCTATAAGCCTCTTACTGTTCTTTCTTGATAGTCCTATTACAAACCTTCTATTAAACCATTTAATTACAATTTTCAAAAAACATATAGCTAAACAAAACACACTGACAATTCCCCAAAATTTTCCTAGTATTATCACTGACTAATTCACCTCATAACAGAATTCTATACTATTTATATTAAAATATATGGTAAAATAATCTTATAATTCTCAATAAATTCCATAGCTTGTAATCTTCCTACACTACTACTGTATAAAAACATTTATCCCTGAAAAACTAATAAAAGCATATTTTAGAAAATAGGATGTGATATTTTTGAAAAAACAACATAGCCAATTATTTAAAACCTTACTTAATGCGTATTATAGTGACAATTTTGAAGGTACAGTTGAGGACTTAATTAATAAAGAGGAAGTAAGTAGAGAGGATTTAGCTGCATGTATCTCTAGTTTATGTGGAGTAAATATTCCCTTATCATCTAACTACTCTAATGACTTAAAAGAAGCAATTAAATCATATGACAAAAATCACAAAGTAGTAGAGAAAATCAGGAAATGTACTATGGATTGTAAGCATAATGATGATGAAACTCCTGCATGTGTAGCCTCTTGCCCTTTTCATGCCATAATGATAGATAATGATAATCAATGTACATATATTGTTAATGAAAAGTGTACTGATTGTGGCTTATGTGTGGAAGGATGTCCAACTGGTAGCATATTAGATAAAGTAGAATTTCTTCCCCTTATAGATTTATTAAAAGGCCCCGAAATAGTAATTGCTGCTGTTGCTCCTGCTATAACTCATCAATTTGGTGAAGATGCCAACATTGATAGACTAAGAACTGCCTTCAAAAAAATGGGCTTCACAGACATGATAGAAGTTGCTTTCTTTGCAGATATGCTTACACTTCAAGAAGCTATAGAATTTGATGCACATGTTCTTAAGGAATCAGATTTTATGATAACCTCCTGTTGTTGCCCTATGTGGGTTGCAATGCTACGACGAGTATATGGTGATTTAGTTAGCCACATGTCTCCAACAGTATCTCCTATGATTGCTGCAGGCAGGGTTTTAAAGAAGCTAAATCCTTCAGTAAAGGTAGTATTTATAGGACCTTGCATTGCGAAAAAATCTGAAGTTAAAGAGCCTGATTTATTAGGAGACATAGACTATGTTTTAACCTTTTCCGAGCTAAAGGAAATCTTTGAAGCCTTAGATATCACTCCTAATAACTTAGAGGAAACGCCATCCTTAGAATACGCTTCCCGCGGTGGAAGATTATATGCAAGAACTGGTGGAGTTTCAATAGCCATAACCGAATGCATAGAAAGAATGTTTCCTGTTAAGTTTAAAAACATCACTGCAATTCAAGGAAATGGAGTTAAAGAATGTAAAGAACTTCTCTCTAAAATACAGCAAGGTTTTATAGAAGGCAATTTTATAGAAGGTATGGGGTGCGTTGGTGGATGTGTTGGTGGCCCTAAAGCTATACTTCCTAGAGAAGAAGGAAAACAGCATGTAGACGAAGTGGCTGAAAACTCTGAAATAAAAGTTGCTTATGATAGTGAAGTTATGAACAGAATATTAGATAAATTAGGTATATTCACTATTGAGGATTATAAAGACCCTGATAAAAATAAAATTTTTCACAGAGAATTCTAATCCTTATTTCATTAACTTTTTAATTTAGTTATTTTTTGAGTATGCCTTGCTCTACAGACATAATTTTTCACTTCAATAGTAGAGTTTTTTTTGATATACTACCTGTGGGGTGATTAATAATGTTAAACAATATAAAAGCAGTAATATTTGATATGGATGGAACTATAGTTGATTCAATGTGGGTATGGAATGACATTGATTGTGAATACTTATCTAAACACAATATAAAAGTACCCCAAAAGCTTAAGGATGAAATATCTCACTTAAGCTTTAATGAAGTAGCTAACTATTTTAAAGACACTTTTGAGCTTCCTTATTCTACGGATGAAATAAAATCTCATTGGAATGAAATGGCCCTTGATACCTATTGCAATAAGGTAACCTTGAAGCCAGGTGCTAGAGATTTCTTAGATTATCTAAAAGCTAATGAAATAAAGATAGCTTTAGCTACTAGTAACAGCTTTGAATTATTAGAAGCTTGCTTAAAAGCTAATGATATATATAACTATTTTGATGTTATTACCTTAACTAATGAGGTTTCACGTGGTAAGGATTTTCCTGATGTCTATCTTCTAACAGCTGATAAACTTGGGATAGCTCCTGAAAATTGCATGGTTTTTGAGGATATACTGCCTGCAATAAATGGTGCTAAATTAGCTGGTATGAAAGTAGTTGGTGTTTATGACGAGCATTCCAAAGAGCATCATGATGACATAAAGAAACTAGCTGATAAATTTATAAAAGATTATACAGACTTAGTTTTATCTATATAATAAAAACTCCTATATTTTTAGGAGTTTTTTTATGTCTACATTTAACCTGGTATGAATATTATTAGGAATAAGAAGTATTTTTTTGGAGGTTTCCTTTGATAAGTTTTTTATTATACCTATTTATGTTCTCCACCACAGCTATTGGAATATTATATATTCTACTGTCAAGAAAATTAGAAACTACAGTCTTACAAATTAGAATGCTTACAAAGCAAAATAGAGAGTTAACTACTAAAATGAATATTTTAACTAAACCATCAGATAACATAAAAATATATTACCACGCTCTTCCCTCTTTCTCTGGAGAAATAACAACTAGATGTCCTCTTTTTCTCTGTCCTATATACAATAGCCAAGTGTTAAGAAATATTTCTACAAACACTAAGGTTGAATTATTAGATTTAGTAGAAGTTCAAGATACTCTATGGTATGAAGTAAAGATAATTTCTAATGAAAACTTTAATCTGAAAGGTTATGTAAAAAAAGAATTTATAAGAGAACTTCAATCTGTAGAAACTGCTGTTATGTATAGGTAGCTCATCACCTTCACAAGGGAAATACCCCGTTAGTGGCAGGTATCAATGGAGCTTGCAATAGATGGGGCACTTGGTGAAAAATGCCTCACAGGCTCCGTGTCTGCTTTATTTAATAATTCTTATTATCGTATGTACTACTTCATATTAATTCACCATTATACAAATAGGCTTTTCTTTTAAGAAATATTAAAATTTCTAACTTAATAAAAGAATTATTCCTACTTTGTAGTATTTAAGGTTATATCAGACTCTAAAAGGCTTCCTTTACTCTAAGCATCTAATATGGGATTGTGCTACTTTGACTTTAATTTATTCTTAGGCTATACTCTAAACATAGGTTGAGGAAACGAGGCCGAACATAATATCGCGGGATGGAGCAGTTGGTAGCTCGTCGGGCTCATAACCCGAAGGTCGTAGGTTCAAGTCCTGCTCCCGCAACCAAAAAAAGCCTTACAGTACGCTAATGTAAGGCTTTTTTATTGATTATTTTATACTATTTAATAACTTTATTGTATTTAATTGCATTAATAATATTTTCGACTATTTCTAGAATAAAACATTAGTCTTTTCTATGAAAAATGATTTATATAGCTACCTCTAAAAATCTAGATGCCCCTGCCAATATCACCTTTATTACTGGGGACATTGCCAAGATAGTACTAAAATAATTTATTAAACTATTTTAGTTGTCCTCTCAACACAACATAATGCATACGCACATTTTTACTTTTCTGCTACATTCTCCTCATAAGTTCTATGAATTACATATTTTATTCTCTCTATTTTTCTTAATGTCACATATGTAATAACCTTTCACTTATAGCTTTACGAAACCTTACTCATTAAAACTATAGATTTATCTTTAAATAGAAAAGTACCTAGTATACCTCCTATTATTGCTGGTATTAACCAGTTAAATCCTAACCTATCAAAAGGAAGAATGTGTACAAAATTTATATTAACACCTAAACTATCAATAACAGTAAGTGTACTTATAGCCAAAGTAGCATAGGCTGCACCTCTGTAAGTAGAATCCTTAGTAAATATATTTTCGAAGGATGCCATTAAAACTAAAACAAGAGCTACTGGGTAAAGTATCGTTAATATCGGAGCTGCTATAGAAATTATTTTATCAACACCTAAATTAGAAACGACAGCACTAAACGCACAAATCAATGCAACTATATATTGATATTTAACTTTTTTATTAGTAATATCTTCAAAATACTTAGCAGTAACAGATGTTAAACCTATAGATGTAGTAAGACAAGCAAAAGCAACAACTACACTTAATAAAACTGCCCCTGTAGATCCTAATAAGTCATTTGTTATATTAATTAATAATATAGTTTGAGATATACTATCAACATAATTAGTTGAGACAGTAGCTCCTAAGTATGCTAGTCCACCATATACTAGTATAAGTCCAATACCTGCTACTAGAGACGCTTGTACAGTAAGCCTTGCAACTTCTTTTTTATCTTTATATCCCTTAGCTAAGAATGAAATCATAATAAGTGCAGCAATTCCACCTGACCCGAGAGCATCCATAGTTTGGTATCCTTGAGTAAGTCCAGTTGAGAATAAGCTTTCTGAATCAATAGCAGTACTTAGTTCACCTAAAGGAGAAACTAATCCTTTTACTATTAATACAGTTAAAGCAATTAAAAGTACAGGAGTTAAAAATTTACCTATAATATCCACAACCTTAGTTGGCTTTACAGTTAAGAGAAATGTTAATGCAAAGAATAAAATAGAGAATATAACTGGGTTAACTGAATCAAATAATGGAGCAATACTCATTTCGAAAGTTGTCGCTCCAGTTCTTGGAACAATAAGAATTGGTCCTAAACAAAGCATTATAATAAATTCCAAACCCAGTCCAAATTTCTTACCAGCTCTCCCTATAATTGCTTGATAAGAACCAGCCTTTGCAATAGCATTAATTGATAAAAGTATCATACCCACATCTGAAATAATAAATCCCAAGAAACTTGTTACCCAACCACTACCTGAAGTCATTCCTATGTATGGAGGAAATATTAAGTTACCTGCTCCGAAGAACATTGAAAATATTGCAAAACCAACAACAAGAATATCTATATTTTTTTTCATAATTATACCTCTTTCCTTTTTAATATATAAAAAAGCCACATAGATATCTATGTGACTTTTATTTATCTAGAATAAAAAGCCACTTAGCACTAATCTATGTGGCTTACATAACGAATTAAATTACATAAAAAGTTAAGCTCAGCCATCATAGATACAAAACCAACGGTTTGTACCTATGATGATTATCTTTATCATAAATACAAACCTAACTAAAATAGCTAAACCCAAAATAGATATTTAATTTTAAACTGTTAGTTATGTTTATATTAGTTATCATATAAAAAACTCCTTATAATCAATGTTTATATTAATAGTATATGCATAATAAAGATTTGTCAATTTGAAATACAAGAAATTTATATACCCAATTTCTAAATAAAATGTCTATGATATCGTAACTTTAAATTTAATTACAATATAAAGGCACTTCTTAATAAAAATAAAAGACTAAAATGTGAGTACTTTTAATCTTTTATTTCATTTGCATTATACGATTTTCGTAGTCCAATCCTCACAATTCCAAACCTCTGTAACTATATCTTGATAAAACTCTGGTTCGTGGCAAACTATCAGTATTGTACCTTTATATTCCTTTAATGCTCTTTTTAATTCTTCTTTTGCATCTACATCTAAGTGGTTAGTAGGCTCGTCAAGGATTAGTATATTTGTTTCATTATTTATAAGCTTTGCAAGTCTTACCTTCGCAGCTTCTCCTCCTGAAAGCACCATCACCATGCTCTCTATATGCTTTGTAGTTAATCCACATTTAGCTAACGCTGCACGTACCTCATACTGTGTATAGCTAGGAAACTCCTTCCAAAACTCTTCTATACAGGTACTATTGTTTCCTTCTCTACTTTCTTGCTCGAAGTATCCTATATATTGATAATCTCCAAGTTCTACTTCTCCACTTAGGGGCTTGATATCTCCCATAAGACTTTTTAAAAGAGTAGTTTTTCCAAGTCCATTAGAACCTACTAGAGCTATCTTTTGTCCTCTTTCCATATAAAGGTTTAATGGCCTTGTAAGTGGAGTATCATATCCGATAACTAAATCTTTTGTTTCAAATATCATTTTTCCAGCTGCTCTAGCTTGTTTAAAGTTGAAGGTTGGCTTTGGTTTTTCTTTTATAAGTTCTATCTTATCTATCTTATCAAGCTTTTTCTGTCTTGATTTAGCCATGTTAGCAGTAGCAACATTAGCCTTATTTCTAGCAACGAAATCTTCAAGTCTTGCGATTTCCGCTTGCTGTCTTTCATATGCTTGCTCTAACTGTTTTTTCTTAGCTTCATAAATTCTTTGGAATTCGTCATAATCACCAACATATCTAGATAACTCTTTGTTTTCAACATGATATATAAGATTAATTACTGAATTTAAGAATGGTATATCGTGTGAAATTAATATAAATGCATTCTCATAATTTTGTAAATATCTCTTTAACCATTCAATATGAATTTCATCTAAATGGTTAGTAGGCTCATCTAGAAGCAGTATGTCCGGACATTCAAGCAATAGCTTTGCAAGTAAAACCTTTGTTCTTTGACCACCACTTAAATCAGCTACACCTTTATCAAGACCTACATCTAAGAGTCCTAAACCTTTAGATACTTCCTCTACTTTAGCATCTATAACATAAAACCCATTATGATCTAGCATATCTTGAATGACAGCTGTCCTCTCTAGCATCTTTTCAAGTTCTTCTGGAGACACTTCTCCCATTTTTCCATAAAGTTCATTCATCTCTGCTTCTGCATCAAAAAGGTATTTAAAAGCATCTCTTAATACATCCCTTATGCTCATTCCTTTCTCTAAAACTGCATGTTGATCCATATATCCAACTCTAACATTGTTAGACCATAAAACCTGACCTTCATCTGGCATAAGTTTACTAGTGATAATATTCATAAAGGTTGATTTTCCTTCTCCATTGGCTCCTATTAAGCCTACATGCTCACCCTTTAAAAGTCTAAAAGAAACATTTTCAAATATAGCTCTATCACCAAAACCGTGACTTATATTTTTAACTGTTAATATACTCATTTATTCTCCCCCTATTTTCTTCTTAGGTTTGTGAAATAAAATATACAAGAATAACTAGTTATTTTATTTCATAGACCTTATATTTAAGAATACTAGTGTATTAATTCATTATAATTTTTCAAAACAATAATATTATACTTTACCTAAAGCAATTTTTCTATATACTAATTTTTCTAATTATAATTTGAAAAATTTATTTGCATTATGCTATTCATAAACTTATACTATAATAAGTTAATTAAGTGGGACATCTAGAGATCCCTAGGTTTAAATTAGGAGGAGACAAATTAATATGGCTTGTAAGTTTTATTTATATAAGGGCAAAGGTAAGAATGTAGAAAATGGACATCTATGGGTTTATACTACAGAAATAGAACAGTTTGATGGAGAATATCAAAATGGTGATATAGTTGAAGTATATAACTTTAGAGGTGACTTTATAGGTAAAGGATATATCAACGATGTATCAAAAATTACTATAAGAATCATGACTAGAGATATAAACGAAGAAATTGATGAAGAATTTTTTAGAAAAAGGCTTAATGCTGCTTGGGAATATAGAAAAAAGGTAATAGATACTTCAAGCTGTAGATTTTTATTTGGAGAAGCTGATTTTGTTCCTGGTCTTATAATAGATAAATTAGAAGATTACTATGTTATTCAATCTCTTGCACTAGGTATTGATAAGTATAAACATATAGTAGTTAAACTTTTAGTTGAAGAGTTTGGTGCTAAAGGCGTCTATGAGAGAAGTGATGCTAAAGTTAGAGAGCTTGAAGGTATGGAACAAGCTAAGGGATTTTTAACTGAACCTTTTGATACTATGGTTCAGATAGTAGAGAATGGTGTTAAGTACTATGTGGATATAGAAAATGGTCAAAAGACAGGTTTTTTCTTAGATCAAAAAGAAAATAGAGCTGCTATACATAAACTATGTAAAGATGCTACGGTATTAGATTGCTTTACCCATACTGGTTCCTTTGCATTAAATGCTGGAGTTGCTGGAGCTAAGTCTGTACTTGGTGTTGATATTTCTGAACATGCTGTTGATTTCTGCAAACGTAACGCAGAGCTTAATAATCTTCAAGATATAGTTAAGTTTGAATGCCATAATGCTTTTGATATACTTCGTGAATGGGCAAAAGAAGGAAGAAAGTTTGATGTAGTTATACTAGATCCTCCTGCCTTCACAAAATCTCGTTCTACAATAAAGAGTGCAATAAGAGGCTATAAAGAGATAAATATTAGAGGAATGAAATTGACTCAAAAGGGTGGGTACTTTATAACTTGTTCTTGTTCTCACTTTATGAATCCAGAATTATTTAGAGAGACCATTGCAGATGCAGCAAAAGATGCAAGAGTGACCTTAAGGCAAGTAGAATTTAAAACTCAATCACCAGACCATCCAATATTATGGAATAGTGATGAATCCTATTATTTAAAATTCTATATATTCCAAGTGGTATAATCTAGAGTTATCGCATTACTAAGATTGTGTATTAACCTTTGTACTTATTAATATTAACCTAGTAGGACTCATTATAATAATGAAATTATTAAGCACAGCTATATTTAAAATCTAGCTGTGCTTCTGTGTTTTATTTATAACTAATACTTTATCATAAGCCTCAGAAAACTATTTGCTTTTATCTTACTAAAATTTTTATTTTAAGACATGTCCTCTTTGTATTTTTCATTTTTTTATTTCACTCATAAGCAAAATTTATGACATTAAATCATTTCTTGTTCTAATTTGAATATTAAAATTTCTTGTACTCCTATTCTAAAAGTGTAACAATATGAATATACTAATATTTGGGAATAGGTGATGTTATGAAGTTTTTATCGCTCTTAAGAATTACGCAAATATTGTTATGCTTCCCTGTGATTATACTTTTTGCTACTTCAAAAATGACTAGTTTGGAGGAATTAATATTTATTATACTATTTACACTATATACTCTTGTTTATGAATTAATTTTATTGAAAAATAATAAAAAGAGAAGTTCTAGTAGAACCTCCCCCTCTGATTAATATTTTTTTGTATTAGGAGCTATTTAAAATGTTTTAAGATTAACTTGACAACTTAATTTGAATTAATTTTTATATCCTAATCTCTCCATTTTTATATTCTGGAACTATGTCTACAAGGTCTTTGCTTAAACAATATTTTAAATCATTTTCAAGACCTAGCTCCATTATCCTCTTATAATGACTGGCTTCTTTTACAAAAGAAAATATGTCAGTATTATTTTCATATATGTAGTGAGAAGTTTTTGCTATATCTGACATTTCTATGGTATTTAATTTATTTAAACAATGAATTATATATCCACTAGTTATAAAATCATCCATTGAAAATTCTCCATAAGTTCCTGCATTAACAAATACCACATCTCTATTAAGCAAAGCAAGTTTTTTTGCCACTGCATTTCCATTAATCATAGAAGCTATAAATATATATTCCGCATTCTCACTGTTTTTTATAGCTTTTGTCCCATTTGTTGTAGACATTACTAGAGTTTTACCTTGAATCTGCTCTCTAGTATAATCCAAAGGAGAGTTAGAAAAATCAAAGCCTTCTATCTTAAGAGCATTTCTCTCTCCGCCAAGTAAATACTTATGTCTTTCATGATTAACTATTTCTAGAGCTTCCTGTATTTCCTTTACTGGAATTACTCTATCGCACCCATTACTAAGAGCTGTTACCATTACAGATGTGGCTCTAAGTACATCTATAACCACTACTACCTTATTTTCTAGCTTCTCGTTTTTAATATCCGCTGCTGAAATTATAATATCTACCTTCATACATATCCACCCCTTTAAAATGTATAATTTAAGATTTTACATTATTAATCCCTTGATACAAATGCTCTCTTTCAAGCTTATCATCAATGGCATTTAATATCTCCCACTTTTTAAGACTCCACATAGGTCCAACAAGTAATGCTCTTGGTGCATCCCCTGTTAATCTATGAACCACTATATCCTGTGGAAGCAGTGTTATAGCTTCACAAATCAAATCAATATATTCATCTTTTTCTAAAAGCTTTAATTTTCCATTGTTATAAAGCTCCTCTAAGGTTGTATTCTCCATAACATGTAATAGATGAAGTTTTATCCCCTTAATAGGAAGCTTCGCTAAATATTTAATTGTATCTATCATATCTTCTTTAGTCTCACCTGGCAATCCTAAAATTACATGCGCTACCACATCTATTCCTCTTTGAGAAAGCCCACTTACAGCTTCTTCAAAAACTTCTAGCTTATATCCTCTATTAATTAATTTAGCAGTTGTATCATTACTAGTTTGAAGTCCAAGTTCCACCCAAGTATACACCTTTTTTGAGTATTCTTCCAATAAATCTAAAATTTCTGCTCCAATACAATCTGGTCTTGTAGCTATGGCTAGTGAAACTACATCTTTCTGATCTATAGCTTCATCATATTTCCTCTTTAGCACTTCAACAGGTGCATAGGTATTAGTGTAGGCTTGAAAATATGCAATATACTTTCCATCCTTCCACTTCTTATTCATCATATTTTTTATATCTTCAAATTGCTTAGTTATAGAAAAACATCTCTCTCCAGCAAAATCTCCAGACCCTCTTTCAGAGCAAAATATACATCCACCCTTACTTATAGTTCCATCCCTATTAGGGCAAGAAAATCCTCCGTCTAAAGATATCTTAAAAACCTTACCACCAAATTTCTCTCTTAGAAAATAGTTTAAACTGTGATATCTCTTACCATTCCATTCTGTCTTCATATATATCAAATTCCTTTTTTATAATATAAATAAATTGCCTCACACTTTATTTATATTATACCAAATTAAATCTTTTAAACAACTTAACCATCTTTAAACACATATTTCAACTCTAATCTCTATATATTTAGTATATGATTATATATTATATGGGGGAGATATTTTTGAAGCATTTCAAACAGGTGTTCCAAGTGGCTACAGTTTTTGTTGGCACAATTGTGGGGGCTGGCCTTGCCTCTGGACAAGAGATCACTCAGTTTTTTTCTACGTACGGGTATGTTAGTTTCTTTGGTCTAATACTTTGTGGGATTTTTTATATCTTCATAACAAATATAATTTCTACGGTAAGTTTAGAATATAACCTAAATTCCTATACAGATTTTATTAGATTAGTGAGTCCTGGTTTTCTAGGTAAAACTACTGATTATTTAACTAGCTTTTTTTTAATCTCAGGCTCTGCTGTAATACTAGCTGGCAGTGGTGCTTTGCTTTATCAATATTTTGGAATTCCTAAATACATAGGTATATTTCTAATGGTAGCAGTAAGTGTGATTACTCTTCTTAATGATACTAAAGGCTTAATTGCTATCAATTCATTTATTGTTCCATCTCTTACAATTGTCATTTTGGCGGTGTTTGGACTATATCTTATTTATGGTGGAAAATATATGACTTTAGATTATATAAAAAAGGTTCCTATTTATAAAAATCTACTCATAGAAAATCAATGGATTATCTCCACATTTTTATATGCAGGATTTAACTTGTTATTTTCAAGTGGTGTTTTAGTCCCTATTGCCAAGGAAATTAGAAATAAAAAAGTTATGCTCTTAGGATTAATTATCGGTTCTATTATGCTTACAGTAATTGCATCCTTAATAAATGCTATGTTGATGGTAAACATTCCAGATATATTTAAATATGAAATACCATTACTTCATGTAGCAAGTAAATTTGCTCCTATTATGCAGGTATTATTATTGATTATAATATGGTGCGAAATGTTCTCTACAGAGGTATCTGATATCTATAGTGTTAGCAAAACCTTAGAGGAAAAATATAATATTCCTTATAAAAGAGGCGTACTTTTAACTGTACTTATAGCTCTGCCTATATCTCAAATAGGATTTAAAAAGCTTATAACCTTTTTATACCCTGGCTTTGGAATAATTAGTTTAATCTTTATGGTTCAATGTGTTATATTTTATTTTAAAATGAAAAAAAGATGAGAATATTTTCTCATCTTTTCCTCATCCTTTAACTTTATATAAATCCTTCAATATTATTAACTCTCTTAAATGCATTTTCCGTTATTTCTTTTGGATAACCTATATATTCAAGTAATTTTATGGCATTCTTACTCTTAGTTACTCCTTTTTTAAGTTTATAGTCAAAGTTTAACCCTTTTTTGTCAGACACACTTTCACTGAAATGATAGAAATCATATTTATCCTTCACTAAATCTACTAGCTCTCTATCATGAGTGGTAACTATAGAAATACATTTTCTATTGTTTATATAATTTAGTATCTCCGCTGAAGCTGCAATTCTCTCTACAGGGTTTGTCCCTCTAAATATTTCATCTATGGTACAGAACACTGGTATTGGTTTCTCCATAGCATTTATTATCCTAAGTATATTCTCAGCCTCTGCTAGATAATAACTTCTATGTTCACTTATATCATCCTTAGGACTGATAGAGGATATAATATTAAAAAATGGAGCTTCATACTCCTTTGCTAATACAAAATAAAAGGTTTGAGCAAAAATCATATTTACCCCTAACATTTTTAAGAAAGTAGACTTACCTGACATATTAGTTCCTGTAAGAACTATTCCCTTCTTTTCTATAGTAATAGAATTTCCTACTGGATTTTCTAGTAATGGATGAACTCCATCAACTATCCTTAAGGCAACCTTCTCTGTAAATTTAGGTATTGAGCAATTATTCTTTAAGCTGTCCTGATAGCTAGCTATGGATACTAAAGCTTCTAATTCACCTAATATATAGTAAAGTTCTAGTATATTATCTTTATTTCTAGCAAGGTTATTTACAACCTTATAATAAGTTGCTTCCTCTAATAAAAATAATGTGCTTGCCCACTCAAGTGCTCCTCCAAACATTGCCATAAAATTAATAAATCTAGTTCCACTTTTAACCACTTTAAGTTCCTTTAGTAATTCCCTTATCCTTATAGTATGTGACTTTAGCTCATCCTCTTCTATATTAGCTACTTTGTCACCGCCTCTTATAACTTTTGCTAAATATATTATTCCTGCAAATTTTGTATTTCTTTCTTCATTCATATTTATAATCATGTTTAGAAAACTAATTAAAAATAAGCCAAGTATATATTTATACTCTATGAATATACCACTTAAAATTATTAATAAAGGAACCACTTTTCCTAAAAAGGTGTACAAAATATACTTTAATTTATTAGGTTCTAATTTGTTCTCTATCATGTATAAAAGATTGTTTTTCTTATCTTTACTAATATTGAAATATGTATTCTGAAGGAATCTCCGTAAATCACTATCTTCTTTGATAACATCTATAGCCCTTTTTCTATCCTTCAACTTTTTCTCCTCATGTATTGGATTTCTAAGCATACAATAGAGTGCTGCTTCTCCTACTGTACTGTATGTCTTATCTACAGTTTCATATATATCATCCATCTCTAAATCATACCAACTTTGTTCATCTATTGTATATTCATTTCCACCTTTAATATCATAGTACTTTCGAATCTCCTTTAAATCTCTTTCTTTATTCCATTCGCCTTTATAATCGTTATCAAACATATTTGAATAACTGCTTTTTATTAACTTATACTTCAATTTGCTTTTTTTCATTTATTTTTATTTCCTTTCTAACGTTATTTGCCTGTGATATATGAAGAAGTTCTTAATTGCAAATTTATTTTTCAACTTCCTCATCTTTTATAAAAAACATGCACTCATAGAAATAATCTTTATTGAAACTTATGTATTCTATTATACTATTTTTTATTAATACTTGAGAGTACTTTATATTTTTTTTATAATCTAATTCTCTATAATGTTAACTAGATATTTTTGAGATATACCTCTTTATGATATATTATAAGTATTCTTTATTTCTTAAAAGGAGTTTATCATTATGGATTATAATATATTAGATAACTGCACAGTTTGCCCTAGACATTGTGAAATTAATAGAAGTAAAGGAGCTCTAGGTTTCTGTAAAAGTACTGCTACCTTAAGAGTTGCCAAAGCTTATGGGCATATGTGGGAAGAACCTTGTATTTCTGGTAGTAATGGTTCTGGAACTATATTTTTTTCTAACTGTAATTTAAGATGTGTATTTTGCCAGAATCATCATATAAGCCAAGAATATATAGGTAAAGAGATTTCAATAGAAAGACTTAGTGAGATTTTCTTAGAACAACAAGAGAGAGGATATCACAACATCAACTTAGTTAATCCTACTCACTATATTCCTCAGATTCTTGAAGGTATAAAGCTCAGTAAATCTAAAGGATTGAGCATTCCTGTAGTATACAATTCTAATGGCTATGAAAATGTAGAAAGTTTAGAACTTTTAAAAGGTAGTATTGATATCTATATACCTGATTTAAAGTATTTCGATGATAAATATGCCATAAAATACTCTAGTGCTCCAAATTATTTTAACATAGCTACTAAAGCTATAAATGAGATGGTTTCTCAAGCCCCAGAGCCAATATTTGATGAAAATGGCATTATGAAAAATGGAGTTATAATAAGACATCTAATGTTACCAAGCCTCTTATTTGATTCTAAAAAAATTGTTGATTACATATATAAAACCTTTGGAGACAAAGTGTATTTAAGTCTTATGAATCAGTATATTCCTATGTTTAAGGCTAAAAACTATCCAGAAATTAATAAGCCTCTAAACCCTGACCATTATGATAGTCTTATTGATTATTGCGTAGAGCTAGGGTATATAAATGCCTTTATACAGGAAAGTGGAACATCTTCTTCTATTTATGTTCCAAATTTCAACTTAGAAAACATATAAATACCTAAAATTAAATATCAAAAAATAACTGGTCATATATGTATAACCAGTTATTTTCTAAAAACTATTAAATATTTCTCTATGTTATAATTTGTATTTTTCTAGTTCGTCTTTAAAGTAAGATGCTATTTTCTTAAATTCATTTATAGAAGAGATAAGCTTTGTTATTTCCTCTGTATAGCTTGTTACATTAGCACTTACTTCTTGTGAAGATGCAGAGTTTTCCTCTGCTATGGCTGCAAGAGATTCTATGTTCTCATACATACCTTCAATAGAAGATGCTTCTTTATCTAAATCATTTATAGTTGATATCATAGCTGTAGCCACTGTTTTTACAGATGTGTTTGCATCGTAACTTACTTCTCTTATTTTTTCTAAGCCTTTTGTATCCTTTTGAAGTGTATCATATTGATTTTCAATATTATTTATTAATACATCAATATCTTCAAGGAACTGATTTAAATTAGAATTTATCTCCTCTACTGCATTTTTTGTTTGTTCTGCTAATTTTCTTACTTCTTCTGCTACTACTGCAAAACCTCTTCCATGTTCTCCTGCCCTTGCTGCTTCGATAGATGCATTAAGTGCAAGAAGGTTGGTTTGATCTGAAATTTGTGCTACTATTGATACTATATTATTTATATCTTTAGCTTTATCTCCTAGTTGAACTCCTTTTACTTTTACTTCTTGGAATTCATTTAAGGTATTTTGTATATTCTTACTTACACTGTCTATCTCGTTAAAGCTAGAATTTATTTTGTTCATAGTATTTTCTAATTCACTCTTATTATTATTTTCACTATCAACAATAACTTTAAGTGATCTTATATTATCATTAAGCACTTCTGCTACATGTTCTGTATTTGTAGCCTGTTCCACTGAAGTTCCTGCAACTTGTTCAACTACATCAGATATTTCTCTTGAGGTCTTTTCCATATTATCTGAAATAACCCTCAATTTATCAGCAAAATCATTCATTTCATCGGTAACACCTTTAAATCCAACAAAGTCAGAAGCCATTACCTTCATAGATTCCTTAAAGTTATGATGTATATCTTGTAATGTATCCTTAGTAACTATATCTACATCCTCGAAGAAAATATTATTCTTTAATTTATTGCTTATTTCATTTATATCTTTTAATGGTCTTAATAGTAAACTAGTCCCTATAATGGTTGCTATTCCACTTATTGCAGATATCCCCAACACCTTTGCTACACTATCAAGTCCAAGCAATGCAAATGATCCTATAAGTGTTAATATTAAAGTAAATATGGCAGCCTTCACTGGTATGGATTTGATAAATCCAAAAGATAAAATATTGCTGAATTTGTATTTTTTCTTATAGTAGATTTCTTGAGGAAACTTTATCTTAACAGCCATACTATCACTATTTTTTTCAGTAATCTCTATAGTGCCCTTTTCGTTAAAATAATCAAAAGAACCTTCTAACATACCCAAGAAATACTCAAACATTCCTCTTTTGGAAGAATACTTCATAATAGCTTCATCCTTAGATAATGGAACTATCTCTACTAGTGGCGGTTTAGCCCCAGGTATTTTCTTGGTAATTGCTATATGTATGTCAAATAAAGATCTTAAAAATCCATAGGTATTTTTTTGGTTGAAAAATACTGGATAAACCTTAGCAAAGGAATATATGTTATCTTTACCTATGTATTTCCACAGAGTTTCAGTAGTAATTTTCTCATTCTCTGCTAATTTACTTATATATTTTTTTATTTCATTATCATCAACATCCTCTAATGGTGAAAATACTCTCTTATCATTCCATCCTGCATACTTCATTGCTTTTTCAACGCTAGCATCTCCATATAATTTTTTCGAAGTATTCATCCATACTGACACTACTGTACCCTTCATTTTTTATCCCCCATTTTCAATATTTTACTTATTACAATGATAACATTATATAAAAAAAAAGTATATATTTTCATGCTCTATTCATATTCATCAATCATATTCTTATCTCTCAATATGAAATAAAACTTTACTCCTTTTTTTGTATTTTCTACTCCATATTTTCCATCATGTAATTCTATTATATTTTTTACTATAGAAAGTCCAAGACCTGTACCTCCATCTTTTCTTTTTCTTCCTCTATCCACCTTATAGAACTTATCCCATATCTTTTCTAAGTTATCTTCCGAGATATTCTCTCCCGTATTTTCAAAAGAAACTTTAACTCCCTCATCATTTTTTTTAACTTTTATAAAAATAATTCCATCCTCATTTGTATATCTTATTGCATTAGTTAAAAAGTTAGTTATAACTTGTTCTATTTTAAAGATATCTGCTACTACTTTTAATTTTTGTAATTCACTTTTTATTATTATGTTTTTCTCTTCTATACTATAGGATAATTTTTTTAATATATTCTGAACTACTCCATCTATATAGAATTCTTCTAGTCTAAGGTCAATAATGCCATTTTCTAAAGAAGATATCTGTAACATATCTTTTACTAAGCTATTCATCTTTCCACATTCTTCTATTATTACGTCTAAGGAACCCTCTTGCTCCGCATCAGAAAATATGCCATCCTTTATGCCTTCTGCATATCCTTTAATTAATGTTATAGGAGTTTTTAATTCGTGAGATACATCTGCTATAAACTCTTTTCTCATGTTTTCTATTTGTTCCTTCTTATCTATATCCTTTTGAAGTTCTATGTTAGCTTCTCTTAAAGATGTTAGCGCCTTCTCTAAATTAGAGGATAAAAAATTTAAAGTATAAGCTAGACTTCCAATCTCATCGTAGGACTTAACCTCACATTTTTCATCGAAATCTAAGGTACTCATCTTCATAGCTACTTTACTAATCCTTCTTAATGGATTAGTTATCATTTTCGAATATATAATAGAAAATAATATGACAACTATTATAGCTACTACATAAAAATACTTATAAAATATATTTATTATACCTACTGCCTCATTAATATATTGAATTGATGTGAAGCCTAAAACCATTTTCCCATTATTCATAACAGCTGAACATAAGTATTCAGTAGTCTTTCCTGTAATATTTAAGGATACAGTTATCTGTTCTCCAGACATTAACTTTCCTATTGTTTGTACATCATATTTTATTGCATTTAAAATCTCCTGTATTATTTTATTATTTTCCTCATTAACACTATCTAATTCTGTTTTAAATGTTATTATGATGTTATTTCTTATATCAGCTATTGCCATTGTAGTATTATAGTCATTCTTAAATCTATATATATTATTCATTATTTCTTCTTCTGTTTTAGCATTAGATAAGGTTTTAGAAAATTTTTTAACATTGTCTTCTATGTCAATGGATTTTTTATCATGATACATCTGTTCAAAAAGTAATTTTTGACTTATAAAAGTAAAAGTTAAAAAAGCCATAAACATAATAATAGTTGCAATTAACATTTTCTTAGTCATGCTATTACCTATACTTTTTTTTAAATTATCAATACTCTTCATTTTACACCTCTAACTTATATCCGAAACCTCTTACTGTTACAATTATTTTTGACATATCTTTAAGCTTTTCTCTTAACCTTTTTACTGTAGTATCTACTACTCTAGAATCTCCATCAAAATCATAACCCCATATATGCACCAATATCTGTTCTCTAGTAAGTACAATGTTTTTATTTTTTATTAAGTACATAAGTAGCGAAAATTCAGTTGGAGATAAACTTATATCCTCATTTCTAATAGCAACTTTATGGCTCTCCTCATTTATAAATAAATTTTCAATACTTATTCCCTTCACAGTAGCTTCTTTATCTCCATAGGTTCTTTTTATAAGAGCCTTTACCTTTGCCACTAGCACCTTAGGACTAAACGGCTTTGTTTCATAATTATCTGCCCCAAACCCTAATGCTAGAAGCTTATCCTCTTCCTCTTCTCTAGCACTTAACATAATTATAGGCATATCATAGCCTTCTCTTATTACTTTTATAGCCTCAAATCCATCCATTACAGGCATCATAACATCTAAAATAATCAATTCCATGCTCTGCTTATCTAAAATTCGTAATGCATCTTCTCCATTACAGGCATAAAATATAGAAAAACCTTCCTTTTTTAAATAAGCCCCCACTAAGTTCCTTATATTTTCTTCATCATCAACAATCAATATATTTATGTTATCCCTCATATATCCAACTTCTCCTTATTAAATTCCTGACCTAACTTATTATTTTCTTATTTTCATTATACCCGATTTTTCCTCTCAACTAATTGCACAAATTAAAAAATTACTTGGAATTCACCAAGTAATTTTTTACTCCTTATCTAATCCTTAGGATATCTAATTTTAGGTACATCTACTGCTTCCTCATAAGCTACTGGAGGTGTAAAGTATCCATACTCCTGCTTAGGTATAGTTCTTCTAAGCTCAGCTATTTTTGTTACACCTACATATATATTAGAAATCTTATACCAAGTAGCATAGTCAACTTTACCTGTAACTGGGAGCCCAAAAACTCCTTGAAATACTCTAACCTGCTCTGCAGTGGCTGGTCCATATCTACCATCTACAGCAACCTTTGGTATGAGTGGATAATTTTGAGAAATTCTATTTAAAAAGGTTTGAACTACCCTAACTGGCTCTCCACTACTACCTATATCTAAAGTATATCCTGGATAGGACTGAGGTGATCCTGACACCCTTTCTGCTCGGGATAGTTCTAAGTTTGAACCATAGTAATTAGTTAAGATTTCAAAAGGAACATATCCTTGAGTTCCCAAACTCTGACTTCCCCATTGACTAAGCCAACCTGGACATTGAACTCTATTTCCATCACAATATTGAGCAAATAGTGGTTGTTTTTGTGACGGTCTCCTAATATAAGTAGAGAATAACTCATCTACTAGTGTACTTATGTTATCATATATGTTTCTACCATAACTAAATTTTTGATCGTAAGCTGTTGAACTGGTTATATCAAAATTATAACCTTTTCCTCTATACCACTCTGTAAATACCCTATTAAGCGTAAATGAAATAATACAAAGAAGGTTGGCTCTTATAGCACTTTCATTCCATGTAGCATATATTTCAGAACTAGCTACATTCTTTATATAATCATTATATGGAACTCTATAATTAGGTGCAGATGCATTTGTAGGAACTCCATCATGTACTGTTATGAATTCTGGTACAACTACTTGTGGGAGTACCACTCCTCCAGTTGGCGGTGGTAACGGCTTAATTTCATCTTCTGGAATCTTAGGTGGAAATATCCCAAATAATGTGTTTTTAGGTATATCAATTATCTGTATGTCTGTTACATTGCTCTCTCTATTGCCCTCATGTCTCTTTCTAGCAGTACCTAATGGAAATAAATTGCATTCTTGTAGTGCAGTGATTCCCGGGAATATTTGACATCCCCTAACTATTAACTGATCATATCCAGGTACATCTACTGTAACATTACAAAGTCCATAAGGTATTAAGTTATTTTCCACATTTAAGGATCTTTCTAGTGGTGGGGTTTCTAATTGTATTGTTTCTGTTTTTCCTACTTCATTTGTATTTAATAAAATTACTTCTCTATTTAGCTCCTCATTTAGAGCCTCCTGTGTAGTTGGAGTTACTGTTACCCTAGCCCCACTTAATGGTATTGATGAATTGGCTCTAAAGACTTGAACTTCTAGTCCTCCTACATCAGCCATAAATATCTCCTTTTATATAGTAATTCATTTATATATTATGAAATTCCCTCAAAAAGGTTCCATATAAAGGGCACCTAAAATTAATTTTTAATGTTATCAAAGCTATAAATTATCTTCTTAGATATATCTATAAAATAATAAAGCTGTGCAAATGCACAGCTTTATTATTTTAAATCAATTTCTACCCTATTTAGTTTAGCTATTACTTTAATCTCCTTAGGATGTGAGGTTTGAGTCCTCAAGGTATTTTTATTACTTATTAGCAGTACTTTATTACTATCTAATTTTTTTATCTGCCTTAAGACTCTCTCTCCATTAAGCTCTATAAGATATAATTTATTATTTTCCATCTCTGAAGTCATATTCGCAAAAACTATATCTCCTTCACATATTCTGAAACCTAATAGATCATCATTTTCTATCTTTATATAAAGTACCTTATCTTGAGCATATCCTTCTATCTTATTAGATATTATAGGTAAATCCCTTTTGCCTATTGGTTTATTTAAGTCATAATTATATATACCCACTGCCTTAATTACAGAGCTAAGTGCATTACTCCATAGGTCATTTACCTCTTCCATCTTAACTGATGAATTTCTTACTGATACAGTCTTACTAGCTGTTCTACTAATCTCTCGCTCTTGTTTATTCTCCTCTTGAATTATATTATCAAAAAGAGTAGTCATATTAGTAAAATCTCCACCTAATATGTTACCTAATCTATCTATTAGTCTTTCATTAACAACTTTTCTTCCATTTTCAATCTCATTTATAAAGCTTTCAGCAACACCTAACTTTTTTGCTAATTGCTTTTGAGTCATTCCTTTAGAATTTCTAGCTTGCTTAATTTTCTCTCCTACACTATTCATATTCATTCTCCCCCCAAGGCATATTGAAAAAATAACTAGTCAGTATTCTAGTTTATTTTATTTTAGATGCATAATATAATGCATCTAAAATAACCAATTAAATGTAGTTATCTTTTCATCATATTCATCCTTTGAAACTCTCTTTCTTGAATTAAATGTTCAATCAAATCATGTAGCTCCATTTCAATAGATATTGGTGTGGTGGAGGCTAATATAGGTTTACTTTTAAGTACAGTTCTTACTCTTGAAACTGCTTCTTGAAGCTCCACACCTTGAAATCCATTAAAGATTATAATTTTCTCATTTGGTAATAACTCCTCACTATTTTGTTTTTCATTCTTAAGTAGTATATCTTTAAGAGTATATTTACCCATACTTTCTTTAATAAATATGAAATCTGCCTTGGTCAATTCCTCAAACCCATTCTCCAAAGCCTCTTTTTCCTCTTGATCAATTCCATATATCACTAACTTCTTTTTCTCCAATATCTCCATGTTACACCTCTTTGAAATTATAAAGTTTCTGGTGCTGAATACTCTATTCCAAAAGTATCTACAGTTACTGACTTCATAACTTGATCCTCATATGGTTTATCTCTATAATCAGTTTTTGTACTTACTATTTCATTAGCTACTTCTTGACCCTCTATTAATTTTCCAAAGGAAGCATACTGTCCATCTAGATGTGGAGCATTTGCTACCATAATAAAGAACTGACTTCCAGCTGAATCTGGATGTTGAGATCTTGCCATGGATAAAACTCCTGCTGAATGTTTTAATTCATTGTTAAATCCATTTACAACAAACTCACCCTTAATTGAATATCCTGGACCACCCATACCAGATTTTTCAGGACAACCTCCTTGTATCATAAACCCTGGTATTACTCTATGGAATATCAATCCATCATAAAAACCACTTTCTACTAAATTAATAAAGTTTTTTACTGTGTTCGGTGCTATTTCTGGATATAGTTCAGCTTTCATTATCTTTCCATTTTCCATTTCAAATGTTACTATTGGGTTCATAAGATATCCTCCTCATATTTCATTGCGATTTTATTATATTATAATCACAAATGTTATTATCTTTCTAGTAAATTATAGCAAAGATCTATAATCCTATCATCTTCCTTTGAATTATATATCTTAATATTTCCTTTATTTTCACTTTTATTTAACATATTATTATTTTTTAAAATTCTTTGTAGTTGTTTAGCTGTTCCTAAGCTTCCATCTATTATAGTTACATTATTTCCTAGGACATTTTTTAATGCTCCTTTAATAAAAGGATAATGAGTACAACCTAATACTACTGAAGATATATTTTTCTTATCTAAGTTTTTAAATCTCTCTTCTAAATAGTTTTCCACTATTTCACCTTCTAGATGACCACTCTCTATAATTTCTACTAATCCTTCACAAGGCATAGGAACTATATGAGATTTCTCGCTAAATTTTTCTCTCAGCCTATTAAATTTTTTTTCGGCTAAAGTCATAGGCGTTGCCATAATTACAACAGTACCATTTCCATAATACTCAATGGCAGGTTTTAACGCTGGCTCTATACCAATTATAGGTATATGCTTGTAATTCTTCCTTAAACTTTCAATGGCTGCACTAGTAGCTGTATTACATGCTACTACTATGGCTTTAGTATCCATAGCCAATAATCTATCCACAACTTTACATGAAAGCTCCTCTACTTGTTTTGGGCTCTTAACCCCATAAGGAGCATTTTTAGAATCTCCAAAATATATATAGTTTTCATTTGGTAATATTCTAATTGCTTCTCTTAGTACACTTATTCCACCTATTCCTGAATCAAAAAATCCTATATTTAAATGTGCTTTCTTCATTTCACTACACCACTCTAAAGTACTATTATTTATCATTACAAATTCTATATATTTATAATACTATACCTAACTCTTTATGAAAAGTATTAGTATATAGTTATAATATATATTTTAGATTATCGTCAAATTTAAAGAAATTTAAATACTTAAATAAAAAAATCTGCCATTGTAATATATGTTAATTAACAACAATTAAATGACAGATTCTTTTAAATTCTTAAATCAGAATTTTATTTATCCAATAACTCAATAAGCTTATCCTTGATATACTGTAAAATTTCAACACTTCCTATATATACAGTATCATCTATATCACTCAATTTAATTTTGAAGAAGTTTATTACCAATTTATTATCACTTATTATATATTCATCAGAGTGCAAAGGTGAATATATTACTTCAACTTCTTCAAAATTATTTTTATTATCTCTATTAGCTAACTCACTAGCTAAGAAGTCAATATTAAGTTTTTTTAATGGTGCTGCCATTGCTTTAGTGAACTCTAAGTCTTCCATCATCCACATGTTATTATTCCAAAATTTCTTTTCTTTTTTATTACCATCAAATCTTTCTCTATTTTTTATAGCACTTAATGATCTTCTCACAGATTCATCATTAAATTCTTCATCGTAAGCAACTTTTAGTGCTGGCATCTCAGCAACATCATAGAAAAATTTTTCTGATATATTATCTTTTTCACTAGCAGCCTGCCAATAATATAACATAGCCTCTACTGCATCTAAATTTAATTTTACCCTATTTAACATAAAATTTCTCTCCTCACATATCCCTATATTAAACTTAGCTTTTATTATACAATATCGATTATAATTACCTATGTTTGATGATTTTTCAGCTTTCAGATCTTTTTACTAATCCCACAGCTAACCCCAATATAGATACCCCTTCTTCTTTTATCTCTATAGGATCATATTTAGGGTTTTCTGGAATGAGCACAGCCTTATTCTTCTTTAACCAAAGTCTTTTTAAAGTTGCCTCACCATTTAAGTTTACTGCTACTATATCGTTATGATTAGCTACAGTTTGTTTTCTAATAACCACATAATCTCCATCATCTATGCCAGCATTAATCATACTATCTCCTTTTACTGTTAATATAAAAGGGTCCTTTACTCCCTTTATCCAGTAATTCGGTATATTTAAATAATCTTCTATTTCATCATTAATTGAAATAGGTTCTCCAGCTGCAATACTACTATAGATTGGTATATTTCTTAACTCCACCTCATTTAAAGTCTGTCCATTGTGTCTTGGATTCAAAATAACCTCATTACTTGAACTATTATCGATTGCAAAGTCATGAGTCAATCCATATTTAAAATCTACATAAGTAAAGTAATCAATAAATTTGTTATTATTTATCTGTGGGCTAATTTTCTTAGCAACAGATTTATTACCACAATTTATTATCTTATATTTATGTTCATCAAAATCTTTTACCGACTTAGAATTCTTATAACATTTTATCCATGGGGTAATATTTTTGCCCTCACCTTTATTATTCACTAATATAAAATTACTGTAAGGCTTAATATTTAATAATCCTCTTACTATCCCTAGTTGCTTTATACTTAGTTCTTCTACATTATCCACAATTATATGAGTATAGCTTATGTTATTTCCTCGTACATACTTATCTACCACATTCATTTTGTCTATATAATCAGCTAAATGATTTTTCTTCAAGTAATTGTTATACCACTTAAACAGTTCATAAATTTCCTGTCTATTTTTAGAATTCTTTCTTATACTAATTCCTCTACCTACTCTTTTAAGCTCCATATACTCCTCTAAGGATTTTATATTAATATATTTAATGTATTGAATTTCTTCTAATAGAAATTTTATATCGTATTTTTCTACACATGAATTATTTTCTTTTAAAACTTCTACACCTTTACTAATTACTTTTAGAAGTTCATCATTACCTATAGTTTCAAGTTTTTTATTACTCTTATAAAAAAGTTCATCCAATAATTCATCAATATTGTACATTTCAATATTTCCACCAATAAATGAAAATAGTGTTATAGGACTTATGTGTTCCTGTAATTTATTCATATAACTTTTATTATAGTTTTTATTATCACTTGTTATAACTAATATATTTTCATCCTTGTCCATTGAAAAATTATTTTGAAGATGAACAGCCTTTGCTAATATTCCTTCTGTTTTACCATTTCCTATCTCTCCCTGTAATATAAAGAATTTATTATTTTTATTCTTATTTAATTTTTCTAGTATATTCTCATGGCTCATATATCCTCACCTCCTATTAACATTTATTGTATTGTTAATGTAATTACAATAATTTCCACAATTCTACTAGTCAAAATTCTAAAGTTTTAGACAATAAAATAATTTTTATGATGTGTAGTTTTTTATAACATAACTATAGATAATTTAATTTATCTATGTATTTTTCCTTTATATAGATTATATCATAGTTACTTTATGTATAAAATAAAAGATAACTTATTGACATATTGCTTTGACTTTTGTAGAAAATTGATATGTCTTATAATGTAACTAAATTTACTTACAAATCGTTTTATTTGCTAAATTCTATATATATTTCTAATATTTAGAATTTACTATATTGATTTATATGCTATAATATAAATTGATGTAGTTTTACTTTGGGGGATTATCATGATTAATATATTAAGTATAAGAAGCTGTAAAAAATTCTTAATTCGACTCTATATCTTAATAATTTTACTATGCTCAATTGACTTATTAATTGCGCCTATTACTGCTTTGGGTTCAGAGAATTCAAAAATGCACCCATCCTCTCACAATAAAAATGTTCTAATATTGACTTCTTTTAATAGTATTGATAATTTTGAATCAAATCTTTCAAATTATCTAATCAATAATATTCATGATGCCAATTTTACCATAGAAAATCTTTCTTTGTTAGGAAGAAATAACTCATATTTAGATACTCAAGCAAAATTGCTAAGTGAAAAATATTCTAATATAGATTTTGATTTAATTATTGCTTTAAACGATGAAGCTTTAAAGTTTACAGGCACATATCATAACCTCATTGTGAAGGATACTCCTGTGATTTTTGGGGGAATTAGCTACTTCAATTACCTCTCACAATACCCCTTTAATCGATTTACTGGAATCATTAAAAATCCAAATATAAATTCATTATTAGATTTTATCCTTGATATTCATCCATCAATATCAACTATTAACATTATTTTAGATGAATCCTTATTTGCCCTAAATATAGAAAATTCCTTAAGATCATCAATTCCTTACTATGGAGAATATGTAAAATTTAATTTTATTAATGCCTCCACTATAGATGATATCTCTAAGGAACTTTCACCCAGCCATTTAAATGAACCTATCATAATCCTAGGTAGCTATACTGATAAAAATGGTACTGTCTTATCACCTGATGAAATAATAGATGAAATTAAAAGTGTTTGCTTCTGCCCTATATATACTTTAGATGGTAACTTTATTAACTCGAAGGTAATTGGTGGATGCTTCATAGATACTAAAAGCCATGGTAAAATTTTAACTGAACTAGTAGATAGACAGTTAGCTTCCAAAGATGTTATAAAAATTCCACCAGTTTATGATAATAATAGTGTATTTAAGTTTAATTATAATGAACTAAAAGTTTTTCATATTGATAGAGGGTCTTTACCACCAAATGCTATTGTTTCGAATAGCCCTTGGTTAAGTATAAATTCTATATATGTAATCATAGGAATTGTATTACTACTTATACTCATATTTATTATAACTGTCCAAAAAATTATTAATAGAAAAAATATTAACTTAGAAAAAAAGAAATATGAACAAGCGGTTTATTCTGATCAATTAAAAACCGAATTTATAGCCAACTTTTCTCATGAACTAAGAACACTTCTCAATGTAATGTTATCTGGCTTGCAGCTTTTAGATATATATGTTAAATCTGGAGATGTCACTTTTAAAAATCATGAACAAGAGCAAAAACTAGTCTATGTTCGTCAAAGTGGATTAAAGCTCCTAAAACTTATCAATAACTTAATAGACTTGACGAAATTAGATGCTGGATATTTCAACACTAACTTCGAGAAAAGAAACATAATTCAAGTTATCGAAGATATAACTATGTCCGTAGTTGAATTTAGCAAGTCTAGGGGTATCGATTTAATATTTGATACCAATGAAGAAGATGTCTTTATGTCTGTAGATAGCGAAAAAATGGATAGAATCATGTTAAATCTACTGTCTAATGCTATAAAATTTACTCCTGCAGGCGGTACTATCTTTGTAAATATTAACTGCGATAGCTCAAATATAGTAGTCTCTATCAAAGACTCCGGTATAGGTATTCCTAAAGAAAAGCAAGAAAGCATTTTTGATAGATTTACTCAAGTTAATAGTTCTCTATCTCGCCATAATGAAGGCAGTGGAATTGGGCTATCCCTAGTTAAATCATTGGTAGAGCTTTTAGGTGGTACTATTACATTAGAAAGTGAAACAAATCAAGGATGTAAATTTACTTTTAAACTACCTATAAAAATTGTTGATGACTCAAAATCATCAGTGGATATCTCTAGTCACAATTTACAAAAGAACACAGATAAAATATTAGTAGAATTATCTGATATAAATGAGGTTTTAAAATCTTAATTAAAAGAGAATGGATATTTAAATTCTTTTCCTCAAATTATTATAAGCCCCTATGATATTATTATCATAGGGGCTTTCTATTTATAATTTCAAATCTTCTTTAGCCTTAACATGATTCTTCCATGCATATAATACCAAAGATACACAAATTACTCCATAAGCTACAAATACTCTAAAGTACTCACCTATTTGAGCATTATTAAATAAATTCTTTCCTGCTGTAGGTGATACAATGAATAATGTATGGAATAGGATTACTCCAAGTATAGCTTGCTTATTAGTAGCTTTTGATACTGTAGCTCCACCTATTAATATAGCTGCAATTGCAAACATTCCTACTTGCTCATGACTTCCATAAGTGTTTAAAGTTCCTATATTTTGGAGGAATATTAGTTGTCCCCAAGCTGCAAGTAATGTAGATATTACTATAGCCTTTATCCTAATTTTATCTACATTTATACCCGAAGCATTAGCTACTGTACCACTTTGTCCAACGGTTCTAAAGTCCTGTCCTAGCTTTGTCTTAAATATAAATATATTAAATGCACATAATAATGCAATTAATATCATGGTTACCATAGGTACTTTAGCAAAGTCTAATAGAGTAGCTATCTGTGGTAATTGACATACTATTAGCATAACTAAGCTTAAAACTGCACCTACAATGTATTTAGTTATTCTCTTATCCTTTTTCTTTATTACTGAATATGCACCTCTCCCTATAAAATATATTATTAAAATTAATGCTACATAGTAAGTTAAATAATATAATGACATTCCCCAGATTCCATCTAATGCATATTTAATTCCACCATTTAAATCAACTGTATTTTTAATACCCACTCCTCCACTTATAATAAGCACAGGGTTTTTCATTGGGATTAAAGTACCTATTAAAACTAAGAATAAAAGCTGATAAAGTCCATTGGCAAAGAACGCTAATACCATACTTGTTATCATCTCTTGACCTTTGGTTTTATTCAGTACCTTTCCAGTAAAATACCCGAAAATTATGGCTAGAGGAGTTGTTAAAACTACACAAAGTAAAAATCCTGGAAGTCCAATTATACCCCAATGAGTCACCGCTACTATAGCAATTTGAGCAGCCATTGCACCTATAACTATACCAAAGTTTAGTCCCATACCTGCTATTACAGGGATTATAAGGGATAACACTATGAAAGTATTTCTAGCAATCCTAGCCACTAACTCATTTAATACTAACGACATAGGTTGACCAGAAAGATTAAGTCCAAATATACACAAAACCACAAATAATATAGTTACCATGTTATTAAAAACATAATTCTTACCAGTTTTAACTATATTGTTTTTATTCATTTCCAGCACCTCCCTTGGCTTTAGTTAAGGCATAGAGTATTATACCCTGAGTGACAATTATCCTTATTATTTCTGATAGACCTCCTCCTTTAACCGCCTGATTTGCTACTGGTAATCCTACAACTAATAATCCTTGAAATAAGAATGTTCCTATAATAACATGGGATATTTTTGCCTTTCTAATGGAGGCTCCGCCTATAAGTATTGCTGCAACTGCCGCAAATCCCATCATCATCGGTGCTTGATATAATTGAAAAAAACCGTAACTTTGAGAATAAACCATTATTCCTACTGAACCCAATACTGTGGATATTGTAGTTCCTATTATTCTCATTCTATCTACCGATATAGCTGATGCTCTTGCAAAATTAGGATTATCTCCAGCTGCCGACATCATTATACCTGTCTTGCTTTTTAAGAATAGCCACATAAATATACAACACACAAAGAATATTATTAATGCTCCTGTTGGAATCTCAACTCCAGCAATTTTAAAGCTCCAAAAATTATCTAAAATACTTGAGTATCTTCCATCTAAGGTAATGGTAGTTCTCAAGCCATCTCCTATTGGCCATTTTATCTCATCACTTTTAAATGGTAATAAGAGCCATCCTATACACATTAGTGATATAGCTGAAAATCCTGCGTATGTAGCTATCATCATTTCTGATCCCTTTACTTTGTTTAATAATACTCCGTAGAGATATCCAAATACTATAGCTATTGGTATTCCTATAGCTATCCCTACAAAGAACCCAACTCCACCACTAAGATTAAGCTCTATACTAATTAGTCCACCTAGTATTCCTGCTAGTATTCCTATGGGTAATCCAAAATTTAGCCCTATTCCACAAAGTATACCTGGCACCATGGCAAGTACTAGTATTCCATTCATCCCAAACCTAACTAACATGTCAGATACAAGCATAGGTAATGATAATTTAAGAGGAATTGCTAGTATACACAATATAATGAAAAATCCACCTATAATTACCCTAGGTAATCCTACTTTATCAATAAAATGTTTTATTTTATCATTCATATCTCATCACTCCTATTCCCCACTAGTATTTATGCCTGACATAAGCAATCCAAAATCAGCATCTTTACCATCTGGTTTTAATATTCCAGCGATCTTACCCTCTGTTACTATGGTAATTCTATCACATATACTTCTAAGCTCTGCTAGTTCACTTGAAGTTATGATTATGGTCATACCCTTTTCTTTATTTAACTTCACCAATGTATCTAATACTAATTTTTTAGCCCCTATATCTATACCTCTAGTAGGCTCTGACACAAATAATATCTTAGGGTTTAAGGTTAATGCTCTAGCTATGCATACCTTTTGTTGATTTCCTCCACTAAGCCTTCTTGTTAATTGAGTAGGGCCTGTACATCTTATATCAAGAGCTTTTATCATTGTATTTGCATACTCTCTAATACCCTTAGCATCTTCCATTTTTATAGGGCCAAACTTCTTTAGAAATCCATTGTTGAGTTTCATTTCGGTTACTACAATATTAAGTTCTATAGAATTGTCTAAAAGAAGACCTATTCCTTTTCTATCCTCCGACACAAATGCCAATCCATTCTTTAGAGCCCATTCAACTGAGTTTAGATTAACCTGCTTCTCTTTAATGGTAACATCTCCCATAGCTGAGTATAACCCCATAATACCGTTGGCTATTCCAATCTTACCTTGACCAGCTAATCCTCCAATTCCTAAAATTTCACCTTCCATTACATCTAAATTTACACCCTTAACTCTCTCTCCAGGCATGTCAACTACTAAATCTTTTATCTTCATTATCACTTTACTGTTTTCTAATCTGTTGGCCTCTTCAGCTTTTCTTACTATTTCCAGCTTTCTTCCTACCATCAGTTCTGCTAATTCTATAACATTGGTAGAACTTTTTTCTAAGGTTCTAACTAATTCCCCATCTCTCAAAATCGTAATATTATTAGCTACAGCCATAACCTCATCTAACCTATGAGTTATAAATATTATTGCTATTCCGCTATCAGCTATGGTTTTCATTGCAGTCATTAAAGTTTCTGCCTCACTCTCAGTAAGCACCGCGGTAGGTTCGTCAAAAACTAATAGTTTTACATTCTTTTTATCTATTTCTCTAGCTATTTCAACAAACTGCATATATCCTACTGGAAGTGATGATACATAAGAAAGTTCATCTATTCCTATTCCTATAGTTTTTAAAGCTTTTTGGGCATCTGAATTCATTGTTTTATAATCTAGGTTTTTTAAGTTTTTACCAAATATCTTACTTATTACAGTATCTTTTGTAATTTCTCTGTTTATTTTTATATTTTCAGCTACAGTAAATCCTGGTATTAGCATAAATTCTTGATGTACCATCCCTATTCCTAAATCCATAGCATCCTTAGGAGACTTAATTTCAATTTTTTTATCATTAAGACTTACTTCTCCCTCAAAGCCTCCAGTTGAATGTATTACAGGCATACCAAATAAAATATTCATCAATGTAGATTTCCCTGCCCCATTTTCTCCTAATAGAGCGTGTATTTCACCGGGTTTTATTCTTAAATCAACACCTTTTAATACGTAATTTCCAAAATACTCTTTTTGTATTTTTTCCATTTTAAGTACATATTGTTCCCCCATGTTCTTTTACCCCTCCTAATGTCATATATGTTAAAATAAAAGTCTTCAGGGGAATACACCCTCTGAAGACTTATTCTACCTTTAGAAATCTATATAATCTGATAATATTAAGTAGTAATTGTCATAAGTCTTACTAGTTTTTTCGTCTTTATATTGAGTAACAGTCATTTCTGCCTTTGCTACATCTTTCATTATTTTCTCTATAGCTGCTGTATCATTTTTACCATTAGTCTTACCTTCAATTACCTCCATAGCATATTTAGTTCCTGCTTCAACTAAAAGCATATTTATAGGTACTGGCCAAGTTGCAAATTTTCCTGTACCACCTTTTTCAGCTACTTTAGCTTTAATTTGCTCCACTACATATGGTACATCGCCCTTCTTGTCATCAGGAATTTGTATTCCTAATGCTCCTGGATAAGCATGATATGGAGATGGACAACATTGTTGTGGCATCATAGCTCCTTCAGTTAAAGCTGCTTTTATAAGTGGCTCTTGCATAGAGCAGTTAGTTGAGAAAAATGCTGTATCTTTTCCAAACTCTTTAACTTTTCTTGGAACATCCTCTAATATAAATTGTTGTGCTCCTGGAACTCCAGCATCTCCTGTTGGGTCTGGTGCTGTTGCATCAACAAATTTTATTCCTTCTTTTTCAGCTGTAGCCTTTAACAAATCTCTTCTCTTAGCTAACATCTCATAAGACATATGCCTTGGGAATGAATAGTGAACGAAAGTTTTTGCACCTTGCTTTTTAGCTTGGTTTATTATGGTTGTACCCATTCCTAGCTCATCTGCAGCTAATATTACATCTGCTTTTCCAGCTATCATTGCTGGATCTTCTCCTGGAACCCCTGCTATAAATAACATATCTGGGTTAGTTTCTCTAACCTTATCTATCGCAGCTGATGCACCTGGAACTGCTTGAACAAATACTATAGCTTTAACATCAGGGTCTGCTGCTAGTGTTAATGTATTTGCTATAGTAGTTTCTGTTTCTTTCATGAAATTATCTGGGTAAGTTTGAAGTATTATCTTGTCTCCAAACTCTTTCTTCATACTTTCTGCTGCTCTGTACTCTTCTTCGCCTTGAGATACTGTTCCTGTTATAATTCCGATTTTATAGTTTTTGTCTTTTCCGTCTCCGCCCCCTGTTGTTGGGGCCTTCGGACCACATGCAACTAATCCTAAAGCTATAATTCCTGCTAATGTGCTCGCTAATAATTTTTTACCCATTGACTCTCCCCCTTATTCTTTGCTCATTAAAATATATTTATATTAAGTAAATAATATTACTTAATTGAAATATCTCTATTTGAAGTTATGTCTTCTAAAATTATTTCAAATAATAATTCTTTTTCACACTATTAAACATATCTTTTTGAATAATCGACATAATTTTTATTTATTTATTTAAATATTCTGAATATTTATAAGTTATATTTTAATAGAATATAACTTATAAATACAATATTTTTAATTCAAATTTACTTAAATTAAAATAATTACCCACTTTGATAATTGTTTGTTATAATTTTACTCGTTATCTCCATTGTTGTCAATATGTAAATAATATTTGAATAAAGTTTGAATGAATTACATAATTGAAATTCTTTTATTTTACTGAATATATAGACAAAGACCTACCTCAATTAGAAGTCTATCTAATTAAAGTAAGTCTTTGCTATGATTATTCTATTGCATTTAAAATTTCTTTTATTATTGCTGGATTTATACCTCCACCAATCTCATATAATTGTTTGCTAGTCTTTAAATTTAATACATTTCTTTGATTTTCCTTAAGAGATGAATCTAAAAGAATAACTGGAGATTTTAATTTTGCTCCTAATGGTCCTGATGTAAGAGCATCTGCTAATACAATACCTTTAGTTGCAATCATAGTTTCTTGACTTTCATCCTTATAAAAATTCTTTATAACTTCAGCATTTGTTTCATATCTATTTATACCTGCTACTCTATTTCCTAAAACATTAGATTTTGTTACTGAATTTACTTGCTCCATTACACTGTTATAGAGAATTCCGTCACCACCAATAAAATATGCAGTGTCTAAATCCTTACTTCTAAGCCATTCAAAAGTTTCATTATCTATACTACTTTTTTCTGTAAGTATTATAGGCATCTTTTCTTCTCCAGCTTTTGATGCAATTGATAGAGCATCAGCTTCACCATATCCATAACAAATATAAGCTTTATTTATTGCAACTAACTGTTCTAATTTTTTGGCTATGGAAAGAGATGTTTCATATCTATTTTTCCCTCCATATCTAGATATTTCAATATTGCTATTCATAGCTTTTAATTCATCTTCTATGCTAGTCGATATTACTCCATCTCCACCAATAAAGATCACATTAGATGGATTTAATCTTTGTATTTCACTTTTAGTATGATCATCCAATTTGTTCTTTTCTGTAAGTAATATAGGTGCATCATAAGCCGCTGCTAGTGGAGTAGCTGTAATTCCATCTGCATTAGCATATCCATTTACTAAAACTACAGTTTTTGATCCACTTTCCCATCCTGTTTTACTTATCTTTGATGAAGTTTCATATCTGTTAATACCAATTAACTGCTTATGTTCAACCGCGCTAGGTGTCTCAATGGGTTCTGAGTATAAAGATTTTAAATCCGCATGTAATATGCTATCACTTTGTATATTTTTAGCTGAATAGTACATACTTCCTTTAATTTCTTTGTACTGTCTATTCAGATTAACTTGAGTGGTTATTTGTCTAGCTACCTTTTGATTAGATACACCTTGTCCAATATATAGCTTTACATTGGTTCCACTAACTTGTTTTGACCACCACTCTACTAGAGTTGCGTAATCTGCTAGAGGATGTCCAATTTCCCAATATACTTGAGGAGCTATATAATCTATCCACCCATTTTTCACCCAAGCTATTGAATCTGCATAATCACTGTAATAGCTCTCTTTTCCATTTGTATTTGATCCATTAGGGTCATTTTTTTTATTCTTCCATATTGCAAATGGACTAATTCCAAACTCTACATTTGCTTTAATACTTTTAATATTTTGATGAACCTCTTTAACTAAAATATTTACATTATTTCTTCGCCAATCATCCTTCTTCATTCCATTACCATATAGCTTATAGGAATTATCATCATTAAAACTACCTTTATAAAAATAGTCATCAAAATGAACTCCATCTATATCATAATTTCTAACTACTTCATTTACAGTATCTACAAGGTACTTCCTAACTGCTGGATTGCCTGGATCATAAAAAAGGTTTGTCCCATCTGAAACAACCCAGCTTGGATTTTTTCTCGCTGGATTATCTGGCGACAACTTATTTAAATCCGTACCTTCCTTGGCAGTAGTCAATCTATACGGATTAAACCAAGCATGAAATTCCATCCCTCTTTTATGGGTCTCTTCAATCATAAATTGAAGTGGGTCATAGCCTGGATCTTTTCCCTGAGTTCCTGTAAGGAATTCTGACCAAGGGTTAATATTTGATTTATATAATGCATCAGACTTAGGTCTTACTTGAACTATTACTGAATTCATACCTGCTGATTTAAGTGTGTCAATTAAACTTATAAACTCTTGCTTTTGCTTATTAGGATTATTGGTGGTATTTGGCCAATCAAGATTCCAAACAGTAGCAATCCATGCGGCTCTCATTTCGCCATTAATCCTACTCTGGTTTTGCGCTGAGACTTTCATTGGTACCATAGTAATCATTACTACCATAGAAATTAAAAATGATATTATTTTTTTCATACCTTCCCCCTTAGTTTTTTAATATATTTTATAAGCGTTCACTAAAAAAGTTAAGTCTACCCTGAAATCACTAATTTACTAAATGATTTTAGGGTAGACTTTTTATTATAATTTAAATGAACTCTTTAATGATACTATTCTATTAAAAACAGTTTTTTCCTCTGTAGAATATTTTAAATCCACATTGAAATATCCATGTCTAAAGAATTGAAAACTACTTCCTTTTTTAGCATTTTTCATATCTGGTTCAACGAACCCTTGTAAAATCTCTAATGAGTTAGGATTTATACACTCTAAGAAAGTTTTATTCTCATCCTGCTGGTCATCTAGAATAAGAGGTTCATAAAGTCTAAACTCTGCTGGAATAGCAGCTTTTCCATCTACCCAATGTATAGTTCCTTTAACCTTTCTTCCAGTAAATCCAGTTCCACTCTTAGTTCCAGGATCATAGGTGCAATGTATCTCTACAACTTTTCCATTCTCATCTTTTATAAAATCGTTACATTTTATAAAGTATGCTCCCTTAAGTCTTACCTCATTTCCTGGAAATAATCTGAAATATTTCTTAGGAGGCTCTTCCATAAAATCTTCTTCTTCAATATATATCTCCCTTGAGAAAGGTATCATTCTATTTCCCATAGATGGATCATCTGGATTGTTCTCAATCTCTAACATCTCTACCTTATCCTCTGGATAGTTTGTTATAACTACCTTTAATGGTCTTAATACTCCCATAGTTCTTGGAGCCTTTGGATTTAGGTTTTCTCTAATAAAGTGCTGCAACATTTGCTCATCTACAGTACTATCATTTTTAGCTACCCCTATTTCCCTACAGAAGTTACGAATAGCCTCAGGTGTATATCCTCTTCTTCTAAGACCTGCTATAGTTGGCATTCTAGGATCATCCCATCCATCAACTACACCTTCATCCACTAATGCTTTAAGTTTTCTTTTGCTCATTACAGTATTAGTTATGTTAAGTCTTGCAAACTCAATTTGCTGTGGTTTATCTTTCATTTCGCAAGCTTCTATAACCCAGTCATAAAGTGGTCTATGATCTTCAAACTCCAAAGTACATATTGAATGTGTTATACCTTCAATAGCATCCTCTAATGGATGTGCAAAATCGTACATCGGATAAACACACCATTTATCTCCTGTATTATGATGAATAGAATGAGATATACGGTAAATTACTGGATCTCTCATATTTATATTTGGAGAAGACATGTCGATTTTTGCTCTTATTACCTTTTCTCCATCTTTAAATTCGCCATTTTTCATACGACTAAATAAATCTAAATTTTCTTCAGCTGTTCTATTTCTATATGGACTCTCTTTCCCTGGCTCAGTTAACGTACCTCTATGATTTTTTATATCTTCTGCAGATAAGTCACATACAAAAGCTAACCCTTTTTTTATTAAAAGAGTTGCTCTATTATACATTTCTTCAAAGTAATCTGAAGCAAAATATAAATCATCCCATTGAAATCCTAACCATGCTATGTCTTCTTTTATAGATTCTACATATTCAGTATCTTCCTTCGTTGGATTAGTATCATCAAATCTTAAATTAGTTTTTCCTTTAAACTCATCTGCTAGTTCAAAATTTAAAACTATAGACTTTGCATGACCTATATGTAAATACCCATTTGGCTCTGGTGGAAAACGAGTAATTATATCTTTATGTTTGCCACTCTGCAAATCATCTACCACTATTCTTTTTATGAAATTAGAAGATGAGTTATTTAAAATCTCTCCCATAATATTCACTTCCTTTAAAACTATTATAAATAAATATTACTCATATTAAATTTAAATATATCATAAAATTTGATATTTTTCCATTGACAATACATAATTTATTCACTGTTTAGATATCTTATCATTTATAATTGAATAATTTCTATTAATTTTAATGGTTCTTTAGTAGGAGCCTCTATAATTTTCCCATCTATTGTAAATCTAGAACCATGACACGGACAATCCCATGTTTTATCTATTTTATTGAAAGTCAATTCGCAACCCAAGTGAGGACATACTACATCTACAATATAACATTTTCCATTTTTGTCTTTATACACACCAGCCTTTTCTCCTTTATAACTTATAACATCTCCACTATCTTTTTCTATATCTTCTATAGTTTTATCCGCATTATCAATTCTTGCATCTATAAAATTAGATGAGAATGTAGCAACATTTTTAGTTATAGGGGTTATGGAGGATATAGTTTCAAATCTTTGAGCTGAAAATACATCTTTGTATATATTCTCTTTTCCCAATATATCATCACATATTATAGAGGCTCCTATAGTTCCATTAGTAATTCCCCATTTATTAAGCCCTGTAATTACATATATATCCTCAGTATCTTTTCCATAGTTTCCTATATAAGGTATTCCATCTAAAGTCATTATATCTTCCGTTTCCCATTGATATTTAACACTAATATCATTCCCAAAACACATCTTCCCAAAATCTAGTAGATTATTATATGGATTATATTTTATATTTTCTTCTCCCGTCCTATTTTCTTCTCCTGCAATTAGTAAATATTCCTCAGTTCCTATTTTCACAGTTCTTATAGATTTTTTTGGTTTCTCTACAGTTATACTCATTTCATTTACAGTATCAATCTTATTTCCTTTAATAGCTATAATATATGAAGTGCTCCCATGTGATTTTACAAAGTAAAGTCCATATTTATTGAATATTGGTCCATGGGTCGCTACTACTATCTTTTTACAGTTTATAAAACCTTCATCTGTCATTACCTTATACCCAAGACTTGTTTTTTCCACACCTATAACTCTTGAATTTTCATAAATACATTTGCCTCCTGCATTTAAGACGCTTCCCAAACCTAATAGATATTTTCTCGGATTAAACATAGCTTGCCCATTAAATATAATTCCACCTTTTATGTCAAATGGCAAAGAGGATTTATCAGTGTATCTTGAAGGTAATGCTATGGATTCAGTTATTTTAACCTCATCATAAATACTCTCTAAATTTTCATCAAATAGAGTGTATACCAAAGAATCTCTTATCTCTAAATCACATTGTATATTATTATCTCTAACTATATCTTTAATAATCTGTATACCTTTTTCATTTCCTTGGCCATATTTAAATGCGAACTCTTTTCCATATATAGTTTTTATATTTTGATAACATAAGCTATGTAATGAAGTTATCTTTCCAGTGTTTTTACCACTGGTGCCGTATGCAATTTTATTTCCTTCTAGAAGTTTTACGTTTATTCCTTGCTTTTTTAGAAGATAAGCTGTAGTTAGTCCCGAAATTCCCCCTCCTATTACTACTACTTCAGCGCTCTCTTCTCCTTCAAGTTTTTCATATTGCGTCCTTTCAGCTTTCTCTATCCATAAACCTTTTTTCATAAAATTCTCTCCTTATTAATATTGAATAAGATAATTTAAAGTAATAATATATAAGTTTAGATAAATTCTAATATCCTTATATTGTGTCCATAATTGTTTCATCAACATAAAAACATATATATCTTATTATTATCTAAGGCTTATGGAAAAATTCCTTTCAATGGCTTCTTCTTGAAAATATAGATAAAATAAAAAAGCAATGCTATCATGCATTGCTTTTTTCTTACTCTTCATTATAAAAGTCAAGGAAAGAATAGTTTACTCCATCCTTCTGCCATCCTAGGATGGCTTCCATATTTACATTATGAGCAGCTCTAAATATAGACTTATCTACATCATTAAATTCAGTTTTTAGATTTTTTATAAGCTCTTTTATTTCATATCTTTTATTTCCTATTTTTTTAGCTGCTACCATACATGCACAGTTTAACGGCCATATTCCACTGCTTTGAGTAAATTTTTGAATATATTGCTCCTCCACATAATATAGTGGACGAATAAGTTCTAGACCTTCAAAGTTTGTAGCTTTTAACTTTGGAAGCATGGTTTTAAAATTTCCCGCATAAAGCACATTTAGCATAGTTGTTTCAATTACATCATTAAAATGATGGCCTAATGCCATTTTATTACATCCCAACTCCTGTGCCTTTGAATAAAGTGCTCCTCTTCTCATCCTAGCACACATATAGCAAGGATAATCCTTTGCTATTCCATCTATAATATCAAATATCTTTGACTCAAAAATATGTATCGGTATATTTAGATAATTACAGTTATCTATTAAAAGTTCCTTAATCTGTGGATGATATCCAGGATCCATAGCTATAAATTCAAGTTCAAAATTCATCTGACCATGTCTTTTAAGCTCCTGAAATAGCTTCGCCATTATAAGACTATCTTTTCCTCCTGAAATAGCTACAGCTATCTTATCCCCTTCTTCAATTAATTTATAATCCTTAATGGCCTTAACAAACTTAGACCATATATTCTTTCTATACTTTTTAATTAAACTTCTCTCTATTTCCTCAAGTGGTTTTCTTTCATTAAATGGAACTAATATTTCACAACCATTACCTGCAACTCCACTCATTATTATCACCTCTTTAAATTACTTCAAAATATTATAACACTTTTTCAAATAAATTGCGAAGCAATTTATTTAAGGAAATGCAACCATAAGTTTCACTTATCTAACGAACAAAGTGAGTTTTTCTATTAGCTGGCGGAGCCACTTCTCTGCAACCAAAAGGTTACACTTCTCTATTTCATAAAATTAAACATTATCATATACAAAGGCATAACAATCAAACTTATCGCCGTTGTTACTACAAAAAATATAGTGGCTTCTTCATAGTCTCCTCCATATGCCTTTATTACTATAGCTGCTTGAGTCATAACCGGCATGGCTGCTTCTAATATAAATACCTTCTTCATTAGTAATGGCATAGATGTTTTACTTATCATCATAAACATAATCATTGGTGCAATTAAAAATCTCCCTAAACATACCAATAATATCTGCTTATTTAATTTTATATTTTTTAAATCTAAAGAAGTTAATGTTATACCCACAAAGAGTATAGATAATGGTGTAGTTAAGTTCCCAATATATGTACAACTATCTAATATAAATTTAGGTATATTTATATTTAACATAATTGTAGTGATAGTTATAAGAAATGCAACTATAGGAGGTGTTATAATATTCTTTAATCCTTCTAAAGAAAATATCCTATTTATAACTTCACTATCTCTCTTAATACCATATACACCTATAGTCCAAAAAAATAGTGTATTAGCTATGTAAAATAGAAGCACATATTGTGTACTTTCAGGTCCAAAAATAGCATTGTTCATTGGTAGTCCTATGAATATAGAGTTAGATAATCCAAACATAACTCCAAAAATGCCTCTTTTATTTTTGGGTAATTTAATTAACTTAGATACTAATATCCCTATACCATAGCATATTATCATTGTCCCCAAAGCCAATATTATAACTATATAAGATTTATAGAAAGTATCTTTAGTAAAATTAGCTGTTAAATTTGATACCATAAATGCAGGCAGAGATATTTTAGTAACTATTCTTGAAAAAAGTTTTCCCGTTTCTTCTGTAAACCACCCTTTAATTGTTAATACATATCCCAGTGCCATAATTAAAAATATTGTCATAACCCCATTCATTGTACTTATCATTTTATACCCCCACATTATATATCTAATTTTATCATATATCCCATATATATCCCATATATATACCTTGTAAAAAATCAACTATCACTAAAACCCATTGATATCTCGTAGTTATCCTGTAACAATTTTTTCTTGTTTGAATATTATAGTAAAAAACTATGCTTTGAGTTAGACAATATACTTAAAGGGGTGAGGTAATTATTTTATGGCTGCAAATGAATTTATTAATCTTCTATCTACAATACCTGAATTTCTGCAACAAAGACTAATATCGCTATCGGAAAAGTCTCTTATCTCTCCAGGCATTATAGAATTTGTTGTTTTATATGGTGATAATAGGAACCTTGTTGAGGAATCAGCAAAAAATCTTAATATTCAGTTTATTGATTTAGGATTCGGCTTTGGAATTATATCTCTTAATATTTCAGAAATATCTAAATTAAGCCAAATTCAAGGAATAGATTATCTTGAACTTCCCAAAATAGTCTACACTACAGATATAAGTTCTAATACCTCTAGCTGTGTACCTGAAGCTTGGAATATTTATAATCTAACTGGGAAAGGTGTTTTAGTTGGTTTTATAGACAGCGGTATTGATTATACACATCCAGCTTTTATGGATGAAAGGGGAAATACCAGAATTGAATATATTTATGATTTATCAACTGGTGGAACTGTTTATAATAAAGCTCAGATTCAAGAGGCTATTAATAGTCCTTCCCCACTTACCATTGTACCTTCTACAGATGTATCTGGACATGGCACTCATGTAGCTGGTATCGCTTGCGGTGGAGGTCAAATTAGCAGACCCTTCTATGGACCTGCCTTCGAAAGTTCTATTGCTATGGTAAGAATCATGGCTGGTGGCTCAGTCAATACGTCTAGAGATACTTTAATAATGAGAGGAATTAGATTTTTACTAGAAAAAAGTGATGAATTAAAACAACCTCTTGTAATAAATATAAGTCTTAGCACTAATGATGGAGCTCATAATGGAACAAGTTTATTTGAGCAATATATAAATGTTATAAATACTGTGGAAAATGTGACCATAGTGATTTCTGCTGGTAATGAAGGAAATGCGGCTCACCATGTTGGCGGTGTACTTAATGGAACCTTAACTATTCCATTTAACGTATCTCCAGCAGAAAGAGGTTTAATCATCCAAATTTATAAAGGTTTATTAAGTAATATTGATATTCAAATAAGAAATCCTTCAGGTATAAGTAGCGGTTCAATACCCATTGAACAAGGTTATTTTAGTGGTTCACTAGGTCTAAATAGATATTCTGTTTTTTATTCTGGTCCTACCCCACTGGACATCAATGGAGAAATAATTGTAAGTTTAATTAATGCTAGGACAGACTTTGTACAACAAGGTCAGTGGAATTTAGTCATTACTCTTACTAATGATGAAGAAAGTAATTTCGATATGTGGCTACCTATATCAGAGGGAATTAATGTAAATACACGCTTTTTGAACCCTACAGTGGAAAATACTCTAGGAATTCCTGCTACTGTTTCAAGTGTAATTTCAGTAGGTAGTTATAATAATCTTACCAATACCATTTCTCCCTTTTCTGGAAGAGGTTCCAGTGATTTCTGCATAAAAAAGCCAGATTTAATAGCACCTGGGGAAAACATTCTATCTGCAGCTCCCGGAGGTGGAATTGACTCTAGAAGTGGAACTTCTATGGCAGCCCCTGAAGTAACAGGAATCTGTGCATTACTTTTACAATGGGGAATTGTAAATGGAAATAATATATTTTTGTATGGTGATACACTTAAATATTATCTGCTAAGAGGAGCTATACGTGATTTACCTACACGAAGATATCCTAATAATACTTGGGGCTTTGGAAAGGTATGCTTAAGCAATGCATTGAGACTATTGTTAGGAACTCGTAGCATGAATGAACCAACATTAAATCCTCCCAATTGTCCTAACATAATAGATGATTTTAATGACCCTACTATTAATGTTTTCGTTATTCGTTATAAGGGTGATTTCGACAGCATCTTTACTAACATTGACTATGCTTGTGGTATACGTATAAATGAAATTTATGGATTAGCATCTCTTGCTATAAACGATTTACCTAGATTTACAAGAGATACCTCAAATAATGTTGATATCATAACACCTGTTCCATATACCCTTGAGCAAATTTCTCCTGTAGATGCTGGTAATATAACACCCATTCAAAAAAATCCTTATCTAAACTTAACAGGTCGTGGTGTAGTAGTGGCACTGATTGATACAGGAATCGATTACTTGAATGAAGAATTTATTTATGAAGATGGAAGAAGTAAAGTAATCGAAATATGGGACCAAACTATACCAAATACTTCAGTTTCCTCTCAAGTTCCTTTTGGCTCAATATATACTAATGCTCAAATAAATGAAGCAATCAGCTTAAAAAGAGCTAATGGAGACCCCTATTCTATAGTTCCTAGTAGAGACACTGTGGGCCATGGAACAGAAATGGCCGGAATAATAGGTGCCAGAGGATATAATAACGAAATTACTACTGTAGCACCTGATTGTGATTTTTTAGTTGTAAAATTAATCCCCGCCAAATCAGAGTTGCTTTTTAGTGATGCTAATGTACGTGGAGGTGTATATGATGATGCAGCCCTTGTTGCAGCATTGTCTTATGTTGAAAGGAAATTTTTAGAACTAGGTAAACCTCTAGTGGTCTACTTACCACTAGGAACTAGTCTTGGTGCTCATAATGGTACTAATATAATAGAACGATATATAGACCAGCTTTGTTATAAAAATGGTCTCGCTGTATGCACTGGCACAGGAAATGAAGGATTATCTGAAACCCATTATCTTGGTACTCTTAGCTTCGAAGGAGAAAAAAAAGAGGCCCTACTAGAAATTCCTCCAAATCAAAGCCAGCTTATTGTTGAAGTATGGGGAAATTTTGGTGATGAATTGATAGTAAGTGTAACTTCACCTTCTGGTCAAACCATTGTTGCTTACACCTTAGAACCTAGAATTGCACAACAATATAAGTTCATATTTGAAGATACAGATATGACTCTAATATATTACTTGCCTGATACTCTAAGTGGGAATCAACTAACTTTTTTATTGTTTCAAAATTTAAAACCAGGAATTTGGAGTATCACTGTACAAGGAAATGTAGTGATTGATGGTAATTTTAATATTTGGTTACCTCAAAAATCGCTACTTGTAAATGGCACTAGATTCTTGAATCCAGCTCCTGAAACAACTCTTACAGTACCTTCTACAACTGAATCATCAATAGTAACTTCTTACTATAATCAAAATGACAATTCCATTGTTGCTGAATCTGGAAAAGGCTTTACAGTTACTAATAAAATTGTTCCTCAAATTACCACAGGTGGAATAAATGTAAAAACTATAGGGCTAAATAATAGAGTTGTAACTGTCAGTGGAAGTAGTACTGCCACTGCTGTAATTTCAGGTGTTGCTGCATTATTTCTTCAGTGGGGTATTGTTAATGGTAATCAGAGGTCTATGTATTGCGCTATGATTAGAACTTACCTAATACAAGGAGCAAGACAAACACGAGGGATAGTATATCCAAATATAGAGTGGGGGTATGGTCAACTAGATTTATTAGAAAGCTTTAATAGTCTAGCTGGTAAATCACGCTCTACTACTTACCGATATATGGATGATAAGTATGTTGAATTTAAAGATGATGGCATGCTTTATAGGATTCCTAGGAACCTGTATGATTATATTAAACAAGTTTAAAGAAACTTTTAATCCTATCATATTTTTGTACTATATATAGTAATAATGCTATTTTATATTAATTCAACATATTATAAATATATGTTTTAATAAAATATTGAAATAGGACTTTCTATTCTTACTTTGAATATAAAGTCCTATTTCAACTTAATTTTAAATCAGAACATTTATCTATATCTCTGATAATATTGCTTCTATTACTGTCTCCTCACCTAATCTATCCATAACATGAGATATTCTCTCTAACGGCTGTCCATGTTCTCTATAGTATTTTAATATTACATCTACTGCGTTAAATATCTCATCTTCATTAAATATTCTTCCTATGTTTGTCCCAAATCTATATTCTCTTCCAAATCTTCCACCTATATGGACTTGAGCTCCTTTTTCCTTAACTGTGAATCCACCAGTCTTACATACTCTAACGCAATTTCCACAGTTAACGCATTTATCTTGATTAAACACTACCTTTTTATTATTTATCTCTAGTGCCTTTTGTCTACAAGCTTTAATACACATACCACAGCCTACACATTTATCATTATTAAGCTTTGGTACAGTTAATCCTATAATTCCTATATCATTTAGGTTTGCTTTGGAACAGTTATTAGCACATCCAGCTACTGCAATCTTACATTTTGAAGGTGTATCTTGTCCAAATTCTTTTTCTGATAATTTGTTGCATATACCTTGTGTATCTATATTCCCATGTAGACATATACTTCCCTTACATGCAACTAACGGTCTTATCTTCTTTCCAGTACCTCCATGATTTAAGTTTAAGGCTTTTGCCTCTTCCTTTAAAGCTTCTATATCATTCCCATTAATCCATGGTACTTCAACTGATAATCTCGTAGTAAATCCTATGTATCCACGGCCATATTTTTTTGCAATATGCGCTACTGAATTTATCTCTTCTGAAGTCATATTTCCAGCTTTGGATATAAATCTCACAGAAAAGTATTCCTTATCATTTTGAAGTAAAAAACCTTCACCCTTTAACTCTGCAATTTTATCACTGCTATACATTATTCAACACTCCTTTTATAATGAAAAATTTTAAATAAAGCAGATTGCACTTTATTTAGTTAACTGTAACCATTTTGAAGATAAATACGCCGAAGGCGTAGAGAAGTGCAACTTACAATTTCAGTGAAGCACTTTGCTTTGCTCTCTAGTGAAGGAGGCCCTTGGCGTACTTCACTGCAGTTAGCTACACTTCTCCATTATCTAGCGAAGCGTTTCACTGCCGCTTGCTGTAATTCACTAGCAAACAGAATGAACGCTTATCTACAACCTCCGATTATACTTAACTAAATAAATTGCTCAACAATTTATTTATATGTCTTCATAAGTTTCATATTCCCGCTAAGTTTATACCTTCCTAAACTTGCAGGTATTAGAATGCTTTCATAAGCTACTATATTTTCTTCTTCTAACATTTTAGTTTCATCATTAGTAAAGATTATTCTTCCTTCCCCTTCTATACAAGTAAATATAGAAAATTTATCTTTAAAGCTAAATTCCTCATATTGACCACATATATTATATATATCTAAATTAATAGCCTTATCTCTTACGCATTTTTGTATTTCTTCCTCATCTGGAGCTACTATTTTTTTTGGCTTTAAATCAAAATCTATAACATCTAAAGCTTTATCCATATGAATTTCTCTTCCCCTATTATAATCATACACTCTATAAGTAGTATCACTATTCTGTTGTATCTCTGCTAGTACTATTCCTTTTCCTATTGCATGCACTAACCCAGATTCTATAAAGTACATCTCACCTTTTTTTACCTTTATTTTATTCATATGTTTTTCTACAGTTCCATCTACACAACTTCTTTTAAATTCTTCTTTATTACACCTCTTAGTTCCTACTATTATTTCAGAATCTTCTTCAGCATCTATGATATACCACACCTCTACCTTACCATTATCCCCTTCTTTTTCCTGAGCATATTCATCTCCTGGATGCACCTGTACAGAAAGGTTTTCCTTTGAATTAATAATTTTCAACAATAATGGAAAGTCGCTGTGCACAAAATTTTTTTTATAAAATTTTTCTCCAATAATTTCTTTTCCGTTAATTTTTATTAAATCAATTAATGTAAGACCTTTATATTTACCATTTTCAATTATACTCATACCATTTTTATGACAGGCCACATCCCAACTCTCTCCTATGTTTCCATCGGGTAAATTTGTTCTATATTTTTCTAATTCTCTTCCACCCCAAATTCTATCATAGTATAAATTTTCAAATTTTAATGGATACATAAATTCCTCTCCAAACAACATTATTTTTAATCTCTTACTACACTATATTATTATGACTAACTCTTTAAATTTGTAACAATACTTACTAAAGTTTATATTTATATTAAACCTCAAAAAGGATCTAAATTTCTTGTTTTATTTTGAACGTCTAACAAACATTATACTATAAACTACTTTTTCTAACAATTTTAACTTATCCTTTATTATCTAACAATATACCTCCTAATTATTAAGATATAAAAAATAATTGACTCTATACAAGGTATAGACCTTAAAATTAGTTTATAGGGGGATTGATATTATGTTTAAGAAGTTTATTAGTTATGCTGTTCCATCTACAATTGGAATGCTAATTACTTCTTTATATATGGTAGTTGATGGTATATTTGTTGCTCAAGGTGTGGGTGAAATAGGGGTAGCCGCAGTAACTATTGTATTTCCATTAACTACTGCATTCGTATCGGTTAGCTTGATTTTTGGTATAGGTGCAGCTAATTTAATATCTATCAATTTTGGAAAAGGGAACAAAGATAAAGCAAATAGCATTTTTAGACAGTCCATATATTCACTTTTAATAATTGGAGTGCTTTTCTGCTTTTTAGGACTTTTATTTTCTGATAAAATTGTTACCTTTTTAGGTGCATCTTCTGAAATTAAACCAGCTGCTTTGGAATATTTTAATTATTATATCCTATTTTCCATACCATCACTGCTAGCAATGGCTTTGAGTATACTTATAAGAAATGATGGTTCAGCAAATTTATCCATGATTTCTATGGTTCTAGGAGCATTAACTAATATATTTCTCGATTACGTATTTGTATTTCCATTGGGAATGGGCCTTAAAGGCGCAGCTATCGCCACTGGTTTAGGTCAATTAGTATCTGTGTTAGTATGTATGCTTCACTTCTTTAAAAAGAGTTCAAACTTATCTCTCGGTAAAAGTGCCTTCAGTTATATAGACCTCAAGGAAATATTTCATATAGGATTTCCATCTTTCTTTGTAGAGATATGCTATTCAATTGTTATGTATTTTATGAATCTAGCTATTATAGATAGCCTTGGTGGGTTCGGAGTTACTGCTTATGGAGTTGTAAACTATTTAACTAATTTATCCTATATGGTACTACTTGGAATAGGTCAGGCAATTCAACCATTAATAAGCTACCATTATGGCACTGAAGAATTTGATAAATGCAAAGGATACTTTAAGATAGCTTTTTTCACATCTTTAGCAGTATCTACATTCTTAGTATTAATCTGTATACCTTTTGGAGATTCTTTTATAGCTATATTTACATCTTCTCCAGAGATTGCAAAGCTATCTTATAAAATTTTAATGTATTCAAATTTGGCTTTTGTTGGTGTGGGTCTTAATATAGTAATTATTACTTATTATCAATCTGTTTGTATCCCTAAATATGGTAATATACTTTGTCTTTTAAGGGGTATAATATTAATTAAGCTATTTTTAATTATATTACCGCCAATTATGGGTGACACTGGCATTTGGACAGCTATGATATTCTCTGAAGGAATTACTGCTTTGGCATCTATAGCTTTTACTAAAAGAACAGAGGAAAAGCTTATCTCTAATTTAACTTAAACAAATAGCCTAGAATTCTATTCTAGGCTATTTATAAATATTCCTTATTTGTAACTATCTCCTTATATTCAAGTTGCTCAATATCTTTATATGTAAAAAGACTTATCACTTAAGTGATAAGTCTTTTGATTAAATTCTAAATTTCTAAAGATGTACTCTTATTAACCAAAACTTTATATTTTTATCACTCCAACCCAGATCCCAAGGTACATTATTTCTATCCGCATTATGACATGTAACTAAAGAGTATCCTTTACTGTCTGCTCCTGTTACCATAGAAATATGGGTTATATCACCTTTTTTCTCATATGCAACAAAATCTCCTGGAAGCAACTTATATGAAGCCTTATATACTTTTTCATAGGAACCATAAGCTATAACCGATGCCCTTCCACTGTTTAACATATATTGTTTGAACTTATCTGCATTCACCCATGGACCTGTGGCTTCTCCTTTACTATAATTCCAACCTGAGGTTTTTTTAAACTTACCACCTTCATGTAATATTTGAGACGCAAAATTTGCACAGTCACCACCATCTGGATTGAAATTTTTATAAGCTTTATTATATTTATATCCATATTTCTCTTCACTTGCTGCTCCACAATAAGCATTAGCATATTCAATGGCACCTAATCTTCTTTCATTCAGACTTGAAAAGTCTCTTGGTTCGCTAGAGGTTATAAATTTTTTTATGTCATCTACCTTAAGTTTTTCTAGATTTAAAGAATCTGCAAAAGGGTCCTTATACCATTCTTTAGTTATAAGAAAGCATCTATCTTTATTGGAGAGACTTAACACATGATATGTTCCTATTCTACTAATATTCTCTATATCAGGTTGATTTTCATATACATACTTGTACTCCGTTGAACACATTAGATTTACACTATACACATTTTCTTTCTTTTTAATACTCCTAATTACTATTTTAGGTACTATCTGCTTAAATTCAACGCCTTGCCTTTGCTCCCAATTTTGAATATATTTCATCTTTATCTTTTCATGTTCAAATGCCCATACACCATATTTAGTAGACATGTCATATAGAGAAGATATACATTCCTCTTCTCCTGTAACTAGTGCATTATTTCTCTTAATAAAGATCTGCTGAATAAAATTATTCAGTTGATCCTTTTCCTCATCTGTAATTGGCTCTGCTAGTACATTTTCATAAAAAAATGTAATTATCAATACCACTAAAATAAAGCAGATGAAAATATTTGTTCGTTTTTTAACTATTTTAATCACCTTCATCATCAAAGCTTCTCCTTTTAAAGTAATTCCCTTATTTAAATGCATCTTCAATTATCCTTATATACTGTTCTACCTTTATATCCATAGGCACACCCTCAAACCATTTCTCTTCTGACTCTTGATCTTTTGAAAAATATCTAGCTTTAATTATAATTTCTGGTCTATATTCGAAATGTAGAATATCAAAATGGCCCCATTTTCCTCCCCATATAAAATTATTTTTTTCAAACACATCTACTAATTCCTTAGGATACCAAAGCATCCTTTTTTCTCCTCCTTCTCTTTTAGACCACTTCCAATAATCATTAGGATTGCTCTTTAAATCTATAGCTATTCCATATGCGTGTGGACTTAGTCTACCCGTTCCTGATATAGTTCTATAATTGAAAGTTCCATTTACAGGATTAATTAAAGTAGCTATTTTGTCATTATTCTTAGATAAACTCTTCAGCTCCTCCATTACTAGCTTTAAACTATTAGCTGCACAATTATTTTTATTAAATAAATAACTTCTATATGGAGCATTAACTCCTATTAAATTTGAATTTACCTTTTGCTCTGAACCTCCATATACTTCATTTAATAAACCATAAATTCTTGTTCTACCAGGGTCCATACTAACTTCCATTAACTTATCTATAGGTTTCAATGGATATATTACCTCCAACATATCCTGTATATCACCGTTAGAATTTTTTTCTTCATTGCTCTTTGATCTCTTATCATCATACAAAATGACCTTTCCTGAAGATGTAACTATGTATACTAATCCATTATCTTTAGCTTTAACTCCTGTTATATGCTCAGGGTAAGCCATCATCATAGTCAGTAAATCTTGCTTCATTATGGTTTCATAATCTTTAGCTAATACCTCATTACTTATACTAATTAAAATTATACTCATTATACAAACACAAATTAATTTCTTCATATTTCCCTCCAAAATAATAAAAGCCTAAAGATAAACTTTAGACTTAGTTTGTGTTAATATACTTTCATTTATTACTGTTAAGATATAGAAATTTATTTATATTTATTTTCAATATCTATAAGTATTTTCTGAATATTAGTGTGGTTTCCTGCATATCCCACTAATTTTCCACTATGTCCTATTACTCTATGACAAGGAATGATAATTGGTATTTTATTTGATCTATTCGCTTGTCCTACAGCTCTTACAGCCTTAGGATTTTCTATAGCCTCCGCAATATCTCCATAGGTTTTCAATTCACCATAAGGTATGTCTATAAGTGATGACCATACTTTTTTTCTGAACTCTGTCCCTTCTATAGATAGTCTTAGATCAAATTTTTTTCTCTTCCCTTGAAAATATTCTTTAAGTTGCATCGTTGCTTCTTTACATTTTAATTCACTCTTTTCAATGCAATTTATGTTCTCGTTTTTAAATTTATCCCATGAATGCTCAAATAATTCTACTTTTTTTATTCCTACCTCGTCTAAAATCACATAAATTTTTCCTATAGGCGAATCAATCCAATCATACCAATACATTTTTTCTCTCCATAACATAATTATTTAATAATATTTATATATTACTATAATTAAATTTTATCTTAACTTTTATACTATTTACAATAAATATATATAATTAAGATATTAACAATTATCCTATTTACATTTTCAATAGCAAAGAATATAATATAATTAATATTTAGCTAATTAGCTAAATATCTATTTATATTTTAAGGGGATGTATACTATGAAAAAAATCAAAAATTTAATAGCTATAGCTCTAGTTTGCACTATGATATTGAGCTTTGCTGGTTGTGGAAATAAAAAAGATGACACAAATAATAGTAATCAATCTTCAATTACCTTAGAATTAAGCGATGATGTAACAGAAAATGCAAAAACCTTTATGAAATTTTTAAAAGATGAAAAGAATGATGAAATCTATGCTATGACATCTAAAATCTTTAAAGATAAAGTAGATAGCAAAACTCTTGCAACTCAAAATGAAGCTATCTTTAAACAACTAGGGAAAATAAAAGAATATAATAATTTTAGAGTTAAAGAAAAAGATGGATTTAAATATGTTTTAGCCTATACATTATTTGAAAAAGGAGAATATGATTTAAAAATAGTTTTCAATAATGATAATAAATCTGTAGAAGGGTATTTTTTGGAGGCTCCTGATAAAAGCAATCAAGTCCAAGCTCCAGTAGATAATGAGATTTTTAAAAGTGAAGAAATTACCTTTGGCAGTGACCCTTATAAAGCAAAGGGTACCTTATTACTTCCTAAAAATGTTTCTAATCCTCCAGTGGTAGTATTAGTTCAAGGTTCTGGTCCTAGTGATAGAGATGAAACTATAAATGGTGTCAATAAACCTTTCAAAGATATAGCTGAAGGTCTATCCAAAGAAGGAATAGCTGTACTTAGATATGATAAAAGAACCTATGTTTACGGAAAAGATTTAACTGAAGAACAAATTCAACGCATTACACCTGATTTTGAAACTATTGATGATGCTATATCAGGTGTTAAATACCTAAAAACTAGAAATGATATAGATAAGTCAAATATATTTGTCCTTGGCCATAGTTTGGGCGGATATCTTCTTCCGGCTATAAGCAATAGTGGAGAAGCTTTTAAAGGTGCTATTTCCCTAGCTGGTACTATAGATGGTTCCTTTGAGGATCTAATGAAATACCAGTATAATTATTTAGCTAATATAGATGGTACTGTCAATGATGATGAAAAAGCAGCTATCTCACAAATGAAAGCTCAAGTTGCCCTTGTGAAAAAACTTAAAAATGGTGAGACTATCAATGAAAAGCTTATTCTAGGTATGGGGCAAGAGTATTGGAAATACCTAAATAATTATAATCAATTAAAAGAGCTTCGCAATATGAATAAACCAACTTTAATACTTCAAGGTGAAAGAGATTATCAAGTGCCTATGAGTCATTTCAAGACCTTTGAAGCTGCTTTAAAGGATAAGAGCAATATCTCATTTAAAAGTTACAGCGATTTAAACCATTTATTTATGAGTGGTACTGGTACTCCAAATTCTGAAGAATATGCTACCCCTTCTAATGTAAATGAAGATGTTATAAAAGATATTGCTGCCTTTATAAAGGGCGAAAAATAATATGCTCATGTTATAAACTAAAACTCTACAATGAAGATTTATCTCGTTGTAGAGTTTTAGTTTTATTATTAAATTTTATAGAGTAATATGTTATTATAGATATTCACTCTAGGATTTAAAATATTATAACTAAAGATTTGACTTTTTATCTAAATTTCTCGTAGCTACTACATCTACACCTGTATCAAGTATATTTTCTGCTATAACTTGCCCTATTTTTATAGGAGCCTTTATTTCTATTTTATTTAATATTTCTATACATTTAAAGTTAAGATGCTTCGGTATAGCTTCTTTAGTCTTTACAGGTAGCACTGATAATTCTCCATTTTGTACCTTAACTGTAGTAGTAATTACTCTAACTGGATTAATTATTTCATTTATTCCATACTCTTCTCCTCTTTTACATGCATTTCCTGTAACACTTTTAGTGTCTATATCCACCTTTAGGTGGCATCCCATAGGACAACATATACAAATTAATTCTTTTTCCATTATTGTTCACCTTCCTCTAAGGAAATAGTTACTGTATCATTTATTTTCTGAAGCTGAGATTTAGCGAGAATAATTCTTTCCATTTCAGACGGTGCTAAATGTTTTCTTTTAAATCTTCCAATCTCTACTTCCCCACACCTAACAACTAACACCTTGTTGTGGTATATATTATTAACTCTCATGAAAATAGTTAGCTTATCTTCAACATTCTCTATATTTAACTTTTGAGGTACTGTGTAATTAATATTTTTTCCATTGATTATGTCTACATAGGTTCCTCTTTCCACTTTATTTTGTATATATTTAGCTGCTGATCTACCTGCATGCTTAGATTCTTCTGTTACAAAATCTACCAAATCATGTACGTGAACTACATTTCCACAAGCAAAAATCCCTTCTATAGAGGTTTCCATATTTTCATTTACTATAAGCCCATTAGTTCTTAAATCTTGCTTTATCCCAGTTTTAATAGAGAGTTCATTCTCAGGTATTAAACCTACAGACAATAACAATGTATCACATTTAAACTCTATCTCTGTACCTTTAATAGGTTTTCTATTCTCATCAACCTTAGCTATAATAACCTTTTCTAACCTTCCATGTCCAACTATATCTATTACAGTATGGGACAGATATAATGGTATGTCATAATCCTCTAAACATTGAACTATATTTCTATTTAGTCCATTAGAGTAGGGCATAAGCTCTACTACAGCCTTAACTTTAGCTCCCTCTAAGGTCATTCTTCTTGCCATTATAAGTCCAATATCCCCAGAGCCTAAAATAACTACTTCTTTCCCTGGCATATATCCTTCCATGTTTATATACCTTTGAGCTGCTCCTGCTGTAAATACTCCTGATGGTCTATCCCCTGGAATATTTATAGCTCCTCTGGTTCTTTCTCTACATCCCATAGCTAGTATTATAGATTTTGATTCTAAAATAATATATCCCTCATCAGAATTGATTGCATGAACAGTTTTATCTTCACTTATATCTAGTACCATAGTATTAAGCTTTACCTCTACCTTGGTGCTATTTATCATATCAACAAATCTTTGAGCATATTCTGGACCTGTAAGCTCCTCTTTAAAGGTATGGAGTCCAAAGCCATTATGAATACACTGATTTAATATTCCTCCAAGTTCTCTATCTCTTTCTATAATTAATATTTTTTCAATTCCAGAGTTATAAGCTTCATATGCAGCAGCTAGTCCAGCTGGACCACCACCAATTACTATTAAATCATACATGTTCACAAATTCCTCCTATTTCGATTTTCCTACTAAAATATAGGAATCGTCCTTTTCCTGAACTACATCTTCCATTTTTATATTAAGCTCTCTCGCAATTATCTCTTGAACTCTTGGACCACAAAATCCTCCTTGACATCTTCCCATACCTGGTCTACATCTTCTTTTCACTCCATCTAAAGTAACTGTTCCAAAAGCTCTTTTTATGCTATCTACTATTTCACCTTCAGTTATACTCTCACACCTACATATTATTTTTCCATATCTACTATCTTTCTTTATAAGCTCTGCCTTTTCTTCTAATGATAATTCTATAAAGTCAGCTTTATTTCTATATGGATTAAAATTATCTTTATGTTCTAATACTAGATCTGAGTCTCCTAATATATGAACTATATCTAAAGCTATAGCAGGTGCTGAAGATAATCCTGGAGACTTCATTCCAGCTACGTCTATAAAGCCTTTTACTTCTTTATCTTCTCCTACTATAAAATCACCACCATCTGGTATAGCTCGAAGACCTGCAAAGCTTCTTATACTCTCTCTAAAGTTAATCTTCTTTGTAGTAGTCATTGCTAAATCTCTAATATATTCTAAACCTTCTGAGGTTGTGCCTAAAAATTCTTTATCATCTACATTCTCAGCATCTGGTCCAACAATCAAGTTTCCATGTACTGTTGGCGTAACTAGAACCCCTTTTCCAAATTTCGATGGACATTGAAACACGGTATGACTAACTACTTGCCCTTGACTTTTATCCATTACAAAATATTGTCCTCTTCTAGGAGTTATTTTAAATTTCTCTTCACAAATCATATTGTGTATATTATCTGCATAGACTCCTGCAGCATTTATAACAAACCTGCTTTCTATAATTTCACCTTTAGATGTAGTAAGCTTAAAATTATCTTCTTTTTCAATGTTCACTATTTCAGAGGATAATCTAACTTCTCCACCATTTGTAACTCCATTTTCTATCAATGCAATTGTATATTCAAAAGGTCCTATTATTCCCCCTGTTGGAGCATATAATGCACCCACTACTTCTTCACTCAAATTTGGTTCTTTTTCAAGAACTTCATCCCTATTTAAAACTTTTAAGTTCTTTACTCCAATTTTTACACCATTATCATATAGTTTTTTAATGGTCTCCATATTTTCTTCATTGAAACCTATAACTAAGGATCCGTTTCTTTTAAATGGAACATTTAATTCTTTACAAAGCTCCTCAAACATTTCATTTCCTTTAACATTATACTTTGCCATTAATGTTCCCTCTTCTGGATCATAACCTGCATGTATAATAGCTGAATTAGCCTTTGTGGTTCCCATAGAAACATCGTTCTCTTTATCTATTACAACTACTTTTAAGTTATATTTTGTTAATTCTCTAAAAATTGAAGCTCCAATAATCCCTGCCCCTATTATTGCTACATCATACATACTTATTCCTCCCAATAGCGCAAAAAAGTCAAGCAGAAATAAGCTATAGTACCTAGCTCATTTGCGCTTGACTCTAATTCTCTTCGCACTTTTTATTTAATTTCTTAATATTATTATATGCTTTTGTTAAGGGATTGTCCATAAAATTATTAATCTTCTTCCCATCTCTTAACTCTTTCTACTGCCTTTTTCCAACCTAAATATAGTTTATTTTGCATATTTTCATCTAAATTAGGTTCAAAACTTCTACTCTCAAACCACTTTTCTGCAATTTCACTTTTACTGCTCCAAAAACCTACAGCAAGCCCAGCAAGATAGGCTGCACCTAATGCTGTAGTTTCAGATATAATTGGCTTGGATACCTTCATTCCAATGATATCTGATTGAAACTGCATTAAAAAATTATTTCTACTAGCTCCTCCATCGACTTTTAAGTCTATAATATCACATCCAACATCTTCAATCATAGCTTCTAATACATCCTTTGACTGATATGCAATAGATTCTAATGCTGCTCTGATGATATGATTTTTATTAGCACCTCTGGTAAGTCCAAAAATTCCTCCCCTTGCATACATATCCCAATGAGGTGCTCCAAGCCCAACAAAGGCTGGAACTATATAAACTCCGCCATTATCCTTAACTAACCCCGCATAACGTTCTGTATCTGCAGCATCATTAATTAGTTCTAGTTCATCTCTTAGCCATTGAATAACTGCGCCTCCAACAAATACTGATCCCTCAAGTGCATATTGAATTTTTCCTTCTATTCCTACTGCAATAGTAGTTAAAAGTCCATTTTTACTTTTTATCATTTCATCTCCTGTATTCATAAGTAAAAAACAACCTGTACCATATGTATTTTTTGCACATCCTTTTTCAAAACAAGTTTGACCAAATAATGCGGCTTGTTGATCTCCCGCTATTCCTGCGATAGGTACTCTCACTCCACCTGTGGCTCCTAAGTTCGCATATCCATATATCTCTGAAGAGTTTTTAACTTCTGGAAGCATTGACTTTGGAATACCTAATCTATTTAATATCTTGTCATCCCACTTTAATTCCTTTATATTATAAAGCATAGTTCTTGAAGCATTTGTATAATCTGTTACATAGACCTTACCATTAGTTAATTTCCATACTAACCATGTATCTACAGTACCAAATAATAATTGACCTTTCTCTGCCTTTTCTCTAGCACCTTCTACATTATCTAAAATCCATTTTATTTTGGTACCTGAAAAATAAGCATCAATTACAAGTCCAGTATTATCCTTTATGTAATCCTCCCAGCCTTCTGACTTTAACTCATCGCATATCTGCGCTGTTCTTCTACATTGCCATACTATAGCATTATATATTGGTACTCCTGTTTCCTTATCCCATACAATAGTGGTTTCTCTTTGATTAGTTATTCCTATAGCAGCCAACTTTTCCTGGGTAATATTTGATTTTGCCATTACCTCCTGTAGTACAGCATACTGACTGCTCCATATCTCCATCGGATCATGTTCAATCCATCCCTCTTTAGGGTATATTTGAGTAAATTCTTTTTGGCTAACTCCTAATATATTCTGCTCCTTATCAAATATTATGGCTCTTGAACTTGTAGTTCCTTGGTCTAATGCTATTATATACTTTGTCATTTTTCCATCCCCTTCATAAGTACTTTTTTATTGAATTCAAGATATTATGTTTAAATATAACAAAAGCTACATAAGACTAGTTACCTAGTCTTATGTAGCTTATTTCTCTAATTCTCTTTATCTACATATTCCAAATATTCTTTTTTGTTGTCGACACACAGGTAGCTCCTGAATTTAATGCCATTATTACTTCTTCTTTACTTTCTATTAAACCTCCTACAACTATAGGCTTAAATAGTTCTTTAGACAGTCTAGTTATTACTTTTGGAATAATTCCTGGTAATATTTCTATGGCATCACATTCTTTGATCAAATGCTTTTGTGCATTATTCATGGACAAAGTATCAAAAATAAATACCCTTTGTATTGCAATAAAGTTATATACCTTTGCTAACTTCACAACCTGAGGTTTAGTGCTTATTATACCTTTAAAGCTAGTTTCTTGCTTTAAATAATTTATAGCTATTTCTTTATTTGTAAGTCCATCTACTAAATCTATATGTATTATTCCTATCTTATTATTATTAGAAATTTTGCTACTAATTTCTTTTATATTAAGCAAGTTTCCAAATAGTACAAAGATAATATGAATTTCTGAATTTATAGCTTCCTCCAGTTCCTTAAAATCTTTAACTGCTGCTATAACAGGGTTATCCTCTAACAAATGAATAACATCCATCCTTTATTTCCCCTTATTTCAATATTAAAAATATTTTTATTACCATTATTACATTTTTGATTTATTTAGTCAAACAATTTAAATAAGTTTTTCAGTGGTTTATATGATAAAATATGCAAAAACACTGAACTGTTTCATAAAATAAAGGTAAATAAAATTTCAGGGAAGTGTCACTATGTTACAGGTGTTTTTAATATGTCAAAATTGCCATATATTTGGCTTTACTCAGTCAAACACATTATTTACCTGTGGCATTAGACACCACTTCCCTGGGCTTAAAAGGAGGATTTTTCGCTAACAAAGTTGGGATTTATCTACAACTTATAATTGTATTTTCTTAAATAAATCACATGCTATAGTCTTTTATTTTTCTAATACTTTCCTATATTCTTCAATTTCTTTTTCACTTCCTAGAACAAAATGTTCTGGCTCTACTTCCACCCAATAAGGTATATTCTTATCATAATCATGGCAATCTGGATCATAAATTTCTAAGGTTTTATTTCTCTCTACTCTTGGATCTGGAACTGGTATTGCAGATAATAATGCCCTAGTATAAGGATGAAGTGGATGAGCAAAAAGCTTCTCTGTTTCTGCCAACTCCACTATTCTTCCCTTATGAATTACTGCCAATCTATCTGTTATAAATCGTACTACTGCTAAATCATGGGCAACAAATAAATACGTTAATCCTTTTTCTTTTTGTAACTGAGAAAGTAGGTTCAGTACCTGGGCACGTATAGATACATCTAATGCTGAAATAGGCTCATCTGCAATAATTAGTTCTGGATCCATTACTAGGGCTCTTGCTATGCCTATACGCTGACGTTGTCCACCTGAAAACTCATGAGGAAATCTGCTGGCGAATTCAGGTAAAAGTCCAACATCTAAAAGTGCCTTTTCAACCCTTGCCTTTCTATCTGCTTCATCTTTATAATTTTTTATATTATACATTCCTTCTGAAACTATATAATCAACCTTAGCTCTTTCATTTAAAGATGCCATTGGGTCTTGGAATATCATTTGAATTTTCTTAGTTATCTCTTTATCTAAATTAGAATTAATTTTGCCGTTAATTTTTTCCCCTTTAAAAAATATATCTCCAGAGCTAGTTTCATTAATTCTAATAATAGCTCTACCTATAGTTGTCTTTCCTGAACCTGATTCTCCTACAAGTCCAAAAGTTTCTCCCTTGTATATATTAAAACTAACATTATTTACAGCAATAAATGGGTTTCTTTTTTCTCCAAATTTTACACATATATCCTTTACTTCTAAAAGGACTTCTTTTTTCTTTTCACTCATATTACTCACTCCTCCATAGCTGTCTCATAGTTTGTATAGCTTTCGGGGGTTCCACCTTAGGTGCCCTTGGATCTAACAACCAAGTTTTTGCTTTATGAGTTGGACTCACATCAAAGTAAGGTGGTCTTTCTACGAAATCTACTTTCAATGCTTGAGGATTACGTGGTGCAAAAGCATCTCCCTTAATTTCATTAAATAGATTTGGAGGAGTTCCCTTGATTGAATATAATGATTCTCCTTTGACTCCTAGCTGAGGCAGTGAAGACAGTAATGCCCAAGTATATGGATGCTGTGGATTATAAAACACTTCTTCTGCAGTTCCAATTTCAACCACGTCACCTGCATACATAACAGCTATTCTATCTGCTACCTTTGCAACAACACCTAAGTCGTGTGTTATATATATAATAGTTAGTTTGTACTTTTCTTGTAATTTTTGTAATAACTTAAGTATTTGAGCCTGTATTGTTACATCTAACGCTGTAGTTGGCTCATCGCAGATAAGAATTTTAGGATTACAAGCTACACCTATAGCAATCACCACTCTCTGTCTCATCCCGCCAGAAAATTCATGTGGATATTGATTATATCTTTGTTCTGGATTATGAATACCAACATCCTTTAAGATATCTATTACTACAGCTTTAGCTTCTTCACCTTTTAGTCCTTGGTGGAGTTCAACAGATTCTTGAACCTGTTTGCCTACAGTTTTTAATGGATTTAAGGAAGTCATCGGATCTTGAAATACCATGGCTATTTCTTTTCCTCTAATTTTAATCCAATCTTCTTCTTTTTTAAATTTAGCAATGTCATAATTACTATATTTAATGCTTCCTGAATCTATCCATCCATTCCCATCTAATAATCCCATAAAGGACTTTGTGAATACAGATTTCCCTGAACCTGACTCTCCCACTATGGCTAAACTTTCTCCTTGTATTAAATCTATAGAAATACCTCTAATAGCCGTTAATGTCTTACCTCTAAGACTAAATTTTATTACTAAATCTTCAACTGAAAGAACAATATTATTTTCCATCTCTACACCTCCTAAACGTGATTACGTGGATCTGCTGCATCTGCAAAAGAGTTCCCCAACATATAGAAAGATATAGTAACTATAGATATAACTATTGCGGGGAAAATAAGCTGGTAACGTAAAGATGGCGACATCATTATCATTCTTCCTTCATTTATTAAGTTTCCTAATGAAGGTATATTCAAAGGCAATCCAAGTCCTATATAGGTCAAGAATACTTCATATCCAATAGCACTTGGTATAGCTAGTGCTATCCTGAGCATAATTACTGATACCAAATAAGGTAACAAATTTTTTAATATAACTCTAGAAGTAGGCGTTCCTAAACATCTTGATGCTAAATTATATTCTCTATCACGGATTACTATTATTTGATTACGTATAAATCTAGCCATCCCAACCCAACCCGTAATACACATAGCAAATATTAAAGTAAATAAGCTCGGTCTCATGATATATGCCAGTAATGTTAATAATATTACTACAGGAATATTGTCAATTAAATTATAAATTTGAGTTATAATCTTATCTAAACTCTTAACATATCCCCATAATGCTCCTACGATAATCCCTATTATGGCTTCAAATAATCCTGCCATTACTCCAATGAACAGTGATGTACGCGTTCCACTCCATATTCTAGACCATAAATCTTGTCCTATAGAGTTTGTACCAAACCAAAATTCTGAATTAGGCTTTACATTTCTATATTGCATATTAGTTGCTTCATCGATGTATATCTTTGTAGGAAGTTTTTGATTTGGTAAATAGGGTTGAATTATTGTAAATACTACTATTGATACCATTAATATAAGTAGAAATACAGCTAACTTATTCTTCAAAAACACCTTCCAAGTTGATTGCCAATAAGAATAGTTTGAATATCCAGTACGTTCTGCATTAACCTCATCATAATCAGCTAATTGAAATAGAGCATCATCTATGGCCTCTATATCTTTATTGAACTTTATACTCATTATCTAGCACCTTCCTTTCGGTTAAGCTTAATACGAGGATCAACTATAGCCATTCCTATATCGCCTAGAAATAAACCTATTATACTTAATGCTGAAAAAATTAAAACAAGTGCTTGAACTAATGGATTATCCTGTCTCGAAATAGCATCTATTAATAATCCGCCCATACCAGGTATTGAGTATAATGATTCTATATAAAATGATCCCATTATCGTTAATAATATAGATGAAGGAAAATATTGAACCATAGGAATAATTGCATTTCTCATAACATGTTTAAACATAATTTCTGTATTTTTCATTCCTTTAGCTCTAGCTAGTCTTATATAATCTTTATTTAATTCATCTACCATATATCTACGCATCCACATAGCATAACCTGCAATACTACCTAGTGACATTGATATTACTGGTAAAATCCAACTTGCTGGTTTATCCTTACTAAATAATATTGGAAAATTAAATGCTCCTGTAGCATATAGTTGTATAAATAAAAAGTATACCGCTGCAGGTACAGCATTTATAAATACTATGTAACCCGTCCCTATTTTGTCCCAAAATTTCCCTTTACTCTTAGCCATCATTACTCCTAATGGCAATCCACACAAAAGAGAAATTGCTATTGCCCCTAGCCCAAAACATAGAGAGTAGGGTATTTTATCCTTAATAATTTCTGATACTGGAACCTGTGGACGATACTTTATAGAAGTTCCTAAATCTCCATGGGCTAAATCACCATAAAATCGACCAAGCTGTATATGCATTGGATCTCTAAGACCCATATTGGTAAGCATGGTTTCTCTTTGAGATTCACTTAATTTATCGTAATTATTGAAATAGCCTTCTTCAGGCATTAATCTCATAAGCATAAATACAACAGTAATTACTAGGAATAATGTAAATGCAGATTGTAATAATTTTTTACCCAAGTATCTTAACACTATATCAGCTCCCTTATTTATCTTACTTTAATGATTTAATAAGCAAGAGCTATATCTATAACTCTTGCTCAAAATCATAATATCTATTTAATACTTATTTACTTGCAGCCTTTAGGGCCTCTGCACGCTCTTTATTCCATTCTTCAAGTTTTTGATTATAAGTTTCAGTATTCATTGGTTTATCCAAAATTTTCTGACCTTTATACTTACTATCAGAAACTCCGAACGGAGCATATTGAGATGTAAATGGATCTACTCTAGATGCTATATATCCGCCATTAAAAACTCCTACTCCAAATGGAATAATGAAGGCTTCATTAATTAGGAAGGCTTCAGCATTTGCAAATGCTGTATAACGTTTTTCAAGATCAAGAACTTCAGTGTTTGCTGCATTTACCATATTTTCATACTTATTTTTTCCATTGGATTCTGCATAACCAGTTGCTAACTCCGGCTTATTATACGTTCCACCAGATATAAATGGATCTGTATAGGTTTGAGGATCTGCATAGTCAGGGCCCCAATTACACTCCATCATGGCGTAGTTGCCAGCACGTCTTGTTTCTTTTAAGAAACCTGTTGGTTGATGAGGTAATAAAACTATATCTATATAGTCTGCTCCTAGTGCTTTTTCCATCTGCTGCTCTATAACTTGCGCACGATTTGTCCATTCACTAATGCCTGTTTGATAAGGCATCAAAACCTTTACTGGGAAGGTAGCTTTTCCTTTTAATTCTTCCATAGCCTTAGCTTTATAATCTAAAGCTGACTTAGTATCGAAACTATCTCTATTAGCTATTTCTTTTAAATCTCCAAGCTGAGTATAATCTGCTCCCTCTAAGTTAACAAAATCCTTTGGAGTAACAGTGTTAGAAATGAGCCTCTCTGGTCCATAAGGCTCCGCAGTTACCATAGCAGCCTTTCTATCTAACGCATGAAATAAAGATTGTCTGAAATTAGCGTTATTAACAACCACTTTCCAGTTTTCTGGCTCATATTCTGGAGCAAACTTTGGATCAAAGTTAAGTGCATAGAAATATGAATAGAATCCTGGTTTAGTCGGTCTAATTTGTTCCTTTTTCTCAGCATTATCCATCCATTCATCTAATGAAGATGATGGTATTCCACTATATGATATTTCTCCACGTAGAAATAATTCAGGTGATAATGTTGTAGCTTCTTTATTGTAATTATAAGTTAATTTCTTTATAAATACTTGGTCTTTATCCCAATATTGATCATTAGCTGCAAATATTCTTTTACTTTGTGGCTCGTAAGTTTCTAATATATATGCTCCATTATAAAGTAAATTTGTATTATCTGTACCAAACCTATCTCCAGCTGCCTGCAAAAACTCACCATTAACTGGCATGAAGCAAACATATGTTACCATTGATAGGAAATATGGTGTTGGTTGATTTAATGTATACTCTACTGTATATTGATCTTTAGCTTTAATTCCAACTTGTTCAAAATCAGTAATTTCTTTATTATAGTATGCTTCTGCATTTTTAAGAACACTATAAGCAATTTGTGCAGTTTCTGAATTGTTATCAGAATTTAAAACATATTTCATTCCATCCACGAAATCTTGAGCTACAACTTCTGCATATTCAGACTTATCATTTTTTAACCACTTTACCCCTTTACGTAGATTAAAAGTCCATGTCAATCCATCAGGTGATACATTCCAGGATTCTGCTAAGCCTGGCTGAACCACGCCGTATTTGTCATATTCCACTAAACAATCAACTAAGTTTGCAACTGCCTCAAATTCATCTGTACTTGCTGTCACTAGATAGTTCAGTGTTGTATACTCCCCTGAATAAACACGTGTATACTCTTGTACAGCTTCAGTTTTTGAATCTTTGCCACATCCAGTTAATAATAGTCCTACTGTAAAAATCGGTACCATTATTAAAGATAAAAGCTTTTTCATAATAATCCTCCTTAAACACACATATATTAATATCCTTAATTAGCATTAACATGCTAATGAGAATCCTGTATTATTGCATCAAAATGCAACTTTATAATCATATTATGCAAAATTATTCTAAATATAGAGTCCTTGTATAAATTTTACGAATATTAAGAATATTTTAACCAACGCAAGTTTATTTTGTATAACTTGTTACTGTTTTGGTATATAATTTTTATTTTTAAATTTTTTGTAACTAGATAATTAATTATATTTATTATAGTACAACCAGTTGTAAAATGTAAATACATAAATTGGTTTTAATCAAATTAATTATTTTTTCACTTAATTGAAATTCATAAGCTCTTACATTTAATATTTTTTTGTATTATAATAATTATTATAATTACTATTTGAGTAAAAAATGTATATTTATTCACATAGATTTGAAATTAACTTCATATACTTTTATCTCTATTACAATTATATTTATCAGTATTCTGATTATGAATTAACTATCTATTTAAGCAAAAACTTTTTTCGAAATGGAGGATAATTAATATGATTAACGATAATTTAATACTTCATAACTCATATGAAGATTTCAAAGAAGGCTCCTTCAGAAACACAGAATTTTCAGAGTATAATTCCGGAATAACTCTTCTGCTTAATGATATCTGTTATGAAAATACAGGTACCTATATTTCAAAAATTATAAACACTCCTGAATTTGAATATGGTGTTCTTTCTTGGAATGCACTTACTCCTTATAATACAAAAATTCAACTCTATGGAAAAGTTTTAGTTGATAATGTTTGGAGTAGTTGGCTTTCCTGGGGCACTTGGACCACAACTGGAGATAGATATAGTCTTGCCCCCCATGAATCCTGTGATAATATAGCTTCTGTTAGTACAGACACTTTAATGGTTAAAGGGGATAACAAGGTTGCAACTGCCTTCCAATACAAAATACATTTGATTTCTGAAGATACTGAAAGTAGCCCTGTAATTAAACTTGTATCCTTTAGTATTAGAAATATCTTACCAAATAAAGCTATTATAAAGGTATATGATAATGAAGTTGGTGCTAAGAATTTAGATGCTAATAATAAAATCCTTTCCGTCTATAATTATTCACAAATGACTAAAGATCCAAAAATAGCAGGTGTTATGTGTAGTGCTACAAGTTCCTCTATGGTACTAAAATATCATGGTGTTGATATTGCTCCTGAAGAAGTGGCTTGGAATGTCTATGATTCTGTATATGAAGGCTTTGGAAATTGGCCCTTTAATACCGCTTTTATCTCAACCTTTGGATTAACTGCATATATTGACTACTTCAACTCAGTTGATGATTTAAAGAGAGAAATCTTAAATGGAAACCCTGTAATTGTTAGTGTACGATATAAACATCCTAACTGTGATAAGGATCTTCCTATAATTACGAATGCACCTTGTAATTACACTTTCGGACATATTATTGTTGTTAAAGGTTTTACAAGGGAAGATGGAAAAGATTATATTGTAGTAAATGATCCTGCTGCCAGGGATGAGAGTGGAGTTTCTTTAAAATATGATATAGATGAATTCCTTAATGCTTGGGGTTCTAAGATTGCATATGTAGTCCATAATGATCATAAATTTAGCTCTCTAGTTAAAAGAATACCTGTAAATATGAAGCCAACAGGTAACACAAAGATGATAGATTATAAAATGTATAATGAATATAACATTTTTCATAATAATAAATTCATTGATGTCTCTAATAAAAATGCCCTAACTATAATGTATAAAACGTCTTCAGCCGATATATTTAATAAATACATTGAACCAACCGAAAATTCTTCTATTTTAATCCCCAGTGTTGACTTTAGTAAAGGTATATTTAACTTTAGATTCATATGTAAAAATTCAAAAATTTATTTTTGCAACTGTGAATTTTAATTATTCTCAATTCATTGACTTTGTTTTAGATGATTATTTATTCTAGAACTATATTAAAACAAATTCAATTCATTAAATAATTTGCATTCTATTTTGAAATAGGCTACCTCAGAATAATTAAAAAATTATTTTAAGATAGCCTATTTATTACATATTTATGGTTTTCTTTAAAACTACTGCTTTTATTGCATCATATGATATACCATTAGGAAGCTTTTCCTTTATTGGTTTTAACTTTCCACATCCTACTTCTTCTATAACCTCTAGTATTAATATTTCTTCTTCTTCAGTAAAAATATTATCAAATTTCATATTGAAATCAAGTTCATTTCCTTCACTTACATACTGTTGGATATGTGAAAATACAGTAGTTATGGCTAATTCTCTTGCTGAAGCAACTTCTTGTAAATCTCCAGTAACTTTAAGCATATCTATAGTTTGTAAATGTGATTTCTTCTTTTCTACATTATTATTACTTAATTTGGACTTTCTATCTCTACTCGAACTTTCTGTTGTTTTTTGTGTAGAAGTATTTGAATTTTTAAAGCTCCATTGTACTTCAATACTATTCTCATCTATATATTTATTAATTTCACTTAAAAATACATCTCCATATTTCTCAAGTTTAACTTCACCAACTCCGCTTATATCTAAAAACTGTTCCCTATTTACTGGCATTCTTGTACTTAGTTCTTTCAAAGTATTGTCTCCAAATACAACATAAGGAGGTACCCTTTCCTCCGTAGCTATAGAAGCTCTAAGAGACCTTAATGATTCAAATAAGTCATTGCTCTTAAATACATTAGTAACTTGTCTAGCTTCTTTAAACAATATTTTTTCATTTCCCTTAAGTATGTCTATAGACTTATTATTAATCCTTGCCACAGGATATTCTCCTATATAATCTAAATATCCATGGGAGATTAAGGTATTTATAAACTCTTTTAATTCCTCTTTAGAGTAATCTTTCATTATTCCATAAGTAGACAAGTTATTAAAACCTAACTCTTTTATCTTTTTATTTTCTGACCCTCTTAACACATCTACTAATACTCCTATACCGAAAGGTCTTTGCATCTTATAAACACAAGACAATACCTTTTGAGCATCAATTGTTTTATCTATAACTTCCCCTTCTTTATTGCAATTACTACAATTGTTACAATCCTCTTCAAGATTCTCTCCAAAGTAATTTAAAATGTACTTTCTATAACAATCATTTGAATAAATCATATCTGTCATAGTTTTAAGCTTTGATAACTCATTTAGCTTTCTTTCAGGATTTATAGTCCCAATATCTATGATGTATTTTTGTGTCTGAACATCTCCCGGAGAAAATAACATTATACATTCACTATCTTCCCCATCTCTTCCTGCTCTTCCAATCTCCTGATAGTAACTCTCTATATTTTTAGGCATATTATAGTGTATAACATATCTTATATTCGGTTTGTCAATTCCCATACCAAAGGCGTTGGTAGCTACCATCACATCAATTTTATCATAAACAAAATTCTCTTGATTTATTTTTCTCTCTTCGTCACTTAACCCAGCATGATATCTAGCTACAGATATATTATTCCCCTGTAGAATTTCGTAGATAGCATCAACTTCTTTCCTTGTTGCTGCATATACTATTCCTCCCACATCTTTATTCTCATTTATGAAGTTCATCAAATATTGCTTTTTATTTACGCCCTTTTCAATCACTAGTTTTAGATTACTTCTATCAAATCCCGATATAAACACTTTAGAACTTCTTAAATCTAGTAATTTAACTATATCATCCTTAACTTCTTCAGTAGCAGTAGCTGTAAAAGCAGAAACTACTGGTCTATGCTTTAATATGCTTATAAATCTACTGATGTACTTATAGCTACTTCTAAACTCATGTCCCCATTGAGAAACACAGTGTGCTTCATCTACAGCTACCTGCGATATATGTATATTAGAAATTAGATTTATAAAATCTGATGCCTCCAATCTCTCTGGCGCTACATATAAAAGCTTTATTTCTCCTGCTTCAACTTTTTGAAATATGTGTCGAATTTCTATATTACTTAAAGATGAATTGATATATGCAGCTTGAATCCCAATATTATTAATGGCATCAACCTGATCCTTCATTAAAGATATTAATGGAGAAATAACTACAGTGATACCTTCAAATATTATAGCTGGTATCTGATAGCAAATTGATTTTCCTCCACCTGTTGGCATTATTGCAACTACATCATTACCACTTAATATCTCATCTATTATTTTTTCTTGGCCTCTTCTGAAAGAACTATAGCCATAGTAATTATTTAATACTTCTAGTGCTTTATTTGACATATCAAACCTCTCTTAAAATCTATTGTAAAAAGCAGTCTTCTCTGACTGCTTTTTTAAATATTGTCCATATTAACACAATTATATCACATGATTTATACTTTTCTTGAAAATAATTTATTGATTTTATATTTATTAAAATTATATAAATACATTAGTATAATAAGTACTTTTAAATTTATATCTATAGAAGTATAATAAATCATAGTTTAAAAAATAAAATATTATAAAGTATATAAAATTAGGAGAGATTAATATGAATTTAAATAGAAATGATTTATGCTGGTGTGGGAGTGGCTTAAAATACAAGAAATGTCATAGTAGCTTTGATGAGAAATTAGAACATTTAAATATGCAAGGTCTTCAAGTTCCACCAAGAAATATTATTAAAAATCAGGACCAACTTGAGGGTATAAGAAATAGTTCCAAAGTTAATAATGCAGTTCTTGATTTAGTAGCTGAAAATATAAAAGAAGGCATGAGCACCGAAGAGATTGACAAATTAGTTCACAATTACACTGTGTCACAAGGTGCAATTCCTGCAACACTTAATTTTGAAGGATACCCTAAAAGTGTATGTACTTCAATAAATGATGAGGTATGCCATGGTATTCCTAGTGAAAATATAATTCTTAGGAATGGAGACATCATAAATATAGATGTGTCAACTATATTAAATGGGTACTATTCAGATGCTTCAAGAATGTTTATGATTGGTGAAGTCAGTGAAGAAGCAAGAAGGTTAGTAGAAGTTTCAAGAGAGTGCCTATATAAAGGTATAGAAGCAGTAAAACCTTGGGGATTCTTAGATGATATAGGGGCAGCCATTCAAGAGCATGCTGAGAAACATGGATACTCAGTAGTAAAAGATTTTGGCGGACATGGTATTGGGCTTGAATTCCACGAAGACCCTTTTGTAGCCCACTATGGTAAAAGAGGAGAAGGGATGATTTTAGTTCCTGGTATGGTATTTACCATTGAACCTATGATAAATATAGGGTCCTCTGAAATAGTAATAGATGCCGATGATGACTGGACAGTGTTCACAGAGGATGGCTCTTTATCTTCACAGTGGGAACATACAATACTAGTAACGGAAGATGGCATAGAGATACTCAGTAAGTAGTTTAATTCAAATATAAAATTTATTATAAAATCTCTTATAGAAAAGACTTTCTATATAAGCTTTAAGTATCGTTCTTTGATAAAATTAAGATAATGCTTACTTCATTATGAACTAAAAACCCCATTAACTGGATACAACTAAAAACGTTGTACACTTCAATTAATGGGGCAATTTTTATTCTTTATTTCTTAACAACTTATTTGTAGAACTCTTGAGTTGCATAAACCTTGTCTCCTATTTTATAAACTCCTACACCAATATCAGTAAAGTTAGTTGATAAAATATTTTGTCTATGTCCCTGTGAATTCATCCAGTTAGTCATAAATTGATTTGCTAATTCATTTGGATCAGACATCCCACCAATATAGGCAATGTTTTCTCCCCAAGCTCTATAACTAACTCCATCCTTTTCCATTTGAGCTGTTATAAGGTTTCCTTCTGGGTTCTTATGATCAAAGTATCCTCTATCTCCCATATCCTGAGATTTGATTCTAGCATACTTTTCCATAGTACCATTATGTAATAGTGCTGATACTCCAGCTTTAGCTCTTTCTTCATTTACTTTTTGTAGTATCATAGATTCTACCTGCGCCATGAATTTATCACTTTCACTTGGTTTTTCCGGTGTTTCCGTAGCTGGTGGTGTTTCTACTACAGGAGGTGTTTCCACAACTGGTGGTGTTTCTACATCTGGAGCGTTATTCTCCGTTTCATCTCCTACATTAACTCCATTATCACATTGATTATCTTCAGGCTTAACTTCATTATCCGGGCAATTTTCAGGTTTATTACTATCTACTTTGCCTTGAGTACACTGTTTAAGGTTATTTAAAATATCTTGGATATTTTCAGATCCAATATTATTAAATGACCCTACTTTATTACCCACTTTATTACCTTGAGATTTTAATGATTTGGAAAGCTTGTCCATATTTTGATTGACAGCAATATTCTGTTTAGCACAATCTTGTCCCACATTAGATACTCCCGAAGCATAGGCTGTAGTTCCTACACCCCCTAATAATGTAGCTAGTAATGACATTGCAATTAGTTTCTTTTTCATCTGTACCACTCCTTTTATTTTTTCGAATCCTTAATTGAATTCAATATTTTATTAGTTAAAGTACTTTTTACTTTCCCTAATGCCGTCACATAAATTTATATCATAATTTTCTCACCTTTATTAGGTTAAATGATTTCTATAAATTGATATATACCACTCTAAAAGAATCATAATCCTTATATGTAAATAAAATACTTATGTTAATTTGAATCTATTACTTGCTTCCACATTGTTTGCCAATATATTCATTGGTTATAATTACTAGGTATAATTTAAAACTATTTTGCTTTATATATTACTTTTTAACTTTACAAATAATATTTTAACTATTTTACTAGCAAATTTTTAACTAAAGAACTAAACCCTAAGATAACAATTATTCTCTCTCACTATTAAACTAAACTAAATTAGAGGAGGGATTTTCCCTCCTCTAATTTTATATTAATTTTCTAAACTATATTAAAATATAGTCATTCTTTTTATCTATAAGATGTTTTTAATGCTTCTTTTAAAATTCTTGGTTGCTTTTTATAAGGAGTTACTGGACATATCTTTTTATTTTTTACATTAAATAGAGTATATATAGCAATTCTTGCTGCACGTACAGAATATTCTTCAGTAAATACCATGTCTTCTGGAATTTCAACAAACTGGCTAATCATAGCAAAATTTGTTGAACCTTTTGGTACAACATTTGGACGATCAGTCATCTTACGGGGTTGGAACTGTGCATCTATATAAGGCATCATACATGGAATGACATTTACTACAGTTCCCATGATTTCATCAAGCTGATCTTCCATGTGCAAATGATGTAGAAGTTCTATTAATAATTCTTCACCAGTACAATCACGCATTGGCTTCTTCACATAGTCACCAATTTTATCTGTATATAATCCATAACCCCAGAAAATAGTAGTATCTAGTGGTTGATTTTTAAAGTGAGGCTGAGCTGCAACAACAATGCTCATTAACCAACTAGAATCTTTAAATGTCATTAAAGCTCCGCTACCAGGAATATTAGTAGAGTATTTTTCAATTAGTTTTAAAAGTTTATTACCTTTACAAGTTACAGTGAAGCTTTCCCAGTTAGTTTCTTCTGGATGTCCAAAGAATGGCTCTGGATCACCTAGCCCTGGTTTCTTTTTAGCCACTTTTCTCCAAAGTTCACTAGAGATTGGTTTCTCTGGATCATACTCTGCTGGTGTATGCATATCACCTAGAGTTGCACTATCAGTCATACATCCATTTGTCATAATGCAAACATCTCCAGAGTTTAATGTAATAACTCTTTCAGCTTCATTTTCTTCTAGATGTATAGCAGTTACTGTAATACCTTCTCCTGATTTAAAATCTAAATCAGTTACTGTTGCATTGATACTAAAATCAACTTTAAAACTATCTAGATAAGCTTTTAATGGAAGAATAACAGATTCATATTGATTGTAAGCTGTACGTGTAACACCCTCCAATGTTTCAATACGAGAAAATTCAAAAATCATACGTTCCATATAGCGTTTAAATTCAAATAAACTAGACCACTTTTGGAACGCAAATGTTGTTTGCCACATATACCAGAAGTTAGTTTCAAAGAAATGTGGAGTATTACTAAACCATTCTTGAATAGTCATGTTGTCTAACTTTTCTTCTGGAGTAATCATTAATTTACCAAGGGCCATACGGTCAGCATTGTTAAAGCCCATGCTAGTTACATCTTGAATAACTCCATATTTATCCACTAAACGCGCTTGTGCATGGGTTGGATGTAAGTGATCAAAATTTAGAATTTCTTCAGTAACACTTTTATTTGGTAAATCTAAAGATGGAATATCTGAAAATAACTCCCAAAAATTTTCGTAAGTTTCTTCATTTAACATTCTACCGCCACGGCATACAAATCCATTTTTCACATCACCAGCACCATCATTACTACCACCAAGAATTTTCATTCCTTCGATAATATGAATGTTCTCTCCTTTGAAGCTACAATCCCTTATAAGATAAGCTGCACCAGCTAAAGAAGCTAAGCCACCTCCAACAAAATAGACTTGTGTATCTTCATTATTTTCATATGTAAATGAACTTGCTAATGCATTTGCTTTATTTTTAAGTTTCTTTGCACCTATAGAGGCTACAGTTGCTGCTCCAGCTATTGCACCTAATGCAATCAATGGATTTATACTACTTTTCTTTGTTTTTTTACTCATATAACCATCCTCAACTTTCTGTTTAAAATTCTATTTAAATTTCTTACTTTCTATCATAGTTTAAAGCAGATCAAATGTAATTATACAATCTTGAGTATCTGTCTAAATTTTATGATATTTTCACTTGTAGTGTTCCCTATTTCTCTTTTAAATTCCAATGAAAAAAACACTTACTCCTAAATTGAATAAGTGCTTAAACATTTAATATATTATTATTTATCCCAATATACAGGACGAACTAATGACATTGGCAATCTTGTATCAGAGTCTCCCTTAGCGGCATTAATCTGAGATTGCGTAATAAATATACTATTTGTAAGGTTAGCTCCTCTTATATCAGCATCTCTCAAATCAGCTCCAATGAGGTCTGCTCCACTTAAGTCAACCCCTCTAAGGTCTGCTGCAATAAGAAATGCTCCTCTCAAGTCTTCTCCTGTTAGATTAATTTTTCTAAGATCTGAACCAATAAAATTTAATCTTCCAGCAATTGTCTTCCTACGTTTCAAAGTAGTCTTTTGTCCTCTACGAGCTTTAGTTTGCACAAGTTCACTAGTTTTTAAAAGTAGAGCATTAACATTACTTCTATGTGCTACTAAGTCTAGCTCTATGAGAGAATCAGCATCTAGATTAGTAAGCCGTACCGTTTCACTTATCACGTAACTAATTTCCTTTTGGATAATACTATTATATTGTATCCTAAAGGCCTCTGTTAGGTACCATAACATTTCATGAAGTTGCCTCATAATCAAAAATACATCAAACATTTGCTTTGCAGTTTTTGGGTTTCTTCTCCAATCATGTCCATCATATGTAACTTGAGCAACTTTTTGGCCTGCTCCAAAGCAGTCATAAGCAGTGCACCCTTTAAGACCCTTCTGCCTAAGATTTTTGTGAACAGTACATCTAAAATCAGATTGTAAATTTATACAAGGTTTACCGGCATCTTTGTCCGTTGGAAAGCCTTCAGAAGCAGAAAAATACAATGCAACACAGCAAAATCCGAAACATTTTTGACAGTCAACTTTCAGGTTATCATGTAATTCTTTATCATATTTAACTCCATTTTTATATATCATATTTAACCTCTCTTAAACTATTCATAATTTTAACATCTAAATTATATCATAGGTATCACATTAAATTCTTATATATTAATATGATTTTTTTCATTGACCACTTGTAAACTCTCTGCTTATAATAAATTTATCTTACCTTACTTATTTGTGATATGGTTCATCGTATCAAACTTAAGCACGTAATCTATAAATAAAAATAGGCGTATTGAAAATATCTATTACATAAGCCTATAGACTGATTGATTTTACTTATTTTATGATTATAATTAGTACACAAATTCCTTGAATCGCTATCTAAAAATACCTTAAAATCCATTATTTATATATTGTAAGCTACTTTAATCTTAGATATAAGTAGCAGCGGAGATCTTACTATAGTATATGAAGAACTTTCACAAGAAAACAAGTTACACACTTTTCTAAAGATATATTCAAATGTTGAGGAACTTAATATTTATAGTGTCAACAAAGCTATATTATCTTTATACTTACATCATCCCAATCAATACCAGCTCCTGTTCCCCTATAAAGAGATAATGTGATGTTTTTTGTGTTAGGAGGTATGCAAAATACAAACCTTGCTCTTGTCCATGATTTACCATTACATACTACTCTTTTAACTATTTTCAGTTTATTAGGATCATCATAATCACTTATTTGTATCATGCCATCTGTACCCTCACTATCATAAGACCTGAACCATCCTTCAAACACAAATTGTTCTCCTTGAACTCCTAATTTATCTAAGTTTACAATTTTTTGAGTTACTCCTGAATCATCAGCACTTCTAGTTATACGCAAAAAGTTATTTCCTGTCCTGCCTGTACTTGTTTCAATGATCTTACCAGTCCAATTTCTTGTCTCATTCCATGATCCAGGATTATACATTGTTAAACCTTCAAAGCTATCATCAGCATTTAGTTTAAGTCTACTGCTGGTATTAGGGTCCGCAAAGCAAAGCCCGGAAGGTGTTAAAATTTCTATTGATCCTTTATCCCATTGCGTTTTTATATAATCTAATACTGTTTCAAACTGTTCAAAAGTTAAATTGCCAGGTTTTCCTAAATTACCTGCATGACACATTAATTCAATGCCTGATTTATTTTTAATAACTACGTTTATTTTTTCTATTAAGGATGAAACTGTTTCTCCACCATCAGAGATCGTTCTATGACTCAAGCCGTGATAAATATACATTGGCAAAGTTCTTTCTTCATTATTATATGCATAAGCTTCTGTTAAAGCGTATGTATCCATGAGAAGTCTTCCTGTAGCACTGTTATAATCGCTGGGCTTAGTTAGTCCATTATAAGGTAGGTTACTTGTAGTAGGTTTAACGCCTGGAAGCACCCAGCCCACAACTTTTATATCTTGTACTTCTATTTCTTCTTTTGAAGTAACTATTTGACTATACAGTCCTGAATATCCATATTTACTATAATCCTCATGGTCTGTTCCATGACTCCATATTTCAACTCCGTTTCGATTCCATTCCCTAATATTATCCCAAGTTGTGCCTATACCCCAGCTTTGTGCAGTATTAAATCGCGATATCAAGGCCATGCTGCATGGCAAACCACGAGCAACTAATAATGGGTATACTTTTTCTCCAAATATATTTTGATAATCATCAAATCTTAATGCAACTACCCCTTTTCCAGCTGTGCCAATTGCTCCACCTTTTCCCTTACGTGCTTCTTCTAATAAAGACAATGATTTATTATCCATAATATCAGGTAGTTGCGCATTAGACTCAATAGGTTTTATTAAATTATCGCTTACTATTAGTGCATTACCTACATTTGTATCTTTACTCATTATTTTATTTTTTACACCTCCTACAATAGTAAAAGAAACAATTAATAAACTAACTATAATTATAATACTAACAAATCTTTTCAAATTTTAACTCCTCTTTTCATTGCTTAATATGTTACTCTCAAGATATAAACTACAAGATATAAAGTACAATATCTAAATTTATTTATTATAGATTTATCAGAAGATGTTTTTCAATTAACATCTTCTGACATAGTCACATTCCAATCATATAAATTTAAAAAAATATTACAAATACGATGTATTTTGGGTTAAACCAAATAATTTCTAACACCGTGTTATTCAGTTTTTAAAGAACGATTTTTAATTTTAGCTAGTTCACAATACCCATATAAAACTAAATCGTTAAAAGCGATAGCTGGTGTAGTGATTAAATCAATTTTTATATAGAAAAATAAGAAGTGAAGTTTCTTTCTCAAAGAAGCTTCACTTCTCACATTTTACACACCATTTATAGGCGTAATAAAATGTATAAAAAAATAGATAAAATGATTAAAGATTTAAAGCTTCGTTAACAAACACCAGACACCATTAAAAATATGGTGTGGTCCATAAGAAACTTTTCTAAATTTTATAACCAGCCACCTGAATTACTAGGTGAACAAGATATTATCAACTACTTAGATTATTGCATTAATCAGAAGAAATTATGCAGGGGTACTATAAATGTTATAAATAGTTCATTGAAATTTTTTTATATTGTAACTCTTGAACGTAGTTGGAGTGATTTAAGAATCTCTAGGCTTGAATTATCCGACTCCCTATTAACCTTTTGACATTCTCTTCTTGCTGTTGACTAAGTATTGCTTAATCAAGTGGTAGCCAATAGTATAACCTGCATTCGCTGATAAACCAACTGGACTGTGTCCTTACTTCTTATCAACCTCATCACCAAACATATAAGCTGATACTTATCCAAAATCTTTAGTCTTTCGTCCTTCTTTTATCACTTTGATTGAGTACTCCATCTCTTCTTCATAAAAATCTTCAATCCAAGGTTCTATCAATTCTTTACCATACATTTCTTCAGCTAAACATTCAGTTAAACCTTCCAAGACTAAATATTCTTCTACAGTCACATCACCATGATTAAATGGTTCAAATGTAGGTGAAATAATATAAAAACAGCCCTAACCAAGAAATAATGGTTAAGGCTAACTTTCTTTTACTAAATTCCACGACCAGATAAGCTTATTTACATTATATATAAATTATTTCTACTCCTGAAAAGCTTATATCTCCACATATAGTTAGAATATTATCTGCTGTTCCTTCATTTCTATTTTTTTCAGTTACTGAACTCAAAGATGTAGTAGATATATCTTCAACAGTCCAATTTCTAGGTATATACAACTCTATACCAGAAAAAGAAGATTCTATTATAACAACTCCTTTTCCTTCATGAAGAACAGCATTATCAAAATACACTTTCATTGCTCCAAAGCTACACTTTAAATCTGCTTGTTCAAATTTATCTGTATTTATATACTTAATACTTCCAGCAAATGATGTCTTTAACTTTATATGACTTTCATCTTCTGTATCAATAGTATTAAATTTAGAAGGATCCCAATTACTTTTTCTGTGAGCCCACTTAGGATGTTTATTAAAAACCATAGAAAGACCAATACTTCCAAGTAATGCTGCTATTAATACTGTCCATGGAGTAATAGCTGTTATACCAAGCTGTTCATCATAATCAATACAAATTAGTGCTATTGGGAATAAAATGCCTGCGAAATTAGCTTTTAATGCACTCTTTATAATGATACCAACTAAGAAAATTGTAAATAATATTGTAAAAATATTTGTATCTGAAAAATATCCAAGTTTATAGATAATTAAAGCAATTCCACATAGTATAAGAGAAAGTCCTACCGAAAGTCTACTGTTATCCATTCTATCTCCTCTTTTCCAATAATTTATTTTTTAAAGGTTTATAATAATGTCTTGAAACATACACCTTTTTATGCGTTTGTTGAAATTCAACTATACTAGATGATGTTAAATTGCGTGTTATTGAGTAAACATAATTTATATTCAATATTGTTGATTTTGAAATCCTCATAAAATCTTTTGGCAAGATCTCTTCTAATTCATAAAGCTTGTATTTTACCTGATATACATTATTAGCAGTATGTCCACTAACTGTAGTTTGTTCTGTCTCGAAAAACAGTATTTCTGATAAAGAAATATAGTACTCAGTATCATCTTTGTAAAAAGTTAGCTGTTTTTTTTGCAAGAATATGTCATTAAGCAGCTTTTGAATATCTAAAATATCATCATTTAATTGACTACATTTAATAATAACTTCGTCTTCCTTTATTCCATCATCAACTTCAATTCGTATTTTCATATCTTCACTCTCCACAATATTAATTATATACTTGGGATTTTCTTTGTAAACAGAATTAAAGTATGTCGTTAATTTCTTTAAGTAAGAGGTAATTTTTCTATAGTTTGTTACAGTTCCTATAAATAAAAATCTCATTTATTTAGGAAACTCGACTCACATACGCTTCCTGAGTAAGTTCTGCTAACTAAATCAAATATTTAGAGCATTACTTATGATACGCTTCTCCGTATCGGTATTAAGTACGAACCTTTTGTTGCCTATTATAGTCCTCCTTTCTTATTTCTTCTATATTGCTATATCAAAATTTATCGTAGGTAGTCCAATTTTTCTCAATACAAAAATAGACGGAGCATCCTCTATGGACACTTCGCCTTGATTAGTTATATACTTTACTAAGTTATTATTAATTTTTAGCTTTATTGATTTGGCTATTTCTTTTGATATTTTTTCCAATCTCAATACCCAAAAACATTCCTATTGGTGTACATATAAGTGCATTCATTATATAAAAACCAGAAATTGCACCGATTACAAAACCAAGTATCATACCTTCAGACATATAAGTTTCCTTATCGTTTTTCCTCATCACTTTTATTATGGTAACAATAATCGTACACCCCACTATAACTGTAAATATTATTTGTATTATGTGTTTCATTTCCATATATCTACCTCATCAATTCAAATTTCTAAACCAGTAACAATTTGATATACTGAATTAATCTAAATAAAAAATACATTCCTATAGTGACAACTAGTGTAATCAATCCTGAACAAATTACTAAGAACGCTTTTTGATATGGGCGTTTTCCAACCTCACAACTCTTTTCAATTTGATCAAGTTTTTTTCCCTCGGTAAAAGCTATGATTTCTCTGTATGTTTGAATGTCATAAGTTTTCTTTTGCTTTTCAAGACATATTGCATAATACATTGTAATGCCAAATATCACTAACCAGATTGCAATTCCAATAAAATTTAAATAAAGAAATAGCGGAACGGTCAATAATACTGTTGTTATAAGTAGTACACTAAAAATCGTGCCATCATGATTAAATTTTTGGATATCCCTTGTTTTAATTTTTTCTTTCATTTCCTCCAAATCTCCTTTGACTAGAATGTCAAGAGAAACATCAAAGAGAGTACTTAATAGTACAAGACTATTTATATCAGGGTAGTTCCTACCGTTTTCCCAATTTGAAATCGTCTGTCGTGTTACAAATACTTTTTCAGCCAAATCCTCCTGCGATAATTTTGAATCGAGTCTATATTTTTTTATTTGTTTGCTAATGTCCACTTTGATATTCCCCCTGCTGCTTACATTCTATCGTGCGAAGTGTAATCGTGCTATCAAATCTATTTTACATCACTACTTTTTAATATGTAAAATAGATTTTGCATGCCATTTTATTGCACTATAAGTGTGTACTAAACAAATTCTAATTTATTTATCTGTTGATTTATACAATTAAATCTATATACTTCCATTATAATTTCTCTTGGTAATAATCTTAATATTCCATTGTTTTCTTTCCATAAAAAAGAAAAACCCTCACTTACTTATGGTACGGTTCATTCTTCATTATTCTAAATGCTCTATACACTTGCTCAAGAAGCATTACCCTAAATAATTGATGTGGAAATGTCATTTTAGAAAAACAAATCTTGTAATTAGCTCTCTTTATAATCTGCTCTGATAACCCTAAGCTTCCTCCTATTATAAAAACTAAATTTGAATTTCCCATAACTCCGCAGTTATCTATAAAGTTTGAAAATTCTTCTGAAGTTAAATGCTTTCCTTTTAAATCCATAGCTATTACATATGAATTTTCCTTAATTTTTGATAAAATCAAGGCTCCTTCTTTTTCTTTTATTTGAATTTCCTCTTTTTCTGAAGCGTTATCCGGAGTCTTTTCATCCGACAGCTCTATTATATCAAGCTTACAGTATCTTGAAAGCCTCTTTGAGTATTCATCTATAGCATCTCTTAAATATTTTTCTTTTATTTTTCCTACTGAAATTAATGTTATATTCATTTTCCCTCCTAATGTTCTTTGACACCTTTAATTATTAATCTGAATGTGTTATATAAATTATTATAATCTAAAATAAAAGTACCATCCACTTACAAAATGAATGATACCCTCTTAATATATTTAATTATCTTCTTTTGAAGGCTCTTTACACTCTTCAATAATTGTTTCAGTTATATTTCTTTCATATTCTTGGAAATCTTCATCACTAAAATCTCTATCTATTTTCTCTCCACTTTTTACTAATTTATATCCTCCCCATAGTAATAAAGATGCAACTATAAGATAATTAATTAAAGAGGTAATAAACCAGTGACGTGTATCAAATACTATTGAAAATATTGGCATGATTATATTGTTTAATATAATTAGTCCGCTTACTATAAGCAATCCATATCCTACTAGCTTTCTATCAATTTTATAGTTAAAACTACCTTTATAAATCCAATTTATAATTTCTAAATTTTCATCTTTGTTAGAATATCCTTGGGCACACTTTTCAGTTGCATCAAATATACCATAAAACCAGAGTATTGGTAGTATAAAGCAAATAGCTCCTAAATTTAATAATGTAGATATACCTATTATTCCTAAAAACACACTCATAAGTTGTACTCCCTGCTTTAGTAACCCTAAGTACATATGTCCTGCACCTGGCATAAAGGAAAGAACAAAGCTCCAAAACTTACTTTTATTTCTTATATTTCTACCATAGCTATTGTCATAATTATAATATTTATTTTCTTCCATACTTATTCCTCCATAAAATTATTTATTCTCAACTCATTAAATATACGAATCCCTTTTTCAACTTTATCATAAGCCATATAGGAACCTTCTAATATATTATTAAAAATTCCTAATCCATAGAATAGCAATGTAAAGGTAGCTGCTATAGCATATATCCTGACTTTTTCTCTATGTTTCTTCTTTTCATTCTCTTTAATACTCTTTATCACTGATTTGGACACCGATTGAGGTATTTTAACTTGTTGCTCTTCAATTATATTAATATATTTATCCATGCATAGATTGCAGGTATACATATGTTCTTGTATCTTTTCCTTTACTGCATCCTCTACATGGCTTTCTACAAACTTCTTAAGCATTTCTTCATTAAAACAATCCATAAATCATAGCACCCCACTTTCATTAATCTTATCAAATAGTATTTTTCTAGCTCTATATAACCTAGTTTCTACTGTCTTTATACTAATATTTTCTTCTTTGGCCATCTCATTATAGCTCTTACCTTTAAAATAATGAGATATGACTGTACTTCTATAAGGTTCATTAAGAGAGTTAACCAAAGTTATAACCTGTTGCTTTTTCTCTCTATCCAAAATTAATTTTTCAAAACCTTCACTCTTAAATTCTTCTTGTGAGTAGTCTTCAAAATCAGCTATAAACTCCCTAGTTCTTACTGCGCTCCGTTTATAATCAATACTTTTGTTAGTAGCTATTCTACATATATAATTTTTCAAATTGTTTCCATGTACTTGAGGTAGTGCTTTATATAATGATATAAAGGTATCTTGAGTTAAATCCTGCGATTTGAAGCTATCTCCAACAATATTTAGACATATTGTGTACACCAAATTTTCATATTTTTTCACTATATATGTAAATGCATTGACATCTCCGTTCAATACTTTTTTTATAATTAACTCATCAATACAAATCACCCCAAACCTTTTAACACTTTCATTATATATATACGAATATCTTTCTCTTTACCCTTCAGTTTTTTTAATAAATTTAAAAATAAAAAAGATCTAAAAAGTTTAAGAATAATCTTATACTTTAGATCTTTTAAATAAAGCACTATATGCCTTATTTGTTTAATACTTTAAGTGTCCTTGAAGCCATATCTACAATTAATATCCTAACTCTTCATTTAAAAATATTACATGTATCCTTCCTCTATTTGATTGTCTTTTTATTACTGTATATTCATTGCATATTCTATCTATGCTACTACAATTTACACAATTACCTATTTGGATGCAAGGTGTATTCTTGTTTAATCTCTTACAGTTAGCCGGAGCTGAAATTCTTTCATTTCTTATTATAGCTTCATCAATATTCTTTACTATTTTATTTATACCTACAATAACTATGACTTTTTCTGGACCATAAAGCATAGCAGCTACTCTATTTCCATTTCCATCTACATTATATAATTCTCCCTTTTCTGTTATTGCATTAGTACTTGTAAAATAGGCATCCGCAGAAAATGACCTTATAAAAATTTTTTTTATATCTGCTGCTGATAATCCTTCTTCATATCTATCTAAAAAATTAAATTTTTCACTTCTTAAATAATCTATAACTCCTGTTTCAAATAAAGTCATGGAACCTCCACAACTAACTGTTGCACCATCCTCTACCAACTTATCTATCTTATTAATTAAGTCTTCCTTCGAGTTTACAAAATATCCATCCATATTATTTTTATTTAATTCATCTATTATCTTATTTATTTTTGTTTCCTTGATCCATTTCATATTTTTATCCATAAATCTTCCCCCTGTATATTTATACTTATATGTTAAATTATATCATATGATATGTAAAAAGACCTCATTGTTCCTTTAAATAGGTCAATGAGGTCTTTTTTATAATTTCTATTATTTACCACAACATTTTTTGTACTTTTTACCACTTCCACAAGGACAAGCGTCATTTCTTCCAACCTTATTCTCATTTACAACAGTTTTAGAATCTCTCCAAGCTTTTTGAATTTCTTTTCTTTTTTCCGGTGAGAATATTCTATCCCATTGTGGTAATGAATAAAGATAATCTGCTTTTGAATCTAACATATTAAAATATAATTTTTCATAATCAATTTTAATTTGCACTTCTGAGTTTTCATCCATAGATTCTAAATCCAACTCTTTTTCAATACTTTCATTAATCCCATCTAGGAATCCCATAAAATGTATTTCTGATACAGCAAATTCTTTAGCCAATTCACTAATTTTACCTTCAATAACTCCATTAGATATAGCTAAGGCTCTAGTGTAGACTTCCTTTTCTACTATAGCATATTCTTTCCAGAATGCCGGTTCTCCATTTTCTTTAACATATTCTATCACATAGTTAGTCCAGTCATTATATAAACCCATTTTCTTTTCTCCTTTTTATATACGAAAATTTTATTAGTTTTTATTTCATTTATTATAATAAGAAAATAATGTTGTTTCAATGTTTTTATTTTTGTATCTTTAAACTATTTATCTCTTCTTTTCCAAAAGGCTTAATTATACTATAATTTCCACCTAAAGTTTCTATATTTTTATTTTCAACAGTAATCATTACCTTAGTTACCGTCGATAACTGATCTAAGGAAGACACTATAGCCTTTAACACTGTTTCCTCTTGAGATGGAGTCATATTAAACTCTGCAACAGAGTTCAAATTTATATGTGCAATGCCATCTTTAATAGAAAAGCTTAACAATCTAACATCTTTTGGAAATAACGGTTTACTTTCACTTACCAACGCGGGACCTTTTAAAAGCTCCTGCATTATGAATTCACCTATTAATTGGTCACTACTTGTAACTCTTGTCTCTTTAACTACCTCAGATTTTTCATTACTTTTCGGTCCACCAAAATATAATGAAATTTCTATAGCTTCATTTTTTTCTTCTGCTGTATAAGAACTTTGTATTTTTTCCGTATTCACTATACTTGGTTTGTCTTTCTTTTCAAAAATACCCAATTTCCAAATAACAAATATAGCCACTATAAGTAAACATATAACTATTACTATGTTTATAAAAGCCTTCCTTTTCATGGCCTACCTCCTAATTTAATTATAATTCTACCAGTACACTATGTTTATCTCTATTACACATTGTAAGTGTTATATCCTTATGTATATCTACTGAGTTTTCTCTTAATAAATTAGCAACTGTTTCATAAGCCAATTGAGGATAGTTGTTTGTTTTGCTTAAATGACCTAAATAAATTGTTTTATGATTTTCATCTAAAATATCTAAAATTGCTTTTCCACAATCATCATTAGAGAGATGACCTTCATTGCTTAATATTCTCCTTTTAAGAGGATATGGATATGGTCCAAACTTTAGCATTTCCACATCATGATTACTCTCTAAAAGGATTATATTCGAATTCTTCAATGCATCTTTAACTTCTATGGAAAAATGTCCTAGGTCTGTAGCAATACAAGCTGACTTTCCTTTATGATATATTTTGTATCCTCTAGGTGCTGCTGCATCATGAGATATAGGAAAATTTTCAATAATTAAATCTGCTACTTCATTAAATCTGCTTTCAATAAATTTCATATTATGTTCTTTTAATTTTCCTAATTTACCTATCATAGCTCCCCATGTATCACTATTTGCATATATCGGCACATTGTATTTTCTTGAAAATACTCCTACGCCCTTTATATGATCTGAATGCTCATGGGTTACAAAAATGGCATTTATCTTGTCAGGGCTAACCCCTACTGCATTTAATTCACCTTCAATAGCCTTGCCTGGCATTCCTGCATCTATTAATATATTGCCACTTTCTCCAGTTACCAATATACTATTACCACTACTACCACTGAATAATGGACAAAATTTCATATAACTCCCCCTCAATATATACTTAAGTTAAGCTTTAACTCTTTCTATATTTGCACCTAGAGCTTTAAATTTATTCTCGATATGAGGATATCCTCTATCTATATGTTCAATTCCTTCTACTACAGTTGTACCTTCTGCTATAAGCCCAGCTATAACCATAGCTGCACCAGCTCTTAAATCTGTAGCTTTGACATGAGCTCCAGTTAGGTTCTCTACTCCATCAATTATTGCAATTCTTCCCTCTACTTTTATATTTGCACCCATTTTCTTAAGTTCATCTACATGTTTGAATCTACTTTCCCAAATACTCTCATTTATTATACTTCTTCCTCTTGCAACGGTTAAAAGTGAATTCATTGGTTGCTGAACATCTGTAGGAAATCCTGGATAAGGTAAGGTTTTAATGTTTACACCTTTTAATTTTCCATTAGATTTCACAGTTATTGCATCGTCATGTTCAATTACTTCTGCTCCCATTTCTAACAATTTGGCTGAAATAGATTCAAGATGTTTTGGTATAACATTATTTACTACTACCTCACCTCCACAAGCTGCTGCTGCAATCATAAAAGTTCCCGCTTCTATTTGGTCAGGAATAACTGAATAATCACATCCATGTAGTTTTTCTACACCAGTTATTTTTATTAAGTCAGTACCTGCACCTTTAATATTAGCTCCCATACTATTTAAAAAGTTTGCTACATCAACTACATGTGGTTCCTTAGCTGAATTTTCAAGCATGGTAATTCCTTCTGCCAAAGTAGCTGCAATCATTACATTTATGGTTGCACCCACACTAACTACATCAAAATATATACTTGTTCCTACTAACCTAGGAGCTTCTATATTTACAGCTCCATGCTCAATAGTAACTTTAGCACCAAGAGCCTCAAAGCCCTTTATATGCTGATCTATAGGTCTAATCCCTATAGGGCATCCCCCTGGTAGTTCTACTCTTGCTTTCTTAAATCTAGAAAGTAGCGCACCTAAAAAATAATAAGATGCTCTCATTCTTCTTACATCTTCTATATTGGCATTGGTTGTTGTGATAGTCTTACTATCGATTGTAATGCTGTTTGAATTTATATCTCTCTTTATCTTACATCCTAAATATTTTAAAATTTTCTCTATACAATTAACGTCCTCAATGTTAGGGATATTGTCTATTACTGACACTCCCTCACTTGCAAGAATTGCTGCTGGTAAAATTGCCACCGCCGCATTCTTCGCTCCATTTATATTTATTTCACCTACTAAAGTATTGCCTCCATTTATAACCAATCTATCCATACTGGTATCATCCTCACTATTTTTATCTATGTTAACTTATCAATTAATTCCATCAAATAAAATATCACAATCTTAATTATACCATATAGTGTATATATTTTAATACAAAAAATCAAATATAACCAGCTTTTTATGCTTGTATATTTTTCCAATACAAATTTCTCTAGTATATATATCATATTTTATACTAAATTATATTGAATTATAATAACTCCTACAATTTTAATGCTATTAGAATAATTTGTATTATGATATAATGTTTATTATTGAAAATAATACTATTTTAATTATGGAGGAGAAAAATGAAGTACAATGTAGTTGCTCTATTAGATGAAAATTCTTCTAGCGAATTTCTATCTATACAGAAAAATTTGAGTAGAAAATATAAATTATATAAAAATATTTCTAATCTCTATATACCACTTGGAACTGTGTATAATGTAGAATTCGAAAAGCTAGATGAAGTTATTACTAAAATAATTTCACCTTATAAAAAATTTAGAATAGGTGTAGGTAATAATTTAGTTATAAATGATAACACAAATACAGTAAGTCTAAGTGTTGAAGATAAAGGCTATATTAATAAAATAACTAGAAATATATTTGATACATTGGATTTACATGGAGTCAACATTAAAGATTGTTCTTATTCTACTTCATTTAAAATGCCTCTTTCTAATGCAAATAATAACATTAGAAAAGCTTTAAGTAATGATACTTTAACTATTGACTCCTCAAAAAATAAAGATGATATAATCAGTTTTGGTAAAATTAACAAAATTGAAATCTGGAAACAGGTTAATAATAAAAAAGAGGTTCTTATTAAATCCTATGTTTTAAAGGATTATTAATTTTAAACCCACGGATGAAAGGGTGATTGAGATGGATTTACAAAAGTTGTTTTTACTACAAAGGGAATTAGATCACCATATTGAAACTGAACATAATTTACAAGGTGTATCCTTAATTAATAAAAAGATATTAGCCTTAGTTGTAGAGTTAGGGGAACTAGCTAATGAAACCAGATGTTTTAAATTTTGGAGTAATAAAAGTGCGGCCCCTAAGAACGTAATCTTAGAAGAATATGTAGATTGTCTTCACTTTATACTAAGTATTGGTATTACTAGTGGATTTACTAATATATCTCCAAACTTTAATGTATGTGTTAGTGATGATATTGATATAACTGAAATCTTATTAGATTTAAATATGACTATAAATAACTTTATGTCAGACCAAAGTATGGAAACATATATTTTGATATTTGACAAATTTTTCTTACTAGGTGCTGGCCTTAATTTCTCTTTAGATGAAATAGAGTTATCTTATTTAAATAAAAATGAAATAAATCATAAAAGGCAAGATGAAGGCTATTAAATAATTATTGCTATATTAGGGCACACTGTTCTTAAGGACGGTGATTTTATGTGGGGCATAATTTTCTCACTGATAGCAGGTATCACTATGAGTGTTCAAGGTGTATTTAATACTAAGCTATCTGAAAAAATTGGTTTATGGGAGACTAATGTTCTTGCCCAAGGTATAGCTTTCTTGGTAGCAATTATTGCAACTTTTTTCATTGGAGATGGTAGCTTCAGAAGTATAAGAAATGCTAATAAGCTTTATTTATTAGGTGGAGTTCTTGGTGCTGTTATTACTTTCACAGTTATGAAAGGTATGTCAGCCCTTGGTCCAACGCTTGCTGTTGCCGCTATATTGATAGCACAGCTTACAGCTGCAGCTCTTATTGACCATTTTGGCCTCTTTGGAGTTCAATGTATAAAGTGTGGACTCAAACAATTTATTGGAGTTGCAATAATGATATTAGGAATTGTAGTTTTCAAATGGAAAGGATAATTTATTATCTTTTCTATTTTTTTAAGTATGTAAATTTTTATTGTAAAATACTCTACTAACAGAGATAATTATATTAAGATGACATAATTACTCAAATAATTAATTGGGGGGAATCTTATGGATTTTAAGCAACTTGAAGCCTTTATAACCGTTGCTAAACTAAGAAGTTTTTCTAAGGCTGCAAACACTATATATTTGTCACAGCCAACTATTAGTTCACATATCTCTAGTTTAGAAAGAGAATTAAACATTCAGCTCTTTGATAGAACTTCTAAAGAAGTTAACTTAACTCCTGCAGGAGAATCTTTTTGGCAATATGCAAACGATATAATAAATACAAGAAATCATGCAGTTATGGAACTTTCAAATTTTAATACTAACATTTCTGGTAGTATAAATATTTCTGCCAGTACAACACCTTGTAATTCTATTTTGCCTACCCTTATAAACAAATTTAATGAGCTTTATTCTAATGTAAAGTTTAATATAAAAGAGCAAGGTTCTGTGGGTATCATAAAGGACATTATCGAATTGAATTGTGAAATTGGGTTAGTTGGTACTATAATAGATAACTCGAAAATTAAAAGCTATAAAATAACTGAAGATGAACTTGTTGTTGTTTCTAGTCCTAATTTAAACCTACCTGATGTTATATGTTTAGAAGAACTGATAAAGTATCCTTTCATTATGAGAGAAAAGGAGTCTGCTACAAGACATACTTTAGAAAATCAATTACATAAAAAAGATATTGCACATAATAAAATAAAGACTTTTTGCGAAGTAAATAGTATACATGCTCAACTTAAATTTATTACTCTTGAAGCTGGCATATCTATAATGAGTAGGAGTATTTGTGATGACTACGTAAAAAATAATATGGTAAAAATAAGTACCGTTTCAGATATAGATTTAAAGAGAGATATTTTTTTAGTTGTTAGCTCTAAAAGAACCATTACCCCTATAGCTACAGCTTTCTTTAATATGTGCAAAGAACTTTATAATCTTTAACTAAAGTCCTATAAATTAGTTCGACTCCACTTCTTATAATTAATGATATAAAACCTTAATTATAAATAATTTAATTTATCTATAACATTTATTTAATCCTTCTCATATACTAGTAAGTGTAACAGGTATGGGGAGGATTTTATGTTACTTTTTAATAAAAAGATTGATCCTATTCTTAAAGATGTATTAAATAGAAATTTATATAGTAAACATAGAGTGTTAATTAAATATAATAACATTAAAGAATCTATTGAAAAAAAGATTAAGTCAAATAAATGTAAAGTCATTTTTAACATAGAATCTGTTAACTGTTTATGTGCTGTGCTTAGTAACAAAGCTATAAAATCAATTATAGAACTTCCCGAAGTAAAATATGTATGCTTAGATGAGTTAGCATTTTTGTGTGGTAAAAATGTTTTATTATCCAATGGTGTATATACTCAAGGATCCAAAAGCGAATTATTATCTGAAAAAGGTTTTACAGGCAAAGGTATTGGTATAGGTATCATAGATAGCGGTGTTTATCCACATCCTGATTTGGTAAATCCTACAAATAAGATTAAATACTTTATGGATTTGGTTAATAATTTATCCTACCCCTATGATGACAATGGTCATGGTACTTTTATATCTGGTGTTGTTAGTGGTAGTGGCACTAGTGGAAAAGCAAAAGATAGAGGCGTTGCTATAAATAGTCATATCGCTATGATAAAAGCTTTCAATAGCTCTGGAAGAGGATATATTTCATCCACTCTATATTCACTAGAAACATTATATGGTCTTATAGCCGAATATAATTTAAAGGTAATTTGTGCCCCTTTTGAAGTTATAACTATGAATTCTTTTATCTTAGATTTATATGATAAATTATTTACTAGTTTTAAAGATAAAAAAGTTGTTGTTGTAGTTCCTAGTGGGCATAATGAAGCTAGTGAAGATACTATTAAAGGCATTGCTATATCAAATAAGGTTTTAACTATCGGTGGAATGAACACTCATTCTTATTATTCTATAAGTCCTTATTCCTGTTGTGGTTCTAATAAGGTACTCCATAAACCTGATTTTATGGCAGCCAGTGACAATATTATGTCTCTTAATTCAGATATATCCTATGTTTCTGAGCGAGATGGAGTGAAGCTCTATCCCCACAGCCTTAAAACACTATATACGGAATATAGCGGTACTTCTATATCTTGTGCCTTCATAGCTGGAGTTTGTGCACTGCTATATGAGATAAATAGTGAATACACTTATGAAGATATTTACTCTCTACTTAAGTTAAATTCAATTCTAATGAATGATAAAAAATATAAACAAGGTAATGGATATATAAAATTATATGAGCTGCTTAATATAAAAAAATAAGACATTCAACTTTGTAGTTGTATGTCTTATTTAAAAATTATTATTTATTATTTATTAACTCTCTTCTAAGGGCATCTAATAAAATACTAGTAGTTCTTTCTCGAATTTTCTGTCTGTCTCCACCTAGTTTTAATTCCCTTGTGGTAACTTCACCTTTATAACATACTCCAATATATACAAGTCCTACTGGCTTTTCTTCTGTTCCACCACCAGGACCTGCAACTCCTGTTGTTGATAATCCTATATGTGATCCTGAAGCCTTGGCTATGCCTACAGCCATCTCTTCAGCCACTTCATGACTTACAGCACCAAACTTTTCAAGAGTCTTGCTTTTAACTCCTAATCTTTGCATTTTAGCTTCATTACTATAAGTTACCATTCCTTCTAAGAAACTTGATGATATGCCTGGATAATTAATAAGTCTAGCTGACACCATTCCTCCAGTACATGATTCTGCAGTTGATATAGTTAGTTGATTTTTTATTAAAATATCTCCTAAAACCTGTTCTAGAGTTACATCTCCTTCTCCATATACATCATCACCTAGTCTTTTTCTTATTTCCTCTTCCACAGGCTCTATTAAAGCTTTGCAATCCTCTTCACTTTTACCTTTAGCAGTGATTCTAAATGTAACTTCACCATCCTTAGCATAAGGTGCTACAGTAGGGTTTTCATTATCAAGTAAATCTTCTAGTAATTCTGCTGCTGTGCTTTCTCCTATGCCAATTACCCTAAGTACCTTTGACACTAAAATTTCATTAGAAAACTTTTTTAAAAAAGGAATTACCTCATCCTCAAACATAGGCTTCATTTCTCTTGGTGGCCCTGGAAGCATTACTAATATCTTATTATTTTCATTAATAATACAACCTGGAGCAGTACCATTATTATTTTCTAATACTATAGCCTCTTCTGGAAAATATGCCTGTTTCTTATTGGATGCTCCCATAGGTTTTCCTAATTTATCAAAATATCTTTTTATTCTTTCGTAAGATTCCTCATGTAAAATAGATTCTTTTCCAAAATACTCAAAAGCGATTTCTTTAGTTAAATCATCTTTAGTTGGACCTAATCCTCCTGTTGTTATAACTAAATCGGCTCTAGAGAATGCAATCTTATAGGCATCTTTTAATCTATCTTTATTATCTCCTATAACTGATTGATGGTACACAAATATTCCTATATCACTCAATCTTTTAGCTATATATTGTGCATTTGTATTTACTATATCCCCCAATAACAACTCTGTTCCTACTGCAAGTATCTCACACTTCATACCTTTTACCCCTTTAATTAAATACACTATTTATATTTTTAAATACATCCTTATTTTCTTTTATTTTTTTATCGTTTCCTAACACTGCAATAAAGTTCCTCCTCATTACCTCATTTAATAGTTCACTGTAATTATTTATATCTCCTACAGTAGTGCTAAGAACTTCTTCTCTCTCCTTTTGCCTATCTTCTTTTGTTATTCCCCTTATATACATACTTATAGCTCTATCACCTTTCATCGAAGGTGTAAGCGGCATATCAAAGTCACTAATAGTTCCTATTATATATTTTGTCATCTCTCTATCTGTAGTTTTAAAGTCTTGTAAAAACTTATATGCTTCATTATAAGTTTCTAAAGTTTCTTTTAAATTAGGATCTCTATATGATGCAAACACTAAATTACCACTTCTTACTATATTAGCAAAGGCACCATATGCACCACCCTGAACTCTAATTTTATTCCATAAATAATCTAATCCTATAACAGTCTTTAAAACCATCATTTTACCACAATATTCGTATCCTAATTCTTTAAAATTATATCCTTGAGCTACATATTGTACATTTGATGGTGTCAAGAATCCTTCATTTTTCTTTTCTTCCCTAAAGTTATATTCCTTTAAAGTAACTCTATCATTAGATAATACTCTTTGTACTTTTGTAAGATTTTCTTCTAATGCTTTTAGCTCTTCTTCTTCTCCTGTTAAGGCCACAGTTAAATTATTTTTATTAAATATAGTCTTCATTATTTCATATAATTTATTTTTAATAAAATCTATTTTTTCATCAAAATTATTTTCTAAATCCTTTAAAAATTTATAGAATTCATAGCCAGATGTCTTTTCTATATATTGAGAAGGAGGCGAAAAATATGATGCTAATCTTGTTATAACTACCTGATGTCCTCTATCAATTAATCTCATTTCTATTCTAGATATTAGCTGTCTAATTAATTCTCTCATCCTCTTAACATCTTCAAATAGTGAATTTTCTATAATCTCACTTAATATATCTAAGGCCTTAGGTAACTTATCCACCATAACTTTACAATGTCCCTCTAGGTATGGATAATATTTAAATAATTCTTTATCATCTCCATAAACTTCACTTTTAAAGTAAATTCCTCCAGTATTTATCAATACTTCATTAGATAATTCCGAATAATTATAATTTTTAGTATCTACCTTTCCAAGCATTGTACTCAATAAACTTATATATGGAATATCCTCTTCCTTTATCACCTTTGCATCAAACATAAAGTTTATATAAGCTATTTTGCTTGTAAAAGTATTGTGCATTAATATCTTACTTCCTTGAAATTCAAAGCTTTTAACCTCTAATTCATCTACACCCTTATCTATATCATCTAATGACAGCATAGGAATAGTTTCTAATACTTCCTTAGAATCTGGTGTAGTCTGTCTTACCATTAAGGCCCTTGTTTCATCAACAATTCTTTCTAAATCTTCCTCATTTAAATTTTTCTTATAGCTATAAAGCTGTTTTTTAAGTTCTTTCTCTTTTCTATGCGCTAATCCTTTATTAGGTTTTAAAACTAATAAGGAGCTATGAGGATTGTTTAGTATATACTTATCAATGATGTTCTCAAAATATTTACTTTCATGAGCAGTTTTTATTTTCTCTAAAGTCTTTTCATATCTCATATGAATTAATGGATCTCCACCATAAAGCCAACTATCCATAGCCGTCATATAATAGAATAATCCTTTAGGAAAACCTTGAAAATCTGCCTCTCTTAGCTTAAATTCAGTTATGTTTATACAACCTTCAATAAGTTTTTTATCTATCCCATCTCTAACTAAAGTTGTTAGTGTATCAAAGACTACCTTCTTAAACTCTTCCCTCTTACTTTCCTCACTATTTTTTACTACTATGCTAAAAACAGGTTGAAGGATTCCATTATCAAAGCTTCCATATACATCTTTACCTATTCCTGAATCAAGAATTGCTTTTTTTAATGGAGCTCCTTGAGCCTCTAATAATATATATTCTAGTATATCTAGTGCTAAATATAATTCTTCATCCACTGATTTTCCTGTAACAAAGTTTAGTGATAGGAATGTTTTCTCCTCTTCATTATCATCTTCTGATATTGAATAATTCTCTATTACTTCCTTCATCTCTTTGTAAGACTTTTGCGGACTTATTGTAGCATCTATTTGCTTTTTATCGAAATTAATCAAATAATTGTCATTTATAAAGGAAAGCATCTTATCTAGATTTCCATCTCCATATAAGAATATATAACTGTTAGATGGATGATAATACTTTGTATGGAAAGCCAAGAACTCATCATAGTTTAATTCCGGAATGAAATCAGGATCTCCGCCAGATTCAAATCCATAAGTATTATCTGGGAACAAGGTCTCCTGAATCTTTCTCATTAAAACCCCATCTGGAGAAGAAAACGCACCTTTCATCTCATTATAGACTACTCCTTTATAGGTCAAATCACTTTCTTTATCTTCTAAATCATAATGCCATCCTTCTTGCATTAATATTTCTTTTGTATTATATATGTTAGGATAAAATACTGCATCTAGATATACATCCATCAAATTAAAAAAGTCTTTTTCATTTTTGCTTGCTATTGGATATATTGTTTTATCACTAAAAGTCATTGCATTTAAGAATGTATTTAATGATCCCTTTATTAGTTCCACAAATGGCTCTTTTGTAGGAAACTTTCTTGACCCGCAAAGTACACTATGTTCAAGAATATGTGCAACTCCAGTATCATCACTTGGGGGAGTTTTAAACCCTATAGAAAAGACTTTATTACTATCATCGTTTTCCATATGTAAAAGTTTAGCACCAGTATTTTGATGCTCGAAAATTCTAGCTTTCGAGTTAATCTCTTCAATATATTCTTCATGCTTTAATATAAAACCATGGTAATTTTCTCCTAGTTTATAATTCATAACAAACCTCCTCATATCTTTTATATAATAATTCTACTACTATTCTTTGTTAGTAAGATTTTAATATTCAATTAATAATTTTTTACACATCGTTCTCTTTAAAACTTATAAAATTCATTTTTAAAGGATTAGCATAATATTTGAGTTATGCTAATCCAAACTTGAATTACACTTTAATAAATTTAAAATAAATTTTCCTAAGGTATTTGCAAAATTTAATTCATCAAAATTAAACTCTTTCTTTTGAGCAGATACAGACAAATATAACACTGCTATGGTTTTATCTCTATTCTTTAATGGTAATACTATAATTGATTTCCACTCCGGAATATCTGTAATAATATCTTGCTCTAATATATTATCCCAATCCACAATACATATGTTTTCCCCTGTAGTAATAACCTTTTGTATGTTATCTAGATTATAACTATTCTGCTTTAAATTATTACTCTTAGATAAATACTCATCTACTATATTTGTACCTTCTATAATAAATAACCCTACATCATCACATTCTATTATTTCTGTAATTTTATCTAATATATATGATATTTTTTTTTCGAATTCTATATCTTCATTTAATACATCAATGAATTCTATTAAAGTAGATACGTTTTTGTAATCTTGATTTCCTGTTCCAACTAATATCCCACTTAATTTATTTGTAGTGTTTCCTTTTAGTTTATATTTTTCATTCCATACCTTTACTGCATTTCTTCCAATATTCTTTGCTTCATATAGTGCCTGATCTACCTTTTCTATAAGCTCTTCATAATTAGTGCTATGCTCAGGATAATTAGCTACTCCTAAACTTACAGTTACAGGTCTCTTATCACCAAGAATTTTTTTACTCTCTATTTTTTGTCTTATTTTCTGAGCTACTATCTCTGCACTCCTAACATCTGTATCTGGAAGTATTATGATAAATTCCTCTCCACCATATCTTCCTATTATATCAGTTTGCCTAATATTATTTAAAACAACTTCACATATTTGCTTTAAAACCTTATCTCCACTTCTATGCCCAAAGGTATCATTGATATCTTTAAATTTATCAATATCAAACATAACTATAGAGAATTGGTTATTTAGTTCATAAGCTCTATCTATTTCATCTTGAATAGATTTTTCTAAGTACTTTCTAGTAAATGTTCCTGTCAATTTATCGATAGTAGAGCTTATTTTTATATTGTGCTTATCTAATATAATACCTAATATCTTTGATATAGTTATGCACTGTTCTTTACTATAGTCATTTATATTGTGTAAAATTCTATCACTCTCAATATATATATATCCTAGTACATTGTCATTGTATATAAAATCTGAGTTTCTACCTCCATACTTGCCCATATCTCTCTCATTTTCTAAAATTATAGGTATACACATAACTGCTCTAAGATTATTTTTTAGTTTTTTCCACCTATGTATATTTAAATTGTCATTTTGACTCTCATTAAATATGATAGGTTTAACTTTATTTATACATTGCCTTACAATGGTCATATCATTAGGTAGTTCCATAGTCTTATTACTACTAGCAATCACATTACATTGATTATCTCTATCTATAATAATGCTTACTCTACTAGCTAATGTGATGTAGCATATATACTGAGATATAAGCTCTAGATTCTTCAAATTTTCATTACCTAATTTTTTTATTAGATCTTCTAAATTATTTATATCCTTCAATGACATAGTAGAGAAATTTTTTAATGATTCAACAAATTCATTATTTAATACACTTTCTTTATTTAGGTTGTTAAATAACAGATTTATATCCTGTTGATTATTAATTTTTAATGGAATTTCACTAATATTTTTAATATGACAATAATATGTTTTTACTTCATTAAATTTTTTAAAAGGTTCCATTAACTGAATATTTTCTTTGAAAAATTTAACTCTATAATCTAATGGTACTTGTTCAACAACATCACTTATTATGGCACAAGCCTCAAAAAAGAATATAGTAGAGTAGGAATATTCACCTTTATTATAATAGTAATTTCCAATTTCTAAGTGAATTCGCCAAAGCACCTTAAACTGATCTTCTTTTTTACAATAGTCTAATGCTACATCTAATAATTCTTTATTTTTTTCTACTGACAATACATATTCAATATAATTTAATAGTGGAATATTAGAGATATTGTTCGTTTCTCTTATCCACTCTTTTATCTTATCAAGTAGTTTTTTAGCCTCTATAAAAAAATCCCTTTCAATGAAGCTTAGGATGCATTGACATATCAGTTTAATCCTAAAGTTTATGTTTAGTATCTTTTCTCCAATGATAATTAAATTATTTACTATATCTATATCATTATCATTTGGCCTTAAAGTGTGCGCCTTTAGTAGCCTAAATATATCTATATTCCATCTTATGATACAATCTATATCCTTATAAACTTCATAGGCTTTATCTAAATATTCATAAGCTTTTTCTATCTCTCCAAGCTCTTTATTAAGTTCCCATAAGAATAGGTAATAATCGCCTATATTTTTACCTTGATTTGGAGCCTTTCTTAATTGATCTTCACACAATAAATAATATTTATAGGCCTCTTCATAGTTACCCATAATAGTCATTATATAACCTAAATAAGTATAACTATAAAATAACAATGATAGATTTTGATATTTATAGGATTTCTCTACAGATTTCTTGAAATAATTATATGCAGATATTCTATCTAAGTTTATAAAGTGGATAAATCCTATATTCGATAATCCTATTACTTCATAGAATGTATTATTGTTTTCTTTACTTAATTTATATACCTTTTCAAACCAAATTAGAGCTTCATCAAAGTCTTGTATATAATCACTATATATAACTCCAATGTCATTAAGTATTTTATTTATTCCTTTATTATTTCCAAAATCTTTGTATTCCTCCAAGAATTCAGTATACATGTCTAATACTTCATATATTTTATCTTCTAACATCAGAGCAGTGCAGTATATTGTTTTAAAATTCACTTCAAAATCTATATTTCTCTTTTTCGAAAGCTCTAATCCTTGGCTACTAATTTCCTTCACCTTTTCATATTGTTGATTATTTAATAACATTCGACAGAGATTTAGTTTATAATGTAAAGTTCCTTCTATATAGTCTACCTTATAAACTAGTTCTCTAGCTTCATCTAAATAACTAATAAAAAACTCTTCATCACCTTGTTCTTCATGAATGCCAATAATTTTGAAGATAAAATCAATTTCCTTCTCTTTTAAATCAATTTTTTTACATAATTCTTTACCTTGTAAGTAATATTTTAAGGCTATACTCTTATCACTATTAAAACTATATAAATCTCCTAATTCCATAAATGTAATAATTATTGTATATAGAAAATTATGTTTATCTTCAAAAGAATTTATTATTTCTAAAACCTTTAAATTATATTTTATAGCTTCATCTACATTCTTTAAAAACACTAATCTTTTAGCATTTTCTGCATAGTAATGCACTAATTCTCTTTTATTATCTGATTGTTCTAAGTGATGTATAATTTCTTCTAAGTACATATATTCATCTTGATTATAGTTAGTACATAATATTTTAGCTGCTAACCTATGCTTTTCTCTCTTTTCATCTTTTGAAATATCATTGTACATATAATTTTTTAAAAACTTATTATAAAAGTCAAAGACAAATCCATTATCAGATATCTTTCTACACATTATACCTTTATCCATTAAGAAATTCATTGTATGATTTATACTTAATATATTTGATGTTGTTGTCATACTTTTTATTATCTCTACAGAAATTGGTGTGTAAAATACAGACACTATTTGAAGTATTTCTAGAGAAAAACTCTCTAATTTTTCGATTTGATTTTTACATGTTTCATCCATATTCCTAGGCATGTAAATCTCATTTTCTGAGTCTTTGTACCATGATCCTGTTTTGCTATTAATATATATTTTCTTTCTAGCTAATAAATCTTTAAGAATCTCTTCAACAAATAAAGGATTACCCATGGTATTTAGATATAACTTATCTGTAAATTTATTGGTAATTTTAGATATATCAAGGATTTCCTTTATCATTAAAACTACTTTTTCTTTATTTAGTGGTTTTAAAATTAAATCTAACTTTACAAATTCTCTTATGTTTGATAAGAACTCCATGAATTTTTTGTTTTCTAAACATTCTCCATCTCTATAAGACAATATTATAATTAGCTTTCTATTATCATTAGAAAGCTTTGTTATAAGATATTGTAATAAATCTATAGTAAATTCATCGCATCTATCTATAGCATCTATTATTATTACTCCTTGCTTGTCTGCATAGAATTCTCTTATGAATGATGATATTTTTCCTATTATTACGTATTTTTTTCTATTTTCAGGTAATTGTTCATAATTTTGCAAATCTAAATTCTGTTTTTTTATCTCAGGTGCAAAATAACTTAATTCGTTTTGATATTTTACTACTAACTCTTTATCTGCATTTGGAATCATTTGTTTTAAAATACTAGACACAACATTTGAGACATCTACTGTTGTGTCTAGATAAGTTTGAACTATTTCTCTATTTAATTTTAAAATATAATCCATATGAGTCAGTAATCTAGTTTTTCCTATACCTATCTCACCATGTATAGTTATAATATTTTTACTATCTTCATTTTTAAATATAAATTCTTTAACACCTATTAGAGAATTTATTTCCTCATCTCTCCCAATTATAGGTATGTTTAAGTTTAGCTTTTCTACCTCAGCTTTTATATATATTGCATAATCTTTCTCATATAATTTATTTATTTCTAATATAATATCCTCTATGTTTTTATATATGCTATCTTCCTTATTTACTAAACAATTATATATTATATGATACAACTTTTCTCCCAACAGCTCAGAATGACTAGTACAAACACTACTATTTTTACAATTTATAGCTTCTATAATATTACTAGCTTCAATGTCATATCTTAAGATCTTTAATGTCAACCTTAATAATATAACTCCTAAGGAATATATATGGTAATGAATCTCATCTATCTTACCATCATAGTTTGGATTTAGATTTAAAAATAGTACATCATTTTCTTTTACGGAAAAATCATTAACATTCTCTAATTTAAATGTTATTAAATCTTTTATTTTTATTTTGCCATCTTTATCTAAATATATATCATCTAGACTTATCAGTATTTTTTCTTTATTAGACATAAAATATCTTTTAGATATTCTACATATGTCTGAAAAATATTCTATAAGTTTCTCTTCATGAATAAATTGCACTTGGTTTTCTATTTTGAATTCATCACTTATATATTGAGTCGTATAAAAATAATTCTTATGCAATATCTTTTTATTATCTATGTTAGATATAACTCCAAAATCTAAAACTTCGATACCACATTCATTATTAATTCCAGTTAGGCGCTCTAATTTGCTAATACAAAAATTCACAAACTCTTGTGATATATAATTAGAGTTTAGAATATATAGCTTTACTTTTAAAAAATCCTTCATAATATCAGTACATTCATAGACGGAATACACTCTATTTTGTTCTAAATTTTCAACTACTCTATATCTATTGTTGATTATTTGCACCTAACCACCCTCCTCTGTTTAAAATTTCAAAGTAATTCTATTTTATCATACGTGAAACTAAACTTAAACGTTTTATGTAAATATTTTACATTAGGGGCATGTTATGTTAGTATTTCATAGCCTGTTTCTGTTACTCTTATGGTATGCTCCCATTGAGCTGATAATGAACCATCTTTAGTAACTGCTGTCCAATCATCTTCTAGCACAATAGCTTCTGGTGCTCCTTCATTGATCATTGGCTCTATAGTAAAAGTCATATTAGGTAATAATATCATACCTTCTCCTCTGTTTCCTATATGAGGAACAAAAGGTTCTTCATGAAACTCGTTTCCTATTCCGTGTCCGCCATAATCATATACTACTGAATATCCCTTACTTTTTGCATATTCATTTATTACATATCCAATGTCTCCTAAGGTTTTAAACGGCTTTACTTCTTCAATCCCTCTTCTTAGACATTCCTTTGCAGTTTCAACTAAATCTCTTGCCTTTTCTGATCCATTTCCTACAATAAAAGTTCTATTTGAATCTCCATAATATCCATCCAATATACTAGTTACATCTACATTCACTATATCTCCATCTTTTAATACAATATTTTCACTAGGAATACCATGACATATAACATTGTTTATTGATACACATGTGCTCTTTGGAAATCCATGATATCCAAGTGGTGCTGGATATGCTCCATTAGCTACAGTATATTCATGTACCCATGTATTTATTTCCTCCGTTGTAATTCCAACTTTTATTTTATTCTCAACCATATCAAGAATTTCTCTAGTTAGTTTACAACTTTTTCTTATACCTTCTATATCCTTTTCCCTCTTAATTATTTCCTTAGGTATTACATATCCTAGCTCTTCTCCTAATCTATCTAAGTATTCATCCTGATTCATGTGACATTTTTTATATTTTAAACCGCTTCCACACCAACAATTATCATTTCTACTTATTTTATTCATAATCAACCTCCAATAATCTTAATGGAAGTATACCTGTTGCGTATTTTCCTATAAGATTCGCTTTTTATTATATTCTATCATATTTATTATTTTTTTATTTCTAACGTAGTAAAAGGTCTTATAGAATCATTCTATAAAACCTAATTTTCTCTAAAAAGTATATATATATATATATCTTTCAGCTTTGTTTTGTAATAATTTCATATACTCATATAGAGATACATTTTTTCTATTCGCAGTATGCTGAGCCACAAAAACATCATATTTCCCAGAGGAAATATTATAATGTTTTCCATGAACTACTTGTGAATGGTATGGTAAATTATTATTTTCTATATTACCATACTGAATAACATCTCCAATTTGTATAGAATTATATATGTTCTCAAAATTCTTTAGTGCTTCTTCAACTGTTAATTCTCTATAACTTCTTGCTGTATTGTTTCCTATTCCATTCTCATTTCCCCAGTGCTTTCTAAAATATCGGCTACTTCTCCACGTAAGAGAAACTTTCCGAAGCAACTTATAGTCATTTGTATAGCAAAACCAATTTGAAAAACTAGTATAATCTTTCCCTGCCATTTCTAAACCACCAGCTCTTAATACCTGAGATACAAAATTAGTGCAATCATCTCCACTATAATGTGGATATTCTTTAACATTCGGTGACTCAGCATAGGCTTCGGCATATACTCTAGCCGCATTTCTATCATATCTAGGTATCTTTCTAATAGTTTTTTTATTACTGCGTAGTGGGGTAATTATGCTCTTCTTTATAATAGCCTTTATTTTATCACTTTTCATAATTTACCTCCTACTAAATACAACTTTTGTATTAGTATATCTTTATTAAAATTATACTCACTTATAAGCAAATTGTTTACTATTTTATTTAATTAAGTTTTACTCTCTTCCCTCTGACACAAAAAATAATGCTAATAATCCCGAACCAGTATGACTTCCTATGGTAGGTCCTAAGTAATTTATAATACAATTCTTTACATTGCCATTTTCTCTGCACATTTCTTCTAATGCTTTTGCATCTTCATAACAATCACCATGAGATATAGTTATAGTTTGAGGAATATTTTTATCTGTTCTTTCAATAAACTTTTGCGCTAATGTTGATATAGCTTTCTTTCTTCCTCTTACTTTTGTAAGCGGTATAAGCTTTCCATCATTATCTACATGTAGTATAGGCTTTACGCTTAACAATGTTCCTACCGCTGCTGCAGATGAGGAAACTCTTCCCCCTCTTTTTAAATGATTTAAATCATCTGGAGTAAAATAGTGATTTATTCTAAGCTTTATATCTTCTAAATATTTAACAATTTCTTCCTTAGATTTACCTTCTTCAATCTTTTCATACGCCAGATAACATAATAATGCTATACCCATACTAGCACATAAAGAATCTATTACTGTTATATCACTATTCGGTAATTCTTCTTTTATGTTAAGCACAGCTCTCCTAGCGTTATCTATAGTTCCAGTGAGTCCAGAAGAAAGTCCTACATATAGAATAGATTTATTTTGCTTTGACAAGCTTCTGAATACTTCTTCAAATTTAAATACATTAATTTGAGAAGTTGTTGGCATCTCCCCATTTTTTAATTCCTGAAAAAATTCTACACTATTTAATGTTCTCCCAAAGTCATCTTCGATTTCCTTTCCCTTGAAATTACAATTTATAGGAATACCTACTACATTGGGTTTATTAACAAACTCTAAAGGTAAATCACTTCCGGAATCTACTACTAAAACTAAATCCTTATTCATATATTATCCTACCTTTCTAAACTCTATAAATTTATAGAATTCTATAACTCTATTTTACCACAGCTTCGTTTAATATTATAAATTAATAAAATTAAGACCTGTGATGATAACTAACAGTAAATTAATATATAACACATTCATTTACTATATATCCTAATAATCTTATAATATACCAAATAATGCTAAATTACAAAGAAAATTTAGGTGTTATCTCACAAGCCTGAAATATAATATTTAATTTTCATTAACAAATTTTCCCATCTTTCTAAACTTATAATATCTTTTTATAAGTAAGGATTCTATACTTTCCGTTTTAAATCTATCTAATGCTGCTATAATATTTCTTTCTATAATATTCGCCATTTTATCTATATTTATTCTTGCTGAACCTTCTGGCTCTTTAATTACTCTATCTATGATACCAAATTTGAATAAATCATCTGCAGTTATTTTCATTGCCTCTGCTGCTTCTTTAGCCCTTGTAGCATCTTTATATAATATAGATGCGAATCCTTCTGGAGATAATATGGCATAGATTGAGTTTTCTAACATCCATACCTCATCTGCTAAACCTAATGCCAATGCGCCACCACTTCCACCTTCTCCAATAATGATAGATATTATTGGTATCTCTAATCTACTCATCTCCATTAAATTTCTTGCTATTGCTTCTCCAACTCCTCTTTCTTCTGACTCCATACCACAAAATGCACCTGGGGTATCAATAAATATTATAACAGGTCTATGGAACTTTTCTCCTTGCTTCATGAGCCTTAAAGCTTTCCTATACCCTTCAGCCTTAGGCATTCCAAAATTTCTCTCTATATTTTCTTTTGTATTATTTCCTTTTTGAACGCCAATTATAGTGACAGATATTCCTTTTAATTCCCCTATACCTCCTATAATCGCTAAATCATCTCCATAATACCTATCCCCTTTTAATTCAATAAAGTCACTAAATATTCTATTGATATAATCTAAAGATGTAGGTCTATGGATATCTCTTGCTATATTAACTTTTTCCCATACTGTATTCATATATTAATAGGTTCCTTTCTTATTTTTTATGGAGTCTCAATATAGTACCTATAGTATCCTTTAACTCTTTTCTATTCACCACTTTATCAACAAATCCCTTTTCCTGTAGAAATTCTGATTTCTGAAATTCTTCTGGTAAGCTTTGCCTAATAGTTTGTTCTATAACCCTTCTTCCAGCAAAACCTATCAACGCTTTTGGTTCTGCTAATATTATATCTCCTAACATGGCAAAACTTGCTGTTACTCCTCCTGTAGTTGGGTCTGTAAGTACAGTTATATATAATAATCCTTTTTTATCATGCTCTGCTAGTGCAGCTGAGGTTTTAGCCATTTGCATCAATGAAAATATTCCCTCCTGCATTCTAGCGCCTCCTGAACAAGTAAATATAATTATAGGTAGGCTTTTCCTTGTAGCTAGTTCTATAGATCTAGTTATCTTCTCTCCAACTACACTTCCCATACTTCCCATGAAAAAATTGCTATCCATAACACACACTACAGCCACATTTCCCTTAACTTTACCATATCCAGTAACCACAGCTTCTTTTAGTCCCGTTTCAGCTTTTGCTTTACATATTTTGTTTTCATATTGTGGAAACTCTAAAGGATTAGTCGTTAAAACATCCACATCTATTTCTTTAAAGCTATTTTTATCCACAAATTGCTCTATTCTTTCTTTGGCACTAAGTCTAAAATGATATCCACAGTTATTACATACCTTTAAGTTTTCTTCTAAATCTTTTTTGTATAAAATCTTTCCACAACTATCACACTTTACCCACAAACCATCTGGGATTTTAGGTTTTTTAACCTCTTGTTGTGGATTGTTTTTTACTTCTATATATACATTTTTCTTAAACAGTCTCATTAAATTTTTCATATTATCCTCGCTTTAAATTATTAATAACTATAGTTTTAATTCTGTGGATAAAAATGAGGTATTAAAGTCTCCTTGGATAAATTTTTCATTATTTAATATATTAAGCTGTAAATCTATATTGGTTTTAACCCCTTCAATAATAAATTCACTCAATGCTCTCTTCATCTTATTTATAGCTTCTTCTCTATCTCTTCCGTGAACTATTACCTTACCTATCATTGAATCATATGTAGGTGGAATTTTATAGCCTTGATAAATAGCTGTATCTATTCTTATTCCATTCCCACCAGGTATGTGAAGATCTTTAATCTCTCCAGGACATGGCATGAAATTATTATATGGATCTTCTGCATTTATTCTACATTCTATTGAATGTCCTCTTATTTGAATATCTTCTTGTTTAAAGGATAGTCTTTCACCGTTAGCTACTCTAATTTGCTCTTTAATTAAATCTATACCTGTAACCATCTCTGTAACTGGATGTTCAACCTGTATTCTTGTATTCATTTCCATAAAATAAAAATCCATATTTTTATCTACTAAAAACTCTATAGTTCCTACACTCATATAGCCTATAGCTTTAGCTGCATTTACCGCTACTTCCCCCATAGCTTTTCTTAAATTTTCATCTATTACTGCTGATGGTGCCTCCTCTAAAACCTTCTGGTTTTTCCTCTGAATTGAACATTCTCTCTCTCCTAGATACACTACATTTCCGTAACTATCTCCAATAATTTGCATCTCAATATGCCTTGGCTTTTCAATAAATTTCTCTATATAAATAGAATCATCATTAAATGCAACTTTTGCTTCACTCTTAGCATTGTTGTACTCCTTAACTAACTCTTTATCATTATATACAATTCTAATACCTCTTCCCCCACCACCACTGGAAGCTTTTATCATTACTGGATAACCTAAATTTTTAGCTATTTCCAAGGCTTCTTCATAATTCTTAACTATTCCCTTAGATCCAGAAATTATTGGAACGCCTGCTTCTTCCATAAGCTTTTTAGCCATAGCCTTATCTCCCATGTTTTTTATATTCTCTGGAGAAGGACCTATGAATTTTATATTGCACTCTTCACACATCTTCGCAAACTTACTATTTTCAGATAGAAATCCAAAACCAGGGTGTATAGCCTCTGCTCCTTTTAATATAGTTGCACTTATTATATTTCTCTCATTTAAATAGCTATCCTTTGATGGAGATGGTCCTATACATATGGCTTCATCCGCTAATTGGGTATGAAGTGCATCCCTATCTCCTTCTGAATATACGGACACAGTTTGTATTCCCATTTCTCTACATGCTCTTATTATTCTTACAGCTATTTCTCCCCTATTTGCTATTAATATTTTTTTAAACATACTAATACCTCTTTCACCTTACTATGCTCCCACTGCAAAAGACAACTCGCACTCACAAGCTATTTCTCCATCTACAGTAGCTATAGCCTTACCTATTCCAATTGGCCCTTTTCTTTTCACAATCTCTACTTCTAATCTTAAAGTATCACCTGGTACAACTTTTCTTCTAAACCTAGCGCTCTTTATTCCACCAAAGTAAGCTATTTTTCCCCTACTCTTTTCCTCATGAAGTATAGCAACAGCACCAACCTGTGCTAATGCTTCAATTATTATAACTCCTGGCATAACAGGTTCCACTGGAAAATGTCCATGAAAAAAGTATTCATTCATAGTTACATTCTTATACCCTACTGCAGATACTCCACTATTAACGGCTTCTATATAATCTATAAACAGAAAGGGATATCTATGAGGAATTATTTCCTGAATTTCACTTATACTTAATGCTATCTTTTTCATTCTCATTTACACTCCTACAATTTTACTTTAAATAGTGATTCTCCAAATTCTACTATGTCTCCATTATTGACCATAACTTCTATTATGGTTCCCTCTACTTCACTTTCTATCTCATTCATTAGTTTCATAGCTTCTACTATGCAAACTTCCTGTCCTTTTATTACTTTATCTCCACACTTTACATAAGGCTCCCCATCTTCAGAAGAAGATGTATAAAAAGTACCTACCATAGGAGATTTTATATAATGAAAACTCTCTTCATCTACATCTCCTAATTCTTGTATCACATCTAATTTTTGAGCTATTTCAGTTTTTTTATCTTCTATTACTAATACTTCAGGCCTGATATTTGATATACTCTCTCTCGTACCTTCCTTTTCAAAAGAACCCTTACTAAGTTTTATTTTTAATTCATGGTCTTCTATCTCTAAATAATTTATAGTAGACTCACTTAGAGTTTTAATTAAGCTTTCAATGCTTTTAAAATCCACCACTATTTTTCCTCCCACTTCTTAAATACTAAAGTTGCATTATGTCCCCCAAAGCCGAGAGAATTAGACATTGCATATTTCATCCTAACTTTTCTTCCATTATTAGCTACATAATCTAGATCACACTCTTCATCTCTATTTGATAAACCTATAGTAGCAGGTATAAATTCCTCTTCTAAAGCCTTTGCACATATTATGCTTTCAACTGCTCCAGCTGCTCCTAATAAGTGTCCCATCATAGATTTTGTAGAACTCACTGGGATTTTATATGCATATTCTCCAAATAAATTTTTTATAGCTAATGTCTCAAATTTATCATTGAATGGAGTACTAGTTCCATGAGCATTTATATAAGATATTTCATTTTTATCAATACCAGCCTCTTCAATAGCTAGTTCCATAGCTCTTTTTGCTCCTTCACCATCATTACTTGGCTGAGTAATATGATATGCATCACAAGTAGTTCCGTATCCAACCACTTCTCCTTTAATATCTGCATTTCTTTTAAGTGCATGGTTTAAACTTTCTAAAACAACAATTCCTGCTCCCTCTCCCATTACAAAACCATTTCTTTCTTTATCAAAAGGAATAGATGCTCTTTTAGGATCTTCAGTTCTACTTAATGCTGTTAATGATGTAAAACCTGCTACTGCGGTAGGTGTTATAGGTGCCTCACATCCACCTGCTATTACTATATCTGCTCTTCCTTCTTTTATTAGCCTGAAGGCCTCTCCTATACAGTTTGTTCCTGTAGCACAAGCTGTTACTACGCACATGCATGGGCCTTTAGCTCCATATTTTATTGCTACATTTCCTGCTGCAATGTTACTTATTAACATAGGGATCATAAATGGTGAAACTCTATTAGGTCCTTTCTCTAGAAGCTTTAAATGTTCATTTTCTAAGGTCTCAAGCCCTCCAATACCAGATCCTACGATTACACTAAATCTATTACTATCAATATCGTCTAAATTAATGTTTGCTTTCTTCATAGCTTCTTCAGCTGCTACCATAGCAAATTGACAATATTTATCCATTCTTCTACTTTCTTTTTTTTCAAGAGCTACATCTGGATTAAAATCTTTAACTTGAGCTGCAACTTTCACCTTATAATTTTCTGTATCTAATCCACTTATCAAATCTATCCCGCAAACATTGTTTTCTATGCTTTTCCATAGCTCTTCCACAGTATTTCCTATAGGTGTTACAGCTCCCATTCCTGTTATTACTACTCTATTTGACATAAGATTCACTCCTTTATTACATTAGCATTCCGCCATCTACATTTATTACCTGCCCTGTTATATATCTAGATTTATCTGAAGCTAAGTACACTACTAAGTTTGCTATATCTTCACCTTTTCCAAAACTTTTTAAAGGAATACTTTTAATCATTTCTTCCTTTACTTTATCAGCTAAACATTCCGTCATATCACTTTCAATGAAGCCTGGTGCAACGGCATTTACCGTTATTCCTCTACTTCCAACTTCTTTAGCTAATGACTTTGTGAATCCTATTACTCCTGCTTTTGATGCCGCATAATTTACCTGCCCGCCATTTCCAGCTATTCCTACCACAGAGGAAATATTTATTATTCTGCCGCATTTTTGTTTTATCATTGATCCAATTACTTCTTTTGAACTGTTAAATATACCTTTTAAATTAACCTCAATTACTCTATCAAAGTCTTCTTCTTTCATCCTCATTAAAAGTCCATCTCTAGTTATACCTGCATTATTAACTAATATGTCTATTGAACCAAATCTTTCTGATACTTCCTTTATAAAATCTTTGCACTGATTTGAATTACTAATATCACCCTTTATTCTTATACCTTTAACTCCTAAAGCTTCTATAGTTTCTATAACACTTGAAGCTTCATTATCACTGCTTACATAGCTTATTGCTACATTAGCTCCATTTTGAGCACATGCAAGTGCAATAGCCTTTCCTATGCCTCTACTACCACCAGTTATAACCACATTTTTTCCTTTTAACATACACTTCTCTCCTAAAATTCTATTTTCAATTCTTTAAGTGTGCTCCTAAGCGACTCTAGATTTTCTATGTTTAACACCTTAATTGACCTATTGATCTTTTTAATAAAACTACTAAGAGTTTTATTCGGTCCTATCTCAATAAAAATTTCAACTCCATCTTCTATCATGGTTCTTATGGTTTTCTCCCATTGTACAGAACTTTTTATTTGATTCATTAAAATTTCTCTTATATCTTCATATTTTTCTAACTTATTACCTGTTACATTTGGAACTATATCTATTACTGGTTCACTAAATTCTATATCCTCTAACTCCTTTAATAGTTTTTCTGAAGCTGTATTTAATAATGTAGTGTGAAATGCTCCACTAACTGGAAGCTCTATGACTCTTTTTGCACCTTTTTCTATACATTTTTCCATGGCTTTTTTTAAAGCTTCTATTTCCCCGGAAATTACTATCTGAGAAGGACAATTGTAATTAGCTATAGATATTACTCCCAAATTAGAGCATTCATCACATACATTATGTATCTCTTCGGCAGATAGTCCAATCACTGCTGCCATTTTCCCTGGTCTTAAATCTCCAGCTTCTTTCATAAATTTTCCTCTTTTTTCTACAGTGTTTATTCCATCAGAAAAACTTATTACTTTACTACATATTAGGGCTGAATACTCCCCCAAGCTAAAACCTGCTACCATGTAAGGCTTAATTCCGAAACTCTTTAATACTTCTAAGGCTGCCATTGACATAGTTACTATAGCAACTTGAGTATTTTCTGTTGAATTTAACGCTTCTACCGGCCCTTTAAAACATAATTCAGCCACATCTCTTTTTAAAATCCTATTAGCATTTTTAAATACTTCTTGTGCTTCTATAAAATTATCATATAATTCCTTACCCATACCTACATACTGAGCACCCTGTCCTGGAAAAATAAATCCTATTTTTCTCATAATAACCTCTCTAAATCTTAAATTCTCTTTTTAAATATTCTATTGCCTCTAAAGTGCTACTTACTAAATCCTTTATAATATCTTCACAACTCTCTCTTCGCTTTATCATAGCTGCAATTTGTCCAGCCATAACTGAGCCATTATCTACATCACCTTCTACTACTGCTTTTCTTAAAGCTCCTGATCCTAATTTTTCAATCTCCTCAAAAGATTTTTCGCTCTTTTCTATATTTACAAACTCTCTACTTAGTTTATTTCTAAGTACTCTAACAGGATGACCCGTACTTCTACCTGTTACTATAGAATCAATATCCTTACTTCCTATAATCTTTTCTTTATAATTATCATGAACATTACATTCGTTAGCTACTAAAAATTTTGTTCCTATTTGAGCACCTTTTGCACCTAATGCAAAAGCCGCCACCATGCCTCTTCCATCACCTATACCACCAGCTGCTATTACTGGTATGCTCACAGCATCTACTACTTGAGGTACTAACGTCATAGTTGTTAATTCACCTATATGTCCACCTGCTTCACACCCTTCTGCTATTACCATATGTGCTCCACTTCTTTCCATCCTTTTCGCTAATGCAGTTGATGCAACTACTGGAATAACCTTAATGTTATGACTTTTCCACATATCCATGTATTTACCTGGACTTCCCGCTCCTGTAGTGATTACCTCTACACCTTCCTCACATACAATCCTAGCTATTTCATCAGCATTAGGGCTTAATAGCATAATATTTACTCCAAAGGGTTTGTTGGTAAGTTTTTTTGCTTTTTTTATTTCAATTCTAACATTCTCAGGAACATTATTTCCTGCCGCTATAATTCCTAAACCTCCTGCATTAGATACTGCAGCCGCTAAACTGCTATCTGCTATCCAGGCCATCCCTCCTTGAATTATAGGATATTCTATGCCTAAAATATCACATATATCTGATTTGAACATATTAACCTCCCTATGGTTAAGGTCAGATATTTAAATACCTGACCCTTTAATTAGTTATCTATTCTTCTCGTTATATAATTCGTTATATCTCCAACTGATTTTATATTTTCAATATCTTCATTAGGTATTTCTATGTTAAACTCTTCTTCTAAACTCATGACAATTTCAAATATTTCAAGAGAATCTACTCCTAGATCATCAGAAAATGTTGAAGTTTCCTTAACCTCTTCTATCTCCATAGATAACTGATCTGCAATTATTTTTTTTACTTTTTCTAATACCATATATAATTCCTCCTTAAATTTAAATACTCCATATTATTAATCCACTACCAAAAGTTAGACCTCCACCAAAACCTATAATCATAATTTTATCCTGATTTCTAAATCTATTGTTTTTTGCTGCTTCATCCAATGCTATAGGTATACTAGCTGCTGACGTATTACCTACCCTATCTAAATTTATTATAAATTTTTCCATAGCTATATTAGTCTTTTTACTAAAACTCTCTATCATTCTTAAGTTTGCTTGATGCGGAATGATAAAATCTATTTCTTCCTTAGTTAAGGATTGTTCCTTCAATATTCTATTAAATTCTTGCTCCATTACCCTCACTGCAAATTTATATATCTCTTTACCATTCATATTAATCTTAGAATTGTAGGAAATTTTATTTGCATAAGGATTTTCTAAATCCACTCCTCCGCATGTTAGAGATTCTCCTTTGGCTCCAACACTTTTACAATTTATTGAGCATATTCCCTGCTCTTCACTTCTTGTAACAACTACAGCTCCTGCTCCATCACCAAATAATATACAGGTTCCTCTATCCTTCCAATCAATGATTTTAGATAGTACCTCTGCTCCAATTATTAATGCGGTTTTTGCGCTTCCTGTAGCTATAAAATTTTCTACTATACTTAATCCAAACATGAAACCACTACAGGCAGCATTTATATCAAAAGCCATTGCATTACTAGCTCCTATCGCTTTTTGAACATTACATGCTACTGATGGAACTAGTGAGTCTGGACTAACCGTACCTACAATTATTAATTCTATATCTTCAGGATTAATTCCACTACTTTCTATAGCCTTCAGAGCTGCTTTAGAAGCTATTATAGATGTATCTTCATCCTTAGATATTCTTCTTTCACTTATTCCTGTCCGTTCGATAATCCACTGATTAGATGTATCTACTAAACCCTCAAGATTTTCATTCGTTACCACATTATCAGGAATATAAGAACCAGTACCTATTATTTTAAAATTTTTCATGGTACTCTCCTTTACTTGTTTTTAAGATTATATTTAGCTTTAAAAAATTTATTTAATTTATCTAGAGACTTCATAAGCACTGTCTCTTCTTCATCAGTTAGTCCCTCAATAGTCTCTGTTATCATATCTTGATGAAATTTTTCATGTATTCTATAAGCTAATTTCCCTTTTCTAGTAAGAGCTATCATTACTGATCTTCTGTCCTCTTCAGCTCTTTCTCTCTCAACGTACTCTTTCTTCACTAATTTATTTATAGCTGTAGTTAACGTTCCTACTGTAATTCCTAAATCTTGAGCTACTTCAGTCATCGTTCTTGCACTATACATACCTATAGCATCAATTGTATGTACCTCAGTTATTGATAGATCACTTAAGACCCCATCCTTTAAAGCATTTTGCTCTATCTCTAAAATATCATTAAAGGTTTCAACTAAAAGTTCATTTAATATTTTCTTATTTGAAGAAGGCGGTGCCATAAATAAGTCCTCCTTTAATTTTGTTTGATATTCAAATTATTTGATAGTCAAAGTATATATTTTATATTCCTATATGTCAATAACTTTTATATGTTTAATTTGATAATCAAAGTAATTTAACATATTATTCATTTTTGTTCATTATCTATGTTCTAAAATTTATTATTTTATCAAGTTATTATTAGTTTAAAGTGGATTTTCTTAATGAATAAACTAAAATCCAAAGAACAAAATGCTCTTTGGATTTTACTTTTCTGTATAAATACTTTTTGTTTAATATTGATAATCACCTTTATATTCTAATGGATCTATAGTATTCCCATTAATTTTCAATTCAAAATGAAGATGTGGCCCTGTACTGTCGCCAGTATTTCCCACCTCAGCGATTAATTGTCCTCTATTAATATTCTCTCCTGTGTTTACATAAAGTTTATTACAATGAGCATATACTGTTTGCATACCATTGTCATGATCTATTATAACAACCTTGCCATATCCTTTAGCTACTCCTGAATAATTGATAACTCCCGTAAATGCTGCTTCTATCGGAGTTCCTGTAGGGGCTGCTAAATCAATTCCTTTATGTATTGATTCACCTCTTTTTTCTCCAAATGTAGATGTTAATACTCCACTTGTCGGAGTATGTATTGATTTGTGAAGAAATACTTGTTTGGAATTGTCATTATTATTTTCTCCTCTACTTATTCTTTCTTCTTCTTTAATTGCTTCTGCTATCATGTTCTTCAGTTCTATCTTTTCATTTTTTATCTCTATCTTCTCATCATCAATTTTTACCGGTACTTTTTCTTCACTTAACTGAATCTCTTTTGTAGTAACTTTGTTAAAGGCACTTATCATAGTTGAAATGCATATTATCGATATTCCTATAATAATGGCACCATAACAAAAACTTTTATTCATAAGTATGACCTCCTTACCTAAATGATAATATTCCCTGTTTTTAAAATATTAAACATAAGTTTTATTATATATATTTACTCTAAAATAATTGCTATTATGATATACTAAACTTATAATATAATTTTATTGATAATAATAAACATTAAATCTATAATGTTTAAGTATAGTTATATAGTAGTTAGAAAGGTAGCGATGTCATGAGTACTTTTATGTTTAAATCCAAAACCTTAGATTATACTCCCGTTAGTAATGTTTTTATTGACAGTTTCATGGCGAAGGCTAGAGGAGAATATGTAAAAGTATATTTACTTGGTCTTAAATATTGTATTAGTGGTGAAATAGGTGCTAGCTCTTCTCTTATAGCTTCTGCATTATCACTTCTCGAAACAGATGTCCTTAATGCTTGGAACTATTGGAATGATGAGGGAGTTATTAAATTGACCCCTATAGACAATATAGGAAATTACAATGTTGAATTTCTTGATTTAACAAATATTCCTCAAGAGGGTGAGCGCCCTATTAATCTATTGAAGGAATTAGATAACTCATTAGTTAAAGATATGCTTCAGGATATAGAAAGACTTCTTGCAAGACCTCTTTCTCCTAAAGAAATGTCAACCTATTTAGGTTGGCAAAAAGACTTTGGTTTTTCTCCAGAACTTATTTTATTACTTATTGAATATTGTGTATCTAAAGGAAAAGCTGATTATAGATATATAGAGACTATAGCCATATCTTGGCATGATTTTAATATAAAAGACATAGATGCAGCTCAAAATTATATAAAGAAACATGAAGATAAATGGATGAATATAAGAAAAATACTAACTTATCTTGGTGTTAAAAATGGTGATGTAATGAAGCCCCAGGAAGAACTTCTAGAAAAATGGTTGAATGTATATAAATTCCCTATAGACATTATATACAAAGCCTGTGATGTTTGTTTTGAGAGATTAAATAGAGCAGATTTTAAATATATAGATGGTATACTCAATAGCTGGTTTAAAGACAATATTAAGACCCTTCAAGATATTGAGCTTAAAGATAGAAAAAAAATTGCTCCTAAATCTATAATAAATAATCCGAATAATTCTAAGGGAAACTTTACTAATTATAACCAAAGAACTTATGATTTTGATGCTTTAGAAAGAAAACTTTTAGGATGGGATAATAATGATCAGTAATCATCATTTACAAGTAATGAAAATTTATGATGAAATAAACTCTAGGCAGAAAAAGTCTCTAGAGAATCGTAAGTCAGAAATTGAACTAAAATTGCCAGAAATAAAAAGAATTGAAAAAGAAATAGGGAAACTTTGTCTCTCTGTTTCTTTAAATACACTTCAAGCTTTAGATAAACGTGAGGAATATCTTAAGGAATTAAAAGAAACTATAACTACTTTGAGAATGAGAAAAGGTGAGTTATTAGTTGAACATGGATATCCTTTAGATTATTTACAACCTCAATATGATTGCAATAAGTGTAAAGACACTGGATTCATTGGATCAGATAAATGTTCTTGTTACAAAAATAAATTAGTAAAGATATATTATGAGAATTCTGCTCTATGCTTTATGTTAGAAAAAAATAATTTTGATAATTTTAACCTGCAATACTATAGTGATAAAAAAGGACCTGAGAAATATAGTCCTAAAGATAATATAAGAAATATTGCTAGCTCAAGTTTGAATTTTATAAAGAACTTTAACAATAACGATGAGAACTTATTATTCTATGGTAGTTCTGGAACAGGTAAGACATTTCTATCTCATTGTATTGCCAAAGATCTAATTGATAAAGGATATTTCGTCATATATAAAACTGCAGAAGAATTAATTAAATCAATAAGAGATATTCGTTTTAATGGTAACTTCACCTTAGAAGAGTATATTAATAATTGTGATTTATTAATTATAGATGACTTAGGTACTGAAATGTCTTCTGACTTCTCAAAGACTGAGTTATTTAACCTGCTAAACTCTAGATTATTGAATAATAAAAAGATGATGGTGTCCACCAATTATTCGCTTGAAGAGTTAACTAATATTTATTCTGAAAGAATTACCTCTAGATTGATAGGTAACTTTACCCTATGTAAATTCTATGGTGATGATATAAGGTTGCAAAAGAAATTTTTGAATAAATAGATTGAATAAATTAAAGTGGTAGATAATATTTAAAATTTATCTACCACTTTTTACTTTTAGATTAACATATATTTGAGAAATATCTATTCATAAAATAAAAAAGTCCTAGATTTCTCTAGAACTTTTTTGGAGCTGGCAATAGGAATCGAACCTACAACCTGCTGATTACAAGTCAGCTGCTCTACCGTTGAGCCATGCCAGCAAACTATGGCGACCCAGAAGGGACTCGAACCCTCGACCTCCGGCGTGACAGGCCGGCACTCTAACCAACTGAGCCACTGGGCCATATTAAGTTTATGGTGGTCACAACAGGGATC
>DFXM01000018.1:0-40007 GCA_002381695.1 Clostridium sp. UBA4108 | reverse complement strand
CTGAGCCACTGGGCCATATATGTGGTGGTCACAACAGGGATCGAACCTGTGACCCTCTGCTTGTAAGGCAGATGCTCTCCCAGCTGAGCTATGCGACCACAAATGGTGACTCCTAGGGGAATNNCACCGTGAAAGGGTGGTGTCTTGACCGCTTGACCAAGGAGCCATATGTCTTTTTGCTTTTGTTTTTGTCGGCTCACCCGACATGTATTATAATACAAAAATTCTAATCTAATGTCAACACTTTTTTAAAAACTATTTTATTTATTTTTTCAAAATTTTAATCTTCTTTATAAAATTTGCTTATATTCTAATAATATTTAGAGTTTTTCGATATAATGTAGTATTAATATATGAATATTTCTCGTATTCTTAACATTACTATGTTATTTTACTTTATAATCTATTCTTCGATTACATAATTGATAATACAATTAATTTATACAATATTACCTACCTTGTTGAACTAAAAAAAGTTGGATATACTTATAACTATAATATTTCATATGCCTAATACTAATTCAGAACTGAAAGGAGATTTTAATTTGTATCATGATCTTATTATTATTGGTGGTGGCGCCTGTGGTATAGCGGCTGCTATTAAAGCTAAAGATTTAGGTATCGATGTAGCTATTATTGATGGAAATGATAGAATAGGTAAAAAATTATTAACTACTGGAAATGGTAGATGCAATATAACCAATAATCAGCTAAGTGCTAATAGATTTCACAGCGATAATTCATCTTTTTTTAAAAATATATTAGAGAAATTCAATCTTAATCACACTTTAAACTTTTTTAATTACTTGGGTATTTACACAGTGGTTCTTGATGAAAATAAAATATATCCTATGAGCCTTCAAGCCTCTTCTGTTATAGATATTCTTAGAATTAATTTGGAGGATAGAAATATACCTATATACTTGAATAGCAAAGTTACAAATATATCTAAGGAAAAGAATTTTAAAGTCATATGTAATACTAAGGATGTATTTCAATGCAAAAACTTACTATTATGCACTGGCGGAAAAAGTTATACAAAGACAGGCTCTGATGGCTCTGGATATAAATTAGCGAAATCATTGGGTCACACTATAATAAATCCATCACCTGGTCTTGTGCAGTTAAAATTAGAGTATAATAGACTAAATGCTATTTCTGGAGTTAAATTTGAAGGAACTTGTAAAATTCTAGTGAATAATGTATTTCAAAAAGAAGAGAGTGGAGAAATATTATTTACTGATTATGGTATTTCTGGGCCTCCTATACTTCAATTAAGTAGAATTGCTTCAAAAGGAATTCTTAATAACAATGAAGTATCTCTTAAGATAAGTCTAATCACATTACCTTATAATGAAATGGTAGATTTTTTAGAAAATCACTTTGAAATGTTCTCCTATAGAAGTATCTATACTAATCTTATAGGTATTATAAATAAAAAACTCATACCAGTAATTTTAAAAGAAGCTGGTATTGAAGATATTCATATGTCCACCTACGCTCTAGACTATAAAAGTAAAACCAACATATACAACCTGCTTCACGCTTGGGATTTTAAGGTAATTAATACAAATTCCTTTGAGAATGCTCAAGTAACCTTAGGTGGAGTTAATACTAAAGAAGTAGACAGTACTTCTCTTCAATCTAAATTAGTAAAAGGACTTTACTTTGGAGGCGAAATATTGGATGTAGATGGAGATTGTGGTGGTTTTAATCTGCAATGGGCTTGGAGTTCATCAAGCGCGTCTATTGAGCATATTTATTCAATACTTAAATAAAATGCTTCATAATTTATTTAAAGGAGGTTTTATGAATAAAAAATACTTATCTATTGGGGATATGGCAAAATTTCATAACCTATCTATACAAACTCTAAGGTTATACGATAGGATTGATTTATTTAAACCTAGTTACGTTAATAAAAACACTGGTTATAGATACTATTCCATAGAACAATTTTTTATTTTGGACGTAATTAAATATCTTAAATTTTCTGGTTTATCCTTGGAGAAAATTAAAGAGATATTATCTAACGGCAGTGACATAAATTTATTTTTCCAAGCATTAAACGAACAACATAATAACATAGATAAAAAAATAAAAGAACTTCAGAATATAAAATCTATAATCGATAATAAGCTTAAAGAAATAGATAAATATTTTGATTTAGAAGATTTAAATATGGTTTATATTCAGCATATGGATACTATGAATATTCTCCCCATTAAATCCAATTATAACGAGAATAGTGATTTATATGACTTAGAAATACCCCTTAGAAAGGCTATGAATATCTTTGAAGAAAATGGTATTCCATTTTTAGAGCAAGTAGGACTTACAGTGAGTTATAATTCTTTTGTAAAAAATAGAACTATTAAATACTTAAATACATTTGTTGAAATACCCAAGGATATAAAACTAAATTTACCTATTTCCACTTTAAATGCTGGAGACTATCTATGTATAAAATATATAGATTCTTATAAAAAAAAGATAAAATACTATGAAATACTATACAAATATATAGTAAATAATAATATTGAAGTGGAAGGAAATTTCTATGAAACGGCCTTATTATCTTGGATTCCTATAACTCATGAAGATGTGTCTCTGTTTGAAATAAGTATAAAAATAAAAGATGCGAACTAATAAAGCTGCATCTTTTATCTTTATATAATATTATTTTATATTTCTCCAACCATCATTGTTTGATCTCTTCTTGGTCCTACAGAAACTATTGATATTTTAACCCCTGTAAACTCCTCTACTTTCTTTAAGTATATCTTAGCATTCTCAGGAAGTTCCTCATAGCTTCTAGCATCATTTATACTGCTATCCCATCCATCAAACTCTTCATATACTGGTTCACATTTAGCTAAATCATCAAGGCTTGCTGGGAAATAATCTATTACTTCCCCATCTAATTTATATCCAATACATACCTTTAATTTTTCAAGACCTGCTAACGTATCTATTTTAGTTACTCCAAAACTAGTTAATCCTGAAACTCTTGCCGCTGTCTTTAATATAACTAAATCCAGCCATCCACATCTTCTACTTCTTCCAGTTGTAGTTCCATATTCAAATCCCTTTTCTCTTATCCAATCACCAGTTTCATCGTTAAGTTCTGTTGGGAATGGTCCTTTACCAACTCTTGTAGTATATCCTTTTACTATTCCGACTGCGCCATCTATCATAGTAGGACCTATTCCTGCTCCTGTACATATTCCTCCTGATATAGTGTTAGAGGATGTTACAAAAGGATAGGAACCGAAATCTATGTCAAGAAGTGTTCCCTGAGCTCCTTCAAACAAAACCTTCCTATTAGCTTTAATGCTGTCATATATTTTAACCGATGTATCAGCTACATAAGGCTTTAATCTCTCTCCATATTTTACATAAGTTTCGTAAATTTCATTAAAATCTAAAGCTTTTCCATTATATAGTTTAACAATAGTATCATTTTTATCTTTTAAATACTCTTCTAATTTTTCCTTTAATACATGTGGTTTAATAAGATCACATACTCTTATTCCGCATCTTTCAAATTTGTCTGTATAACATGGTCCTATACCTTTTCTAGTAGTTCCAATATCATTTTTTCCCCTTGCCTCTTCTTTAAGCGTATCTAATATCCTATGGTATGGCATTATAACCTGCGCCCTATCACTTACAAGCAATCTTGCTGGAGTTATATCCTCTCCTAAGCCTTTTAAATAATCCATTTCTTTAAATAGTGCTTCTGGATCTACAACTACACCATTTCCTATAATATTAAGTTTACTACTATATAATATACCTGATGGAATTAAGTGCAGCTTATATTGTTTCTCTCCTACTTCAACTGTATGACCTGCATTATTACCACCTTGAAATCTTACAACCACGTCGGCTGTCTCTGCAAGATAGTCAGTCATCTTACCTTTTCCTTCATCTCCCCATTGAGCTCCTAGTACTACAAATGCTGACATAAGAATTCCTCTCTTTCTTATACTGAATTAATCTCTATTTAGTATAATTAATTATATTTTTCATTCAAAATTCTAGCTACATAAACACCACTGGCAGATGCCTGTGAAAGTGAATGGGTAACTCCTGAACCATCACCTAGAACATATAGATTCTTAACTTTAGTTTCTAAATTATTATCTACTTGTACGTTAGAATTATAGAACTTAACCTCTACTCCATAAAGTAAAGTGTCTTCATTAGCTGTTCCTGGAGCTATTTTATCTAGTGCATATATCATTTCTATAATAGCATCTAGTTGACGCTTGGGAATAACTAAACTTAAATCACCTGGAGTAGCCTTTAGAGTTGGATTTATAAAACTTTTATCCATTCTATGATCATTAGTTCTCCTACCTTTTATTAAATCTCCAAATCGTTGTACAAGTACTCCTCCTCCTAGCATATTGCTTAGCTTTGCTATAGATTCTCCATACTCGTTACTATTTTTGAATGGTTCTGTAAAGCTATTAGATACTAATAAGGCAAAATTAGTGTTTTCTGTATGAAGCTCCGGATTTGAGTAACTATGTCCATTAACTGTTACTATTCCATTAGTATTCTCACTAACAACCTCACCATGAGGGTTCATGCAAAAAGTTCTAACTAAATCACCATACTTTTTAGTTCTATAAACTATCTTGCTTTCATAAACTTCTGAAGTTATATGCTCAAAAACTGCTGCTGGTAGCTCTACCCTAACTCCAATGTCTACTCTATTGCTCTTAGTTGGTATATCTAATTTTTCACATACTTTAGATGCCCATCTTGATCCAGAACGTCCTGTAGCAATAATTAAATCGTTACATCTATATTGCCCTTTTTCAGTAGTTACTATGAATTCCTCTTCTTGCTTTTCTATATCAATAACTTCAGTATTAAATATCATATCTACTTCTTCTTTTAATTTATCATACATATTACCTAGAATTTTAACATTTCTATCAGTTCCTAGATGTCTAACCTTAGCATCTAACAAATGTAAATCATTTTTTAAGGCCTCTGTTTTTAGAGAGCTATTTGCTGTAGAGTATAGTTTAGCATCACTTCCTCCATTATCACAAAGTACCTTATCGACATAATACATAAGATCTAGAGCTTCTTCTTTACCTATATATTTGTATAAATCTCCACCAAAATTATTGGTGATATTATATTTTCCATCAGATAAACTTCCAGCTCCACCGTATCCATTCATAATATTACAATACTTACAATGGATACATGCTTTGATTTTTTTCCCATCAATTGGACATCTTCTTTTTTCTAAGCTATTTCCTTTTTCTATAATTAGAGTTTTAGCTTTAGAATTCAAACCACTTAATTCATAGGCAGCAAAAATTCCACTAGCTCCAGCTCCAACTATAATAACATCATAATTATTACACATATTAATCACCCCATAAATATCTTATCAAACACATAATTCATTTTCAATAATAATACGAATAATTAATTAAAATATAAATAAATATTTCGCAATATATTATAAGTATATGTATGTATCATCAATAATTACGTATTTTTCATAATAAAAACAGAGTGGAATGTTCGTGTTTCCACTCTGTTTTTATTATTCCTAATATATCTACCTTATTATACTCATCATTACTCTTTTTTTAAGTTTTTCTCCAATTGCAGTAACTATCCCCATTTTGATAAAATCTAATATTACGAATGGAATTACTCCTATAGTCAATGCCTTACCAAAGCTTATACCTAAAACAAATGACATTTGTAATGCTCCTATAGCATAGCTAATTATTAGAGATACTGTCATACCAATGCCTAATTTAAGCTTATTTATGTTACTATCACTTAAATATCCTATTATTAATGCCATTATAGGAAATGAAATTATGAAACCTCCTGTAGGCCCTAATATTTTAGACATTCCTCCAGCAAATCCAGAAAACACAGGTAATCCAACTACTCCTAATGCTATGTATATAAGCTGTGCTATAAATCCTTTCCTAGCTCCTAATATAACTCCACATAATGCTACAGCAAGTGTTTGCATAGTAAATGGAACCGGGCTAAATGGAATTGGTATAGATATTTGAGATAATACTGCTGTTATTGCTGCAAATAGTCCACACATAATTAAATCTCTTATTGTTAACTTCTTCATATTTATCCCCCTTATAATTGTAAACTTATAATTTTTTTAAAGTTTACAATTTAATTATAGCTAATACTCCAAAAGTGTCAATAATAAATCCTCTATATCTAAAATAAAAACACCATAGATACACTAAAATCCATGATGTTTTTTAAATTGCTAATTAATAGTCGTTTTATATATACTTATCCCATCTAAACTAAATACTTTTTCTGAAAATTCCCCTTCAGTAGTATCCTTTAAAACTTTTTTCATATCATACATTCTAGCATCTATCATATCTAGATGATGTAGCATTTCTGCCTCTGGAATCATAGGCTTTTTAGGACTTCCGTATTCTGGCTCATAATGATGGGTTAATATCATATGCTGTAATAGCATTACTACTTCTTTATTAGCCTTTACTTCTACTGCTGCATTTTCAATCAAATTAATTCCTTGAATAATATGACCTAAAAGCTGTCCCTCAGTACTATATTTGGAAACAATACCTAGCTCACTTGATTCCATTTCAAAAATTTTAGCTATATCATGAAGTATTATTCCCGCATATAATAACCCTCCATTTAAATGAGTGTATATTTCTAGCATCTTTTCTCCAGCCTTTAACATAGTGGTGGTATGATATAATAATCCGCCCTTTATAGCGTGATGATTGGACTTTGCCGCAGGATAATGCATTAATTTATCACTACATTTTCTTATAATAGTTTCAGTTATATTTTTAATATCTTCATTCTGTATTTTTTCTATATAATCCAGTATAATTTCAAACATATCTTCTGAAGTATAGGGTGCAGAGACCACAAAATCATCTATGTTAACATTATCAGCATCTACTACAGGTCTAACCTTTTCTATCTTTAGTTGTAATTTACCTCTATACTCATTTACTACGCCTCTTACTTTAATCAGCATATTATCTTTAAATAGCTTCTCTATTTCATCATTGCAATCCCATAACTTTGCATTTATTTCACCGGTACAATCTGCAATATTGAAGTCTAAATATTTATTTGTATTGCTATTATTAGTAACTTTACAGTCTACAGTTTTTACTAAATAATAACCCTCTATCCTATCATTCTTATTAAATTCACTTATCTTTCTACTATCCATATTTATCTCCTTAAAAACATTACTACCTAATATATGAATATTATCAAATTAAATATAAATATACAACATTTAAAAATGGAAGAAAAAGATGTGTTTTTTTTCACATCTTTTAATCTTCTTCAGTTATGTTGGCTTTTCTCTTTATAACTCTATCATCTTCATCTTCGAAATTATTTATTATAATCCTTATTAAATCCACTAGAGTCCATATACCAAATCCCCCTAATGTCAACAACATTATAATAGCAGTTCCTGCTTTTCCAACATAGAATCTGTGAAAACCTATAAGACCTAAAAATATACACAGAAGTAAAGTTACTGACCAGCTCTTATCGCTAATACTCTTCTCTTCTTTTATTTCGCTTATATTGAATTCCCTCTCACTCATAAGGATATATTCACCTTTCAAATTTATATATATATCCTTATGTAATTTGCTTATTATATATGCACAAATTTAGTATAGAATTTAAAATGAAAGTATAATATATCAAAGAGTCTAAATATATTACAAAAGTTTCTTCAAAATTTTACACTCTATATTACTAATCCTTATGAACTAAGTCTAAATCTCCAAACTTACTGTACTTACCTATCCATGCAAGATTAACTGTTCCAACCTCACCATTTCTATGTTTAGCAACTATACACTCTGCTAAGTTTTCATCTTCTTTTTCTTTACTATAATAATATTCTCTATATAAAAACATAACAAGGTCAGCGTCTTGCTCAATTGACCCAGACTCTCTTAAATCTGATAACATAGGCCTATGGTCCGCTCTCTGCTCCGGAGCACGTGATAGCTGAGATAGCGCTATTACAGGGCATTGCATTTCTTTTGCTATCGCCTTTATGTTTCTTGATATTTCTGATACTTCCTGTTGTCTACTTTCTGAATTACTTCCACTCATAAGCTGTAAATAGTCTATTAATATTAAGTCAATACCATGTTCCATTTTCAACCTTCTACATTTAGACCTCATCTCCATTACAGATATACCTGCTGTATCATCAATAAATATTTTAGCCTCTGCCAAAGGACCCGATGCCCTCGCTATATTTTCCCAATCTCTATCATCTAAATCCCCATTTCTAAGCCTAACCATATCTACATTTGCCTCTGCACATAATAGCTTATATGCCAGTTGTTCCTTACTCATCTCTAAAGAGAATATTGCTACATGTTTGCCTTGCCTTATAGCCGCATTTTGAGCTATATTTAATGCAAATGTAGTTTTTCCCATAGATGGTCTTGCAGCAATAAGTACCATATCTCCTTTTTGAAATCCTGTAGTCTTTTCATCTAGTGCCTTAAATCCGCTACCTACACCTGTTAATTGCCCTCTATTGTTAAAGATTTTTTCTATTTCTAAAAATCCTCTCTCTAGTACCGCACTCATGGGTTCAAAATCACTTGTACTTCTCTGCTCTGAAATATTAAATATCTTTTTTTCAGCTAAATCTATAATATCCTCTACCTTATCTTGTTTTCTATAACTAGCTTCAATTATTTCTGTAGAGCTACGTATTAACCTTCTTAAAGTAGATTTATCTTTAACTATATTTATATAGGAGGATAAGTTCGCAGTAGAAGGTATTGATGTACTTATATCTGTAATATAGGTTATACCTCCAACCGCTTCTAATTTATCCTTTGATTTTAAATAATCTACTAAAGTTATCATATCTACTGGTATATCTTTTTGATAAAGCTCTTTTATTACTGAAAAGATAGTTTTATGAACATCTTTATAAAAATCTTCACCATTTAATATCTCTGCAGCCTCTGCAATAGCATTTTTATCTATAAGCATAGAACCAAGTACCGATTGCTCAGCTTCAATATTCTGAGGCATCACTCTTATTTCGCCTTCCATTTATATCCCTCCTTAAATTTAAATTAACCCCACTATAATTAATAATAGCAGGGTTTTTATTTAAATTAAAATACTAAATCTAATAATTCTTCTATAGTCGATATCGGAATTATTTCTATATCATTAAGATTTTTAGGAGTTTCTTTAAAATTATCTATTGGAATTATAACTTTCTTTATTCCTTTTCTTCTAGCTCCATATATTTTTTCAGCTATTCCTCCTACTGGCTTTACTTTTCCTCTTAGAGATATCTCTCCAGTAACAGCTATATGCTGTTTTATAGGTTTGTCAAGTAATGCACTTATTATACATGCAGTTATTGCAGCTCCTGCTGAAGGTCCATCAATCTTGCCTCCACCTATAATATTAACGTGAACATCATAGTCTTTGATATCCTTCTGAGTAACTTTCCTTATCACTGATGCTGCATTAAACACTGAATCCTTAGCCATTGAACCTGCTGTTTCATTAAATCTTACAGAACCTTTACCGCTCTCTCTGCTCTCAAATACTGAACATTCTATCTCAAGAGTAGATCCTAAAAAACCAGAAACTCCAAGTCCAAATATTTGACCTACCTGTTGACTGTCTAGATTCCCTAATTCCTCATAAGGCTTTAATCGATTATTAGAAACTACTTCATTAAGAGATTTTATAGTTATTTCTATATCTCCTTTAGGCTCCTCACTGTTTAGAAGAGTATAGCCATAAACATCTGCAAGTATGTTTACTGCCTTTCTTCCTTCTATAGTATATCTGCTTATTTCACTAGCCACTTCGTCCTCTAATTTAATATTTAACTTTTTAGCAGCATTTAATACTATATTTTCTATATCTTTTCTAGATAATGGCTCAAAATATACTTCTGTACATCTAGATCTAAGCGCCATATTTATTTCTGATGGTTCTCTTGTCGTTGCTCCTATTAATACAAAGTCTGCTGGAGCTCCCTTATCAAATAAGTATTTTATATATTTAGGAGTGTTTTCGTCATCCGGATCATAGTATGATGATGAAAATTCAACTCTCTTGTCTTCAAGCACTTTTAAAAGTTTGTTTTGAAGTGTAAAATCAAGTTCTCCTATCTCATCAATAAATAATACTCCTCCGTGGGCCTCTGTTACCAACCCTGTCTTAGGCTCAGGTGTACCTGTTTCAGCTAAATCTCTCTTACTACCTTGATAAATAGGGTCATGTACTGAACCTAATAATGGATTTGATATTTCTCTTGGATCCCACCTTAGTGTAGTACCATCCACCTCAACAAACTTAGCATCCTTGTCATAAGGAGTATGCTTCATTTTTTGAGCTTCTTCTAATGCAAGTCTCGCAGCAGTAGTTTTTCCTACTCCTGGAGGACCATATAGAATAATATGCTGTGGATATGGAGAAGCCATTTTAGATATCAGCGACTTAATCGCTCTCTCTTGACCAACTATTTCGCTAAAACTTTCTGGTCTTAACATACTCATTATATTTTTATTTAATTTCTTATCATCTAAGCATTCTAAATCAGTATACTTTTTTAAAGTTTTACTATTTTCAGGCCCTTTTTGCTTCTTTATAATTCCTAATCTAACTTCATCTATATACTTGTCCTGTTTTTCAATTATATGTTTTTCAACATCTGCTTCGATTTTATTCTGAACATATCTTTTAGCTAATAACTCACTTAATTTATCTGTAGTATCTTCTAATACTTGATCTATATTAGAACTATTTGGTACTATATCAATACCTTTGCCATCAGTTATTATTTTATTAATAGCAAATAATCTCCTGTATACATCCTTGCTATTCATATGTTTTTGTAATTTAAACTTTACTGTCTTAGACCTAATAGTTCCTTCATCTAAAAGTTTATACATAAGTTCATTTATCACTTCTATTTGAGTATCTATTGGTAAGTCCTTATTAATATCGAAAAATTTTGTTTCGCTTGCTGTTTCTATTCTCAAAATTTATTAGCATAGGAAGAATATACTCCTTCCTATGCTTTCCCCCCTTCGGTTTGGAAAATATTACTGTTCTCTTATAATAACTTTAATTCTAGTAGTTATTTCAGGATAAAGCTTTAATTCAACGTCATAAGCTCCCATTGTTTTTATAGTATTTACTACTACTTTTTTCTTATCAATTTCTATTCCTAATTGCTTTACTATTTCTTGAGCAATATCCTTACTTGTTATCGCTCCAAAAAGTTTACCATTATCTCCAGCTTTAGCTATAATAACTATTTCTTTATCTTTTAATTGAGCTCCTAATTTTTGTGCAGCTTCAATTTCAGCTGTTTTTTTCTTTCTTTCAGCTTCATTCTTTTTATTTAAGATATGCATATTAACATCATTAGCTTCTTGTGCTAATTTTTTAGGAAATAAAAAGTTTCTTGCATATCCATCTGAAGCATTTATAACCTCACCTTTTTTACCTACACCTTTAACATCTTGTAATAATATAACTTTCATTATTTGTCACCTTCCCTTAAGTATTTATCTATGGCATCATTTAAAAGAATTTCTGCCTGGTCTATAGTTTTATCCTTTAATTTTGCTCCAGCCATAGTTAAATGTCCTCCACCACCTAAAGATTCTAATATTACTTGAACATTTATATCCCCTAAGGACCTTCCGCTTATATAAGCATCATTATCCATTTTAACAATAACAAAGGATGATTTAATACCTGTAATATTTAACAATTCATCTGCTGCCTGCGCTGTTAATACTCCATTCAATATATCTGGTGGACATTTAGCTATGGCTATTTCATTTTTAACTTTAGCTGTTTTTATTATTTCTGATCTAGTTACATAAAAGTCTAGATCTTCACTAAATATTTTTTTTACATCTATAGTATCTGCTCCTAGTCTCCTTAAAAATGCTGCCGCTTCAAAGGTTCTAACTCCTGTTTTAAAACAGAAATTTTTGGTATCTAGGCATATACCTGCTAGTAACCCTACCGCTTCTATTTCCTTCAATTTAGGCTTATCTGCCATGTATTGTATTAATTCTGTTATTAATTCTGCTGTAGAGGATGCATAGGTCTCTATATAACTTAAAAGTGTTCCTTGGATAAAATCCTTTGCTTTTCTATGGTGATCTATAACTACAATCCTATCCATAGCATTTACTAGCTCCATTGATAGCACATAACCTTCATTATGAACATCCACTAACACTAACAAACTTTTATCGTCCATTAAGCTCTTCGTCTTTTGTATTGTTATGAAGGTATCATTATAGCTATCATCTTCACTTAACTTATCTAACATATATTTTACAGCATTACATGGACCATCTAAAACTATATTACACTGTTTATTCAAAGATTTGATAACACTATATATTCCTAGTGCTGACCCTAAGCAATCCATGTCAGGGTTTTTATGTCCCATAATAAATATATTACTACTTTCATTTACTAGGTCAAGTAGTGCATGCCCAATAACCCTTGCTCTAACCTTTGTTCTTTTCTCAACTTCTTTAGTTTTTCCACCATAAAAGGATACCTTTTCAAAGCTTTTTACTATTGCCTGATCGCCACCTCTTCCAAGTGCCAAATCCTTAGCAGTAATTGCAAAATCTTGATTTTGAGCTGGAGTTTTTCCACCTCTCCCAACTCCTATACTTAATGTTACTGCTAGTTTACTTCCACTATTTATTTCTCTAACAGTATCTAAGATTTCAAACTTTTTACTCATCTCAGCTTCTATATTTTTATCCTTAGTGGTTAACACATATTTATTTGATGCATATTTCCTTACCATTGCTTGTAAATTGTTTGCATAACTATTAATACATCTTTCTATATCCGCTACTAATTGTGGTGCTGTGCCTTCCTCTGAAGCCTTAATTACATCATCTAAATTATCTACCTCTATTAATATTACACTTTCTCTAATTTCACTTATTTTTTCTTCTAACTCAACTCTTTCTGTAACATCATATAAATATAGTAATATAACTTTATCGTCCTCATCTAAATTTTCACTATCAATTACACTAGTATATATATCATAATAACGATTTTTAATTTGAATTCCTATATACTCATTTCTTTTTCTATCTAGGACTAATTTTACATTAAATTCTTTTATAAAATCCTTTATATTCTTTCCTAAAATTTTTTCACCTTCTAGCTTAGAAGCAAGGCTGCTATTATACCAAAGTACATTTCCACTCTCTCCAGCCATTATTATAGGAAAGGGTAATTTTGAAAATGCGGTATTGCTAGCTACATCTATTTGTGAAGTAATGTTATCTATATAATTTCTCCATTCCTTTTTTCTTTTATTGATAGTCAATATATTATATATTATTAATATTACATATACTAGAAAAAATATTGTACCTATAGTAAATTGTTCTACTATGAATAATATAGCTATCAATACACCTATTAATATCATATATAATTTCTTCTCAACAACATAAGATAAACCATTTCTCAAATTTTTGTTATTCATAAACTACACCTTTCTTATCCTATATGGGTCTAGTTTTCTAAAGTCAAATATCATTTCAATAAATCCAACTAAAAAGAATATATTTCCTAATCCAAATGTCATTGATATTAATATTATAGCTGCGGTTATGCCTTTAGTTAGCCCTTTTTTCCTTCTTAAATAATAAGTTATTGCTGCTACTCCATTTAATGTGAAGGTTAACATAGCTATACTAAGAAACATAATTGATAAATATCTTCCTGTTCTAATTCCTCTCCCATTTAATATTATACCTATAGATATGATTGCGATAAATACTGCACCTATTAAATTGGTTACATAAAACTTTGAAAATGGTAATATATCTATTACTTCATATCTTAACTTAGAAAGTACTAATCTAGTTATATAGAAGTTAAAGTAAGCCCCTACAAAGCTAATAAGTAGTATTGCTGCCGGTATCATTAATATAAACAGTTCTCCATTAACTGCTTCAAGCATACCTTTAATAATTTGTAATTTTTCTGCACTTATTCCCATATCTTCATACATAGTTATGGTATTATTCTTCATCTGATCCATAGCTTTAGTCAACATATCGATGTTATTTTGTATAAAATTCATAAAGGTAGTTTTCTCTATAAATAATACCACTATGGCTAAATTTAATACATAAGTTAAAATAGATACTAATATTAGTAAAATTAATGTGTAATAAGAACTCTTTTTTTTCTTCAAACAATATCCTAAAGTAATGCCGACTCCTCCATAAGTTATTGCTGCTCCAATACTGGTTAATGGATCAAAAATCATAGCCGTTATTATAAAACTTACAAAAACACATGCTGAAGCAATTTTTCCATTTTGCCTTATATATAATATAGCTATTGGTATTGGTAATACTACAGTTCCTATAGTGGATATTAGTGGAACATAGGATGTAATAATTAACAATATTGTAATAAAAGCTGTCATAAGAGCAGCTTCTATTAATCCTCTAGTATTATATGAGTTTTCTTTCATATCTTCCTCCATTAGTTTCTTTCTCTTAAGTGATTATATAACTTGCTCAACTCTTTTCCGTTCCGTTCTAAGGAATCCCCCTCTACTATCCCTACTTTTAATTTTTTCTTCATTGTTTCATCTGTTGCAAGATGAGAGTACCCTAATTTTTCTGCTAAGATATACAAAATAATTATCGCACCAGATATACAATCTAATATAGCATCCTGAGCTATATTACTTCCCTTACTTAAGAGTTTAAAAAAGTCTCCAATGATGCAAATTAATTCCGCCTTTAGACCCTCTATAATTTTTATGTTGGACATAATATTGAATTCATCTTTTTTCATGAGAATCATCCTTTCCATAGGCTATAACTCTATTGTAAATTTTTTTTAATATTTATGCAACATTAGAGTAATATTACCATATTAATATAAAATTAAAAACCTAGCGAAATTAATTCACTAGGTTTTATCTTTTAAGTATTATGCTATGCGCAACGCCTTGCTACTATTCAGTTGTGAATGGTAGTAATGCTATGTTTCTAGCTCTCTTAATAGATACTGTTAACATTCTTTGGTGCTTAGCGCAGTTTCCAGAAATTCTTCTTGGTAATATTTTACCTCTTTCTGTAACATACTTTCTTAGCTTGTTGATGTCTTTGTAGTCTATTGATGTAGCTTTATCTATACAGAATGCGCAAACTTTTCTTTTAGCTCTTTTTCTGTTTCCGCCTTTTCTTCTATCATTAGCCATGGTTCTTACCTCCTCACCTAAATATTAAAAGGGGATATCATCCATATCTGCGACTGGAGTCATATTGTCCCCTCCGAAGTAATCATCTGGAAAAGATGATCCATCGTATAAATTAGAATTTGTATTCGTTGCTGTCGCTGTTGATGAAGCTTTATTTCCACCCCACTCAAGGAAGTGTACCTCATCAGCTATTACTTCAGTAACATATCTTCTAGTACCGTCTTTAGCTTCGTATGAGCGCGTTTCGATTCTACCTGCCACACTTAAAAGTTTACCTTTACTCATGTAGTTAGCAGTACTTTCCGCTTGCTTACCCCATACAACTATAGGAATGAAATCAGCTTCTGGTTGGCCCTCTTTCTTAAATCTTCTATTAACAGCAAGTGTTAGAGTCGTTACGGCTGTTCCACTTCCTGGTGTAAATTTAAGTTCTGGGTCTTTAGTTAATCTTCCGATTAAAACAACTTTATTCATACTTTCACCACCTATATTAGTTCTCTGGATTTATTATGATATGTCTTATAATACTGTCTGTAATTCTGAATACTCTGTCTAACTCTTTAGGTAATTCAGTGTTAGATTTAAAATTGATTAATGTGTAGAAACCTTCGTTAACTTTAGCTATTTCGTAAGCTAATTTTCTCTTACCCCATAGGTCAATGTTTTCGATTTCTCCACCATTGTTTTCTATTACACCTTTAAATTTTTCAACGTTAGCTTTAACAGCTTCTTCGTCTAATGATGGGTGTAATATGAAAATAGTTTCATATGATCTCATTAGTTTCACCTCCTCCCCTCGGACTAACGGCTGTGTTTTACACAGCAGGGATTACATCAATATATTTTATCACTAATGCTTATATAAATCAACTAAAATTTATAATTTAAATTTTTACTTACTAATTTCATCACTTTTTATGACCTTTTTTATACTATTTTCAAATTTTTTTCTCGGCAACATTATTATTCTATCGCAACCTAAACACTTTATCTTTATATCTGCCCCCATTCTTATTACCTGCCACCGATTACTCCCACAAGGGTGAGTTTTTTTTGTCTCAACTATATCATTTAGGTCAAACTCCTTCATATACATACCTCCTATTTAAATTAACTCTAAAACACCCCTAAAATATACTTTATTTAGAGGTGTTTAATATCCTGTTTATCTTTTAAAAGTTTATTTCTGCTAATTTACCATCTTTAAATTGGAAAATTGACTTATATTTTAGCTCACCATTACATACTATAGATTCTAACTCTTCTTTTACATCTTTATTCAATTTAAGACTTATACCACAACTCTTAGTTATATATGTAGGGGTTGGCATCATAGTAGCTTTAATTTTTTTTTCAATACAAAGACTTTCCCCCTTCATAGCTTCATGAGTATTATTAAAAGTTATTATATAGAAATTATTCATAAACAGATTCTCCTAGATGAAAATTTATAATTTGATAGTTTTATCACTACTATTCATTATCTCTATTATAGCATACATATTTGTAATTTCTCCAATAGCTAATTTTTCTTTTATTTTATAAAAATCTAAACACAATCCACAACTTTGTATGTTTACTCCTCTTTCCTCTAATTTTTTTATACTATCTAGAACTAGAGAGTCTTCCACAACTAGTTTAACCCCACCATTTAGAAATAATAAATTGTTCGGAACTTCATTAGCTTCTGACAATGCGAACATATAACTTTTCATTAATGCTTCTCCTAATACATCATCACCATTTCCTAATCTATCTGAGCCAACTACTATTGTAAAACTTTTTTTATTTTCTTCTTTTTTAACATTATTAACTTCTTGCTCCATATTTTCACCTTTTGTTATCTTAATATGAAATAAATTTCCCTCTGTAGTTACATCATGATTAAATCCATTACTTTTAGCAAATTTAACAATATTATTTTTAGCTACTTCATTATCTACTATGGTTATACTACTTCCCTTGTCTATAGAATCAAAATATTTTTTTGTATTTATAACAGGTAATGGACAATTCATTCCTTTACAATCGATTATATTACTCATAATTTCTGCCTCCTAAAATATATATTATTTTATAGTTTTTTCAGTCCTTATATTTAAAATTTATAGTGTATGTTTTTAGCCTATAGTGTATCATTATTATAGATATAGTTCGTAAGTCTAACTTGCCTATATAAATACATTATATCAAAATAGCAAAATTAAATCTTATTTGTAATATAAATAGTCTTATCCATATTCATTGAATAATCTAATAATAGGAGGCGTACAAATGAAAGTTTATTTAGATAATGCTGCTACTTCTTTTCCAAAACCAACTAATGTGTATAATAGCGTAATAAATTATATGACTACTATTGGAGGAAACCCTGGTAGAGGAGCATCCACAGCTTCTTTAAGTGGTAATAAAGTAATTTTCCAATGTAGATATGCGCTAGCTGATTTCTTTAATTTTAATAAGGAAGAAAATGTTATATTCACTCCTAACATTACATATTCTCTTAATATGCTTATTAAGGGTGCTGCAAAACAAGGTTGGCATGTAATAACTTCGTCTATGGATCATAATAGTACTTTACGAACTCTTAATGAACTTCATTCTACAGGTTTGATAGAGTTGGATATTATAAAATGTAATGAGTATGGTGAAATAGATTTAGATGTATTTAAAAACACTATTAAATATAATACTAAGTTAGTTGTGTTGTCTCATGGTTCTAATGTTGCTGGTACCATACAACCTCTTGAAGAAATAGGTGCTATTTGCAAGGAAAGAGGAGTTTATTTTATTATAGATAGTGCACAAACTGCTGGTGTTATCGACCTTGATTTTAAAAAATTAAATTGCAATGCACTAGCCTTTACTGGTCATAAAAGCCTTTTGGGACCTCAAGGCATAGGTGGATTTATTATAGATGATGAATTCAACAGTATTTGTAAACCTATAATTGTGGGTGGAACTGGAAGTGTATCTTCTGATATAATTCAACCTGATTTTTTACCAGATAAATTTGAAAGCGGTACCATGAATGCTCCTGCAATCGCAGGCTTATTAGAGGGTATTAATTTTATTAAAAGTCAAGGTTTATCTTCCATTAAAGATCATGAAGATTATTTAACACGAAATTTTTTAGAAGAAGTTCTTAATATTCCAACCATAAAACTTTATGGTTATGTTGATACAAATAAAAGAACTTCAACTATATCTATAAACTCTTCTAAAATAGATAATAGTGAGTTAGGTTTCTTATTAGATAGTGAATATGGGATTATTACTAGAACTGGTCTTCATTGTGCTCCATTAGCACATAAAACTATAGGAACTTATCCTAATGGAACTTTGCGTTTTAGTTTTGGTTACTTTAATGATATTAAGGATGTAAAGTATACCATCGATGCTATTCATAATGTTTTAAAAATGGTTTAAAATATATAAATATGTATATGTATAATTGTTATTGGTAATACTTTCTAATAAATGGAGGTGTTACTATTGCTAAATAAAATTATTATTGATACCTTATCTAAAGATTGTATTTGCAATATAAGAGAGCTTTTATGTTGTGAATTGTGTAATGTAGTAAAACATGATAGAGATATTATAATCCTTTGTATTGGAACTGATAGATCTACTGGGGATAGCCTTGGACCATTAGTTGGTGATAAATTGAAGTTTTTAAATAGAGATAAAGTTTTTGTATATGGCAACTTAGAAAACCCTGTTCATGCCAAGAATCTCGCTTCTACTTGTGATTATATATTTAATAATCATAATAATCCATTTATAATTGCTGTTGATGCAGCCTTAGGATCTCTGCAGAATGTAGGAAAAATTATTATCGATTCAAAGCCACTTACTCCAGGTGCAGCTCTTAATAAAAACTTACCCCAAATTGGGGATTTAAGCATAACTGGAATTGTTAACATATCAGGTTCTCTTGAATTTATGGTGTTACAAAATACTAGATTATATACTGTTATGAGTTTAGCTGAAGCTATATCTTCTGGTATATATCATTCCATAATAAAAACAATAGGTAGTAAAAAACACTCATCTTTAACTAATAACTTATCATCTTTATTAAATGATTTAGAGATTCAATAATTTTTTATTCTATTATAAATAATTTTTTTAAATATACTACATATATTGTATTTGAAAAGATCATAGGTATTTAAAGTTAAATTTATTTTAATAAAAAAAGATAAAATGTTTCACGTGAAACATTTTATCTTTTAGATTGTGAATTCATTGACTGATATAAAACTTTTTCTTCTTCCTCAGATAAATCATATCTAGAGATACCTTTATCAATAGGTTTTGCATAGGTTGTACTTTCATTCCTTGCATATATACTTGTTAATATTACACCATTATTATTTCCATCTAATAATGCAAGTGAATAACTTAAATCACTTCCTACATCTTCAAAAGCCTTATATCTTACTATTGAAAGTTTTTGTATACATGCCGTAGTTAAACTGCTTGTATGTTCACAAATACCTTCTATTTTATCCGTAGCTTCTTTCATTTCATCTATCTTATCTAAATAATTTAAAAGCAACTCTTCTAAATTTTTATTATTATTTCCTCGCATAAGTCTTCTATATTTCTTTTCAAGCTTACTTAATGACGTAAGACATACAATTACAACAATAATTAATATAAAAACTAAAGCAATAAGTGCAATTGTTATTATTGTTCCATATTCATTTATTAATGCTAATACCTCGTTCACTAGAAATTCATCCTTTCTTTAAATAATATAAAATATAAGCTACATCTTTATTAAATCTAATATTCTTTCTAAATCTTCTTCAGAGTAATATTCAATTTCAATTTTACCTTTATTATTGTTATTACTAATGTTAATTCTTGTATTGAAATATCCTTCTAATTTTGTTTGTAAATCTTTATAGTGTGGATTTAGCACAGTATTTTTCTTATTCTGATCACTTTTTTGAGGATTGTTTAGAACTTTTATCAATTTTTCTAATTGCCTTACATTTAAGTTCTCATCAATAATTTTCTGCGCTATATCATATTGTAGATTATTATCAGTTATTGCTAACAAAGCTCTACCATGTCCTTCTGTAATAATGCCCTCTATTAAATATCCTTGAACTCTAGTATCTAAATTAAGCAGTCTTATAGAGTTAGCAATAGCACTTCTAGATTTTGATACTTGTTTTCCTATTTCATCTTGAGTTAAGTTAAATTCATCTATCAATTTTCTATAGGCACTAGCTTCTTCTATAGGATTTAGATCTTCTCTTATTATATTTTCAATCAATGATACTTCTAAAACTGCTCTATCCGATAAATCTTTAATTATAGCAGGTATTTCCTTTAAACCTATTAGTTTTGCTGCTCTCCATCTTCTTTCTCCGGCTATAATAATGTATGTATCACCATTTTTTTTTAATACTATAGGTTGAATCACACCATGTTCCTTTATAGAATGTGATAATTGTATTAATTTTTCGTCATCGAAAAATTTTCTTGGTTGATCATTATTAGCCTTTATCAAGTTCATAGATATATTTAGAGCTGTATTTTTTTCTTCACTATGCTCTTCAAAATTTTCCTCCGGTATTAAAGAGGCTAATCCTTTACCTAGTACAGATGTTTTTTTCACTAATTTCTCACCTCTTGTTTATTTAAAAATTCTTCACATAATTCTTCAAAAGCTTCTGCCCCTTTACATTTATCATCATATAACATTATGGGCAGTCCATAGCTTGGTGATTCTGCCAATTTAATATTTCTAGGAATTAAAGTGTCATAAACTTTCTCTTTAAAGTATTTTTTAACCTCACTTACTACTTCATTACATAATTTAGTTCTACTATCGTACATACTCATTACTACTCCTTCAATCTGAAGGTTTTTATTTAAAGATTTCTTTATTAGCTGTATTGTATTCATTAATTGTCCAACACCCTCTAATGCATAAAATTCACATTGAATAGGTATTAATACTGAATCACTAGCTGTGAGTGCATTTATAGTAAGTATGCCTAATGATGGTGGACAGTCTATCAGTACAAAATCATAATCATTCTCTAATTCTTTTATTTTATTTTTTAACAGCTGCTCTCTATTTTTTATTTCAATAAGTTCTACTTCTGTAGCTGCTAGATCCATTGACGAAGGTGCTATATAAAGATTATCAACAGTTTCACTCTTTTTAATTATTTCTTTAAGATTTATATCTTCTGTCATAACATTATATAGTGATTTTTGTACTTTCTTTTTATCTATTCCTATGCCGCTAGTAGTATTACCCTGAGGATCAATATCAATAGTTAAAACTCTTTTCCCATTCATAGCTAAATATGAACATAGATTTATATTTATTGTTGTCTTTCCTACTCCACCTTTTTGATTAAAAACACATATTACTTTCATGTTTGTACCCCCAAAAGAATTAATTTAAAATAATTCTTTCCATAACATAAATTAAAATTATATTTTTTATTTCTGTATCTATATTATATCTGCATATAAAGATTAGTTAAAGTACATTTTATATAAATTTGCACTATTTTCATATTTCTTCATATTTATGATTAATATCTTCATCTAATTTACTATATATTTAAACGGTTTTATTTATAAAATGACTATTATACAATTTTTATAAGTAATCTTATGCTTAGTTATTTATAATTTAATTATATATTTTTATGATATATAGATGTAATAATGATACTTCACATTAATTCAACATATATATAAAAAAACATCTTATAAATGTTTCACGTGAAACATTTATAAGATATTAATTATTTTTTCTTTATGGTTATAGTAACTTGAATGCTATCATCTAATTCCTTAGATCTATATTTAGCATCCACACCATATTTGTCAAAAACCTGTTTAATTGTGTTCACATATATGGCTGGACTGAACGCACCTTTAATTCTTTTCTTCCCGTCAGATGCAATTTCACTATTAGCAAGGGCTAATAATTCTCTTTCTATTAACTCTTCAGTATTTTTTACATTTAAAGACTTTTCAATAACTTTTTTAATTATATCTTTTTGTAGTTCAATTGTTGGTAATTTTAGTAATGCCCTAGCGTGTCTTTCTGTAAGTTTATTTTCTATAAGTGTATCAATAACCTCAGAATCTAATTTTAAAATTCTTAATTTATTTGCTATTGTTGACTGTTTTTTTCCAATAATAACAGCTAACTGTTCTTGAGTATAAGAATGTACTTTTATTAAGTTGTTATAAGCAACTGCTTCTTCATAAAAATTTAAATCTTCTCTTTGTAAATTTTCTAATAGTGCGATTGCTGCAGAATCCTTATCATTAATATTAACTACTATTGCAGGAATAGTAGTTAATCCAGCAACCTTTGCTGCTCTTAATCTTCTCTCGCCTGCTATTAACTCGTAATTATCCTCAGTAATTTTTCTTACAGAAACTGGTTGTATTATGCCATAAACTCTTATTGATTGAGCTAATTCTTCTATAGTGTCATCATTAAAAACTATCCTAGGCTGATATGCATTAGGACATATTGAATCTACAGATATGTAATTAACAGCTTTCTCCATTTTGAACCATCCCTCTATTTATTTCCTTATTTTTACATTCTATAAGGTACATGAAAAACCCTCTTTTTTGTAACATAATTTAACAAAAAACTTTTTATATCATTATTTTAAAGGATTTTTAGTTATCATTCCAGCTTTTCTAGGGTATTTTTTAGGCGTTGATTTTATCTTTTTTATCACTAGTAGATTATGCTTTAGATCACTATCCTCAATTTCTACTTCAATTATCTCTTCTATGTTGCCTCCTAATAATTTTATAGCACCCTCGGCTTCTTTTATTTCTTCATCTATAGCTGGACCTTTTAATGCTACAAAATATCCCCCCACTTTTACATATGGCAAGCAAAATTCAATAAGTACAGTTAAATTAGCAACTGCTCTAGATACAGCAATGTCAAAATTCTCTCTATATATTTCATCCTGCGCAAAATCTTCCGCTCTACCATGTATAGTTTTAATATTTTTTAAGTCTAATTCATTTATTACTTCATTTAAAAAGTTTATCCTTTTATTTAGTGAATCTAATAAAACAAGCTCACTTCTTGGATTTATAATTTTCATTGGTATTCCAGGAAATCCTCCACCTGTACCTATATCTATAATATATTTAGCTTCTATAATCTCTCTAAATTTAAAAACCTTTATAGAATCAATAAAATGCTTTTTTATTATGTCTTCATCTTCAGTTATTGCAGTTAAATTAACCTTTTGATTCCACTCTTGTATAAGTTCTTTATATCTAATAAATTGATTATATTTGTTTTGGTCTAATATTAATCCTTCCTTTTCACAGGCTACATTTAATAAATCAAAATAACTCATCATACCCTCCATTAACTATTAAGTTCTTCTCTTCTAGACTTTTGCTCTAAATATATAAGTAAAACAGATATGTCTGCTGGTGAAACTCCTGATATTCTTGATGCCTGACCTATATTAGTAGGTCTAATATTATTTAATTTTTGAATAGCTTCTATTCTTAAGCCTTTAATATCACCATAAGTTAAATCTTCAGGTAGAATTTTATTTTCATACTTCTTAAATTGATTAATTTGCTCTAACTGTTTATTTATATATCCCTCGTATTTAGATATTATGTTTACTTGTTCGGTTACTGCAAAGTCTAATAATTCTCTTTCAGGGTCAATATTATCCACATTATAATAATCTAATTCTGAACGCTTAATTAATTCATATAGAGAAGTTGGTTTTTTAAGTGGTGCTGAATTCATATTTTCTAAAAATTCATTATTTTCCTTTTTGTTGGTTATTTGTATACCTTTAATTCTCTCTATTTCATTTTCAATAGTTTCTTTCTTATGTATAAATCTATCATATCTCTCTTGCGATACAAGTCCTACTGCATAACCCATTTCAGTTAGCCTTAAATCAGCATTATCCTGTCTCAAAAGCAATCTATACTCTGCACGAGAGGTCATCATTCTATAAGGTTCATTAGTACCTTTTGTCACTAAATCATCTATTAGAACCCCAATATAGGCATCTGAACGCTTTAAAATTAATGGTTCTTTTCCCTTAAGTTTTAATGCAGCATTTATTCCTGCAATAATACCTTGACCTGCTGCTTCCTCATAACCTGAACTTCCATTTATTTGTCCAGCTGAAAATAAACCATCGATATGTTTGAATTCTAAAGATAATTTAAGCTCTGTTGGGTCTATACAGTCATACTCTATAGCATAGGCTGTTCTCATCATCTCTACATTCTCAAGTCCAGGTATAGTTCTTAACATCTCAAGTTGAACATCCTCTGGAAGAGAGCTACTCATTCCCTGTAAATACATTTCTGTAGTAGATTCCCCTTCTGGTTCCACAAATAGCTGATGTCTGTCTTTATCTCTAAATCTCATAACCTTATCTTCTATAGATGGACAATACCTTGGTCCTGTACTTTTTATAGATCCATTATATAATGGCGATCTATTTATATTATTAAGTATTACTTCATGAGTTTTCTCATTAGTGTAAGTCAAATAACAAGAAACTTGCTCTCTTTGTATATCTCCACTCATAAATGAAAATGGCACTACCTTTTCATCTCCATGTTGCTCTTCCATTTTTGATAAATCTAAAGACCTACTATTTACTCTAGCGGGAGTTCCTGTTTTAAATCTTCTTAAAGATATTCCTAAATCCAATAAACAACCCGATAATTCATTGGCAGGAAATAACCCACTTGGACCCTCATTTAAAACTACTTCACCAATTATTACCTGAGATTTTAAATATGTTCCACTTGTCAGTATTACTGATTTACATGAGAAATACGCACCATGTTTAGTTAATACTCCCTTTACTACCTTATTTTCTACATCTATACTTACAACCTCTAATTGCCTTAAATATAAATTGGGCTCTAATTCTAAAACATATTTCATTCTTTCAGAATATCTCTTTTTATCTGCCTGCGCTCTTAAAGAGTGAACAGCTGGACCCTTGGATATATTAAGCATCCTAGACTGTATATATGTATTATCTATATTTATGCCCATTTCTCCACCTAAAGCATCTACTTCTCTTACCAGATGTCCTTTAGCAGTTCCTCCTATATTCGGATTACATGGCATAAATGCCACACTATCTAAATTTAAAGTACATACTAAAGTCCTAAAACCCATTCTAGCAGTGGCTAGTGCCGCTTCACAACCTGCATGTCCTGCCCCTATTACAATTACATCATAATCTCCTGCAAAATATTTCATCATATCACCTACTTACCTAAACAAAAATCTTTAAATATTTTATCTATTATATTTTCTTCAAGAGAATCTCCTGTTATTTCTCCTAAATAAGTCCATGCATTTCTAATATCTATAGACGCTAAATCTATAGCAAACACATTATTTAACGTATCTATAGCACTAATAATACTATCATATGCTCTAAATAATGCTTCCTTGTGCCTAGTATTTGTAATTATTACATTATTTGTTGTAATTTCACCTTTAAAAAATAAATTCTTTATTGCTTTTTTTACTTCATTAATTCCTTCACCAGTCTTTGCTGATATATTAAATATATTTTCGCAATTTAAATCTATCAAATCTTCCTTTGTAACTCTCGGGCTTAAATCACTTTTATTTAATAATACTATATATTTTCTATCCTTTATATAGTCAATAATTTCTCTGTCTTCACTATCTAATTCTTTACTACTATCTAATAGTAATACAACCAAATCAGCATCTTTAATTTTTTCTTTCGATTTCTCCACTCCAATTTTTTCAACTATATCCTCTGTTTCTCTTATTCCTGCAGTATCTATTATCTTTACTGGCACTCCAGATATACTTATATATTCTTCTATAACATCTCTGGTAGTTCCAGGTACATCAGTAACTATGGCTCTATTTTCTCTTGTTAAAGTATTTAATAAAGATGACTTTCCAACATTAGGTTTACCTACAATTACAGTACTTAAACCTTCTCTTAAAATTTTACCTTCCTCAGAAGTTTCTATCAAGTTATTTATCTTTGCCTTTATATATTCTAGTTTTTCAATAGCCATTTCTGAAGTTACTTCCTCTAAATCATCCTCTGGGTAGTCAACAGTAGCCTCAATATGAGCAATAGTAGCTATTAATTCTTCTCTTAAACCTCTTATTTCCTTAGATATTCCACCTTCACTCTGAATCAGTGCAGACTTCATACTTAGCTCAGTTTTTGCATTTATTATATCTATTACTGCTTCAGCCTGAGATAAATCTATTCTTCCATTCAAAAAAGCTCTTTTGGTAAATTCTCCTGGTTCTGCAACCCTAGCTCCTTGTTTAACAACTATCTCTAAAACTTTATTAGTTGCTATAACTCCACCATGACAATTTATTTCAACAGTATCTTCTGCAGTAAAGCTTCTAGGACCTTTCATAAAAGAAACTATAACTTCATCTACGTGATTGCCATCTTGATCTATTATATTACCATATTTCATTGTATAAGCTTTCATATCACTTATAGATTTTCCATTTTTAGCTTTAAAAATCTTATCCACTATATTTAAAGCTTTATCTCCTGATACTCTTATAATTGCTATTCCACCTTCACCTATGCTTGTTGATATGGCAGCAATAGTATCAAAGTCCTTCATATATTTTCCTCCTTTTTAAAGGAACTAAATTCCTTAAAGTAATTTTATGTTATCATATGTTATTATAAAAATTTACACTATGTATAGTATTTTAACCTTAAACATATATATTGTATCATTAAAATCTAAATATATATAAAAAAGAAAGCCCTCTTAGGCTTTCTTTAGTTCTATAACAACTCTTCTAAAAGGTTCATCGCCCTCACTATGTGTAATAATATTCGGGTCATTCTGAAGTGTTGCGTGTATAACTCTTCTCTCATATGGATTCATCGGTTCAAGTTTTAAAGTTTTCCCACTTACTTTAACCTTACTAGCCATTTTTCCTGCTAATTTTTTTAAAGTTTCTTGTCTATTTTGTCTGTAATTTACGGTATCTAAGATGACTCTCTTATACTCTTCTTCATGATTCTTATTTACAACTAGGCTAACAAGGTATTGAAGTGAGTCCAATGTTTCTCCTCTATATCCTATCAACACTCCCATATTAGGTCCTACTAAGTTAATTTTAATCTCATTATTTTCTTCAGTCACTTTAATTTCAGCTTTTACATTCATAGCATTTAACACATTAAGTAAAAAGTCCTTAGCTTCATTTGCTTGATTTCTTTTTAAAGTAACCTTAACCCTAGCAGGCTTAACCCCTATTATATTTAAAAATCCTTTACTTCCTTCTTCTATAATCTCAATATTAACCTTATCCTGCGTTACCTTTAATTCTGTTAGTGCATTTTTTATAGCTTCATCAGTAGTTTTTCCCATCATTTCTATAGTTTTCATACTGTATGCACCGCCTTTCTAATATTGCAATAGGTTATTTATGCTCGTTTTGCATTTTTTGTATTCTTTTCATTTTTAGTATTTTTTGATGCATTAGGAGCATTTACTTTTATAGTTTTAGCTAGTAATCTTGTCTGAATCATTTGAATTGAGTTACTAATTGTCCAATATAATACTAGAGCTCCAGCAAACTTTAAAGACATAAATCCAAAAAATATAGACATACCTATATTCATTGTAGCTGTTTTCTTAGCAGCTTCACTATCTCCACCTGGCTGCATGCTCTTAGTAGAAAAATATGTTGTCAAACCTGATATTATTGGTAATATATACAATGGATCTTTTTGTGTTAAGTCAGGTAACCATAAAAATCCTGCACCATGATAATCTATTTTACTAAATACATAGAACAATGCAATCATTATTGGAAATTGTATTAGCATTGGTAAACATCCACTCATTGGACTTACATCGTTCTCCTTATATAGCTTCATCATTTCCTGCTGTGCTCTTTGAGGATCTTTTTTATATTTTTCTTGTAATTTTTGAACTTCTGGTTGAATAGCACTCATCTTAGTAGTTGATTTTGTTTGCTTAATACTAAGTGGCAATAAACATACTTTTGCAACTATAGTAAATAGTATAATTGCTATACCATACGACCAATCTGGATTAGTTATCACAGCTTCAACTAAGCCATGAATACCATTAAATAACTGAACAAATATATTTGTTAAGAAATTTGTCAAATTTAACCCTCCTAATTATGTTAATCAACGGGATCATATCCACCCTTGTGATATGGATGACACCTTAAAATTCTCTTTATAGCTTTAAAGCCACCTTTTATAGCGCCATATTTTTCTATAGCCTGCATAGCATACACTGAGCAGGTTGGTTCATATATACAGCAAGGTGGTTTTAATGGAGATATATAATTTCTATAAAATTTAATTACTATTAGTAATATTTTTTTCAACATTGATTATCCCTGATTTCTTAAATAAGTATTTTACAGAACTCTCTATTTCCTTATAGTCCTTATCTTTAGCCGCGCTTCTAGCAACAAACACTAAGTCATACCCATTTTTCAGTACATCTTTGTTTAATCTAAAACTTTCACTAATCAATCTTTTAACTCTGCTCCTAATTACACTTTTTCCTACTTTCTTACTAACAGATATTCCCACTCTATTTATACCCTTGTTATTTCTAAATATATATATAACTAACAAGGAGTTAGAAAAAGACTTTCCTCTTTTATATACTAATCTGAATTCAGCATTTTTTCTTAATCTATCTTCTTTCATAATTCCCTGTTGCCTACTTTCCTAAGTTGCAGAAAAAGGCCACATTAGCGGCCCTTATGCTGTCAATCTTTTTCTACCTTTTAGTCTTCTTCTCTTTAAAACATTTCTACCAGATTTAGTTTTCATTCTCTTTCTAAATCCATGCTCTTTTTTTCTTTGTCTTTTTTTAGGTTGGTATGTCATGAACATATCTCTACACCCCTTTCTAATCTGTAGTTATTTATAGCAATTATATTATTACTATTTTACATTTTACTATTAGATTATATAGTTATCATTTATTAATGTCAAGATAACTATTATGACAAAAAAACTTCATTATATATGTACATTTGTTGATAAAAAAATACACAATATATTTTTTTGTGGATAACTTATTGAATACCTTTTAATATTTTGATATTATGAAATAAGAATTGTGAATAAGTTTTTCTTTTTAAAGTTATGCACAATCTGTTGATAACTCTGTGTATAACTTTTGATTTTTTGTTTAATACTCTATTTCCTTAGAGTATTATTGTCTAAAAAATCAGTACTCATACATCATTAGTTATGTTGATAGTTTACTTAACTTATATGTTAATAACATATAGGTTAAGCTTTGTTGTTATCAAAGTTATTAACATGTGAATAAAATTAATAACATTTGTAAATAAATCTAAATATAATTATTTTATGTTGATAATGTTGTTAATTACTTTTATTATTTATTTTATCGGGAGGATAGGAAATGAGCATCCACGTGAATGATATTTGGGAAAAAACTTTACTTACTTTAAAGGCTGAACTTACAGAAGTAAGTTTTAATACTTGGATTAAAAGCATTGATCCTATTAAATCCACGGACTCAACTATAACCCTTGGAGTTCGCAATGAGTTTACCCGAGATATTTTAGAAAATAGGTACAAAGACCTTATAAAAAATTCTATTCAAGCAGTGTGCAATAAAGGCTATGATATAGATTTTATTATATTTTCTGAAGAAGCCACTGATTTAGCTTCACCTAAAACTCAAAAGCCAAAACGGAATTCCTTAGTAGTTAATGACGAACTATCTACTACTTTAAATCCAAAATATACTTTTGACTCCTTCGTTATAGGTAACAGTAATAGATTTGCTCATGCTGCATCACTTGCAGTTGCAGAATCTCCTGCTAAAGCATACAATCCTCTATTTATATATGGAGGGGTTGGGCTTGGAAAGACACACCTAATGCATGCTATTGGTCACTACATACAACAGATGAATTCAAACTCTAAAGTTGTTTATGTTTCATCTGAAAAATTTACTAACGAATTAATAAATTCCATAAAAGATGATAAAAATGTAGAATTTAGAAATAAATATAGAAATGTAGATGTGCTTTTAATAGATGATATTCAATTTATTGCAGGTAAAGAGCGTACCCAAGAAGAGTTTTTCCATACATTTAATGCATTGCATGATGCAAATAAACAAATAATTTTATCTAGTGATAGACCACCCAAAGAAATTCCAACATTAGAAGATAGATTGCGTTCTAGATTTGAATGGGGCTTAATTGCAGATATTCAGGCTCCTGATTTTGAGACTAGAATAGCTATATTAAAGAAAAAAGCTGATGTAGAAAAACTGAATATTCCTAATGAAGTTATGGTGTATGTGGCAACTCAAATTAAATCTAACATTAGAGAGTTGGAGGGAGCCTTAATTCGAATTGTTGCATATTCATCTCTTACAAATAAGGAAATTAGTGTGGACTTGGCTACTGAAGCTCTAAAAGACATAATTTCCAATAGGAACTCTCGTCAAGTAACTATAGAACTTATACAGGATATCGTTTCTAGTTATTACAATCTAAAAATAGAAGATTTTAAATCTTCTAGAAGAACTAGAAATGTAGCATTTCCTAGGCAAATAGCTATGTATCTTTCTAGAAAATTAACTGACACTTCTCTTCCTAAAATCGGAGAAGAATTTGGTGGAAGAGATCATACTACTGTAATTCATGCTTATGAAAAAATATCAGAAAATCTAAAAAAGGATGAAAATCTACAAGCAATTGTTGCTGAATTATCAAAAAAAATTAATCAAACTTAATTAATTAACAGTTGTTTATATTTTTTTGAAAGTTTATTGTGGATAGAAAATCTAATAACATTATTCTATTAATACTGTGGATAAATTCAAAAGGTTATTTTAATTTTATCCACATTTATTTTACATCACTTTCGTGAACTGTTGTGGTCTTGATACACTTATCCACAAACCCACAGCCCCTACTACTATTACTACTAAATAATTTATTATTATCTAACCTATTCTAACCAATTTTTTGTGTGTATAAACGGAGGTATTTAAATGCAATTTATAATAGAGAAAAATTTAATCCAAGATGCTATATCCGATGTTCAAAAGGCAATTACAGGAAAATCAACAATGCCTGTACTTCAAGGTATTTATATTGAGGCTAAAGAAGGGGTATTAACTTTAATTGGATCTGATATTGAGGTTAGTATAGAAAAGAAAATATATACTGATATCATAGAAGAAGGATCAATAGTTCTAGACTCTAGATTATTTGGAGATATAATTAGAAAATTGCCTAATGACAATATCCGAATAACAACAACATCAGATAATGAAATAGAGATTAAATGTCAAAAATCAAATGTTCAACTAATACATATGAAATCAGATGAATATCCTAGTTTACCTAGCATAGAAGAAGATATTATATTATCAGTATCTCAAAAAACTCTCAAAACTATGATAAAATCTACAATATTTGCAATTGCTCAAGATGACACTAGGCCAATTTTAACTGGGGTATTGCTAGAAATAAATGATAATAGCCTAAATATGGTTGCATTAGATGGATTTAGAGTAGCTTTTAGAAGTGAACAAATTCAAGAAACCAATAAAAAACAAGCTGTAATACCAGGAAAAACCCTAAGTGAAATATCTAAAATTTTAAAAGATAGTGACGATGAAGTACAAATAACATTTACTCAAAATCATATACTATTCAATTTAGGTAATACAAAGGTTATATCTAGATTATTAGAAGGCGACTTTATTAAATATGATTCTATAATACCTAAAGAATATAATCTTAAAATTACTGCTAAAAGAGATGAAATTTTAGGATGTATTGAAAGAGCATCATTAATGGCTAAAGATGGAAACACCAATTTGGTAAAATTAGACATACAAGATGATGTTTTGGTAATAAATTCTAATTCTCAATTGGGAAAAGCAAGGGAAGAAATGCAAGTTAATATGCAGGGAGATAGTTTAAAAATTGCATTTAATTCTAAATATTTAATTGATGTATTTAAAATTATGGAGGAAGATGAAATTACTATGGAATTTACATCTCCAGTTACACCTTGCGTTATTAAAAACTCAGAAATAGATAATTGTACGTATCTATTACTACCTGTAAGGGTTGTAAACAATAATTAGGATGTGGTAAATATGATAGAGGTACAAATAAACAGCGAATTTATAAAACTTGATTCATTTTTAAAATTTTGTGGAGCTGCTTCATTAGGATCATATGCTAAGCTTTTTATTCAAAATGGTGAAGTAGAAGTTAATGGTGAAATTGAAACACGACGTGGAAAGAAATTATATACTGGGGATAAAGTTGAGTTTCAAGGAGAAACCTATATAGTAAAAAGAAATTAGAGGCTGAGTTGATTCAGCCTCTAATTTTTAGGAAATCCTCATTTACTTTTATGATTCAAATTATAAAAGTAAACTAAACAAAAGTATATTTTTAGATTATACTTATACTGTAAATATATATTTATGATATAATTTATATGGGTGTTTTTATGTATGTTAAATATTTAAACTTAATAAATTTTAGAAATTATGAAAGATTAAAGATTGAATTGTGTAATGGAACAAATGTATTTCAGGGAGATAATGCACAAGGAAAGACAAATATTTTAGAGGCTCTTTATTATACTAGTATTGGAAAGTCCCATAGAACTAATAAAGATAGAGAGCTTATTATGATGGACAAAAACGAATGTTATCTAAGTACTTATATAGTGCGAGAAAGATTGGATAAAAGAATAGAAATAAAATTTTTAAAAGATGGTAAAAAAGCTTTCAGTGTGAATTCTGTAAAAATATTGAAACTTCAAGACTTAATTGGAATTTTAAATGTAGTTATGTTTTCACCAGAAGACTTAAACATAGTAAAGGACTCTCCAGCTTATAGAAGAAGATTTTTAGATATAGAGTTATGTAAATTAAATAAAAAATATTACTATGCATTAACTATGTATAAAAAAGTTCTTAATGAAAGAAATACAGTGCTAAGGAAGTTTAATGGCGACATAACAATGTTAGATATATATGACATCAATCTTTCTGAATATGGTAGCTATATTGTTCAAGAAAGACTAAAATATATAGATAAACTTAATGAGTTTGGAGATAAAATTCATAATGAGATAACTAGTGGAATGGAAAATATTAAATTTAGTTATCTTATGCAGTTAAAATCAAAAGAAAATATAAAACTAGATTTATATAATCTATTAATAAATAATAGGAATAAAGATCTAGAAAAAAGAATTACATCCGTAGGACCTCATAGAGACGATTTTATAATAACTATAAACGAAATGGATGTAAAAACTTTCGGATCTCAAGGTCAGCAGAGAACTTCAGTATTAACAATAAAATTTGCATCCCTAAATATAATAAAGAACCTGACAGGAGAGTATCCGTTATTACTACTTGATGATGTACTGTCTGAACTTGACACAAAGAGGCAACAATATATATTGAACTCAATTAAAAATATTCAGACACTGATTACTTGTACAGGAATAATAGATATAGATAAATACTTAACTAGTGATAATATAAATGTTTTTAGAGTAAATAAGGGTTTAGTTGAACAAATAAGATAATTATAAAGAGGAGGAACAACATGTTTCTACATTTAGGAGAAAATATAGTAGTGCCTGTAAAAGATGTTATAGGTATCTTTGATATAGAATCCACTATGTATAGTTCGGATACAAGTCAGTTTCTAAGAATGGCTGAAGAGGATGGATTCGTTGAAAGAATTACCAAGGATAAGCCTAAATCTTTTATCATTGCAGAGGTTGATAAAAAAAGTAAAATTTATCTTTCTCCAATATCATCAACCACATTAAGTAAAAGAACTAATATTTCATATTGTGAGTTTTAGTTTAAGTTAGGAGGATAACTATGACCAATAATCAAAATTATGATGATAATCAAATACAAGTTCTAGAAGGTCTTGAGGCTGTTAGAAAAAGACCTGGTATGTATATTGGAAGTACGAGTGCGAGAGGACTTCACCATCTAGTTTATGAAATAGTTGATAATAGTATAGATGAGGCTATGACAGGTGTCTGCAGCAACATAGAAGTAACTATACATGAAAATAATTCTATAACCGTAAAAGATGATGGAAGAGGTATGCCAGTAGGCATACACCCTAAAATGAACCTACCGACAGTAGAAGTTATAATGACTGTGCTTCATGCAGGAGGAAAATTTGGTGGTGGAGGATACAAAGTATCTGGTGGACTACACGGAGTTGGTGCCTCTGTAGTTAATGCACTGTCAGAAAAATGTGAAGTTACTATAAAAAGAGAGGGTCATATTTGGAGTCAAGGTTTTTCAAGGGGGAAGGTTGTCACACCTTTTGAAAAGATAGGTGACTCAGATGAGCATGGAACTACTACTCATTTTAGACCTGACCCTGAGATATTTGATACAATAGAATTTGATTATGATACATTAAGTAATAGACTAAGAGAATTAGCATTTCTAAATAAGGGAATTAGAATACTATTAACAGATGAAAGATTTGATAAGCATAATGATTTTCATTATGAAGGCGGAATAAAATCATTTGTTGAATATCTAAATAGAAATAAAGGAAAAATTCACAATGAGCCAGTTTATATAGAGGGAGAAAAAAATACTACTTCTGTAGAAATTGCTTTCCAATACAATGATACCTACAATGAAAACTTATTTTCATTTGCAAATAACATAGATACCATAGAAGGTGGAACACATTTAGTTGGATTTAAAACAGCACTAACAAGAGTTTTAAATGATTATGGTAAAAAGTTTGGATTTTTAAAAGATAATGATAAAAATCTTAGTGGTGAAGATGTTAGAGAAGGTTTAACTGCGGTTGTTTCTGTTAAATTAACAGATCCGCAATTTGAAGGTCAAACAAAGACTAAACTTGGCAATAGTGAAGTTAGAGGAATAGTTGAAACTGTTTTAGGAGAGACTGTAAGCTCATTTTTAGAAGAAAACCCATCAATTGGAAAAAACATTATAGAAAAAAGTTTAAATGCTGCTAGAGCAAGAGAAGCAGCTAAAAAAGCTAGGGAACTAACAAGAAGAAAATCAGTTTTAGAAAGCACATCATTACCAGGGAAATTAGCAGATTGCTCTTCAAAAAATCCAGAGGAATGTGAAATATATATAGTTGAGGGAGATTCTGCAGGAGGCTCAGCAAAACAAGGAAGAGATAGAAAATTCCAAGCTATACTTCCTCTAAGAGGAAAAATAATGAATATAGAAAAGCAAAGATTAGATAAAATGCTTGCTTCTGAATCTATAAGATCAATGATAACTGCATTTGGAGCAGGTATAGGTGATGAATTTGATACAACTAAACTTAGATATGGAAAAATTATTTTAATGACTGATGCCGATGTTGATGGTGCTCACATAAGAACATTATTGTTAACTCTATTCTATAGATATATGAGAGAGTTAGTTGAGAAAGGTCATGTATTTATTGCACAACCTCCATTATACAAAATTAAAAAAGGAAAACAGGAAATATATACTTATAGTGATCCAGAATTAGAAAGAGAACTTCAAAACTTAGGAGGAAAAGATAGTAGTGTAGATATCCAAAGATACAAAGGTCTTGGGGAGATGAATGCAACGCAACTTTGGGATACCACTATGAATCCAGAAACTAGGACATTGCTTCAAGTAACTGTAGATGATGCAATGGCTGCAGATGAGATATTTACTATTCTAATGGGTGATAAAGTTGAACCTCGTAGAGAATTTATACAAGAAAATGCTAAGAAGGTTAGCAACTTAGATATTTAAGATTATAGTAAAGAGAGGTGTTACAAATGGATAGTAAAGAAAAAATAATTCCTATTGATATAAAAAATGAAATGAAAAAATCTTATATAGATTATGCCATGAGCGTAATTGTAGGTAGGGCATTACCTGATGTGAGAGATGGATTAAAACCAGTTCATAGAAGAATATTATATTCTATGCATGAACTAGGTATAACTCCTGAAAAAGGCTATAGAAAATGTGCAAGAATAGTTGGAGATGTTTTGGGTAAATATCACCCACACGGTGATACCTCTGTTTATGATGCACTAGTAAGGATGGCTCAAGACTTTTCTATAAGATATATATTAGTTGATGGTCATGGAAACTTTGGTTCTGTAGATGGAGATGGTGCGGCAGCAATGAGGTATACAGAGTCAAAGATGAGTAAAATTACAACTCAAATGCTTCGTGATATTAATAAAAATACTGTAAATTTTATACCTAACTTTGATGGTGAGGAAAGTGAGCCAGTAGTTCTACCATCTAGATTTCCTAATCTTTTAATAAATGGGTCTTCAGGAATAGCTGTAGGTATGGCAACCAATATACCACCTCACAATTTAGTTGAAGTTATAGATGGTACAATAATGCTTATAGATAATAGTGAAGCTACTGTAAGTGACTTGATGACAAAAATCAAGGGACCTGACTTTCCAACAGCAGGTATAATATTAGGAAAAAGCGGCATAAGAAATGCCTATGAAACCGGTAGAGGAAAAATTCTTGTTAGATCTAAAGCTGAGATTGAAGAACATAATGGCAGAAATAGAATTATTGTAACTGAGATACCATATCAGGTTAACAAGGCAAATCTAATAGAGGCTATAGCAGAATTAGTAAAGGATAAAAAAATTGAAGGTATATCTGATCTTAGAGATGAATCTGATAGAGAAGGCATGAGAATTGTTATAGAACTTAAGAGGGATGCTAATGCAAATGTAGTGTTAAATAGACTATATAAACATACTAAGATGCAAGATACCTTTGGAGTAATAATGTTAGCATTAGTAGATAATGAGCCAAAGGTTTTAAATCTAAAGCAAATTTTAGAATATTATATAGCACATCAAAAGGATGTAGTAACAAGAAGAACTATATTTGATTTAGATAAAGCTAAGGCAAGAGCTCATATCGTTGAAGGACTTAGAATCGCTCTTGATTATATAGATCAAGTTATAAATTTAATTAGAAGTTCTAAGACAGCTCAAGAAGCTAAAGAAGGATTAATGAATAACTTCAATCTTTCTGAAAAACAATCACAAGCGATATTAGATATGAGGTTACAAAGATTAACAGGCTTAGAAAGAGAAAAGCTAGAGGAAGAGTATAATGAATTATTAAAAACTATAGAATATTTAGAGTCAATTTTAAATAATGAAAGTATTCTTCTTGGAATAATAAAAGATGAGCTAATAGAGATAAGAGATAAGTTTGGTGATGAAAGAAGAACTGCGATTGAGAAAAATCCTTATAACTTTGAAGATGAGGATTTAATAGACAATGAGGATGTAGTAATAACATTAACTCATGCAGGTTATATAAAGAGATTACCAGCAGATACTTATAATGCACAAAAAAGAGGAGGAAGAGGAGTTCAAGGAGTTACAACTAAAGAAAATGACTTTGTTGAACATGTATTAATAACTCCAACTCTAAACAATATAATATTCTTTACTAATAGGGGTAAGGCATATAAATTAAAGGCTTATGAGATTCCAGAGGCAGGTAGAACAGCTAAAGGAACTAACATAGTAAATATATTACCACTAGATGCAAATGAAAACATACAGGCAGTTATGACTATAAAAACATTTGATAGAGATAATTACCTTGTAATGGGAACTAAGCAAGGTATAATTAAGAAAACTTCACTAGATAAGTTTGGAAATATAAGAAAAAATGGTTTAAATGCCATAAATCTTAGAGAAAATGATGAAATAGTAGGAGTTAGAATAACTAAAGGTAATGATGAGATCTTATTTGTTACTAAAGGTGGATATTCAATAAGATTTAATGAAAAAGATGTAAGAGATATGGGTAGAACTGCTACTGGAGTAAAAGCTATCACCTTAAGAGGGGATGATATAGCTGTTTCTATGATAATAGCTAAAGAAAATGAAGAATTATTAGTTATAAGTGAAAAAGGTTTTGGTAAAAGAACTGCAATATCTGAGTATACACTTCAAAGAAGAGGTGGAAAAGGTATAAAAACCTATAAGATAACTGAAAAGACCGGGAAAGTTGTAAGTGCTAGAGTTGTTAAAGATATGGATGAAATAATGCTTATAAATAGTGATGGTATATTTATAAGAATTAATGTCAGTGAAATATCAACCCAAAGCAGAAATGCAATGGGAGTTACATTGATGAAAACAGGGGGAGATGTAAATATAGCAGCTGTTGCTAAGATAAATTATATAGAAGGTCAAGATAATGAAGAGAAGGAACTTGTAGAGAGTAATGAGATAGATGAAAATAATGTAGTTGAAGATAATAATGAATCTCTAGAAAATAATATAATTGAAAAAGAAGAAATCTAAAAAATAAGAAGAAGCCATTTATTTGGCTTCTTCTTATTTTTTTAACATTAAAATATAAAAGATGCAGCTCTTAATAAATCGAAATAATTTTCTAAGTTAATACAAATAGTTTTTTCATCTAATTGTATTGCACCAGGATAAAAAGAAGCTTTATATGCATCTTTATGATTATTGTATCTAACTTTAAGTTCAAACTTATCAGGTAGTGATATGTTATAATTACATAAATCATCAGTTAAAGCTTGTTCTACATTCTTACTAATAAGTTCAGTAGCCACATCAGGATGCATACTAGTAACTGAATTTCCTTTACCCTCATTAACTCCTAAAACTTTAATATTAGGATTTATAGTTTTGGCATGATTAGTTAAATCTACATCACCACTTATAAATACAGATGGAACACCAATACTTTGAGCAGCAAAAGAATGTAACAAAAATTCAGAAGTCCTTATTCCATTTATAAAAACTTCATTTAAATTTCCATTCATAGTATGTGCTAGAGGATTTCCATTGCTATATGCTGGCGAATGATATCCTATGAACATTACAGCATCGAAAGATTCATCTAGTCCATATATCATGGAGAATGGATGTCCAGACCAACCACGTACAATTTTGCAGCAAGTAGGTAATTCATTTAAAATTAAATTTCTTCCACTATCATGAGCATCCTTTATTAATATTTCTGTAGCCCCAGCTTTAATTGCACCTTCACAAGCGGCACATACTTCTTTTGTCATTTGTTTACTGAAGTATTCATAATCAGGCTTATTTTTTTCTGTTTCATCCCAATCACATATACCAGTAACTCCTTCAATGTCAGCGCTAATAAATACTTTCATTAAAATACCCCCTTATTATTTATATATATTTAATTAGATTAAATATAAAACTTATCCTAGTGTATCAATATAAGTAAATGCAAGAAAAAAGGAGAAAAATGTACAAATAAGAAATTCATATAAAAAAATAAGATTTAAAAACCATATATACATCATAATATATGATAACATATTCCTTGTCGCTGTAACAGACCAGTGAGATTAACAACATAAAAACTTCTTTTAAAAAGTTAAAAAAAGTTGTTGACAAAGAATGAAATGTCTGGTAACATTATAAGAGTCGTCACTAGTAAGTGATGAGGAAATGGTCTTTGAAAATTAAACAGAGAAGAAGGTAAAACCAGTTAATTCCGATAGAGAAATCTATCAAAA
>DFXM01000054.1 GCA_002381695.1 Clostridium sp. UBA4108 | reverse complement strand
ATTAACATAATTATTCACTGGTGATTTACTATAATTAATCATTTTCTAAGATTATATCCATTTTATGATATTATGCTAAAAAATACTTGCTTATACTTCTATTGATACACACGGAATAGTATATGTAATATGCTTCTAATATATCTTACTATTTACATCCCTTGATAAAGTAAACACTTCTTTATTACTATATGCTATAATCGTTTTATACTTCTATAAGTACAAAATAAAGGAGTGTAATGATTATGAGAAAATCTTTAGTTACTAAAATAATAAGTTTTTTTATTCTCATATGTATAGTACCTTTTACACTATTTACTCTTTTCTTTGTTCAAGAGAGCAGAGCTATGGAAGATAAAAATATGAAAGAAAATTTAAGTGCACTTGCTAAGGAAAAAGCAGATGTTATTTTGAAGGAATTAAATCAAGTAGAAAGAGAAGTAGAAAATTTATCTCAATGGACTGAATATATCTTAAGTGAAGATCAAAGTGGAAAATCTCTTCCTAAACACTACGTTCTAGATAATAGAGGAGTATTAGAAAGACAAATAAATAAAGAAACTTCTTTAACTAGCACGTCAAATGTATATGTTCCTAATAATATTAAATTCACAGAAGAAGTAATAAGTGATCTTATTAATACAGAAAAATTAGATAATATTTTCAGTAACATAAAAAAAAGTAACTCTTCTGTAGAATATATCTATATGGTTTCAAACAATGGTTTTATTAGAGTATATCCTTATTTATCTAATTTGACCTTTGACCCAGATCATGATCAAAGAAAAGATCCTTTTTATACTTTAGTAGCACAAGAGAGTGGCACTAAAGCCAATGCAGTATGGACTAAACCATATTATGATTATGGTGGAAATGGGTGGGTAATTACTTGTGCCTATCCCGTTCATGTGAATGGAGTCTTTAAAGGAACTGTATGCATAGATGTTTCTTTAAATAATATAAAAAAAACACTGGCAGATTTCAGTTTAGGAGATTCAGGCTTTGCTTTCATAATAGATAAGGAAGGTAGTGTCATTTATCATCCAAAATATATGAGAACAACCCAAGTACAAGGTGAGTTACTCAACACTAATATTTTTCAACAAGAAATTAGTGAAAATTATGAAAAAATATTATCAACTATGGTACATGGGAAAAATGGACTTCTCTCATATAATAAAGGATCAGATAAAAATATTGTTTCTTTTGAACCAATTAATAATTTAGGATGGAGTTTAGGCATAGAGGTTAATAAAGATGACTACGTAGTTGGTTTCAAAAGATTGGCATCACAATTTTGGTTGGCTATAATACTGATTATTTTTATGCTTCTACTCATGGGAGTTCATCTTTCTTTAAAAATAACAAATCCTATTTTGAGACTTACTCAAGATGCCAAAAAAATATCCAGTGGAAAATTTGGAGAAACTGTACAGATAACTTCTAATGATGAAATAGGTATCTTAGCCGAATCCTTCAATACAATGAGCCTTAAAATTGAAAAATATACGGAGAATATAATTAGAAATAAGAATCAGTTAGAAACTGTTTTCAATAGTTTTAGCGGAATAATGATGATTCTAGGACCAAATTATCAGATTAAAAGAATTAATGAACAAGGTTTAAATATAGCTAGAAGAAATTTTAAAAGTGATAATGTTATAGGTATATTTTGCTATCAAGTCTTTAATAATACAGATTGTCCTTGTGAAGACTGTCCTATCACAAATACATTAGAGACTAAAAATGAGCATAAAAGTGAAACCTTAAGAGGATCGGAAATATATCATCTTTGGTCGTTTCCTGTATATGATAACTTAGGTGGAATTGAAGAAATAGTTATACATAGTAGAAGAGTAACAGAGCAGATTATGCTTGAAAAAGAACTTATTCAAGCTGAAAAAATGGCTGCAATTGGTCAAATGGCTGCTGGAATTACCCATGAATTAAAAAACCCATTAGCTGTAATAAAAGGTGCAACATATCTACTTAATTCTTATGAAGCAAATCATAAAGATGAAATAGCTAAAGAAGCTATTGAGGAAATAGAAGCTAGCATTATAAGATCTGAAAAAATTATTTATAATCTTCTTGATTTCTCTCGTCCTTCAAATGAAAAGATAGAGAAGATAGACGTTAGAAGTCTTCTCAATCAAATACTACTTTTAGAAAGAAGATCTATTATTAAAGGAAATACCAATGTAATTATAAATTTACCCAGAGATCCATTATATATATTGGGTAAATCTAGTTCTATAAAGCATGTATTTTTAAATCTTATCACTAATTCTGTTCAGGCAATGCCTAAAGGTGGAATGTTAGACATTACCGGTAAAAATTTAAATAATAATAAAATAGAAATATGTTTTTCTGATACTGGTTTAGGAATACCAGCGGAGAATCTTGGAAAAATATTTGAACCTTTCTTTACTACAAAAGGAACTGGTAAAGGCACAGGGCTAGGACTATGGATTGTCAAAAGAGAAATTGAAAACCATGGTGGAGAAATTAAAGTGAAAAGTAAATACAGAAATGGGACAACCTTCATAATTATACTTCCTTCTAAAGAAAGGTGTGATACAAATGAGTAATAAATTGAATAAAGTTTTGATGATAGATGATGATGAGAGCTTTTTAAAAATTCATTCTAGAATTTTAAAATCTAAAGGGTATGATGTTCATACTTCTATTAGCGGAGAATATGCTTTTAGTATGCTTAAAAGTGAATCTTATGCTGTAGTCATATGTGATATTGTAATGCCAGGTATTGGTGGTATTGATGTATTAAATAAAATTAAAAATGAATACGATGATATTCAGGTAATTATGCTTACAGGTGAAGCATCGATTTCAGGTGCAGTTGAGGCTATGACCTTTGGTGCTTATACTTATCTTGTAAAACCTATCAATATAGAAGAGTTCCTTTTAAATGTTGAAAGAGCAATAAATTTTTATAATCTAAATACTGAGAACAGAAGACTAAAGAACAGAATTGCAGTAATGGAAGAAAAGATACAGTTATTAGGTGATAGCTTAGAGATTAAAGAAATTAAGAAAACCATTGATATCGTTGCTCTCACCAATACTACAGTGCTAATCACTGGAGAAAGTGGCACTGGAAAAGAAATTGTTGCTAATCTTTTGCATCAAAGAAGCTTTTGTAGCGAGGGTACCTTGGTAAAGGTAAATTGTGCAGCATTGTCAGAAAGTATTTTAGAAAGTGAGCTGTTTGGGCATGAAAAAGGAGCCTTTACAGGTGCAATATCAACGAAGATCGGACGATTTGAAATGGCAAATGAAGGTACTCTTTTTCTTGATGAAATAAGTGAAATTTCACTAAAAACTCAAAGTAAACTCCTTAGAGTACTCCAAGAAAAAGAATTTGAACGTGTAGGAGGCACTAAGACTATAAAAGCTAATTTTCGCTTAATAGCGGCTACCAATAAAAATTTACCTGAAGAAGTAGCTAAAGGGAGCTTTAGAGAGGATCTTTTTTATAGAATAAACGTTGTCCCTATTAACATACCACCATTAAAAGATAGATTTGAAGATATTCCTATACTTCTCAATCACTTTCTCCAGTATTTTTGCACTGAAATGCGTAAACCATCTATGACCTTTTCTAACGAGGCATTAAAAGTTCTTATGGAATATAATTGGCAAGGAAATGTACGAGAACTGCGAAATTTAGTAGAAAGATTAGTGGTGTTTTCTTCTAGCAAAGTAATTCATGCTGCTGATTTACCACAAGAAGTGAGGAATGTAGAAATAAATAATATAGAAAAAGATAACTTAACTTTTCTTGAATCTAAAAAAATATTTGAAAGAAACTATATAACTAATGCACTGAAGAGAAATAACTGGAACATTTCTGCTACAGCAAAAGAAATAAATATTGCTAGAAAAAACCTACAACTAAAAATTAAACAATTAAACCTATCAAAGAATGATACGAAAATGTAGCACTATGTAACTAAAAAGTGTCATGTATAAAAGGAGATATTTAGCAAAAATATGAAAATTCTCAATATTTTGATACCCTAAGGTATCACTTAAAAAAACTTATATAAATTTATTATTAGAAAAGCGAGGAAACATGCGTGTTCCCTTGCTTTTTTAATTTGGCATAATATTTGCTCTATATAAACATGTGTAGAAAAACACATTCAACAATATAAATATAATTTTAGGAGGGACTATTATGAATAATTTTATTCAAAAATCAAATGCAGGAAGGATGTTTAATGATATCAAGTGTTTAGCTGAACTCGGAAATAGATTTGCAGGTTCAGAAGCAGAATTTGTAGGTGGAAAATTAGTATCAGATTGCTTTAAAAATTCAAAAGTTCAGGTAATAGAAGAAGAATTTCCTATTAAAACTTTTAATGAAGAGTATTCTTTTGTAAAGATCAACAATGAAATAGAAATTCCTTCAAGAGCTATGTTCTTCTCAGAGGCAACTTCTACTGATGGAATAAAAGGAGAATTAGTTTATGTAAACAAAGGACTAGAAGAGGACTTTAAAGGAAAAGATGTTAAGGGCAAAATAGTTGTTTTTGAAAGAGATAAAGAAACTATGAAAGATCAATTTTGGCCTGAAATATGTAATGCATCAAAAAATGGTGCAATAGGAGCAATCCTCATTAACTTTGATCCTTGGATATTTATTACCACTTTAGAAACTGGATACTTTGAAGTTGAAAGAAGGTTCCTTCCAATTGATCCACAGTCAATTCCAGCTGTAGTTATAGATTCTATTGAAGGTGATAAGCTTTTAAAACTTATGAGTAATAAAACAGTATCAGGAAATCTTGTAGTAAGAACTGAAAATAAAGATGGACATTCAGTTAATATTCGCGGTATAAAAAAGGGCAATAAATTCCCTGAAGAAAAGATTGTTATTTACGGACATAGAGATTCTGCAGGAACACCAGGAGCAAATGATAATGGTTCCGGTACTGCAATTATGATGGAATTATCAAGAATTTTAGCTGATAAAGAACTTCATCGTACCGTTGAATTTATATCACTAGGTGCTGAAGAGCAACTTGGCTCTGCTGGTTCAGATGCATATATCCAAAAACACAAGGATGAATTGGAAAAAATTAAAGCGGGCATTGAAGTGGACATGGTAGGAGCAGGTAGTGAACTTTGGGTAATGAAGGGTGGAAATTGGCCTGGACGACAAATTCATTTCCCAGAAAAGTTATGTAATTATGTAGTAGATGTTGCAGATGAAATGGGATATTACTTGGAACAAGATTACTGTATATTAGGCACACCAGATAGTGGAAGATTTACAGAAGCTGGAGTTCCTACTACATGGATTTGGGGTCCTGGTGATAAGCATTATCATAGCCCTGAGGATACACCAGAAAAAGTCGATCCTAATAAATTAAAAGCTTTGGCAGATATATTGGCAACAGTAATTTGTAGACTTGCAAATGCTGAAGTAATTAAATGGTAACGCTCATAGGAGATAGGGGGATATTTAATTGAGTACAGAATTTGAAAGCATAAAAAATACAGTCCCAAAAGGTGAAAACTTAGGTTATAAAGATGAGTTAAAAAGAGTTTTAACGTTAAAAGATTTAACTATATACGGAATTGCTTTTATGACTCCTATTGCACCAGCATATATATACGGTACCGCTGCACAATTAACAGGTGGAATGCTAGCATTAGCATATCTCTGTGCAATGATAGCAATGCTATTTACAGCTTATAGCTATGGTCGAATGGCAGCAGCTTTTCCAGTTGCTGGATCAACTTATACATATACTCAGCGTGCTATTAGTCCATATTTAGGATTTCTTGCTGGCTGGTGTATGTTTATGAGCTATGTTTTAGTTCCACTTATAGTATTCATGGTGGGAGCAGCCTATGCTAGTGTAGCAATACCTGCTATTCCTTATTGGGTATGGGTAATTATTATAGCTACAGTCACTACTTTCGTAAATTATTTTGGCGTAGAGCTTGCAGCTAAAGCAAACCTTTACCTAGTTGGATTAATGGGTGCCATTGTGTTAATATTTGTATTTATCTGTGGGAAATCACTCTTAGGTGGCGTTGGTGAAGGAACCTTATTATCAATTAAACCGTTTTTCAACAAAAGTACTTTTTCCATTTCCACACTTATAGCAGGTGGTGCCATTGCTTGTTTCTCATTCCTTGGTTTTGACTCCATAACTACTATGGCAGAAGAAGCAGTAAGACCAGAAAAAGATATTGGTAAAGCTGCTCTTATTTCCTGTATTGTAGGTGGATTAATATTTATAATTCAAGCTTATGTTGTACAACTAGTTTGGCCTGATTATTCAGCTTTTGCATCTTCAGATACTGCTTTATTTGAAGTGGCTAAGCTTGCAGGTGGATCATTATTAGCAGGTCTTTACACCTTTGCAGTTGTTATTTCTACCTTGACAGCAGGCCTTACAGGACAATCTAGCGCTGCACGTTTACTATTTGGTATGGGAAGAGATGAGGTATTACCAAAAAAATTCTTTACTCACTTACATCCAAAATATAAAACTCCGACTTATAACATTTTCATAATGTGTGCTATAGGAGTTATAGGTGCTCTTACTCTTAATATATCTTTAGTAACAGAATTATTAAATTTTGGTGGTCTTGTTGGTTTCATGTGTGTAAATCTTTCTGTAATTGTATATTATTTCATTAAAAAGAAGGAAAAAAAGTTTATTTCTAATTTACTAATTCCGGCTTTAGGTTTTGTTGTGTGTTTCTATTTATGGATAAACCTATCAACCTTTGCATTAACTGTAGGCTTCACTTGGCTTTCTCTCGGAGTAGTGTATGGAATTATATTAACTAAGACATCAAAAAAGAAATTACCAATGTTAAGTGATATGTAATAAAAGATTATAAATATAGAATCTTCTTATTAAAAAATAATGTCAATATCCATAATAGATATTGGCATTATTTTTTATATGATTCCATTAATTTGACCTGTTGTGATAACTAAATAATCTAGCAGTATCTAAAAATAGAAAACCCTAGCAAAGTATATTCCTTATAATTACGAAAGCATACCCACTTCCAATAATAATGAAAAATATACTTTAGATTTAAGTTACATCTTTTGGTGACATTTCACAGATATTTAACTGATTTTACTCTAACTTCAGCTAATGTGGATGATAAAACTCCATTATGGTAATTATGCGAGAGGTATAAAAAAAGACTGTAACAAATGTTACAGTCTTTTGGTGGAGATAAAGAGATTCGAACTCTTGACCCCCTGCGTGCAAGGCAGGTGCTCTCCCAACTGAGCTATACCCCCAAATATGGTGGACCTTCAGGGACTCGAACCCCGGACCTACCGGTTATGAGCCGGTTGCTCTAACCAACTGAGCTAAAGATCCATATTGACTTGGCAACCACTTACCCTTCCACAGAGCTTCCCCTGCAGTACTCTCAGCCGTCTAAGACTTAACTTACGTGTTCGGTATGGGTACGAGTGTATCCCTTAGACGCATTATCACCAAATTAAAAT
>DFXM01000005.1:16143-27785 GCA_002381695.1 Clostridium sp. UBA4108 | reverse complement strand
AACAATCATTTAAAACAAAGCAAAAAGTAAAAACAGTATAGAATATCATTGACAAATTTTAGAATTTATCATAAGCTATAGTTAGATATTAATAAAACTATAAGTTCGAATAATATTAATATGAGGTGTAATTTGAAGATAGTGTTTGATAAAGATAAATGGAAGATAGTAGATGTGACTAATTGTATGTTTTTACTTTGTAACAAGGTTCACAAAAACCCAGAGGAAGAGAATTTTGATAAGTTAAATAAAGATATTCAAGTAATTCTTAAAAAATTAATTCAGGGTATGGATTTTAATAAAAGTTTTTATGAAGTGTTTTTTGATGAAAGTTTAGCTTTTCCTTCCTTGCCATATGAGTTATGTGAATTTTGGAGTGTAGAGGATTTAGATTCTTATGTGAAATTTTTCAAAGCTAGAGATGATAAAGAATTAAAGTACAAAGCCATAAGGGATATATACTACGAGAATACCTCGGAGGTTCAGGAAAATATAAATTGGAGAAAGGAAATAGAAGAACTGATTTCAAATAGAGATAAACTACTAAAATTTATAGATGAATTGAATATTAGTGGAGAATTAAAATGGAAGTTTTATAACTTCATAAATAATCCTAAAACCTATTATGAAGATTTTACACAGGTCTTACAGGGGTTTCTTCCACGGTATAAGAAGGTTATTGATAAGTATGAAAGTAAGATGGATAAGTTTAATAACTATTTTCAAGATAAGATTAACACTGAAGGAATAGATTTTTTGAAGTACCTTATTGATGATGCCTTAGATTTAGATTCCTATGAAGAGATTTATGTAACCACTTCATTTTTAAATCCAGAAAATAGAGTATATAATATCGATGGAGATAAAATATACCTAGTTATAGGTATTGAATATGAGGAGGCACTAAGGAATATAAGAGGTAGGGAAGAGTTACAATTTAGTTTAAATGTATTAAATACCCTTAGTGATTCAATGAAATTTGAAATTTTAAACTATATTAAAGACAATGATGTTTTCGGAAAGCAGATTGCTGAAAAAATGGGATTAAGTAAGGCTACGGTTTCTTATCATATGAATCATTTAATGGCACTAGGTATAGTAAGGCTATGTAAGAAGGGAAAAAATGTGTATTATACCCTAGAAAAAGAAACCTTAAAAACTGCCATGGACTCTGTAAAAGAAAATTTTCAGCTTTAGACACTTTAAGCTAGGATCTTATATTTAGGCCTTGTTTTAATATAGTGTTGATANNAAAATCAACAATCATTTAAAACGAAGCCTGTATTAAAATACTACATAATTATTAAAATTAAATATATATTGAAGGGATGGTATGTTATGAAAATTAGAGAAAGAGTAGCTCTTCTTAAAGAAGAAATGAAGAAAATGAATATGGATGCTTATTTGGTAGCTAACTGTGATTCGCATTTAAGTGAAAATGTAAGTGATCATTGGAAGTGTAGGCAATGGATATCAGGGTTTACAGGCTCTAATGGGACAGTGGTAATAACCCAGGAACAATGTGGTCTTTGGACAGATGGACGATATTTTATACAAGCAGAGAAGCAGCTTCAAGATTCAGGAATAGAACTATTTAAATCTGGTGAGCCAGGGGTCCCTACTATGGAACAGTGGTTAGTAAAAACTCTTTCTAAGGGTGCTACCATAGGTTTTGATGGCAGTGTTTTTTCACAAAGAGCTGTGGAATTTATGAAAAAAAAGTTTATGGATATGGAATTTAAGTTATCTTCTGATTATGACCTAATAGATTCAATATGGAGTGATAGACCAGAGATTCCTAAAACAGAGGTATATAATCACGATTTAAAATATGTAGGAAAATCTACACTGGAAAAGCTTAAAGAAGTACGAGATAAAATGGAGGAAAAGGGTGCTGATACCTATATCATTTCAAAACTAGATGATATAGCTTGGCTTTGTAATATAAGAGCCAATGACATACACTGTAATCCATTCTCAATTTCTTATGTTCTTGTAACTATGGAAAGTGCTGTTTTATTTATAGATTTAACAAAGGTTCCAGAAGAGGTTGTGAATACTCTTAAAGAAAATGGATTTAAAATAACACCTTATGAAAATGTGTATGATGAAATAAGAAATTTAGATAAAAACTCAAGAATATACTTTTCACCAGGCTTTACTAATAGAAAATTATATACTTCAATGCCTGTGGGATGCAAGAAGATACAAGGTAGAGATATAACTACAGATATAAAGGCACGTAAGAATCCTACAGAAATAGAACATTTAAAGAATGCACATCTTAAGGATTGTGTTGCAATAGCTAAATTTGGTTGTTGGCTTCATAAAAATGCAGGAATAGAGAAAATAACTGAAATGTCTGCAGATGAAAAATTACTAGGATTCAGAAAGGAGCAAGAGCTTTTTAAAGGTTTAAGCTTTGACACCATAGCTGGATATAAGGATCATGCCGCTATGATGCACTTTAGAGCAACTCCAGAGAACCAATATTCTATTAAAAGAGAAGGTATGTTACTTGTAGATTCAGGAGCACATTTTTTAAATGGAACTACAGATATTACTAGAACCTTTATTCTTGGAGAATTGACAGATGAAGAGAAACGAGACTTTACCATAACAGCCAAAGCAGTAATAGCTCTCTCTACAGCTAAATTTATGTATGGAGTTACTGGCACCAACCTAGATGTACTAGCAAGACAACATCTATGGGAATATGGAATTAACTATAACTGTGGTACGGGTCATGGAGTTGGCTTTATGGGAGCTATCCATGAAGATCCACAAAGATTTTCCATAGCCTACAGTGATGCAGTCTTTGAAAAAGGTATTGTGATAACCATCGAACCAGGAGTATATAAAGAGGGAAGACATGGAATAAGAATAGAGAATACAGTGGTAGTAGTTGAAGATGAAAAAACTGAGTTCGGCCAATTCATGAAATTTGAAGTACTAAATTCCCTTCCTTTTGGTTTAGCTGGAATAATTCCAGAAATGCTAACTGAGAAGGAAAAAGCATATCTAAATAAATATCACAAATGGACCTATGAAAGATTGAGTCCATATTTAAATGAAGAAGAAAAGCAATGGTTAAAGGAAGAGACTAGAGAAATATAGTTAATAAAAGTAGAGATGATTATCCATCTCTACTTTTTCAATTAAAGAGTAGACGTATTTTAAATTGATAATATTTTAGGAAAATCAAAAATGAAAAGTAAAAAAGCTTAGCTAAAGATGGAGTCATTTCAATATAAAAAATTGAGATGATTCCTTTTTAGTTAGTGAATGGTTGCTGGGTATTTTTTTCAAAATATGATTTATCTCATGGTGAGTTAATAGTATGAAAAATAAATAGTACTACTAAAAATACAGCAATTTTAAATTTTAAAAAATTCATCATCGCATCTAAGTTGGTGTTGATGAAAACTTAAAGTTAAAAATGGTGAAAATCCTCATTTTCTAAATGTAACAAAATACATAATAAGTTACTTTTCATAAAAACAGCCTCTAACCCTGATGTCTAAAGGGTTTAGGGGTGTTTTTTACTACCCGTTAATTATAAGCAATTTTTACGAATGTAACAAAAACTATTTCATTGTAACGTAAAATGTAATAAAATAAAATTAGGGATTTTACCTATGAAATCATGAATTTTATGCAAGATTGGTGTAAAATATAAAGGAGTTATTAAAAATATAAAGAATTAGAGAAAATAAGGCTTATTTTTCAAAGTGCCAATCTTTGTGATTTTAAAATTTGAAAAAAATTTAATCCTTGTAATTCTACATTTAAGAGAAACTTAAATTTCAAAGGAGGGGTATTTTTGAAATACGTACAACCCATAAGAGATATGGACAAAGTATATGAAATGAAGAATGAATTGCTGAAAAGTGGATATAGAAATTATATGATTTTTAATATGGGAATAAATACTGGACTTAGAATATCAGACTTACTTAGTTTAAAAGTTAGTGATGTGAAAAATAAAACTCATATAATTTTAAAAGAGCAAAAAACTAATAAGGTAAAAAGAATACTTATAAATGCGAATTTAAAATTAGATATTGATAAGTACATATATAATATGAGAGATGATGAATATCTATTTAAAAGTCAAAAGGGAGAGAATACACCCATAACACGTGTACAAGCTTATAGAATATTAAATGGAGCTGCAGAAAAAGTTGGAGTGATCGAAATAGGAACTCATACTATGAGAAAGACCTTTGGATATTTTCACTATAAGCAATATAAAGATGTAGCTATACTTCAGGATATATTTAATCACTCTTCGCCAAGTATAACCTTGAGGTATATAGGAATTAATGATGATATTAAAGATAAAACTATAGAAAATTTCTATTTATAAATTATAATACAAAAAAAGAAAAAAGCTGGGGTTTCCTAGGCTCACAGCTCTTTTCAAATGGTATTTCATTCGTATGTATATAACTAATTATAAGTCTAGAAAACAGTAAAGTCAACAGAAACAGAAACTTTTTATGGAAGATTTGAAGTGGCTGAAAAGGGAAAAATTTTTTAATAATATACAAGAGGATTTATAGAAAAATCATAGGATTTTACATTTTTTGACTACAACCGAGATGGGGTATCTTAAGATTATTGTTTGTTCTTCTCTCCTCAAAGAAATGCAAGTAGGACCCTAGTATATTGCACTATATTTTTATTTTAACTATGTTTAATCTTTTTTTATAGGATTTTCTATCTCAAATATGTATAGGGAGATTTTAGAAGGAGATTTTTTGCCGAGTTGTGAAAAATTGATTTTCTATAGAAGATTTTTGTAGTAGATGTGTTTAAACTTCATATTTTTGAAAAATTCTTGTTGTAAATATTAGTATAGTTATGCATCTCTATTTCAAATTCAACAATTCTTCAAATATATGTTTGGATATAGGTATTAGTAAAGCTCCTGGATAACCAGGAGCTTTTATTAAGAAAGTTATAAACCGTCGTTTGGCCGTTTATAACTATTTGAACGCGAAAATCCAACTGCCAATTAACGGCTTTTTTTCTTAGCCATATGGCAGTAAATATAATGTAAACTTAATCTTTTTGTTTAGCCTGTTTGCCTGTTATAGCACTACCCATAATGCCCAATGCGCCTAATAGTAAGACCCATTTATGCGATGATAAAAATCCGAATAGCAGAAGCCCAATTCCTATTGATCCATTTAGTGCCGCACTCATTTTCCATACGCGTTTAGTCGCTCTTGGAAACCGAATAGACACTCCCGTAAATTCACTCGCTTTTTCACATGCCGTATCCATTACGGCATACATTTTATCAATCATCATATTCACCACCTAAAAGATTACATATGCGAAAAGCCAGTTGGACACGGCTCCCAACAAGGCTAAAACAGAAATTGACACGCAAACCCATCCACCAATTTTCTGCCTTTTGGTTTGCTGTTGCTTTTTTAGAAACATGATACCCACGATAAGCAGAGCAATTCCAAATACGATATTAAAAACAATGGACATGGGTGCTGTACTTTTCAAAAAGTCGATAATGTTTCCAAATATTTCACCTATCATTTTTACTCATAGCATACCTATGACCTAAATAATTCATATTTAGGTAGATGAAAGAGTACTAGGGAAAATAATTTAATCTAAAAACCGCTTTATGTTTCGGAGAAATATTTTTTGAGGACATCCAACTTTTCGATAAGTAGATTTTTGAGTGATATAGGTTGTATGGATAACATGTTTTCACCATAGCCCATAAGGTAGTTTGTGATAAAAGTTTCTTCTCCTTTATTATAGAAACCTCGAATAAAATATTGACCGTTTTCTAAGTAGAGTTTCATTGAGGGATAGTGTTCTTTATAAAATAAGTCAACACCCCTTTTTAATATTTCAACTTCAAAATCAGTAGAGTCATGGGTTCTATACAATACATCAGCAGACTTCATAAATTCGGAAAGAGGCTTAGAATTGTATTGATTGCTTTCCTCAATTCCTAAAATTTTATCACAGCGAAGTACTTGGGGACTGCTTGTTTCAAAATTGTGCCCGGTGACATACCACTGTCCGTAAGCTGATGAAATATTGAAAAATTGAATATGATAGCATTTTTCAACACCTTTTTTTAGATATTTTACTTTACATATTTTTTCATCAATGGCGCATTGCAAAACATCACTTAAAAAATAACAATGATTATTATGTTGAATAGAAGCCAAACTGAACACCTTTTCCACCCTGCGAAGCATTTCTATTTTTTCTGCAGATAAGCAATTTTCAAACTTTTCTTTTAGTTTCTCTACGCTTAAATGAAAGGGGGTGCTTTCATAGGCTCTTAATGTAAGCATTGAAAAATATAATGCAAATACTTCGTCAATATTAAACACAATAGGAGATAATAGCCTATTACGAAGTATTCCGTAATAGCCATTCCTGCCATGTTGAGAATATATGGGCATACCAATTCTCTCTAACGATTCTATATCTCTAAGTGCGGTACTTTTAGATATACTATACTTATCCATTAAATCTTTTAAATTGAATGAATTTTTATCGTTTAGAAATAACATCATATCGTTTAGTCGTTCTGATTTATTCATAGCCTATCCTTTCTGTTAAGTAAGTCGGAATAAAAGGTATCGCTAATTGACACCTTTTTATATTATACTATAATCAAAAGAGATAGAAAAGGAGAAGAATGCAAAACATGAAAAAATTATTTTTAGTTTCATCTTTCAACGATGTAACAAATATATTCGCAGACTTTGAAAAAAACCTGAATGGTAAGACGGTAACTTTTATACCCACTGCAAGCGTAGTTGAAAAGGTTGCCTTTTATGTAGACGCAGGAAAAAATGCACTTGAGAAATTAGGTCTGATTATTGATGAGTTGGAAATATCCACAGCTTCCCCTAATGAAATAAGTGCCAAATTAAAAGGTAATGATTTTATCTATGTAACAGGCGGCAATACTTTTTTCCTGTTGCAAGAACTGAAAAGAACAGGAGCAGATAAAATAATTATCGAGGAAGTAAACGCAGGCAAACTCTATATCGGAGAATCCGCAGGGGCAATGGTTACAGCAACGAACATTGAATATGTAAAGGGAATGGACAGCGTTAAAAAAGCCCCGGACTTAGTAGAGTTTGACGCTTTAGGCTTAGTGGATTTTTATACAGTACCGCATTATACCAATGCGCCTTTCAAAAAAATTGCACAGAAAATAGTAGATAACTATTCTTCCACTTTAAATTTGGCTCCCATTAGTAATGATGACGCAATACTGGTTGACAACAACGAAGTTAAAACCAAAAGGAATTAAATTAGATAACATTAGATATATGGGAGAAATGTTGAACAATAGCGTTATCAACAGATATTAAAAACCGTTGTTATACAGCAAAATATTTCTGCTCATATTATGCCCGACTGAATTTTTTCAGTCGGGCATTTTTGCGTTTTCAAAACTTTTTTTCAAGAAATCTATCGGCATTTTTGGCAATTCCAAGTAGATATTAACCCATCTATTTCCCAGACACATTAGCATATATTGGATTTTCAACTGTTACTGTATTCTCTTTTGCCTTGATTTTGAAATTTAAATGTGATATATTTACAATTGAAGTTATAAATATATCACATTAGGAGGCTATATTATGAAAGCGCAACAAATTAAAACCAAAGATAAAAAAGTTAATTTAAGAGTTTGGATGGTTGTAAAAATAATTCCATCGCTATTGATATTTGCATATTATTGGATGAGCATAAGGCGTTATTATCAACCTGTTTATATAACCGTACAGTATACATTGATTGGATGTACGATTGTGCTTTTACGAATAATTAAAGGTAAACGAGAGGTTTTTGATGAATTTGCAAAGGAAACTCTTTATAAAACAAATTCTATTTGTTTAAAAATTGCTTACATTATCATGGTAATTGCTTTATTTTCTGCAACCTTTATAAACCCAAATGCCGTAATGATAGGATATTTAATTGCTGGCGGCATTGTGGTGTTAACTATTGCACAAGCAATTATATTCTGCGTAATTGATAGACAGGGGATGTAAAAAATTATGCCAACATTAAAAACAAAAGTTAAAGAGTATAGAGAAAATATAAATATGAAACAGAGTGAGTTAGCAAAGCTAGTTAATGTACGGAGAGAAACAATTGTTCATCTCGAAAATGGAAAATACAACCCCTCCCTTAAACTAGCAATGGATATTGCAAAAGTATTTCACACAACGGTAGAAGATCTATTTGAATTTGAAGATTGATGTTAGAGGTGAAGTATATGAAAATGAAAGATAATATTAATTATTTAAAAGGAAAACACACATTCGCATTATGCATATTAATAGTTGTTGTTTATTTTATTATAATTAAAGGTCTGAAATGGATAATTGCATTAGCAATAACATCTAATGGTGATATTTTACAATTAACATTACAATTTATTGGAGTTATTTTGTCAGTATTAATTATGTGTTTAGTGGGAAAAGCATATATTCTTCGCGAAAAAGGTGAAGGAATATTGAAAGGACTTTTTGTAGGGGGGTTTTTAGTTGCTATATGTTTAGTGGGAATTGTTTCTGCTTTGGTAGGATTGTTATATGGTGGAGAGGTTAATAAATTATTACCATTACCTAAAATTGCGGTATTTGTGGTTACTATGGTTGGAGTAGGAATGTCTGAAGAATTTATTTTTAGAGGAACTATATTGAATCTTTTTATAGATAAATTTGATAAAACACAAAACGGAATTTATGCTTCAATTGCTGCAACTAGCTTAATCTTTGGAATTTCACATATGGTTAATATTTTTTCTGGTGTTTCTATTAAAAGTGCATTCATACAAGGAGTGGGAGCTGCGGCAGTAGGAGCATTACTTTCTGCGATTTATCTAAGAACAAAAAATATATGGCTAGTTGTGATTCTTCATGCTTTTATGGATTTTAGTGCCTTGATAGGTTCAGGACTCTTTGGAACTAATTCACTTGTTAGCCAAATAAATAATTATAGTTATATAAATCTTATTGGTTATCTTATATACCTAATACCAGTAGTGTTTTTGCTAAGAGAAGAAAAGTTATTAGAAATATTAGGTGGTGCAGAATAAATATGAAAATTCAAAACAAAAAGACATGTATAGCAGTACTTATTTTAGTAACAATAGAGCAGGTTATTAAAGTAGTAATTAACAACAATTTTCTTGACAAAAAATTTCCTATATTGTCTCCTTTGCTATACTTTGAGCCTATGTTCAATAGGGACTATTCATGGCTTAATTCTATGTTACAATTAGGTATCAGTAAATGGATACATATTTCAATAGTAGCAATTATGAGTATATTAATATATCTGCTTTATCAATATATAAATAAGCAATTTGGAACTAACAAAATTATTGATATTATGTATGCTTTTATATTTTCTGGTGCTATGTGTTCATTAATTGATAAGATTTTTTGGAACGGTAGTTTAGATTACATATTAGTAAATGGTTTTTTTACGTTTGACTTAAAAGATGTATATATTAATATTTTTAATGGGTTGCTAATCTTATCATTACTCTTAAAAAACAAAGTTTTAAACCAAATTGATGATAATATAGTAAAAGATTTTACTAAATATATTCTACGAAAATTATAAACATAAATTACATCATTGAAAGAATAAGAATTATTAATGGTTGTAGTTAAGTCACATTGTTCTAAAATTGTTCACCAACTACTAAAAATAATAATCGAAACAAGAAAAGCCACGTATTGGAATTAATATCCAACATATGGCTTATTTTTGCATGTATGTCGGCTGTACCCGATATGGTAATGTTAAAAAACAAACCATATGAAGAGACGCCTCTTATAATTAATTCCTAATACTAGCTGTTGGGTATAATGTAGTTCCTCCAATTGAAACATTTATTTCATTTGTTAATGGAACATTGTATTCATCAATAATTGTTCTCCACCATTCCCAAGCAAGGCCTGTACACTCTCTTGCAAAAATTCTTATATTTTTCGCATTAGCTGGAAGTGGAATTACTGAAGAGTAATGAGCTGTTTTATCCTGCCAATTTCCATTCCATGTTTTATGCTCCAGTACTTCTTGTCCATTTTCATCATATGAAAATTCATCCCAAGATACTTCAAACTGAGCAACATATGCACCACGGTGGTCAATATTTATTTTACCTTTAGAATATTCAGTAGATGTAGTTTCAACATAATCTGTTTTATTATGAACAGCAGCAACTGAATTATCTTTTAAGAACACACTTGTATATGATATAGGATATGCTGGATTTTTAGGATTAAATTCAGCATTATTTTTAATTACATTTCTTATCTCTTCAAAGTCTTTTGTAATAATCTTATTATGCTCTTTAGCATCTCCACCTAATACTACGGCAGTATATGAGCTTTCTTCAAAAATATCATTATATTTTGATTTAGTTTCTACACTGTTATCCTTAAGTAATGCTTTAAATGCAGCTTGTACATCTTTACTCTTAGATGTTGTTTCTAACTTTACATAAATTGTTCTACCATAAGCCACATTTGATACCATAACAGGTGGTGTTGAATTACTTACTCCTTTACGAGTTAATTCTTTAAAAGTAACACTATCATCAAAAAGATCTGATGGATTATTAGGAAGTTCTGCGCTTACGGTATAAAATATTTGCTTATATGCCGCAACCATAACCTTTTTTTCTCCATTTGAAATAGCATCAAAATCAATTCCAAGTGAGCCATTCATAATTTTAGCGTTAACATTAAGAGCAGTTGACAGCTGTGATTTACTATAAACCATAGATTCTGAATACTGCATTCTTGCAGGTAGTGTATGTGTTGTTGAATACTTTTCATTCCAAGTAGATATTAACCCGTCTATTTCTCCAGACACATTAGCATATGTTGGATTTTCAACTGTTACTGTATTTTCTCTTTTCATACCTGGCAAATCTATACTGATGTTTAAAGGTTTTCTTTTACATACTAATAAATTAGGTTGATTTTCAACAAAACCGCTATCAGCAAGCTGTAATGCTCCTGGATATGTGCGATCAGTCATAGAATCAATAATTGAAATATCTACGGGTGAGGTAGTAAGTGACTTTTTATTACGTTCTACTACCACAAATTTTCCTTTTGAATTTAAACCTTCTCTTGGAACAAAACTTTCTATATTATCACCTTTTGATGCTAAAATTTCATATTTATTATATTCTAAATCTGCTATACCGTTATTAATATCATCAGCTTGACTAGATTGCTCTAATGATTTAGCTAAGGATGTAGGTGATTGAGCAAAGATGATAAGTGGATGTTGGATAATTAAAAAACTAACTACCAAACAGGCTACGAACTTGAATTTCTTTGAACAATTTAACAATTTCATACTAGTTGCCCCCTTTTTTTAATGTCATTTATTTAATTACTTATCGGTAACAAATAGTGTTTACTTTAGATAGATTATGTAAAATAATACATTTTTATTATATAAAAGCAATATTACTACAACTTACCTATTAAAAATAAAATCTACTTCAGAAATTATCCTGCTATCTTTAAATATTGGCTTTGTTTAAACGGTGTTGATAATGAACTATATATTATTACTCACAAACCGTTTCGAAA
>DFXM01000005.1:185-16092 GCA_002381695.1 Clostridium sp. UBA4108 | reverse complement strand
TAATATATAGTTCTAAAATCAACAATCATTTGAAACAAGGCCTAAATATTAAACTTTTCACAAAGCTTCCACTGCTTGTCCCCATTATATTTTAATGTTAAAGTTTAAAATATGTTTTACTTTAATAATTATAGATACAATAATTATAAAGAATTTATAAAGTTTAGAGAGAGTATTTTTAGTTTATATATAATCTAGAATATAAGGAGCGTTGCTTATGAAAGAGAAAATATTAATAGTAGAGGATGACATAGAAATTGCTGACATTATAAAGAATCATCTTCAAAGAAAAAGTTATAGTGTGAATTGGGCATCTACAGGTAGAGAGGGCTTAGACGAATTTAAAGAGAATAGCTATGATTTAGTTATTTTAGATATTATGCTGCCAGAGATGGACGGTTTTACTGTATGTAAAAATATAAGATTATTAGGAGATGTCCCCGTTATTATATTAAGTGCTAAAAAGGAAGAATTAGACAAAGTCAAGGGTCTTAAAATTGGAGCCGATGATTATATAACGAAACCCTTCAGTTTAATAGAACTAGAGGCACGAGTAGAAAGGAATATTAGGCGATATAAAAAATATGACGCTAGGGAAAGTAGAGAAATATGGCAATATACTGAAGGCTTGACAATAATAAAAGAAGAGATGAAGGTTTTTATAAATAAGGAAGAAATAGACTTGACCTCTAAAGAATTTAAACTTCTAATGTTGATGGTACAAAATGAAAATAGAGTCTTTTCTAAAGAAGAACTTTATGAAAATGTGTGGGATGAAGTAAACCTTGAAGGAAATAATACTGTTACTGTTCACATTAAAGAGTTACGTCAAAAAATTAAAGATGATGTAAAGCATCCTAAATATATAAAGACTGTATGGGGAACTGGATATAAATTTATTGGGGAGAGAATATATGAAGATTAAAAAGTGGTTAATCTCTTCTTATCTAATAATTATACTAGTGCCAATAATAACGGCTCTCTTCATTTATAAGGGAATTGATCACTGTAATAAAAAAGTAGAGTTTAATAATTACATTAATACTATAAATAAGGCTGAATTTTATGAGAAGAAACTTAAAGATCCTAAATTATATAAGAAGGTTCAAAAGAATACTTCTTTATTGGAAGAAGAAGATAAAACTTCAGTGCAGATTAATTTATATGATAATAATGGATTTACCATGTATTCGTCTTTAAATACTGTGGGTGGAGCGTTTCCTTTAAATAGTGAACAGTTATATAGTAACTTGTATAATCTACAAGTTGGCTATAGAGCTAATACTATAAAAAAGCCCGTATTAGTAAATGGGGATATCATAGGATTTTATGAAATTATAGTGGCTAGAGAAAATTTAATAAAAGAAGTTAATAAGGTAGCTATAGTATCTTTTATATTATTTGTATCCGTAGTTAGCCTGGTGTTTATTGTAGCCATATATTTTTTAAATAAGAAGATTATAAAACCAGTAAAGATGATTATTAGATCAATGAATTCCTATGCAAAAGGTGAAGATAATACTATTCCAAAATATAATAAAAAAGATGAAATAGGAGAGTTAATTAATCACTTTATAATAATGAAAGAAGAAATAGAAAAGCAGAAAAAAGATAAGGAGTATTTAATTGCTGCCATATCTCATGATTTAAAAACTCCATTGACCTCAATTAGGGCATATGGAGAAGCAATAAGAGAGCATGAAGATTTAAATAAAGAAGATTTAAATAAATACTCTTCAATAATTATAAATAAAAGTGATTATATGAAAACTATGCTAGATGAACTTTTTACCTATACTATTTTAAACACTAAATATGATTTGGACAAGGTACAGGTAGATGGTGAAGAATTTATTGATATGCTATTTGATGGTTATAATGAGCTTTGTGAAAAGCAAGGAGTAAATCTTATAAAAGATATAAAGGTTAATAGCAATCTAGAAGTTGATGTTAATTCTATCATCAGAATTGTTGACAATTTAGTAAACAATGCATTGAGATATGTCACTACAGGTGAAAGCATATGCCTTGGAGCATACTCAACAGATGTATCATTGCCATCATGGTTAGGTGAAGATGTTATTGAAGAATTGAATTCTAGGAGAAAAGAATATACTATGATTTTTGTAAAAAATCATGGAGAGCCAATTAAGAAAGAAGAACAAGATAAAATATTTAAGGCCTTTTATCAAAGTGATGACTCAAGAAATAAAGAAAATAATAGTGGCACTGGATTAGGACTTAGTATAGTAAAGTTAATTATAGAAAAGCATGGAGGACATGTTGATATAGTATCCAAAGATAATTTTGGAACCTTAATAGCATGTTTTCTCCCAGAAGATTTTTAGATTGTCAATTGGGAATCTAAGAAAAAAGTTTAGTAATAAGGAGAGTTTATAATGAAAAAGAAAAAATTTATGGGTTTAATTTTATCTATTACCGTAATCATGTCCATAGTTACTACGGGCTGTGGAAATAGTGGAAGTGGAAATACTACCTTAATACCTGAGAAAATTGTCGATAAGGTCATTGATAATGAGAATGTATCCAAAGCTTATTATGGGGAAGCAAAAATTGAATTTTATGAAAATGATAAAAAATTATATGAAACTACAATGAAAGAATGGTGGAAACCTAAGAATAAAAGAAGAGCTGAGATGATTTCTAAAGAGGAAGGAAAAGTGATATCAACTAATGATGGTAAAAAAATTACCATATATACGGAGAAAACAAACACAGTCATGATAAGTCCAGATTTAGGTGAGGAAGAAATTTTTCATAGGGATCCTAGAAAGATTGCAATGGATGAATTAGAATTCATAAATAAAACTCATACTATTGAGAATAAGGGAGAAGAAGATATAAATGGAAGAAGTGTAATTCATATTCAAGGAAAACCAAAGGAAAAGGACTCCATATTGGGAAATGTAGATTATTGGATAGATAAAGATAATTGGTTTATAGTTAAATCTATTATTATTTCAGGAAATAGTAAAATTTCTACAGAGTACACTAAATTAGATTTTGACATAAAGATTAAAGATGAAATCTTTACACACGAGGTGCCAGACGATGCTAAGATAGTTAATTTAGATGAAGAGACAAAATCAGAAATCATGACCTTAGAAGAGGTTGAGAAAAAACTTAATACTAAGATATTGTCCTATAAAGGGGAAGATTTTAAGTTAGATAGAATAGAGTATCTTAAGAATAATCCAGAAATCGGAGAAGATTTCAATCAAATTTATGTTGATGAAAAGGGTATTGAAATATTCACCATAACTGTTAAAAAGGCTATGAAGCTTGATGAAAGTGCTGAAATACCTGGAGAGAAGTCTAGCATAATAAGAGGAAAAAAGGGTAACGAAATGGAACAAAATACATTCAAATCAGTATTTTGGGAAGATAATGCTGTAAATTACTCAATATTCACTGTAGCACCGAATTTTACACTTGAAAATTGTAAAGAAATTGCTGAAAAGCTTCAATAATTTAAAGACCACTTTAACAAATTGATTGTTAAAGTGGTTTATTTATTACTTTCCTTAAATGCGAAAAATCTTTGACCTATGTAGTTTAATAAAGTAAATAGAATCATTCCTAAGAGCATAGATATTTGCTCTGCAACTTTTGTGTTTAGAAAAACATTTGTTAAATAATGTGTCATGATTGATTTGGCTAAACCATAAGCAATTAAATAGCATATTAGAATATTAATAGTAAATTTAAAGCCAGTTTTTAAAATAGAATCTTTATTTCTAAAAGTAAATTTTTTATTTAAAATAAAACTTAAAATACTACCTAGGATGTAGGATATTGAAGATGAACCCCAATATCCTAGATTGAGTAGATTATATAAAAAAAACATTATAAATGCACTAAATATGGTATTACCTATACCTATAATAATAAACTTCATGAATTTCATATCTAAAAATTTTCTAATAGTATGTTTCTGTCTGAAATGTTTATTCATCATATAATATACCCTCAATGATAAACTTAGGACGATTCTTTGTTTCTAAATATATCTTTCCAATATATTCACCAATAATTCCAAGCGCAAAGAGTTGTAAACCACCTAAAGCCCATATTGATACCACAATACTAGACCAACCGCTTACAGCATTGCCAATATAATGAGTGATAAAAAAATAAATTAACATAATTATACTAATTAAACATGTTATCATTCCTAAAGTAGTTATTATTCTAATAGGCCTTATACTGAAGGATGTAACACCTTCAAATGCAAAGGATAACATTTTCCTTAGTGGATATTTTGATTCACCAGCAAATCTTTTATTTCTTTCATATTCAACAACAGTTGATGGATAACCTATTTGAGGTACAATTCCTCGTAAAAAAATATTAACTTCTTTAAAACTTTGCAAGGCTTCTATTGCTCTCTTACTCATTAATCGATAATCTGCATGATTAAACACAATATCAACTCCTAGTAATTTCATAAAATTATAGAATCCTTCTGCTGAAAATCTTTTAAATAATGTATCTGTTTTTCTCGATGAACGAACTCCATAAACAATATCAAAGCCTTCATTATATTTATTGATAAATTGTTCTATAGCATTAATATCATCCTGTAAGTCAGCATCTAATGAGATTACTGCATCTGCATGATTTATAGCAACATCTAATCCAGCTAGGAGTGCATTTTGATGACCTCTATTTCTAGACAAGTTTATTCCAGTAAAAAGCTTATCTTTTTTATGTAACTCTTCAATGATTTTCCAAGTGCTATCTTTAGATCCATCATTTATTAGGGCTATTTTGCTACTTGAAGAGATCTTATTTGCACTTATAAGATTACAAACTATAGATTTTAATTTATTTGCTGTTTCTGGGAGAACAGATTCTTCATTGTAACAAGGTATCACTAACCAAACGGTATTCATACTTTTTCCTCCTCCTCCTTATATTAACTGTTTGGATATTCTATTGAAAAATTAAGGTCATCTATAAGAAGGTCATCAAATTTTAGTATCTTTCAGCAAAATATCTACAATCTTCTTACTGGCAGTTCCATCCCCATAAGGATTAATTGCCTTACTCATTTTTTCATATTCCTTATCATCATTTAATAACTGAACAGTCTCGAAATAGATTCTATCTTCCTGAGTACCGATTAACTTTAGTGTACCTGCTTTAATGCCTTCAGGTCTCTCAGTAGTATCACGTAGTACTAGAACTGGTTTGCCCAGTGCCGGGGCTTCTTCTTGAATGCCACCACTATCTGTTAATATTAAGTCACAATGAGCAATAAAATTATGAAAATCTACCACTTCTAAAGGTTCTATTAGTTTTATACGCTCTTCTTTTCCTAATATATCCTCTGCCGATTTTCTGATTTGTGGATTCATATGAAGGGGATACACCACTTTTACATTTTTATAATTCTGTACAAGTCTACGAACTGCATGAAAGATATGTAAAAATGGTTCTCCTTGATTTTCTCTTCTATGAGCAGTGAGTAAAATAAATCTGCTCCCTTTTGCCCAATCTAAAACAGGGTGAGAGTAGGAACTAGTTACTGTTAGTTTCAATGCATCTATAGCTGTGTTTCCTGTAACGAAAATCCGCTTTTCTTTTTTCCCTTCTCTTATCAAATTATTCTTTGCTACATCTGTAGGAGCAAAATGAATATCTGCTAAAATCCCTACCGCTTGTCTATTGAACTCCTCTGGGTATGGAGAATTTATTTCATAGGTCCTAAGGCCTGCCTCTACATGGCCTATGGGAATTTTTAAGTAAAAACAAGCTAGTGCAGTGGCAAAGGTAGTAGATGTATCTCCATGGACCAAAACAATATTTGGTTTTTCTTTTTCTAAAATCACTTTCATTCCTGTTAGAACAGAGTTGGTAACATCAAATAAAGTTTGCTCATGCTTCATAATGGCTAAGTCATAATCAGGAAGGATGCTAAAGCAGTTTAACACCTGCTTTAACATCTCTTTATGTTGTCCTGTAACACATACAATAATCTTGCAGCTTTTTCGTGACTCTAGTTCCTTTACAAGAGGACACATTTTTATAGCTTCTGGTCGGGTACCAAAAACCAACATTATTTTCTTCATAGTTTTTCCTCTCTTTTCTTTCTATTCTCTACTCAATGTCATATTCCATCTCTGCCTTTGCTTTTTCAATAAAATCAAAAGGCGTCTTAATTTTTTCATCATAGGGAGCTATTCCAATTCGCATATCAATTTTAATTTCACTAAGTCCTGGAATTCCTTCTAATTTTGAGGTATTGATTTTCTCCTTAATTCTATCTACTATTAGCTTCATGGAAGCAGTATTATTGCTGATCAATAGAATACACCAAGTAAATTCGTCTTTATTCATCATATATATTAAATCTTCTTTTCTCATGAGATTGGAAAGGGACTCTGAGAGATGTATTGCTAAAGTATCTAGATTCTTTTTCCCTAACATACGTTCCATTTCTTTTCTGTGCCGTAGCCCTATCATCATTAAGGTAAGTCCATGATTATATCTTTTCGCTAGATGCATATAGATTTCTGTATCATTTAGAAGTGCCTTTTCATTTTTTAGCTTAGTTATTTCATCCGTAGTTATTAAATTTGAAATTGTGGTAGATAGTTCATCTACCTTCTTTTGAAGTTCTAACTGACTTTTAGTAAATATTGAAATTAAAATAGTAAATATAGGGTATGCAAAAGTCCAGAAGTATCCATAGGATGGAATGGACAATCCCTTTGTTATAGACATATACAGAATTATTGAAAAGGCTGTAAAGATACCTATAACATTTAAAACAAGCCCCACGGTTATATTGGTAAAATAGGTAAGCAGCATAATAGTGCATGCACCACTAAATAGGATTAAATTTTCCATCTGTTCATTAGAATTTAAATATACAAAAGCTACAGATATAAACAGCATTAAGATTAATCCTATAATGGAAAGATCCGATTTTAAATTTAATTTATTTTTTCTCATACTTAGCACTCTTTCTATACTTAATTAATAGTAATATGATTGCAACCACTGAAATAATCAGAACTATACCAACAATTGTAGTAAATATAATAAGGTCAGGTCTTTGTATTAGTTCCTGTGAATAGGATAGCTTTATGTTATTATCCTCTTTAAATCGATATATTGATAAATCTTTTCCAGTAGCAATAAGTCCATCACCGTAAAGCTTCCAAAGCCCTTCTTCTGTTTCTAGATAAGAGGCCGCATCTAGCATACCCTGATGATTACATCCGCTTATTACTAAAATTCCATTGATTTTTGTAGAATTTTCGCTTTTTAGAAGTTGAATGGTTCCAAGTTTTGCTCCATAACCTTCATCTATGATTAATTTTTCATTTGACAAGATACTTTTACCATCCTGGGAAAATTTAAAGAATAGCTTACTATTCAAGTCTCTAATATATTTATTTGAATCATAGGTTCCAAAGGTAATCACATTGTATCCAGCAAGGTCTCCTACTTCAGCTACACGTCGTACCTGAAAATCACCTATGTTACTTTTTAGATGACGTCCCATAGTAAGCATTATTGAACCCATAGATTTAAGCTCGTTCACTTCTAAATTATCAGGTATTATAAATGCTACTTTGTTAAATATTCCATCCTTAATGAAGGGAGATGGATAGTTCTCAAATATCATATGTGGAATATCCACTGTATTTAGTTTAAGCATACTTTCTTTAGTAACAAGTCCCCAAGGCATTTCACCTTGCCTTAAGGTACACCATAAATCTTTAATTTCTAAGTCAAAAGCTACTTTTAAGTTAAAGCTTCCAGACACCTTTACGTCGGTAGGAATATCGAAGTTAATCTCATGTCCTTGAGCTTTATCCTTAGATAGTTTTCTACTTCCAATGGGAATATCATTTATATAAACTGTAAGTAAAGATCTATCAAAATCTAAATTTTCTGAATATCTAACATTTAAGTGCACCTGACTTCCTTTTGCAAGAGCTCTATTAGAAGGGTAGGAGGTATAGAAATTAGCATCTTGTCTAAAAGGTCCACTTACATAACTGTCACTCTCTGTTAGGTTCATATACTGATTAATATCTGTTGCTTTCATTAATACATCTTGAGTTTCTAGAATTTGTTTTCCCATATCTGCAATTTGACTCATTACTTCCTTATAACCCATTAGTTTTCCAGCATTTCTAATGGCTTTGTCATTTACTCCAGTAATAATTAATAAATCCTGATTTTGTTCAGTTTTAGTCAAGGCAATTACTGCACTTTTTTCTGCCATTTGTTTTTGCCAGTCTGCCATAAGATGTTTATAAGCCTCAGGTAAATTTTCATAGGTTTCTACATAAATAATGTATTGCTTCTCTTGTATATCTGCTAAATTATCTATATCGCATAAAGTTGTCTGATTATAATTTAATATTGGATTAGAAGACATACCTGCCATAACTTCCAAAGCTGTAGACAAAACTGGAGTTGTACTATTCTTGCTTACTGCCACTGCACTTTGACTATAATCCATTGCCTCTATAGAGGAGAACTGTCTGTAAAAATCTCCAATATTGTTTACCAATGCATTTGGTGTATATTGAATAGCTATTGAAGAATCCTTAAATACATTCATCCAGTTGCCAGTAGATACATCATCCACACAAGGAAGCCCTTCCACAGTTCTAATATAACCTTCAATTTTAATCACATTTGTTCCTTCTCGTAAATGGCTCACAGGTATTTCAATCTCCATATTTCTTTTCTGTCCATCCGTTACAGGAATCTTTGCAGAATAAAAACGAATATCATTTATGGAGATGGTCATATCTGAAATATTCTGATCTACCAATTGAGTTGTGCTTAACTCCAGTTTAAGAAGAGATTTTTTTGGTGTCCAGTTTCCAACCTCAAAGCTTTTTTGTATTTTAGAAAATAATCCTGTCATATGGTAGTCTTTGCCAAAGCTTTGTTCATTTACATAATCTAAGCCGCTATCTCTTATTTGGGTATTTGTTTTAGCTGATATCTCACTGAAATACCCTATACTTAACATAAATACACATATTACTGTAATAAAAATATTTAAAAATTCTCTTTTTTTCTTCATATATATCATCCTCTATTAAAATCTCTCAGTTTTATACCATTTTATTTCTTTTTTCAAAAGTACATCTCTTATATACATAACAAAACCATAAGCAGCAACTATCATCCACATCTTACAATAGGTTATGTACATTAATATAATTATAAAAATGTTAGATATATTCATTTCTCCCTTTTCTGTTGTAAGAGATATATAGGTTCCTAAAATAAATAAGACAATTGCCATAAGCCATATTACATTACTAAATGTGGCCAAGTCCGTATGGAAAGCACCAAGAATGTTTAAGATTAATACAGTATCAGATATTACTAAGGAAGCTAAAAGTAGGAAATAGATAAATAAATAATATAAAATATCAAACTTAATTCTTTTAGCCTTTTTATCGAAAAGTAAATACATGTTTTTTAACAATACATATATAGTTCCCTTCACCCATCTTGTCCTCTGATTAAACCATACCTTTAATGTCTGTGGTTCTTGCTCCCAAGTAACTGCAATTGGTAAAAACTTAATATAATAGCCCATCATATAAATTCGAAAGCTAATTTCTGTATCTTCTGCAAGAGCTTTTATATCCCATCCTCCGATTTCTTCTAAAATACTTCTTCTGATGATATAATTAGTTCCTGGAATGGTGCATAGTTTAAATAATTGCCATCGCCCAGCCTGAGCCATCCATTGAAAAGATAGAGTTTCCACATTAATGAATCTGGTTAACAGATTTACATTTTTATTTCGAGTTCTAAATTTTCCAATCACTGCACCTAGACTTTTATTACTCTGAATTTCGCTAACCAAGTATAAAAGTGCATTCTTTTCTGGGGTGTTATCTGCATCATAAATAACAATATATTCTCCAAGACACTCCTTAAAGCCAATATTTAGTGCATTAGATTTTCCTTTTCCTCCTGTAACTTTATCTGTATTAATAATCTTTAAGTTTCTTTCTGGATAATTCTGTTTAAGTTTTTCTAAAAGCTCTGCACTATCATCATTAGAGTTGTCATTGATTACAATAATTTCGTATTTATCCTTTGGATAATTAAAATCTAACAAGGATAATAAGGTTCTTACAATTACTTTTCCCTCATTATGAGCAGGTACCATTATAGACACCATTGGAAAATCTTCTGTTATTACAACATTCCTATTTTCACATTTATAATAGTATACATACCCTGCACAGACCAATACCACATTCACCAGTAACATCAGCCAAATACAAATAAATGCCGCAAGTATAAGACCATTAACCATAAGCATATTATCCTTTCTTATTCATAAAATTTCTTATTATAGAGGTGTCTACTTATTAATATAATACTGATAAAAACCAGGATGCTAATGCTTACTACCACATATAAAAGATAATTTCCAGCATGAAAAAACTCTTTAAATTTGGTTTCTTCTGCTACATGTATTTTTTCTGGTGCTACATAAGGGCCCTCATTATATTGAAAACTTTCCGTGGTTTCAGTTTTCTTATAATCTGACAAAGTAAACCACTGTGTGTTAATCTGTTTTACCATAACCTCTATTTCTTCTTCCTCTTTAGGAAGCTCATATACAATAGCACTATTAAAGGGTAGTAGGGGGTAGTTCTTTGTGCTGAATGAGATTTGTTCCAAATATTTATAGGAAAAGCCATAGGGCTTGTTCTTATACTCTGTAAAATATATATTTTCCTTCTCAAGTGCTGCCTTAAAATTCTCAACCTTTTCTTCAATAGTTCTCTTATCTGCTAGTGAATCTATTTCTACTCTATCTCTTTCAACTGGTTCATGGAGTATAATAGTTCCATTTCTAGACTGTACATAGCGCAAGATCTGGGCAAACCGCTTAAAAGAAGGGTAATCATAATGCTCATATACTGGCATTATAGTAACTATAAAGGGTATAGCATTGGTATAAAATTGGTCTGACAGTTTACATAATATATTAAAATCAGAAAAAGCATATACCTTATCAATTACTATATAAAGAGGGCTAAGTTTATCCTCGCCCAAAAAAGCTTTTAGAACATTTCCTAAGGCAATGAGACTTATATCCTCCGGATTTATATAGGGTACATAGTAAATTCCTTCTTTCTTCATTCCAAAGGGATATTTCCTATTAAAATCAAGAGATAGGTCCCCATATATTTCTTCTCCAGAATCAGCTATAACATATATTTCATCTAAAAAGCCAGTACTTCCAGATATGCCATCCATTGAAATTTTTGCCTTAGTAAAAGTTTTTTTTTCTAATTGTATATCATGGCTTTTTGAAAATTCTTCTCCTATACATAAAGTGGGTATCTTAGAATTCTTCACTGTTTCAAAGGCTTGATAACTGGTTAAGATAACATATTTATATTGATTTTCTAATCCTTTATAGTAAGCTCCTTTATCTATGGCAAATACACTTTTTCCACAGGCCTTTATTAAATTTATAATAGGTTCCTTATATAGGGTATTGTCATCATATACAAATAATACCTCTTTTATTTCTGGCTCTTTATTTTTTGCATAGGACACTAGATTCAAAGAACAGCCTAGAAGTAAAAGGATAAACAATACCTTAAAAATAATTGATTTATTCATTTTCCACCGCCATTCCATATGCCATTAAGGCCATTAGATTGTCAAAAGAATAAGTTTCATTTGTGACTCCATTTCCAAAGCCTCCATAAATAAGACTTTTTTTATCCATTACCTGAAAACGATTCATACATGTTATACTTTTGTCGTAAAGATCTTTGTCTTCTAAGGTGGCTCCAATCATAGCACTGAGGGCATAAACAGCAGTGGATTCCATAGTGGTAGTAGGAGTTCCATCCACCTTGTAATATGCAAATAGTTTTCCAACCTCTATTTTTTCTTTTAAAAGTTTGATTGTTTCCTCAGGACATTCTTTAATTTGAGCAAGATGGTAAGCTGTAAGGAGGGACTCTATCATATTGATATTTTCTGTCAAGCTGTACTTTTTATCTTCATAGGAGTAACGAGTCATAAACATAGGAAACTCATCACCTATATATGCTGATTGGACTATAGAAAGCATATTTTCTCTTACTTTTTCCCATTTCCAATCTCTTCTTGATAATTGATCCATAGTATAAAAATCCACATAGCAAAGAGTAATAAAATTATTAGTCTGCTTATAGGTCTCATCATAAAAGTCATATAACTGATTATTAATTATATTAGTTTTATATAATCTTATTCCTAGCTTATAGGCTTCATTCTCATATTCCTTATTATTAAAATTTACTGCACCTTCAAATAAACTATATATAATTCTAAGGTCATCAATCGCAGCATTTACCTTGTATTCATGTACTCCTTTAGAGTCGTAACGATAGGGGATTATATCTTTTCCATACATATTTTCCATGGTAAATTTACAAATAGTTTCATATATATCCTGTTTTTTTCGAAGAGCACTATAATTCATAAATAGGCCCTGAGACTCACTTAATATTTCATGACCTGTGGCATAGTCTGTCTCATAGGGCTTATCTAAAAAATTTGTTCTAACTCCACCATTGGCTAATAATCCTTTTGTGACAAATTTATAGCACAATTTTTCTTCTTCTGCTTCTTCTATAGAAACAGATTCTTTCTCCCTTTTGAATTCATCGGAGGATACAAGCTCTTTTGCATAATAGATTATTAAGCACATTGCAAACAAGAAAAAAGCCACTATAATTATTTTTTTCATGCCTGTTTTCTCCTTATAATTATTTTATGATTTATATATTCACATAATTTATTTATTACATAAGAAAAACCAATCACATTAACAAAATCAAAAACTACTGTATACAAAAATATATGCTTACCTAAATCTGCATCTCCAGCTCCAATAATAGATACTCCTATTTGTGATAGTCCAATTAGTACTGCAATTAGAATTATCTTCATTTGATAGGGGTTTTTTAAATTAAGTAATATAGCTAACACACACCAAATTAATAAAAATTCTGCGCTTTTTGGTGCCAAATCTTTTTTAATTGTACTATAAGCTGTAAATAAATTAGTTTTTTCGCCCCATTCCTTTCCAGATTCCTTAACATAATTTCCTAGGACCTCTGGTCTTATCATATATCCATTATTTGATGAATAACTTATCATTTTCCATAATTGATTTGGATGTTTAATGTAATACATTGATACAGATACAAAATTATATTTCGAAAAGAAATTTTCATACATATCCTCTGAGGAGGTATCTGTTTGAGGATGTTTATCATAATAGGTATCTCCATTTAATATGGAATATTGTTCATTGATAGAAAATTCACTTAGGGATTTTTCAGGGTCCTCGCTGGTCATTAGGATTCCCCTAGTCATAGCATGATATTGATTAATAGTAACAAACTCCTGTGGAATTAGAACATATACAGCAATACACATGAATACCATAAATCCTCCTAGACCATAAAGAACTCTTCTTACTATCTTTTTTGATTCTCTAAGTCCAATAATTACAAATATTCCTGCCAGTAAAATACCAATAGGGGCATATTGCTGCTTTAAAAATATAAGAATTACACTATTTATAAATATTAGGCTATATAAAAAATATGGAGAATATCGTTTCTGCTGTATTAATAGTGCACTGGAAAATATAATTAAGAAGGTAGTGTAAGACAGTCCTTCTGCATACAAGGAGTTGAAATAAGCTGTATATGCAGTATCTGCAAATACTAGCATACACAAAAATCCAATGAGAAGCCCTGCAATAAGAGTTTTCTTATAGGTCAAGAAATCAACCAATAAATATATACCAACAACGCAGAGTATAATCTGCATTCCTCCTAAAATTCGAACATCAAATCGATTAGAATTATTAGTAACAATCTGGCTAATCATTATAGATAATTTTATAAATAAGTTTTGAGAGGTAAATATAGCATCTTCTTTAGGCATTTCATTAAAATACTCTCTTATTCCAAAGTCTTTCACAAAATAACCGAAAAACTGTTCTTCAGGCTTTTCTTCTAAAAAATATAAATCATTTCTAACCATAACCCTATAATAATCCCCATTATCAGCCATTCCGATAGGATATATTATCAATATTCCTATTAACAATATAAGTGTAAGAAAGCTTATTATAAAAACCGGTCGTTTTATTATTCTTTTCATAGATGTTAGAACTTTACTCAAAATATCCTCACCCTTAATCTTTGTAATTTATCTAAATTTAACTCTTTATCGCTCTTTCATAGTTGATTAAAAAAAATATACATTTAATTCAGAGATTAATAAAATTACTGAACACATTGTTACCTTTCAAAAGCTCAGATTACATTAACGAAGAATTTAAAAATTAAACTCAAAAAAGAATCTTCTTTCAGTAAGGAGTACTCTGAAAACTACATAAAAAAATATAACCATTTCTTATAATTAATCATTGGTATTGGACATGTTATTTATAAATATATTACTCTTTAGTTAAATTAATTCACATAATAATGCAAAAGTATTTATTTGAGTATGTAGATTTCAATAATGAAACTACATAATACAAATAGGCTTTTATTTTATAAACTATTTAAATTGATAAATGGGTTTTGTAATTTTAAGAAATACACTTTATATGAATTTTAATAGGTAAGAAGAAACTACATATATATATGTAAACATATTAGTTCTATTATGGAAAAACAACATAGGATATATATAATAAATAAAATATAAAAATACAACTGAAATTTGGTATCTTTATATTAGAAAAATAATAGGATAGATAAATAGTAAAATAAAATTGTAAATGTATGTGTAAACAATGGTTAAGTTATAACATAGTTTATATACTTTTGGGGTATACAACTGAAATTTGGTATCTTCATATTATAGATAAAATAAAGATATAAGTAGTATAAGATGAAATAATATGCTTAAGATTCCAATAGATTTTAAAAATAATATTATTTATTATTTTATGTTAATATTATTTTTTATTAAACAACATATTATTTTATAAATATGTTTACATTTACATTTACATATCTATTTAAGTTAATATGACATATACTAATGGTTTGTAATAAACACAATTTGCAAATATGTGTAGAAATATGTTTTATTTTAAGTATATATCTTTCTTTATAGTGAAAGAACTTATAAAACCATGAAAATAAATAATTTCCATAAGAAGGAATTTTATAAACAGCATAGAAATGGTAATATATGGATTTTACATAGAGGGAGGTAGTACACCATGGAAATTAAGTTTAGTGACTCTGGAAATATTTATGATGATGATTATATGACTATAAAACAGGTAGCACAATTACTAGAGTGTAGTGAAAAAACCATTAGAAACAGGATTGCCAAGGGAGAGATATTGGCGGATAAAATTAAAGGGCCCTATGGGGAGCAATATTGCATTCCTAGAGATCAGTTTGAAGTTGCTACCACAGTTCAGGATGTGGTTACCATAGATAATACCTTAGAATTGAAACAATTTGGTTCTATACTTAGTGCTATGCTAGAGGAACAAAATAGAAAAGTTCTAAATGAGTTAGAATGGATAAAGGAACAGTTATTTACTATGGATGAAGAAAATAAGAATTTAAAAACAGATATGAAAAAACTACAGGAAAATCATTATAAAGAATTAGATAACAAACTTATAGATATTAGAGAGAGAATGATAAAGCAGAAGGAAAAGAAGGGTTTCTTTGCTAGATTATTTAGTAGCTATGAAGAAAAGGAAGATAATGCAGAAAAATTTTAAGTTATGCAGGATGTTTTTAAATATAAGCTTTATTTTAATATAGTGTTGATAATGAACTACAGATAATTACTTACAAACCGTTTCGAAAGATTGATT
>DFXM01000005.1:0-129 GCA_002381695.1 Clostridium sp. UBA4108 | reverse complement strand
ATAACCATTTAAAACAAAGCTTAAATATAGATTACATTTTCAAGTAGTATGATAGGAGTAAAATGAGGTATATCATTGAAATAGTGGACATCTAATAAGAAATTATATAATATATATGTTGTAATAATG
>DFXM01000027.1 GCA_002381695.1 Clostridium sp. UBA4108 | reverse complement strand
ATTAACATAATTATTCACTGGTAATTTAGCATAATTGATTATTTGATAAAATTATACTCCGTTTATACGAGTATACTAAAAAATACTTACTTATACTTCTATTGATACACATGGACTAGTATACGTAATATAAATAAAATGCTACGTATTTTATTTATATTGTTTAATTATTTCTTAAAAGTGATATAATAATTGTTATTAATTAATTATTTTTATTAGAATGGAGTGGATTCCTATGAATATCAATTTAGAAGGCAATAAGGCCCCTGATATTTCCTTGCTTGGAACAGATAATAATATCCATAATCTTAAAGAATATTTAGGAAAAACTTTAGTATTATTCTTTTACCCCAAAGACAATACCCCTGGATGAGTAAAGGAAGCAGTTGATTTTGAAAACAACTTAAAAACTCTGGATGAGTTAAATACTATAGTTATAGGAATTAGTAAAGATTCCTTAAAATCTCATGAAAAATTTATTGAAAAACAAGAGCTTAATTATATGCTTTTATCTGATGAGGAAAAGATAGCCTGTGAAGCTTTTGGTGTTTTAAAAGAAAAGAATATGTTTGGTAAAAAATCTATTGGAATTGAAAGAAGCACTTTTATTATTAATAAGGAAGGTACTGTTGTAAAAGAATTTAGAAAAGTTAAAATTGATGGTCATGTTAAACAAATAATTGACTATATTAAAACTAATCTTTAAAAATTATATTTTGATTCATTAATTACTGATTTAAAATACATATTTTATTTTTCATTAAATCGAATAACCCGTACGTACTATTTCATAGTACGTACGAGTTATTATATTAGTTATGATTCTACTGTTTTCGTTCATCCTTTTTCTTTAAAAGCTCTGAAGTATTTAATCTAACACTTTCATTCTTTTTAATTTTTTCTTTATGTCTATTTCCACTTAACTCTTCTTTCACTTCATTGGTCTCTTTCTGCTCTTCGCTTTTATTAGTTTTAGTTTTTTTATTTGCTTCATTATTTTCTTTTATCCTAGTATATTTTATATGAACATTATTAGCTATCTCTGAGGTTCTTCCTATAACAACTTTCTTATTTAAATATTTGACTAAATTAAGTCTTCTATAAGCTATGTCAAATAAGAATATGATCATGGCTAAAGTTAATAAAAAATTAGTCATATTAACTTTAGATTTGTTATTTTGAATTTTACCTTCATATATATCCTTATAATTTTTAATCATTGAACCTGTAGTCTGACTTACTAATTCTTCAAGAGCATTAGATGATTGAGTAAATTTATACTCTGGAGAATACTGATATGCAAATCCACCATTATAGCTTCCTTGCACGTCTCCATCCTTCTCTTCTGTTACACTAAATGTATAGAATCCTAAATCCTTTAATGGAACTTCAGCTACATATTTTCCTGGTAATGTTTGTTGTAATGATATTTCCTTGTTAGTTCCATCTTCATAAGAATAAATTCCCTTAACAGATTTTTTCTCGTCATTTTTATCACTTGTAAATTCAACCATGGCTCTATTTCCACTTTGAGTTATTTTAAGATTTCCTCCATTGTCATAATTAACAATACTCCAATCAATTATATTCTTAAAAAACTGTGGAGCTTTTGAAAAAGCTAACAAATCTTTACTCCATTGTCCATTAACATCTGAGGTAAAAGACACACACCTTCCCAATCCATATTGCCATGATGATAAAATTGGTTCGTTTCTATTTGAAGAAAGAATTTCTGTGGCTCTATCCTTATTAGAGGTTCCAACATACCCAAATAATTCTGGAAATACTCCTCCTTCTTCTATCCCATTTAAAATTTCATGACTAGATGCTACTTTAGGAACAAATTTTTCATTAATTAAATATTCACCTGTTGCTATAAATATTTCCTTAGCAAAAATTCTAGGTATATCAGTATATATATCGCTATGGTAGTTTCTTCCATTACACTTCTCACTTAACCACGTTAATAATTCATTATTAGAGTCTCTTCCAATGGATACTGTTGATAGTGTTATATTATCTTTCTTAATCTTTTCTATTAACTCTTCATATTCACTAGTTCCCATACCATCTTGGCCATCAGTAAGTAAGATTATGTGTTTTATCTTTGCATTATTACCTTTTTGTTTTTCATAGGCTTCATTTACAGCTGAATATATGGATGTTCCACCATTTCCGACTATACTATTTATCATGTCTTGGATTTTCACCTTATCTCCAGCTTTTTGAATAGGTACTGCCCAACTGAATCTATCGTTAAAAGCTAGTACTCCAATATTATCTATTGCTCTTAAATTATCTACAGCCTTAATTGCAGCTTCCTTAGCTAAAGTCAAATTATTAAGTCTTAATCCCCCTTCATTACCTAACATACTACCTGATTTATCAATTACTAGAGTTAATGCTATTTCAGGAATTTCATTTTTCCCTTGCTTGTCAGAGTTAACAGGAAGTATTTTTTCAAATATTGAATCTTTATATCCTCCCAATGCATAAGAATTTTCTCCACCTGTAGTAATTAATGAACCTGAATAATCTTTAACGTAGCTCTCTATATTATTTAAAAATTCCTTTGGTAAGTCATCTGCATGGACATTACTTAATATAATGCTTTTATATTCTAATAATTCATTTAAAGTAGTAGGTGCCCCTATACCTTTAACTAATGTATATTTATAATCTATGCTTTTAAGTACTTCTTCTAATCCTCTAGCATCTCCACTTTTTCCTTCTATTAAAAGTATTTCTGGTTTTGCTATTACATTGGTATATGCTGTATATTCATTATTTGAACTCACTTCATCAATATCTGGAGATACCACCACTCTATATGGTTTAAATCCACCTTTATTTTGAATATCTTTAAATAAAAAGCTATTACTTCCTTTTTCTATATCTATTACATTCTCACTCTTTTTTTCCCTACCTGAAAATATAGAAACTTTAGCTTTTGTCTTCACATTTGACTTAATATTAGTGACAATTGAAAACTCATCACCAATAGTTATATTTTCTGGAATTTCTATATCGTCAATATATACATCCTCAATCTGATTCTGTTCTATTTTATATATCTTTAAATCTATACCCTTTTCTTGAATGTACGTAGATGTATTTAATATTTCACCTTGATTTTCTTTTCCATCAGTTATTAATACTATCCTTTTAGATGTATTTTCTGGGAATAAAGTTATAGCAAACTTTAAAGCATCTTCTATATTAGTGGCTGTTGCTATTGGTGATGTTTGCACATCATTAAATACTTTAGAATATGTTAGGAACTGTTCTACCTGCTGATCTTCTCCAAAAGTAATAATACCAACTTTGTTTTTATTAGGTACATTTTCTATTCCTTTTTTTAAAAAATTCACAGCTTCATCTTTATTATCTTTCATACTATGTGATACATCTAATAAAAATATGGTAGAGACTTCTTTAGTCCTTATGTTAATACTTATATTACACATTGCTAATATCAACAAAACTAAAATTATCATTCTGTTTACAGATAAAAATTTATCTCCTTTATATCCTATTTGAATTTTATTGGAGATAAAACATACAATCCCTATGGCTACAGGAATTAAAAATAATATATACCAACTTCCAAATTCTAAACTCATTATATATTTTATCCCCCTTCTAATATCCTTTTCTATACAAATACCATTCAATTATCACTACGGATAATATAATAAAAATAATAAATGGAGTTAGGTCTATTCCTGATTTTATACCATTAACCTGTGTTATATTATTAGTTTTTCCTTCTATATTTTCCGTTGCAGTATTTCCTTCTTCTTTTGATGGAAAGTTAATTGTAAATATGTCCCGATTAACCACTTCCTTATCCTTTTGTTGAACTCTATAAACGCCAAGTTCACTATAGGTATTAAATTCACTATGTGGCTTTAAATTTATTTCCTTTTTACTTGGAGTAGTTATAACAACTTTTTCTACTAATGGATTCCCTTTTATAGATATGGTATCTCCACCCAAAAAATTATTACCCCTTACTATTCCATCTGGTAAAAGTTCATTGCAGATATAATGAATCAATATTGGAAATTCAGCTTTTAAGGGTAAATCACTGTTATGAATGTCAAAATTTAAAGCTCCTATAGATTGTCCTTTATATTTCCCCAGAAATAATGCAGAGCTATCCTTTATATTAATTATAGATTTAGCCCAGTTTGGAGCTTCTACTTTATTCATTTTAGATGTAATAAAATTCATACTTTTTAAATAATCTGGTATCTCTTCTTTATTTAATTTACTTTCTCCCCCCTGAATAGTTCCATCTACTTTAAACATTTCATTACTAGGAGCATTTATTAATAAAAGATTTCCATTTTGAGGTACATATTGCCCTAAAATCCCATCATATATATATAAATCAAATTTATCTTCTTCTGATATATTATTTATATCTGCCGTTTTTATAATCTCAACTCCTGGTAATGTCATAAGTGCTTTTTCTAAAAAAATATTATTATTAGATGCTAAAAGTATTCTTTTATTTCCTTGTTCCTTAACACCATCATAAAATATATTATCTTCCTTTATTATGTCTTCACCTGATATTTCACCTTTGAAATAAGCCCCATCAAAATCCTTTATATTAAAGTTTATAGTGCTGGATTCTCCACCTTCTAAATCAATAGTTCTTACATCTATAAGATTTTCCTCACCATAAATGGAAAAATCTCCACTATAGGTTGTATTTCCTCTATTGGTTATTGTTGCTATTACTTTAAAAGCTTCTCCCTCTTTTATATGTGCCATATTATCTATAGATATATTACTACCTTCATTAGATAGGGAAATTAATTTACCATTAATATCTCCTATATTTATAGTTTCATCAGTTAGAAATAGGACTTCATATTCCTTTAGTTCCCTTGTCATAGAAGTTATTAAAGACATAGTTTGCTGTAAATTTCCTTTTACATACTTCTGACTTATACTAGCTATCTTCCTATTAACAAGCATATTATCTTTTGAGGAGGTAACATCAATATCTATTTTATTACTACAAGATATTAATGATACATTTGTTCCTTGAGGATATGAATTTACATATTCCTTTGCTAATTCTTTAGCTCTTTCAAGTCTTGACAAATCATCATATTTAGCACTCATACTTGCAGAGTTATCAATTACTACTATTACACTACTGTAATTTTTCCCAAAATATTTTAAAAATGGATGCATAAGTGCGGTTATTAATAATATTATTATCAATAGCTGTACAAATAACATTATATTTTTTCTTAATTTCTCAAAAGGAGTATTTGCCTGTATATTTCTATACACTTGATTCCATAAGAGAGATGAAGATATGATTTTATCCTCTGATTTCTGTTTCAGTATATATAGAAGTACTAGAAACGGTATAGTCAGTAATAAATATAATGGCCATAAATTTAAAATACTCAAAACTATACCCCCTATCCTATTAATCTACTATTATAGAAGTCATTTAGTATAATTTTACCTATATCATCCTCTGAATTTACCTTTATAAATATACCACCATATTTCTTAATAAGTTCTTCGAGTTTGTAATTATACTCTTTTAATGTTTCTTTATAGCTTTGCAAAATTTTCGGTGTTATTGACACCTTCATTCCATTATTAGTCTCACAATCTATTAGATTTAAAGTTCCATAGAGTTCTGGGTCTCTCTCTTCAATACATAATACCTGTATTAGTACTATTTCTTGCTTTTTATAAGCTAAATACTTAATTGTATTCTCAATTTCGTCTACTCCGCCCTGTGTTAAAAAATCTGATATAATAACACTCATTCCATTATTCCTTATGCTTGCTCTAGAAATACTCGTTTTAAGGTTTGTACTTCCTTGAAACTTTATCATAGTTAAATCATTAAGTATTTTTTGAAATGCAATTTTTCCTGTGCTCATATTAAAAGACTGTAAATTATTATCTCTTAAGCAATTTATTTTAACCTTATCTAAATTATTTAGTGCAATATAAGATAATGATGCAGCTATCTTCAAAGCTACATTTCCTTTATTAAATTCCCCAAAATCCATAGATTGGCTTCCATCAATAAAAATATTAAAGGTTGCTTCTCTCTCTTCCATAAAAAGCTTAACAAATAATTTTTCAAATCTACCATATGCATTCCAATCTATTCTTCTAAAATCATCTCCATGGCTATATTCTCGAAAATCAGAAAACTCTACTGACACACCTTTTGCCTTAGATTTACGCCCCCCCTGTTCTCCTCTAGATAGTTTTAAGTTCATATTCATACTTAAACTACTTAACTTATCAAAAAATTCTTTATCAAATATGGCTTTATTCATAGCTACACGACCCTTATTTCCTCAATAATTTTATCTATAACCATATCTGGTGTTATTCCATCAGCTATCCCATCAAAATTTAGAAGTATTCTATGTCTTAATACTGGATATGCTATATTTCTTATATCATCAAAAGAAACATTAAATCTTCCATTTAAAATTGCTTCTACTTTAGCTCCATTAAAGATTCCTTGAGCTCCTCTTGGACTTGCTCCTACTGTTACATATCTTTTTACAAATTCAGAGGCTTCTGATCTTTCTGAATGAGTAGCCAATATAAGATTTAATGCATATTCCTTTACTGGGTCCGCCATAGGAACCTCCCTTACAATTTCTCTCATTTTTAATATATCTTCATCATTCATAATAGGGTTTAAAACTAATTCCTTATTAGTAACAGTAATATCCATAATTTCTTTTAATTCATTTAAATCAGGGAATTTAACGTCTAGTTTAAATAAAAATCTATCTAGCTGTGCTTCTGGTAATGGATAAGTTCCTTCCATTTCAATAGGATTTTGTGTAGCAAGAACCATAAATGGGTTAGGTAATTTATAGGTTGTTTTACCTACTGTTACTGTTTTTTCCTGCATTGCTTCTAAAAGTGCTGATTGAGTTTTTGGTGTTGCCCTATTTATCTCATCAGCTAAAATTAAATTTCCAAATATAGGTCCTTTTTCAAATTGAAATAGAGTCTTTCCTTCTTCCTTTATAATTAAGTTTGTTCCTATAACATCAGCTGGCATTAAATCTGGAGTGAATTGTATTCTAGAAAAGCTTAGATCAAGTACCTTGGCTACAGTTTTAACTAGTTGAGTCTTTCCAAGTCCCGGTACTCCTTCTAAAAGTACATTTCCACCACATAATACTCCTATAATAACCTTCCTTATAATATCCTTTTGTCCTATAATCCCTTTAGAAATTTCACTCTCACAGGAATGTATTTTTTCTACAGTATCCAATATTATTTTTTCATTTATCTCCATAACGCATCTCCTAGCTTATATTTACTTTAACCCTTCAAAATAATCTTTAATTATATTTTGTAATCCCTCCGGTAAGCTTGAATTGTTTGTGCTATCTACAGCTTGTTTCGAATATTCCTCAATAATTTTTTCATATTCAATCCATTCGCCTTTAATATTTACTCCTTTTTCTGTAGTTATAGTTTGTGCATTACCTGTACCTATAGGTTTTCCACTTAAATTACTATCATTTCCTAAATTTCCATTAGGTATAAATACTTTCTCTCCTGGTTTAAACTCTTCCTCATTAGAATTCTTGTTTCCCATGTTCCAGCCTCCACCAGTACCAGTACCACTTCCATTACCACTACCTTGACCACTTCCACTACCTTGACCGCTCTTTCCATTTCCTCCAGATTTTTGGCCACCCTGACCACTACCGTTAGAATTTCAGGTTCCCCCAGGCTTATGACTTCCATCACAATTATTAGAAACTTGAGCATGTTCACTAAGACTTGCAAGAGTATTTGCTAAATCGTCTTCGCTTAATTCTCCCTCTGATAACTGTGATGCAGCATTGTCTAATGCTTGCTTTAAGTCCCCCTCTGGAAGCTTAGATGAAATATTACTTAAGGTATTAGATATTTTTTGTTTCTCTCCATTGCTTAAATCCTTTACCTTATTCTTTAAATCCTTTACTGAATCTTTTATCTCTTTTTCATTACCATGTTCTAATTTTTTTGATAAATCTTTTGTAAGCTCTATATTGTTTAAAGCCTTGACTATATCCTTAAGTTGCTTATTACTCTCTAATCTTCTTGATACATCATTGCTAAGAGCAATATTTTCTCTAACATTTTTAACCTTTTTTTGACCTTCTTTAGATTTTATGTTACTTTCTAAATTTTCTAATTTTTTTTCTAATTTATCTACAGTTTTTTCTGTTTCTAATTTATTTTTATTTTTTTCTAACTCTTTTAATGATTTTTCTAATTCTTTAGCAAGCTTTTCCTTCTCATTTTCTGTAAGATTCTTATCTGTAGTTATTTTTTTTCTATCTTTTTCTATTTTTTTTGTTACTTCTTTATTAAACTTTTTAAAATCTCTCATATCGGCAGCCTTTAACTTGGAGGCCGTTGGTATACTATTAATTACAATAAATAAAACTATTAAAATACCTAGTACACCTAATTGTTTCTTATTTAAATCTATAGACAACTTATTTTTTAAATCAAATTTTGATATCTGTTTAAGTGTATCCTTCTTCTGTGCTGCAGCTATATCTGAGTTATCCTCTATAAATTCTAAGGATGTTATAAGTCTTTCATTTAATCCTTTTGAATCAACAATTAATGCTATAGTTTTTTTATTAGGCTTAAATCTAGCGTAATAAACTATTATTAATGCTAATAATGCTATTGAAATTATTCCAATATATATCTCCTTATCCATATATATTGGAATGAATAACTCCACTATAGATATAATATTTATAAATCCCATAGCTATAAGATATATTAATATAAATTTATTTATTATGATATTCGCTTTTATTCGTCTTTCACAAGCCTTTAGAAACTTTTTAATTTTATCATCTAGCTCTATCATTTCTTCACCCTAACTAATTTCTTTTTTACTGGATTTAGCTTATATGAAGCAAGAGCAATAAATACCATGGTTAAAAATATTTGAATACAAATATTTATTATAAATATCATTGAATAGTTTACATTTCCAAAATAATTAGGAATTATCCACATAATCCCTATTTGATTCATTATTATCGATATAAAACCCATAAAAGGATTTATATATAACCAAAATGGAATTTTTGATGTAAAATTATTTAAAGTTCCATTAATCATAGCTTTATTGTAATCTCCATAAATTGATAGCATCGCAATTAATAATGTTCCTACTATTAAAAATATAATAATACAACTACTTGCCACTGTAGCCGATTTAGAGGATTTAAAAATTGTAGACATAAGGATACCTATAGAACCAGCAAACAACGTTGTAACTATAAAAAATAGATTTAATGTTAATATCTGTCCAAAAGTACTTCCCCCTATAACAAAATTCATTGCATAAATAGGCATAGTACTAATGATTAATAAAATTATTTTCGAAGTACTTGAAAGTAATTTTCCAACTACTATTTTAAAACATGACAATTTAGTAGATAACAATATATCTAATGTTTGCCTTTCTCTTTCGCCTGTAATTGTAGTTGCAGTAATTATTGGTACAATGAACATTAATAATAATGCCTGTGCACAAGCTAGTCCAAAATACATCATAGAAAAACTACTTAAATCCACTCCATATTCATAGCTTCTATTTATTATAATGCTATAGGTTACAACCATAACACCAGCTAAAATTCCAGTGTATAGTAATATCATTAAGTTGAATCTGAAAGTTCTAACTCCTATTTTGCTCTCATTCATAAGTATAGGATTTATCTTCATAGTAATCACTCCTATTCTTTACCTTTATCTGTAATCTTAATAAATATATCCTCTAAATTTTCACTTGTTTGAGTAAATGAAATTATAGATGTTTCCTTGTTTACTAATATCTTTAAAGTGTTTGAAATTTCTGTTTCGTCACCTTTAAAATATGCTATTATTTCATTATCATTATTCTTTACATTTGTTATATATGGTAACTCTCTCAAAATTTTAACGGCTTCATCAGGGTTATTTCTTACAATGATTTTTATTGGATTTGAACTACTCATCTTATTTAATAATTCATCTATAGGCCCTGAATAAACCATATTTCCATTCTCTATTATTCCTACTGAAGTACAAATTTCACTTAGTTCTGAAAGTATATGAGAGCTAACTAATACAGTCTTATCCATATCCTTTAAGTTTTTTAAAATTCCCTTCATTTCAAATCTAGCTCTAGGATCCATCCCTGAAGCTGGTTCATCTAATATTAAAAGCTCCGGGTTGTGTACTAGACTTCTTGCAAGACAAAGTCTTTGTTTCATTCCTCTAGATAATCCATCTACATAGGAATCTTTTTTATCTAGTAGATTTACTAGTTCTAATAAATCTAAAATTAAACTTCTAGCTTCCTTTCCTACAATCCCATATATAGATGCATAAAACTCCATATATTCAATAGCCTTTAAATTATCATAGGCTCCAAAGAAATCTGGCATATATCCTATTTTCTCTTTTAATTTCTTATTATTTTTTATAGCATCTATTTTATCTATATATACTTCTCCATCATCTGGAGATAAGAGTCCTGCCACTATTTTCATGGTTGTACTCTTTCCTGCTCCATTTGGACCTATAAAGCCGTATATTTCTCCTTGTTCTATATGCATATCTAATCCATTTACTGCTTTGAATTTTCCGTAGTACTTTTGTAAATTTTTAATTGTTAACATCTACTTCTCCCTGCCTTTCACTGTAAACTCTGGGATAGATGCATATTCTTCATTCTTTCCTTTTATGTCTACTCTAATCTCATTATTTTTAATATATTTATTTGGATCTATTATATCTATTTCTTTACTTACATCAATAACCTCGAATTTATTAGTAGAAAAGTTATATATTTTTACCTCTCCTTTAAAACTACTTCCTCCCATGTTGTTTATAGCTGGTTTCTTAAAACTTAATTTTTCTATAGAAATACTTTCATCTAATGTATAACTAAGAGATACTGATGCATTACCAGATAGCCTTGACTCAAAAACATCAAAATACCCATCTTTATCATTTTTATCTATAACACTAGGTTGAAAGTATCCATAAGGATAATTAACATTACCATTTTTATCTTTAAAATTTACAATGACAGGAAATGAAAATACTGTTGAATCAAAATTTACAGGCTCTTTACTATTAACTAAAAGATTATATTTAATTTCCTTATCTGTAACCGCTACTAGAAAACTTCCTCTCTTCATATCATTAGGTAATGACATTGTTCTAGCATCATTTTGGGTAACAGAATTAATTAATTCTAAAGTTCTCATATTAAATTTTAATTTATCTTTACCTTTCGTATTATTGTATTGGTTCCATAGCTTATCTCTTAATTCCCATACCTGCTTTGTACTAAATATAGAATCTTTCTTTTCATAGAATTCTTTCTTCTCTCCATCTTTAAACTCACCTAAGTCCCAAATTCTATAAGGTGTAATTAATAAAATTTTTTCTATATTACACCCTATGTTATTATTTATATATCCACTCAATTCTCCATTGACAAAATTTAATTCATTATCTATATTCTCAAATTCTTCATTTATATTGGTTACCTTAAATATTTCAGGGGTAAAAGGTGAGGTTTCTTTAAAATTATAGTACGTATCTTCACCTTCATAATTGATTTCTACCCTCATATCTTTATTTTTAAATTTATTACTTTGATCTTGAGAATATGGATCCACATAAGCTGATATATTATCCATCTCTAAATTGCCTGGTTCCTTTATTGAAATATCCCTTTTTTTGGAAGTTAAAAATCCTATATAACTTTCTATTAATGCCTTTCCACCCTCATCTACCTTTACAATGTTTATCTTATTTGCAATTACATGATTTATTCTTGACTTACTTCCAATAAAATAAATTGATGCAGTAAAGGCTAAGGATATTACAGGTATTAATATCCATACATAGTCTCTTTTGTTAATTCTTTTTAGAACTATATATATTAGTACAGTTATTATTAATATATATCCTATAAATAAAATGATAATTAGTTTTTCTGAAGGTAACTCTATATCTTTAATCTTTTTCACTAAATTGTCTATAGAATAATTGTATTGATTATTTAAATTATTATATTTAATTGAATCCTTCATAACCGTTATCCAAAATTCTTCATTTGTTATTTGGTTAACAGCTATATCAAAAGAAAAAACTAATACATTTCCCTGTTCTTTTTTTACATTTCCCACCATAACATTATTTTTAATATCTTTATGTATAGGAATTGCCTTATCTATATTCATCCTTATACTTTGAAATTCTGATTTTTTATCATCAAAAATTAATTCCATACCAACAGGTTCAGAAAAACTTCCTTTGATTACTTTGTTATTTAGTGGTGAGATTACTTTATTTACATTTACACCAGTTCCTAATATTAAAGTTCCTCCTCTTTTAATCCAATTATCAATAGATTGAATTTGCTCCTCCGTAAATTTTGAAGTATCATAGTTATTTATTATTATCATATCTAATAAATCTATAGACCTTGCGTTATCTCCTATCACCTTCTCAGATATTTTTATTGGTGTAAATTTAAGATTAATTTCTCTATTATCCTCAAGTTTTATATTAGATAGATAACTTAATCCATTAAAATCATCAGTTAATACTCCTATTAAAGCTTCATTGACTCCAGCTCTACCACTAGTAACTCTAAAATCTTTTTCGTAGATTATCTTATTATCCATTGAAACTATCTTTACTGTAAAAGTATTAAGGAGATTAACAGCCATTACAATATTTTTATTTGTATCTTTTGCTATTACTAAGGACTGGGTATACAAATCATATTGTTTTGCATTAAATGAATCTGTTTGAATTTGAATCTTACCTTCAAAATCTCCTCCAGTATTAGTAATATTAAGATTTATAGGAGTAGTTTTGTTTATTTTATATTTTCCCTCTATGCCATATGTAACCTCTACTTGAATGCCGGTTTTATTGCTTTGTTCTTTGATTTCTTCTGCATTAACTAATAATTCATTAAAACCTATGATTAACATAAGTACAAAAATGACTATTATATTTCTACTCCATTTTTCAATCCCTTTTACTAAATCCTTTTCCATTCAATTAACCATCCTTTCATAATGCCTGTTAAAATTAACCATTATACAATAATTATCTTATCATATATTTACTACGTAATTTCTTACAATTTAGTAACATTTATTCTTACAAATTTATGATATTTAAGTTTAGCTGCATAACTATATACGAATATCATTGATCATAATTACATTTAATTTAATATTTTACATAAATGTCCACAGATTTATATCACTCTAAAAGTTAATTATGTTGACATTTTCTAAAATTTTGCGTAAAATCATTACTAATAGAAAATCTACTTTTAAATTGGTACAGAGAGACCAAGAAGGGAGAAACATATGATGACTAGAATTACAATTTTTTTTAAGGAAACCTATAGGATAGTTAGTAAAGCAAATTATTAATTTGTTTTATTTAACTATCCTTTTCTACTTAAAATAACAATTGTTAATTATTAATCTTCTTTCGATTTTAAATTTCTTTAATGATTAATTATTAACAAATAAATGGAGGGTTTTTCTTGAAAACAAAAAACATTAATGCAAAACTTATATTAGAAAATGGAATGGAATTTGAGGGGAGAGCTTTTGGATATATAAATGACACCATAGGTGAAGTTGTTTTTAATACTTCTATGACTGGGTATCAAGAGACACTTACTGACCCATCATATTATGGTCAAATTGTAACTATAACCTATCCTCTGGTTGGTAACTACGGTATTAATCTAGAAGATTTAGAGTCTTCTACTCCTAAAGTTAAGGGTTTTATAGTAAGGGAAAAAAGTGATAATCCATCAAATTTTAGATGTGAGATGGAGCTAGATGGATACTTACTTGAAAATAAAATTATAGGCTTAGAAGGAATTGATACTAGAGCCTTAACTAAAGTTTTAAGGAGCCATGGCACAATGAAGGGATATATCACAACTAAAAATTTTAGCTTGGAAGATTTAAAGGATAAACTAGATAAGTTCAATAATACAGATGCAGTATACAATGTTACAACTTCTAAGCCTTATGAAATAGCTGGGGATGGAATCCATGTTGCTGTAATGGACTTTGGTGTGAAAAGAAACATACTAAGAAGCTTTGTAAAAAGAGGATGTAGATTAAATGTATTCCCTGCAACTACTAAAGCTGAAATTATATTAAAAACTAATCCTGATTTAGTCTTTTTATCTAACGGTCCTGGAGATCCAGAGACCTTACCAGAAGTTATTGAAGAAATCAAAAAACTTGTAGGTAAAAAACCTATAGCTGGAATTTGCCTAGGTCACCAACTTTTAGCTTGGGCCTTTGAAGGTAAAACAGGAAGACTTAAATTTGGTCATAGAGGTTCAAACCATCCTGTAAAAGACTTATTAGCAGATAAGACGTATATAACAAGCCAAAACCATGGTTATTATGTAACTGAAATTCCTAAGGATATGGAAGTTACCCATATAAGTGTAAATGATGAAACTGTAGAAGGTATGAGGCATAAATGCTTACCTATAATGAGTGTTCAATATCATCCTGAAGCATCACCTGGGCCAAATGAAAATGATGTTATCTTCGATAAATTTTTAAGCTTAGTAAAATAAATTTACATTAAGAAAGCCAGAGAGCTTTCATGTAGGAGGAATAAATTATGCCAAAGAAAAATCATATTAAAAAAGTTCTTATAATAGGTTCAGGTCCAATTGTAATAGGTCAATCAGCAGAGTTTGACTATTCTGGAACTCAAGCATGTAGAGCCTTAATGGAGGAAGGAATAGAAACTGTTCTTATAAACTCTAATCCTGCTACTATTATGACGGATAAAGAAATCGCAGATAAAATTTATATAGAACCACTTACTGTAGAATTTATAGAAAAAATAATAGAAAAAGAACTCCCTGATAGTATTCTTTCCGGAATGGGTGGACAAACTGGTCTAAATCTAACAGTTGAATTAGCTGAAAGTGGAGTTTTAGATAAATATGGAGTTAATGTAATCGGAACTTCTGTGACTTCAATAAAAAAAGGTGAAGACAGAGATCTTTTTAAAAATTTAATGGAAAAAATAAAGGAACCCGTTATTGAATCAGAAATAGTTACAGATTTAAACTCTGGTTTTAACTTTGCTAATAAAATTGGATATCCAGTTATCGTAAGACCTGCCTACACTCTAGGAGGAGCTGGTGGTGGAATTGCCGATAATGAGGAAGAACTTAAGGAAATATTAGAAAGTGGTCTTTCTCTTAGTCCCGTAAGCCAAGTATTATTAGAAAAAAGTATTAAAGGTTGGAAAGAAATAGAGTATGAGGTAATGAGAGATTCAAAAGGCAACTGTATTACTGTGTGTAATATGGAAAATATAGATCCAGTAGGTGTCCATACTGGAGACTCTATAGTTGTAGCCCCTTCACAAACTCTATCTGATAAGGAATACCAAATGCTTAGAACCTCAGCTCTTAAAATAATTGATGCTATAGGAATTGTAGGTGGATGTAATGTTCAATTTGCATTAAATCCAGATAGCTTTGAGTATGCAGTAATAGAAATAAATCCAAGAGTTTCTCGTTCATCCGCACTTGCTTCAAAAGCTACTGGTTACCCAATAGCAAAAGTTGCAGCTAAAATTGCACTTGGTTATGGCTTAGACGAAATCATAAACTCAGTAACCGGAAAAACTATGGCATCCTTTGAACCAACATTAGACTATGTGGTAGTTAAAATTCCTAAATGGCCTTTTGATAAATTTAAAGATGCTAAAAAAGCTCTTGGAACTAAAATGATGGCTACTGGAGAAATAATGGCAATAGGTGCTAACTTTGAAGCAGCATTCTTAAAGGGTATTCGTTCCCTAGAAATTGGTAAATATGTATTAGACCATAAACCATCTCAAGAAAGAACACTTGAAGAGCTTAAAAATAGAGTTATGGTCCCAGATGATGAAAGAATTTTTGACTTAGCTGAAATGATTAGAAGAAAATATATAGTTGAAAAGATAGAGGCGATCACCGGAGTAGATAAATTCTTTATTAACAAAATTAAATGGATAGTTGAGCAAGAAGAATTCTTAAAAACTGCCAAGCTTGAAGATTTAAATAAGGACTACTTAAAATTACTTAAGAAAAAAGGCTTCTCTGATAAAGGTATTGCTGATTTAATGAAAGTGTGTCCTAGAGAAATTTATACTTTAAGAAAGCTTTATAATATAATGCCTAGCTACAAAATGGTTGATACCTGCGCTGGTGAGTTTGACGCCTTATCTCCATACTACTACTCAACCTATGAGCAATATGATGAGGTTATAGTATCAGATAAAAGAAAAGTAATGGTTATAGGATCTGGTCCTATAAGAATAGGCCAAGGTATAGAATTTGATTATTGCTCTGTTCATGCAGTTAGAGCTCTTAAAAAGAAAGGGATTGAAACTATTATAGTTAATAATAATCCCGAAACAGTATCTACTGATTTTGATATATCCGATAAATTATACTTTGAACCATTAACAGAAGAAGATGTTCTAAACATTATTGAAAAAGAAAAACCTGAAGGTGTAATTCTTCAATTTGGTGGACAAACAGCTATAAAACTCTCAAAATTATTAAGAGAAAATGGAATTAAAATTCTAGGTACTGATGCTGAAGGTATAGATAGAGCTGAGGATAGAGAAAAATTTGAAGTTATGCTTGAAAAACTTAATATAAATAGACCTAAAGGAATAGCTGTGTGGTCTGTTAATCAAGGTATTTTAGAAGCTGAAAAGCTAGGTTATCCAGTACTTGTAAGACCTTCTTACGTATTAGGTGGTCAAGGTATGCAAATAACCTATAGAGAAAAAGAATTAAAAAAATATCTAGAAAACTCGTTTAATAGGGATAGTAAAAATCCTATCTTAATAGATAGATATTTGATAGGAAGGGAAATTGAGGTTGATGCAGTTTGCGATGGTAAAAATGTATTAATTCCTGGTATAATGGAACATCTTGAGAGAGCGGGTGTTCATTCTGGAGACTCAATAAGCATATACCCTTCACAGAACATAAGTAAAGAATCTAAAGATAAAATCTTTAAATGCACTAAAAACATCGCATTAGAATTAAAGGTTATGGGAATGATTAATATTCAATTTATAGAGTTTGAAAACGAAATTTATATAATAGAAGTTAATCCAAGAGCATCTCGTACTGTACCATATATAACTAAAGTTACTGATGTACCAATAGTAGAATTGGCAACTAGAGCAATGCTCGGTGAAACTTTAGAAAGTATGGGCTATAGTGAAGGTATTTGTCCTGAACCAAATATAGTGACTGTAAAGGTTCCTGTATTCTCAACAGAAAAACTTCCTAAGGTTGAAGTTAGTCTTGGCCCCGAAATGAGGTCTACTGGCGAAGTACTTGGAGTTGGAAAAACCTTTGAAGAAGCTATGTTAAAAGGCTTTATTGCAAGTAAACGACCAATCTTAAAATGTGAAAATAAAGTATTGGCTACCATAAATAATAATGATAAAGCAGAATTTTTAGCTATAGCCAAAAATATGAATAAGCTTGGATGTAAACTAGTAGCTACAAACGGTACTGCTAAAATGCTTTTAACTGAAGGTATTGATGTAGAAATAGTAAATAAAATAGGCGAAGAAAAACCAAATATAATTGATATCATTAGAAGTAAATCTATAGATATGATTATAAACACTGCAACTAAAGGTAATGATTCTCAAAGAGATGGCTTTAAAATTAGAAGAACTGCAGTAGAATCTGGGGTTTCAATTATGACTTCTCTAGATACATTCAGTGGCATGGTTGAAGTAATGAAACGTGGATTAAAAATTGAGGATTTAGATGTATTTAATTTAGGAAAATAGATATAAAAGGACTTTCTATTAATTTAGAAAGTCTTTTTTAACTAAGATTAAATAAAATATATATTATATATATTTTTCATTAAAAGATATACTATTGACTTTTATTCCTATATCCTTTTTCATTTATTAAAACAAAAATAATCTAGTACAAAGTACTAGATTATTGGTGGCTCGAGCAGGAATCGAACCAGCGACACGAGGATTTTCAGTCCTCTGCTCTACCGACTGAGCTATCGAGCCATATATGTTTACTTCCAAACCTTAGTTTGGAAGTAAAACTTACTTGGCGACCACTTACCCT
>DFXM01000020.1:547402-904115 GCA_002381695.1 Clostridium sp. UBA4108 | reverse complement strand
AGCACTGGCTAAGGGTTCTGTTAACGCAGTATAACTCAAAATAGACGAGCATTCTGACTTATTTATTTTTTGAAGATGCCTTATACTAAATTCAATAAGATATTTATTTAAATATAAAAAAGAACTGATTCCACAGTTCTTTTTTAATTATTCTTTATTTAATCATAATTTCAATATAATTCCTTATCTTAAGGTACTAGCTGCCAGGGTTATTAGTCCTCCCCTGATTTTATAGGCTTCTAAAATATCCTTTGCTAAATATCTGATTCTGTTAGGGCCTATGAGTTCTACCCCTGGAATACATAGCGTTGCCTCGGCTAATCCACTATTTAAAAATACAATCTCTAATTCAATTTCTCCTTCTATAAAATTAGCTTTGATAAATTCTTTGAAATTTGAATTTAACACCTTAGTTGCACTTTCCTCTAACATTCTATGAACTTTTTTAGGTTGAATACATTCTGCTGCATATCTGCTATGGGACTTTTTAACCTCTACAATCTCTATGTTTTCATTAAATGTTTTAGCTTGATCTACCAAAATATCATCCCCTGAAACCATAACTACTGGAACTCCAAAATAGCCAGCTATTAAGGAATTAAACTCAAATTCTCCTACTACTTGTCCATTTACTTTGATCTCTGACACTACCCCTCCATGATAACTGTGAGCTAATACTCCACTGGTATTATGCCTTCCATGATACCCTATAAATATTGCTGCATTAAAGGTTTCATTTATACCTTCCATCATTCCAAGATTTTTTTTATTTCCACTTATTAAAGTAGCTTCTTCATCTAAATCTTCAATTAGTATATTTGTCATAGGACCATGAGAATCATTTACTAAAATATGACTGGCTCTTGCTTTTTTTGATCCTCTTATGACTGCATTAACTTCTTCTGTCATAAGCTTTCTTGCTCTATCATAATTATATCCACCTTCACCAGTGAAACTTCCATCTATTACTCCACTAATCCCCTCAATATCTGCTGAAATGTAAATCTTCATATTAAAGCCCCCTCTTTAACTTTTTTTATTTTATATATTTAATATAATTATATTCTACATTTTACTGCCCTTCATAAATATAAAAATATATATTTTTAATAATATATATTGATTATGCGCCTTTCAATGGTATTAGTAAAAATTAAACCAACTAAATAAGTAGCTAATATTTCGTTTCTACTTCATTAATTCCCTATAACTATATTATAATACAACTTTATCCATATTTGCAGTCTGTTTTTTTATTTCCCATTAGCATATACTGTTAATTAAGTTAATGTTTTGGAGGTATTTGTTAATGATAAATGGATACGCTATGCTTATAGACAGTGAAAATTATTTTCTTAATAAAAATATTCCTTTTAAATCTTGTAACCATTTTTATTGTTCTCCTATAGCTATGGGAACTCATCTTGGTGATTTTTCAGATGAAGACTCAAATATGTATATAGAAACTTTAGTCTATGGTTTAGAAAATGGAATAAATTTTATTGACACTGCTGTTAATTACAGAGGTATGCGCTCAGAAGTTGATATTGGAAAAGCCCTTCATGAAATTATGAATGTTAGAAAAACCTTAACTAGAGAAGAATTTATTATTTCAACTAAAGGTGGCCAAATTTTTGGAGATTGTCTTAAAGAAATTCCTCCTATTAAATATATAGATGAAATCTTAATAAAAGAAAATATTTTGAAACGAGAAGATATTAATATCTTAGAAAGTGGAAGGCATACATTAAATCCAAATTTTTATGAATATTCCATAGAAAAAAGTAGGAAAAACCTCGGAATTGATACTATAGATATTCACTATATCCATAATCCTGAAATATCTAGATATGTACTAGGAGAAGAAAGGTTTTATAATGAATTATCATACTTAATATCATTTTATGAAAATCAAGTTGAGATAGGAAATATACGGTTTTATGGTATGGCTACTTGGGATGCTTTCATAAGTGATATAAATTCACCTTGGTATATATCTCTTGAAAAAGTTATTCATCTACTTAAAGAGGTTGTTGGTGAAAATCATCATTTTAAGTTTATTCAACTTCCTTATAATATTATAAATACCAAAGGAAAAACTCTTAAGAATCAAAAATTTCAAGGAGAATTATATTCTGCTATAGATGTAGCAAATAAACTTGGATTAAATGTTACTATAAGTTCACCCTTAAATGAAATGAATGGTATCACTTCTCCTAAAGAGGCTTTAGATTTTGTAATTAATACTGAAGGAGTATTTGCTACTATGATTGGAATGCAGAAAAAGGAACACCTTCTATATAATATTGATTATATTAATTGAAGTAATATGTCTTAATATATACCTTTTAATTCAATACTATATTAAAGCATATTTAATTAGACGTATTTTAGTAAGCTTGATGAATATTTTTTCATCAAGTCTACTTATTTTTTGATAAATATACCTAATTTAATATATAATACATTTGTAAAGCATCTGTAGTAATAATTTTAAAAATTATTTATCCTTATAAAGATGTTTGATTTAAAACTAGAAAGTGATGTGATATTATGGCTAAGACTACTTTTAAAGGTAGTATTATGCTAAACCCAGTCCCAGCTGTATTAATAACTAGTAGAAATAGTGAAGGAAAGGATAATGTGTTTACTGTAGGCTGGATAGGTACTGCTTGCACTAAGCCTCCTATGATTACAGTTGCTATAAGACCAGAAAGATTATCCTATGATTACATAAAAGAAGAACAGTGCTTTGTAGTTAACCTACCTTCTACATCTTTAGTGAAAAAGGTGGACTTTTGCGGAGTTAGAAGCGGAAGACAAGTAGATAAGCTTAAAGAAATGAACCTTACCCTTAGTGAAGGAAATAAAGTTAATTGTGGAATTATTGATGAATGCCCTGTAGCTTTTGAATGTAAGTTAAAATCTATAACTCCCCTTGGAAGTCATGATTTGTTTTTAGCAGAAGTTGTATGCTGCCATGTAGATGATAATCTAATAGATGAACAAGGGAAAATCCACTTTGAAAAAGCAGATTTATTAAGCTATTCTCATGGAGAATACTTTGGACTTAAGTCTAATGCCCTTGGCAAATTCGGATATTCCGTAATGAAGAAAAAAACAGCTTTAAAAAAGACTAAGGAACAAAAACAAGTAAAAAATTTTATTCATAAATCTATTCATAAAAATAAAGCTAAGAAGAAAACTAAATAATATCAATATGAAAGGTGGTTTTTAAATGGATTTTATAAAAGTAGCTTCTGCATGTCCAGTTACTAATGTAGGAGATATAGATTTTAATTTATCAGAAATAAAGAACTGTATTGAGGATTCTATAGAAAATCAATGTAAAATTGTAATTTTTCCTGAACTCTCAATCACTTCCTATACCTGTAGTGACTTATTCTTTCAAGAAAGATTACTAGAAAACTCTCAAGGTGCTATTAAGGCTCTATGTGACTATTCTGTAGGTAAAGATATCTTAATAGCTGTTGGTGCTCCTCTTGAGTACAATGAGGTACTATACAATGCAGCTTATATAATCCTCAATGGAAAGGTATTAGGAATTGTTCCTAAAAGTTATATACCAAATTATTCAGAGTTCTATGAAAAGCGTTGGTTTACCACTGGTTTAAATATTTTTTCACAAAAAATAAATCTAGCTTTCCAAGAGAATGTTCCCTTTGGAACAAATTTAGTATTTAAAAATGATGAGGTTAAATTAGGTTTTGAGATTTGTGAGGACCTTTGGGTTACAATACCTCCAAGTAGCTTTTTATCTCTTGCTGGCTGCAATATAATATGCAACCTTTCCGCTTCTAATGAACTGGTCAGCAAAGCTGATTATAGAAAAGAGCTGATTAAAAACCAAAGTGCTAAATGTATGAGTGCCTATATATATTCTTCTAGTGGTGTTTTTGAATCCACCACTGATGTACTATTTAGTGGTCATCTATTAATCTGCGAGAACGGGACAATACTTTGCGAAAATGAAAGATTTAGCCGCGAAAGTGAAATCATTACTTCTATAATTGACATTGGTAGATTAAAAGCTGAAAGACTTAAAAACACTAGTTTTAGAGATAATAAATCAGTAGTTCCTTTTGACATAGAAACTATTGAATTTAACTTTAAAAATACAAATATAGATGAGTTTAATAGATATATCGATAGACATCCTTTCGTTCCAAGTAATGAACTTGAAAAAGAAAAACGTTCTAGAGAGATTTTTAATATTCAATCTTCAGCTCTTGCTAAGAGAATTACCCATACTGGGGTTAAAAAAGCTGTCATTGCTATTTCTGGAGGACTTGATTCTACCTTAGCTCTTCTTGTGGTAGTTAAAACCTTTGATATGCTTAAAATTCCTAGGGAAAATATTGTTACTATTACTATGCCTGGCTTTGGTACCACTGACAGAACCTATAACAACGCTCTAGAGCTCTGTAGAAATCTAGGTACTGATCTTAGAGAAATAAACATTGTAGCTGCTTGTCTTCAGCATTTTAAGGATATAGGTCATCCTGTAGAGGTTCATGATGTTACTTATGAAAATGTTCAAGCAAGAGAAAGAACTCAAATAGCTATGGATTTAGCAAACAAAGAAGGTGGCCTATTAATAGGAACTGGAGATTTATCTGAACTAGCTCTTGGATGGGCAACCTACAACGGAGACCATATGTCTATGTACTCAGTAAACTGTTCTATTCCAAAAACTCTTGTAAGATATTTAGTAAGATATGTAGCAGAAAAAGAAAGCAACTCAAAGGTATGTGATATACTTCTAGATATATTAGACACCCCAGTAAGCCCTGAACTTCTTCCAACGGATGAAAAGGGTGAAATTGCTCAAAAAACTGAAGATATAGTAGGTCCTTATGAGCTTCACGACTTCTTTTTATATCATTTCATGAAACATGGTGCTTCTAAGGAAAGAATATATTTCTTAGCTAATATAGCTTTCAAAGATTTATATTCTGGTGAGGAAATTTCTAAATGGTTAAATATATTTATTAAAAGGTTCTTTGCTCAACAATTTAAACGTTCTTGTATTCCTGATGGTCCAAAGGTTGGTTCTATAGGTTTATCACCAAGAGGAGATTTAAAAATGCCATCAGATAGTAGCTATAATGGATTTATTTAGTGAATTGTGACCTATGGTCGCAGTGAAGTGCGTCTTCGGCGCAGAGGTTAAGATTCACCAGAGAAAGCTTTTGCCTAAGCAAAAGCTTTCTTCATTGCTGAGAGAATCAAAGACTTCACTGCAACTGCAAGCTGCAATTCACTGTGGATACTGCTCACAATTCACTTCGACCAAAGGGAGCACTTCACTAAATAAAGTACCTTAATTTTTTATTTGTAAATATCAACTATAAGCCCTGATATCTCATCAATGGTCATAGCTATATTAAAATTTTCTTTTTCTTCATCCAATAACATCTGAGTTAATTCCTCTAATTTTTTATCAACAGTCTCCACTGTTATAAAATATTGAGTTTGCCAAAAACTTATGTCTTTCTTTACTGAATACATAAATGCCAAAACTGATTCTAAATATTCCTTTATAGCTTTTTTATAGGCATGTACATCAGCATAACACTTAGATATTACTAGCCTACTTCCCTTATTTTTTATTGCTTCTAGCATTTTCTTTAATTCTTCCTCAGACTTTTTTTGGCGGGCGAAATTAAAATTTCTTGAAAAATCATGTTTACTACTAATAGCCGAAGTTTCTCTTTTAATTGGTGTGTTTCTTCCAAGTTTTGATATTTCCAAAGTTTCTCCCCCTCTTTAACTTAGGCATCTTCAAAAAACACCTAGTCCAGTATGTTTATTTATTTTTTTTAAATACCTTTCTTTATTATATTATAAATAAATTATAGTATTTAATCCATAAAATTGATTATATTATTTATAGAGAGTATAATTTATCTGTATGTAAAAAAGGAGGTTGTTCAATGAGTAACTTATTTAATATGTTTATTACCTTTTTTAAAATTGGTGCTTTTACCTTTGGAGGAGGATATGCTATGATTCCTCTTATTGAAGCTGAAGTTGTAACAAAAAATAATTGGCTTTCAAAAGAAGAATTTTTAGATATTATAGTTATTTCACAAAGTTTCCCTGGTGCGTTAGCCATAAATAGTTGCACCTTTATAGGTTATAAGATATGTGGAACCTTAGGGGCCATACTTGGACTTTTAGGAGTTGCTCTACCCTCCTTTATAATTATACTTATAATCGCAAGTATCTTTAGTAAATTCAGAAATATGTATTTAGTAGAATTAATTTTCAAAGGAATAAATGCTGCAGTACCACTTTTAATATTAGTTGGAGTAAATAGCTTAGCAAAAGTATTGGACAAAACTACCACTAATATTATTATAGTAATAGTTACAGTTATTTTAAGTCTATTTTTAGATCTTAATCCTATTTATATAATAATTCTTTCAGCGGCTTATGGTATTTTTTCTAATAGAAAGCAGGTGGAAAGATGATACTCTTAAAGCTTTACCTTGTATTCCTTAAGATTGGTACCTTTGGCTTTGGTGGCGGTTACGCTATGCTTCCTTTAATAGAAAAAGAAATTGTAGATACTTATAGATGGTTAAGTCCTGGAGATTTTATAGATATTATAGGTATATCACAAATGACTCCAGGACCTATTGCTATAAATTCAGCTACCTTCGTTGGTTATAGGACGGCTGGAGTTTTAGGTAGTATTGTAGCTACTTTAGGAGTAGTTACTACTTCTTTTATATTAGTTTCTATTGCTAATTATTTTTTTAATAAATTTAAAAATTCACCTTTATTATCAAATGCTCTTAAGGGTATGAGACCAGCCTTAATTGGTCTAATAATATCTGTGTTTTTATCCTTAGGTTTTGAAGCTTATAAAGACCTATCTAGCATTTTTATTGCTTGTATCATAGGATTCCTACTATACAAAACTAAGTTTCATCCTATATTGGTTATAGCAATATCAGGCATATTAGGAATTATATTTTATGGATTCTTTCCTTATATTATAGCTTAGATGTATATGTTTTCAAATAAATAACTATATATTATTGTTATTTATTTATTCTCATGATATAATGTTTATAAAGTTAAATTGAATACCTATAATGAGGGAGTAATTGGCATAATTTATTATGCTGCAAGGTTCAACATCCTGACTTAATAGTCTGGTCTTGCATTAAATAATGAGACTCATGTATAGCATATATTTGCTACACATGAGCTTTTTTTATTATAATAATAAGTTAAATTTTGTAATTTCTAATGGAATTATATCTTAACTCCATTTTGTAAATAATACTTTATGAGGTGATTTTATGTATTTTAATGACTCAAGCCAAGAAGTTATTAGTAAATTTAATACTGATACTTCTACAGGACTAACTTCTTCTCAAGTTGAAGACCATAAAAAGAAATATGGGCTAAACAAACTTGCTGAAAAAAAGAAAAAAACCAAACTTCAGCTATTCCTTGCACAACTCAACGATATTTTAATTTATATACTTATCGTAGCTGCTGTGCTTTCAGTAATAGTTGCTAAAGAATTTGGAGATGCCGTAATTATAGGTATAGTTATTTTAGTAAATGCCTTTGTAGGAATGATTCAGGAAGCTAAAGCTGAGAAAGCTCTTGATGCACTAAAACAACTTTCTTCTCCAAAGGCACTAGTTAAAAGAAATGGAGAACTTGTAGAAATCCCTTCTGAAGAGATTGTACCAGGTGATCTGATAGTAATTGATGCTGGTAGATTTATTCCTTGTGATATCAGATTAGTGGAAAGTGCTAACTTACAAATTGAAGAATCTGCGCTAACTGGAGAATCTGTACCTGTGGATAAAAATTCCACTTTAGTTATTCAAGATGAAAATGTACCTTTAGGAGATAAGAAGAACATGGCATTTATGTCTACTCTTGCCACCTACGGTAGAGGTCTTGGTATTGCTGTCGCTACAGGTATGAATACTGAAATTGGTAAGATAGCAAAAATGTTAGATGAAAGTGAAAACGAACTTACCCCTCTTCAAAAGAAGTTAGAACAATTAGGAAAAATCTTAGGTATTGCAGCTATTGGTATATGTCTAGTTATGTTTGTAGTTGGACTAATGCAAGGTAGAGATATGACCGACATGTTTATGATTTCTATCAGCCTTGCAGTTGCAGCTATTCCAGAAGGACTTGCCGCCATCGTTACAATTGTGCTAGCTCTTGGTGTTCAACGAATGATTAAGGAAAATGCTATTATAAGAAAGCTTCCTGCAGTTGAAACCTTAGGTTCTGTAAATGTAATATGTTCAGACAAAACAGGTACCTTAACACAAAACAAAATGACAGTAGTTAAATTTTTTGCTGATAATAAATTAGATGAAATTTCTAACTTAGACATTAATAATAATGCAAGCAAGCTTCTTCTCGAAAACATTGTACTTTGTAATGATGCAACTGCTACAGAGAATTCGAAAACTGGAGACCCTACAGAAATAGCATTATTAGAAGCTGGTAATATATATAAACTATTTAAAGAAGGCTTAGAAGGTAAATATAAAAGAGTTGATGAAATTCCATTTGACTCAGATAGAAAATTAATGACCACAGTGAATGCCTATGGTGATGATTATTATGTAATGACTAAAGGTGCCACTGATAACCTTATTAACCTATGTAGTAATGCTTATTTAGATGGAAAAATAGTTCCACTTACTGAAGAGCTTAGAAACAAATTCTTAAGCGCAGCCACTGAAATGTCAAATGATGCTCTAAGAGTTTTAGGTTCTGCTTTTAAAATATTACCTTCACATGACATAGATAAAGCTAATCTTGAAAATGATTTAACATTTATTGGTTTAGTGGGAATGATTGATCCACCAAGACTTGAAGTTAAAGATTCTATAGCTCTATGTAAGACTTCAGGTATTAAAACAGTTATGATAACTGGAGACCATAAGAATACAGCTTTTGCCATAGCTAAAGAACTAATGATTGCGGAAGATATATCTCAAGTAGCTACTGGTGCTGAAATAGATAAATTATCTGACTCAGAGCTTAAGGAAAAGGTTAAAAACCTAAATGTATTTGCTAGAGTTTCCCCTGAACATAAAGTAAAAATAGTTAAAGCCTTTAAAGCTAGTGGAAACATAGTTTCTATGACTGGTGACGGAGTTAATGACGCTCCATCCTTAAAAGCTGCTGATATTGGAGTTGCAATGGGTATTACTGGTACAGACGTAGCTAAAGGTGCTTCTGATATGGTGCTTACAGATGATAACTTCTCAACTATTGTATCTGCTATAGAAGAAGGAAGAAATATCTTTAATAACATTAAAAAATCTGTTATCTTCTTAATTTCTTGTAATGCTGGTGAGATAGTAACCCTATTCCTTGGAATTTTATTTGGTTGGGCATCACCACTTAACGCTACTCATATACTATGGGTTAACTTAATTACAGACTCTTTCCCAGCTCTTGCCCTTGGTATAGATCCTGGTGATAAAGATGTAATGAAAAACAAGCCTAGAGATCAAAAAGATAGCATATTTAAAGGTTCTTTATTTACACTTTTATTTAATGGTGTGTTAATTGGTGCTTTAACACTTATAGGTTTTATATACGGAGTTCACACATATGGTGGCGCTGCAGTAACTCTTACTTCTGTTGGTAGCAATCCAGAAGCATTAATGCATGCTCAAACTTTAGCCTTTGTAGTATTAAGTGGGACTCAATTAGTTCACTCTCTAAATATGAGAAACGAAAATAAATCTATATTTAAAATAGGGCTATTTTCAAATATGTACTTAATTGGTTCAATTTTACTTGGAGTTTTATTACAGTTAGCAGTTATCTATATACCACCAATAGCTAATGTATTTAATGTTGTTCCATTAACTCTTTCTGATTGGGCAATAGTGTTTGGATTGAGTATAATTCCATTAATTGTTAATGAAGTGATTAAACTGTTTAAAAAAGATAATTAAATATAATCGATGTTATAGAAAGTGCTATTTTAAGTACTTCCCAGTACTCAAAATAGCGCTTCTGTAATTTCGCTATACTTAGATAAAAAATGGTTTGAAGTAAAATATTTTACTTCAAACCATTTTTTATCTACATGTTCCTGTACTTTCCCTTATAACTAATCTACTAGGTATTACTGTCTTCTTACATATGTCTCTACCTGACTTTAAGCTATCCATTAATACATCTACAGCAGTCTCTCCCATGAAGTCTGTATACACCTTTACTGTGGTTAATGCCGGAGTTAAAAATTGAGATGTGTATATATCATCGAAACCTACTATACTTATATCTTCTGGTATTTTATAACCTTCTTCTAACACAGCCCTATAAGCTCCAATAGCCATAGGATCACTTGCAATAAAGAAGGCACTTGGTATTCGTTGTGCAGCTAAAGCCTTTTTCATAAGAGAATATCCATCATCGGGTAGAAATTTCCCTAAATATATCCAACTATTATTCAAATTACTAATATTCTTCATAAATTTCTCATAAACTTCTTGTCTATAATCTTTAATTTTTTCATTTCCATCATTTATATATTCTTCTCCACCTATGTATGCAATGTCTCTATGCCCTAAAGATGTCAAATGAGTTAATGCAGCTTCTACTCCACAAATATAATTCACAATAACAGAATCATAATTTAAATCATCTGGGCATGAATCCACAAAAACAATCTTACTGCTTATATGCTTTATTTTTTCTACATCTAATTTTCCAAATTTACCAATAGCTATAACTCCATTAATATCTCTCCAAGAATTTTTCCCATGAAGTGTTACGGTTTTAAAGTCAATATTCTCTTCTTTACACTTCTTTTCAATAGCAATTCTAATTGATAAAAAATAAGGATCTTTTATCTCCTCACTTTCTGTATACCAATTTAGAATTCCTATTGTATAGCTTTTATTTTTATTTTTCTTCTCTCGCTTTGTAATATAATTTAATTCTTCCGCCGTCTCAAATATGCTTTTTCTTGTACTCTCTGATACATTTAAAGTTTCATCAAAGTTTAGAACTCTAGACACCGTAGCCATAGACACTCCAGCTATAGTAGCTATATCTTTTATAGTGGCCATGAAACTCCTCCCTACATCTACGTTATTTTACTAAAAACATCATAATATTTACTTAATATTATATCATAAAGTAATTGACATTTAAACTTGCCAGTTGTTATAATATTTTTAAATACATAATATGTAAATAATTGATTTATATGGTTATTAATTTGAAAATAATATTAATGAGGTGAATTTATGAAAAGAAAACGTCTATTAGCTACCATTTTAGCTTCTCTACTATTAGTTGGTGTAGTTGGCTGTAATAAATCTAGTGGAGATAGTGGAACTAATGATAGTAGTCTTCCTTCAATAGGAGCTACAATTTACAAATATGATGATAACTTCATGTCTTATGTTCGTAGAACCATTGACAAGGAATGTAAAGATAAAGCTACTATTATCATGAATGACTCTCAAAATGATCAAAGTAAACAAATCGAGCAAATTGATACCATGATAGCTAAAGGAGTAAAAGTTTTAGCTATAAACTTAGTTGACCCTAAAGCTGCACCAACAATTATTGAAAAAGCAAAAGCCGCTAACCTCCCCGTAGTTTTCTTTAATAAAGAGCCTGAAGCTTCTGCTCTTAAAAGTTATGATAAAGCGTGGTACGTAGGTACAGAATCTAAAGAATCTGGTGTTATTCAAGGTAAAATAATATCAGATGAATGGAACAAAAATAAGGATAAATGGGATAAAAATAAAGATGGTAAAATTCAATATGTTTTACTTAAAGGTGAACCTGGGCATCCTGATGCGGAAGCACGCACTAAGTATTCCATAGAAGAATTAAAAAACGCTAGTATACAAACAGAAGAATTGGCTTTGGATACGGCTATGTGGGATGCAGCTAAGGCTACTGAAAAAATGGATGCATGGCTTGCTAAGTACGGAGACAATATTGAAATGGTAATCTGTAATAATGATGGTATGGCACTAGGTGCTCTTGCCTCTCTTGAAAAATCAGGATACTTTAGAGATGATAAATTTATGCCGATATTTGGTGTCGATGCTATTCCTGAGGTTCTCGATAATATAAAAGCCGGTAAAATAGTAGGAACGGTATTAAACGATGCTAAAAATCAAGGTAAAGCTACTGTTGAATTATCAATAAATGCGGCCAATGGTAAAAATCCAGTTGAGGGTACTAGCTGGAAATTAGATAACAATAAAGCTGTTCGTGTACCTTACATTGGTATAAATAAAGATAATATCAAAATTGGTGAGGATGCATATAAATAGCATATATAAATGAGGTGCATTATATGTGCACCTCATTTTATTTTTATTTAAGGAGGTATATATATGTCAAACATTACTATAAATGAAGACAATTCATATATTTTAGAAATGATTAATATCTCCAAGTCTTTTCCAGGAGTAAGAGCCTTAGATGAAGTGAATCTTAGAGTAAAAAAAGGCAGTGTCCATGCTCTCATGGGTGAAAATGGAGCTGGAAAATCTACTCTAATGAAATGTTTATTTGGAATATACTATAAAGATGAAGGCGAAATTTATTTGGATGGTAGAAAAATTCAATTTAGTAGCTCTAAAGATGCCTTAGATCATGGTGTTTCTATGGTCCACCAAGAGTTGAATCAAGTACGTCAAAGAAATGTTATGGATAACTTATGGCTTGGCAGATATCCATATAAGGGGGTATTTGTAGATGAAAAAAAGATGTATAAAGACACCCTTGAAATTTTTAAACAGTTAAATATCTATATAGACCCTAAAACTAAGGTAAATGCCCTTTCTGTATCTCAGATGCAAATGCTTGAAATAGCTAAAGCTGTATCCTACAACTCAAAAATTATAGTAATGGATGAACCTACTTCATCTTTAACAGAAAAAGAAGTAATTCATCTATTTTCTATAATTGATAAGCTTAAAGCTAAAGGCATAAGTATAATATACATTTCTCACAAAATGGATGAAATTCTTAAAATTTCTGATGAAGTGACTATAATGAGGGATGGAAAATGGGTAACTACTCAACCCACAAAATCTTTAACCATGGATATGATTATAAAAAAAATGGTAGGACGAGAAATAAACAGTAGATTTCCTCCTAAAAGCTCTAATATAGGTACTGTGGTATTAGAAGTTAAAAATCTTACCGGGCTTAAACAACCCTCTCTAATAGATGTATCCTTCAATTTAAATCATGGTGAAATATTAGGTATAGCTGGATTAGTAGGTGCTAAAAGAACTGAAATTCTAGAAGCCATTTTTGGTATGAGAAAAATTTCCAATGGCAAAATAGTGCTTAATGGTAAAGAGCTAGATAACTCCACTACCTTTAAGGCAATGAGAAATGGCTTTTCTCTAGTTACTGAAGAACGCAGAGAAACAGGGATTTTCCCGCATAGTAGTATAAGTTTCAATTCAGTCATTGCCAATATGAGAAGATATGTAACCTTTGGCTTTCTAAGCAATAGCCACATAGAAGCTGATACTGAATGGGTTATTGAATCTATGAACGTTAAAACACCTTCTCAGAAAACTCATATTTCCTCACTGTCTGGTGGAAATCAGCAAAAAGTTATAATTGGTAGATGGCTTTTAACAAATCCCGAAATTCTTATGTTAGATGAACCTACAAGAGGCATCGACGTAGGTGCTAAATACGAAATATATCAATTAATGAATAAATTAGCTGAAGAAGGTAAATCAATTTTAATGGTTTCTTCTGAAATGCCAGAACTTCTTGGAGTATGTCATAGAATCCTAGTAATGAGTAATGGAAGAGTAGCTGGAATTGTGAATGCCGATTCTACCTCTCAAGAAGAAATCATGCATCTTTCAGCACTATACTTATAATTATAGGAGGTGTAAGAACAAAATGAAAAACTTTACTAAAATATTAAACAAAGATTGGATAATGAATTACGCCATATATATTATATTATTTGTTCTACTTTTGATTATTATAATAGTATCTCCTGATTTTCTATCCTTAAAAAACTTTACTAACATCTTAAGTCAAGCTTCTACTCGTATAATAATAGCTTTAGGAGTTGGAGGAATACTTATAACCGCTGGTACTGATCTTTCTGCTGGTAGACTTGTAGGACTTTCTGCAGTTTTATCAGCTTCTTTACTCCAAGCTGCAGGCTATGCTTATAAAATGTATCCTCAACTCTCTGAGCTTCCAATTATAGTACCTATCCTAGTAGCCATGATAGTCTGTGGATTGTTAGGTTTAATAAACGGCTTTATTGTATCTAGATTTCAAGTTCCACCTTTTATAGCTACCATGGGTATGATGATTATAGTATATGGATTTAACTCTATCTACTTTGATCGCCCACCTTATGGTGCTCAGCCTGTAGGCGGATTATCTAAAACCTTTACTGAGTTTGCTTTAGGTGGCATAGATAAATTTGGTTTTAAGATACCTTATCTAATAATTTATGCTATGATAGTTACATTTTTAATATGGATTTTATGGAATAAAACCAAGTTTGGTAAAAATATCTATGCAATAGGTGGAAATCCTGAAGCAGCAACAGTTTCTGGTGTAAATGTAGTTAGAACCCTATTATTAGTGTATTTTTTAGCTGGAGTATTATATGGTTTTGCTGGAACTCTAGAGGCTGGACGTGTTGGAAGCGCTACAAACAATACAGGCAACATGTATGAATTAGATGCAATCGCAGCCTGCGTGGTTGGTGGAGTTTCCACTTCTGGGGGAATTGGAACTGTTGGTGGCGTTGTTACTGGAGTGCTTATTTTTCAGGTAATAAACTACGGATTAGCTTTTATAGGCTTAAATCCATATTTACAATACATCGTTAAGGGCTTGATTATAATAGGTGCTGTTGCAATAGATATAAGAAAATACCTTAAGAAAAAATAATCAATAGTTACAATAAAATTACAGGGAATTATCTTTTAATAAGTATACCTACCAAACTCATCAGTGAATACTTTTTATATTAATGATAAATTCCCTGTAATTTTACTTATACTCCTCATCTTAGAAAGCTATTCTCTATATTTTCATTTATAATTACTTTATTATTCCTTTATATAAAATCTATAACTAGTATTCGCTCTATATTCCTGGAATTTTTTCACTATAGAATACTCCTTAAAACATTGATTATGTCCTATAGGTGGTGCTTGAGTTTCAAAGCAACATGCCATTCTCGGCTTTGCATTTCTCCCATTGTTCAAAAGGAGACCATCTGTAGAATTCATTGAATAACAAACCACAGTTTTTTGGTCCGTTTTAATTTCCAATGCTCTTTTCGATTTATTATCATAAAATTCTACACTAATATTCTCATTATCTTTTAAAATCCAAGGATGATCATAACCATTTCCTCTAACTAATTGTATATGATCCTTATTTAAATCCCTCCCTACTTCTTTTTTAATTCTAAAATCAAAGGGTGTCCCTCCAACCTTCATATAGCTTCCTGTAGGAATACAGCTATCATCAATGTGACAAATCTCATCACTATTTATATAGAGTTCATGTTTTAAAATATCTCTTTTTCCTTCTCCTGATAAATTAAAATAACTGTGATTTGTAATATTTAATAAGGTATCTTCATCACATACTCCTTTAATAGAAATTATAAATTCATTTTTATTATTAAGGATATAATATACTTCTATGTTTAAATTTCCTGGATACCCCTCATCTCCATCTTCACTTCTATATTTCAACTTTACTCCTACATTATCACTATTTCTAAATTCTTCTCCACTCCAAACTTTTTTATCAAAACCAATGTTCCCGCCATGAAGAGTATTTTCTAGATTATTTTTGTTTAAAGTTATCTTTTTACCTTCGAAATCTACTGTTCCCCTGTATATTCTTCCTGCAGTTCTACCTATAATAGCACCTAAATAGGATGGATTTTTAACATACATATTTAAATTTTTATATCCCAATACCACATTTTCAAATTTCCCCTCATAGTCATTAGTTAAAATCTTAGTAATAATTCCTCCAAGACTTAAAAATTCCACTATCATATTATTATCATTTATAAGCTGGTACTTTAAAATATCTTTTTCCCCTAAGTATATAGTTTCAACCCTAATATCCATAACTCTCCCCCTATTCTCTAATAACTTTATTTTATCAGCTACTAATTCTCCTAATCAAACATTTTAACTATAATAATTTTCATTAGTAAAATCATATAAATTGTTTAGTAAAATTATTGATTTTTTTTACTAAACAATTATAATAACCTTATAAAGGTATAAAATTGTAAGGAGGATTACTATGAATTTATCATCAAACTTAAAGGATTCTTTTTATAATATATTTGAAAATTCATGTGAAAAACTATTTTTTTGTCCTGGTCGAGTTAACTTAATTGGGGAGCACACTGATTATAATGGAGGTCTTGTTTTTCCTTGTGCTATAACCTTAGGCACCTATGGTGCTATAAAACTAACTAAACATAAGACAATTAGAGCCTATTCTCTTAATTTTCAACATCTCGGAATCACTGAAATTTCCTTAGATGATCTAGATTGCAAGAAGGATGATAATTGGACAAAGTATTTAAAAGGTGTTCTAAAAGCCTTAATTGAAGATGGACATATAATTTCTAGCGGTTTTGACATATTAATCTATGGAAACCTTCCTAATGGAGCTGGACTTTCATCTTCAGCTTCTCTAGAAATGCTAATCTGTAAAATACTTAAATATATGTTTAATTTAAGTATAAATGAAATTACTATGGCCCTTCTAGGTAAGAAGGTTGAAAATGAATATATTGGTGTGAACAGTGGTATTATGGACCAGTTCGCCATTTCCTTAGGACATAAAAATTCAGCGCTATTGCTTGATTGCAATACATTAAAATATGAATATATAGCTGTCAATCTAAAAGATATATCCCTAGTGATTATGAATACAAATAAGCGAAGAGAATTATCCTCTTCTAACTATAATCAACGAAGAAGTCAATGTGAAGCAGCTCTTTTAGATTTGAAAAATCTATTTAATATTTCCTCATTATGCCAACTTTCCTTTGAGGATTTTAAAAGATACAAATACGTTATAGCAGATGAAATCAATGTTAAAAGAGCTAATCATGTTATATCTGAGAATCAAAGAGTGAAAAAAGCTATAGATGCATTACAAGAAAATGATTTTCTTACCTTAGGGCACCTCTTAAATGAATCTCATATATCTTTAAGAGATGACTATGAAGTTACTGGAATAGAACTCGATACTTTAGTTTCTTCTTCTTGGGTCCAAGAGGGCGTATATGGTGCACGTATGACTGGTGCTGGCTTTGGTGGATGTGCCATAGCACTTGTTGACTCTCATAAGGTAGATACTTTTATAAAAAATGTAGGAAACAACTATAAAAAACATATTGGCTATGAAGCTTCCTTTTATATTGCAAACACCAGTGATGGTCCAAATGAAATTGAATAGATTTTAGGAGGTAACATAATGAATTTGGGCTCATTAATCCACAGATTAATAGAACTATGTATAGAAAATAGGCTCATCTCTTCTTTAGATGAGATTTATATCCGTAATAGACTACTATCTCTTTATAAAGAAGATAATTATAAATCGGATAAAAAATTATCCCTTAACCTATATGAAAATCTAGACAAATTACTAGAAATAGCAGTTAATAATCATATAATTTCTAATTTAACCTATGAAAAGGATATATTCTCTAGTAAAATTATGAACTGCTTCCTAGATAAGCCTTCTATAATAAATAATGAATTCTATAAATTATATAACACTTCACCTATGATGGCCACTGAATATTTTTATAATTTAAGTAAAAATTCCAATTATATTAGAATGGATAGAATTAATAAAAATATTTTTTTTAAAGTTCTTTCTAATTATGGAGCTATAGATATAACCATTAATCTTTCTAAGCCCGAAAAAGATCCATCAGAAATTGCCTTAGGTAGAAATAAGATATCTTCCCATTATCCAGGTTGTTTGCTCTGTATCGAAAATGAGGGTTTCGATGGTAACATCAATGCTCCAGATAGATCAAATCATAGATTAATAGAAGTAGAGTTGAATAAGAAGAAGTGGAAACTACAATATTCTCCCTATATGTATTATGATGAACATTGTATATTACTATCAAACTCTCACGAACCTATGTCACTGACTAAAGATACCTTTAAAAATCTATTATACTTTGTAGATAAATTTCCACATTATTTTCTAGGCTCAAATGCTGATTTACCTATAGTTGGTGGTTCTATATTATCTCATGAGCATTATCAAGGTGGTCACTATATATTTCCCATAAATAATGCTAAAGAACTTTTTAGGTTTAAAATTAAATCCTTTACTAATATAGATATTGCTGCACTAAGATGGCCTCTATCCACCCTCAGGCTTAAGGGTGCGGATATAGATAATTTAGTAGAATGTTCTAATTATATCCTTGAAAATTGGAAAACCTATAGTGATAAAGCACGGAATATCCTATGTAATACCAAAGAAATTTCTCATAATACTATTACTCCAATATGCAGAAAAGAAGATAACCTTTTTGTCATGGACCTAGTTCTAAGAAATAATAGAACTACTAAAGAATTTCCTTTAGGAATATTTCACCCTCATGAGGATGTGCAACACATTAAAAAGGAAAATATAGGGTTAATTGAAGTTATGGGACTTGCTATACTCCCTGGAAGATTACTAAAAGAACTAGAGGATATTAAAAGTTTTATATTAACCGAAAAGAATTCAGTTAAAGCTTATCATAAATTCTGGGCTCTAGACCTTAAGGTACGCTATAACTCTAAATTAGACATTGACAAATTTATTAATGATGAACTTGGCAAGAAGTTTGTTAATGTTTTAGAGTGTTCAGGAGTCTTTAAACAGGATGAAAAAGGAATAGCTGGATTTAAGAAATTTTCTGATTATCTTAATAAAATCTAGTATGTCTCTAAAAATATTTTTCACAATATAACTAAGGCTACAGAGANNTCTCTGTAGCCTTAGTTATATTTCACTTCAATTCTACTCTATATAGTTTATTCTTCTTCATTCATTATTCCTAAATAATCAAATACCATGAATGCTATACTAAGTATTATAGCTACTATAGTAGCTAATCCCATTCCTTTTAATTCTACAGTACCTAAGACCACCTTTATTCCACTGAGTCCAACAATTAATATAACAGAAGTAAGTATCAGATTTCTTGATTTAGAAAAATCTACTTTTCCCTCTATGAGGGTTCTAAGGCCTGATGTAGCTATAATCCCAAACAGTAGGAAACTAACTCCACCTATTACAGGGGTTGGGATACTACTTATTAAAGCTGATAGTTTACCTGAAAATCCAAGTATTATGGATATTACCCCTGCACCACATATAACATATACGCTATATACCTTTGTTAATGCCATAACTCCAATATTTTCACCATAAGTAGTGGTTGGCACTGAACCAAACATACCTGAAATCATAGTAGATAGACCATCTCCTAGCAAAGACCTATGTAGTCCTGGGCTCTCTGAAAGATCTTTTCCCACGATGCTACTTGTTACTTTTAAATGACCTATATGTTCTGCTATTACCACAAAGGTAGCAGGTAAAATCGTAACTATAGCTTTAAAATCAAAATGTGCTAATTTTACTTGAGGTACAACAAATATGCTAGCTTCTCTTATTGCTGTAAAATCTACTACACCCATAAAACATGCTGTTATATACCCTGTGACTACTCCAATTAATATTGGTATTACTTTTAAAAATCCTTTTAATAATACATTACATAGTATTACTGTAATCAATGTAATCATAGATATTGTTATCCACTGACCATTCATTACAGGAGAATTTGTCCCTCCCACTGCAAAACCAGCCATATCTGCTGCAGTAGGTGCTAGCTCCAGTCCAATTATAGCTAAAATGGCTCCCATAGCTGCTGGTGGAAAAAGCTTATTTATCCATGCCGTCCCTGCATACCCCACAGCCATTGCCACTAAGGAAAATACTAATCCTGAAATAACAAACCCACCTTGAATGGTTTGAAAATTATATCCCTCACTCATAAGTAAAAACACTGGTGCTAAAAACGCAAAGCTAGATCCTAAATAAGCAGGAATACTTTTCTTTGTTATAAAAGCATAGAGCAATGTTCCAATACCATTAAAAAATAATACCGTAGTTGGGTCAATGTTAAACAAAATGGGAACCAAAACCGATGCACCAAACATGGCGAATAAATGCTGAATACTTAACGGAATTGCTTTTGTAAGTGGAAGTTTTTCATCTACATCTACAATTGTAATTGAATTTTTATCTATATTTGTCATAACTATTACCTCCTTCTTAGTCTCGCTGGACTAAATTAAAGCTCTTGATAAAATATATCACCTTCTGATGATTATTTCAATATATAATATTAAAATAAATTTATGCATTTCAATGTTTTAAATTATAATAATCTTTCATATCTTTTTTTAAAAATAATATATAAAATTAAAAGAGATTTATATTTAAATATAAAATTCAAGTATAAATCTCTATCTAACTACAACATATAATTCATCTACTTTAATTTTCTGATAATTTTTGAAATTTTTTTAATTCATTTATGCTAAACATTAAGTCTAGTAGAATTTCTATAGTTATTATTGGCACTATAATTAACCATGCATTAATCAATCTATAATAAAATGAATTTATAATGGGTTGTATATAATAAATTGTAAGCAGACTTAGTGCTGTCCAGTATATAGAAAATCTTGCACTTATTAATCCTTGAAAGTTATATTTTAAATTAGAATAATCCCAATAAATTTTATTAAAGCTCTGTTTTAACATATAGCCACTTAAATATTCTACAGTGGTTGGTATTATTAGACATAATAAAGACATAACAAATATATTAGGATTAAAAATAATCTTGAAAGCTATTAAGAAGCTTAATGCAAATCCATACATTGGTTTAAAAGGTCCTACTAGAAATCCATCTTTCTGAAAATGTCCCTTTATGAAGTAGCAATATACATTCTCTAATATCCACCCAAACAACGAGTAAATTACAAAATTAAATAATATTAACATAACTAAATACATTTATCTCCCTACCTTTACTAATGAATTAGTATTAGTATTAGTTTTTTTTAATGTATTTATTTATACTTTATAATTATATTTCTATGTTTGTTTAAAATATCTTAATCTGTAAGTATTCATAGCTGTATATCCTAGCTTTTCAACTAATTTATAGTTTGCCACAGCTCCCACTGCTGCTCCTATAATAGGTACTATCTGAAGTAGCTTAGCTAAATCTATATAATCTCTATACTCCTGTTGAAAAGTTCTCCAATCGAATTCTTCCTTGTCTTTAGGCAGAGTCTTCAAATAGTCTTCCCAATTGTTTAAAATATTAAATACTTCTATTCTTCTTTTATCACTACAAAAGGCAATTTGGAATACATAAAGTATGTATAATCTCTCAGTATAATTTGCTACATCATAACCATATATGCTTGCCGCTTCAAATAAAAGTTTCATTTTAAAGCCTATAAGTATTGGAAAATCAGCCATACTTGCTACAAACCCCGCTGCCCCCGTACTTGCTCCACTTATAGTTGCAGCTTTCTTATAAAAGGCTATTTTCTCTTTAACTAATGTTTCCCTATAAGATAATGGAGCATAAAATATAGGCTCCATAGTAGTATACTCTGAACCAAAGATAACGACCTTAACCATATTCTTTATAGCTTCAGTAATTATACTATGAAATTTTTCTGGGATGTAGCTATTAATTTTATCTTGTACCTTTTTAGATATTGTGCCTCCTATACTTGGTCTCTTGGTCATTTTCTTTTTCCAATGCTGTAATTCTCCATATACTATACTTTCATATGAGTCCATATATATCCCCTTACATCCTATTTTATATTTTTTTAGCAACTAAGGTAAAAGTTTTTGGTATTCCCTTATCAAACATTTCTGAAGATAAATTTGGCTCTTCTGTCAATGATTTAATAACTAAACCTCCATTAGCTACTGCGGTAACAATTTCTCCAAGATTCCACTTTCTAAGCATGACTTTCTTAGATTCTTCCCCATGTTTTAAATATTTTGAATAAGCTATTTCCTTTTCTTCTAAGGAGACATCAAAATAATCTCCTGTAACCTTATGTTTACGAACCTTTGCCGTACTTCCTCTTGAAGTAATTAATTTTGTTGATACTGGATGGAAGTCTCTAATTACAAATATACCATTTGGTGCTAACAGCTTATATATTACATTTATAAACGGAGATAAATCCGTAAAATAATGTAGTATGCCCATTTCTGCAAAAACTATATCGTAATTCTCCTTAACTTCCTTTGATGGAATATTTAACACATCACTCAATATATAATTAATTTTAACCTGAGCCTGCTCTGCAAGTTCCATAGCATATTTCCTATTTCCCTCTGAAAAGTCAACTACACTTACCTCTGCACCTAACAAGGTTAATGCTATGGCTTTATTACCATTAGATCCCATCAAGTTCATAATTTTTTTACCTTTAATATCTCCAAACTTTTCATAAAGTACAGAAAGAGGTTTTATTGGATTGTCTTTAATTTTCTCTGCCGCCTCTCTTGGCTCTCCGAATCTCTGAATCCATGCCTCATAGCTCTTGTTCCAAGCCTCCTCATTCGAATCTATACAAACCCTATTATCTATGATTATACTTTCTCTTTCATTTAACTCTTCTATATCTATATGATCACTCATCTAAAATCCTCCTGTTTTTTACAGTTAACACTTGATTTTAATTTTACACTTATATAAATTAATTATTTAGGGTAAAATTAATGTAACTATTATATCACAATGAATTAATAATATATTAGGAGATTTTAAATATGAAATATTTAATATATGATTTAGAGTTTAATCAGGGATATAATGATAATCCTCATTATAATGATTCTAATCCTAAATGTCCCTTTGAAATAGTTCAAATTGGAGCTGTAAAATTAGATGAGAATTTTAATATTATTTCTACTTTAAATAAAATTATTAAACCCAAAATTTACCCAGTTCTCCACCCCTATGTTGAAAAAATAACCAACCTATCCACTAAAGAATTAAGCCATGGTGAAGATTTTGAAGATGCTTATGAAGATTTACTAACCTTTCTAGGAAATGAAGAAACCATACTTTGTGTATGGGGTGTTATAGATATAAAGGAATTGTTTAGAAATATAATCTATTATCAGCTTTCCTCAAAGAATGTTCCTAAACAATATATAAATATTCAAAAGCATGCATCTACCTACTTTAACTCTCCCAAGGGATCCAGTATTGGATTACGCACCTCAGTTGAGTTATTAAACATACCTATAACTGATGATTTTCATAATGCACTTAGTGATGCACACTATACAGTAGAAGTATTTAAGAGAATCTATAGTCCCTCTATGAAACCAACTACATACACATTTAATAAAATCTCTAGGAAATCTCAACAAAAAGAAGATCTTGATACTGAAGGATTAATAAAACAATTTGAAAAAATGTATAATCGTCAAATGACTGAAGAAGAAATATCTATAATTAAACTAGCCTATATTATGGGAAAAACAAATCAATTCCAAAAACATAGATCACCATAAAAGCTGTTGACAAAAATATTATCAACAGCTTAAATCTATTTATTCCTTTACCCAATAATTCTTACAATCATCTGATCTATCCATAAATCCATACTCAATAAGCGATCTTCTTAAAGTAGCATAATCCTCATAAATTCTCTTTAAAATTCTATTTATTTCTTTTTCTGAGTACATAGTGTCTCTCTTAAAGTTTTTCATTATATGGTCTAATACAATTATCTTTTTCTTTTCTTTCGATGGATAATTCTTTAAAGCTCCATATTCAGTGATGTGTGCTTTAATAGTAGATAATTTTTCAGCCTCTGTTATATTATATCTATCATCTAAAGTGGTAGCTGTCTTATGAGCATCACAGATAACGTCCCTATCAAGTATATTTATCTCCTTATCCGTATTCTCAGAAAGGAGTTCCATCATTGATAGAAATAATCTTGCTTGTTTTTCTTTTTCTCTAAGTTTATATCTATGATTCCTTATAGTTGATTGAGCTATTTTTAGTTTACTAGAAATATCCTTATCTGATATTCCTCTTGAAAATAATAGTAGGAGCTCTTGCTGTGATCCTGTCAGCCCTGTAAAATCTCTATTCATTTCTAGTAGATATTTTAACATAGATTCATGGCTACTTCTTATATGCAGTCCTACTGCTTTTTTTGCATCATATAATTCATCCTGAATATTGTATATCTTTCCTTTTATAAAAATCTCTCCACAAATTATACATTGCAAAGTTTCTTCACTTTCAGTATATCCTCTCTTTATTTCCTCAATGGTTGAATTCCAAAATAATTCATTTAAGTTACCTTCCATAAAAATCACCTCTCAAATATATTATATAAACATTTTTTTATTTTGTCTATATTTATACAAACTATTTTGATATAAGTTTATTATTTTCTGATTAATATAAAATATGAAAAAGTTCCTAGAATCATATATTTAATTCTAGAAACTTCTTTAATTCATGTACAGTTACAATAATATATTTATTTTATAATTGCTCCTAATCTCATCCATTGGTCTATAACTTGCTTACTAAACCTATATTCTCCTTATACCTTTATGAAAGGTATTTTACTATCCGGATTTTCAATTATATTGTTATAAGGCTTACATATAAAATATTCATTCCTTGAATTTAATATTTAATGCTATTCTTTTATAATCTTTAGGTACACCTACACACCATATTCCAGATTTACTTCTTCCCATAAATATTTCACTTTCGGTTATACATAACAGAGATTGAAATCCCAATTCTTTTGCTTTCTCCTCAGCCTCTGTTTGATTCTGTGGATAATTTTCTCTTGAAAAATAGTTAATCATTTTTAATTGCTCTCATTTCTATTACCTTATCATATAAAAATGGTTGTATTAGTGGATAGGTTAAATCATTAGGCATTTTATCAAACAATCTTACTTCTCCAATTTCAGAATCTGGTAGTTGTCCCATTTCACTGATTTCTACATAAAAAAGCTGACCATAAGACTCATCATCCAATCTCTCTACTGAATAAATACATATAGGAGTTAATTTAAACTCTCTTGCCCCACTTTCCTCCTGCAACTCTCTTGATGCCGCCTCTAATACTTTCTCATTTCTTTCAATGTGACCCCCTGGAATCTCCCATGTGATCCTTTGTCTATGTCTTACAAATACCCATTTATCCCTATACCGTGCCATCATAACTACAAATGTTAATTTACTCTCTTCTATTTCATCTAAATTATAAAAATTAATTTTAGGCATAAATCATCATCTCCATATCCTATTTTTTCAATGTACCTATAAAAAAATCCCTAGTTACCTATAATCTAAGGATTAATTTAATTCAATTTATTGTACTCCTTCCATTTCTAGCTTTAATTTTTTAAAGAATTCATCCATAAAATTCAATCTTTTAACGCCAATTTCTTTTGCTTTTTTTGTATATAACTTCTCTGGTATTTTTTTAAATTTTATTTCATATTCAATAAAAGGAGTGTGTTTTGATACATCCTTTAGCCTTCCATTTTCTACGGTGTTATCTTTCATATAATCTCCTATAGAACTATCTATAGTTATCCTTTGTCCAAATTGTCCTGCTAACATAAAAGTCCGAGTTATCCCGACGGCACCAATAACGTCAAGTTTATCTGAATCAAAAAGTATTTTAGCCTCTATAGTTTTTGGCTCATTTCCAGTTCTGAATCTGTGAGCGGTAATGCAGTGCTTTATACTGTTAATTTTTTCATCTTCATATTCTAAATTCTTAAGAATATCTTCCGCCATATTACTTCCTAAAATTGCATGATCAATTTCTCCTGTTTTATCTTCACTTTCCTTTACTCTTGCAATATCATGCAGTAAAGCTGCGGGGATAAGTACTTCTAAATCTACATCTCTCTCATATTTTGCAATTAATAAACATAAATTATAAACCCTAAATACATGATCTAAATTGTGTGCTGAGCAAGTTAATTCCTCTTTAACAATGTCCATGATTTTTTTATGTCTCTCATTAATATTCATATATACACCTCCAAATAAATTACAATGATTACATAAATTATCATAGCAAACATGCGTTCTGTTTTCAATAGGATATATTCTTGTCTTTTATACTAAGTTTCTATAATATAGCAATCTCTCAGTTGCAATCTCTTTATCCTCTATAATTTCATTTTTTAAAATGGTTTCTTGAAAATTAAATCCAAGCTTCTCTATACACTTTTGGGAATTAATATTTTCTGGTCTTATAGTTGCTCTAAGCCTAAAATACTCTCCTTCTAATTTAATAAGTTCTATTAAATTATTAACTACCACTGGTAATATTCCACGTCCCCAATAATCCTCATTTAGCGCATATCCTAAAGTCAAAACTCCTAACTCCTCTTTTTTTAGAAATCTTACTACACCTATAAGCTTTTTTAAATATTCATCATAAACCCCCAAGTATAAATTATTTCCATCTTTCATTCGCCTCTCTACAATTTCTATAAATTCTTCAGTATCACTTATTGATTTATGAGTTTTCCTCACTACATATTTAGCTATCTTTTCATTACTATAAATCTTAAAAAGAGCTTCTGTATCATCCTTACTAATAAATTTAATCATATATTTATCCGAAATTTTGATTGGTAAACTATCTTCTATAATTTTAATCATTTTTTTCTCCTCAGTGAAAATTATTTTTAAAATTTAATCTATACTCTCTCCAAATATATTTATAAACTCTAAATTCTCTGGTCCTTTATAAATAAAATAACTTCTAGTCTTTCTACTATGAGTCAGTTCTATTAAATGAGCATCTTTAGAAATTATAATTTCTGTACTCTCCCCATTTAGCTGCCAAATCACTATTCGATATGCTTTTCCCATTATTGCATCATGGGATAGGTCTTTATATTGAATTCTTCCTAACTGAAAAGTATCAAAATAATTATGAAGTTCTTCTATTTTATTTTCTCTTCCTGTCATCCTCGAATCTAAAATTCTCCCATACTCATCACCCTCTGTATTTTTATCTTCATACCACACTTCTACGCTAGAGGTTTTTGTATGTTTAAAGGCTTCTTTTAATACCTGATTTATAGATTTAAACTTAAATGTCCTATATACTCCAAGCATAGATATTGCTATAGATAGAACTAAAATCATAGCTAAAGATATTTTTATTCCCTTATTTATCCCAAATTTATCTGCATTAAAACTTATATCATGAGATCTATTATCAATTTTATCTCTTAATGTGTTTTCTAGTTCTAATCCAAAATTTTTGCTTATACTAAAGGTTACCTTTTTGGGTTTAACGCTATTTCTACCCGATAAATAACTTATCTCTATCACTTGAAAATAATCCTTTTTATAATCCCAATTTTCCATTCTACTCCAAGGAATAAATCTCCCCTTTATAAACATCCCATCTTTTAATATAAAATTATACTGATATAGATGAATTCCTACACTGAAAAATAAAATTGAGATGGAAACATCAAATATACTTCCTTTAGGTATGGTTCTAACCATTGTCATTGCTCCCACCATCATTATAAAAATAGGACTCCAGTTTGATACTTCAATTTTCTTTTTTTCATTTTGCATCTTTACCATAACTATTTGGTAAAGTAAATAGCAAAGACTTATTGATAATACTATAGATGCTATTGAAAAGAAAAACAAATTAAATATATATTCCCTAAAATACATTTCTCTTCCTCCAACCATATTAAAAAATAAAAAATTCATCCTAAAACTTATATACTGTGCTTTGTTAAACTCCTCTATAAATCTTTGTCACTTTCTATCTGTGCCAAAATATGTTGTCCCACTTGTATCACCTTATCAAATGTAGTCCCTTTAAACCCCAGTTCTTCTGCTCTCAAATATAGCTTTTCTGATTTATCCTTATAATTTTCAATGTTTGCTAATATGCTTAAATTGTAATATGGTATAGGATATAATTCATCTAACTCTAAGGCTTTATTAAAATTTTCCTCTGCCATACTAAATTTCCCTAAGTACAAATATGCTGAGCCTAAATTATTCAATGCCATTGCTTCTATATCCTTACTATATACTCCCCAAGACAACCATATTAATTTTTTCTTCCAAGGCTTTAATCTAATTTCATTTATAAATTCATTATTATACTTAGTACTTTCTAGGTAACTTTTTCTTCCTAATAACCTTCTTGCATTAAAAAAATTCCTATAATAGTAACCTTGGATTCTTCCTGGAACAAGAAGCAGAATAGGTATTAGTAATGTAAATCCCTTTAAGTTATTTTTATACATTACTAAAATCAATAAAAGTGAAATGATTAACAATATTATAATTAATAATATATACTGTATCTTTGATTTTGATATTCTATTAATAATAATTACCCCTTTCTATTTATATATTAATGAACTTTTGCATTACTCCTTTCCATTCAGCTTCTCTAATTCCCTCAATATGGATTTCTCCTCTATTAGTGTTTCTTTCAACCTAATGTTTATTTTTCAGTCTCCTATTTATTCATATCTACTTTAATTATATCAACATTTTACAATTTATGTATACGTTAACCAATAAAAAATAAGTGAACTACAACTTTATCTCTAAAAATGTAGCTCACCTATTTTATCTATAATTAATTTATAAAATTCTAATTATTATTCTTTTTACCTTTTATTAAAAACAATGAATAATCAATTTTTTCTCCTTCTATAATCTTATGATCATAATAAAAAGTATTTGATTCTACATCTTTAAAGCCACCCTTACTTAAAATATTTTTTAAAGCTTCTTGATTAAATCCATTGTGACCTCTAAACTCTGGATAATTTTTATGAAAGCTACCATCTTCTTCATCTATGTCAACTATACATAGACATCCACCACTATTAAGAAGTCCATAAAGCTTTTCAATTATACCCTCAATGTCATCAATATGATGTAATACCATAGAACTATAAATAACATCAAATTTATTCTGTAATACGTCTCCCTTAGATAAATCTAATAGATATGGTGTCATATTATCTGCATTATACTTATTGATTTTAGACTTTAATATATTTATCATCTCTTCCGAAGAATCCACAAGGGCAACACTTTTAAATTTATCATAGATATTAAAGCTTATAAGCCCAGTTCCACAACCAAACTCCATGGCAGAACTTTGTCCACTATTCTCTATCGAACCAATTATTTCTTCTGCTATTGTTTTTGCTCTAGTAATCCTCTTATCACTATCCCAAGTTTTAGCATAATTATCAAATTCCATAATTAAATTCCTTTCAAAGTTAAATATTTTTACTTAAGTATCCTGTTACTTTTTCTACATCTTAATTAAATTGAAATAAGAACATACTATTTAAAATCAGAACTTATTCTTACTCTAAACAATGCATATATTCCTCTACTCTATCCCACTCTACTATAAAACCCTGACCTTTAGAGCAAAATATAGAACTTGAGGTATATTCTGGATCAGCATTTTTATTATATCCTATTTTTTTAATAATTTCTTCTTCATTATGACAATAATCATACCCCTGAAAAATAAAACTAAGTATTCCTTTACCTTTAGTAAATGAAATAAACTCCATACTATAGTTCATAAATGTAGCTACAGGTCCTCTCCCCTTTATAATCACTTTATCCCCAAAATTTTCTGGTGCTTCAAAAGTACCATTGAATCTTTGTATATCTGATAACACTCTCCCCATATAATCCAATTCAACTTCTATCCTAAACTGATAATAAGGTTCAAGTATTACATTTTCACTTTTTTCCAGCCCTTGCCTTAATGCCCTAATTGTTGCTTCTCTAAAATCCCCTCCACTGGTATGCTTATTATGTGATCTTCCAGTTAAAAGGGTTATCTTTACATCTGTCAACGGAAAACCTGCTAATATCCCTCTATGTTCTCTCTCATAAATGTGAGTACGAACTAAGTTTTGATTTCCATTAGTTAAATTATCTGAATGGCATTCGCTCTCAAATATTATACCACTATTTCTCTCCATAGGTTCTAACTTAAGATGTACCTCAGCATAATGTTTTAATGGCTCAAAATGTCCATAACCCACAACTTGAGACCTAATAGTTTCTTTATAGAGAATTTCACAGGAACCAAACTCTACGGATAAATTAAATCGCTCCTCAATAATATCCTTTAAAACCTGAAGTTGAATTACTCCCATAATTTGAACCTGTATTTCTTGCAATCTTTCATCCCAAGCTACATTTAATATAGGATTTTCTGCTTCTAAAATTTTAAAATACCCTAAAACTTCTTTCACATTTATATTCCTTGGAAATATAACCTTCGATTTTAAAGTTGGAATTAATTCATAATTAATTCTCTCATTTAATTCACCAACTCCATCTCCAGCTATTGCAGTAGATAATCCTGTAACTGCAAAAATCTCTCCTGCGGAAATTTTATCCTCAGTTTTAAACTTACTTCCATTATAAATTCTTATTTGATTTATTTTTTCGCATCCTCTGTTATCTTCACATCCATAAGTTAATTCCTCTTTAACTCGTAAATTTCCTTTAATAGCCTTTATATAAGTTATTCGACCTCCATTTTCATCATGGCGTATTTTAAACACTCTTCCCCTGAATTCTCCCGCATCACTATATTCTGTATAGGTTAGTTCATGAAGATTTTTTATAAATTTCTCTATTCCTATATGCTGTAGAGCTGAACCACTATGACATGGGAATATTCTATTTTCTTTAATCATTATTTTCATAGAACTTAACCATAACCCTTCTTTATATCCTCCTTCTAAATATTTATGAAGAAGGCTTTCATCTCTTTCTGCAATAAATTCTATAAGCTCTTCTGACATCTCTTCATTACTGAGTTCTCTATCAATAAAACAAACATCCTCTGTAAACTTGGCCCTTATTTCCTTTAATACTCTTTTATCATCTGAACCTTCTCTATCAATTTTATTGATAAAGAAAAAAGTTGGAATCTGATGCTTTCTAAGTAACCTCCACACTGTTTCTGTATGTGCCTCTATCCCCTCAACTCCGCTTATTATGATAATAGCATAATCCATAATCTGCATTGCTCTCTCCATTTCTGGTGAAAAATCTACATGACCTGGAGTGTCCATTAAATAATAAGTATCTTCTTTATATTCAAAGACTCCTTGCTCTGAAAATATGGTAATACCTCTTTCTCTCTCTATGTTGTTATTATCTAAAAAAGCATTTTTATGATCTACCCTTCCTCTAATTCTTATACTATTAGTTATATAAAGTAACTCTTCAGCTAATGTAGTTTTTCCAGCATCTACATGCGCCAATAATCCTATAGTTTTCTTCATTTTAGCACCTCTATTATATTTTCCATCCTAACTGTTCAATTTGATTATATTTGGAATACCATCCATTCTTTCCTGCTAATTCATCTGGTGTTCCTGTTTCTACAATCTTTCCATTTTCTAAAATTACAACTTCATCAGCATCGATAATTCCAGATATTCTATGGCTTATGGTAAGAATAGTCCTATGCTTTGAAATCTCTTTTAAAGTTTTAAATACCTTTTGCTCAGTTAGTGCATCTAATCCTGATGTAACCTCATCTAAAAGTAGTATAGGTGGATTACATACTAATGCACAAGCAAGGGTTAATAATTGATATTGTCCGTTAGATAGCTGAATCTCACCCTCCCCAATGACAGTTTCATATCCATCGGGTAATTTTATAATGTCCTGATGCAATCCAACAGTTTTGGCTGCAGCTATAACCTGTTCTTCTGTAATTGTATCATCATATAATGTAATTGCCTCCTTAATAGTTCCATCATATATATGAATAGATTGTGGTACTATGCCTATGATTCTTCGACGTAGATTTGCTGGCATTAAAAACGGGTCAAATTCTCCTATTTTTATATCCCCTGCTTTAGGCTTGTATAACCCTGCTATAAGATTAAGAATAGTACTTTTCCCTGCTCCAGTTCTTCCAACTAAGGCAACCTTAGTTCCAGCCTTTATATTAATAGAAATACCATTAACCACTTGCTTTTCATCTGAATAGAAAAATGAAATGTTATTTACGGATATAGCTATATCATCAGAGTTTTTATCTATAAATAAATTTCTTGAGTTCCTATCTTCAGATACCACATCTCTTACTTCTTCTTCTAATTCATCAAATTCATTTATTCTTTTTAGTCCTGAAACCGCTTCTTGTATTGTTTGAAATTCCATAGCTATAGATTCAATAGGAGCAAGCATTCTAGATATTAAATCAACCGCTGCTGCAATTGCTCCCATAGTCAATCCTAGTGTACCTAATCCTGTTGGAGCTGATATAATCACAGCTATAGTAATAACAGTTGCTCTAAGCACCTGCATTAAGCAAGGAAATACTGAATCAAAGATACTTGTTTTATTAACTGCTTCTATATTTTCATTTAACGGTTCTTGAAAATTATCTATGAACTGTCTTTCCATACCAAAAACTTTCACTGTTCTAATTCCATTAAATAATTGTTGTATGAAACCATTAATTTTACTTACAGCCTTACGAACTTCCATTTGTGCTTTAAAGGTAGAGTTTTTAAAGAATTTAGCCAACAGATATATTATAGGAACTAGAATTATCACATACATCATTAAATATGGACTTAATATATATATAGATATTAATATTCCTAATGCCTTTAATCCATCTGCCAACATTCCTATTATTCCGGTAGTAAATAGAGTTCCCACAGCATCCACATCAGATGTAAAATAACTCATTATTCCTCCCACACTATTATTAGAAAAATATGATATAGGAAGCCTACTTAATTTTTTCCCCATATTAAGTCTTATATTAGAAAGTATATTTTGTCCTATAATTGCCATCATAAATTCTCGTAGAAAGTCAGCCATACCACTTATGATTACAGCCATTAGATAAAGCCAAGATAATTTCCAAACACCTTCACTTATCCCCTTTGAAATATTATTATCTATAATATTTTTTAAAATTTGAGGAGGAAGTAATTGCATGGCAATCCCCATGATAATAGCTGAAATCAAGCCTATTATAGCTAATGGCATATTTTTACAAGTACTTTTAATTGCCATAGTTACTGTTTTATTTCTTTTCATATCACTCACCATCCCCTATAAAACTTTGTGAATCTATAATTTTATTATAGATTCCTTGAGAATTAATAAGCTCTTCATGGGTACCTCTTTCTACTATTTTCCCCTTATCTAATACTATAACCTCATCAGTATACTTAAACATATTAAGCCTATGAGAAAAAATAAATATAGTTCTATTTTGAATATTCTTTCGTAATTCCTGAATAATTTTCTTTTCAGTACCTATATCTATAGCTGAAAATGGATCATCCAATATTACAATATTAGCATCTTTATATAGAGCTCTAGCTAAAGCTATTCTTTGTCTTTGTCCCCCTGAAACCTTGATACCTTTTTCTCCAACTTCTGTTTTTATACCCTTTTCAAAAATATTAATATCCTGTTTTAAGGCTACCATTTTTAATATGTCATCAAGCTTCTCCTCATTAGTATTTCCCCAAGTAATATTCTCCTCTAAACTTTTAGAAAATAGAAAAGAATCATGGCCCATATAGGTTATAGTAGCTAATTTATCTTCATAGGATATATTTCTCAACTCGACATCATCTAAAAATATATCTCCTTCATAATCATAAAGTCCAGTTAATGCAAGTGCTAAAGAAGTTTTACCTGAACCCACAGCGCCAGTAATTCCTACTATCATTCCACCAGATAAATCCATTGAAAGATTTTCTACAGCATACCTATCTCCTGTTGGGTATTTAAAACATAGATTTTTAATTTTTATCTTGTGAGGATTAAGACTATCTTTCTTTAGATAGTCCTGTAATGTATTGTTAGTTAATAAAGTTTTAACTCTATCCCAAGAAGCCTTAGCTCCTTGTTGAATATTAAAAACCTTAGCAGCTGTAGTAGTTCTAGTTGCTAGTGATAAAAACATGGTAATATACGCAGTAAATGTTCCTATGCTCCAACTTTCATTTATAACTTTCTCTCCACCTAATGCTATAACTATGAGAATTCCTACTGTTGCTAAAGATGCATAAAGAGGTGCTAAACCATTTTTCAGCACTGTAGCCACTGCTGTTTTATTAGCTTGAATTTTTAACTTTTCTTCTAACCTTTCCAACTCTCCTTCTTCTCTTCCAAATAATCGTAAAATATTAATTTCAGAAATCATTTTTCTAATTTGGTTGGTGGTTCTACCATTAGCTTTTCTTGAAGCCTTAGCTTTCAAACTCACAACTTTTTTCATTCTCTGAGCTAATATAATAACTAAGGGAATTGGTATAGATGCTATTAAAGTTATCCTGATATCATAGATCATCAGTGTAACAAAGTAAGCAATCATGAGTACCCAAGTATCCCATAATTCAGTGATGGTTTTTCTTACAGCTTCCACTACAATGTCGACATCCCCAATAGTCTTCGACATCATATCTCCTATTTTTTGTTTCTCTACATTATTTAGACCGTCCTGTAATATACTTCCCATTATACCTATACGCATATCTCCACTAATGCCATTTGCCATATTTCTTACATAATATCTCTTGAAGAATCTAGCTATTTGAAACCCTAAAGTTACTCCTATAAATTGCAAACCAGCACCAACTATGTCATCTATGCCTTTAGAAGAAATAGCTGCATCCAGTAACTTTCCTTGAAAGATAGGGCCAAGTACAATTGCTGTATTAAAAATTATTCCTGTAATAGCTGTTATCCAAAACTGTTTTTGATATTTTATAATATATGATATTAATTTTTCTCCATTTTTAGGTGGAGCAAATATTATATTGCTTTTATTCCCCATATTAATCCTCCATTTATTATTCCTCTCTTATAGGCCAATAAAATTTAAGTCCAACCTTCTCCATTCCTTTTTTCTGTTTATACGAAACATCTAAGGTTACTTCTTTGGGTATTTCTATATTCTTATCCATATCTTTTATTATAGAATCTACAGCATTTGTTGAACTTAATTTGTCTAGTTTATCTTTTAATTCCTCAATTAAAACCTTAAAATTATCCTTTTTATATTCAGAATAACTAATATTTGGTTCAGAAATATTATAATTTGAGGACACTCCTGCAGCTATCCAGTCTATAATTGCTTTTTTACTCATTCTCCATTCTCTTCCTATTTTTCTAGCAGGTATACTCTCTTCTCGAAGCAGTTTTAACATAGTTTTTTCTCCTACTTCTAATAACACACACACTTCTTGTAAATTTAAAATCTCTTTTTCCAAAATCTTCCCTCCCACTTTTTTATAATTATATTATATACCTCACAAATTTATATTCAACAATTAACTGTATTTAATGTAATTTTGACTGTATTTAACACTGCTTTGATTGCATCTTGAAAAAAATCAATGTACTAACCTATAATTCTTATATATTTATTCATATATTAAAAATTACACTACTTTAATTATTGCTCTACTCTAATTATATTTTTAAAAACCTTTACAGATTACAAAGATTTGAAGATACTTTAATATGATTATAAGCGCTTTACCATGAAACCATTGACAAAACCTCTCCTATATTCTAAAATGTTTTTAAAATTGAATAATGTTCTTATCAAGAAAGGCGGAGGGACTGGCCCTATGAAGTCTTGGCAACAGCTTATATGCACTGTGCCAAATCCAGCAGGTTTATCCTGAGAGATAAGAAGAGCTATTAATAATGTTTAATTACCCTCTTTTATCTTTACAGATAAAAGAGGGTTTTTCTTTAAAATAAAATTTTAGACATATGACACAAAATAAACTAGGATACTAACTAGTTATTTTTTAATATGTCTTTTAGGAGGATAAAGTAATGGCATTAATTTTAAGTAAAGAGTTACCTTATATTGATGAATTAATAACCAATGGTATAGATGTTATCTTTAAAGAAAATTGGAGAAAAGAGCAAAAACTATCAATTGTTATATTAAATCTAATGCCTAATAAGATTGAAACAGAATTACAGCTGTTAAAATCCATAGGCCATAATGAAAAAAACATATGGGTAGATTTTATATATACAAAAACCCACAAGCCTACCCATGTATCTGAGAGCCATCTAAATGACTTTTACACTACTTTTTCGCCAATGGAATTTTCAAAATATGATGGCCTAATAGTAACAGGAGCACCAGTGGAAAAAATGGATTTTATTAATGTTGATTACTGGAACGAATTAAAAGAAATAATGAACTTTGCCTATAAAAATATGAAATCAACTCTTTATATATGTTGGGGAGCACAAGCTGCTCTATATCATTTTTACAATATAAATAAATATCCTTTAGAGAAAAAAGCCTTTGGAGTATTTTCTCATAGAATAGTAAATCCTAGTCCCTTAGTTCAAGGTATAAAATGTAAATTTTATGCTCCACACTCACGTCATACCTATATAGATAGGAAGGATATATTAAAAATATCAGAGCTCAGTATATTATCAGACTCTAGTGAAGTAGGTCCTTTTTCTATCACCTCAAAGGATTATAAAAATGTCTTATTTTTAGGTCATATCGAATATGATAGAGAGATATTAAAAAATGAGTATTTTAGGGATTTAAGTAAGGGATTATCTATAAATATCCCTGATAATTATTTTGAGAATCATGATCCTAATTTGGGTATAAAAGAGCTTTGGAAAGAATCTCGAAATCTATTGTTTTCAAATTGGATAAATTTACTATAATATAATTTTATTTACTATTATTGACAATAAACAATTTTCCTGCTAAAATAATTAAAGTTAGTATAAATTAACTTCAAGTTTATAAATACTAAACTTTTCTATATTTTTTAAGGAGGTCACATGAGTGAAGCATTTTTATTAGTTAAATATTTGTCTGTTGGATAGAATTAAAATTAATTTACGGAGGGATTTATTATGAAAATTGAACAATTAGGTAGACATATTTTAGTAGAGTATTATAACTGCGATATAGAACTCTTAAAGGACCATGCTCTTATCGAAGAATATATGAAACAAGCTGCAATTGAGGCTAATGCAACAATAGTCACAAGTTGCTTTCATAAATTTAATCCCTGGGGAGTCAGCGGTGCTGTAATAATCCAGGAATCTCATCTTACTATACACACTTGGCCAGAGTATGGCTATGCTTCAGTAGACTTATTTACCTGTGGTGATACTGTTAACCCATGGTTAGGATTCGCTTATCTTGAAAAAGTTCTAAAGGCTGAACGAAGTGAATCTACAGAGGTTGCAAGAGGCTTAATTGATAAGGTGAAAACCTTTAGTCATGGCGCTTATGACCATATGAAAATGAACTATAAGATGGAGGCTTAAGTGATATGGCTAATATGGAATTATGGTATACAGAAAATCAAACTGACAACGTAAATTTTTCAATGAAAGTTAAAAATCACCTTTACTCTTCTCAAAGTAGCTTTCAAAAAATAGATATTTTAGATACTTATGAGTTTGGTAAAGTTCTTGTTATAGATAACTGGACAATGATTACAGAAAAAGATGAATTTATTTATCATGAAATGATATCTCATGTAGCTATGGCAATAAATCCTGATATTAAAAATGTATTAGTAATCGGTGCTGGTGATGGCGGTACTGTAAGAGAGTTAACTCGATATACAACTATAGATAACATAGATATGGTTGAAATAGATGAACAGGTAGTTAAAGTCTGTGAAGAATTTTTACCTATCACTGCCAATAAATTGAGAGATGCCCGTGTTAATTTATATTTTAAGGATGGGATAGAATTCATTAAATGCAAAGAAAATAAGTATGATCTAATTATAGTAGATTCTACAGATCCTATTGGACCTGGCGAAGGTTTATTTACAAAAGAATTCTACAATGATTGCTTTATCTCCTTAACTGAAAAAGGAATATTAATAAATCAATGTGAAAGTCCTTATTATCCTAATAATTCAAAAGAAATGAGGCGATCTTTTACAAAACTTAAAGAATTATTCAATATATGTGAAGCTTATCAATATCACATGCCAACCTATCCATCTGGACATTGGATGTTCTGTTTTGCATCGAAATTTTTTCATCCAATAAAAGATTTTAGTTCCGATTATTGGAATTCTCTAAATATTGATACAAAATATTATAATACTGACTTACATCTAGGAGCTTTCGCACTACCAAACTATGTTAAAGAGCTTCTAGTCCATGATATAAATTAATTTAAAATATAGAAACAGTTCAATTAATTTGGACTTGTTTCTTTCTCTAATTTAGCTAGGTATTCCATAGCTTCTTCTTTACTGTTACCACACATGTCCTTACAAGGTTTTAGGCTCCCACATACCCTAGGCCTTCTCTCATCTCCAAATATTTTGCACATATTATTTTCATCTAGTTGCACACATCTAACTCCTGCTGGTTTACCCTTAATCATTCCTGGTATAGTCGAAGTTATAGAAGGTGCTATACAACAAGCTCCACATTTTGGTCTACACTTCATAGTGTTTCCTCCTCATAAATATATTTATCTAAAGTAACTTGAATTTAAATATAGTAAATACTATATTTAAATTCAATAATTTCTAATTGTTAAATTCCTCTATGCATCTTTTAATACCTTCTTCGGTATTTAAAAACTTAATTCCATAATCCCTTAACCTCTTATTTGAAATTCTTAAATCTCTATTTTTTTCTTTGAACCTTTCACTATCTCTAATTATGATTTCACCTGCTCTATTCTCTAAATTCATGTGCTTAAGTACCTTTAGTGCAGTATCATAAGTAGATAATTCATTTTCACTGCCTGTGTTATAGGTCCCATAAGGAATCTCTAAAATTTTATTAAAGTTTTTAATTACCTCATATACATAGGTCATCCCTCTAAACTCACCATCTGGCATTTTCATGGTGCTATTATTTATTAAAGCATTTAACGTATTATAAATTATATTATGATTTATTTTTTTATTTCTTTCTGGAAATGAAAACATCCATGTCAACCTTAAATTATAATATTTATCAAGTAATTTAATAATCTCATCCTCTCCTTTTAGTTTATTATATCCATAGACGGTATTAGGCGTAGGCATAGTATCTTCACTATAAGGTCCATCTTCTATATTTCCATTAAATATTTGTTCACTACTTGTAAATATTAAAGTGCTATTCTTCAAAGCACATCCTTTTGCAATATTGATTGTAGCATCTACATTTATCTTTTCTGCTAAGTTAGGGAATTTTTCGCATTTTTGAGTATCAGCAATTGCAGCAGTATGCAAAACAAAATCTATATTTTCTCTTTTGAAAAGTTCTATCACCTCTTTTTCATTTGTAATATCAAAGTTTTTTCTATTTAACAATATAAATTCATAATTATTCTTATAATACTCAATAAACCTTGAAGCAAAAAATCCCTCACTACCCGTTACTAACATCTTCTCCATAAAACACCTCAACTATTTATTTTATTTATACACCTAAATTCCAATAAAATTTCTAATGGATAAAGTGTATTTATTTTTCAAATTACAGTATTATTTATCCTAGTATCATTTTATCACTTACTCTGTTATACTTGTTATTATTATTAAAACATCTGAAAGAAAATCACTAATTATTATTTAGTGTATTTTAATTTATTATTTTCTTTTGGATATTAAAGAACATGAAAGAGGTGTTTTACATAAATACTAATTATAAAAATATAGAAAACATATACCAAATTAAAGACAATGTTGCTTTAATTACAATGCAAAAAAAGAATGGCTCAGAGGTTATTGCTAAAATAGATGCTGATGATTTAGAGAGAATTAAAGCTATGGGAACTTGGTTTGTTGAGTGGCATAAAGATTTTAACAACTACATAGCTCAAAATATAAGTTCAACAAAAACCAATAAAAAATCTAAACCTCTAAAGCAAACTCTTCAAAGTGTAATCTTAAATATTAATCCTAAAGCTCCAATTAGACATATAAATGGTGATACCTTAGATAATAGGAAATGTAATCTAGAAATAGTTGAAAGAAACACTATAAATGATCATGAAGAAATAGATGAAAACACTATTGGTATAATCCTAAAAGATAAATATGGAAAAGCTCAAGCTAAGGCTTTAATTTCTAAAGAAGACTTACATAATGTTATCACTATTGAATACAACTGGGTATTATATAAGAAATATGATGATATCTTCGTTGTCGCTAATACGCCTAATGGAAGAATTTATTTAGATGAGCTTCTTATGACTCCTAGTGATAATGAAAATGTCCATCACATTAATCTTAATCCTTTAGATAATAGAAGAGCTAACTTGGAATTACAAGAATTTTAATAATAAAATTTTCTAAAAAGGGCTCTATCTAAAATCATGTTGACTTAGATAGAGCCTTTTAATAAATAAATCATTTCTTTAATAACAATCTAAAACAATTTAATCCACCAAGTAATGTAGAGTAAATCGCATTATTAGGTTTATCTAAAATTGCCTCTCCTGCAAATTTAAAGCCTACTTCTGTTATAAATCCTAATAATTGCTGTAGATTTGCTGTAGGAATATCTACAGTTAATATTAATAATCCATTGCTTTGTAGTACTCTATAAAATTCCTTTAGTGTATCCTTTATAGCTTCTAGTGATAAGTGCTCTATAACTGAAATACAAAATACTTTAGTAAACATTTCATCATCATAAGGTAATTTTGTTAAATCAGCTCTTTTAAAATCAATTCTATCTATATATTTTTTTGCTAGAACTACATCTTCCCTACTAAAATAGTGTGCTACCCTTGATAATATCTTATTGTTATCTATAATATCCTCGTCAATATCACAGGCCCAAACCCTACCACATACACTAGATAAGTAAAATTTGAAGGGATGAGGTGCACCACAGGCAGCATCCAAACACCTATCATCTTTTTTTACAAACTTCATAGCCCAGGGATATTCATACAATCTACTCCACCAATCCATAGGAAATTTTAATAAACAATTATTAGTATTAATATCTGTAGTAACTATATATCTTGAAGCATAGTCGTCATTATAAAAATTGGCATATTTATAAGCCTCTTTATCTCTTACACATTGATTATATAAATCTAAAAAAGAAGATTTTCCTGTAATTCTATATAGCTCTTTAAACCCGTAAGCTCCATATTGAGCATTTAATCCATTAACATTCTGGTTAAAATCTATATTTATATTATCAACTTTATCCCTTTGCCCCACACCCTTATGATATACACAAGTTTTAAAACTAATTTTAGGGCTCCATTTATGCCTTGTGCCAATATAATAATTATATCCAAGAATTATGCTATCATCTTCATAACCCTGTTTTCCTGTTAGAAACCCTACATCATATGGATTTATGTTTTTTAATATTTCTACCTTGTGAATTATAGGGTGAGCAAACCCTTCTATAACTCTATCTTCACAACAGCTATTAAGCATATTTACCCGCTCTAATAAACTGCTTGGAAAATCTACTCCTATTTCATTATCAATGAATCTATATTTCCCGCACTCCTCTTGAATTAAGATCCTTGGGGATATTATAGGTTCATCACTATTCTCTAAATATTCTATTAGAGGCTTATCCCAATTTGGAGTAAAAATCATGTCTAAATGTATCTCTGCAATATACTTAGCTTCACTATATTTATCAAATATATATTTTAGCATTCTATACCTAGCCTTAGGAATTCCCTCATTTACTCCACTTCCCATTATGTCATAACTAATATTAGAATAGCTATTCAATAAATTCTCAATTTCCTTATTAGTTAATATACCTTGATTGTATATTATTAATTTTATAGATCCACAATCCTTTAGACTCTCAAAGCACTCCTTAGCCATGTTCATTTCATAGTTAAAATACTCTTTACTATCATTAATAAAAAAGGGCAACATATAAATCAAATCCATTTTCCTTCTCCTAACCATATTTATTATAGTTATTATTTATGATACTATGCTATTCACCACCATTAATATAGTTCATTTTTTATTCTAATCATAAAAAAGAAATACCCTTTATGCAGGTATTTCTTTCTCAGATTCTCTATAATTCTATTTAATGCCACTAGTGCTACTGGACATTTCATATCTCTTGCAATATTACCAGCCACTTCTCAATAAATAGACTTTCTCCCTCTAAATTCAGAATATCTAAAATTTCTCTTTAACTATTTCTTCAATTTTTCCCATTCTATTATCTACTAATTTTATATTATTTTTTATATACCATTTATAAGTTTTCTCTAAACCATCTCTTAAAGAAGTATTAGGTATATATAATCCATCTCTTTTTAGAGCTTCTATATCCAATATATAAGTCACATCTCTAAATGGGAAATATGTTCTTACCTCATATTTATCACTGACCACTTCTTTTATCATAGGTTTTTCTTTAATTACTAATCCACAAGTTTCTATAAAATCTTTCCATGAAATTATATCAGAATTCGTAACATTATATATCCCTGAATTATTTTTACTGTGCATAGCACTTTCAAAAGTTTTTATTAGATCTTCTATATAAATAAACTGAGTTCTTATATTCTTACCGTATGGCATTGGTACAACTTTTTTATCTTTAATTCTCTCAAAAAAATATCCTTCTCTATATAGATTGTTCTCCTCTCCATATATATAAGTAGGTCTAAAAATAATATAATTTATTCCGCTACATATTATGTAATCCTCTGCTGATTTTTTATCTAGCCCATATTGGCCCCAGTGAATATTTTTCCCTTTTTCATAGCTTTCGGCTACAGCAACATCAGATGGTTTGTATACAGCACCACTGGAGCAAAATATATACTTATGTAAGCTGTCAATGGCTACAGAATCTAAAAGTATTTCCACATCTTCTTTAGAATAAGCTGTGATATCAAAGATAAATTCATATTGTTCATTTTTTAGATGCTTTTTCAAATCTTCTCTATTTTTTCTATCACATACTATATGCTGATTATATCCGCTATATTTAATCTCCTTTATTCCCCTTGTCAGCAAATCTACAGTATATCCTCTTTGAATTAAATATTGAGCTAAGGAACTACTTACGAAAGTACTTCCTCCCATAACTAAAATTTTCCCCATAATATCCTCCTCAGTCTATGATGTTATACTAATATAACCACCCTATATAATAAGGGTGGTTCATTAAAAATATAAACATATTTTTTTTGAAAATTACACAGATTATTACATACATTTATACAATTTAATATTCAATCTAATCCCTTAATAGTAATTCACCTTACTAATCTATACCTCAACAATTTTGTTTAAAGCATCTGAAGAAAATAACTAGTCAAATAGACCAGTAGCTTAACTAGTTGCTTTTTTGAAGATTCCTAACTTATGATTTTAGAAATCAGTCATACATAAAGGCTTGCTATCACTTGAAAAAAGTTCATTTAAAGTATTTAAATACTCTTTATTAGATAATTGTGCTCTTCCATATTTATAAAGAGATTTTAAGTCAACTGCACAAGTAATTAATGATGAAAAATCAGCAATATCTAAAGTTAGCTGAACTTCATAATTGTAATTTTTCACCATGGTGGCTACACCATTATTAAAGTGAACTACATAGCTGCCATGATTTTCAGGTATGAAGGTGTCTATTATATTTAACTTCAATTTGCAATTTACATTATTAAAGTTATGCTCCTTTAAGTCTATAAAAAGCTTATTAACATCTATAACTCTATACATTATACCGGTTCCTTGAGTACTGCACTCGTGATATACAGATGTTAAGATTCTATCTGAATTATTTCTTGGGTCATTTAATGCAAATCTAAAATTTTCATCCTGGGTATTTATTATTACATATCTTATTTGATCATTCTGTGTATATAAAAATGTCATAAGCTGCAAAAAAACTTCATAATTTTCAAACAATAATGAAGATACAAAAATATCATTTATCACAAAAGATCCAGTTTCTCCTTTTTGGAAGTAAAAAATTAAATATCCTAAAATTCTTCCTTCTACTTTATATGCTATAACCTTATTTGATTCTCTATTAAGTATAGATTCAAACTCTTTCGGAACTTTTTTAATAAGTCCATTAGTTTTATCCGCCATACTATTGTAGAATCTACACATTTCTTCACTATCACTACAATTTAAAAATACAATATTTTTTTTAGAACTTCCTTTAGGCAAATCACAAGGCTTGATTTTAAATTGATTAATACTTGTGCCAAATCCAAAACCCATCTTTTTATAAAAATCTGGTCGGAATGGATACAACAACCCCATGGAAGCTCCTCTTTCTCTGTAATGATAAATAAAAAATTTTATAATCTCCAATGCTACTTTTTCCTTTTTATGAAGCAACTCTACAGCTACAGCCCCAATCCCCCCAGCAAAAACTTTCTTCTGAAGTAAATTCATTTGGAAATCATGCAATCTCATTCCACCTAAAAGTTCTTTATCCTTAAATAAGCAATAAAAGTTTATAAAGTCATAGGAATTTTGAATATTTATACCCTCTGCATATTTTTCTGGGGTTAGAGGAACACCTGGGTAAGCATTAAGACATATTCTAGCTAAATCAAGACTTTGGCTACTTTCTAATTTTACTATGGAATACATATGAAACCTCCTAGTATAATATAATTAATAGATTTTTTATTTTTTAGATCCTATATTATAAATCCTCATCTATAAAAATTCCTTTTATTCGTTCAAGCAAATCAACATTTTCATCAAACTCCAAAGATTTCATTAAATTTATTTGTTCTTCTAAGTAACTTATAAAATTAAAATTGTTTTTAAAATTATTTGTTACTTGAATAATTGGATACATTGGCATGTTTATAAAATCATTAACCATTGAATCTTCTATGATTCCTTTACCCGCCATAACCATTATACATTTATTTAATTCTTCATAATTACAATTCTCAAGATTTAAACCACAATCAAGAATAATTCTTATGGTATCCCACCTACCATCTTCTTTTAAGTATATATCTTCATTTTCCTCAAGAGACAATGAATTAAGTATTGCTACAAAATTTTGTGTTTTTTTGTATTGGCTTCTAATACTATGAACTTCATCATCAAGTAACTTATTAAAATCCAATTCATCTTCACTCTTTTTTTCCTCTGTAGTACCTATATATCTATATGGAATATACTTTTTATCCTTTGAAATAATTTCCACATTTAACATAATTATCATCACCTGATATAATTATCGTCGCTATGAAGAAAAGCTTAACATCTCCTACATTAACTATAATTAGTTTGAGAATTTTCTTTTAAATTTAAAAATTTAATATATGTTGTAATAATGATAATTCATATTAATTAAACACCATACAAATAGGTTTTTATTCTATGACATATTGGAATTGAACTTCATATTATTCCTGTGAATACCATTTGCAGAAAATTTAGATTTACTTAGGTTCTATGAAAGTAAAAAGCGTTAANNATAATATAAAGTTCTAATTAATCTAATTTTATATTTAAGCCTATTTATATAATGTAGAAATTTAATTACAACTTATATACTAGAAAAAGTCCTCATAAACATTATATGAAGACTTTCTCTAATATATATTTTTTATTGTAATTCTACTTCTAGCATAGTTAAAAGTTCATCGAATCTATTAATAGTATCTTCTAATGGCTTAGGAGTGGTCATATCTACTCCCGCCCTTTTTAGAATTTCTATTGGATAATCACTACCCCCGGCCTTTAGGAATCCTTTATATTTCTCTACAGCTTCTGCTCCCTCATTTAAAATCTTTTGATAGAAAGAGTTTGCAGCAGCAAAACCAGTTACATATTGATATACATAAAAATCTCTATAGAAGTGCGGAATTCTCGCCCACTCAATATCTATTTCACTATCAACTATCATAGAACTTCCAAAATATTTTACATTCAAATCATGATATATACTAGATAAATCATCACTGGATAGTGCTTCCCCCTGCTCCATTTTTTCATGGACAATTAATTCGAACTCTGCAAACATGGTTTGTCTAAACACTGTAGTTCTTATACCTTCTAGTTGTTGATTTATCAAATATAATCTTTTTGTTTTATCTGTTTCATTTTTAATTAAATAATCCATCAGTAAACATTCATTAGTGGTGGATGCAACTTCTGCACAGAATAATACATAATCTGCATAAATATATGGTTGATGCTTTTTTGAATAATAGGAATGAATACTGTGACCCATTTCATGAATTAGGGTAGATACATCATTCACAAGATTCTTGTAATTTAATAAAATATATGGCATGGAAGTATAGCTACCACTAGAATATGCTCCCCCTCGTTTTCCTTTGTTTTCATACACATCTATCCAGCCACTTTCAACTCCCTCATTGAAGATAGATATATACTCCTCTCCCATTGGTTTTAGAGCCTTTTCACATAATTTCAATCCTTCTTCGTATGGAATATTAAATTTTGGTGCTTCTATAATTGGCACATATAAATCATACATATGAATTTCATTTAAGCCCAATAGTTTCTTTTTTAATTCTACATATCTATGAAGTGAATCTATTCTGTTATTTATAGTACTAACTACATTATGATATACTTCCACTGGTATTTTATCTGGCTTCAGTGAACTTTCAAGGCATGAATTATATTTTCTAATTTTAGAATCAAAAATAAAGTTTTTCACAGAGGCAGTATAAGAGGTTGAAATCGTATTTTCAAACTTCTTATAGGTTCCAAATAATGCTTTAAAAGCATTCTCTCTAACAGTTCTATCCTTGTTCGTTATAAACAATCCGTAGTTTGAATCTGTAAGTTCTACTTTACTGCCATTTTCATCCTCAATCATTGGAAATGTCATATCTGCATTGGTTAGCATTTTATATATGTTACTAGGAGCACTTAAACAATCACTTACAGTGGCTAAAATCTTCTCTTCCTCTTCACTTAAAATATGAGGTTTTTCCTCAAGAATATTTCTAATATAAATCTCATAATCCTTTAAACCACTAGCATTAGCTATTAATTCCTCAACCTTTTTGCTATCCATAGATAATAATTCAGGCACAAAATAAGATGTAATTCCACTAAACTCTGCTCCAAATGCAGATATCTTCTCCATCATAACTTGATATTTTGAATTAGCTGTATTTTCATCACTTTTTAAATGAGCATATACAATTAAATCTTCATATAAGCTAGATATTTTTTCATAGTTCTCTAAGTATTCTAAAAGTTTTTGTCCATTATTAAGCTTTCCTTTAAATTCTAAAAGAACACTTACACTTTCTTTTAATTTTTTAAAGTCTCTTTCCCATATTTCATCAGAAGAATACATCTTCTCTACCTTCCATTTATACTTTTTTTCTATTTCTTCTCTAGTTTTTAATTTTTGTACATCTGACATTATTACACCTCCATAGTATATTACCTATCTTCACTACTATTAATATATAGTGAAATTCATCTATACAATTTATATTATTAAACCATTTTGAATTTAATTGGTTTAATATAAATTACTATTATTATAATCCAAGTTAAACAACTTTTGTAACTAAATACTAAATTTTCATTTAGAATATCTATAATATTTAGTAACTCTAATAGAAACGACCTCGCATTTGAATGCAAGGTCATTTTTTTCTAAAATATAAGAACTCTGAATTCTAAGAAATTTAAATTTCTTAAATCTGTCCTATTTTGAAATATCTATTTCATTCCAAGCAATATACTAATTGGTTTTATTCTCTTACATACTTCATATGCACAAAAGGTCATTCCAAAAGATGATCCAATTATTAGTGGCATGGAAATCCAAGCTGGTAACATCAATGGCATAATATAAAAAGCTATTAAAAGAAGTATGGTTTGATGTAATATATATACAGGAAAGGATGCTTTGTTTAAATAGAATAATAATTTATGCTCCTTATTTAAGTATCTTATACTATATCCTATTATTGTAATTCCCATTGTTATCAAGAGAATATTTTTTATAATAGTATCTAATATATACCCTAATTCTCCTTGAAGCATATTTCGAATAGCCAGTGAATAGCATGCTCCTAATATAATAATTATTATATTTGATATAAAAAAGGTTCTTCTATACTTTGAAATTTGTGTTAAGTAGTCCTTATCACTATAAGTTATATACCCCAAAATGAATAGCAATAAATTTGTTATCATTCCTTTTCCACCTACACTAGGAATAAACTCCATAGCCACTATGAGAAAAAGCAACCAAAGAATTCCTTGCTTTCCTAAGAGTATAGGCTTAATTTTCTCAAGTATAAATTCTCCTACTGTTGTTTTAAGTCCTTTGATTATATACACACCAGCTATTGAAATAATAAATAAAAAGACTATAAACCAAAGATGCGCTGGGCTAAACTTTCCATCAAACCCCATGAAATCACTTACATTGGTAAAAAATTGTGCTAAATGCCGAAAATAATTAATATGGGTTTCCCCTCTCCATAGTCTTGCTAGATATGTTTGTGGTGGAACTATAACTACTATTCCAAAAATGAATGGGATAAGCAGTCTCTTAACTCTCTCCTTTATATATTGCCCTCCACTTCTCCTTTGCAACGCAAAATAGGTAGAAGCTCCTGCTAAAAAAAATAGAAGTGGCATATACCACGAAAACGTCAATAAAATAAATAGGTTCGAAAACAAATTAGAATCTTCTGCCTTAATATAAAAATCTCCAAAATCTGCAAATATTACTGCTGTATGGTAAATAAATAGCATTAAAATAGCAATGTTCCTAATCCAATCAATTTCCCTTCTTCTCATTGGTTTCCCCCTAAAATATTAATGTTTTAAATTTTTCTATTTTATATTTTGTAATATGTATAATCATTATATCATATAAACATTCTCTTAAAACCATTCTTCTATAGTTACAATAACGCTTTAGGTATAAATCTATAACTAAATTTAAGAAATTATTTCTTAATTTAATGAAAAAACTATTTAAAATACCTCTATTTCTTTTTCTATAGATACTATTTCTCCATCAGTGTTATCTTCAATAAAATTAACTAAGGCCTCATAGGTCGAGTCTAGAATCTCCTGACTGGTACCAACTGCGGCTATGCCTATAACTATACTTTTATGGATGTCTTGGTCATCTACCTCACTTACAGAAACATTAAATTTGTTTTTAATTCTCTGCATCAGACTTTTAATAACCATTCTTTTTTCCTTTAACGAATTAACCCAGCTAGCCCTTAACCCCACCTTCATCATTAATATTCTCATATGTATTCACCTCTTTCAATACCTACTAAACTTCTTAAATTTAATATATTTATGATCCTTAATCTCTTTTATTATATCATTTTATTATCTAAGTTTTTTCTATAATGAAATCTGAATTCTCTTCAAAGGTTGAAATCAACTCTTACATTCTCATTATGTCTATTATAGAGCCTCTTACTTCTTCTCTCTGTAATTCGATATGTCTTTTGTCTACTATCCTATATGGTTTTATATAGTTATCATGAAAATCTTCTTTTCTTTAAACCTATATGTATTAACTAAGAATATAGAATTCATATTAAAATTGCCATTTAGATTTCCCCAAATCCTTTTTAATTTTTACACAAAATCACTAATTGACATACAAATAAATTTATGATAGAATTGAAATTTTGCTATTAAATTTGTTTTGTGTTATACTTATATTATACAAAAATATGGAGGCGATTTATTTGTTCAATATTGGTGATAAAATTGTTTATCCTAGCCAAGGTGTAGGAATAATTAATGTAATCGAAAAAAAGATGTTTTCTGGAAAAATGCAAAATTATTATAAAATAAATCTATTAAATAATAATTTAAAAATAACCATACCCTCTAACCGTTTAGAAAACTCTCAAATAAGATTAATTAGTGATGTAACAACCTTAGATAATCTATTAAATAATATTGATACTTTTAATAGTACACTAGAGGATTCCCTTAATAGCAATTGTAAGGAAAGAATGGTCACTAACACACTTAAATTTAAATCAGGTACCTTAATAGATTATGCTGAAGTAATCTATACCCTCACGGAGATTAATAGGCGCAAACCTTTAACCTCAAGTGAAAAACAGATGTTAAAGGCTACAAAAAAGTTTTTAATTGAAGAAATAAGTTTAGCAAAAGACATAACTACTGTGGAGGCTACTAGTTTACTAGATAACTCTCTCCTAACCCATCATAGCTAGCAAAACAAATTGTATTGGCAATTTGTTAATGCTTTCTTTTTAATCATTCCTGATCATTACTTAATTATTAGTAAAACTTTACCCGCACAATATAAAATTTTCTACACTCTCTAATAGATTATCCTAACAATTAATAAATTCCTTAAGTTTAAATTTAATACTATTTCCTTAATATATTAAACTTCCAAATTACTAATTGACACGTTTATTATTTTATGCTAAAATTGGAATTTTGCTAATTAATTCATTTTATGTTATACTTATATTATGATTAAATATGGAGGCGATTTATTTGTTTAATATCGGTGATAAAATTGTTTATCCTAGCCAAGGTGTAGGTATAATTGATTCAGTGGAGGAAAAGGAAATTCGAGGTAAAGTACAAAATTACTACAAGATAAACCTGTTAAATAACAACCTAGAAATAATGATTCCAATTAGCCGCTTAGAATCTTCTAATATAAGATTAATTAGTGATGGAACTATTTTAGATAATTTTCTAAATAGTATTAATGATTTTAGTAGTAGACTAGAAGATTTAAACAATAGTAATTGCAAAGAAAGAATGCATGCTAATAACCTTAAATTAAAATCCGGTAGCTTAACAGACTACGTTGAAGTAATCTGTAACCTTACAGAAGTTAATAGTCGTAAGCCTTTAAATTCAAATGAAAAACAAATGTTAAATAATACAAAGAAATTCTTAATTGATGAAATAAGCTTAATAAAAAACATAAGCACTATAGAAGCTACAAATCTATTAAATGACTCCATTTCTTCAATGTCTAGTATCTAGCTATTATTTATATACTAACTTTTTAAAATTCAATAACATATTTATTATTTGATGTAATCAAATATCTAGTAGAAATAATATTAACTAAAGATGTGTTGGAGAACCTCTCCATCATGTCCTGTTTTTATTTCTACAGAATATCTAAATTCCCATAACTTATATAAAACTATTTACTTCAACACATATTTTATAAGCTCTAAGAACACTAAGCTAATCTTTTAGCAATAGAATAAAAAAGCCTTAGATTTATCTTCTATAGAAAACCTAATGCTTTTATATATTCAATATAGAATTAACTACTTAATTCTAGTTCCATTCTCATCCTGCTCTATTAAACCTTGTTTCATTAACCCACCTAAAGCACGTTTAAAGGCATTTTTACTTGCATTAAACTGCTTTTTTATGTCATCTGCAGAACTTTTATCATTAAATCTCATAACTCCTTTATGGCTTTTTAAGTAATTGTAAATTGTCTCTTGAAGCTCATCCCTTTCCTCCATACGTTTTTTTCTAGGACTTACCTCAGTCTTTCCATCCTCAAAATATCTTTTAACTCTAACATTTAATACAGATCCCATTGGTATATCATGAAAATACTCTTTAGTGAGTATTATTCCTCTATAAGCATTTTCAAGAGCTATCATTATGTTACCACTTTTATGTTTACCATAAACTGTCCCTTCTATCTCTTCACCTATGGGATATGAATTTGTGTTATTAAGATATCTATCTACCTTTGTAGAAGCCGCTATTCTATCAGTCTTATCCAAATATAAATAAAATAAGTAACTCTTACCCACTTCTAAATCATAAACCATCTCTTTAAAAGGTACAAGTACATCCCTTTCTAATCCTATGTTAACAAAAGCACCTATAGCTGACTTATCTACTACTTCTAAATAAGCAAGTTCTCCAACCTGAGCCTTTACTTCTTTCATTGTAGCAATAACTCTATCTTTTGAGTCTCTATATATGAATACATCTACAGTATCATCTATCTTAACCTCTCCTCTTATACTTTTAGTGGGTATAAGTATATCATCAGCAGACCTTTCAGTTTTTCCATCAAGATAAAGTCCAAATTCACAATCTCTAACTACCTTTAAGGCGTTGATTTTTCCTATCTCTATCATCTAAATTCTCCATTTCCTATAATTTATTCCAATCTATATATTGGTTAAGCTTTTCCACAAATTTTATTAAATATACTTCCTCAAGCTCTGTAAAAGTATTAAATTCATAGCTATCTATATCGAGGACACCATAAACTACCTCACCCTTTATAATAGGTATTACAATTTCTGAATTAGAGTCGCTATCACAGGCAATATGACCTGGAAATTCATGAACATTATCTATTCTTTGAACTTCTCTATCTCTAACAGCGGTACCACACACACCATTTCCTACTTTTATTCTATTACAAGCTGGCTTTCCTTGAAAAGGTCCTAACACCAACTCGCCCTCTCTCATAAAGTAAAAACCGCTCCAATTTAATTTATCTATAATAGAGTAAATGATAGCAGAGGCATTAGATATATTGGCATAGATATCCTTTTCTGAACTTAATTGTGCTTCTAGTACCATAATCATATATTTATATTTTTGTTCTTTTGTCATATTTTTAACTGCATCTAATTTTATCAAAATATCAACCCCTTTTTAAATTCCCATTATTCGTAATCCATTCTCAATTAATTTGGGGTAATTATTTATGTATCTTTGAAAGCTCAACATAATGCTTTGCTGAATCTTTTATGGATTGTATCTCTTCCTCTGTCAGCTCTCTAATAACCTTAGCTGGACTTCCCATGCATAATACTCCTGAAGGGATTTTTTTATTTTGAGTTACAAGACTTCCTGCACCTATAATAGTATTTTCGCCAACTTCTGCTCCATTTAGCACTATGGAACCCATACCCACCAACACATTATTTCCAAGGGTACATCCGTGTATTACACAGTTGTGACCAATAGTTACATTATCTCCAATGGTAGTGGAAATTCCAAAGTCATTATGTACTGTACTATTCTCTTGTATGTTAGTATTTTCTCCAATAGTGGTTATGTCCATATCACTTCTAATAACTACTCCATACCATATATTTGTATTTATTCCTATAGTAACTTCTCCTACCACTGTAGCATTCTCTGCTACAAAGCAATCTTTATGGATAATAGGCGCTTTACCATTTATAGTTTTAATCATTACCGTCACCTTACCTTATATTTTATTGCATTTTATTTCAATTAACCTTTAATCCTTTTTTAATTTTAGTTCTTTTTATTTATATAATAACATAATGAATAAATATTTGGTTACAAAAATTTTCTTTTGTCCTTTTTTGAAAAATATTCCCACAAAAAAACCTTTGAGTTTTTTTGTATTTCTGTATAGAATATAACTTATGACTTAGAAACATTTCTTTTAAATTATAACCATTATTTTGGCATAAAATGTAAATACATAAAAATTTTTGTGGATAATTTTTATTGATTAATATAAATTTTTATTATATAATACCACATATAGTATTTAACTTGAATTGTAATACTATATATTGTACATAATTATTTTAGGTTTTAAAAAGTTATTTAGGAGGTGACCTGCTAATCATGTAATATGTGATTAGCTTTTATAATGAAAAATATTAATAAAGTAATTAAAAGATACTACACAAAGGCCTTAGAGAATAATGATACACTAACCGTTTATGAATTATTTAAATGGAAAAAGGTGGATGTGTTTTTAAAGGATTATAAAAAAGATATTATACTTGTAGATATGAAAGACTTAGAGTTCCCTATAGAATATTCACAAAATGCTTGTGATATCATCGCCTCTAAATATTTTAAAAAAGCAATGGTACCTAACGAAGTAGGTTATGAAAATAGTTTAAAGCTTGTTGCTCATAGAATAGTGAATTTTTGGTGTGAAGCCTTAAAGGATGAAGGCATTATTACTTCTAATGAAGAATTCAACATTCTTTATGATGAGTTGGTATACTGCTTTTTAAGTCAAATGTATGCTCCTAACTCTCCTCAATGGTTTAATACTGGTTTAAAATTATCTTATGATATAGCTGGAGAACCTCAAGATAATTTCTATTATGATGAAAATTTAAAGAAAGTAGTTAAAAGTAAGGATAATTATAGCCGTACTCAAGCCTCTGCCTGTTTTATATTATCAATAGCTGATAGGCTTCTTGGTTCTCACTCAATTTCTGAGCAATATGTGACAGAAACAAAACTGTTTAAGGGTGGCTCTGGTACTGGAACAAACTACTCGACACTAAGAGCCAAGAATGAGCATTTATCTGGTGGAGGAGTATCCTCTGGAGTAATGAGCTTTCTAAAAGGCTTTGATAGAAATGCTGGCACTATAAAATCTGGTGGTACTACTAGACGAGCTGCTAAGATGCTTTGCCTTGATGTGGACCATCCTGAAATTATGGAATTTATAAACTGGAAGGCTGGAGAAGAAAATAAAGTTCGTGCTCTTGGAAAAATGGGATACGATTCTACTTTTGAGGGTGAAGCTTATGAAACTGTTTCAGGCCAAAACGGTAATAACTCCATAAGATTTAGTGATGAGTTTATGAGCAAGGTAGACAATCTTAATAATAATCCAGATGAAGTGCTTACCTTAAAAGGAAGAGTAGATGATGCAATTAATAGAGATGTTAAAATAATGGACTTATGGGATAACTTTAACACCGCTGCATGGCAATGTGCTGACCCTGCTCCACAATTTGATGATACCTTTAATGCTTGGCATACATGTCCTGCTGGAGAAGATGGCAAATATGGTGCAAAACATAACAGAATTAATTGTACAAATCCCTGTGGCGAATATGCCTTCCTTGATGACACTTCTTGCAACCTTGCTTCTATAAATATGTATAAATTCTATGATTTAGAGAATAAAAGGTTTGATATTGAAGGGTATATTCATTTAGTTTCAATACTTCAACTAGCTCTTGAAGCTTCTGTTCATTGGGGACAATTTCCAACAGAGGATATAGCTAGAAAGACATATATGTTTAGAACTACAGGACTTGGAGTAGCTAACCTAGCTTCACTACTTATGGTTATGGGACTACCTTATGATTCTGAGGAAGCAAGAACTCTTTCTTCAGCATTAATAGGAATTCTTACAGCTGGTTCCTATGTAACGTCTGCTTATATGGCTGAAATTGTTGGGACTTTTGAAAAATATGATATAAATAGTGAATACATGATGAAAGTAATTAGAAATCATGCTAGAGTTTCTAGAGCTATAGATACTCCTTATGAAGAATTACACTATACTCCTTTAGAAGTAAATCATTCTATTCTAGAAAATAATAACTTAAGTTATATTTCTGCTCCTCTTAAAAATTTATGGAGAAATGCTATAAAATATGGAGAAGAATTTGGATTTAGAAATGCCCAGGTATCTGTAGTAGCTCCTACAGGAACTATTTCTTTTGCTATGGATTGTGGTGCTACTTCTATTGAACCTTATTTCTCTCACTTTATCTATAAAAAGCTATCTGGTGGTGGATTTATGACCATAGTAAATCCCGTAATAGAAGCTTCTCTTGAAAATCTAGGATATAATGAGGAAGAGGTTATAGATATAGTAAACTATATCTTAAGAAAAGAAGTAGTTAATGAAAACGGCTTTGAATATGAGAAGATTATAGATGGGAAAATAGAGGGTGCTCCTCACCTTAAAGAGGAACATTTACCAATATTCGATACTGCAAACAAATGTGGAAGTGGTGAAAGATATATAGCGCCAATGGGACATGTTTTAATGATGTCAGCTATTACTCCATTAATCTCAGGATCTATATCTAAAACTGTTAATCTTCCTAAAACTGCTTCTATAGATGACTTTAAAAAAGTAGTATTAGACTCTTGGAAACTTGGTGTTAAAGGTATATCTCTTTACAGAGATGGCTGTAAAGCTAGTCAACCATTAAACACTACTATGGATGAAAACAATAATACCTCTTTAGAAGATTTAACTTATGTAGAATTACTTGAAAAGGCTAAAGAGTTTCAAGCTAAGGTTAACTCAACTACCAATGTTATATCTACTAGAGAAAAACCTGTTGGTATAAGATATGGCACTACTCATCCTGCTCAAATAGATGATGTTAAGGTATATACCACAGTAAATAGACGCGAGAATGGTGATATATCAGAAATCTATATTACTACAGATAGAGAAGGTACAATTATAACAGGACTTTTAGGTTCTCTCTCTAAATCTATCTCTGTTATGCTACAATATCATGTGCCTGCTAAAGATATAGCTAAAATGCTTAGGGGTCAAAAATATGAACCTTATGGATTTGTACAAAAGCATCCATATATAAAGCATGTTACTTCTATTTCTGACTTAATAAGCAAGATAATTGATATTGAATTAGGTGATTTCTCACGTTGTCAAATTAAGCCTGATGTAGCGCCAATCAATAAATTCCCTTTTGGCATAACTAATGCTGAAAATGAATTATCAACTACTAATATGTCAAATGAAAATAAAAAAACTTCTACAGAAGGTGAGCGAATTTACTCCGAAACTTGCTCTAGTTGCTCTAGTACTAGACTTGTTAAAAATGGCACTTGTAAAGTTTGTCAGGACTGTGGAACTACCACTGGATGTAGTTAAAAAATAAGTAATCGCTTTGCTCCTTAGAAAAATATACAAATGAACAAAACCGAAGGAAATTGGAATTAATCCAGAAATCCTTCGGTTTTATCTTATTAATAGGATTTGTTTTAAATGGTTCTTGATTTTAGAACTACAGATTANNTTTCGAAACGGTTTGTGAGTAATAATCTGTAGTTCATTATCAACACTATATTAAAACAAATCATATTTTTATTTATTTTTTTCATTTATAGTTTTTACCATGTCACTCCAATTATTCACATATTCCCCCAGAGCCCATTCTGCCATAATTATACTTTCATCATCCTCTAATGGAACTACTGCCATTGGTCTATGTGAAATATTATTATCCTTTACTTTATATATATATAAATTATTTTTAGTTTGGATTATAAGCATATTTCCATTAGGAGATGCTATCGCATCAATAGCTGATGGAATTATATTTATAATTGAATTCCAGCTTGTATATAACTCATCGTGCCTTGATAAAGTATTCGGTACCATTGTAGGAATATCTACATCAATATATCCTTCATTCTTAAATATTGTATAGAATCTCCACATTCCCTTTACTCTTCTTATTCCAAAGTTAGTAAATTTATTTAAATTGCTTATATTCATACTGTTTATATTTTCTTGCCCTTTTAATTTTACATATACATTAATATTTTCCTTGTTTATAATACTTTGTAAATTCACATCATACTCTTCATTATTATATATGCCGTCAATAGGCATGGTCTTCAAATAATTTAAGTGTATGTTATTTAGTACTTCCTCAATTTCAATACAAATATAATCATTACCTACAAAGGTTATAGCTTTATTTACTATTTCTCCATTATATTTATCCTGCACATTTCTACTAAGTATATTTGACTTATTTATTGGATATATTTCTATATTATCTTTATATCCTTTAGGACCTAAGGATCTATCCGTATCTACCTCCCAAAAACCACTTTTTCTTGGAAGTAAAATATCTGTATCCTTCACGTAGCTAACTTCACCCTCATTAGTAACCCAAATAGTTCTATATGTGGATTTTTCATTTTTATCTTTATAATCTCTTCTAATCCCTAGCAACACACCACTATTTAATGCCTTATAATTTTCATCGTTACTTTGTGGCTCTATATTAGTAACACTTTCTTCGGACCCTCTAACCTTGTTAAGATAAACTATTCCTCCATAATAATCCATAATAGCCTTATCCTCTGACATTATTATTATATCCTTCACATATATATCCATGTAATTAATAGTCATAACTTCAATAGTATCACTGGTTATCCCTAGTACGGAGGGTGTAATTCCATAAGTAGTCTGCATATATTGTAAAGCTGAAATCATCTTTACTTTATAATTGATGTTTTCATAGTACACATCCGGGAATTCCACAAAATCTTCACTAAAGATCATATATGTATTTTTAAATGTTTCGTCTATTTTAAGATCTTCTCCTCCTTTAGAGATATATCTTTCAATACTCCATTGCCCTATCAGTGGATTTTTTTCTAAAGGACTAACAATATTATTTGCCATAGATAATTCGATCCCATTACATGCAGTTATAACAATACAAAATATTATAACTAGCATTGATACAATAAATTTCTTCATATTCTATCTCCTACAATGGTAATGTTATAATTACTTTAGTACCTTGGTGCACTTCACTAAGTATTTCAAAATTACCGCCATGTAAATTAATTATTTCATCACAAATAGATAATCCTATACCATTGCTAGAATTAATATTTTTCCCTTTAAAGAACTTTTCTTTAATTCTTGGCAAATCTTCTCCAGATATACCTTGTCCATTATCCTCTATGATTAACATTAAAATATCTTCTTCTTTTTTTAGAGATAGTCTTATCTCTCCTTTGTAAGATGAAAATTTTATAGCATTATCTAATATATTAATTAACACTTGTCTCATCCTATTTTCATCAATTTCTATCTCGCATTCTTCTTCTAAATCTAATTTTAAATCTATACCTTTATTGGAGAATTTATGGGTTAATTGCTTTACTGTATTTACTGTAATTTCACTGAAATTTACCAATTCTTTATGAAGAGATATTTTCCCTGATATAAGTTTAGAAAAATCCAATAACTCTTCTACTAGAAAAGTTAATCTTTCTGCTTCTTCTTCAATTATCTTAAGTCCATCCTTAATTTCTTCAACATCATCTAATCTCGAAGAGTTTAAAACTATAGCCCAGCCTTTAATTGAAGTAAGTGGTGTTCTTAACTCATGAGAAATTGATGCAATAAACTCATTTTTTAAACTTTCATTTTTTAGTATTTCTTCTGACATATAGTTTAAGGTATCCACTAGATTTCCAATTTCGTCTTCAGAGTATTTAGGTATTTTTTCTCTAAAATTTCCGCCTGCCATTTTTTCTGCTCCAGTACTAACTACATTTAATGGCTTAAGTATGCTATTAGATATAAATAGACTAACAGTTGTAGATATAATAATTACTAATAGCCCCATTAATACAAGTACATTAGTGAGTCCATCTATACTTCTATCAATATTTCTTGTAGAGGACATAAATCTTAGCACTCCATTAATTTCTGTATCATAATATAATGGGTAAGCCACGCTAATAATATTCTCATTATTATTAGTGAATTGAATCACATTATTATTCCTATCTATACTTCCATTAAGTGCATTATGAAATTCTTTAGTAGTTACTAATTCCTTAGGTATATTCCCTGTAGAGTCCATGAGAACTTTTCCCGTTACATCTATTACTTGAACCTTAGCTTGAGTATTTCCCCAAGATACATCTGTATTATTAAATATATTTTCATATACACTATTAGATGATAAATAGTTATTATAAAATTCAGCTGAAATTTTTATTTGACTATATATGGTGTCCTTTAAATTTCCATAGTAATATCCTCTTATAGTGGTATATAATATAATTTCAATTATAATTACAGTTATTAATATGATAATTACATAACTCCCAATTATTTTTTTCCTGAGAGAAAGCATTAATTATCCTCCCTCCATCTATATCCAGTTCCCCACACAGTTTCAATGAACTTTGGCTCAGGTGGTTCATTTTCAATTTTGCTTCTAATTCTTCTAATATTAACATCTATGATTTTGTTTTCACCTATATAATTGTATCCCCATACCATATCTAAAAGCTCATCTCTACTAAAGGCCTTATTTGGATTCTCTATAAATATCTTCATAAGTAGATATTCCTTTGGAGTAAGTTCTATCTCAGCATTGCCCTTGTATACCTTTTTACTATACAAATCTATTTTAAAAGGCCCTGACCATGCAAACTCTCTATTATTTTTATTTATTTTCACTACTCTTCTAAGTAATGATTTAACTATAGCTATAAGTTCTAATGGATTGAAAGGCTTTACTACATAATGGTCAGCCCCATATTCTAGACCCATAATTTTATCACTATCCTGCGCTCTAGCTGTAAGCATTATTATTCCTGTATTTTCATTATTCTTTTTTAATATCTCACATACCCTATATCCATCTATTCCCGGTAACATTATATCTAATACTACTATATCCGGATTCTCTTCTATTGCTTTTTGTATACCTTCTTCACCTGTCGCGGCTTCAAAAACCTGAAAATTCTCTCTTTTGAAGCTTATCTTTAAAAATTTTCTTATGGACTCCTCATCTTCAATAAGCAATATTTTATTCATACACCCTTCTCCTTATCTCACTTCATATAAAAATCACCAATAATATTATATTATTGGTGCTATAATTTTATATTATTTTTCTTCTTTATACTCTTTCACATCTATTATTGTTGAATCACTATAATCTATGTCAACTTCTCCTCTATTATAATCTTCTTTTGGTTTATCTGAACTACCATTGTGCTCCATCCCATTAAACTGTTCTTTACCAATTTTACGTATTTTAAACTTAAAATATATCATAGCTAGTACTATAGCTAACACAATAAATAAGCCGACATACATTACTCCTTTTATAAGAAATCCAAAAAGTCCTAATACAAATGGAGATACAGCTATTAGCACTATACACACCAATGCTACCTTTAATAATGTCTTAAACTCTAAACCATTCATATAAATACATTCCCTTCATAAGTTATTGTAATCCACCATCTACATTAATAATTTGTCCTGTTATGTAGCTACTATCATCTTTTGCTAAAAAACATATCAATTTAGCTACTTCTTCTCCACTCCCAAATCTGCCCATAGGAATATCCTCTTCTAATGCCTCTTTATCCTCAATAGCCATCCATCTATTCATATCTGTGGCTATAACTCCTGGTGCTACTGCATTGACTCTAATGTTATTAAGTGCCATCTCCTTTGCTAATGCCTTAGTAAAGGCATTAATAGCACCCTTTGATGCAGAATAAATAACTTCACAAGCTGCTCCTAGATTTCCCCACATCGAAGATATATTTATTATATTTCCTTTCTGACGACTTATCATGTGAGGAATTACATTATGGGTAACATTATATACAGATTTAAAATTTACTCCCATCATACGATCAAACTCTTCCTCATTAACATCCATAAACAACCCTATGCTAGAAATTGCTGCATTATTTACAACTATATCAATTTTGCCCATTTTGCTTATAGCATCCTGTATCATATGCTGACAAAATTTATAATCACTTACATCCCCTTTTATTATTTTAGCATATCCACCCATATTATTTATACATTCCATAGTATATTTTGCACTTTCATCATCATTTTGATAATTTAGAAACAAAGTTGCCCCTTCTTTAGCTAATTCAATAGCTATACTTCGTCCTATCCCCCTAGTTCCCCCTGTTATCAAAATTACTTTACCACTTAAATTCATTTTTCTCCCTCAGATCCTATATGATTTTTCTCATAACTTCAATACATTTAAATTCTATAATAATAATTAACTTTTTTCTACTGATTTTACAATAGGATATTAATTTTAACGCATATTTCATATTTTATTTAAAAATATAGAGATATTCTGAATTAATGACGATATATATATCAATTAGATGGTCATACCCTCTTTATTATTATATCATAATATGTTATGATATTGATGATTTAAAATAGAAGGAGGTTTTAATTATGTCTTACAAAATTACTGATGCATGTATATCATGCGGAGCTTGCGAATCTGAGTGTCCAGTTAGCTGTATAAGTGCTGGAGATGGAATATACGTTATAGATGCTGACGCTTGTATCGAATGTGGTGCTTGTGCTAGTGTTTGCCCAGTAGGAGCTCCTGTTCAAGATTAATTTGAACTGAACTCAAGATAAATGTACTAGCAAAAACTAGTGCATTTATTTTTTTCTTTTAATTTTAATATTAAATCTAGATTTTATCTTTTACTATAATATATTTCCAAAGCCATCACCTAAAACTTCATGTACAGTATAAATTATTACAAAAGCTTCTGAATCTACCTCTTTTATATGAGTTTTTAATTTTAAAAACTCCTTTTTATTTAAAACAGTGACTATAATCTCTTTTTCTTTCATATTATAAGCACCTTTTCCTTCATATATTGTAGCACTTCTATTTAGCTCTTCAATTATAAATTTTTTAATAACCTCTCCTTTACTACTTATTATTTCTACCTTCTTGATTATGTTTAACCCCTCTATAACATAATCTATGGCAAATCCATTTATAATTACTCCTAGAATAGAATACATTCCTGTTTCTGTCCCAAACGCTATTATAGCTATAAGTGTTACAATACAATCAATTATTAATAAACTTTTACCTATCTCTATATAGAAATATTTATTAAGTATTTTAGCTGGTATATCCGTCCCCCCTGTAGATGCATTTCTATTTAATACAATAGCCATACCTATAGATCCTATAATAATTCCAAATATTAGATTGATAAAAATATCTCCAGTTAATGGAGCCTTCATAGGAATCACAAATTCCATAGCCCCAATAATTACTGAAAGCATTAAGCTGGCATAAATAGTTCTAACTCCAAAATCCTTTCCTATAAACATAAATCCTATAATGAAAAATATTATATTACCAACAAACATGATAATTCCAATTCCTAGTTTAGAAAAATAATAATTTAGTACCATAGCTAACCCAGAAAGTCCTCCTGCTGCTAGATTATCTGGCACCAAGAAAAAATGAATACTAATTGATATTAGTATTAACCCTAATGTTATTACTATATAATCAGTTATAACTTTTTTCAATTTAACTTCTCCTCCTAAAATTTATTAGCTTTTATTGTTTATGTATACATAGTTTAATAAAGACATTTATTTAACTTTATTTCTAAATTCTTCAATAGTATATATTAAAACTGTAATTATCTATATTATATTTTAATTTAATTATTATTAATATATCTAAAAACAGGAGATAGATTAATCTATCTCCTGCCTTAACTTTTATGTCATTTACAACAAAAGCTGGAACATTCAGTTTCTCCACAGATACAAGCAAAACGTCCAGATATATCCACATGTTCAGCAGAACATCTACAATTATAGTTATACATACAGTTGGTTGCCTTACAACTAATATCTATCTGTGGATTAGGTGTATGACAGCTTGTAGGTGCACTATCTTTTTCTGCAAAGCTATCACAACATGTTCTTGCTGGATATGTCGCTTGCTTTCCTCCTATTTTGATTGCTCCTACACAGCAACAGTTATGATTATTATAAGCACAATTCTCTACACAACAATTTAAGCTTGTCATTACAATCTCACTTCCTAAATATCATTTTGAATTAGTATTACTTTTACCTTTAATTTTTATACTTCAATTATAAATTTGAATCATCGCCATAATCTTATAGGAGTCTCTACCTCAATAAATAATAAAATTTACTTGTAATTAATCAATACAAAAACTATTATTTGAACAACAACTATTAACGGCATTCCTAAAACAAAATACCAATGCTTTGTCTTATGCCTAAATATGATCATAGAAATATAAACCCCTAAAGCTCCACCTAAAATTCCTATGATAAATAATTTCTTTTCTGGAATTCTCCACTTCTTTTTTACGGCATATCTTTTATCCATAGCACACATAACAAATCCAATTAAATTAGTAAGTAAAAAATAACTAATCAGTATATTCATAAAATTCCTTTCTCCTAATCAAGTAATCCAATAATTCCTTCTGCACTTTTAATTTTAGACTGAAGAATATTAAATATATTATCTACCTAATTTTATATACATAATTAATGTAAAATTCCTAGTAGATTTAATATTCATTGTGCATAAACTATTATTCCTTAATTATATATATATTGAAATAAAGTTTCTACTATTCTAACATGACTTTCTCTACAACATAAAACTTCAACCCAAAGATTCAAAACTTCCCATGAGTTTTGAACTTAGTTCAAAATTTTATATTTATTTTATATTAAATCTAAGTTAAATCTTTTATTATTTTATGTACAAATTATATTAGTTTATATATAATGTTCTTATTTAGTTAACAAAATTAGGAAGGTGACCGAACTATGATAAGCGACTTAAATCTAGAGATTAATGAGCTTAAAGAAAAAATTAATAGAAAAAAATATCTTAGAGGAGTTTTGGACAAGTTAAAAAGGAATTTAATTACTGAAGAAGAACAGCTCAATAACCTAGAATCTCAACTTAAAAAAGAAAATCTTGATGTTGAAAATCTAAAAAAAATGAGTTTAACCTCATTATTCTATACATTACTAGGCCGTCGTGAAGAAAAAATTGATAAAGAAACTCAAGAGGCACTAGCTGCTCAATTTAGATACGATTCATCTATAAGGACCGTAAAAGAAATTGAGGAACATATTTTAAAAGTCAACAATGAACTTTCTCAGTACCATGGTTGCGAAAATGACCTTGAAGATGTGTTAGAAGAAAAGAAGAATCTAATACTGAAATCCAATAATCCTAACGCTAAAAAAATAATAGTTCTTATAGATGATGAAGGTGAGATCTTTTCAATAATAAAGGAATTAAAAGAAGCCATATCTGCTGGAACTAATGTATATAATAGTTTAGATGCAACCATTAAAAGCTTAGAAAATGCTGAAAATTTGGGAACTCTGGATAGGTTTGGAGGCGTATTCCTTTCTGATGGTTCTAAGCATGGATACATCGATGATGCAAACCACCAAGCTCAAACTACTAAAAGACTTCTTCGTAAATTTAATGCTGAACTCAGTGATGTATGTAATGTATATGCTAAAGATATACAAATTGGCTCTTTCACAACTTTTGCCGATTTTTTCTTTGATGGCATAATCTCTGATTATATAGTGCAACCCAAAATTTCTGAATCTTTAGAGCATACAATACAAAACAAAAATGAAATTAGCACTATACTTAATAGGTTAAATAATAGATTAAATATAGAGAATGAAAAACTTCTTAACGTTGGAAATAATTTAAAAACTCTTATTGAAGAGGCTTAATTATCACATTATAATATATTTAAAATGCTTAAAGGGTATTATGGAGGAGTTTCCCCTGAAACTCCTCCATAATACCCTTAAGCATTTATATTTTAATCTTCTAATAATTTATCTTTTAGCGATAATATAGAACTCACCATTACTACTAAACAACCCACACTTGTAAAGGCTATAATTATTGCCATTACTTTCCCTTGTACAGCTACAGGATAGATATCACCATATCCAATGGTTGTAAAAGTTATTAAAGTATAATAAAACAAATCAAAGTTAGTTATAACTCCACCTCGCTCATTTATATAGGCTCCTGGGTAAGAGCTATTTATAGTAACAACCCCTAAAAACAAATTTAAAACAATAACACAAACTAAAAGAAAAGTTCCTATCCAAATACTTCCTAATAATAAATTTTTATCTTCTTTTATTCTACTTGATTTTAGAGTAAATCTCATTGGATTTATAGTAATTCTAAATAAAACCTGTAAATTTAAAAAATACGCGCCTATTAGTCCAACAAGAATTAATATGTACATATTTGGGTTCTCAATTTTATCTACTATTAGAAGACAACTATACATAATTAACAATCCATGACTTATTATAAGTTTCCAACTAATTTCTTCCCCTCTAATATTCGCTATAAACTTAGTTACTCTCCCCAATATAAGCATGGGTGTACCAACACTAAAGTATATTATTGTTGATATGCTTAATAAGCCTAATATAACTCCAATGATTTCTTGAACCTCAGTTAAATTTAAATTTTCTTGGAGTTTATAGTAACATGTAGCACCTATCATATACGAATTAATTGACATCATACTAAATATAATTATTTTATTTAATATTTTTTGTTCCTTTAAAAAAACTATATAAATCTTATTTATAGCTCGAATAAAATTAAAAATAACCTTTTTTTTATAAAATAAGGGTGTTATTGCTTTTAAAATAAGTATTATGGAAATTATGATTATACCAATCCTTATCATCCCAAATTTCTCCCTACATACCATTTTTAATATTACTATTTAATATTGATATAAAATTTTAATTTTATACCAATATTAAATATGTAATACAAGAACAATACAAATTTATACATAATTTATATTATTTATTACTTATTTCTTTTAAATTTTATTTTTATTATATTTTACAATATTGTAAATATAACTTTATTATATAATAAATTACATAAAATTTTATTTATATACATTTTTCTCATTTATATTGATGGAGTTTCATGCTATAATATTTGATATGCAACTTAATAACAATACTATTGTTATATTGATTTCATAGCTTCTTATATAAATAAACAAATATTCATTAGATTTAATTAATTATATTAGAAAGAGAGAATTATTATGGCAGTTATAATTGAAAGCTTAGAAATTTATCATCCAACTAAAAAATTAGATAATAATTATTCTATCAATATTTTTGGAGATGATATTTTGAATCTACTAAACCATTTAGGTAGATCAGAGAGATTTGTAGTTGATAATAATAAAGAAAACACCCTAACCATGGGCTTTGAAGCAAGTAAAAGATGCCTAGAAAAGGCTAAAATTTCTCCTAATGACCTTGATATTATTGTTTTTGTAAGTGATACTCCAGAATATTTAATACCAACAAATGCATTAATTTTAAGAGGATTACTAGGTGCTGATAATTGTAGTTTAGTTTATGACATGAACGATTCTTGTATAGGCATGATAACAGCTATTGACCAAGTATCTTCCTATATGGAGCATAGAGGAAACTATAAAAATGCTTTAATTATTGGAGCATCCTATGGTAGTAATAGTGCACAAAAAGGGTGTCCAATTGTAAATACTACAGTAGGTGATGGTGCTGCATCTGTGCTATTAAAAAAATCTTCAAATAATGATTCAGCAGGAGTAGTTGATGCACTCTACCATACAGATTCTAAAAATCGCGATTTCATGTTGTTTCCAGAATGCGGATTGTCCAATATCACGGATTCCAATATAGATATTGAAAATAAAAAATTTAAGTGGACTACCCATGATGTTTCATATTTCAGTGACCAGTGGTATAAACTTATATTAAAAATTTTAAATAAGAATAATACTGATTTAAAAGAAATTGATCATTTTTTCTTTTCCCAGTTTTCTCATGCAGATATAAAAGATACTTTACAAAAGCTTGGTGTAGATAATTGGAAGGATAAATATACCTTTATTGCAGATAAGTATGGTTATACCGGTAACACCAGCCCTTTCTTTGCTATGTATGAGGCGCTGAAAGATAACAAAATAGGTAAAGGTGACAAAGTAGTGTTTTGTTCAGTTGGTGCTGGCTACACTATGGGAGTCATGATATATAATATATAAATTAGGAGGGTTTATTATGTTTAAAATGGAATTAAACAAAGAAAAAAAACTATTCGTAATAACTATGGGAGGATTTTTTAGAGAGGATGAAGGAAAAAAATTCTTAGATGATTATAATACTAATGTAAAGTCTATAACTCCAGCTTCTTATACTTTAGTTCTTGATGGTTCTGGTTTATTGACTTCAAAGCAAGATATGTTACCTGTGCTAAAGAATTGTGTATCTCTTTATAAAAGCTCTGGTTTTAAATCTATTGTTTCTCTACCACCTTCATCTAAGACAGCAGAAATGCAATTATTAAAAGCTATTGAAGAAGTTGGTACAAAAATTAAATTTGTAGACACCATAGACAATCTATAATAGAAAATATTAATTTAAGATGATTATCTTTATAACAACTTATTTTCTTGAAGATTATATTTAAAGTGATAAAGACCGTAGAATTTCTTATTTAATATTTCTACAGTCTTTATATTTTTTTATTTTATAGCTGAATTTTAGCTATTATATATTAGAATTCAGCAGTTCCTGTAGTTCTTGGGAATGGTATTACATCTCTTATATTACTCATTCCTGTCACATACATAATCATTCGCTCAAAGCCCAATCCAAATCCAGCATGTTTAGTTCCACCATATTTTCTAAGCTCTAAATACCACCAGTAATCCTCTTTATCTAAGCCCAATTCTTCTATTCTCTTCTCTAAGATTTCAAGTCTTTCTTCTCTTTGACTTCCTCCGATAATCTCTCCTATGCCCGGAACCAACAAGTCCATAGCGGCAACAGTTTTATTATCTTCATTCATTCTCATATAAAAGGCTTTGATATCCTTTGGATAATCAGTTACAAATACAGGTCTCTTAAACACTTCCTCTGTTAAGTATCTCTCATGCTCTGTTTGTAAATCGCATCCCCAGCTAACTGGATATTGGAATTCCTTACTTGATTTTTGTAATATTTCTATAGCTTCTGTATAAGTTACTCTACCAAAATCAGAGTTTGCAACATGATTTAATCTATCTTTTAATCCTTTATCTATAAAGCTATTGAAAAATTCCATCTCCTCTGGAGCATTTTCCATAACATAGTTGATTATATATTTAATCATATCTTCTGCAAGCTCCATATCATCTCCTAAGTCTGCAAAAGATATCTCTGGCTCTACCATCCAAAACTCTGCAGCATGTCTTCCAGTATTTGAATTTTCTGCTCTGAAAGTTGGTCCAAAAGTATAAATATTTCTAAATGCTAGTGCATAACATTCCCCTGCTAACTGTCCGCTAACTGTTAAACTGGTTTCTTTTCCAAAGAAATCCTTTGAGAAATCTATTTTCCCTTCCTCTGTCCTTGGAATGTTATCCATATCTAAAGTACTAACTTTAAACATTTCTCCTGCTCCTTCAGCATCGCTTCCTGTAATTATAGGGGTATGGGTATACACAAATCCTCTTTCATTAAAGAATTTGTGTATTGCATAGGCAGTAAGTGAACGTACTCTAAATACTGCTGAAAAAGCATTACTTCTTGGTCTTAAATGTGCTATTGTTCTTAAATACTCAAAAGTATGTCTTTTCTTTTGAAGTGGATAATCACTTGAGGATTCCCCTTCGATTATTATTTTTTTTGCTTTAATTTCAAAGGGTTGTTTTGCACCTAGTGTTAATATAACCTCTCCTTCCACAGTTATAGAAGAGCTGATACTTAACTTCTCTATTTCTTTAAAATTTTCTAAAGAATCCTCAAAAACTATTTGAACATTCTTGAAGAAGCTACCATCATTTACTTCTATAAATCCAAAAGCCTTCGAACTTCTTAAGGTTCTAATCCAACCTGAAATTGAAATGTACTGTCCTCCAAATTTTTCTGCATCTCTGTAAAGCTGCTTCACTAAAACTTTTTTCATTTTTTAGTCCTCCTTTTCTTTATATGAAGATTATTTAATACAAACAATAAAAAAAACCCTTCACCCCTATACAAAGGGACGAAAGGATACATTCCGCGGTACCACCCAAATTATCAATTTGATCACTCTACAAGTACAGAGAAACATCTCGATACTCTTCCCTTCTAACAGTGGGATTCTGTCTAAGTCTACTCTCCAAAGATTTCGGTTAGAAACTCCGAGATGTTCTTCAATAAGAGCTTCGTGCTGGACTTTCACCCTCTCCAACTCGCTAAAACTACTTCTCATATCTACTCTTCTCATCATAGCATTTATAATAGTTGTTAATCATTATTTCCAAAACTAAATTTAAAATACTAATTATTTAAAATTGTTATATATTATTATAGTAATAACTCTATATAATGTCAACAATTATTACATTAATTATATAAAAGCTCAGTGAATTGTAAATTAGGCTACAATTCACCAACACTTTATAATTTCAATTTATTATATAGGCTATTATTTAACATTAATTTCTTAAATATAATAACACCTATTATTGACACTACGACAAACTCTCCTATAGCTACCTGCACTACTGATAACCAAAATGGAAGATTTAAAACATAATAAAGTTCAGCGCCAACCATAAGTGCATTTATTACTGTTGCCCATAATGAACTAATAAATAATACCTTCCCTGAACTGATGCCTTGCTTCTTTTCTAATTGCTTCTTTGTACATATCATTAAAATTAGTGCAATCAAAGTAGCCGAAGTTCCAACAATAACATCTACTATACCCATAGGACTTAATAAAAAATTTGATATTAAGCAACCTAGAGTAAGAGCTGGCATATATAGTGGGTCAATCAATGCTAATAGCACTAACACTTCTGATAATCTAAATTGTATCCCTACAACCGTAAAAGAAACTGGCGCAAGTGCAAAGGTAACTACTACATAAACTGCCACAATTAAAGCCATTTTCAGCAGCTTATTGGTTTTTGGATTAATATTCATTTTCTTCCCCCTAAGTATACTTCGTTCCTCTACCTCACTTAGTCTTAGCATCACTTTTTATTAATTATAAATTCAAAATTAATGATATAATACCAAAGGAGCTACATTTTATTTTTTTTGTAGCCTTATACTTTGTTCCATATCTTATTTTAAAAATTAAATTAACACAAAAGAAAGCTGCCATATACATACATGACAGCCTTGTAATCTTCAAAAATAAGTAAAGTCCTTCCTAAAATAAGTATAAAAAGGGTTCTTTTAAAGATTTCAATGCCGTAGTTTTATTTTAAGACAGGAGGCTTCCGAACTGTCTCTATTTTATTTTCTATACTATTGTATATGATAATATAATGAAAATCAATATATTCACTTAAAATTTAAGTAATGTTAAGTTTAGGTTAAGTTTAGTTTACATAATGTTAAATCTCTTATAGAAGTCTTAACATTGCCTTTGTTTTATTATATGGTTATTGTGTAAATAATATGTTAATCTTAATTCTTATATATTAATGGGGGTAATATTATTATGGAATCATTATTGTTAATTATCAACTTACTTGGCGGAGTTGGTATATTTCTCTATGGTATGAAATTAATGGGAGATGGATTAGAGAACCTTGCAGGTGAAAAATTAAAAGGTATCTTCGATAAATTATCATCTAATCCTGTTAAAGGCATAATAACTGGTACAGCAGTTACAGCTATTATTCAAAGTAGCAGTGCTGTAACAGTTATGGTAGTTGGTTTTGTTAATGCTGGACTTATGAACTTATCTCAAGCTGCTGCAATAATTATGGGAGCTAATATAGGTACTACTGTAACAGCTCAACTTATTAGTTTTGATTTTGATGCTATAGCACCACTATTTATAGCTATCGGTGCTGCTTTAATGTTGTTTACCAAAAATAGAAAAGCTAAAGAAAGTGGAATGATAACTCTAGGCTTTGGTATATTATTCTTGGGTTTAAGTTTAATGTCAAGTGCTATGGAGCCCCTAAAGGACTCTCCATTCTTTGCAGAATTAATCTTAAAGCTAGATGGAAGAATTTTATTAGGAGTTCTACTTGGCTTGTTAATGACTGCAGTGATTCAAAGTTCATCTGCAATTACTGGTATACTTGTAGCCTTAGCTTTAAGTGGTAGTATACCTATAGGTGTTGCAGTACCTATAATATATGGAACTAACATAGGTACCTGCGTAACTGCATTAATATCTTGTGTTGGAACCTCTAGAACAGCAAAAAAAGCTGCTCTTATTCATTTATTATTTAATGTAATAGGTGTACTTATATTCTTAATTCCAGGAGTTACTAATCTACTAATATACATAGTTACATCTTTAAGCCCTGGAACAGATGGGGTAGCAGTATCCAGACAAATAGCTAATGCTCATACAGTATTTAATATAGTGAACACTGTATTATTATTTCCATTTATTAATCAATTAGTATCATTAGTAAACATTATACTTCCAGGAGACGATACTAAAGAAATTCTTGGTACAAAATACATAGATAATAGGCTGTTAGAAACTCCTACTATAGCTTTTGGTCAATCAACTAATGAAATTATTAGAATGGGTCAAATAGCTAAAAATAACTTAGAAACTGCTCTTGAAGGATTTATGAAAGAAGATCTAGAATTAATTAAAAAGGTTTATAGTAATGAAAATTTAATAAATATTTTAGAAACCGATATTACTAAATACTTGGTACAGCTTTCTAACTCAGACTTAGGTAATGATCAAAAATCTATTTTAGCTGCTTATTTTCACGTAGTTAATGATATTGAACGTATAGGCGATCATGCAGAAAATATTGCAGACTGGGCTGGTGAAAAGACTTCTAAAAATCTTAAGTTCTCCCAGGAAGCTATTGATGAGCTTACTAAAATGTCTAATCTTTGTATAAAAGCTATTGATGATAGCTTAGCATGCTTTGCTAATTATAATAAGGAGAAAGCTATTGCTATCAGAAACTTAGAAGAAGAAATCGACTCTTTAGAAAAAAAGCTCAGAACATCTCACATTAAAAGATTGAATAACGGTATATGTAATGCTACTGTAGGTACTATGTTTGTAGATATAATTAGTAACCTTGAAAGAGTTGGAGACCATGCTGTTAATATAGCTGAAATAATTGCTAGAAATTAAACTATAATTATAAATTTTAAGGGAGCAAGTTAAACTTGCTCCCTTATTTAGATACCTTAAATTATTATAACATTTCTACAACCATTATTTATAGCTATTTCTTTTAATTCTTCCATATACTGCTGTGTAGGTACAGAAGATTTAATCAATTCCTGTCTAACCCCTAATGGCCTATATTTAATTAATTTATATATAATATTAGGATTTATGCTTGCCAATAACTTACTTCCCATATCTACAGTATAGATATTATTTAAAACCTCTGGAACTACTACAGTTCTAATCTCATAAACTTTATCTATGGCACCTAACTGTTTTATATTTTCTATTACCTCTTCATTAGAAAGTCCTACAAGCATTTTATTTTCATTACTATCAAAAGCCTTCAGATCAATCATAGCTTTATCTGTAACTTCTAATAGTTCTTTATTTTTATATATTGGTGCAGAACCATTTGTATCTATAAATGTGGTTAACCCCATTTTTTTGACTTCCCTAAAAAGTTCTATTAAAAAATCACTTTGTAGAGTACATTCTCCTCCAGATACTGTTATACCCGAAATAAAATACTTGGTTTTTTCTAATTCCTTTAAAATGTCTTGAGTTGTCATTGGAACAATTTTAGGACTACTATTTCTTTTGCAACTAGCTATGCAAGCATCACAATTTACACATTTGTCCCTATTGTATTTAACTACACCATCAACCTGCTCTAAAGCTCCATACTCACATTTAGAAACACATACTCCACAATTATTACATCTATTTATAGTTTCAGGATTATGACAATAGAGACAATTATAGTTGCACCCTTGTAAAAATATAGCTGTTCTATTTCCTTCACCGTCTACATTACTAAAGGGAATTATTTTATTAACTAACCCAATTTTACTCATTACTTTCTCTTAGCTTTCTCTCTAGTATTTTAGAGTTTTTCACTGCACCATAACCAAGTGCTACAGTATCTTGTAATACTTGCTCTCCTCTATCTAGCTTCTCAATATCTGAACGTTTAACTAGATATCCTGTAATTCTTATTACATCACAATCATCACAGTAAAGTGAAAAATATCTCATATCTATGGCAAAAGCTCCCTTAATTACATCTAATATAGACTTTGGATTATTTTTAGCCATAGTATCAAATTTAAATATATCCCCTATTCCTGATGGGAAGTATTTATGAAATACTGCACTTTGTACTAAGTGTTCATGAAGAATTGGTTCTTCTCCTATTGGAATTCTACAACCTGGACTTGTTCCATTATCTGTTTCAATTCCAACTTGAGCATGAAGTAGATAGTGGTTATCTGTTGCTTCACAGTATTTATTTTCATGTTTATTTACTATATCATACATGGTTTTGATAATAGTTTCGCCTAATTCATTAGCTTTAGCACTATGTCCAAACCTATCCACTTCTTCACTAGCATTAAGCAATGTATTTACACACTCTGCAAGGCCTACTAATCCAAACATAGCAGTGAATCTATCCCTTGAAATTAATCCTTCTCTTACTAGGAAATTAGACTCAAAAAAGTTACTCTCCTCTACTATGAATCTTACTCTTTTATCCATGTAGTCAAGCATAATTTCTATAGCTTCAGGTAATACATTATTTAAGAAATCTTCTACATTCTTTGCCTTAGGAGCTAATTTTGAAAGTATCATCCTTACTAAGGTATAACTTCCGCCACCTATATTTAATCCATTGTAACAACTAGCTATTGCATATTTTTCTCCTAACTCTTTTGAGAACATTTCATGGTTTGCAAAACTTGGCTTTGCACAAGAAAGAGCCGTTTTAATAGCTTCTATGGCAAATTCATCATTAGTTTCTTTAGAATATTTTAAAGTTATATTAGGAGTAGCATTTTGAAGTTCTCTTTCAACTTCTAATATTATTCTTCCTGCCTTTGTATCCAATGGCCCTATATTAGCATGACAGAAAGAATCTGTTATAGTTCTATCTATATGCATTAAGAAAAATTTTATAGCCATATAAGCTTCCTTCTCATCAGCTACAAATGGTTCTAATAATGTATCAATATTTCCTACATATACTGGAAAAGATGTTATTGATGGAACATGCTTGTATAATATTAAAAGATTATTAACAGCCTCCCAAATATTTGTTGGAGGAGTTAATCTTAAAAACTCACTACCCTGTTTCATAAATTTTTCATAGTCTGGAACTATATATCTAGGTCTATATGGTGCTTCACCTTCATTTAAATCACAAATAATTCCTATGTCTTGGTAATCTTTAGTTTTTTCATTTTTATTTAATACCTCTAGAGAATTTTCTGCCTCTCTAGCTAAATTTAAAACTTTCATTTCATAAGTTAAAGTCTTATCTTTTATAATATTAAGAATTTTATCCTTCATTATATATTCCTCCAAATCATCTAAAAGTTTAAGAATATTTTTATTAAGTATAATATATACTTATATATATTATATACTTATTTCTAAAATTTTTCTACAAATTGTGAATAATTATTATTGTTAAATAATTGTTATGAATATTTTATAAATAATTACATAAATTCTATATAATTCATTACGCCTTATTTAGTTTATATTGACTTTTTGATGTGTAAACCATACAATTTTATATGTTAAGTTGATAATTTTCAGGTGCCACTAAGTATATAAAATAGCTTATCACTAAATAGTTGTTTTTAATATACTAAGGCTTAATTGGGAAAGTGTAAAACACTGCAGCCCCCGCTACTGTATATGGCGACGAAGCTAAAAACCACTGTATTTCACGGGAAGGTTAGCTTAGGATGAACCATAAGCCAGGAGACCTGCCTAAAAATATTTACAGTCACTTTCGGCGGGAAAGGAGATGAAGTGTACTACTTCTACGTAATCCCTCTAGGGATTTTTTATTTTGAACAAAACATAAAATTTATAAGTTAAGGAGCTGATAGAATGAAATTTATGAAGAGAATTACTTCTACTATTTGTCTGTTTTTGTTATGTGCTTTGTTTTTAACTGCTTGTGGAAATAGCCCTACACCTAAAAACAAAAGTAATTCTGCAGATAATTCTTATCCTGTGAAATTAGTGGATAGCTATGGTGAAGAAGTAACTATTAATGAAAAGCCTGAAAAAATAATTTCTCTAGGACCTAATACCACTGAAATAGTTAGTGAATTAGGTGCCATAGATAGATTGGTAGGAAGAACTGATTTTTGTGATTACCCTGCTGAGGTTTCAAAAATCGAATCCATAGGTAGTTTATATGATCCTAATGTGGAGAAAATTGTGTCCTTGCAGCCTGATTTGGTGTTAGCTTCTACTCACACTAAAGAAGAAACTGTAAAAAAACTTAAGGAACTTGGTATTCCTGTACTTGCATTGTATGAAAAAGAAAACTTTGATGGAGCCTACTCTCTTATAGAAAAGATAGGAATAGCCATTGATTCTAAAGATAAATCCTCAGAAGTTATAGCTAATATGAAAGCAAAAGTAAAAGAAATAAAATCTAAAACCGATTCAGTAACTAGTAAGCCAAAAGTATATTATATGGTTGATTTTGGTGGAAATGGAGATTTTACTGCTGGTGGAGACACTTTTATTAATGATATAATTGAAATGGCTGGTGGAGAGAATATAGCAAAAAATATAGAAGGATGGAAATACAGCTTTGAAAAAATTGTAGAGAACAATCCTGATGTTATAATATGCAGTAGTAATTATGGAGCTAAGGATAAAATGATTCAAGCGGATAATTATAAAGATCTACGTGCTGTTAAGGAAAATAAAGTTCTAGAAATTGATGACAATCTAATAGTAAGACAAGGACCTAGATTAACTCAAGGGTTAGAAGAAATGGCTAAACTTATTCATCCTGAGCTTTTTAAATAGTTAAAATATGCTCTAGTTATAACTAGAGCATATTATTTATAAATTAATTTAATTTAAATAATTTTATGAAGAGAGTGATATAATTGGCTTGCCTAAAGAGAAAAAATAATATTTTGAATTACATAATTATAATATTAATATTGATAGTTTTAACCATAGTTTCTATAAGTGTAGGTGCTGCCAATATAACATCTTTGGATACATTTAAGATTTTGGTAAGTAAAATTCCCTTATTGGGGAATCTAATAGATATTAGCAATATACCAGCTACTTCTTTTACTATTGTTTTAAACGTAAGACTCCCTAGAATTCTATTAGGAGCTTTTATTGGAATGAATCTCTCCGTAGTAGGTGCTACCTATCAAGGAATATTTAAAAATCCAATGGCTGATCCTTATATACTTGGTATATCTTCTGGTGCAGCTTTAGGTTCTGCTATTAGTCTTGTACTGGGGTTAAACAACTCATCCATTTTTGCATTTATTGGGGCACTCTTAACTACATATTTGGTCTATAGTATTGCTCGTGTTGGCAATAAAGCTCCTACTGTGAACTTACTATTATCTGGAGTTGCTGTAAGTTTCTTTCTTTCATCATTATTATCTATAATAATGGTATTATTCACTAGGCAACTAGATAAAATTGTATTTTGGAGCATGGGTAGTCTTTCCACGGCAAGTTGGAGTAAATTAATAGTAATGGCTCTAATCTCAATACCTATGATTATATTTATAATGTCCTATTCAAGGGAATTAAATATAATGTCCACAGGTGAAGAGGCTGCTAAAAATTTAGGAATAAATACTGAAAAGTTAAAGAAGGTATTGCTTCTAGTAACCTCTTTAATCATTGCTATAAGTGTTTCTTACACAGGTATCATAGGATTTGTAGGCCTAATAATTCCTCATACCGTAAGACTCCTATATGGCTCTGATCATAAAGTTGTACTTCCCATGTCTTGTTTCTTTGGAATTGGATTTATGATAATATGTGATACCTTAGCAAGAACCATAATAGCACCAACTGAAATTCCTATTGGGGCAATAACATCTTTCTTTGGAGCACCATATTTTATATATCTTCTTTATAAAAATAAAAAGAAGGTGATGTAATGAACACTAACTCTATTAAAGTAAATAATCTTAATTATTCTATTGATGATAAAAATATATTAAAAAATATATGTCTATCAATTAATCGTGGAAATTTTTATAGTATCATAGGACCTAATGGCTCTGGTAAAACTACTCTATTAAAAAACATCACCAATTCATTAAAGGTAAGTAAAAATACAGTGTTAATAGAAAATAAAGATATTCTCTCCTACAATTCTAAGGAATTGGCACAAAACCTATCCTATGTTACACAAGAAAATCCTTGTGATTTTGATTTTTCCGTATGGGATATAGTATTAATGGGGAGATATCCTTACCTTGGAAAGTTTCAACATGAAAGCGATGAAGATTTAGAAATAGTAAAGAGCTGTTTAACTAAAACTAAAACCTATCATTTAAAAGATAAGAACATCAAATTTCTCAGTGGTGGTGAAAGGCAGCGAGTTTTTATAGCTAGGGCATTAGCACAGCAAACAAACATTCTACTATTAGATGAACCTATCTCTATGCTTGATATACATCATCAACTAGAAATTATGGATACCTTAAAAGGGCTAAATTCTAATATGAATATTACTACAGTTTGTGTATTACATGATTTAAATATTGCTTCTGAGTATAGCGATACTTTAATTTTAGTAAACGAGGGTGAAATAGTATCAATGGGATCTCCTTATGAGGTTTTAACTGTAGAAAATATACAACAGGTATATAATGTTAATGCTCATATAGATCACAATCCTTTTACTAATAAACCACACATAATGGTAATTCCTCAAAGATATAATAAACAACATTAATACATTATTGAATACTATAAATATGATAAATAAAGTTTAGGTGGAGATAATTTGAAAGTAGGAATAATTTCAGACACTCATGTAAGAAAACATAGCTCTAAATTTGAAAGCTTTATTAACCATAAACTCAAAGATGTAGAGTTAATTGTTCATGCTGGTGATTATACCAATGAGGCTATTATTAGACTTCTAAAAGATAATACTAAATTTGTTGGTGTTTATGGTAATAATGATAAAACAGCTATTCGAGATGAGTTAAAATCTAAAGAAATAGTTAAAGTAGGTAAATATAATCTCGGAATATATCATGGCCATGGAGAGAAAGGCAATACTTTAGATAATGTTTTAAGCGAATTTAAAAAAGATAAAATAGATATAATAGTATTTGGACATAGCCATAAACCAACTATTTTCACTAAAAATAATATACTTATGATAAACCCTGGCTCTCCCACAAGTAAAAGAAAAGAGCCTTGGTTTTCCTATGTAATATTAGATATCTTAGATGATGGTATTTCTGCATCATTACATTTTTTTAAATAAGTTATTATATAATTTTATTTATGAAATTCTTCTATCCATAGGGAAATTCGCTAAAGCGAAGGGACATATAGCAAAGCTTTAATAGAGTGTTATTTCGTAATAGGTAATCCTAAACACAAAATATTTGTTTACTAATGAACATTTACCTGCCACTAAGAAAGCTTTCCCCACGACCTTTGGTTGTATTTCCCTAACTAAATTATTTCATGATTTAGTTACACATATCCATATATTCCTCTTACAGATACTTCTCCTGATAATACCTTTTTTATTGTTCCATCCTCATTCTCTACTATTAACTCTCCATCATCGTCAATATCAATGGCTTTAGCTATTTCTTCTTTTGTCCCATTGATGATTCTAATTTCTTTTCCTAAAAGTATAGAGGCCTCCCTACTGATATTTATAATTTCCGAAAAATCTTCTTCGTATATAAACTTATTATAAAGCTGTTCCAAATTATTAATTATACTAGCTATAATCGCCTTCCTGTCTACTTCCTGTCCAACATAATTTCCTATAGATGTGGCTTTGTCTTTTATATCTTCTGGAAATTCTTTTGTATTAACATTTATTCCAATACCCATGATAACATAATTAATTCTCTCAATTTCAGCATTCATCTCTGTTAATATCCCACAAATCTTTTTACCATCAAGCACAATATCATTAGGCCATTTTATATAACTCTCAATCTTCATTTCCTTTAATGACTTATAAACTGCTGCTGCTCCTAGTAGTGTTAATTTTGATGCATAGATAGGTGGTATATTAGGCCTAAGTAATATAGACATCCATATTCCACTTCCAATAGGAGAACTCCAACTTCTACCTATTCTACCTTTTCCATTAGTTTGCTCTTCAGCTACTACCACCGTTCCATGTACTTCTCCTCGATTAGCTAACCTCTTACATTCTATATTGGTAGAATCTATACTTTCATAGTAAAAATAATTTTTTCCTAACTCTTTAGTATTTAAATACTCACTAATTTCTCCATAACTTAATATATCTGGCTCACTATTCAATTTATATCCTTTTTTAGATATTGATTCTATTTTATATCCATCTTCTCGTAAAGCCTTTATATGTTTCCATATAGCTGCTCTACTTATTCCAAACCTCTCACTTAATTTCTCTCCAGATATAAAATCATTTTTATTAGTTTTTAAAATCTCTAATATTTCATTTCTCATTATTTTATAAACCCCTCATGCTATTTTAAAAATTATTTCTTGATTTTGCTTAAAAATATTTTAATATTTTCTTCTTCCATCTTTATAGCCTCTTCTGTGTCATTTCCTCTTCCCAGTCTATCACAAATCCCTAATAACGCCACCTTATCTGCCGAAATATCCTTTTCCATAGCTTTAACATTAGCAAAGGACATATCCTTAACAACAAATAAAATTTGCATATGCCATCTAACTAAAGCCTGAACTTCTTGAATAAATTCATCATCTACGTTAAATTGTTCTAAAAATTCCTTAGCCATTCTAGCTCCAACTTTATCATGGTCATAAGATACTAATTTCCCTTTTCTAATTCTAGTTGTAGGTCCTTTCCCTATATCATGCAAAAATGCTGCCCACATAAATACTTCAGGATTTTCATATTCATCCCTTCTCTTTGCTGCTTCATCTATAACTAACATGGTATGATTCCATACATTTCCTTCTGGATGATGTTCTTTGTTTTGGTCTATTTCTATCAATCTACTTATCATATTAAAAGGATATTCCATAGGAAATGAGTCACTTTGAATCAAATCTTGAAAATATAAAGATGGTTTATCATCTTCCAATAAATGTTTATTAAATTCATCAAAATAATTTTTCACAACATTTCACTCCTTAACTTTTATTCTTATATTATTGTCACAAATTATATATATATTAATACAATAATAATATATAATTATTTTTTATGTTCCCCCTATATTGCCTCATGTAAAAATGAGGTTTTTTATTTAGTCCTTACTTTAATATGTAGTTCTAAAATCAACAACCATTTAAAATAAAGCCTTTATTTAACGTAAAAGCTCCGAATACTCGGAGCTTTTATATTAAAATATATCTTTATTGTTGAAGATTTTCTCCTCCATTACCTTCTTGTCCAGGTGTTTGCCCTGGATTAGTAGGTGGTTGTGGAGTAGTTGGATCTGGTGTTTGTACTTCTGGTTTTTTAGTACCCTTCTTTATAACTTTTGGTGATGGGTTATATACATCATTGTTCATAAGCTCTCTAGAAATCTCTCTACCATCTTGATAAATAATTCTATAAGCTTTTACTTTGTAACCTTGAGACCCTCTCTTATCCACTACTTCTTTGCCTTCCTCTAAAGTAGGGTCATCCACATACTTTGTAGTAGGCTGTATCGTCTCGTAAGTTTCAGAAGTAAACCCATAGGTTTTACCAGTTAATAAAGCTGAATTAGAATATAAACTAAAAGTAACCTTACCATCATATGTTACACCTTCTATATATATTGGATAATCAGTACTATTTGTAAACACATAATCTATACCACCATATGAAATAGTTGCATCTAATCCTTTTTGCACATATCCTACAGGCATACTATGATTCCTTCTTTGATCTGGTAATATTCCTGATTTAATTACAGCGTTATGAAGTGTAGACGACACTTGACATATACCTCCACCATATCCATCTACTATCTCTTCTCCAACTATGACTCCACCTTTTTGGTATCCTTTATCAGGGGTTGTGTCACCTATTACAGTGTTAAAGCTAAATTTGTCTCCGGGCATCAACAGCATACCATTTATAGTTCTAGTTCCTATTGCTATATTAGTACCTCTACTTCCATCTGATGTTCCATATGTAGTCGTAAAAGTTGAAATTTTAGAGTCTACTTTAGACAATATTTCCTTTGTTTTCACAGGAGTTTCTGTAATCATCTTAGCTTCTACATCTATATTACCCTCTTTAGTAGTAGCTATTTTATTATTTATATCATTTATAAGTGCTTGTACATCTATTTTTTTACCAACAACCTCATCAGTAACACTAAATCCATTTCCTGTCTTTTTAATGTCAGCATCCTTTTTATCACTATTTACTTCCGTTGCTATATTCTCAACTGTTAAATTAACAACTTGTTGATCATATGTAAAGTTTATAGGGAACTCTTTATCTGTACCTTTTTTTATAGTGTTGTATTTACCAACATAACCTAGATCTCTGCCATTTTTAAATGCCATATCTATTGTTTCTTCTATGTTATATTTTACTTGTAAATCCTTTAATCCTAATGTATGAATTCCATTTTCAACTTTAATATTAATTAATCTGCTTTCAACCTGATTATTATATTTATCATTTAAAAGCTTTATAGCATTCTCTTTAGTCATACCACCTATATCAGCATTTTCTACTGTGGTGCCAGGGAAAATTAAGTTATCATATTTCTTCACCGTAGTATAAACATAAGATGTTGCTCCAATAAATACACATACAATTATGGCAATAAAAGAACCTATTATTACATTTATTCCCTTATTCTTTTTTTTCCTTGATTTTTTGCGGTATCCTGTACTACCTTTATTTCCTTCTTTTTCTAAGTTAGTATCCATAATCACATTCCTTTCACGCAACATTACTAAAATCCACTTAACGTATTTAGTATATCATAAATACATAGGATTTTCACTCCTATATTACTACGAAAAAATATGACAAAAGTGTACATATAAATTAATATATCTATATAAATTTTATTTTTTCAAAATAAAATTTCCACAATAAAAATCCTAATATTTACCGCATATTGCGAATTTATTATATTTCTTCTTGTATTCATCATAAATTTATGTCTTATTATAGTAATAATTACTTTATATTTCCAATTGATTAATAATGTAACATTTTTATCATTTTTGAAAATACAGGAAATCCATACTCATCTACTGTATAATAAAGATATGTATAATAAGATATTGCCGAAACCAAAACAAATACAATAATTGCTACTACAAATATAATTTTAATACTAGATTTTGATTTCTTTTTTGACATTTATAATACCCCTTTGCTAACTTTCATGATTTCTACTACTTACCGTAATAGCTTCTGTATTCCTCTTTATAATTATACTCAGTAAAATTTACATTTTATTTTCTTCAAATACCTTAATAGGAATAATCAATAAAGCACTTTCTAAGAAAAGGGCAAATGTTAATTAATATCATAAAATATACTTCACTTAATTCTAAGATAAAAGCCCTTCACCATGTGAAGAGCTCTGAATCTGTAATTATCTTTCTATTATTAATGCTGTACCTTGTCCGCCACCTATACATAATGTAGCTAATCCTGTTTTACTATCTCTCTTTATCATTTCATGAATAAGAGTAGTTAATATTCTTGCTCCTGAAGCTCCTACTGGGTGTCCTATTGCTATAGCTCCTCCATTAACATTAACCTTACTCATATCAAAGTTTAAGTCTTTTGCTACCGCTAAAGATTGTGCAGCAAATGCTTCATTTGCTTCAATAAGATCTAACTCTTCTACTTTTAAGTTTGCTTTTTCTAAAGCTTTTCTAGTTGCAGCTACTGGTCCATATCCCATTATTGATGGATCTAATCCTGCTGATGCATAAGATTTAATTTTAGCTAATGGTTTAAGTCCTAATTGATCAGCTTTTTCTTTAGACATTACTATAAACATAGCAGCTCCATCATTTATTCCAGAGGCATTACCTGCTGTAACTGTTCCCTCTTTTTTGAATGCTGGTTTTAATTTTGATAATTTTTCTATAGTCATATTAGCTTTTGGGAACTCATCTGTATCAAATACTATTGGCTCACCTTTTCTTTGCGGTATTACAACTGGAACTATTTCATCCTTAAATCTACCTTCTTTTATAGCTCTTTCAGCCTTTAACTGACTTTGTAATGCGAATTCATCTTGCATTTCTCTTGTTAATCCCCATTGCTCTGCTATGTTTTCTGCAGTTATTCCCATGTGATAGTTGTTAAATGCATCCCAAAGACCATCTTTTATCATTGTATCAACTACAGCTGTATCTCCCATTCTTTGTCCCCATCTGTTACTTGGAATTGTATATGGTGCATTACTCATGCTTTCAGTACCACCTGCTAATATTATATCAGCATCATCTGATTGTATGATTTGAGCTGCTAAACTAACTGCTCTTAAACCTGAACCACACACTTTGTTTATAGTAAGAGCTGAAGATTCTTTGCTTAATCCAGCATTTAGAGCTACTTGTCTAGCTACGTTTTGTCCAAGACCTGCACTTAAAACATTTCCTATAATAGCTTCCTCTACTATGTTTGCATCTATTCCTGCTCTTTTTATAGCTTCTTTTGCAGCTATTGCTCCTATCTCCACTGCTGATAACTTTGATAAACTTCCACCAAAACTTCCTAATGCTGTTCTAGCAGCACTTACGATAACTACTTCTCTCATTTTATTATTCCTCCATTCAATTACTACATCAAAATACAAATATATTTAATCTATAATATAATTAATTTGTTTTCTACACATTAATATTTATAAGCAATTCCCATGCCAACTTCTAAAATGGCTTATTTTCAGTGTTTTCGACAAATATACTTTTTATTCAATGTAAACTTTGTTTACATTGATTTTATAACATTTTCTTTGTTAATGTTATAACTACCATGTTAAAAAAATCACCCTAAGACAGTTCAATGGGTCACAGAGATAAAATTTGATATTTTTATAAATTTATACTACTTTTCTTGTTATAATATTATCAAATTTTAAAAATAATTCATGTGTAAACTTAATTTACATGTAAACTTTAGTAGACATTCTTCTTAAGATTCTATATTATATCTATCCAACTTCTTATATAATCCTTGCCTGCTAAGTCCCAATAACTTAGATGCTTCATTTTTATTTCCATTAGTCTTCTGTAATGTTTCTAATATTATGTGCTTTTCTATATCATCAACTATATCTTTTAAAGATTTATTTTCTAAGTTAAATTTTCTTCGTTTTCCTTTTATAATCTTATCAGGTAAATGTTTAGGAGTAATCATTAGCTCTGTATCTAATAAGTTAATAGCTCTTTCTATGACATTCTCCAATTCTCTTACATTTCCCGGCCAGTCATAGCTTTTCAAGTATTCAATAGCCCTTTTAGATATTCCCTCTGAATAAATACCATATTTATTACACAATTTTATTCTTAGAGAGTTTGCTAAGTGCTCTATATCTTCTCTTCGCTCTCTTAATGGTGGAAGCTTAATCTGTATTACATTTAGCCTATAATATAAATCCTCTCTAAACTTTCCTTGCTCTATGAGTTCAGGTAGAGATTTATTAGTGGCAGCAATAATTCTTACATCGATATTCTTTACATCATTACTGCCAACTCTCACTATTTCTCTTTCTTGTAATACCCTTAAAAGCTTTACCTGCATATTAAGAGGCATATCTCCAATCTCATCAAGAAGTATGGTTCCTCCATTAGCTACTTCAAATTTTCCTTTTAACCCACTTCTTTTAGCTCCCGTAAAAGCTCCTTCATCATATCCAAACATTTCCGATTCAAAAAGTTCTTCTGGTATAGCTCCACAATTAATTTTAATAAAAGGCTTATGAGCTCTTCTACTTCCATTATGTATGGAGTGTGCAAATAATTCCTTCCCTGTTCCACTCTCTCCGGTAATTAGAATCGAAGATTCTCCTTTAGCTGCCTTACTTGCAAATTTCACCACAGATAAAAAGCTGCTACTGTTTCCTATAAAATTTTCAAAGCTATGTTTAGCTTTATTCTCTTCCGTAAGCTCATTTTTATAATATTGAAGTTCTTTTTCTAAATGTGATATTTTACTTCCTAGTATTTTAAAATTCTCTAAATCTTTAAACATCACCTTTCCTATGGCACCTTCAATTTCTCCATCTATTACAATTGGAACTCTCATGGAAATAATTCTATGCTCATTTACCTCCTGTATATCTCCAACTTCTTTGAATCCTGTTTTTGCGATTATATGGAGTTTTGTATTTGGAATTATTTCAGTAACATGCCTTCCTTCTGGATTTTCACATCCTAAAAAATCCTTATATCCATTACTCATCATTGTTACTATACCATCTTTATCTACTACAACTATATATTCTTCCAAACTATTAAATATAAAATTTAAAACTTCTCCATTTAATTCCACTACTTAATCACCTCTCTTACCTTAATTTATAAATTCTACTTTATAAAATCAAAACCTATACTTCTACTGATCTTTCTCAAATGCATAATTGCAAAATTCCCAACTAGTGCAACAAATATCCCTGTACCTATGCCTGCTATGCTCATCAGCGGTAGATATAACATGATACTAAAGGTTTGTACAATCAATGAAGCTGCAATAAGTTGACCTATATTATGAAATACAGCTCCAACTGCACTAACTCCCACAATTCCAACCTTATCTCTTCCTATTGCTTTTGTTATAACCATAAATATATAACTTAATACACCACCTGTTAAACTATATAAAAGTCTAGAAATACTCCCTCCAAACATAACAGATAACAAAATTCTAAGAGATAAAACTAAAAACGCTTCTTTATAATTCAAAGTATATAGTGCTATTATTGTAATAACATTAGCAAATCCTAATTTTGCTCCTGGAGTAATAAATGGTACAGGAAGCATCCCTTCAATAATATGTAAAACTAAAGACATTGCTATTAATAATGAAATATATATCATTTTTCTCGTACTTCTCATAATTATACCTATCGAGAAATAAAATCCTCTTGCCCTTCCTCTATTCTATTCCCCTGAATTTCAATAACTACTTTGTGGGGTAAACAAACTATCTTATCTCCAACCTTGTGAACAAATCCAAAATCAGTGCAAACTTTATCACTACAATCTGCATCTGTTATAGCAATAGAATTATCCTTTATCGCTACCGTATTATATCCTTTATCTAATTTTATTTTAAATTCTTTATCATCCCTATTATTATCAAGTCTTATTCTCTGTTTTTCACTACCATTAATATATACTATTGCATAAATTTCTCCTCTATAATTTTCTTGGTGTTTAATAAATATCCAATAAGGCACTATAGATAGCACTAGTAATAGTATTATAATTATTATGTCCCATTTTTTAACAATTTTCATATTAATTCTCCCAATATTAACTTTATGATATAATTTTTGCAAATTGAAATTTAAAATAATATGCTTATATCTTAAAAATACCTTAAGACATAGCATTTAATTAACTTCACTATTTCTAATTATATAGTTTATCTTGAAAATTATCTATGCCTAGTTTATTTTTCATCATTTACAAAATCATCTAATTGTTTAAGTAAAATTTCAGCAATATAACTGAGGTCTTATTCTTCATAAATAGATTTTTACATGAAATACTATTAAAATCTACTAAGGAATGATATATTAATTTTGTGATTCTTTTATGTAAAGCTTAAGGAGGTAGCTATGAAAAATTTTAAATCCATAATACTCATTTTAACTTTATGTTTTCTTACCTCATTCCTAGTATCTTGTGGAAAGAAAACTGACATTTCTAAACCATTAAGTAAAACTGAATTGGTTATAGGTACTGTATGTACTATTAGCATTTATGATAATCAAGATATGAAAATCTTAGATAAATGCTTTGATAGATTAAAAGAACTTGAAGATATTTTAAGTATTAATAAAACAGATACCGAACTTCAAAAGGTTAATCAAGCCGCTGGCAAAACTCCTATTAAAGTTAGTGATGAGACTTTAGATGTAGTTATTAAAGGTCTTGAATACTCTAAATTATCTAATGGTGCGCTAGATATAACTGTAGGTCCCTTAGTTAAACTCTGGGGAATTGGTACTGACAGTGCAAGAGTGCCTTCACAAAGTGAAATTGATGAGAAAAAATCTCTTATAGATTATTCTTTATTAGAATTAGATAAAACTAATAAAACTATATTTTTGAAAAAAGAAGGTATGATCATTGACTTGGGTTCTATAGCAAAAGGATATGCAGCTGATGAAATAGCTGAACTCTTAACTGAAAACAAAATATCTAGTGCAGTTATAGATCTTGGGGGAAACATCTTTGCTATGGGTTCAAAGATTGATGGGTCAGACTGGAAAATAGGTGTGCAAAATCCTGATGCAGCTAGAAATGATAGTATCGGTTTTTTAAAAGTCAGCAATAAATCTGTAGTAACCTCAGGTATATATGAGAGATATTTTGAGGCCAACGGTAAACACTATCATCATATCCTTAATCCTGAAACTGGATTTCCTTATGAAAATGAGGTTTTAGGCGTTTCTATAATAACTGATAAATCAGTGGACGGTGATTCTCTTTCAACAACACTTTTCGCCCTAGGCGTTGATAAAGGATTAGAGTTAATCAATTCTATGGACGGTGTTGATGCAATATTTATAACTAAAAATAAAGATTTATATGTTTCCAGTGGTATAAAATCTATATTTACATTAACCAATAATGAATTTACTATAAAAAATTAAGCTAGAATTTTTTCTAGCTTAATTTTTTATATTTTCTTATTTTATATTATAACACTTATCTTTATAATACACTAATCCTCTGTTAATCTGAGTTTCATATTTTAATAATTCAATATTTACAAAATCTATCAAATTATATATCTCTTTGTTGTTAGTATTTAATTCTTCATATTCTACACGCAATATCTCTTGTATCTTTTCTATAGCACATTTATGAATTTCAATACTTCTTAAAACTTCTTTAAATATAATTTCTACTTCACTTTGTATTTTTCCCTGTAACTGATCTATACTTCCATTAATCTTATGACATAGTGCTGATGCAATTGCCACCTTGTTATCTATAATTTGTGTTTTCATTTTAACCTTTTGATTCTCTAACTTCTCATCTGGCTTCATAAACATACTTTTTACATTTGTACTTACTGAATTAAAGAATTTTTCATTAGGCATAATATCAACTTCATAATCAATGTCATCTAAAAACTTATCATAGTTTTCTAAAAGCTCTTGTGAAAATTCTTCTAATGATTTAGATACTATAGAATTCATTTCACTACTAAATCCATCATATACTTGAACTACACTATTTCTATTTTTTTCAACCTCTTCTAAGACTTCTAATTGCTCTTCGTACAATGTTCCATATTTAGATAGATATACATTGAATTGCTCAAGTATTAAATCATATATGTTTTTATCACACCATTTAACTACAATCTCATTAATAGCCTTCTCACTATCTTCTTTTATAGATGCCATATTATTCAATTCATCAATTAAATGTAAATTTTTCTCGAGAATATCAGGAATAATCATATTTAGTTTATTATTTATATAATCTTTTAGGAACTCACTGTCCTCTTTAATTTTGTTGGTTAATAATTTATAAATTCCCTCACTATCTTCCTCCATATTTTTATATTCTACATAGGCACCTTTAATTATATTAATTTCTTTCTTATTAGCTGCATCTTCTAACTGTATCTTATCTTCAATTTTTTCTAACCCATTTGATATATGTTTATAAAAATCTCTAAATCTATACTCCACTAATGATGAAGTAGCTTTTTCTAAAATCTCTTTAATAACTTCTTTAATATTCTTAAATTTACTTCTATCAATAACCTCAATATCTATATCTTCTTCTAAGGATTCTAATATTAAAGTTGTATTGTAGTTTAATGTACTTATATTATGATCTTTACTATCCTTATCAACTAACATAAATATTTTAGCATTATCTTTATTTATACTTAATATATGCTTTATATATGTTATGTCTATTTCTTTAACTTCATTGTTCCCATTTAGAACAATTATATTTCTGTCTACTAAACTTGCATATTTAGCCTTATTATATGTTACTAGTGATACATCTAATTCATTTACCAAAGTACCTTCTACTAATATCTCTTTAATTTTTTTTCTATCTACACTATCTTTAATTGCAAATTCTTGTCCACTTATTATAACTACATCTTTATCTTCACAGAATATTTCTTCTCCAATTATTCCGTTTATTTCTTGTTCCATTAACTTATTCTGTAAAACATTAATTCCTACAATAAGATTATTGTTATAGCTCTTTATTTTATTATTAATATTTATAATATCATTCATACTACATAGTTTGCCAATATAGTCTATTTTATCATATAGATATAACCATGGATAACTATTCAAGTTATAAGAATCAGCTTGCATATTTTTTGACGCATTTTCTTTAACATTCAGAACATATTCACTTAAATTTTTATTTTTATTGCTAACTTCAATAATGGACGCTATTTTTGTAGCCGCCTCATATGCTTTATCATATCTAGAATTTTGAATAGCTACATTCATAAAGTAAAATACAAAATCAAATTCATATTCCCTAACATGTTTATTTTCATATTTTACATATCTTATATCTTCATATATTGAATTTAGCACACTTATGCATTGTGGAAAGCTTATAAAATCATAGCTTTCATAATCTACCTTTTTAAAGCACTCTCTTAAATAATTTAAAACCTCAAGTAATGCTTCATCCCATTGTTTTACAGAATTATATAGTGTAAATACTAAAGTACTCCATTGAACTAATTTTAAATCATTAATTACTGTTTCAAAAAATTGAATAGATTTTTTTACACAGTTGATATCAAACTTTTCATCATATACTAGCATATATTTAATAGCATTAATCCAATGAGAATCTTTTGTTCTCTTATATTCATTAATAGCTATTTCTAACCCATTACTATATTCTTTACAACTGGTTAAATACTCTACCACATCCACATTCACATTTTCGTAAACAGGTAATATCTTTAATATATTTCTTGCTGCTTCATTTGCCTTAATAGGATTATCTAAAGCTTTTGATAAAACATATATATTATAGTTTTTTTGTATGTAAATAAATTCGCCTTCTCCTATTATACTTTCATAAATTTCCAAACCCTCTTCTCCTTGTATTATGTCCGCTATATTTTTTCTTGCCCACATCAACAATTCAAAAAAACTTATATCTATTTTATTTTTAAGTATTTCATGCTCATATCTATTACCATTCTTTAAACTTTCTTGTAATGCATCTATTACTTTTGAAAAATACTCCTTGGAAAGTTCTATTTTACTTTCACTTAAGTAAATTTCTCCTAAGGAATAGTAAGCTACAATTAGACTTTTAAAATCTTCATATTCCATATTATTTATAATCTTATAGTCTTGCTTTTCTATCACTCTATTAAAATATTCTATTACTTCTTTATCATCTACTTTTGCTTTAAAAGTATATTTTAAGCTCCATTTATAATAAATCTTTAAAGCTAAAGAAGGTTCACAACTTATCTTAGGTTCAGTTAAATTAAGATATATATTGTACTTTTTTATGTTGCTTTTACATTGATTTAAAAAGTTAATTTGATTATCTAAAATCACAATTCTCACTCCTAAATTGCCATAAAATAATTTATGGTCATATTTGCATTGTTTTTTCATCTAAATTTATATTAACATATACTGATACAATGTAAAATAAATTTTATATTAAATCTATTATCTATTAAAATTTATAATAAATATAATTTTTCTATTGTCAAAATTAAATAAACCTCGTATAATGAATTATAAAATTAAATTATTAAAATGCATTGAAGAAGAGAAGTATCCTAGGTATAGGTTACAGAGAGGAAATAATGGTGAGATATTTCCACTGATTACTTATGGAGAAGTGCACTTCTGAGCAGAGACCTGAAATTATAGTATGGTTCTCCAGTTAGCCTGTTATAGCTATAGGGTATGTTTGTACCTGAAAAAAAGTGGAATATCTATATAGATGTTTAATTTAGAGTGGAACCGCGGAGTATTTACATAGCTTCGTCTCTTTTAAGTAAGAGATGAGGCTTTTTTATTTTAAATAAAACTTAATTTAAGGAGGAATAATTATGATATATGAAAACGTACTAGACATGGTAGGAAACACACCAATATTAAAATTAGCTAATCTTAGAGAAGACGATATGGCTGAACTTTATATAAAGCTAGAAAAATATAATCCTGGTGGAAGTGTAAAGGACAGAGCAGCCTTAAGCATGATTGAAGAGGCTGAAAGTCAAGGACTTCTAAATAAAAATAGTGTGATAGTTGAGCCAACTAGCGGAAATACCGGTATAGCCCTATGCCTTATTGGTAAACTTAAGGGTTATAAAGTTATTATCGTTATGCCAGATACCATGTCTGTGGAAAGAAGAAATTTAGTGAAATTCTATGGAGGAGAACTTATTTTAACTCCAGGAAAAGAAGGAATGAAAGGCGCTATAAAAAAAGCTGAAGAACTTCTTAGCTTAAACCCTAGCTACTTTATGCCTAATCAATTTGATAATATGGCTAATGTAAGCGCTCATTATAACACTACAGCTTTAGAAATCATTAAAGATATCCCTGATATAGATGCAGTAGTTAGTGGCGTTGGAACTGGTGGTTCAATAACTGGCATTGGAAAAAAACTTAAAGAACTTAATAAGGATATAATCATAAATGCTGTTGAACCTACTGATTCTCCATTTTTATCTACTGGAACTAGTGGAAGTCATAAAATTCAAGGAATTGGAGCAGGATTTAAACCATCCATATATGATGAAACTGTAGTTGACTTTATTACCACAGTAAAAAATGAAGAAGCTTTTGATACTGTGGCATTATTGGGTGAAAAGGAAGGGTTATTCTTAGGAATTTCTTCTGGTGCAAGCGTCCATGCGGGAATCTCTCTTGCTAAAAAACTTGGTCCTAATAAAAAAGTTCTAATTATAGCACCAGATGGAGGAGAAAAATACTTGTCTCTAGATTTCTTTTTAAAAGGAGATGAGTAACTATGATCAAGTATATAAGAAATATTAAGAAGAATGACCCTGCAATAAAGTCATCTCTTGAGGTTTTCTTATACCCTTGCCTCTATTCAATGATGTTTCATCGTATAGCTAATCCCTTATATAAATTAAAAATGTATTTTTTAGCTAGATTAATTTCTCAAGTTAGTAGACTTTTAACTGGCATAGAAATTCATCCTGGAGCCACCATAGGTCATAATTTCTTTATAGATCATGGAATGGGTGTGGTTATTGGTGAAACAACTATAATTGGTAATAATGTAACCATCTTTCATGGAGTTACCCTTGGTGGCGTTGGATATTCTAAAAGTAAACGTCACCCTACCATAGGTAACAATGTAGTTATAGGTGCTGGAGCTAAAGTTTTAGGTGCAATCGATATTGGTGACAATAGCAAAATAGGCGCTAACTCTGTAGTGTTAAAATCAATTCCTGCTAACTCTACTGCTGTTGGAATACCAGCTAAAATAATAAATTCTAGTAAAGATAAACCGAGTAATGTTATTGATCTTTATGGAAGTTATGTAATTTAATTTAAGTTGAGATCACTTTAGATAAAATTGACAAAAACGAGCTAATTACTGACATAATCAGTAATCAGCTCGTTTTTAGCTCATTTAAATAAATTCATATGCAATTTATTTAGTCATTTCCTTAGACTTATTTATGCAATCTACCATAGCTTCTATAATAGCTGATCTAAATCCACTTTCTTCTAACCTTCTAACAGCTTCTATAGTTGTTCCTCCCGGAGAACATACCATATCCTTTAACTCTCCTGGATGCTTTCCTGTTTCTAGTACCATTTTAGCAGAACCTAATACTGCTTGAGCTGCAAACTTATATGCTTTATCTCTTGGCATTCCACCAATTACTGCACCATCCGCCATAGCTTCAATAAGCATAAATATATAAGCAGGAGAAGATCCACTTACTCCTATCACACTATGAATTAGATACTCTGGTAATATTTCTGTTTTCCCAAAGCTATCAAATATATCCTTTATCATGTTTAGTTCTTCTTTCCCAACCTTATTGTTTCCACATATACAACTCATTCCCTCGTTAACCAGAGCAGGTGTATTAGGCATAGTTCTAACTATCTTAATCTCTTGCGATAACACACTTTCCATGTCTTCTATAGTTATTCCAGCTGCTATAGAAACAATTATTATATCTTTTTTTAATGCTGGTTTTATTCCTTTTAATACAGATAAAAATACATTAGGCTTTACTGCAACAAATAATATATCACAAGTTCTAGCTAACTCATTAGAATCACTTACTATGTTAACTCCCAATTCATCCTTAACTTGTTGTAATTTTACTGTATCTAAATCATATATGTATATATTTGATGCTCCAGTAATTCCTGACTTTATAATTCCTCCCATGATGGCCTTTCCCATATTACCTGAACCTATAAATCCTATAATCTTGTTCACCTTCACCCCTCCATACTTATTATTAATCTAAAATTATTTATTATAATTATCATTTAGATAATTAGGAATACTAACAGTTAAAATTTTGCATATTTTATTGGTGTAATTAGCATAATTATGACTTACTGTTGAACTATAGTGTGCTGAGTCTCCAGGATATAAATCATGCTTTTCATCATTAACAAATAAAGTTACAATGCCTTCTAACACATATATAAACTCTTCTCCTTCATGAGTATAAGGAGCTAAAACTTCTTCATTATTGCTTGGTAAAATTTCTATTATTTTAGGAAGCATAATCTTATCTCCAGGATTATTAGTAGCTATATAATTTATAAACAACCCATTATCTATTTTGTAGATTTCCCTCATATGGTTCTTCTGTGTATATTTTTCTTTCTTCTTTATAGCACATAAGAAATAGGATAAATCTACTTCCAAAGCATCTGCTATATTAAAAAGTGAATCTGTAGCAATGCTAGTAAGTCCCCTTTCTAACTGAGAAAGAAAACCTGTGGATAATCCCGTCTTCTTGCTTAACTCCTTTAATGTCATGTTTTTATTATTTCTTAATTCCTTGATTTTGCTACCTATAATCTTATTCAAAAGAACCCACCTCTTAAATTTATTAAATATTTTCTATGTACTAATTATTGCCTAAAAGTTTAGAATTGTCTAGTAATTTTTCATCTAACTGAATTTTACTTTATACTTCTGAATTATATATTATTACATACTTTATGTTATTATTTACATAATTTTAATATAATATATGACTTTTCTCCCATTCCATCGCTTTTCATAAGGTTTTATTTTGACATAATATTTATAATATCACAATTAAATTTCTTAAACTTTTTTAACCTATATTATAAAATTCCCTATAAAGTAATATAAATTAGTAGTAAACTATTATTATTATATATAATATTAAGATTTTATTATCTTTTATATTTTTATAGATAGGAGTTTTTTATGCGTTACTTATTTATAGTCAATCCTATTGCAGGAAGAGGAAAGTCATTAGTATATATAGATAAAATAAAAAAATACTTTTGTGAAGAACATGAAGAAGTCATAATAGAAATTACAAATAGAGAAAATCATGCTACAGAAATAGCTAAGTCCTATTGCACTAAGAAAGACTACCATGTCTTTGCTATTGGAGGTGATGGTACCATTAATGAAGTAATTAATGGATTAGTTGGAACTGGAAGTATCCTCTCTGTGATTCCTTGTGGTACAGGTAATGATTTTGCACGAAGTTTATATAACAATCATACTTTTGATGATTATTTAACCTCATTGATAAATGGACAGTCTACCTACATTGATTTAGCTATGGTTAATAACAGATACTATGTGAACATTGCATCCATAGGCTTTGATAGTGAGGTGGTTGAGAATGCTAGAAGATTTAAAAAAGTAAGATTCCTTCCTAGTAGTTTATCTTACATGATCTCTGTTGTATATACCTTATTTAAATTTAAATCTACCCATTTGAAAATTGATATTAATGGTAAAATTGTAGAAAAAAAAAGTATTTTATTAGCTTGCGCTAATGGACAATGTTATGGCGGAGGTATATATATAGCACCAAAGGCAAAAATTACGGATGGAGAGCTTGATATTTGTCATGTTGAAAATTGTTCACTGCTTAAGATTATATCCTATATTCCTAAGGTTGCTAATAGAACTCTTCACGAAGTGTCAGAAGTATCCTATGATAAATGTGAAAAAATAACTGTTTCTAGTGATGATACCTTCGTGTTAAATGTTGATGGAGAACTATTTAGAACTAACCTTGCTGAATTTAGAATAATACCTAATGGACTAAATGTTATGATACCCAAAGAACTTTATGAAGATTACAACATTAACTATGAACCTTCTATGAGTTTTAATTCCACCATATAATTTAAATCTCAAATTACAAAGTCACAGTGAAATATAGATATTCTGTATCTCACTGTGATTTATATTTAGATTTATCTATTGAGTTTTCTTTTCATACCTTGCAAATAATATTAAAGCTACAGCTGAGAAAAATATAGGTCCTGCTATGCTCCAAATAGTAGTAGCTATATCTCCATTTATTGCTGGTTCTATTATGGAGAATACATTTGCAAATCCTACTGTAGCTGTTACCAAAATAGTAAATAGAATAGTGCTTCCAGATCCCTTAAACATTGTAAATGGTTTATTTACATGTTCTTTTCTCTTAAATGCAATGAAAGCTCCTGATAAAAACATATAAGGTACAGTCATTGCTACGTTTGTCATTGATACTAGAATATCCACCAGTTTAGAAACCGCATCTCCACCAAAGGATACTGCTAATATTATAATTATAACAGTAGCTGCCTGAGCGATCATAGCATTTACTGGTAATCCATCCTTCATTTCTGCTATTTTATTTGGCAATAATCCTTTAGGAGATCCAGCTATTAATTGTTTTAGTGGTGCGTAGGTCATAGTAAAAAACGCTCCCATTAATGCAAGTAACATTGAAAGTCCAACTATTCTTGCAATCCATGATCCTATTTGTAGTGCCACGAATTCTGATGTTCCAAATACTGTACCTATTTGATAGCCTAAATTTTTCATTATTATATATCCAACATTACCTTTATTAACTACGCCAAATATTCCATTTTCAGATAAAACAGTATTCCAATTTGTAAATATCCCTATACAGAATAGTCCTACTGCATATCCTATTGCTATTATTATAGCTGCTATGGTAATTCCCTTTGGAAAGTTTTTATCTGGATTTTCTGTCTCATCAACTAATCCGCCAACAACCTCTATACCACCAAAAGCAAATATGGCAAATACTAAGAATGACATTACTGATATTGGGCTTTGATAGGATGGATTTGGAGAATTAAAGAAAGCTGCTGTATTAGCTATAGGTTGTGCCAATTTTCCTCCATTTCCTATAAGGACAATAATAGCGCCTACTATAAGTAAAATGTTTAAAAGTGCTACAGCAGTACCTCCAATAGAGGTTACTTTCTTAATTTTTTCTAATCCCTTAGTGGATACAAAAGTTATAAGCATTATTAAAAGTACCCCTAGAACTCCTAATGTCTGTGGTGATGATAAACCAAATAACTTAAAAGTCTGAGTTCTATCCTCTGCAAAAATAGCATTAGATAAAGGTATCCATATAGTTGAGGATATATTAACCATCCAAATAACTGCTGATGTATACCACATGAAAGTTCCTATAAAAGCATATTTCGCATTTACAGACTTCTCCATCCAAGAGTAAATACCACCAGTTTTATCTTTAAAAGCTGCTCCATACTCAGCCATCATAAATGCAAAGGGTATAAAAAACAATATAGCTGCACCTATAAAGAACGGTATTGATCCATAACCCATTAATAAAAAGGATCTTGGCATATTGTTAAATCCATAAACTGATGTAAATATCATTAAAATAAGTGCCGTTAATGATAACTTCTTCTGATTGTTTGATGACATTTTTTCTCCTCCTTTGTGACGCAAACCTACTAACCTAATAGACTTTAAATTTTCTTATGCACAATTAAGTTGATAGTATTATGTGAAGAATTTCTTCTAAATATGTAAAACCATAAAAAATGACTATGATTCAAATATTTATTTAAATCATAGTCAAAATCTATTGTTTAAACCATTCTCGTTGCATTTCTAAGCCAGTCTTTTTCTTCTCCATTTAAACTTCCTTGTAGTTTCTCAAATACAGTTTTATGATAATCATTTAGCCACTGCTTTTCTTCTTCATTTAAAAAATTTAAATCTATAGCCTCTAAATCAAATGGGCAATAAGTTAACACCTTAAACTCCATAAATTTACCATATTCATTCTCTTCTTTGGTTTGAACTGCCACAAGATTCTCTAATCTTATACCATGTTTACCCGCTCTGTATATTCCAGGTTCATTAGATATTATCATACCTTCTTCTAAAATTACATTATTTAATTCTCTTCTAATTCCATGTGGACCTTCGTGAACATTTAATAAATATCCAACTCCATGACCTGTTCCATGTTTATAATCTAATCCTCTGTTCCAAAGAGGTCTTCTTGCTAAAATATCTAGACTACATCCTGGAGTTCCATATAGGAAAACTGCTGAAGATAAGTTTAAGTTTCCTTTCAATACTAAAGTATAATCAGTCTTCTCTTCCTCTGTTAATTCACCAACAACTATCGTTCTTGTAATATCTGTAGTTCCATCTAGATATTGAGCACCTGAATCTATTAGATATAATCCTCTATTTTGAAGTTTCGCTTGATTTTCCTTTGAAGCTTTATAATGTACTATAGCTCCATTTGGTCCATAACCTGAAATACTATCAAAGCTTATATCTATAAAGCCTTCTCCTAATTCTCTAAACTCTCTTAGCTTATCTGATACACTTATTTCAGTAAGTTCTTCAGTTTTTATAGCTTCCTTAAGCCATTTTAAGAACTTAACCATAGCAACTCCATCTTTAACTTGGCAATTCTCAATATTTTCAAGTTCAATTCTATTCTTTTTAGCCTTTAACTCTGTAGTTATATTTCTTCTTTCAATAACTTTTACACCTTGTGGTATAGCTTTTTTAAGCCAAACGTTAGTCTTAGTAGCATCATAAGTTATATTCCCATTTAACTTCTCAACATCTAAAACTACCTCATCATAGCTCTTGACTTGAACATTAGCTTCCTTCAATATCTCTTCTATAGATGAAGTTATTTTATCCATATCAATATATAATGTTACATTTTCTTTCTCTATTAATAAATAGCTTAAAAATACAGGATTACAGGGCACATCCTGACCTCTCAGATTTAAAGTCCATGCAATATCATCTAGGGATGCTAATAAGAAATTATCTATTTTCTCATTTTTCATTATTGTTCTTATTTCTTTAATTTTCTCTGATGCAGATTTACCTGTATATTTTAATTCATGTATAAATAGATTCCCTTTAGGCATTGATGGTCTATTTTCCCATATTTCATCAACAATATCTTCTTCTGACTTTATAGTAACTCTCCTATTTTTTAAGGTACCTTCTAATTCAGCTAATTCTGACACTATAAACACTTTTCCATTAAATGCTACAGTTTCGCCATCCTTAACAGTATCTAATATCCATTGAGTTGGATTTTTAACTCCTGGCTCACCCATTTTTTCAAGTATATATTCCGTTTCTTTAAGTTGCTGTTCTGCCTGTAAAAAATATCTTCCATCTGTCCAAAGATGAGCTTCTTTTAAAGTCACAATTACAGTACCTGCTGAACCCGTAAAGCCAGAAATCCATTCTCTTACTCTAAAGTATTCACTTACATATTCACTTCCATGATTGTCAGCACTAGGGATAATAAATATATCTATTCCCTTATTTTTCATTACTTCCCTTAAGTTTTGTAATTTTTTATTAATGTTCATATTACCACTCCTTTAGTGCATCATTATAATTTTAATATGTGAATTTTATATTTTAAAATACAATCCTTATTACCTAAGTTTTGTATAAACAAAACTTTAGTGACTTCCATATTATAGTTTCCTAAAAATAAATCTAGTAGTCTTTGCCTAAAATATTGAAATTTAAAAGAATATTACTGATAATAATGACAGGTAATTGTATACAATTATAAGCTTTATATTTGTACAAAATTTAGATAATTAGTATTATCTTAAATTTTCTTGTGTATAATAGGCTATCCCTATTGCTCCCGGACCTACATGAGCACCTATTACTGGTCCTATATCTTGTATTAAAATTTCCACATTTAGGAGCTCCTTAACTTTATTAGCTATAACTCTTCCCTCTTCTTCACAATTGATATGATGTATTATTATTTGTCCTAGTCCTTTTAATTTTATATCCTCATAAGTCTTATCTATCATTTTATTTATAGCTTTTTGTTTTGTTCTTACCTTCTCATATACAGTAGTTTTTCCATTCTCTACAGTTAGTATTGGTATTATTTGAAGCACTTTTCCTAATAACGCAGCAGCACTTCCTATTCTTCCACCTTTTTTTAAATACTCTAAAGTGCTTGGTATAAATAAAAATCTACTTTTTTTTATCATATTATTAGCTATATGAACCACATCTTCAAAAGAATTACCTTCTTGTGCAGCCTTAGCTGTTTCTATAACACAGTATCCCATTTGCATACAATTAGTTTGAGAATCTATCATCTCTATCTTTGCATTTGGATATTTTTCTAATAACATTTCCTTTATAACCGTATTAGCACTAGAATAAGTTCCACTCATATCTGAAGATATAAAAATTCCTATTACATCATGGCCTTCTTTTATTTGATTTTCAAAAACCTCATATAAATCTGCTACACTTGGCTGAGAAGAAGTTGGAATACTATCTAGCGTTTCAACTTTTCTATAAAAAAACTTAGTATCTATTTCTGTTTCTTTATAACTATTATTCTCTAATATAACACTTAAAGGTACTTCTGTAATATCATATTGACTTTTTATCTCTACAGGTATATAACTGGTACTATCTGTAATTATCTTAATACCCACTTTTACACCTCCAAATTTATTTTATAGATATTTCATATAATTCAAATTATAACAACTATTATACTTTAAAATACTATTTTATTTATATAAATTTTATGTTAATTACATTTATTAAAACATTGTACTACATAAAATTAAAAATAATGCTATTTCTATAATTTCATTATTAGCTCCCAACGTATCCCCTGATAGTCCACCGATTCTCCTTACACAGTATATATTAAATATAGATGAAATCACTATTGCTGCTACTATTAAGAACAGTATGGTTTCTATTGAAAAAAACAAATTTCCTATGGCTAGTGTTAATATAATACCTCCCATGAAATATATAATATTAGTATTTCCGATATAAAGATTTCCTGTGCCATTCTTTTTAGCAGTCTTACCTATTAGGCTTAAATACACTAATGATAGCCTACTAATGCATGGCACAACTATTATCATATAGGCTAAATCTTTAGTTCCTAAATAATATATTCCTACTATTTTAAATATTATTTCCATAATTAGCGCAATAACTCCAAAGGTTCCTACTCTACTATCCTTCATTATTTCTATAATTCGATCTTTACCTTTAAATGCAAAAAATCCATCACAGGTATCTCCAAGTCCATCCATATGAAGCCCTCCCGTAATAAATATTCCACTTAATACTGTCAGCACTGAAGCTATAGGTAAGGGCAGAATCTGATAGCTACCCATAAAAACTAAATACTCTAAAGCTCCAATAATAGCTCCTACCACTGAGAAATATAAGGTCCCCTTTTTAAAATTTTCTTGTTCACATTTAAGTGATATATTCACTGGGAGTCTAGTTATAAATTGAAAGACCAGTAAAAAATCATTAAATAACATCTTTCCTTTTCCTATGGCTCCAGCTACTATAATACCTATAATAATTCCTATATTTATTGCTATATTCATTTTCTATCTATCCTTTCATCTTCATAGGGCATCCGCAACACACTAAATATACTTCATCGCTCAAACTTCCTACATGTTGATTTATAAAGCCTTGCATATCTCTAAAAACTCTAGAAAGTCTTGATTCTGGAACCAATCCCCATCCTACCTCATTAGTTATGAGCACCAGCTCCTTATTTAAATTTCTACATGTATTTATAAGCAGAGTAAATTGTTCCTTTATATATTTACAAACCCTATCTACTTCTTCATCACTAACCTTATCATAGTCCCAATATTTATCAAACATTAAGTTTGTACTCATTATAGTTACACAATCTAAGAATATATTTTTTTCCTTATAGTTTTTTATTTTTTCATGTAAATTTTCATAGCCCTCTAAAGTCTTCCAATTTTGATTTCTACTATCTTTATGTTTTTGAATTCTATGTGCCATTTCCTCATCTGTAACTATAGCTGTGGCAACATATAATACATCATCAATTCCCTTATAAAGACTTTCTCCAAAAGTACTTTTTCCACTTCTACTTCCACCAGTAACCAAAGTAACCTTACTCATATTAACTCCTCCTTATTTTATGTTCTTGTACTTTTTACAGTTGTTTTAAAGGATACCTTCAACTCTCATAAAATACAATCTCTCTAGTAGTAAAACTAAATTTATGACTTAATACATTCTATATTTCTAATGGAATAATACTATCAATATAAAAATATCCATGCTCTAATTTAATAATTGATAAATCACCATTACGTGATGAAAACCTCCAGTAATTATCTAAGTTCCCATCTAAAATATAGCAATACATTGCTCTAATTACCCCTCCATGGGTGGCAATAAGTATATTTTCGCATTCTTTTTCCTGACTTTCTAGCTCTTTCATAAAACTTACTACTCTCTCATAAAATTCAATAAAACTTTCTCCCTTAGGAGGATTATGTAATTTCCAATCCCTAGTCCACATTTCATACTCTTCTTTATATGCTTCCTGTAGTTCATTAAAAGTTTTCCCTTCAAAATCTCCAAAATCTCTTTCATTTAATCTCTTATCTATGAATAAATCCCTTCCATTATATATATATTCTAAGGTATCTTTTGCTCTTTGCTTTTCACTACAAAAAACCCGTTGAAATTTCATGCTCTTTAATTTTTTACCTAGTAAATTCCCTTGTTCTTCTCCTTTATGTGTAAGCTTGCAATCAATTGCTCCATAATAGGTTCTTTTTATATTTTCTTCTGTTTCCCCATGTCTTACTAAGTAAATATTCATCATTTACTCCTCTTCCCATAAATTTATATAATCATCCTTTACTACTCCTGAACTTTCAAATGATCCCATATTATGTGCTGTAAATAATGCACTCTCTATGATACTAAATGCTATAGGGCATCCTGTTCCTTCACCTAATCTCATTCCTAAATTAAGCATAGGTTTTAGTCCTAGCTTCTGCAGTACGTATTCTGACCCTGGTTCCTTAGATAGGTGTGAAGCAATCATAAACTCCCTAGCTTTCTCACATAATTTGAACGCACAAAGAGCTGCTGCAGAAGAAATTAACCCATCTATAACTATTGGTACTCTATGTGCAGCTCCCCCTAAAAACACACCACAAAGTCCAGCTATATCAAGTCCACCTACCTTGCTGATTACATCTATTACATCATCCTTATTTGGAGAATTAATGTCTAAAACTTTTTTCACTATTCTTCTTTTATTTTCTAGAGCTTCCTCTGTCAATCCTGAGCCTTTTCCAACTATTAAATCACTTTCTAAATCTGTTAAAGCACATATAACTGTTGCAGAAGTAGTAGTGTTGCCAACTCCCATCTCTCCAGTTCCAATTAAGTCATAACCTTTCTTTACTAGCTCACTAACAATTTCTATCCCAACCTCTATTGCTTTTATAGCCTCTTCCCTTGACATAGCTGGCCCCTTTGCCATATTCTTAGTTCCATAATTAATTTTTTTATTTATTATACCTTCAACGTCAAAGTCTTTATCTACTCCAATATCCACCACTGTGAGGTCAGTATTATAAAACTTACTTAAGTTACAAACTCCCGTGGTTCCTTTGATAAAATTTTCTGTAACAGTCGATGTAACTTCTTTAGGACAAGACGATACCCCCTCTTCAATGATACCATTATCACTACACATTATAACTATGTTTTTCTTATTTATACACTTAACCTCATTACCTCTTATACCATAAAGCTTAACAACTAAATCTTCTAATGTACCAAGGCTACCAATAGGCTTGCAAAGATTGTTTAATACTCGCTTTCCTTCAATCATAGCCTCTTTATCTAATACTTCAATATTTTCTAATGTCTGCTCTAATAAACCCATATCATTTCCTCCATCCAAAATTTGTATCTACCCCAGGGGTGCTTCCATAAATTGAAAACACCCTTCCTAAGGAAGGGTGTTACAAGAATAATTTATATACTAAATATAATCTTTATTTAAATCATTCTGCCATCTACCATCCCTCCGTGGTATAAGCATAGCTTCAGGCAGGTCTCCTGACTAACGGCCTTAAAAGCTTATCCTTCCCAACAAAAATATATCAGTGGTTAAGGCTCTACATCCGTATACAGTAGCGGGGGCTGTAGTGGATTTTCACCACTTTCCCTATTCAGCCATAAAATAAAACTTTTTCACAATCTTCATAAAGATTTTACTATATATGGCTTTATACTCTAAAGAGTACCATAAAACTAATTCTTATTTAATTATCTACCTTGTAAATTATATATTACAATAGAATTATATTCAAGTTGCTTATTTTTTATGTTTTAAGATGACATAGGTCTATAAACATAACAAAATAGGATAAGAAATAACTTTTGTATATGATATGATATTATATTATTGTCCTAGGTAAATAAAATTAAGGGGGTATCAATATGGATTATATAGAATTAATTCAAAAAACCATAGATTACATTGATGAAAATATAAAAGAAGAAATAACTGTAGGTTCCCTGGCAAAAATTGCTGGTTTCTCAACCTATCACTACTACAAAATATTTAGTAGTTTTATAGGTCTATCAGTAATGGAATATATAACCCAGAGAAAACTTCAATTTGCCTTATTGGAACTTAATCAGGGATATAAAATAATTGATGTTGCTATGAATTATGGTTTTGATACCCATGCTGGTTTCACAAAAGCTTTCAAACGTTCTTTTGGTTATCCACCAAGCATCTATAGGATACATGCCCCAAAGGGTTTACCGCCAAAAATAAATTTATATAAATCTAAAATAAATAAAACTGGAGGTATTATAATGCAACCCAAAATAATTGAGAAGCCCGCTTTTAAAGTTGTTGGCTATGAAATTAAAAATAACCTTAAAAATATACTCCACACAAGAGATATTCCTGCCTTTTGGTCTCAAAGAGGACTTGATACTAATTGGGAAGATAAGCTTTATACTATTTTGAATCCGCCAAAGCATGGTGAATATTGTATTTGTATTAATACCAATGTGGATACAGATGATTTTTCTTGCTTATTATCTGTGGCTGTAGATAATTTCGATTTAGCTACTGAAGATATGTATAAATTAGAAGTTCCAATTGCAACCTATGCTGTATTTACCACCCCACCTGTAGATGATAAAGATTTTGTAGACTCTATACAAGGTACTTGGAAGTATATTTTAGAAGAATGGTTTCCTAATTCTCAATATGAAATCGATGATGATAAATTTGATTTTGAATACTACGATGAACATTGCCATCCATGGGAATACGAAAAAGTTACCATGGAAATATATATCCCTATAAAGTTAAGAGAATAAAATTTATAAGTGAAATATAAAGCATTTTATTTTAGGTAAAGGTGCCGTAGGCATAGGTAAATACTCACTGCGTTCGTGGTAAGGCGTCACTTTGTGACAGGTAAGGAGCAACCGAATGTTGCAGGAAAGGTGGAAAATCAGCAAAGCTGATTTTATATTTTAAAGCTACAAAGTCGCAATATAACTACTTTTGCCTATGCAAAAGCTACATTTACCTGTGTGCGAAGCGAACGCCTTACCTGTGCCAAAGGCACTCCTTACCTGCAACCTATGGTTGCCCTTACCTAAATAAATTACTTCGTAACTTATTTATATTCTACTCCTGCTCCAATCTTTGTCACTTGAACAGCCACCATCTAATAAATGTTTTTGATTTTTATCCATTGTAAATTCCTCCTCTAATATAAAAGTATTTAGATACTCTTTACTATTACTTCTTTACTAAATAGATACTATGCTATACTTTTCTTCATTATCTATATAGCACTCTTAACATTATTTATATTTATTATAAGCTACTCAATAGTTTTCATCTTAAAAATTCACTGGCCTTATCACAAAATTTTTAAGATATCCACACCATATTACAGAATTTATATGTTATAATAATATGAAAATTATTATAATCATAGAAAGGATTGTATTAAATGGATAATTTTAAACATACTTTAATTAAGATGTTGAAATCTTATATATTATTATTTTCTGTATTATGTGCAGTATTTTTATTATTAACGAATTTAGTTCTTAAAAATTGGAGTATAAGTTTTATAATTACTTTAATTTTTGCTGCCTTGCTAATAGTTACTAATCTAATAATTATGCTACCTATAAAAAATCTTTCCCAAAAATTCACTACAGAAATTGAAGATATTAAAAAAGGAGATTTTACATCACTCATTAAATTAAAAGATCATAAATCTAATAAAACCTTTGATAAGCTAATTGACTCTACCAGCGAAATACTTTCTAACTTTAAAGAACTCATTGAACATTCTTTTTCCATAGGTAAAACCATTATATCTTCAACTAAACAAGTTCATAAAACTGCTGATGAATCTTTAATAGTGATGGAACATATCTCTAAAACTATTGAAGATATATCCTTAGGTGCTATGGACCAATCTTCTCAAAGTAATGCTTGCGAGTCGCTTATTGAAGCACTATCTTCTGAAATAGAAACTCTACATAGTAGCTCTAATGTTATTGTAGCTGAAACTACTAAAATAAATGATTTGAGTAAAACTGGAAGTGCTTCTTTAGATTTTCTTCGTAATAAGACTGAAGATACAGTTAAATCTACTGAACAAATTTCTATTGCTGTAGATAATCTTACAAATAAAATCAAAGATATTTCTGTATTTGTAGATTCTATAGAGAATATTGCTGATCAAACTAATTTACTTGCTCTTAATGCAGCTATAGAAGCTGCTCGTGCCGGAGATGCTGGCAAAGGATTTGGCGTAGTTGCTGATGAAATTAGAAAATTAGCAGATGAAAGCAGAAAATCTACAGAAGAAATAAAAACATTAGTGGAAACTATAGTAGCGGAATCATTACAGGCATCATCTGCTATGAGTACCATGAATAAAGCTACTGATGAACAAACTAACGCAGTAGATAATACTGATAGTTCCTTTAAAGACATTACTTCTGCCATATCTTTTATCTTAGTTAAAATTAATCTTGCCTATGAATCAATAGTTAAAATTAATGAGGATAAAGAAGCTGTACTTCATGTTATACAAAATATAGCAGAGGTCGCAGAAACCACTGCTGCTTGCACTGAAGAAGTAGCAAGCACTACTGAAACTCAACGCTCATCCATGGAAGACATGAAAAATACTACTACTACTTTAAATTCATTAGTAGACAAGTTGGATAATCTATTATCTAAGTATAAAATTTAAACACACAAAATATACTATTTAAGATATTCTTTCTATATAATAAAAAAGATCTGATTCGAAATTTAAAATCAGATCTTTTTTATTTACATTTCCACTTTGTATTAATAATATATGTTTTATCATGAGCTCTGTATTAAGACATATTCACATCTTTTAATTATTTATCTACATTATAGACATTAATTATCTCTAATCTTTTGCAGTAATCTTAATATCTCAAGATACATCCATATTAATGTTACTAAAGTTGAAAAAGCTCCATACCATTCCATATATTTTGGTGCACCATGATTCGAAGCATTTTTTATAAAGTCGAAATCTAAAAGCAGATTTGAGGATGCTACAAATACTAATAAAAGTGATACTCCAATACCTATTGGTCCACCTGAATGTATGTATGGTACAAACACTCCAAATAAAGAAAGTATAAAAGTAATTAAATAAACAATACCTACTGCCGCAGTGGCTACTATTATAATTCTTCTAAGCTTCATACTTACTCCACCTAAAGACCTATATATCATTGCCACCGAAATTGCAGTTGCCATAGTAAGCATTATTGCAGGTAACACCACTCCTGGATACCACATGTCTGCTACATAGGATATACTTCCAACAACTAAACCTTCTGTTATAGCATATAATATTGATGTAATAAGAGCTATTCTAGGTACAAAAGTTGTAACTAAAGCTAAAATCACTGAAGCTAAAGCCCCTATAATAACTAAATTTGTAGCCCAATAATCATTTCCTACTACTAATAAGTTCCAAGTCAATGCAGAAGATATAATTGTTATAATTACTAAGAATATTGTTTTAACTGATGTTCCAACTATCGTCATAGCTGAACTGTTACTATAGTCTCCTATATTTTCAAATCCCTTTTTTAAAAAACCGTTTTTTTGAGCCATATGTCTTCTCCTTTCTAAAAATAATTATATTAATTATATTACTTTATCTATTGTTTTTAAGCATGTCCTTAAATTATTTATATAAATTTAATAATTTTTCATTAGTTATTATATACCTATTTGATTATTATATACATCTATTTTATGATTTCAATTTAACTATTACGTTGATTAATAAAACTTTTTTCTAATATTTTTCTCCAAATGCGTATATCACTGGCATTGTAAACGAAATACCTCTGTAATCTACATAATCTACATAATCTACATAATCTTCAAGTCTCTTAAAAACCTCTGCTTTAAAATTATTAAGTACATCTTCTCCTAAATTTTCTATTGCTTCAAAGGTTCCTCTCACTGCATTACACCACATTTCTTCCCACCATTCATTTTTATCCTTATATATAACCTGTGGTGACTCTTCATATATTCTAATATTTACAAAGCCCGAGCTCTTTAATATATTTTTTATATCTTCTCCTGTGCTAAATTTAATCTCCTCCGATTTTTTAAGCTGTGGTTTTTTAACTTCTGGTGCGGGTAAATATTTATTTGTGAGCTCTACTAACCACTTTTGATCAGGTTGCACTCCCCATATACTACATCCGAACTCGCCACCAACTTTAAGTATTCTTGATACTTCTCCTAACTTACTATCACTAAACAATAAACATCCAATACTAAAGCCACAAATTATATTATCAAAAGCTTCATCTTCAAATTGTAATTCTTCGGCATCCATGGTCATAACTTTAATATTAGTTACACTTTTTTTCGTTATTTCCCTTTTAGTCTCTCTAACCATATTTTCTGATATATCAATGCCTATAACTTGTCCATACTCCCCAGACTTAGTGGCTGCTGGAAATAATGATGCTCCTCTTCCCATGCCAATATCTAATACTCTAGCCTTCTCTTTAATATTTGAATAATCAACTAATTTATTTCCAAAGCACTCCCAATAATTAGGTCCTACTTGTCCAAAATTAAGGGCTACCTTGTCCCATATATCTATAATTTTTTGTTTGGAATTATTTTTATTCAAATTAATCTACCCCTTGATTTTTAATTTAGCTACTTCCTAAGATAATTTATCTAGAGAAGCCTTTCGTTACAGTTTACTTCACTTCACTGGAAACAAAGTGAACTCTCCTCTGCAACCTCTGTTTGCACTTATCTAAGTAAAATCCTTAGCATTTTATTTAAGATGCGAAGTATCTCCCTCTAAAATAATGTTAAATTTATCTCCTTCTACCTCCACTACAGTTAGACATGTATCTTGCATAAATGGTGGATTCCAAAATTCCTTAATATCATAATTTTTAATCACCGCATATATAGCTTTAATAAGTATGGCGTGAGAGACTATTAGAATATTTTCTCCTGATTTATTTTTTACAATATCCTTCAAAAATTTTTCAGCCCTCTCCACAACTTGATGAAAATCTTCTCCTTCCATAGGTTTATATAACTCTGGTTTATTCCAAATATTATATTTCTCCTCTGGATATAATTCTTCTACCTCGTCATGCTTCATACCTTCCCATATTCCAAAGCTCATTTCTCTTAAATTATCATTTAATATTATTTCAGTGTTTTTTTCTCCTAGAATGCAATTAACTGTTTCTATTGCTCGTCCTAAAGGGCTACAATACACATGTTCAAAGCTAACATCCTTAAGTCTCAGTCCTAATTTTTTTGCATTTTCTATACCCTTTTCACTTAAATTTGAATTTTTCCATCCCTGCATTCTTCCTTCTTTATTCCATTGTGTCTCTCCATGTCTTACAATATATAGTCTCATTATTCCTCTCTCCTTAGTATTTTATAATTAGTTAAAGCTTTCTCTATATTATTTATTTTCCTTTATCTCTAGATATCCTATTCAAAAATAAATTTATCCATAATATCTCCTTTATTAAATTAGGTTGTTTTACATGATATTAAACTTATAACTTATTTTACCATACACTTCAATGTTATTCTAATATTTGGATTATGATAATAAATAATTCTATTATATGGTATAATTTGAATAAAACAAATTACTACTATAAGTAAAATTTATATGATATGGAGTTGATACTATGGAACTTAATTGGAGTCTTAAGGAACTATATCCATCCTTTCAATGTAGCGCTTTTAAAAGTGATATGCAGGCTCTAGATGACACTATTGAAAACTATATTCACTGGACTAATTCTATAATGCTTAGTCATGAAAACTCTGTGGTGTTATTAGAAAAATTCATCCAATTTCAGAAGGATTTGCTTACCTATTTTAGCAAACTAGGAGCCATGATCAATTTAACACTAAGTGTAGATACTAAAAACTCTGTTGCTTTAAAATATAGTGATATATTAGATATCAAACTCAGTAAACTAGCCGAAAGTGATGCAAAAGCTACTAAGTGGATTGGCCAATTAGATAATTTGTCAAATTATATTAATGGTTCTGAAACTTTAAAACACCATGAATTTTTTCTTTTAGAAAAAGCTGAAAAAGCTAAGTATATGTTAAGCGACAAAGAAGAAGCATTAATGGCTAAAATGAAGAATACTGGTTCAAATGCTTGGAGTAAGCTTACAGATGTATTGACCTCCAGCTTAATGGTGGACATAGAGATTAATGGAGAGAAAAAATTACTTCCTCTTTCTATGATTAGGAATATGGCTTATGAAAAGGATAGTATACTTAGAAAGGCTGCTTACGACGCTGAACTTGAAAGTTATAAGAAAATAGAAGATGGTGTAGCTGCAAGCCTTAATGGTATAAAAGGTGAAGTGCTTATTGTGTCACAAATACGAGGTTATAGTTCTCCTCTAGAAGAAACTCTTATAAACTCTAGAATGGATAATGTCACCTTAAATGCTATGCTTGAAGCCATGAAAGAAAGTATGCCTACTTTCAGAAAATACTTAAGAAAAAAAGCTGAACTTTTAGGTCATAAAGATGGATTACCTTTTTATGATTTATTTGCTCCTATGGGAAATGCTGATATGAATTTCCCTTATGAAAAGGGCTGTAAACTTGTAATTGATAACTTTAAGACATTTAGTAGTGAATTAGCTACCTTCGCAAAGACTGCCATGGAGGAAGCTTGGATAGACGTGATGCCTAAAGAGGGTAAAGTTGGAGGAGCCTTCTGTGCTAACCTTCACTTTATTGGAGAAAGTAGATTTTTATTAAACTATGGAGGAACCTTTAGTGACGTAGTTACCTTAGCTCATGAATTAGGCCATGGATATCATGGATATTGTCTTAACCATGAGAGCATATTAAATAGTGACTATCCTATGCCTATTGCCGAAACTGCTTCTACTTTTTGTGAAACTATAGTAAAGAAAGCTGCTATTAAAAATGCTACGAAAGAAGAGGCTTTTTCTATACTTGAAAGCGAAATCAGTGATAGCACACAAGTTATTGTGGATATATATAGTAGATTTTTATTTGAAAGTGAATTATTTGAGAAAAGAAAAGAAAGTGCTTTAAGTGTAGAAGAACTTAAAGAAATAATGGTAAATGCTCAAAAAAATGCATATGGAGATGGATTAGACCCTGATTATCTTCATTCCTATATGTGGGCATGCAAACCTCACTATTACTCTGCTGATTCTAATTTTTATAATTTCCCATATGCCTTTGGACTTCTCTTTGCTAAAGGATTATATGCTGAATATTTAAAAAGAGGAAATAGTTTTGCAGAAGACTATAAAAAACTTCTTTCAGTTACAGGTAAAAATAAAATTAGTGATGTAACTAAAATTATGAATATAGATATAACTTCTATAGATTTCTGGAGAAATTCATTAAAAACTATAGAAGATGATATTGAAGTCTTTTTAAATCTCTAGTTTAATATCTAATTTAATCATTTATTTATACCAAAAACGTAAAATAGCATCTCTATGTGCGATTCTACGTTTTTATATAGAATACTTTTATAATATTATGATTAACTTACAAAAGTATTGATTTACTGGAATTATGAAGTTTCTCTGTAATGACTTGCATAAGAAGTGACGAAACTATTTAAATTTGATTTTAGAAATTCTTCTTTTAATCAGATAAAATTCTCGTAAGCTTGTTAGGACGGCAAGCTAGCGAACCTGAGACAGGACGTCGAATGTGAGCGTTAGAGAATTTTAGCTGGCAAAAGATTAGAATTTCTTAATCTAATTTATTGTTTCAAACTCTTATTCAAGTCATGGAAGAGGAATCTCATAATTCCTATATATTAGTTCTTTGTTGTTTTGTCCTATTACTATTTTCTACTCTTTCCAGTAATGTTTTCAATAGATATTTTAACTACTTTTGTTCTATTACTGCCTCTATTTATATACTCTTCTCCCTCTTTTAAATAATCTTTAGAATATTTACCAACCATCGCTGTTAAAGCTCTAATTTTTTCTTCTCCATCTATCTCTTCTGCTATTCCAAACACTATAACACTTTCATAATCCGTGCTAAATTTATCAGGTAGCGTATTCACATCACCAACTACACAAAAAGATACTTTATTATTATTTTTTATATTACTTAACTTATGACCTTCTAGTGCACAATGAAAATAGATACAATTCTCTAAATATGTATAACTAAGTGGTACTCCATAAGAATATCCATCCTGGTTCACTGTGGATAATACTCCATATTCACCCTTCTCTAATATTTTTATAGCTTCTTTTCTGTCTACTTTTCTATCCTGCCGTCTCATTTCCTTAAACATTATAGCACTCCCTTTTAAAATAATATTTAAAATATTTCTATAGAATTATTCATCTTTATGTATAATTCATGTATTAATTTATATTATAAGTTATTTTTTTACACATATCTACACAAAAAAAATCTTAATACCCTAAATAGTATTAAGATTTTTGGTGCGCCATCAGGGGTTCGAACCCTGGACCCCCTGATTAAGAGTCAGGTGCTCTACCAACTGAGCTAATGACACATAGGTTTTGTCTACAAAAATTATTATAGTACGAATTCGACAATCTGTAAATTGTTATTACAAAACCCAATAGTTAATTTCATATTTATTGATATACCTTATTAATCCAGCTTGCTCCACTTAAGTAAAGCATGTGAGGATAATATAATTCAAATGTTATAACATCTCCAATATTATAATCTTTCGAACAATCCTCTATATCTATAATTAAATGGTCGCTACTAGCTCCTATTATTTCTATAGCTTTATCCCGAGGCATTAAGGTATCATAAAATACTACATCTTGCTTTCCAACTCCTAATATAGCCCTCTTACGCACTCCTCTATCCGTATAAGTTGGCTTATTTCCAAAGGCATCAATAAATATTTCTCCAATTGGATATGAAGGCTTATCTTTAATCTCTACAATTTCAGCTTTAAGAAGAAAAGCATCTTGACTTAACGGACTCATATCATATCCCCAAAACTCATCTAAATCTTTAGCTAAAAGTATTCCTTCTCCTAATCTTAAATTATTGATTTTCTTTGGTATAACTCCATCAATTATTAATGGTATAGATGAAGTTGCTCCTCCTGAAATCACATCTAGATCTCTTCCTATAAGTTCTTCAATTCTTTCTGCTATATCACATAATCTACCTAAATTTGCTTCACTAGGCTTAATAGATCCATAACATCCTAGATTTGTTCCTATTCCATATAATTGGACGTTTGGTAAATTATTTTCAACGTATAATGCCAAGTTTATAAATTCTTTTTCATCCATAACTCCTTCTCTTAAGTCTCCCAGATCTATCATCAATATTACTTTATGCAATTTATTTGTAATACTACATTGTTTTTGAATTTTATCTAAAATTTCTAATTCTGAATTTAAACTTATATCAACATATTCTACTAACTCTTCTATTTCGCTGCACATAGGTATACGTACAAGCATAATAGGCTTATCTACCTTTTGTTCTCTTAATTCTCTAATTTGATTCATTCTTGATGTTGCTATGTATTTACATCCTGCATTCACCATTTGTTCTACTACTTCTGGTAATGCGTTAAATCCTTTCACTACTCCTGCTACACTAATTCCAACTCCATTGCATAACTCAACCATATATTTTGTATTTTCATATATTTTTTTCAAATTTATTTCTAACAATGGATATTTAGCTTCTTTTTCGATGTCCTTACTCCTAATATTATCTAATTTAGTATCTTGCAGCATCTTAAAATCCCCCTTTTAAATACAAGGTTTATAGTTTTTAAAAATACTTTTATTTCCCTTGTTGAATAAAATTATAAGAAAATTCAGTCACCATTTCATCATCCATATTAAATAAAATGAACCCAACCATAAAAATAAAGCACCCATATAACTATGGTTGCTTTTCATATTTACACATTCCTCTTATGAGATTCGACAATTTATATAATCCCTCTTGTAAATCACTTATTTTTGCATAAGAATAAGATATTCTTAAAGAATAGTTGGAAGATGATGCATATATATATCCAGGATACAGTAATATACCCATTTTACATGCTTCATCAAAGAGTTTATACATACCCAATTTAAATTTTAGTGTAATCCAAACATAATATCCCCCGGTTGGAATACTCCAAGTAGCAAGGTCAGAAAAATATTTTTCTAATGTCTCTAGGGTAACATTCCTTCTTATATATAGCTGCTTTCTTAAAAATTCTAAATGTTCCTCATATAATCCAGTTTCCATCCATTTCCCTACAGTTAATTGAGATAATGAACTAGAACCATAATCTGTTTGCATCTTAATATCTGATAATCTTTCTATAACAGGCTCTGGTCCTACAATCCATCCTATTCTAAGCCCTGGACTTAGAGTTTTAGACACACTTCCCACATGCAATACTATTCCATTAACATCTATACTTTTGATAGGATTAGGAGGAGGCGAATCAATCCAAAGCTCTCTATATACATCATCTTCGATTATAGGTAGCTTCTCATTTTCACACATCTTAACCAATTCTCTTCTTCTTTTTTCTGACATTACTATGGATGTAGGGTTTTGAAAGTTAGGTATAGTATATAGAATTGATGGTACGTGTTTTTTTATATAATCTGGAATCAAGTCTACTCGGATTCCTTCCTTATCTATAGGTATCCCACTTCTTCTCATACCTAAAGATTGAAATATCTGTAGAGAGTACATATAAGAAGGATCTTCTAATAACACTGTAGATCCTGGCTGTAACAATGCCATAGATACTAGTTGCATAGCTTGAAGCGCTCCTGATACAATTAGTATTGATGCTGGAGATGCGTTTATCCCATATTTTTTTAAATAATTACTTATTTGCTCCCGAAGATAAAGCATTCCGTTAGGTCCCTCGTAACCTAGGCTATTCATTTCACTAGAAACCTCCTTTAAAACAATCTCCATTTTTTCTTGAGGAAATAATTCAGGAGAAGGTTCTCCAGTACTTAGTCTAATAAAATTATCTTGAAACTCTAATATGTTTATTTGCTTAATAGTTTTAACATTAGGTATATGAATTCCTTCTTCAATGTAAGAGTTCCAGTTAGTCTGAAGATTTGTCAACAGTGGAGATACGCTACTAACTATTTTAGTTCCACCTTTGCCCTTACCTTCTAATATACCCTCTGCCTTTAATTCATCTAAAGCAAAAACTATAGTACTTCTATTTACATTAAAAAGTTTTGCTAATTCTCTCTGAGTCGGAATAATAGCTCCTATATGCCACTCTCCATTAATTATTTTACTCTTAAAATATTCAATTATTTGAATGTATATAGGTTTAGATGACTCTTTATCCGGTTTCCACTCTATATTTATCATATGTTAATCCTCCATTGTACAACTTTTTATACTTTCATATTCTTCTCTTCTTTCCTTATACTAATCTTTGAAATGTCAATTTCCGATAATATTAGACCTAATATAATTAACAGTCCACCTAATATACCTTTATTGCTCAATGCCTGTCCAAGAACTATCCAAGATATAGAAGCCCCAAATACAGGTTCCAATGTAAAAATCATTGCTACTTTAGTTGAACTTATAAATTTTAAACAGTGTGTTTGAACCCAAAAGGCAAAAGCAGTACAAAATACTCCCATAAAAATTAAGGAATAGAAGCTTACAGGTTGAATATTTTGAGGAAAGCTTTCAAAAAAAGGTGCTATAATGAAACCAATGAACGCCACAAAATACATTTGCATAATTGTGACTAGAGTAGCATCATTATTCGATAAGAACTTTTCAGTCAATACAATGTGAAGCGCAAATGCTACTGAGCAGATTATACAAAGTATATCTCCAAAATTTAATCCAAAATCCCCTTTCCCATTAAATGAGACTAAAAGAATTCCTACTATACATATAGCTATACAAAGCCAGTATTTTTTATTTATCTTTATTTTCAGTAATATCCACGAAATAAAAGGCACTATTATAATGGCTAAACAACAATAAAAAGAAGCTCTTGAAGCAGTAGTATACTTTACTCCAACCACTGATAAGAAATATATAATAAACAGTGGTACGGAAAGTATCCCTGAGGTTTTTACTATTTTCTTATCTATAAACTTTAATTTTTTAATAAATAGCACTGACATCAATAAAGCTGCGATTAAAAATCTAAATCCAATTTGATAAATAGGTGTAATACTTCTATTTGCGAATTCAATAGCAGGATATCCTGCTCCCCATAAAAACGTAACAACAATTAACGCTAACATGCCTATTCTCTCTTTTTTAATTGAATTCATATAATATCCCCCTTTTCTATATGGCTCTTAGTGATATTCTACTATAAATTCACAATTTATTATATGATAAAAATTTAAAAATGAACTCCTAGCCTATGGTTAAAAGTTCATTAATATATATTACTGTTCTTCTCACTAACAACTCTAATAATTACTATTGCAAATTAGTCCAAATTAACTAAATTACTGCAATTTAATTAATATCCTTTTTTCTTCGCCTCTATTCCACTTTCATTAGTTCCTGGTTCTTCTATAGTGGTATTAAAGCTATTCTTTGCATATTGGTTTTGAGTTTTTGATCCATTACGTAAATAATTTTCCTTATTATACTCTCTTTTATTTTTTATCTTCATATACAACTCTCCTTTGAGACATTTAAAATTAACTAGACTAGAATACTGAATAGCTATTTCTTTAAAATGCCTAAATAAATTTTATCACTTTTAGTATGTATCAAAGAAGAAAGTATATACTTATTTCTTATTTTCCATATAATAAATCAATCATTATTTCAATAAGTAATTTAATAAATTCATCATTCTAGGTAACTTTATCATTAAATTATATATTAATATTATAAACTATTTAAAATAACTCTTTTAACTAAGTTATCATATGCTATTTTTATAATAAATTCATTATTTCTATCTATTATTCCTTCAATTCCTTCATGTTTATATTGAAGATTTCTTAAATATAGCTTCTGATAGTTTATTGACTCATAAATGACTATATCTCTGATTGCATTATCATCTATTTCTCCTTCTTTTGAGGTTTCCTCTACCACTAATTTATTAAATTTCATAATTTTCATTATTAGCTGCTTTACACCACTTTCTAATTTATATGGAAATAAAAACTTATTTGAAATTATTACAACTATCACTCCTAAAATAATATAGATGACTCTATAAATAGCTGTACCATAGATATTAGTCCCTATGGAAGCTATGCTAATAGAAGCTATTGCCGTAAAGAGAGATAACTTACTATATTCTTTAAATCCATAAGTTAAATATAGTGCTATAATAAGTATAATTATATTAACTATTAAACTATTACTTATAGTTAATATAAAGATAACTGTTCCTAATCCTATTATATTTCCTTTTATTCTATCTTTACTTCTTTTTATAGTTTCTTCATAATAAGGTTGCATTATGGACATTATGGTTATAGATATCCATATTATTTTATAGAAATCTAATAGATGACCTAAAAATAGAGAAATAGTCAATGTTATTGAAAGCCTTAGAGCAAAATTTAATCTTATGGACCCTACTGTAAAATTATCTTTAACTATATTTCTAACTCTCTCTATATTAGTTTTCTTCCATGAGTTATATATTCTATTTTCCCTTTTTTTATTTAATCTTGAGAGCTCTATAATAGATAATTCTATACTTTTTATTATTATAATTATGTCATTTAATTCTTTATAGTTTTTATACTCTTCATAATTCATTAGAAAATCGTATATGCTAATTTCTAGTTGTTCTAAATCTATATCTTCATTAGAATATCTACATATTGCTTGTAGAACCTCTTTTAGTTCTCCTATGGCTTTTGCTAATATATCATTAATACCCTCATTATTCCACTTATTTATATTCTTGATAAAAATATTTAGATACTCCATAGCTATGTATAAATCAAATTGAATTTTACCTAAGTTAGTTGTAAAATTTTTTCTATATCTAGTTATATAAATCTTATAACTCAAATCTCTCATTTCTGCTGAATGAAGCCTATATAGCTTCGTACTAAATTCATTTTTTAACAAATTATCAATTTGTTCTGTTATAAGCTTTATAGAAGTACATATAGTTTTATTCAATACTTTTCTGTGGTCAGTTCTATGTATAAAAACCTCACTTATAACCACTATGAATACTCCCATAAGTATTGATAATAATCTAGCTAATAAGCTATCTATAGTTGCTGGAAAAAAGCTAGTGAACACATATAACATTAAAAAGGGCTTATATATTAGTGGATTATAACCTATGGTGAGAAAATAACCTATTATAAATATGGTGATAAAATTTATGGGTATTCCTATAACTGGATTCAGAGATGATATAAAGGAAACCAATATTAATATCCAATACACTAACACTAATCTCAAGGTCTTCTTAAAGGTTTTTACATATATATTTTGTTTTGATAGAGCTAGAGAAGTTAATGCAATTGGAAATACTAACATTACATTTACACCACCAAATATATATCCAATAATAAACATAGAAACTACAGCTATGGTTCCATGTCTCATCATACTTTCCACATTTAAGTTACATTTTATTATCAACTTTCTAATATTCTCCACCATAAATGCCTCCATAACTTAGAATTATTTAGTTAGTATTTTCAAATACAGGTTAGATATTCTTTCTATAGCATAAATAATTCTTTATTATGTAAATCTCTATTTTAAATAATTGTTGATTTTAGAACTAGATATTAATCAAAATCCTATGTAAAAAAGCACTCCACCTATAGTAGAATGCTCTTCACTTATTCCGTATATTCTTTTTTACTCATATCCTTTTTACTCATATAATATATTGCTAGAAATCCTATTACAGCTAAAACTATTCCTATTATAGTACTTCCTACCCCTTCATATGCTGGAAAAATTCCAAACACAGATCCTAAAACAAATCCTAAAATCATCATATAGGTTTGCTGTGGATATTTACTCAGTAGATTTTCAATTATTCTAGCCGTAGCAAGAGTCCCAAATATTCCTCCTAATGCTATAGGAATTAATATGATAATATTAAGTTCTGTCACTGCAGTAATTACAGTATTATAAAGGCCTAATACCAGTAACATAAATGATCCACTTATCCCTGGAAGTATAAGTGCTATAGCAACTATAATTCCTCCGATAAACAGCCAGATAAAATTTAATAAATTTAGAGATGTTATTGCTATAGAGCTATCTTTATGTTCTCCTGTCATTAGCAGTACTGCTACTATACCTATAATTAGATATATTAAATTTCTTTTTTCAAATCCATTTTCTTTAGCTTTTATGTACATTAGTGGAGCTCCACCTAAGATTACTCCTATAAAAAAGTAACTTGTTGGTGTTGGAAAATTTGTAAGTACAGTTTTAACTATGTTACTAAAAAGAAAAATTCCTACTACTGCTCCCAATCCAACTTGTAATAATATTTTATACTGATTTTTAAAATCTGCAATTATATTATTAACTGCATGGAGTAATTTATCATAAATACCTAAAATTATGGCTATGGTTCCTCCACTTACTCCTGGAATTATTTGAGATATGCTTATTGCAACCCCTTTTAAAAAGTTAATTAGAAAGTTCATACTAGCACCCCAATCCTCTTGGTGATTTATCAAAATAATTAAATAACTATAAAAATATACAGTTATATATTATATTCATTACTTTTAATAAGTCAATAGATTTACCTCTTTATTAACATACTTAACATATGAATTAAACAATGGCTTTACCTCTGATGAAACTTTAGCTGCTGAGAAGAAAGAATTAAACGAAATAAAGGTAGGATCAGACTTAAATTTATATAATAAACGAGGAAAATTATTAAAAACTGTTAAAGTTGAAAGTGTATCTTCTGAACCTGAAGCTGTTAACAGTGCAAAATTTAACTATAAATTATTTGCTGTAAGAGATGGGCATATTCCTAGTCCTCAGGTAGTAGACGATTTTGTTACCTTTATAAAAAACAAACCTAAAAATGTCCACCTACATTTTCACTGTGACCATGGTGAAGGAAGAACCACCACCTTCATGGCTATGTATCAAATGATGAATAATCCACAAAACTTAAGTTTACAACAAATTCTTGATGCACAAGTAGCTGCTGGAGGCATAATACTTACTCACAATCAAACTAGAGCTGAATTTCTTCAAAGCTTCTATGATTACACTGTAACCAATTCCTCAACTAATTATGCTGTGCCTTATTCCATCTGGAGTAGACAAAATAAAGCTTAGTGTTGAGTTGAAATTGCATCTTATTTTATCTATAGGGTGCAGTTCACTTTCTAACTAAGCCTTTTTACTATCTTAAATATTTTTGTTTTAAATTAATTATTCTATATACACTATCATTAATCCTCTCTTCTGAAATTATACCAGTTTTCACAGCATTTAAAACAGCATTAATACCCTTGTCTTGATCTTCAGCACTATGACATATAAGAACTATATCGCAACCAGCTAATATAGCTTTAACACTACCTTCTTCAATGGTGTTATTCACTCTTACACCTTTCATAGCCATATCATCAGTTATAACTACTCCTTTAAAATTCATCTCTTTTCTTAATATATCAGTAATTATTTTTGAGGAAACTGTGGCTACATTTTCCTCATCAATTTTAGGTAACAAGATATGAGAAGTCAGTATAACTTCTATTCCATTATCTATAGCATATTGAAAAGGAATAAGCTCTAAGTTTCTCAATCTATCTATAGAATTATTCACTATAGGCAACCCTGTATGTGAATCTTCTGAAGTATCTCCATGTCCTGGAAAATGTTTACCCACAGCTATAATCCCTGCGTCTTCTAGGCCCTTATATACTTGAACTCCCATGTTTTTCACTACCTGTGGATCATCTGAAAAAGCTCTACTTCCTATGACAGGATTTTTAGGGTTAGAATTAACATCTAGCACTGGAGCCATATCCATATTAAATCCTAATTCTCTAATAGTATCTCCAATCTTTCTACCATGGTCTTTTGCATAATTTACATCATTTTTCTGCCCTACCTTCCAAGCTGATTCAAAGTTAGAAATATCCTTTGGAAATCTAGATACTACTCCTCCTTCTTCATCCACAGAAAGAAATAAATTTAATGGATTATTAACATTTAATTCCTTTAAATTATTTAATAACGCCCTTGTTTGTTCTGAAGTTTTAATATTATTTGAAAATAATATTATTCCTCCTACCTTATATTGTTGTATTAACTTTGTTATATTTTCATCTGGAGTTTCTCCCTCAACACTCACCATAAACAATTGCCCTATTTTTTCCTCTAATGTCATAGTATCTAGCTTTTCTTTAACTAAATCTACCTTTTCCTCTATTGGAGGATTATTAGCTGAAATTTCCTCATCTTTATTCTCTTCTATATTTATTATTGTACATCCTGATGTACCTATAACAAGCATAGCCATAATAAGTGCCAACTCTTTAAATTTTGTTTTCATTGAACTTCTCCTATTTTTACATTTTTATTTTGTATACTATTAATTCTATTTCCCCTTATATTATCCCTTTTATTCAATAACAAAAAATGTAAGCACCCCTGGGGTGCTTACATTTTTTGTTATATTGACAAATTTTTAAATAAAAGGGTTGACTTTATAGATTTTTCTGAATTATAATAAACTTATGACGATTTGAAATATTAAAGAGGAGGTAGTAATGATGAAAAAGACAAATATGAATTTTCCAATAAACTTATCACAAAATAATAATGCTATAAATTACTCATCAGTTCTATCTCTAAATAAGGATTTTATGCACTGACTACAGTTTCTTTCTGTAGTGAATGCATTCAGTATTAACTTACTTTTATCCCGTAAATTTAGAGCATGGCTGATGTTAGTCGTGCTCTTTTTGTATGGATAAAGTAAGTTTTTTTGTTCCTAATTTAGAGAAATCTAACTATAAAGGGGGTTGACTTTAATGAAATTATTTAAAGTTTATATTTCTAAACACTTGAAATTTTTAATTATACCGCTGACGGCTATGATAATTACATTATCAATAGACAGCGCATTTCCCTATCTCCAAAAGATATTTGTAGATGATATTCTATTAGGAGATAATTCTGATTGGCTTGTTACATTTTTTATTATTTTTATTGGTCTTGCATTATTAAGGAGCGGTGTTGGATACGTAAAAGAATTCCTGTTCGATAAATTTTCTATAGATGTAGCCAAAAAAATTAGGCAAGATCTTTTTGATAAAATACAGACCTTCGAATTCTCCTTTTTTGACAGCACCAATACAGGTGAACTTATGTCTAGAATTGGTGAAGATGTAGATATTGTCTGGGAGACTCTTGCTTATGGCCTTAGACTCCTCATTGAAGGCATAATTCTTCTTTTAATCTCTTCTACAATTATGTTTAAATTAAGTCCTAGTTTAACTTTACTTTGTCTTGCTATACTACTTCCCGTTGGTATTTTAGGTTTAGCATTTAATAATAAGTTTTGGGATATTTACTCACAAATAAGTGACCAAACTGCTGAAATAAATTCTATAGCACAACAAAATATATCAGGTATTAGACTTGTAAAGGCTTTTGCTAGAGAAAAGCATGAAATTATGAAATTCTTACAGGTTAATAATGAATACTATAGATTGAATGTATCCCAAGCAAAAATAGTTAGTAATTTCATTCCATTAATAGAATTTTTAACTAACCTTGCTCCTATAGCTATGATACTCTTTGGAGGATACCTTGCTATAACAGGTGATATAACTAAAGGTACTCTAGTAGCTTTTAGTAGTTATGTATTAAGCTTATCTGGCTCTGTAAGATTTATAGGTGGACTTATAAACTTACTTTCACAGAATAGGGCTTCTATGGAAAAAATTTTTGCTATTTTAGAAAGAGAACCAGAGATAAAATCTAAAGAAAATGGTTTTTCTCCTGAAGAAGTTAAAGGCGATATTACTTTTAAAAATGTATCTTTTAGATATAAAGATAATGATGTACTACACCATATAGACTTAAATATTCCTGCTGGTAGCACTGTAGCTATCATGGGTGAAACAGGATGCGGAAAATCCACTCTACTTTCTCTTGTAGGAAGATACTATGATGCTTCTGAAGGAGAGGTTCTCCTTGACGGTGTTAATGTAGAAGATTGGGATCTAGGTACATTAAGAAATAATATGTCTGTAGTCTTCCAAGATACCTTCTTATTCTCTGATTCTATAAAAAACAATATTGATTTTGGTGGTAACCACTCTGAAAGTGAAATTATTACTGCTTCAAAGGAAAGTTGTGCTTATGAATTCATTGATGAAATGCCTGAAGGCTATGAAACCCTTGTAGGTGAAAGAGGTGTTGGCCTATCTGGTGGACAAAAACAAAGACTAGCTATTTCAAGAGCATTGATAAAAAAATCTCCTATTCTAATTCTTGATGATGCTACCTCAGCTCTAGATATGGAAACTGAGTTCCAAGTATTGAAAAATCTCTCAAATAGAGATTCAAAATGTACTACCTTTATTATTGCCCATAGAATATCCGGAGTTAAAGACGCAGATATTATATTGTTTATGAAGGATGGAGAAATAGTAGAAATGGGAAATCATACTACTCTCCTTGGTAAAAAAGGTTACTATTATAATATTTATCGCCATCAATTTAAAGATTTTGACTCCTTAGTAGCGGAGGTGAGCTAATATGGAAAACAAAATTAAGAAAACTCATAAATGGAAAACCGTAAAAAGGCTTTTTACATATGTAAAGCCTTATATATGGAAAACCTTGGGTGTTATATTCCTTTTACTATTAGTTATGGGATGTAATACCCTAAACCCTTACTTGATGAAGGTCTGTATTGATACTTTTGTAGAAAATAGCGATATGAAAGGACTTTTAACCTTTGGTGCAGTTCTTGTGGGATTGAACTTAATCTCCATGATTTTATCTAAGATAAGAATTTTATCCATGAGTAAGATAACTAATAAAATTTTAGTAGATATAAGAGATGAAGTTTATACTCACATTCAAACCTTAAGCTTTTCTTTCTTTGACAATAGACCTGTAGGAAAAATACTTTCTAGAATTGTTGGAGATGTTAATGCTCTACAAAATTTGCTAAATAATAGTATCATGAATCTAATACCTAATATATTTACCATATCACTAGTAATAATTATGATGTTTATAATGAATCCGATACTAGCATTGATTTGCCTTGCTGTTATACCTTTCCTCTTTGCTTCTATGTTCTTTGTTGAAGTAAGGTCTAACACTCTTTGGAGACAGTATAGAGAGAAACGTTCTATGCTACTTGGATATACTCATGAGGCCTTCTCTGGTGTAAAAGTAACTCAAGGTTTTAGAAAAGAACACTATACAAGAAGTAAATTTAATTCAAATCTTACTGCTCATGCTGACGGATTTATCAGTGCTGTTAAGATACAAGACTTTTTCTGGCCTCTAGTGGATATCTCTAAAGGACTTGGAATTGCATTAATACTTTTCTCTGGGTACAAACTAGTTAGTAGTGATAATCTTTCTCTTGGAACCCTAATGGCCTTTATTATGTATATTGAGATGCTTTGGAAACCAATAATGAATCTTGCATCTTTCTATAATTCCTTTATTACTAATATTTCTGCTGCTGAAAGAATCTTTGATGTATTAGATACTAAAAATGATATGTATGAAGATGCTTCCACAGAGATACTTCCTGAAATCAAAGGCGATATTAAATTTGATCATGTTACCTTCTCCTATGATAATGATGATATACATGCCTTAAAAGATGCAACTTTCACCATCAATGCTGGGGAAAAAATTGCCCTAGTTGGAGAAACTGGAGCTGGTAAAACCACTATAACAAATTTAATAAGCAGATTCTATGACCCAACCTTTGGCAAGGTCTTAATAGATGATATAGATATTAGAAATGTAGATCTTGAAAGTCTTCGTAGTCAAATGGGTATAATGCTTCAAGACTCCTTCTTATTCTCTTCTTCCATAAAAGAAAATATTCGTTATGGAAAGCTAAACGCTACTGATAAAGAGATCATGGACGCCGCTAAAGCAGTAAACGCTCATGACTTTATAAGCAAATTTGAAGAAGGCTATGATACTGATGTAAATGAAAGAGGTTCCCGTCTCTCTCTTGGTCAACGTCAACTAATTGCCTTCGCCAGAACTCTAATAGCTGATCCTAGGATACTAATTTTAGATGAGGCTACTGCTAATATAGATACGGAAACAGAACGCCTTGTGCAAAAAGGCATAAAAAAACTAATGGAAGGAAGAACTTCTCTTGTAATAGCTCATAGATTATCCACCATAAGAGATTGTGATAAAATTTTTGTGTTATCCCATGGTAAGATTGCAGAATGTGGTAATCATGAAGAACTATTAGCTAAGAAAGGTGTTTATTATAATCTATACTGTGCTCAATATAGCTTTCTTAAAGAAGCATAGCAAGAAAGATTTACAAAATAGACATAAGCTTATTTGTCCTTCCCTTAACTGGAGGCTTTAAAATGATTATTAAATATAAAGAATTAACTTTAGATAACATAATACCAGAGCTTTTAAATGATTTTAATAGACATGAAGAAGTTTATAAAGCTTGGAGAACAGAAGATGGAGTTCAGTCACTAAAGGATATTAGGTATACGGAAGACTGGAATAAAAAAGATTTAGAGGAAGTCTATGCAGGGCTTAAAAATACTATTATTAAGGGAGGCTCAGTATTTGGAGCCTTCCAACATGATATATTAGTTGGTTTTGCCTCCTTAGAGCATGAATTCTTTGGTAGTAAAAATCAATATATCCAATTATCTATGCTTCATATTACAAGTGAATATAGACATATGGGCATTGGCAAAGCTCTATTTTCCTTATGTGTTCATAAAGCTGTGGACTTTAAGGCAAAAAAGCTATATATATCAGCTTCTTCCTGTGAAAATGGACAACTCTTTTATAAGGGTTTAGGCTGTATCCCTGCTGATGAATTAAATGAAAGTTTATTTCTTCTTGAACCCTATGATTGTCACTTAGAATTTAATTGTTCATAGACAAAACTATAAAGGAAATACTAGATTTTTTATTTATATTTATAGGAGGTTTGAAATGATTGAAGGAAAAAGGGTATTTATACGTCCTCTTGAGTTAGGTGATGAAGAGTTTCTATATAAATGGTGGAATGATGGAGATTTAATGAGCCATGCTACCCATGCCTTTGGTACTCTACAGAGTAAAGAATCTATAAAAATTAATATCTCTAAGGAAATTGAGAATTCTACTCTCTTCCCCTCTAGCAAAAGATTCATTGTATGCAAAAAGGATACCTTAGAACCCATAGGAGAAATGAATTATTGTGATTGGGATGTTAGAAACCAAAAATGTGAGCTTGGTATAAAAATCTGTGAAATCAAGCAGCAAGGCAAAGGTTATGGAGAAGATGCTCTATGTCATTTTATAGATTTTATGTTTAGATTTCTAAATTTAAATAAGATTGAATTAACTACTATGCTAGACAATACTAGAGCTCAACAACTATATTGTAAGCTTGGTTTTAAAAAAATTGGAGTTATTAGAGAAGGTTACTTTGATAGTAGATATGGAAGATTTTCTAATGTGGTTTATATGGATTTACTTAAAAATGATTGGTTAAAGATAAGAGTTACCAAAGAATAATTTGGTAATTAATGAATGCGCCTTTTGTTATAAAAAATAGGAGTTTTATTTACAGATATAGAGATTTAATTTATTAAATTTTAGGCGCTGTTTTAAATCATACAATTTATCAAGTAATTCCTATGCTCGGATGGAGTTTGCTTATGATGAATACCTCTCTCCATCTGAGTGTTAGATCTATTATTCTATATATGATAAAGGAGAATTTATGAGAGTTAGAAATATTATTAAAAATGAAATTGAGATTTTTGCAAAACTGACTAATACACCTTTAGATAAATTTAAGGAAAACTTTTTTACTTCTGTAAGTAATGGTATAACTAAGCTAGATTGGTGCTTTGTTTTAGAAGATAATAGTGAAGTTCTTGGAGGAATTATTTATAGTGCTTTTGATAAAGAACTCACCTTTGGAATACACTTTTTCTCCCCAGAAAGTTCCCATATACAAGTACTCTTAAATGGGAGTTTAGAACTAATGAAACAATATACATTCCATGAAGTTTCACCACACCTCTATTCTGATAAAAAAGGCTATGAAAAATATAAAAAAGCCTTCCTGAGTTGTGGATTTGAAATTACTCAAGAAAAGAAAAGCTATCTGTGGAAGGAAGGATGTATTAACACTCCACCTCACCAGATTACTTTTAAATCTCTTGAGAAAGTTGGTGATTCTACCTTTATAGACGCTATTGAAAGAGTAACAGAAAACACTTTTGATAAAGATGATTTAGATTCTATTAGAGATTTTGGTTCTCATAACGCTGCCGTAAATTATTTTAATAGTTTAAAAGATATAGATTTTAATCCCACTTGGTGGCATTTAGGATATGTTAATTCAGAACTTATAGGTTTAATAATTCCTCAAAAGTTTGATGAAGTTCATGGAGCTATAAATTATATTGGAGTTGTTCCTGAGCAAAGAGGTAAGGGTTACATTGATGATTTTTTAATAGAAGGAACTAGAATTTTAAAAGAAAATGGTATAAAAAGTATTATAGGTGATATAGATGTGGATAATTACCCCATGGAAGCTTCCCTTATTAGACAGAACTATAAATTTGACTGTAGTATGCTGGTGTTGAAGAAAAGTTTTTAAATTTAAGGAAGTAGGGGAAAATTTTTAATTCAATAGGAGGACAAGATGAGTAATAAATATACATCACTAAAAATTTGTGGGTCTTTAGTATATATAAAGGAACCTACCTTTGAAGAACTCGATTATGTAGAAACGCTTTGGAGTGATATTGATACTACTAAAGACTTAGGAGGTCCCTTTCAATTAAGAGATAGAGAGGCTTTTTATAAGAAAATGGTGTTTCCTGGGAATAATCTAAATAAATACTTTTTAATCTATACCATGGACGATGTTCCTGTTGGAGAAATTAGCTTTAGAAAACCTGAGATATATTCTAAGACTGCCTGTTTTAATATTAAAGTTGAATTTACTCATAGAAGTAAAGGCTATGGCCACGAAGCTATGGATTTAATATTAAATTATTATTTTAATGAATATGGTGGAGAAATTATGGAGGATGATATTTCTCTTTTAAACATAACTGGTCAGAAAGCTTTACTTAAATATGGATTTTCTCATATTCCAACCTATAAGGATGTCTTTTTAGTTAAGCTTACTAAGGAAAAGTTTAATTATATGAAGAATCAAAAGTTTTATTTCAAAGACGAAGATGTTGTTAAATATCTGTGTAAATGGCAAAAGATCTTAAGGCTTAGTGACTTTGATATAAAATATGAATTTGTACTCACCCCTTGGAGAAAAACAGGAGATATAAAAATTGACATAAGTGATAAAAAGGCAATATTAATGTTAAATAACTGTGACCCTAAACAAACTAACTTAGAAGCCTTAATCATACATGAATTACTCCATCTAAAGCTATGGGGAATGGATCAAATGCTTGAAGGACTTCTATATGAAGTTTTTGGACAAGATGAAAATGATCCTAAATTTAATTTTGCCTATGGCCAGTTTATGACTTTGCTAGAAAGTACTGTGGAAGATTTAGCTAAAGGTTATATGAATGTAGGCGGAGATGAAATAGAAACCTCCTTTGGTAGAGTCCAAAAAGAAGTTGAGAAGGAAATTAAAAGAGGACTAATATAAGGAGCTGACATTATGGATGAAAAAGTATTTAAAGAAGCACTATCAACTAGTAATCTTGACCTTTTAAAAACTATACCGAAGGCTGATCTCCATAATCATGCTGGTCTTGGTATGAGATTTTCTACCTATAATAAATGGTGTGGAGGTGGAGTTACTCCTCCGCCAAAAAAGATGAATGGAATTGCTGGTTTAGAGCAGTACATTAAAACTGAAACAGCTAAATATGTTGACAGCCGCAAAGGTTTTGAATTCATGATTAATGCCACCATTCAAGCTGGCATTGAAGATGGTATTACTATTATAGAGCCGAGTATTGATATTGCTAATGAGCTTTATTATGATAATAGGAATGATTTTTACAACTATGTAAAGAGTTTAATAGATATATATTCTCCTAATATTATTTTTAGGCCATGCCTAGGTGTTCATAGAGGATTACCCATAGAAATATGGGAAACAGCAGTTATTCCCTGTATAGATAATGGACCCTTTCTTTCACTAGATCTATATGGACCCGAAGATGTAAATAATCTAGATATATACTCTAATTATTTTAATTATGCTAAAGAAAAAAATCTTAAAATCAAGGTTCATGTTGGAGAGTTTTGTGAAGTTTCCCAATTGATAGAAACTATAGAGGTACTAGCTCCACATGAACTTCAGCATGGAATTTCCAGTGTAACTTCTTCCTATGCTATCGACATGATTAAAGAAAGAAACATAAGGCTTAATATATGTCCTTCCAGTAATGTAAAACTCGGAGCAGTAAGCTACATAGAAAAACATCCAATAAAAGAATTATTTCATGCTGGAATTAATGTAACTGTGAATACAGATGATTTATTACTCTTTAATAGTAGTGTTTCTGAGGAATTTTTATATCTATATAATTCTGAAGTTTTAGGTATAGATGAATTAAATGAAATTAGATTAAATGGATTAAAATAAATGCTATATCCTCTTATATGTATTATAATAGATATACTTGAATATCCATATTGAAGGGATGAAGTTTTATGAATAAACCAGAAATTATTAAACTGGCTATGAAACAATTAGCTACTGACTTAAACTGCAATTATGAAGATTTTACTAAAGAAAAAAATACTATAACTACCTATAGACAATTAGAAGGTAATAGGCCCTTTTCTTCACAGGATTATTTTATGAAAATAGCTACCTTTGGTAATGGAGCAGTTATATCTGCTAATCCTATTATTCATTCTTGGTGCAAGGAATATTTTAGTAAACATAGTGGAATTCGCTTGTTTGAACATCCTGTGATGAATGAAATAGATGAAGAGCTTTTAAAATATAATCAAAAACTAGATCCAATACATGAGTTATATTTACCCTATGAAAATTTCACTAGGATCAATAGCAAGAATATAGCTATAAAATGGTTTGAAAGAGAGGATATTCCACACCTTTATAGTGACCCTAGATTTAAAAATGCCTTGCTTTATGATATAAATTCCCCAAGGCCAGATATATTAGCCGTAGCTTCCTATGATGGTGACCACATCACTGGCATGGCTGGAGCTAGTATGGATAGTACAATGTTTTGGCAAATAGGCATTGATGTACTACCTGGATATAGACAATCAGGTATTGCTACTTATCTTGTAAATTTACTCACTGAGGAAATCTTAAAAAGGGGCGCTATCCCCTACTATGGCACTTGGTGCTCTAATATAGCTTCAAGAAATATAGCGCAAATATGTGGTTATTTTCCCGCTTGGGTGGAAATGCACACAGTAGCTAAAATTTCTGAAATAGATTAAATTTATAACTAAAACTAAGATAATATAGTATTGATTTTTGATATATTAAAACATAGTCAAACTTTAAAATATATGGAGGTATTTTTATGGATATTGTAAAAGAACAAAGAAAATGGATGAAATCTAGATTTAATGATGATGTGGAAGATGAAGTAAAATCAGATCAACAAATGCAATTGCCTCAGCCCCCACTTCAAAAATCCTTTGATAGTAATATGGAGGTTATAGATTTACCTGAAGTAGATGATAGTATCTTTACAAAAACTAATCTACTAGATATTTTAAAAGATAGAAAAAGTCATAGATCTTATACCAGTGAAAGTTTAAGTTTAAAGGAATTATCTTTCCTTCTTTGGAGTACTCAAGGTGTTAAGGAAATTAGGGGGAATAACTATGCCACTATAAGGCCTGTTCCTTCTGCTGGTGCAAGACATCCCTTTGAAACTTATCTTGTAGTGAATAGAGTTGAAGGCTTAAAAACTGGAGTATATCGCTATCTAGCTTTAACTCATCAGCTACTATATCTGTTTGAAGGAGAAAACCTAGAAGAAACCTTATCTACAATTAACCTAGGTCAAAAATTTGTAGGTAAAAGTGCTGTAACCTTCATTTGGAGTGCTATTCCCTATAGAGGAGAATGGAGATATAGAGAAACGGCTCATAAACCTATGCTATTAGATGCGGGACATGTTTGCCAAAATCTCTACTTAGCTTGTGAAGCGATTGGTTGTGGTACCTGTGCTATAGCTGCCTATGACCAAGATGCTATAGATAAATTTTTAAATCTTGATGGCGAAGATGAATTTGCCATATATGTTGCTCCTGTTGGGAAAGTAGAGTAAATATGGAAAATAGGTAGTACTTTAGTACTACCTATCTATATTTTCTTAATTCCCTTCCATAATATTTTAACTCAAAGCTTTCTCCATTAAATACTGCTGCATATTCAGTATTTCCATACTTTATATGGGCCTCATATTCTATATTTCCTTCTGGATTACTTATAGTTAAAATTTCTTCTATTTCTCCATTTTTATCTAATTTCTTTGATATGTCTTTTTCTTTAATTGATGGTACAGGTATAGGTTTATCCATAGGATATGATGTGGAAAAATAACTTATCAATTTATTACCTTCTAAAGTTAAGTTGATTTTTTTGTTTTCATCGTATACTCCATCTATTTTTTCGATAAAGGAATATTTTATCCTATCTATTCCATAGTTTTTATCATATATTACTTCTTTTTCATAGTTTACAGCTTTTTTATTAAATGAATCCATCATTTTTTCTGCCATAGCATCTAATTGATTTTCTTTATATTTGATAGATTTACCCATGGTTGTAAATTTAACTGGTTGTACATAAATTTTATTGGTATTTTTATCGTATTTTATGGTATATTGTGTTTCAATAGAATCATTATAAATCTCTTCTTCTCTATGAGTTCTAAATATGTATTTATCTAAATTTTTCTCTTCCTTATTATTATATTTTAATTCTTTTTTAATATCTAACTTTTTAAATATATCCTTACAATAAGCTTCAACTTCTTCAAAAGTAATAGCTGATGGAAATTTACCTTTATAATTTTCTAACCCCCTAAATTCCTCTTCATTTAATAGCTCCTCTGCCATCTTGGTATAACCCATATATGTTTTTATTATACGATTCTCCACCGCTTTAGCATCTACATGATTCTTCTGTTCATAGCCACCCTCAAGAATTTTTTTATATTCTTTTATTAGTTCCTCATTATATCTATATAATGTCATTAAATATCTTTCTTCTTCAATGGATAGTGTTTTATCATTTAATATATTATCTATAGTATTATTCACATTAAATAAATACATATCAGTATATTTAAAATTATTATTTATCTCAGAATATTTACATGCTTTGTGCAAACTCATTACAAATCCTGATACTTGAGAAGTGTCAATATATCTGCCATCCTCCAATTTTTCATAATTTTTTAATACTATAATCTTAGATATAGTGTCATTAAAATCTTCCAATGACTTTCCAAAATCATTAAAGGATATATACATAATATTTTTCATATTCTTGTTTGGATAATTTTCATTGCTGTAATAATAAATCCCTATAATAAACCCTATGGCTAATATAGACGAAATTAGAATTTTAAACCATGATTTTCTATATAATAGCATAATCTATATCCCTCATTTCTCATACTTATTATTGTTTCTACATATACATTACACATAGTTAAGTTTACTGAATTAGTTTTATTATATTATTCAGCTCTATATTTCACTTATAATTTCTTGTATAATTATAACATATTTTATATTTTTTTCCTAAAAATAGTGAAATCCAGATATATTCTTTAGAATTTTATCTGGATTTTCCTTAAATATTATTAAACTCACTATATTTATTTTTTATTTCTGAATTCTCGTCTATAAACCTAACGAATTTACTTATACACTTTAGTGTTTCCTCATCAACAACATGCTCTATTTGTTCTGTTTGCTCTAGTAAATTATTACTTACTCCTAAAAATTCAAGAAATTTAGAAATTAAGTTATGCCTATCTAATAAAAATTCCCCTATGTTATTTCCTAAATCTGTAAGAGTTATAACTCCATATTTTTCGTAATTAGCCAGATTTAAAGCAGATAGTTTTTTAATCATTTTAGTGGTGGAAGGTGGTTGCACATTGAGAATTTGTGATAATTCATTCACTCTGGTAAATCCTTTATTTAGAGATAATCTATATATCATCTCTATATAATCTTCCATAGATGCCGTCAAATAATTGTTTTCTTTTTTTATATATCCACTAAATGTATAGAATCCTTCATTATTCATAAATCCACCAACTTTGTACTATATTTTCTATATTGAATTATACTCAAGTGCTTATATTAAAAGAACTCTCATATGAATATTTTTGTGTCATATCTAATGATTACCTCATATTATATGAATATAGACAAAGTTAACCTCGGTTAACTTTCTCATATCCAATTTAAAGGAGCGAAGAAAATGAATACACTTTCAGATGTTAATGTAGGTAAACTTGTCATAGTTAAACAAAATAATGCTCAAGATTCTTTGAAAGAGAGACTTTTAGCCCTTGGTCTTACAAAAGGAGCAACAGTAGAGGTTTTAAGAAAGGGTCCTGGTAATAACTTAACTCTATTTAGAATTAGAGGTGCAATGATAGCCTTAAGAAATGAGGAGTCAAAGCTTATTGAAATATTAAATTGAGGTGTTCACAATGGGTCTTACAGTACAATCTAGCAAAAAAAACGCTATGGAAGATATTTTCCATATAGATAAAAAGTCAAATGAATTTGTAATTGCTCTAGCCGGTAATCCAAATACTGGCAAGAGCACTGTATTTAACTATCTTACTGGTCTTCATCAGCACACAGGTAATTGGCCTGGTAAAACTGTTGTTAATGCTCGTGGAGATTTTAAATATCATGATAATGAATATGTTTTAGTAGACTTACCAGGTACCTATTCATTATTTACCTCTTCTATAGATGAAGAGGCAGCAAGGGATTTCATATATCATGGAAACTATGATGCTGTTGTTGTTGTTGCCGATGCTACATGTCTTGAGAGAAATTTAAACTTAGTATTTCAGGTTATGGAATATACCAACAAAGTAGTATTATGTATCAACCTCATAGATGAAGCTAGAAAAAAAAATATCGTATTGGATAAAGAAGGATTAGAAAAATCATTAGGAATACCTGTAATTCTTACATCTGCAAGAGCTGGGGAAGGTATGGAGAATTTAAAGCTAACCGTAGAAAAATTAGTTCTAAGCAATTATTTTACAACACCTAATCTAATAAAATACTCATCATTAATTGAAACTAATGTAGATAGGATAACTCCACATTTAAAGGATATTTCAATATATAATAAACGTTGGCTATCCCTTAGACTTATAGACAGTCCAATATCTATATTTAAAGATTCGCCTAAATACAATGATGTTGTATCTCTAATAGATGAAAATCCTCATATTCTTAATATTGATTCTGATAAAAATAAACTTAGAGAATTTATATCAGAAGAAAATTATAGATATGCTAAGGAGCTAAAGGAAAAGTATGTTAAAGAAGATATAAAAAAAATTAATAGAGATAAAAAAATAGATGATATAATAACTTCCAAAACTTTTGGAATACCATTAATGCTTTTGTTATTAGCACTAGTATTTTGGATTACCATTGAAGGAGCCAATATTCCCTCTCAACTTCTTAGTAATTTACTTTTAGGATTTCAAGATACTTTAACTCATTGGTTTAATACCATGAATTCACCAGCATGGCTCCATGGAGTCCTTGTACTGGGCCTTTATAGAACCTTAGCTTGGGTAATTTCAGTTATGTTACCACCTATGGCTATTTTTTTTCCGTTATTTACTTTATTAGAAGATTTAGGCTATTTACCCCGTATTGCTTTTAATTTAGATCACCTATTTAAAAAGGCATGTGCTCATGGAAAACAATGCCTTACCATGTGCATGGGGTTTGGATGTAATGCTGCGGGTGTTATAGGTTGTAGAATAATTGAATCTCCTAGAGAAAGGATGCTTGCCATTGTAACCAATAATTTTGTTCCTTGTAATGGTAGATTTCCTACTATGATTGCACTTGCTACTGTTTTCTTTGCTACTTTTTCTAGTGACACAATAAATAGTATAATTCCAAGTATAACTATAACACTATTAGTTCTTGTAGGTATTGGTATTACTCTATTAGTGTCCTATATATTATCTAAAACTCTGCTAAGAGGCGTACCATCAACCTTTACTTTGGAACTCCCACCCTATAGACATCCGAAGATTGGAAGAATTTTATATACTTCTTTAATAGATAGGACAGTATTTGTATTATCCCGAGCTATTTGGGTTGCTGCTCCTGCTGGTGCTATAACCTGGATTTTAGCAAATGTTTATATTGGTGATCTAAGTATAATTACTCACGTTTCCAATTTCCTTAATCCTCTTGGTAATGCTATAGGTCTTGATGGATTTATATTAATGGCTTTTATTATTGGTCTACCAGCTAATGAAATAGTACTTCCAGTACTTCTTATGGCATACTTATCAACGGGCACTCTTACGGAATTTTCCAGTATAGAATCTTTAAGAGCAATCCTTATTGACAATGGATGGACTTACCTTACTGCTCTTAATACTTTATTGTTTAGTCTATTGCATTGGCCGTGTTCTACAACTCTATGGACTATAAAAAAAGAAACTGGCAGTTTTAAATGGACTTTACTTTCCTTTTTAATACCAACTACCATAGCTTTTGTTGTATGCTTTATCACCACCACTATTTATAGAGTTTTATAAGGTGTATGAAGTAAAGTACATCACACTTTATTTAGTATCAGCAAATTCGAACTAATCATTGGCTAATCTGCCATGAATCCTTACCACAACCTACAGCTGTACTTCACTAAAAGATGCAATAACTTCTTTTAGTGAAGTGTTAGAAATTTCTCAACGAAGCCCACAACATTTTCTATAATTACTTTCATTTCGTTCTCTTCATAATAGCTATGACCTGATTCCCTTAATAAGATTACTGACTTTTTCTCACTTTCGATCTCATCATAAAAATTATCAGCGCTTCTATAATTTACTGTTTCATCACCTTCTGATTGTATTATTAAAGTGGGTACATTTATCTTATGAAGAACATTCTTCGTGTACTTAATCATTTTAAATAGGTGAATATATGGTGATACCCAGAATATATACTCATATAATCTACCTCTCTCTATACTAAATGCTTCTCTATAGCTTTTTATAAAGGTATCATCTTTATCTTCCTTTTGAAATAATATCTTTAAACATATTTCCATCTCTTTAAAAGTAACTCTAACTTTTAATGGAGATGACAACAAAACAATGCCTTCAACTCTTTCATTTACCGCTTCATTAACTGCTAATAATCCACCCATAGAATGACCTACTATTATTATAGTTTTATATTTTTTTCTATATTCTCTTACTTGCTTTTCCACATAATCATACCATTTTATACTAGTACACTTTCGAAATTCCTTACATTTACCTCCATGACCTGGTAAAAGTATACACCTAGTACTTATCCCCTTATTATTTATAGCAACGGCTATTTTCTTAAACTGGTTTGGACTCCCTAAAATTCCGTGAATAAATATTACTGCTATATCTTTATTTTCACCATCATAACTATATTCCATGTGATTTCTCTTTTCCATTAGTTCACCCCTGATTTATACTTTTCTATTTATTATTATTATACTTTGCTAATCTGTCTCTTAATATGAATATTTAAAGATTATCTATTATTAAATTCAAAATAATATCCATTTACATTTCCTATATAATATTCTAAGTATAAAAAATTCAAAATAATTTAAACTAATATAGTAGTAAATTTTAAAGGAGGTAAGTTTATGACAAAGGATAGTCAACCTGATAATAAAAAAGCTAGAATGGAAAAATGTAATTATCAAACTCCAATAACTAGTGAAGAGGGGAAAAATCATAATAGAACTGCTAAAAAACATTCTATAAAAAGAGAAGGCTTTAAAAGCGATCATATAAATTAAAGAGGTAGCGTGATTTCACGCTACCTCTTTAATGCCTATGAAAGAATCTAACTAATTAAATATACGAAGTAGACTGTTTAGTGATTTTTTGAACATTACTAAATAAATATTCCTACTACAATAGTGAAAATATATACTACATTCATTATTAAAAAGTTTTTTACTGCCAATACAAAAGTATTTTTCTTACTTTGAGATTTTACAAATTCTTTTACATTTCTTTCTATAACCTTATAAGTAATAATAGATATTATACTTATCACTGGTAAAATTTTAAGTACTACTCCTAGCATTATAAATAAAAACCCTACATAATATAGACACTTAAATAACTTTAAAGCTCTAGGTTTACCTATATATATTGGTAAGGTATATCTTTTATTTACTATATCTTCCTCTATATCACATATGTTATTAGCTAACATTATATTAGATATACCAACAATTAATGGCACACTGATAATAAATATATTTATTAATTGCTGTAAATTAAAATTTATAGAAAAATTTTTCATAGAAATTCCTAGAGTTATAATGTTGCTATCAAATATGTGAATATATATAGATAAAAAAGTTATTAGAAATCCCATAGTTACTCCTGAAAAAATTTCTCCGAAGGGCGTTCTAGATATAGGCACTGGACCATAAGAATACAGTATCCCTATAGCAAAGCACATTCCTCCAAGTAGTAAAACTACAATATCTGTATTGAAAAACAATACTATACCTAATCCAATTGCAATTATTAGCATAATACAAATAGTAGCTTTAACTTGCCTTGGATTAATTTTATCCCTTACTATAGCATTGTGACTTTCATACCCATAACCTTCTTTTTTTACAGCCTTTTTATAATCTATATAGTTATTTATAGCCGTTGCTGTCATATCAAAAATTATCATAGATAAAAACATTATTATTAAATTTATTGGTTTAAATTCATCAAAAGTATATATTACATAACTTGTCCCCAGTAGAAATGGAATTATGCTTGCTACCTTAGTTTGTATTTCAACCAATTTTAAAAAACTTCCTATATTCAATCTATATCCTCCTTACATTCTTTATTCACTATCATTAATTATAATTCCTATTAATTTTGATAATTCTAAAGCTTGCATTGGTGAAACAATTGCTCCGTAAAGCTCTGGAACTCCTACGATTATACCCATTATATCATTATCTTTTAAATCTATATTTTTAAGATTAGTTTTTGAAAATTCACTGGAAGATAAATTACACTGGGTAAAAATTACTTTGTTAAACTTACACTCTTGAAAATTAGAATTCACAATGCTACATTCTATAAAGTTTACTAATTTATATTTTGAGAATGCAAAAGAACTATATTTACCATTACATCTTTTAAATAGTACATTCTCTAGGCTACATTCACTTAAATTTATACCTGTAATTTTGCAATCTATAAATTCTACTCTATGTAAGCTTCCCTCACTAAAATCCACATTAGATAAATCACAATTTTCAAATGTTACATTCATTAAATCAATCTTACTTAAATTACAATCATTAAATATCACATTTTTAAAGACTACTCCATTAAATTCTACTCTAGGAATTTTAATTTCATCAAGGTAGCAATCCTTAACTATAATATTAGTTATAACCTCTACTTCTTCTACAAGTGAGTATATATCTATATCTTCATCTAACTCCTCGTCAATTCGAGGACATAAAATTTTTTGTATTTCCTTCACTAAACTTCCTCCATTACATCATATTAATTATTATATTATTAAAGTTATCTTAAAACCAAAATCTCACATCAAAAGCCTAAATCTTAATTTTCTAAACTTTTTATTCAATTTTATATCCAACTCCCCAAACAGTTTTAATAAATTTTGGTTCTCTTGGCTCCTCATTCATTTTTTCTCTTAACCTTCTAATATGAACCATTATTGTATTATTAGAATGAAAATACTTTTCTCCCCAAATTTTTTTAAACAATACTTCAGAGTTTATTGCCTTACCTCTATTTTCGCACAATAGCCATAAAATAGAAAACTCAATGGGTGTAAGAGGAATATCCTTGCCATTTAAAGTACATTCGTGGGTATTCTTATTGATAATAAGTCCTGAAAAATCAATAATATGATCACAGGGCTTAGTATTATCATTATACCTTATATAACGTCTAAGTTGTGCCTTTACTCTTGCTAGCAGCTCTAATGGATTAAAAGGTTTTGTAATGTAATCATCTGCTCCTATTGTAAGTCCTGTTATTTTATCTATATTTTCCACCTTAGCAGTTAACATAATTACAGGGAATGCGTATTTATCTCGGATCCTTCTACACAACTCAAAACCATCTAATTTGGGTAACATTACCTCCAATATAGCAAGATCAAGATTAGTACTGTTAATACATTTCAATGCTTTCTCTGAATCATAGAACTTATGTACAATATATCCTTCACCTTTAAGGTATAACTCTACTAAGTCTGCTATTTCCTTCTCATCATCTACCACTAAGATATTTATCTCCATACTATTACACCACCTCCTAACCTTAAAATTCTATTTTCAAAATAAATATATATCCTCTTCTATAGTACTTGAGTATATATATTTAATTCTTTATCTTCTCTAAGTTCTGCTTGCATAGGAACAATTGTTTTAAAATGCACCGTATTAAAGTGAGCCTCTAATGCTTCTTTACTTTCCCAAGTCTCAACAAAGGTTAATATTTCTTCATTTTTTTCATCTTGAAAAAGTTCATAAGATATACAACCTTGTTCCCTTCTACTATTGTCTACTAATTCCTTGGCTAGTTCAATAAACTGTTTTGAAGTTCCTTTTTTTAAATATGACTTTGATACTACTTTAATCATACTATTTCCTCCTAAAAATTCATTATACATTAATTATAATGTTATCCTGTAATTGGTACAAGTTGAATTACCTTTTTATAATCTCTTCGCACAGATTAGCCTCTGATTTTAGTCGTATTAAAAAACTGTGTTATCCATCTGTTACACAAACAGAACAACACAGCTTCTTAATTCACTTAATTAATTTTTAATATATAGATGTCTGACTAAAATAATTATTTATCTTCAGTTGTATTATCTTCTTCCATTATATCAGTTGATTCTTCATTATTAACTTCTTCAATAGTTTCAGCACCTGCATTAACTTCTCCATTAATAATCTCTTCTTCTACTTCTAATTCACCAAGAATTGCTTTGCAATCATAAATTTTTTGAATAGCAACTCCTCCAATAGCAAAAATAACAGTGAATGCGCCATACTGTGAACACTCTTTAAAATAAAAGTTTATAACATCCACTAAACTGTCTTTTATAACTAATCCCTGGCTAACTAATCCTTTGATGTAAACTGATGTATTATAAATGGCAAATAGAGTTATAATAGCAAATAAAATAGCTACAATATAAAGAATCACAGCTGGCACTGCCATTTTTGATTTTTTATATTGATTTGTTTCTTTAAGTTTCATAAAACACTTCCATTCCGCCTTTCGGCAAATTTTCTAATAGGCAAATTATATCAGTAAAGGTTAAAAAAATCAAAGTTTTTAATCTTTGTTTATAGTAATTTCATAATAATTTTAAATTCTTTCTATTTACATTGTATTTTGCTCATTATCGGCTAGGATTATTATTTCCTTGAGCTATAACTCCAGTTTGAATGACATTTATTCCTTTATGCTGCAGATTCTTTATAAAACCATCCTTATCTTTTAAGGTACAGTTTTCTAACTCAAGGGTTTTTAGAGATTTACATTTTAATATTTCATCTATACTATCAATATATACTTGTTCCAATTTCAAGTTTTTTAAACTATCGGCACCTTCTACTCCATTAATCTTAAGTTTTTTTGGAGACATTATTTCTAATGTTTCTAATGTTTTTGCTCCCTCTAACTCTCTTAAATCTATATCTCCATCATGAATACGCAAAATCTTTAATTTATTTAAATTTTCTACACCTTTAAAATTTATACTCTTAGGTGTATATAAAACTATTTTCTCTAATTCTTTAGCACCATGCAGGCTTTCAAATTTAATATCCCCCTCTTCACTTGTAAATATTTTTACATTAGGAAAATAACTTAAATCTTTAAATTCTCCTCTTTTAGGAATCGTAATATTTAACCCCTCTACTGATGTCATATTGTTAAAAGTATTTAATTTATTTAAATCTCCTTTCTCTATTGTTATCATTTTAAGATGTTTTAATCCATTTAGACTAGAATAATCTTTAATTCTTATATTATCTTTTATAGTTATACGTTCTAGATTTTCCATGTATTCAATTCCTTCTAAGGTAGATACATATGAAATATTATTTCCATACAGTAGAGTTACTTTACGTAAATCCTCCTCCGTAATTTTTCCTTTTATTGAATACTCTTTTTTGATAGATTTATATAAAAATCTATCCTTAATTAAATGATTTTCATCAACTAGGTAATTTAATAAAAAATGACCCACAAATATGATTAAAACACCTAATATGCTAATTTTCTTATAATTCATATTAGACCTAACTATATATAATATGATGATAGCAGTCATAAAACCCAATATTATAAAACTATTTGGTATATATATTCCTACTCTATATAATATATAGTTAATAATAATGGCTAGTGGTAATATCAATATTATTTTTCCATCCTTACCCTCCTTCCATCTACTTGTTATAAGAAAAATAATAAAATAAGCTATCCAATATACTGGCACACTTCCATCTCCTCCAATAGGATACCAAAATGCATCTGCTATCATGAAGATAATCATAAATATTAAAACTCCTAATGCTTCTTTCATATTTTTATCTAACTTCATATCTATCTCCTTTAACTTAAAATAGTTTGGTAATAACGTGTCTATTGTACCATATTATTACTTATATTGTAATAAGAGGTTCCTTGTCTCCTACTATCTTCCGTTTTTATCTTTTTTAATTGACTACAAACTTAACTAATGAATCTATATAACTGAAAATGGTTTATTATTTAATTTCTTAGTTTTATAATATTAGTAGATATCAATAAAGTATATGTATGCCTAAAGGGGGACGCAATAATGATATATTTTGCTCATCGTGGGGCTAGTGGAAACTATCCTGAAAATACTATTTTAGCTTTCAAAAAAGCTATAGAAGCAGGCGCTAAGGCTATAGAGCTAGATGTTCATAAGACTAAAGATAATAAATTAGTGGTAATACATGATGAAAATATAAAGAGAACTTATAATGGTGAAGGTCTTGTAAAAGACTATACTTTAGAGGAGCTAAAAAAATTTAAGTGTAGAAATCTTAAATTTCAAGAGGATGAATTATGTAAAATTCCAACCCTCGAAGAAGTACTTAGACTTATAGTAGATAAAAATATATTTCTTAACATAGAATTAAAAACAGATGTGATCCACTATGAAAATATTGAAATTGACGTCATTAATTTAGTAGAAAAATTTAATATTACTGAAAAGGTTCTTCTTTCTAGCTTCTATCATAAATCCATTGAAAAATGCAAAAAAATAAATCCTACAATTAAAGTAGGATTGCTTTATGATAAAAAAATTCAAGGACTAATAGAATACGCCAAGTCTTTAGGGGCATATTCATTAAATCCTAAAGCTACACTAGTCACAAAGGCTCTCACAAAATCTGCTCATGAAAATAACCTTAAAGTTTTTGCTTATACTGTAAACTCACCAATTCTTGTTAAGACCTTAGACCTTTTAAGTTGCGATGGTGTATTTACTGATTTTATAGAAAGATTCATTTAACTGCTAAATCGTCTAAACCCGCATGAATACTATATATTGTTATAAATATATATTGTTTTATTTATATATAAGTTTCAATAATAAAAATGCATTTCTTTTAAAAATATTTAAAATTGGACTTCAATATGATTGCTGTGAAGGCCATTTGCAGAAAGATTAGATTTGCTTAGGTTCTATGAGAGAAAAAATCGTTAAGAAATACAACTTGTTCGAAACGTAGTGAGTTGTTGTATTTTAGATTTTTTGTTGAATAGAGCCTTAGTAAATCAAGGTTTCGAAACGGCTAAGCAGTAATCATATTGAAGTCCTATTTAGGTTAATTTATTTAATGTAGAGATATTATTGAAACTTATATATTTTATAAATTTAAAATATATCTAATTTAAAATTTATCTACTCTCCTAAAAAATAGTGTGGAGTATCCACACTATTTTTATAACTCATTAAAATTCTAAGTTTATTATCTAATATATGTTTTATTTTAAATTTAACTTTGCAAGTGCATCTGCTAGTGCTGAATTCATTGGAGCTTCTGCTTCTTTCTTCATCTGCTTTAAGCGATTACTTACATCTCTTTTATTTACCTTATCTCCTTTATTGTCAAATCTCTTATTAAAGGAGGATGCTTTTTCTCTAAAGTTACAGTTAGTCCCTGGACAAACATAAATTTGTCCTTCTCCTTGCCCTCTAAGCTCTAATCTCTTCTTACATTCTGGACATCTTGCATTGGTAAACTTACTTACATTCTCTCTATGACCACAGGCTCTATCTTGACATACATTCATTACTCCATGTTTGCCTTTAACCTCTAGCATATACTTTCCACATTCAGGGCATTTCTTACCTGTAAGGTTATCATGTTTAAATTTATCACTGCTACCCTTAACATCCTGAACTAACTCTGCTGCATATTTTCTCATAGACTCTACAAATGCTCTCGGGTCTTTTTTACCTTTACTTATAAGCTCTAATTCTAATTCCCATTTTGCAGTCATTAAAGGTGACTTTAATTCATCAGGAACTAGTTCTATTAATTGCTTACCTTTACCCGTTGGAACTATTTCTTTGCCGTTCTTCTCTATATAGAACATGTTATATAACTTTTCTATTATATCAGCTCTTGTAGCAACTGTTCCTATACCACCAGTTTCCCCTAAGGTTTTTGCAGAAACCTTATCTACACTTACATATTTTTGTGGTTTTTCCATTGCTGAAAGTAGAGTTCCCTCATTAAATCTGGCTGGTGCCTTTGTCTTTAATTTTTTACTTTCAACTGCTGTTATATTTAACTTATCACCCTTTTTAACCACAGGAAGTACCTGACTGTCTTTTTCATCCTCATCCTCTGTTAGGTCATCTGCTCTGTCATATACTTTTTTCCAGCCCTTTGCTTTTATAACATTACCCTTTGCTACGAAATTTTCTCCATTAATATCTACAGTTATAGTGGTTTGTAAATATTCAAAAGGAGGTAACATCACTGCTAAGAATCTTTTAACTACTAGATCATAGATATGTCTTTCTTCAATACTCAAAAGAGCTATGTTTCCTCTTTCTTCTGTTGGAATTATAGCATGGTGGTCACTTACCTTACTATTATCTACAAAACTCTTATTAGCGTTTATTTTACCCCTTAGTATTTCTTCTGCACAAATTCTATAACTTCCTATTGAAATTGCTTTTAACCTATCCGGCAAGGTAGCCACTATATCTGTAGAAATATATCTTGAATCCGTTCTAGGATAAGTTAATACTTTATAGTTTTCATACAGTCTTTGCATTATAGATAATGTTTGTTTAGCTGAATATCCAAAAATTCTATTTGCATCTCTTTGAAGCTCTGTTAGGTCATAAAGTGAAGGTGCAAATTGCTTTTTATAGCTTTCAGTAACATCCACAATATTTCCATCTTTACCCTTGGTAGCTGAAAGAACTTTATCTACTCTATCTTCTTCAAAAATATTACTATTATTATTTTTATCTCTCCATTGAAGAACAAAACCTTTAGCTTTTGCATTAACTACATAATAATCCTTTGGTTTAAAATTTTTTATTTCCTCTTCACGATTAACTATCATAGCTAAGGTTGCAGATTGCACACGTCCTGCAGTTAGTTGAGCATTATGCTTACAAGTAAGAGCTCTAGTAATATTTAAACCCACTACCCAATCTGCCTCTGCTCTACACTCTGCTGCTCTATATAAATTATCATATTGTGCTGAAGGTTTCAGATTTCTAAAGCCTTCTAATATAGCTTTATCTGTCTGAGAAGATATCCAAAGCCTCTTTATTGGCTTTCTAACTCCAACCTTTTCTATTATCCATCGTGCCACAAGCTCTCCTTCACGTCCAGCATCTCCGCTTCATTTTATATTCTATATGTACACTATTATATACACATTGATTTATCACTATTTGATATAGTGTATATATACGATATTAAAATTTTCTATAAATATTACTAGATCATTGTTTATTATTAATTAATTTTATATTTTCCATGGTATAAATGCTATTTTATTATCTTCTATAATATAACTTATTAATCCAAACGATTCTTCATATATTCCAAATGGGTATCCTCTAGAAACGATAATGCCTTTTACATTATTATTATGAAATTTTTTATATGTTTCTATATACGCTTTAAGTTGCCCCCATGCTACTCTTCCATTTCTATTTGGACCTTTTATTTCTATTAGAACATAGGTATCAGTTTTTGCTTCTCTTGCTAAAATATCTATTACTCCTCCACCTTCTTTAATATCTCCAATAAAAATTTCTTCTCCAATCATTTTAAGATCCATAACATTAAATATGCTCTTATTCCAATTATTTAATATTACCTTCTTCACATCTTTTTCAATATAATTTTTGTTATGCTCTAAATTATTTATCCAATATTTATAATTGCTTGTTAAAATCCCCCTAACTAAATAAATCCCATATACAAATTTTGATAAATCTAGATATCTTTTTAATTTATGTAAATACCCTAATATTCTAGAACATATATTGTTATCTTCCATACATTCATTTATATTACTCGATTTCTTTAACATATCATTTAGTTTTGCATCTTTTTCAGCACACTCATTTATTAATTTTTTAATATCTCCATTTTTAATAACATTTAAATAATCTATATTTATAACTTCTAACTCTAATAGCTTTATCTTTTCTCCAGTTGCATCCATACTAACTTTACACTTCGGATACATAGAGCACCCCCAAAACATACCGTATTTACCTCTTTTTAGTAGCATAGGTCTTTTACAAGCAGGACATAACTTTACTTCTTCTTTATTTCTATTCATTTTATCATCCTCTATTTTTACTATTAATATATTGTGTATTTAGTACACATATTATTGTTTTCTCTATGCTATAAATTATTCTAATCATGATATTTAAATAAATTTCATTTTGTGTACTTATAACACATTTTTTTGTAAAACTTTTACTAAAATCAATACTATAAGTTTTGTTAGGATTGATTTTATGAAAGAAAGAAATATTATTGGAAAAAGAATTAAGTTTCTTAGAAAGAGGTTGGGCTTAACTCAGGAAGAGCTATTAGCTAAACTGCAAACTCATGGTTTAGAAATCGATAGACCAATGATTTCTAAAATTGAAAATGGAAATAGAGAAATTTTAGATTTTGAAATTAAAACTTTTTCAATAGTTCTAAATGTAAGTATTGAAGAATTATTTAAGGAATAATATAATATTATTTAGAATTGTATGTATATTGTAAATATATTCTAGTCTATATTATTAAAATTAACAGAAATATATAAAAGAAGAGCTAAAACAGCTCTTCTTTTATATATTTTTACTTTATCCCACTCCAATATTCCTCTCAATTAAACACTTATTAACTTATTCTATTTTTTGAATATCCAATTTTTTTTCTACAAATTCTTTAACTACATCAATATTATTAGTTCTTACTTTCATTGGAAGCGCTTCCCATGCTGCATCCTTATATTGACTATTATAAGAATCAGATAATCTTGGATCAAGTATTGCTACAATTCCTTTATCACTTTTTTTACGTATTAATCGTCCAATTCCTTGCCTAAGTCTAATTAACATTTCAGGAACATCAACCTTCATCACAGAATTATTCTTATAAAGACTTTTTTTATAATCAATTATAGGATCCGGAACTGGAAATGGTAATCTAACAATAATAAGATTAGATAGTGGTTCTCCTTCTATACTAATTCCTTCCCAAAATGCACCAGTTCCTAGTAATACTGAATTCACATCTAACTTAAATTCAGATAAAATGGATTCTTGTGACGAACCAGACTGCTGTATTAATAACTTCCAAGGAAGATCTTTTTTTAACAATTCACTATATATATCTAACATATCACTTTTTGCTGTAAATAAAATTAATGATTTTCCATTTGTAATAAATAATAATTCTACTATTTCATCTACACATTTACTAATGAACTTTTCTCTCTCTTTAGTTGGATGTGGCATATCTTCTTTATAGTATACTAAAGCATTCTCATTATATAGATAGTCCGATTCTTTAGGTTCTGCGAGATATCCTGTTTCATCTATTGGGAAACCTAAATTTTTTATTATATATGAATATCTCTCCTCTTCTCTACCTTTAAAGCTATTTGTAAGCGTTGCAGATGTTAGAATTGTCTTAAACTCTGAAGACTTAAAAAATAGATCCCTTATAGATTTATTTAAGTCCTTTTGACACCCTATAACTGCTACATGTTTAAAAGTATCTCGTTTTCCTCTCAATTCTATCCAAAATAACATATTTGAATTTTCATTTGATAAATTCTTAAAAAAATCTTCAATATCTTCAAGTTTTTCAATTATATCATTTTGCTGATATTCATACTTAACACTATCTATCAATTGTACTTTTGTATTAATTGTATCTATAGACTTCAATAATAGTATTAATTTATTATGTATTTCTTGTACATTTATATAAAATCTCTCAATATCGCCACCTAGTTTTATATCTAAATATTGTTTTTGAACTTGATTCCAAATCTCCATATATAGTTCATTCAGTAATTTAATAGCATTGTTTTCAATATTATCATATTTATATGATTTTTCTATAAAATAAACTGCTTCATTAATTGTCTTGATAGCATCACTTAGTATATATTCTTGTTTTAATATATTCCTTACTTTATCTTCCAAATTATGAGCTTCATCTATTACAATTAACTTTATATCTTTCGATAGCAATGAACCTTTATGTTGTTTCTTCTTTTGCATATCTGCTGCTAATAAATCATGATTACATAGAATGATTCCTTTTGTAAATAACATTAGATTTCTCTTTTCTTTATAATAACATTTATACTTGTAATCACAATAATTTGATTGACAGCTGCTTACATTAATTTTATTCCATATATTTTCATCTATAGGATAAGGTAGTTCTGATCTATCACCATTACTGCAGTCCTCTATCCAATTTTTTAACCATGGATATTTTATATTAATTTTTTTATCATATCTCATATAATCAATAGCTCTATCTTTACAAATAAAATGAGTCATACCCTTAGCAAGTACAACATCTGCTTTTATATCTATTATTTTTGATAACTTATCAATATCACCTTTTAATTGCTCTTGCAATGAAATGGTAGAAGTAGATACTACAACTGGATTATCTGTTAATTTGCTATAATACATCAATGGAGCTAAATATGCATATGATTTTCCTATTCCTACCCCTGCCTCTACTATTATATTTTGATTAGCTTTTATGGCATCAGATATATCAAGAGCCATATTTTCCTGGCCTATTCTTGACTCATAGCCTAACTCTTGAAGTTTGTCCATAAACAAACTCCAAACACGTTGAGTTATTTCCTTATCAAAATCGAATTCAAATTCATTGCTATAATCATGGTATCCTAAAATGGAATCTACATAACCCATATAACTAATATACACCTTCTTAATGAAAAATTTTATTAATTAAATATATTAAGATTATATCATACAGTTGTTATATTTTAGTAATTATATTATATAAAAACTAGACATATGATATCTTATCATATGCCTATAACCAATAAGTATTTAAATACCTAAACACCTCAACTTATCCTATTAGAATTTATGTATCCCAGTTTATTTTATTTAACTCTTCAATATATTTCTTCCCCTTATCACTATCTACCATTTCAATAAAATAAGCTAATCCATATAAATGTTCCTTAATATTTTTACATTTACACTTTCTTTTCTTATTATGATCTGTAACTCCATATTTTTTAATATAGTATATATCTTGTCTTAATTTTCTAATTTTTTCTTTTGGAACAGATATTTTATTATTAACTATTAGCCCTGTAACCATCTGTTTACGATTTTGATACATAGCCCTAGTCTTCAATGAATTAATTCTAAAACCTTCTTCTTCAATTATCTTACTAATCAAACCAATATATTCAATAATATTTTTGTCTCCTGATATTGTAATATCATCTGCGTATCTAGTAAAACTAGCATTTATTTTCCTACACAACTGATTAATTCTTTTATCCATTTTTTTGCATATTATATTTGCCAAATATGGACTCGTTGGTGCCCCCTGCGGTAACTGATTATTCAATGTGCATATTCTCGAAAGAATATATGCTACTTCTTTTGTATAACCATAATAGTAGAAAATATTATATACTCTTTCAAATGATATTGATGGAAAAAAATTTTCAATATCCATTGTTATAACCAAACTTTTATTTACATGCTGTTTTGCATTTGTTAATATTGACTTCTCCTTTACAAATCCTGTAGCTATGTTTGACACTGGTATATTATATATTATATTATCTAAAATCCATCTTTGTATGCATTTTAATCTAACATTTGGTATCGATATAATTCTAAAACCATTCTTTTTTTTCTTCAACTTATAAGTTTTGTAAAAACGATGTGGTATTATAAATAATTTATTCAAATACTTTTCCTCTATTCCTAGAAGTAAAGACAAATGCTCTTTATCGAAAATTACTGGAAGATTATTTATTATTAATCTTTCAGCATATTCTATGCATAAATTCTCATATTCAACACTATAATTATTTAAATTTAACTCTTCTCTTAATCTTTCTATATAATTATTCATATCATTTATTTATATATAAAGAACTTTCCTACTCCTATCTAATATTAAAAAATAGCATAATTAACTTATAAATGAGCACTATATTAATTTGAAAAATCTATTTTTATAAATTTATAAGTTAATTATGCTGGCTCCGCCAGCACTAATAATACTACTCCAACGAACTACTTACTTATTAGTGCTGTTGTATTTAGAAACATTATCATTTCAATGAACAGACTCGTTCATTACCTCTAGGAAAGTTCTTTATTACTATATCCTTTAAATTTTTTTTGGAAGTTCTTCGGAATAAATATATCTTTGATTTCTAGTTTTCCTTCAATTTGTATGCACTCTAATATATCTGATTCATAATCACTTATGATATCATCAAATTGAACATCTCTTAAATTTAATTCTTCTAATAAATTTAATCCATCTTCATCTATTTCTATCAAAAATTTTTCATTATATCTTAACATTTTATCATTTATCATTGATCCAATAATTTCGTCTAATTGTATATATGAGAATCCTAAACAATTTTTTATTTCTTCATAACTATATGTATCAAAATAACTTTTGATATATAGTAATATTATAATTTTATCATAATCTATTATTTTCTCCATACTTTTATTCCTATGATCTTATATTTTTAGCTATATTACGCTTCATATTGTTTTTTATTTCTCTTGCCCAAGGAGCCTTACGTGTTTTAACTCGTGGGAAAATAGGTCTCCACCCTTTTTCTTCTTTCCAGAAACTTAATATTGTATTATTAGGAGTATTATCAGAAAATGCAACTAATAATTCACTATTACCAAATCCAAAAATATTTTTATTATCATTGCCATTATTTAAAAGCAATTCATATTTTTTAACCTTTTCTTTCGAACTTTCTGCAATTACATTTGAGAAAATATAATTTTCTGAAAAAGCTTTTTTTATAATATCATATCTCCAATATTTCATATTTTCATTCATACACATTTTACTAATTTTAAGTTCAGCCTCTTCGGACATTACTATACAGCTTAAGTATATATTTTTTTCTATAAATATTTTTTCATATGTATTTATCATATATTTCACAGATTTCTCAAATGTTATCCCTGTTCCACTAATATCATCTACAATGATTATATTTTTAATTTTATTTAGTGGATAAGTATCTTCCACATATTTCAAATTGACTGGACAGATACTTTTATCTAAGCCATTTACTTGCTGAATAGCTCGTACAATTTCATATGCACCATTCATTCCTTTTTCATTTGTTAATGGTAATATAATAGTTTCATTAAAATCATCATCAATTTTTGTTACTTCATCTCCGATAAAATTAGCATATTTTATAATACTCTCCTTATTATAATAAGAAAAGTTATTTAATAATTTCAAAAATATTTCTTTATCTTCATCGTTTATATTATCAAGCCATAATCCAACTAGCTCATTTAAATTTTTTGTTCTAGAATCTTGTCCATATTTATTATGAAATTGCTCTACAGTATTTTTTATTTTTATTTGTAATTCATCATATTTAATTTCCATTAACATCACCATATCAGCTACTAATTTTATATTAAATTTATAACAATATATACCTTATATTATCATAAATTTAACATTTTAACTATATTTATTAATATCAAATCACAGTACTGATAACTCAGTTATGGAAATTGGTTAAAAATACATCATAAATACCATATTACTTAGTAATTGAGCAAATAAACTTAATTCACATAAAAAACTTCTAAAAACTATTGTTTAACTTACTAACATCATTAAAAAAGTTATAAATGAATACAAACCTTTAGCTAGAAATTTAAGATAATATATAATTATATCAAATAAAAATTATATTTAAGATTTTATAAATAACCAGAATACAATTTATCTTTTACTTTACGTATAAGTTTTTGACCATATCAAAATCTAAGCTTTACAGATAAAAAGAGCAGATTTAATCTGCTCCATCAAAAATACATGGCTAAACACTAAAGAAATAATTTTTATTAATTTTCTACTTGTCTTTTGAATGTCACCATATCACTATAATTTTTCGGTACCCAACCTTCAGTGTCCTCCTGTTGCAAAATGCCTACAAGTTCCCATCCCTCTGATCCATAACTATTAAGTGTTTACTGCAATTGAGACTGTATTTCATAATTATCGCCCCTACTTAAATGCCTTTACATGTGCACCTGCAAAGGCTCCATCAAGAAGATCACTATCCATTTCACTATATATATCACCTGAATTTTTTTGGATTGCTATACCATTAATTATTTCTTTTGTATAAATATTTATTGGAATTATTTCTATTTGAGTAAATCCAACTTTTCTAAGTATGCGTTCATATTCTTTTATATCCAATGCTCCAGAAATACATCCAACCCATAATGCAATATTTTCTTTAATATCTTCTGTTACTTCTTTTAACTAAACTATATCAGCTATAGCGAATCTTCCACCTTTTTTTAATACCCTATATGCTTCTCTTAAAGCATCTTCTTTGCTCTCACATAGGTTGATAACACAATTTGATGTAACTACATCTATTATCTCATATTTAAATGGTATATTTTCAATATATCCCTTTTAAAATTCAACAATGTGGTTTTGTTGGAAATGTTAGCTATATCCTATAACAGACTTAACAGACCTCCACAGGTAAAAATGCGTATTTTCCCTTCATCCATATGCCACGTACGCTTTATCTGTTTTCAAATAGTTATTTGGTTTTACTTTTTTATTCAAGTTTACCCACAGAATTAAGTCTCAAATGTGGTTCGTGTATCTACGACCAAAGGTTTGCCACTGACTTCCTTCAGATTTCACCTCATGATAAACACCATTGTGTTAAGCTACTTTTATGCTACAAAGTATAGATAATGAAACTCAAGGGCAAAGTAACTGGAACATATTTGCTAATATAAATGAGAAAAAGAGGGAAAGTATATTGCCCTGTTATTAGTTCTTTTATCTAATATATAGAATCAGAGATTTCAGATGAAATAAAATAAGATCTTAATGGGTGCAACCAATTAAGATCTTAAATAGATAGTTCTTACACATTTAATTAAATTGCTAGTCTTACACCTAGCAACACTCTATTAATTTTATTATACCCCTACTCTAGAGCAATAATCAATATTACTTTATTATAAAATTTGTACATTATGACCTTAAGTCTTTAATATTTTTAAATGAAATTAGGGGTATTTCTTCACCCGTATCAGATTTTACTCTATAATATATACGGTTATTTCCATTTTCTATAAATATATCTACTATGTTGTATTCTCTCTTTCTTCTATTTTCTAGATTTGCAAATTTATCTCTTGTGTTGTCTATTATTAGTTTTACTCCATCATTAGTAATAATTAAATCCTGTGTTCTTTGATTTATTAAGTCCCTTTCAAATTCACTTACTCCAGCCATGAATGTAAACATTAATTGCTTAAAAGCTGTTTTAGAACTATTTTGATACTTTGATTTTAGTAATAGTTTTAAACCTAAAAGTTGCTTATAAAATTTAATCTCTTTCATACCATTTAGCTTGAGCTTTATACATTTCTCTATATTTTCCATTTATGTTAATTAACTCATTATGAGTTCCCATTTCCACAATTGTTCCCTTATCCATAACTATAATTCTATTAGCTATTTTAGCTGAACCGATTCTATGAGTAACAATAATTGATGTCTTTCCCTTTGACAATCTAGAAAATTTTTCATAGAGTTTAGTTTCTTCTAATGGATCAATGGCAGCTGTAGGTTCATCAAGAACTACTAAATCATGAGGTCTGTAAAATCCACGAGCTATAGCTATTTTTTGCCATTGACCTCCAGATAAATCTATTCCATCAAATTCTCGAGACAACATAGTATTATAACCATCAGGAAAATTAGTACTATCTAGATCTGCTTTTTTAGATGCATCTTCTAAATCAATAAGAGAATTTTTTCCCACATTACTTATCATTATATTCTCTGAAAGATTCATTTGATATTTTTTATACTTTTGAAATACAGCTGATGTATTTTTGTATATGGATTCTAATGATACATCAGATGTATTAGTATCACCAAATTCTACAGTTCCTTTGTTTGGTAAATAGAGCCCAGTTATTATTTTTATTAAAGTTGATTTCCCAGAACCATTTTCACCTACTATAGCTATGATTTCTTTTGGATATATCTTTAAAGATATATTTTTTAATACTGGATTTTTAGATAAAGGATAAGTAAAACTTACATTTTTAAGAAAAATTCCATCATTACTACTAATATTTAAATTTTTACCATCTCTTTCCTTAAGATCAAAAAATTTGAAAAAATTTGTTACAGCTCCAAATTCTCTTGTTAGTTTTCCAATCTGAACACATATTATTTCTTCCATCATAATAATCATAAAACCTATAGAATTAAATACTGCTGCAAAAGCTCCAATAGTAATATTTTGATTCAATAATGAATTACATAAAAGAAATAGAACTCCAATATAACCTAAAAGTGTTAATATCTTCATTGAAAGTTCAATAAGTCCAGTCTTCTTTTCTGCATCCCAAGTATTTTTACCCCAAAGTTCCATAGATTTACTATGGAGATTCTTAAAATAACTAAAAGCTCCAAGAAGTCTAGTTTCCTTGAAGTACTCCCTGGAACATATACATTTTTCATAATAATCACATTCACGACGAATAGGTGCAATTTTATTTTCCAAATTATTAAAAATCTTAACTCGTATTAATTGAGTAAAAAATACAGGAACAAATATAAGTATTAATGATATAGCAAGTAACTTATCTAATTTAAAAAGATATACTGTCATAAATAATAAATATGGAAGATAAAATGTACTTAACATAGCTATAACTACAAATAACCCTAAAATTCCATCAACACCTTTTTTAGATTTGTTTATATCATTCAACGTTGTAGGGTCTTCAAACATTATAGGTTCCAATTTTGAAATTTTCTCATTGATTTTTTTATTTAACACTCCTGAAACTTTGGTTTCACAGGCACTGAATACAAAACTGTAAATAAAATTTAATAATTCTGATATAATAGTTACTCCACCTAAAATAAGAGCTAGAATAACTATCTTACTTATAGATATATTGCCAAATAATACACTATTAACTCCATCAAAAAAATTTTGAGTTACTAATGTTTTAAGCCCAAAAGATGTTCCGAACATAATTCCAAGAATTAAATAAGTAATAGAAATAGTAGGAGCAGCAGAAACTGTTATGGTAATAACCTTTATTATTATTTGTATTAAAGATATATCTTTTTCTTCTTTCATTAGGAATACCACCCTTTCTGACTATCATACATATGTGCATACATACCATTCATATTTATTAATTCTTGATGACTGCCTTCTTCTATAATTTTTCCATTATCAAGAATAAATATTTTATCAGCGAGTTTAGTTGAACCTAGACGATGACTAATAAATATAGTAGTCTTCCCCTCACTTATTTTTTCAAATTTATCATACATATTGCTTTCACTTATAGGATCTAACGATGATGTTGGTTCATCTAGTATTCTAAGATTTGATTGATTTATAATGGATCGTGCCATAGCTATCTTTTGCCATTGACCTTCAGATATATCTACTCCTGTATCTTTAATTTTCCCTAAATAACTATCAATTCCGTTTGGAGCACAATGTATTAAATCATTTAAGTCCATATCAGAAATAACTTTCTGGATAAGCTCATCATTGTGATGTTTTTCAAATTTGTTTATTTGACTGATATTTATATTATCTTTAATGGAAATGAAATATTTTGCAAAGTCTTGGTATACTACAGAACATAAAGATTTGCAATAGTTTTTATTGTATGTTTTAATATCTATTCCATCAATCAGTATAACTCCCTCATATTCTCTATAAAGACTGGTTAAAATCTTTATTATAGTTGTTTTACCTGCACCATTAATGCCTACAAATGCATAATGCTTTCCATTTTCTATAAGAAATGAAACCCCTTTCAATACATAAGTTTCTGTACCTGGATATTTAAATTTTACATTTCTAAATTCTAAAGTTTTAAAAGTAACTGGTTTAGATAAGGGAACATTTATATCAAATTCATCCTCATCAAGAAAGGCAAAAATTTTTAAATCGGATAAGTATTCTCTAGCTTTTGCTATTTCTCTTGTATACCATGGAAGATCAGAGGACATAGTTTTAATAAGAGAGATCATTGAACTCGAAATTGATATAAACATACCTATAGTTAAATCACCTGAAATTAAAGGTTGTAAAAGTACAATAAGTATGGAAATAGATATCAATGAAGTAATAAGAGTACCTACTTGTATCTTTATAATTTCTTTAAGTTCAGTTTTTAGAGCTATTTTTCTAACTTCTTCATATAGACCTAACCATCTTTCATTTATATTTTTGCTGAATCCAAATAATGACCTTTCGTCTACATATTCCCTATCAGTAAGTATTTCATTAATATATTCATATCTTCTTTTCTGTTTTGATAAATCTTTAGTGGACTTATAAATAATTTTTCCACTCTTGAATGAAATAATAAACAATATAGTAGCTCCCATTAAAATCACTAATGTTATCCACCAAACCTTAAGTAAAAGTATAGCTAAAATACCTAAAACTTTTATTAGTAAAGACATAAAATTAAGAAAAATAATGTATCCTTTCTTAATTTTAATTTCTGGATCTGTGCAAACTCTTGAAATTAAATCCCAACTATCACTGTTTTCTATGTGTTTATAATGTAACTTTGCCCTTTTTTCAATCATTTCAGATCTCAATTTATTTCTTATATTAATTTCTAGTTTTACTTCTGCAAACTTTACAAGTTTCTCTGAAGTCCACATATATGCAATTAAAGTAGTTATAGCTAGTATTGATGGAATTATTATTCTAATTGTTTCATTAGAATTTACTAATAAAGTAGCTTTATCAATAAATTGTGAAACTGCAAATATTTGCAAACTAGGAGCAATACCGTCTAAAACTTTAACAACAATTATTAGTATTCCATAAAAGGGATTAATTTTAATTGGTAATTTAACGATATCTATTAAAGTATACTTTTCTTTTTTTATCAACATTATTATAACCTCACGACCTTTAATATTTATTAATATTAGATTATATATTTAAGTCATGCTAAATTTTTATTTTGTACATGAAACTATAAAACAAGGATTGATTAACAACCCTTGTTTTATGATTTCACATATTACTTGTCTACTCCGCCAGACCATCCACTTCCGCCACAACTTGAGCAACATACTACTTTAGAATTTGTTTTGCGTTTTTTTATTATAATCATTCATTTCACCTCCTATTTATACTAATTTATAAGGCTATGCATATTTGTTAGCCATTATATATTAAAGCTTGATAAAGCCTTAACTTCTTCACATTTCGAAATACCATACAATATTTTTTCATTTGTATAATGTTAACTTTATAAATATATATTAATAACTTATACAATCACATGTCATACAAAAGATAGTAAAGCAGAAATATTAAGAATATTTACTATTATTAATTTATTCTTAATTCTAGATTTCACTTAATCTAAACATGTGTACTTACAGATGTTTTACTAAACTATGAGTATTTTAGAAAAATAATATTACCCTACTATTTCTTAAACATAAATTTAAAGATTGCTCAAATTTGTAGATTCAATATTGTGTATCCATTTTAGCATTTTTTAACAATTTATAAATAAGCTAAAAAATAGTACTCTTAAAGAAATTTGGATAAGTATCTTCATATAATGATGAATCCCTTTAGCTCTTAAAAATTAAATAAAATATGAATAATTCAATCCTTGAAAAACTTATCTTAATAGTTCTTCTTTAATTGAATACTTATATCTTATTATTTGGGCGCTTTTGCAATCATTCTATAATTAGAAATAATGACTTTTCAGAAATTAAAGTTCTAGTCAATATTTACTTTTGAAAGATTAATTGTATAATGTAAATATTAATTTATATAGCCATACTTATTAAAAATATGAAAGTTATATTACATAATTGTCAAATATATTTAAAGATTTTTTAAAATGGAAAAAAATTATCATTTCCATTCAATATATGTTTAACATAAGTTTTTACGTATGCTTCTAAATTAACAAATCCATATTCACAAAATTTTTCCTTGCAAAAGCGAGTTCCGCCACATATTGCAAGTTCTCTACAGTTATTGCAAGTAACATTATTAAATGGTTTTTCTTTTTTTTCAGGAAATAATTCTATTACTCGATTAATATTGTTATATACATCATCTATTTTATATTTTTTTAAATTAGGATAATAGCCATTACATAACCCTAAATATCCATCTGAAAAAATTTTCAAATTATGCTTGTAATAAGCCTTACATGGGGATATTGATATATTAGGTTTATGAGTTACTAACAAATTTCTCTCTATCAATAAGTCAATGCACTCTGATGAATTCCAAATTTTGTAGCTATTTAAGTCCCAAGTATTTTTATACGGATTACATTCATGTTCAAATGTATAAGCTGTATATACAGTAAATTTTAATCCAGTGCCTTGTAAATCATCTAAAAATTTCGAAAAATAGATTTTATTTTCCTGATCAATATTATATCTTATTACTAAATTGCAATTTTTTTCAGATGACTCAAATATATCTTTACATTTAATTAAGTTATTAATGATAGTATCATAAGTAGCTTGTCCATCTAGAGTTAATCTTTTTACATTATGATCATTAGGCATCGTAAGAGATACTGAAAGATTAACATTCTCCAATTTTTCTAAAAACTCTCTTGTCAATAAAACCCCATTTGTATCTATATCAATTTGTAATTTTACATTTAATTCTTTGCAGAGTTTTATTAATTTATCATAAATTAATAATAAAAATTCCTGTTCAATAATTGGTTCTCCCCCAATAAAATTTACGTCCATTACCTTGTAATCTTCAGATTTAATACAGTTTTCAATATATTTCAATACTTTTTCTATTGTGTCATTTGATATTCTATCTTCTCTAATCCATTCTTCTTGATAACAATAAATACATCTTAAATTACATTTTTGAGTCAATTCAATAATCATACTTAATCTATCTGATTTACAATTATCATATGCTTCTATGATCTGCTGATAAGCTTTCGAACTATCTAATAAAAAACCCATTTCTTCTAATTGTTTTTTTTGATCCATATCTAAACTTTTAAAATCATTATCTAAATACTTATTTTCTAATAAAACAATAGAACCATTTAAAGAATTGTATAATATAGTTTGATTATTATCATACTCAAATGTATATATATATTTTGATAAAAAACTATTATTTATCATAATAACTCTCCTTTGAATACTTATAATTATATAATTAAAATATTATATAATTTACTAATATATCCCTATAATCATTTATATATGCTAATTCATTGTCGGTTAATATAGCTATTGATTCATCATTTAGTGTCAATTTAACTGAGAATCATTCCTAAACTTACCCCTCCTTCTAGAGCTTCATGAAATGCTGATACACCTCTTCAGTTTGTGTATTAACCATAATTTTTGTAACATACTCTGCTGTCCACTCTCCTTGCAGTTAAAATATAAATATTATTCACTTTTTCAAGAATAATATAATATACTACAGCGAATTACACTCAGGCAAAAGCTCATATGTATCCTTTGATTTACTCAAAGCTATGACTGAATTTATTTTGATTTCATCTTTTGTCATTTAATCCATTGTCATTTGTCAATAAGGGATCACTGACTAATAATAATTCAAAATATTTGTTAATTTCCACTGCTTTTTCTTCATCAATTTTATATGGTTACTCTAATGTTATAGCATCATTACTCATTAAAGTATTAATTATTACAATAAGAAATATTATAACTGTTATTATTAGATCTATTTGGGAAAACCTCTTCATTCATATTCCTTATATTTCTCTTTTTACTATATATTACATATTATATCATGATTTAAAATTATTTCAATATATTTACAAATTATTCATTTTTAATCAGATAGATATTTTAAGAATTTAAAAAGATAGTTTAAATCTATATTCCAACTTTTAAATTATAATATTTATTTAAGGAAAACTATAAAAGATAGATTGGAGGAATCTAATTATGAGAAAAATAGAAATTATGTTATTTATAGTTCTGACCACTTCAACATTTACATCTTTCCCCAAATACGCTCTTGCAATTCCCAACAGAACAAAAAATTTTAGTATTTATGAACCTAAAAAATACATAAAGGAAGAGCCATGCAATGATATTTTAATATCTCTTCTTTTTCCTTATGTACAAAAATCAATAAATGATTATTATTCTAAAATTCTTACCGATATTCCAATAGTTGCTCCTTCAGGTATTAATATACTAAGTGTAGGTACTGTAGTATTTGATAAATTTGATCATATTGAAAACTATGAATTGCCTCCAAATTATCAAAATATTATAAAAGGGAAATGATTTAGATATTATCAATATTGAGTGAAAGCTTTCTATAAATGATTTTTACTCACCCATCTAATATAATGCCTAATATGTAAAAGCCATAGAAATTAACCTATGGCTTTTTTAACTTTATGATGTATTTAGTTTAAATAAATATTTTTTTAATCCTCTCATTTAGCTATATCTTGAATACTAAATAATATAAATGTATCAATACTTAGTTTTCTAATCATTAATCAAATTTATTTAAATGACTAATTTCTTCTATAACCTTATATAAGGTTGGGTTGCTGATATCAAACATATTACATATATCTTTAATCGTCATTTGTTTTTGATTATATAATTCATATATAGCCTTCTTTTTATTAATATCAAATTTAGGTTTCCTTTCACCTTTTATCCCCCTTGACCTTGCTGATTCCAATCCTTCCTTAGTTCTTTGACTCATTAAGGCCCTTTCAAATTCACTTATTCCAGCCATGAATGTAAACATTAGTTTCCCTTGGGGTGTTTATAGTATCTAACCAACTTTCTTTTAAGCTTTTTATATTAGCAACTTTCTCTTCGATTTGATCTACCAAACTAAATAAATCTTTTGTGCTTCTACTTAATCTTGTAAGATCTGCTATTAATATAACATCACCTTTTCTTAATTTATCTAATACCCTATTTAATTCTGGTCTATCTGCCTTTGTCCCAGTTATTTTTTCTTGAATTATTTCTTCTGCACCTGCAGCCTTTAATAAATCCAATTGTCTGTCCAAATTTTGCTCTTGCCTACTTACTCTTACATATTCAAATATCACAATTGAAATATCCTTTCTACAAGTATCTATAATATAGTAAATAGACTTAGTCAATNNATTGACTAAGTCTATTTACTATTGAAACGACTTGATTCCATTTATTGTAATTAATATCATTTTGACTTCTATGTATTCACATCTTAAGTATTTACAATTTTATTCTATAATTAATTAAAAGAACCTATAATTATTCGAATTAATAATTATAGGTTCTTTCTTAATCTTTTAAATTTAATTTTGCCAGTGCATCTGCAAGAGCTGAATTCATTGGAGCTTCCGCTTCCTTTTTCATCTGCTTTAAGCGATTACTTACCTCTCTTTTATTTACCTTATCTCCTTTATTATCAAATCTCTTATTAAAGGAAGATGCCTTTTCTCTAAAATTGCAGTTGGTTCCTGGGCAAACATAAATCTGACCTTCTCCCTGTCCTCTAAGTTCTAATCTCTTCTTACATTCTGGGCATCTTGCATTGGTAAACTTACTTACGTTTTCTCTATGTCCGCAAGTTCTATCTTGGCATACATTCATTACTCCATGTTTGCCTTTAACCTCTAGCATATATTTTCCACAGTCAGGACACTTCTTACCTGTAAGGTTGTCATGTTTAAATTTATCACTGCTACCTTTAACATCCTGCACTAGTTCTGCCGCATATTTTCTTATAGACTCTACAAAGACTCTCGGGTCTTTTTTACCTTTACTTATAAGCTCTAATTCTAATTCCCATTTTGCAGTCATTAAAGGTGACTTTAACTCATCAGGAACTAGTTCTATTAATTGCTTACCTTTACCCGTTGGAATTATTTCTTTTCCATTCTTCTCTATATAGAACATGTTATATAACTTTTCTATTATATCAGCTCTTGTAGCAACTGTCCCTATACCACCAGTTTCTCCCAAGGTTTTTGCAGAAACCTTATCTACACTTACATATTTTTGTGGTTTTTCCATGGCTGAAAGTAGGGTACCCTCATTAAATCTGGCTGGTGCCTTTGTCTTTAATTTTTTACTTTCAACTGAGGTTATGTTTAATTTATCACCCTTTTTAACCACAGGAAGTACTTGACTATCTTTTTCATCTTCATCCTCTGTTAGGTCATCTGCTTTATCGTATACTTTTTTCCAACCCTTTGATTTTATAACATTACCCTTTGCTACGAAGCTCTCTCCATTAATATCTACAGTTATAGTGGTTTGTAAATATTCAAAAGGAGGTAACATCACTGCTAAGAATCTTTTTACTACTAGATCATAAATATGTCTTTCTTCACTACTTAAAAGAGCTATGTTTCCTCTTTCTTCTGTTGGAATTATAGCATGGTGATCACTTACCTTACTATTATCTACAAAACTCTTATTAGCGTTTATTTTGCCTCTTAATATTTCTTCTGCACAAATTCTATAACTTCCTATAGAAATTGCTTTTAACCTATCCGGCAAGGTAGCAACTATATCTGTAGAAATATATCTTGAATCTGTTCTAGGATAAGTTAATACTTTATAGTTTTCATACAGCCTTTGCATTATGGATAAGGTTTGTTTAGCTGAATATCCAAAAATTCTATTAGCATCCCTTTGTAATTCTGTTAAATCATAAAGAGCAGGTGCAAATTGTTTTTTATAGCTTTCAGTAACATCAATAACATTCCCATTTTTACCCTTAGTAGCTGAAAGAACTTTATCTACTCTATCTTCCTCAAAAATGTTACTGTTATTGTTTTTATCTCTCCATTGAAGGGCAAAACCTTTAGCTTTTGCATTAACTACATAATAATCCTTTGGTTTAAAATTTCTTATTTCCTCTTCACGATTAACTATCATAGCTAAGGTTGCAGATTGTACACGACCTGCAGTTAGTTGAGCATTATGCTTACAAGTAAGGGCTCTAGTAACATTTAAACCCACTACCCAATCTGCCTCTGCTCTACACTCTGCTGCTCTGTATAAATTATCATATTGTGCTGAAGGTTTTAGATTTCTAAATCCATCTAATATAGCTTTATCTGTCTGAGAAGATATCCAAAGCCTCTTTATTGGCTTTCTAACTCTAGCTTTTTCTAATATCCATCTGGCCACAAGTTCTCCCTCTCGACCAGAATCTGTTCCTATAATAATTTCTGTAACATCTTTCCTATTCAACTGTTCCTTAACTATATTAAATTGTTTACCACTTTGCTTTATAACAACAAGCTTTAATGGTTTAGGCAACATAGGTAAATCTTCTAATTTCCAACTTTTATATTTATCATCATATACCTCAGGATCTGCTAAAGTAACTAGATGACCTAAAGCCCATGTTACAACATATTTATCACCTTCTAAATATCCATTTCCTTTTTTATTACATTTTAAAACTCTAGCTATTTCTCTTCCAACTGAAGGCTTTTCTGCAAGTACTAATGTACGTCCCATTTTTGCGTCACACTCCCTTAATCTATTTTATTTATTTACGTATGTGCCTTTCGACTTATTTATAGATAGAAACATTTTCATATCTATATCAACTCAATAATATTTAAATGCATTCTATGCATACTTATAAATCAATATAATTTATTATTATTTTTATTTCATGCTTAGTATTATTGATAGTAGTCATTTTTCTATTATACCTTACAATACTCACTAATCCTAATATAATCTACTGAATGAAGTGAACCATTACATATTAATTCCTTGTTGATTTCTAGAATTATTTATTATTAACATATCTATAAAGACTAGTTTTACTGATACCAGTTGCTTTCGTAATTTCAGAAATACTGTAGCTTTTGCTATTATACATTTTAATTGCTAGCTTAATATCTTTATCATTTTTCTTTGGACGTCCACCTTTTTTGCCTCTTGCACGTGCTGCATTAAGTCCTTCTATTGTTCTTTGAGATATAAGATCTCGTTCAAATTCACTAATGCCTGCAAATATGGTAAACATGAATTTCCCTTGTGCTGTTGTAGTATCAACCCAGGATTCTTTGATTGATTTAATATTAGCACCTTTTTCTTCAATCTTCTCTACGATACTAAAAAGATCTTTAACACTTCTACTTAATCTTGTAAGGTCTGATATTATTATTACATCACCAGGACGAAGTTGATCTATCATTTTATTAAATTCCGGCCGTTCCTTTTTTGTACCAGATACTTTTTCCTTATAAATTCGATCACAACCACTCTGTTTTAAGATATCAATCTGTCTATCCAGGTTTTGTTCTTCACTACTTACCCTTGCATAACCGACTTTCATATCATCACCTCATTTAAATAGTACCAAAAACGTTTAGTATAAGTCAATTTAAATACTTTGTTTTTGGTAATAGTTTTGGTTCTAAAAAACCATAAAAATTAGAACTAAAAAAGAATACATCTCTTTAGTTCTAATAACGGTCGTTTATGGTACCTTTATAAAAAGGTAAAAATAATAACGTTAAGAGTCTTTTAACTATAATATTTTTTATCCTTGATTATTATACTAATCTCTATTTATTTACTATAACTCTAAATCCACGCCTCTATTACTTGCTTTCTGGTATAAAACCATAAGCTGACCTCTCAATGTTTCGCACTGTTCTTGCCTTTCAGCTATTTCCTTTTCTAATTTAAAATTTTTATTTATTTGAACGTTTAATTCTTTTTTTAAATTCCTATTCTCAATTTCATATTCTCTTAGTTTTTTTTGAATATATAATAAATATTCTTTTGACTCCATATCTGTTACAGTTTTTATATCTTTAAATCTACACACTCTTTGTTCTCTAAGTACTTCAATTACATGTGTTTTGCTAAATGTTGAGCGTGACAAGCTTGTCCTCTCAATTAAAAGTTTAGTAGCTATCTCATATCCTTCTCCTCTAAGTTCTTCGATAGCTTTTAATACTTTTTTTATAGTTTCTTTTCTATCTAATTCTTGCTTTTCTCTTAGCTTTATATTTAATCCCTTTTTCATTTTATACCTCTTATTTTTTTTCGATGGTGATTTTTATTTTTGAGAGTATTATTTTATATAGCTTTAAATTATATTCCGCATTTTCAAGTGCTAATTTTTGATTTCTAAATAATACACATTTTCTTTCCCATATTTTTATTTGTTTATTATAAAATTCAATCTGTTCAACTTTGGGCGCAAATTTTATACAACTTAAACATTCAAAAACATTTCCTTTACATCCAATAATATCTGTGCATATGCCCAATTCATCTTTTCCATCAGAGATCATATAAGCTCTAGGGTTTTGCAGAAGTCTTTTTTCTATATCTTCACTTAAATTTAATACTTTTCCACGAAAATATAATGGAGTATTTATACTTTTATTCTCTTTACTAATAACTTTCTCTTGTAATTTCCTATTTTCTTCTTTAATTATATGTTTATATGAATCAATAATCATGGTATTACTTTGATGTGCTGTCATATCCCTTATTTCTATCAACGAAAAACCTGAATACAACCTGTCTGTAATTCCATTATGTCTTAATTGATGCGAAGAAATATAATAAATATCCCCATTTTCATCTTTTATATTATATCTTTCACAGCACACATTTAAAAGCGATGTTATTCTATTTGAACGCAATATCCTTGCAATTTTAGAATAATTATATCCTATGTGTCTATCTTTTTTATAAGTTGCTGTGTTAATAGTAAACAACATCCCCCTATCCGATTCGTTTATATTACTTTGAAGCCCTTTTGCAATAATTTGTTGCTCCTTTACTAAATCAAGAATCATTTTCCCATGTCCTGTATTTTTTATATGAATATATCTAAGTTGAGGTTGTAAATATCCTCCGTTCTGTTTCCAAGATGGTATAATAAGTATGAAATTATTCATATATGGTTTTATGCATTCTATTTTCATTCCTACTATTTCAGATGCTCTAGAAGGTATACTTCTCATTAGCCAATATGTTAATCTATAATATGTTGGTAATTGCTCATTTTTAAAAAGTTCATCTAGTTGTTCTAGAATATTTTTGGGTATATATTTCTTGTCCACTTTTATATCTTTCTTTGTTATTTTCCATGGATTATATTTGCTTATTGGAATAGCATTGGGTAATTCATTAAATTCATGAAGAACAAAAAAAAATTTATATGTACAATGCCATATATCATTTTTCATCCTTTTAGCTAAATTAGATTTATTTAGATATAACTCAAAGTTATTTATTATCCTACTATCAATACTAGAAACTTCTATTCCTGCACATTCATATTCTAAAAAAGAAAAAAATTTTACTAATCTAAATAATTCATTTCTTAAAGTTGATACCTTTATATTCTCCATTAATGAAAACTGTTTTGCCAATACTCTATATCTTTCTGGTATTGTCTTAAAATATAATGTATACTGATTTCTAGCTTTCGAAGGGCTGTCTTTTAATTTATCGCATACCCATGTATCTTCTTCAAACAATATATTAGTCCCTAATCTATTCAATAATTCGCTTTTTATCTTTTCTAATTCTTCACTATTCCTAATATCTTTTATATTAGCTAAATTATTATACACTTAAATCACCACTAAATCTTATTATTTCATTTACAGAATCCTCATATACCTTTAGTAAGTAAGTTTCTTTTTGATATTCTCTATACTCTCTATAATTTTTAATTCCTAATTTTTCATATCCTTCAATTAGATTTCTAACAACTTTTTCTTGAGAATCTTTAAGTAATCTCCATTTAGGTAATTTTTGAACTCCTAAGCATATTTTCCCACACGTAGCACAGTTTATTTTTCCGCTTAACTTGCTACATGCCTCTTCCCAGAATCCTTTCATACAATATCCTAATTCAATTTCTCTCATTCCTAACTTAAATTCTGTATATAATAACTTTCTTTCCTCTTCTGTAAATTGCTTTAATTGTTCACTTGGTACAATAGCTTTAAACTCCTTGCTCCAAAATTTATCATTCATTTCCGCTAATTTCATTTTCCTTACTTCTGCATAGTATTTGTTTGTTGTTGCTATCTGATTATGAGCCAAATAATTAGCAATTTCATTAGACTTAGCACCATTCATTACCATATCTACAGCTAGTGTTTTTCTACATTATTTACTTGTAAACTTCCATAAAACTCCATTTTCATCTGTGATATTATACTTCACTATCAACTTATTAATGACTCTATTAAAATTTGAAGGTTCATATATTTTTGTATAAACTTTATTATACTTATGTATAAATATTTCATTTAAACCTGTATTCTTCCTAATATTTTCTGTTCTTTTAATTTGATCAATTATTTCATTGGCTACACTTTCATGAATAACTATTTTATGATATTTATTTAATCCATTATTCACTCTACTTTTGTAAATTTTATAAGGAATGTATTGTAATATATAATTGTTATCTTCAGTTTTTTCAAGACAATCTGCAGTTAAAAGAGTGACATCTTTGTAATGTAAACCTCCGTTTAGCATTATTAATAATATAACCTGATAATCTTGATTTAAATCATCAATATAATTTAATATCTTCTCTACTACACATTCTGGAATATATTTTGTATTTTCAATCATATTATCTACATTATTCCACTTAATTTTGTTAAAGTAATTTATTGATGGCTTTTTTGTTTTAATGTTAGTTGCATTGTTGATTAACCATTCATAATATTTTCTAAATTTAGTAGTATATATAGTTAAAGTTTTAGGCCTTAGATTTCTATTATATTGGTTTATATATTCATTGCTAAAATACATTATCATATTTTTTACATCTATCATATCTATATCTGCAGAATATTTAATACTCCTATTATTACTTACTATAAAATTTATACCTCCAACTATTAATCTAAAATCTTCCCTAAGTTGATCACTATATTTAGAATTCTTTAATACCATATATTTGAAATATTCCTTTAATTCATATTTAATATGAGAACTAGACACTTTGCTAAAATCAAGCTTATATGAATTTATAGATTTTTTGTAATCAAAATAATATTTCCATATATCATCATTAAAATTAATTTGATTATTTTGTTTTGTAAATATAGCATGTTGCCTTCTATATTCTTCTACTACTACTTCACTAAGTAATTTATTATAATTAGGTTCAAATCTATCTGATTTATAATTTAAAAATATATATTTGTTTAATTCTTTCTCGCTAATAACTATCCTTTCTTCTGTTATTCGGGGAGTATAATATTTTAGATATTCTTTTGTTAAATCTGGCATGACGTCTGAGCATAGTTTTCCTATTGTACATGTATGATGAATTTTTTCTAAATCATAAAAAGTGTGAAAATTCATCATATAATTTTTAACCTCATCAAGTGTCAATATAATCATTTCTTTATCTGCGTACTGTGAACCTAAAAAATTTATCTCAACTCCATTTATATTCCATATAAATGTTCCAACTATTCTCTTAATAAATGTCACATCCCAATTATATCTTATTGGATTACTAATCTTCTCTCTTAAGTATTCCCATCTATATTCCATATTGTTTTTATTGACTATATTATTAAAAATCTCTATTGTACTAGTATGATATTTTGTAGGCATGTCTATATTGAAAATGTATCTAAATAACTGTTTTCTAGTAATAATACCATTTTGTAATTTTTTAGCCATTATATACACATATTCTTTTGTTAAGCCTTGAAAACCGTAGGATAAGATATTCATTATATTACTAAAGTAATTATCTTTAACAAAATTATGTAAATTATCATTATTAGACAAGGCATTTTCAATATCATCTACAAGTTTTACTAATTTATTTGACTCTTTTTCAGCAATTCCAAATATTTTTACTTTATTCTCATTTATAAGCCATTCACAAATCTTAGGATCTCTACCAGTCCTTCTGATAAACTTAACATTTGATTTCATTATAAATTCACCTTTTTCTGCCCCTTTCTTCAACCTTCAATAGTGTCTCTTTTATTATCTTAGGATTAAATTGTTTTTTATATGGTTTGATTGATTCTATGTTGGACCATCCCATTATTTCTTGTATAAATATATCTGTAATCCCATCATCAGGATACAATACTTGATGTTCAATTAGATTCTGTGCCCTTGTTGCTCTTCCTGAATGTGTTATAATTTCCTCATGTCTTAACCCCGCTCTTTTAGCACAATTTTTTAATATAGTATAATAATTTCTATACTTGACCTTATCCCCCTGATACTTACCTCTATTTAAGTTAATAAATAATGATTCTAGTATTCCCCTTTGAGATTCTATATCTCTTCTTTCAGTATTTATATACATATCTATTTGATCACAAAGATAAGATGGTAAATAAATCTCCCTGCTGAATGTTTTCGATTTACTTATAAAAATTTTACGCTCGTAGTTATCATAGTCAACATATTTAATATTTAGTATTTCATCAATTCTACATCCACCCTCAATACTTATTAAGAATATAACTCTATCTCTTATTGTTTTAAAATTAGAGCCTATAACCTCTATAATTTCTTTTGTATACCACTTCCTATAATTTCTTTTTTCTTTAAATCTAAATTCATTTTTTATTTTCAAATTAAATTTATCATTCCAAACCTGACCATATAAATATTTCTTATTTATTCTTTTACTATTAGATTTATTGGTAAAAATATTGTCTATAAAAGATACTGTATTTGTTGGAGACTCATTTTCTAGCCATCTGTAAAAACATGCAATAATACTTATATTGTTTCTTACAGTATTAAACGATCGTTTAGGATTATATTCCACCATATTCACTTTTTCATCTTTATGCAATAAGTGTTTTATATATCCTTCAATTATAATTTGACTATCTACTTTGAGATAACTTTTCCCAATTGTATCTAAATACTTCAGAAAACTAATTAATGCATATGCATATCTTTTCCCTGTATTTTCTACAGTTTTATTATCTAACCACTTGTTTATTCTATATAGTGGAATATACTTATCTGTTATAATCCATCTATTAATGAATCCATCTATTGTCGGTCTTTTTGCAAGTTCAACTCTATACTCATGATTCATCTTTTTCACCCTTTAATATACATTTTTATTACTTTATACCATATATTTCACCTCAATTCAACATTAATAAAAAGACAAGAGAGTATATACGATTATACTCCCTTGTCTTTAAATCTTTTATTCTATTTTTATATAGTGAACATTTATATAGTGTATCTTTTATAAACATAACTGTCGCAATTACTATATCTGTTACATCTTTTCTATTTAACTGTTCTCTAACTACACTAAATTGTTTTCCACTCTGCTTAATAACCACAAGCTTTAAATGCTTAGGTAACATTGGTAAATCTTCCAACTTCCAAGTTTTATATTTATCATCATAAACCTCTGGGTCTGCTAAAGTAACTAAATGTCCTAAGGCCCAAGTTACAATGTATTTATCCCCTTCTATATATCCATTTCCCTTTTTTCCGCACTTTAAAACTCTAGCAATCTCTCTTCCTACTGAGGGTTTTTCTGCAAGTACTAAAACCTTTCCCATTAAACTACTTCCTTCCTATGTTTTTCTCTGCCAAATTATTATATCATATTTTAGTTATTTCCTATAATTTTGAACATATCTACTAAAATTCCAAGTCTTTAAAAATTCATCCGCAGCCTTATATCCATTATTATACATTTCCATAGCATATTTATCTGCCAAATCAAAATCTGTGGCCTTTATGTTAGGTACTTTTACCGTAATAGTTCTGACTAAATCTTTATCTCTTATAAAAGTTTCTTCATTTACATTTAAAGGAGCTAGAATTACATCCTTTGTATAGTTTATAAATCCATCCATTCCCTGCATGGTTCTACTTTTTCCATCATTTAATTTTAATCCTAAGGTTGGCCACCTCGGAACCCCTGCTACATCAAATATCCATATGGGAAAGTTACTTAATAGTCCACCATCTACAATATATATGTTTTTTTCATCATACTTTAATATAGAAGGTGTAAAGTAAAATGGTATGCTAGCACTCATGGTAACAGCCTTGGAAATATCAAACTCCTTTGGATCTATTCCATATTTTATTAAGTCATCAGGTAATATAAGCATATTTCTTGTAGTTATATCTGAAGCCACTATTTTTAATCTACTCTTTCCATCTTTCATCACATCCTTGAATTTTGTAATTCCCTTTGCTTTTAAAAGAGGTTCAATCCAAGTTTCTATGTTATTTCCATTATACAATCCTTTTCTAAACCATAAATTTGCTAGCTTTGGTACCTTTATTCCATTTACGTAAGTAGGCTTATTTAAATATTTATAATTTAGTGTATTAATTAATTTAAATAGTTCATCCTCAGTATATCCTGCTACAACTAATGCTGCCACTATAGCTCCTGCTGAAGCCCCCGCACATCTCTCTATGGAGTATCCATGTTTTTTAAGACATGCTATAGCTCCTACAAAGCTTATTCCTAAAACTCCTCCACCCTCAAATACCATATCTACCTTCATAAAATCACCTCATAAATAAATTATCTACGGCTGTGCTTAAATAAAAGACATTATTGAATCTTTTATTTATAATATGCAACTTTTCTTCTTGTGATAATATATTAAACAAAATAACTACAATATCATTAAATTAAAATTCTTTTTAAGTAGTGATATTGTAGTTATAATTAATTCTTATTTGTCTTTATTGGTGCTATGAAAACTAAGGCATGTTTAAGAAAATAACTCCTCAAACTCATTTTCTGTCATAGAAGATAATATAACGTCATTGTGATTTTCTCCATCTAGTACCTTACTAATAACCTCTTTTTTCATCTCTTGAATGTTGTATATCTTTTCCTCAATAGTGCCCTTTGCTATAAGTTTAATAACCTCTACTGTCTTACTTTGGCCGATTCTATGTGCTCTATCCTGTGCCTGTTCTTCTACTGCTGGATTCCACCAAGGGTCAAAGTGTATTACAGTATCTGCTCCAGTTAAATTTAATCCTGTACCTCCAGCCTTTAATGAAATTAAAAATACTGAGGCCTCTCCGCTATTAAATCTATTTACCATATCCATTCTTTCTCGAGAAGGTATAGATCCATCCAAATACATACACTCTATTCCTCTTTTACTAAGCCTATGTCTAATATTGCCTAAAACAGTAGTAAATTGAGAAAATAGAAGTACTCTATGATCATTTCCTATAGCATCATCTAAAATATCTTCTAGTGCTAAATATTTACCACTATCTCCGTTATAGTTCTCAATAAAGGAACTAGGATCGCAGCATATTTGTCTAAGCCTAGTAAGTAATGCTAAAATCTTTATCTTACTCTTATTAAAACCATTTTCTTTTATCTCTTGCTTCATCTCTTCCTTATAAGAATTCACATAGGAGGAGTAAATCTTCTTCTGTTCATCTGTCATTTCAACTACAACTTTATGTTCTATTTTAGGAGGTAATTCTAATGCTACATCTTTTTTAAACCTTCTAAGTATAAATGGTCTTATTAATTTTAAAAGTTCACCTAGTGCCTTTTCATCCTTCTCCTTAATTATAGGACCTTCAAAAGATTTCACAAATTTCCCATGACTCTTTAAGTATCCTGGCATTATGAAGTCAAAAATAGACCATAGTTCAGTTAATGAGTTTTCAATAGGAGTTCCAGTTAGTGCAAATCTATTTTTTGCTCTTATGGACTTTACTGCCTGAGAACTTTGAGAGGTTGGATTTTTTATATGCTGTGCCTCATCAATAATACATATAGAGAAGTTCCTATTCTCATAATACTCAATATCTCTTCTTATAAGTGCATAGGACGTAATTATAACATCATAGTCCTCTATACTCTCAATATATGCCTCTCTCTCTCCCTTATTTCCACTTATAGCTAATACCTTCATATCCTTAGAGAATTTTTCAAATTCCATAACCCAGTTATAAACTAAAGATGTTGGACAAACTATTAAAGCCTTATGTTGAAGGGTTCCATTTTCTTTTTCTGAAACTATATAGGATATTGCCTGAAGAGTTTTTCCTAGCCCCATTTCGTCTCCTAAAATCCCACCAAAACCACAATTAGCTAAGGTCTTAAACCACTTAAATCCTATCTCTTGGTATCCTCTTAAAATTCCCTTCAATTGCTCCGGCAAGGAGTACTCTACTTCATTAATCTCTTTAATAGTATTTATTAAATTTCTAAATTCTTTATTTCTATTAATGAATCCTAAAGAGCCTTCCCTTATTTTTTCATCAATATATAGTGATGCATATTTAGGTATAGTTACATTTCCTTTTGCAAGCTTAGATAGCGAAATATCGAAATTATCCATAATAGAATATAATTCTTTAATTTCTTCTCCCTTTAATGGAATAATAGCTCCATTCTTTAATCTATGATATTTTTTCTTTTGCTTTAGTGAGCTAAATGTACTCTTAAGTTCTTCCTCATTTATCCCTTCTATATTGAAGCTAAATTCCAATAAATTAGAGTTATTTAGGGATATAGAAGATTTAAACATCTTAGGTGTTAGTATTTTCATCTCTTTAAAGCTATCAGAATAATATACCTTCCCCAAATCTATAACCTCTTCCACTCCATAGGTTAGAAATTCAACAATATCCTCTTCTTCATTTAAAATTAACTCACTTTTTTCTTTACGAAATCCTAACTCAATTAGTTTTTCTACTACACTTCTCTCTTCTTTTAAATTTCTAATGACAGTCTTTTGTTCTTCTTTATTTATAGCTTCTGAGTTATAAGAAAAACTCTCTTCTCCATAGGTGAATTTTATATCACACAATATAAAATCTCCCTTTTTATCTAGGTAAAAAGAAGTTTTTAATGGCTCTTCTTGAAGCATTCTTTTTATATTATCATCTTTAATTATTATTGGTGTTAATGTCCTAATCTCTGGAAGTATGTAATTTGCTACCTGTGATATGTTCTCCACATTAAATTTCATGGTTCCCTTTCCCTTTTTAACCATTAAATCATAGATGGGTTTGAAAGCCTTTTTTTCATCTTGAGATAGTAGATATATTTTATTTTCAAATAAATATACCCCTCCCTCTTTACTTATATCCTTAGGAATAGCTTCGTTTAATTCTATGTTAATAGAATCCTTATCTAGGTACATATAAAAACTTATAGGAAGGTCTCCTACTACTATAGCAATATTCTTATGATTTTCACCATGAATCTCTAAGTTAATATGACTACCTTGCTTTTCCTTTAAAAATCTCAATAATTGATTTTCCGTAAGTACTGCCCTTTTTCCACTAAGAAATAGTGACTTCCTATAAAGATTCTCATTTACCTGTGCATTCATATCATATATATCTTTTACTTGCTTTAATATCTCATAATCATCATTTCTAAATTTATACAGATTTCTATTAAATTCTAATTCTTTACCAAAATACAGGGTATTACTTCTTATAAATACTCCCTCAATAAATTCTCTAATATTTTTAATTACATAAAGCCTATTAGACCCAACTTTAAACTCTAAGTAATAATGATTTTCTTTGGAATTATAATAATTCTTTTCTACCACTAGGGTTATATCTAAATTTATATTTTCTTTCTCTATTTTTTCTTCATAATTATTTTTATAAAACTCTAAAAGCTCCTGCTCCTCACTATGCTTTATTTTTCCTCTCCTTTCATGAAGTCCATCTCTATGTAACTTTATAAGTGTAGCCCCTATATGCTTACATATTTTATAGGTATCAAAAGACTCACAGGAACAACTTTTATATATTGTAGAATTTCTCTTATTTATTATTAAACTTACCTTATAATTCTTAATATCATAGGCAGATTCTACTATAGAAGTTATTGAAATTATATTTTCATTATTCTCTTTTATATCCACTTTTCTTATTTTATTCCTAAAATACATATCTTCAGCTCTGTTATATACTACGTTTCCGCATAACTCTTTAACTTCTTGTAAATCAATGTGAAAATCTTGCATATGTATTCTCCTTTATCCTTCAATGAAATTATACTTAATCTAACTTTCTTTTTCCCCATAATTACATACTAATTATTATATACTCATTCCTTCTTCAATCATACATTGTTTGAAGAATTTTATTTTATTCATCCATTGCAATGGAATATCTATTCTGTTAAATTTTCACACAATCTCATAATTAAGATTTACTGTATAGCAAATCTATCCTAGTAATTCACTTATTTCCCTTATTTACAACTTTACTTAAAATTTCTTTAGTAAATTATAGAATGACTTAAAATGTATACAGGTATACAGAATTAAGTTTTAACTTCTACTATAATCAGAATATAGAAAATGTTAATGATAATGAAAGGACAGTGAAACGAATGATTAAATTGATTGGTATTTTAATTGTTATAATTGGATTTGCGTTGAAATTGGACACAATTGCTGTTGTTTTAACTGCTGGAGTTGCTACTGGATTCGTAGGTGATATGAGCCTAGCTGAAATATTAAATACATTAGGAAAAACTTTCGTTGAACAGAGACATATTACGTTGTTTATATTAACTCTACCTGTAATAGGTATATGTGAAAGATATGGATTAAGAGAAAGAGCTACTCAACTAATAAGTCAAGCTAAATCTCTTTCTACAGGGAAATTATTTAGTCTTTATGTACTAATAAGACAAATTGCTGGTGCCCTATCCATAAGACTTGGTGGACATCCTCAATTTATTAGACCCCTAATTAGTCCTATGGCTCAAGGAGCTGCAGTTAGTAAATATGGTGAAATAGAGAAAAAAGATGAAGATAAAATTAAAGCTGCTGCTGCCGCTATGGAGAACTATGGTAACTTCTTTGGACAGAACCTATTCTTGGCTAGTTCTGGAGTACTTTTAGTTATGAATACCATAAATGATCTACCATTATTGAAGGATGCAGGGGTTTCGATTACAGGTCTTGAGGTAGCTAAAGCTTCTATACCAGCTGCTATAGCAACATTATTAGTAGTTATAGCTCAAAACTACCTACTTGATAAATCCTTAGATAAAAAATATATGAATAAATAATAAAGGAGGATTTTGAAATATGGATATGAAAGCATTATCAAATTTTTTACTTGATATATTTTACGCCTTAATAGGTTTTTTAATGATATCAGTTGCTGTTACTACTATATTGGATAAAAAACACAAAGCTAGATATGGAACTTTCTTATTCTGGGGTATCCTTGGAGTAATATTTATAGCTGGAAAATTTATACCTTATGAAACAGTTGGTATCTTGATTATATTTCTTGGAGTTCTAACTGCTTCTAAGCAAGTTAAGATGGTAACTTTAAAACCTTTAGATTCAAAATTTGCTGAAGAGCAAGCTAATAAATTAAAAAACAAGGTATTTTTACCACCTCTTGTCATTGCTATAGTTGCACTACTTGTAGCTCAATTTACTGAAATTAGTGGAACTGCTGCTATCGGAATATCCGCAGTAGTGGCTATCCTTACAACTCTATTAATTACAAAAGCTAATCCTAAATATATTGTAGAAGATGGTGTAAGGATGCTTAACTCCGTTGGAACTACAAGTATATTACCTCAGCTACTAGTTGCCCTTGGTGCTGTATTCACTGCTTCACAAGTTGGAGAAGTTATAGCTAGTGGTATATCAACAATAATTCCTCAGGGAAATATATTAGCTGGAGTAGCTGCTTATTGTATAGGGATGGCATTGTTTACAATGATTATGGGTAACGCCTATGCAGCCTTTGCCGTAATAACTGCTGGAGTTGGAGTACCTTTCGTATTTGCACAAGGTGCAAATCCTGCAATAGCTGGAGCACTAGCTCTTACTGCTGGATATTGTGGTACGTTAATGAGTCCAATGGGTGCTAACTTCAACATAATGCCTGCTGCACTTTTGGAGATCGAGGATAAAAATCTTATAATCAAACACCAAGTGCCTGTAGCTTGTACTATTCTTTTAGTTCACATTTTATTAATGTATTTCTTAGCATTTTAAACTAATCTAGGAGGAATTTATGATGAAAATTTTAATTACCGGTTTTGATCCCTTTGGTGGAGAAAGTATAAATCCTGCGTTAGAAGCAGTTAAATTATTACCTAATGAAATAGCAGGAGCTAAAATAATAAAAGTAGAAATACCTACTGTATTTGAGAAGTCATTAGAAAAATTAGAGGAATATATAGCAGAATATACTCCGGATATAACTATTTGTGTAGGACAAGCTGGTGGAAGATTTACAGTAAATCCTGAAAGAATAGCTATAAACATGGATGATGCTAGAATTAAAGATAATGAAGGTAATCAGCCAATAGATATAAAAATTAAGGAAGATGGAGCTCCAGCTTATTTTTCTAATCTGCCAATAAAGGCTATGGTTAAAAACATGAGTGATAATGGAATTCCAGCAGCAGTATCAAATACCGCTGGTACATTTGTTTGCAACCATATAATGTACGGATTATTATATCTTATAGACAAAAAATATCCTAATATGAAAGGTGGATTTATTCACGTTCCATACATTCCAAATCAGGTAATTACAAAACCAAATATGCCTAGTATGAGTATTCTGGATATTTCAAAAGCTCTTGAACTTTCCATAGAAGCTGCTGTAAAGTGCACAGACGACATAAAAACAATTGGAGGGACTATTTGCTAATGATATCACCAAAAGATGAAAGAAAAGTATTTGTATATGGTAGTTTAAGAAATGGATTTTTTAATTATGATAAATACCTTACTAATAAAGTAGAAGAATCGTACTTAGGTAAAGTTAAAGGTAAATTATATCATATGCCTCACAAGGGATATCCTGCTCTTTTAGATGGAGAGGATGATGTTACTGGAGAAATAATGTCTCTAAAAGACTTTCATAAAGATATCATCCCTATAGATGAAATGGAAGGATATTTCGGCCAAAACTCTTCTAAGAATGAATATAATAGAGTAATTATGGATGTAGAGAATCTTGAAACTAATTCAATTGAACAATGCTATGTATATAAATATGCTCTTAATGACAAAGCTGAATTTACTCAGCACTCAATTTACATCTCCCATGGAGACTGGAAACAACATATGAATAATAATTAGACAATAGCTAGATAGTAGATTATAAAANNTTTTATAATCTACTATCTAGCTTTAACCTTTATTTAAATAGTTAATTTTTTTAATTATATTGTATTTAATTTAAGTTTTTAATTATAATATATTATAATTAAACTACCCAATGGAGGATTATATGTATAATGATTTTTTTAATAAGGATTCACAAGTAGACATGCGAAATTTTTTCTTAACAAGTATTGCTCCTTTGGGTAAAACCAAGGAATATAAAAAAGGTGCAGAGCTTGACTATTTTCCCAATAAAAAGCTATCTGTTATTATTAGTGGAAAGGTTAAGATTAGTATGTATACTATAGCAGGTTCAGAAAAAATATTATTTTTTTTAATACCTGGAGAAATTTATGGTGAGGAAAGTTTTTCAGCTACTCATATAAATATAATTCCTAAGGCTATTGAAGACACCACAGTGTGTTTCATTGATAATGAAGTATTGTTAGAATATTCTAGAAATAACTCAACCTTTTATGAATATATATTTCATAGTGTAGTAAGAAAATATCAAATATCTCTATTTCAGATGAAGGATCTGTTAAAGTCTTCCCCTAAATCTCGAATTTGTTCCACCATATATAGAATGTCTATACAGTATCCTATAGCAAACATCAAGTCTATTGAAATCATCTTTCCTCTAACCCATGAGGAACTAGCTAACCTTGTAGGATGTTCTAGAGTAACAGTTACTAGAGTTATTAATGAGTTAAAAAATCAAGGTGTTATAGCTATACGTAATAAAAAAATATTTATTACTGATTATGAAAAATTAGAGCACCTATCAAAAATACATTAAATTAAAATTCAATGTGTCTTTTCAGACTAAGTTAAATTTTGAAAGGATACATTCTATATTTTTTCTAAAACCTTCTAAAAATTATTATTTTATTAAACATTCATATATAATTTTATTCTTTTCTATGTAAAGACTAGTAATAAAATCATTATTATTTACAAAAATACTCTTAAAGTGTATTATAGTATAGTTGATCTATATTTTGTTAAAATAATCCTAATAATAAGTTACAAATTAATTCATACTAATTTTTTTTTAAAAACCTCATATTATATTCAATATAATATCATAAGTTCCATAATAATTGGTAATTCTAAATTAAATGTGCTATAATATATTGTAGAAATATGAGTAAAGGAGTGTGATTTATATGGTTATTGCTATACCTAAAAAAGGTTGTCTAATAAATGATAATTTTTTAAGTAGTAAAAGCTTTACTATAGTTGATATTAAAAATAATAAAATATCAGATAAATTTGATATTTCTTCTGAAGATCTTCAGGACAATTATTTAGGTCTCTCTAATATGCTTATTGGAGAAAATGTATCTATAGTTATTGCTAATATAATTGATGAAAAGGCTTATAATCATTTAACTCGTTCAGGACTAGAAGTTATAAGAGGCGCTTGTGGAAATGTTGAGGAAGCAGTATCTAAGTTCTTAAATAATGAACTAACAGATATTATTTCTATTTAGGGTTATAAATATGATAAAACATATTGCTTTCTTTTTTAATGAATAAATCAACTTTAGAATTTTATTAATTCTAAAGTTGATTTATTTTTAATTGTATGTATTATTAAGCAATCATTATTTTACTTTCAATTTCATAGGTGTAAATCTAACCCCATGGATGCATTTTTCTTCTTCTATCTTGTAAAATCCTAACTTCTCATATATCTTTACTGCATAAGGTGAAGAGTTTACAGTTATAGCTCTAATGTAATAATTCTTCTTGCATACTTCAATGGCTTGATTAACCAGTTCTCTTCCTATTCCTTTTCCATGATAACCTTTACTTACAAATAATAAGGATATATGCATAAAATCTCTTAATTCTATAACTCCTACTATTTCCTTATTGTTACAGGCTACTAAAGTATAATTTCCCTTTTCATATCTTTTCATGATATTATCAGTATGAATAAATCTCATAAATTCATTAATTCCCTCCTCAGGGTAATCTATTGCAATGAATTCATTAAAACAATTGTGGATGACTCTATTTATTATTGATATATCCTCTTTTTTTATTGTTCTAATATCTATAATATCTTCCATAGCTTCCTCCAAAGCACTGTCTCATAATTTTAGAATTGATTTAATAATTTAAATTTTTATTTTCAGTAATTTCGTTCTATAACCTCAACATTGTTAATACCTACTAAACCTATTATAGCACTTTTAACTTCTTCTATTTGCTTATTACTTAATTTTTTCTTTGATTTAATAATCACATTCACCTTATCATTATTTATATATACTATGACATCTTCATATCCCTGTTGCTTTAGTCTTAATTCCCCTTTCACTTCAAGATCTGCTTTTGCTGCTATATCTCTATATTTTGATGATATAATAGCCTTGCATTCTTCTGATATACTATTGTTATCCATAAAATCCTTCAATATTTTGAGTTCACTTGAAATACATTGATCTCTTCTAAGTCTATCTTCTAAAAAACTATTTACTATATCCTTCTCTTTTAGATTGCTTATTTTTATCCCTTGAAAAATTACCAGTATAATTAAAATTCCACTTACTAAAATCCACTTATTTTTTAACATAATATATCCTCCTAAATAATTATTAGTTTATATTACTTAGAAGCCTTACTATTTATTCCTTTATTTTTATCTTCACTCATATATAAGTTTCAATAATGAAACTACATAATACAAATAGAAATTTTATCTATACCAAGGATTAGAGCTTCAAAATCAACTTTATGTTTCAAACTCTTATTGCAAGTCATGGAAGAGAAGTTTCACAATTTTTCATCATTAGTTTTTTATAGTCTAATCTTAATGTAGCATATTTGTATAATGTAGAAACTTAATCGTAACTTATAACTTTAAAATTAATAGGCTATGTATTCCATTAATTTGAATACATAGCCTACTTTTTATTTCTTAATTAATTTTATTGCCTCTTCTATGGTAACATTATCCTGTTCACCAGTAATCATATTTTTAAGCTGAACTTTACCTTCCACTCTTTCCTGTTCTCCTAAAATAATTACATTTGGCACTCCTAGCTTATTAGCATATTTCATCTTCTTTTGGAATTTTCCTTGTTCTAAATATATATCTGCTCCTAGACCTTGAGAAGTTAATTTATTATAGATTTCAACCCCATAATCTAACTCTTCATCCATTGGCATTACTAATGCATCTATAGTAGAATTGTTTGTTAAATCTATTAAATTTGCTTCCATAAAACTATAAAATAATCTAGTTAACCCTATTGAAATACCTACTCCTGGTAACTTCTTATCAGTGTAGAAGCTAGCTAGGTCATCATATCTTCCTCCTGAGCATACAGAACCCAAATCCTTATACTCATTCAAGAAAGTTTCATATACAGTTCCTGTATAATAATCTAATCCTCTAGTAATCTTAAAATCTATAGAATAATTCTTCTCCTCTACACCAAAGGCCTTGATATATTTACATACAGTTTTTAGTTCTTCAACGCCCTCTGCAAATCTTTCATTGTCTATCCCTAGTTTATCAAGAGTAGCTAATTTTTCTTCATTAGTACCTTCTGTGGTTATAAATCCTATTATTTTTTCTATGTCTTCTTCTGATGAAATAAATTCCCCAAGCTCACTTCTAACCTTTTCTGCTCCAATTTTATCTATTTTATCTACTGTTCTTAAAACCTCAGTATAGCTATCTATATTTAATCCTCTTAAAAATCCATCTAATATCTTTCTATTATTAATTCTAATAGCAAAATCTTCGAACCCTAACTCTTTAAATATATTATATATAACTACAGGTATTTGAGCATCATTTACTATGTTTAATGCTCCATTTCCTATAATATCTATATCACACTGATAGAACTCTCTGAATCTCCCTCTTTGATTCCTTTCTCCTCTATATACCTTTCCAATTTGATATCTTTTAAAAGGGAAGGTTAGTGAATCCATATACTGTGCTACATATCTTGCAAGTGGTACAGTTAAATCAAATCTCAATGCCATTTCATTACTACCCTTGGTCAAAGTATAAATCTGCTTTTCTGTATCTCCACCAGTCTTAGCTAATAAAACTTCACTCTTTTCCATAATTGGAGTATCTATAGGAAGAAATCCAAATTTCTCATAGTTTTTTCTTATAATATCGTACATTTTATTAAAGGCTATTTGCTCTCTTGGATTAAGCTCCATAAATCCTGGTAAAATACTTGGTTTAACAATATCTCTTTTCATCTATCTCTCTCCTTCACATAATTTTTCAAGATGCCTTATGAAAATAAAAAGCCCTAAGAGCAAATGTACCCTTAGAGACTTTTCTCTATCTCACCATAGATACATCCACACAACGGGAATAGGCCTGTATCTATGGATTAAAAATAAATTTATCCACTACCAGACCTTGTAACTATGATGATGATGTTTTCTATTTTCTAAATATTTCATATCTATCATCTCCTATTGTAGATAATTTACCATTTATCAGATTACCTGTCAATAATTTTTCACTTATTATTTAGCAATAATTAATTGCAAATTGTAGGAAAGTCTTAAGAATTTTTGAATAATAAATAGAAATCCAAAAAAATTCTTTATATTAATTAATTATTTTCCATTGAAATTGAATTTCTTACTCATATGACCATCTCTTCCTATGAAATCTTCTTCATGAATCATAGAGTTAAGTATGGCTTCTTCTGTGGCCTCTATAGTAGCTTTAAATACTCTATCTATCAGGTTTTCATTTATAACCTTAATATCTATGGTTCCTCTCTCCTCATAATGGTTAACTCTGTTAGCAGTGCTAAAGGCTATCACTATATCTCCACTTCCATTCCCTAGGAAAGAACCTAATCTTCCTAAGGCTACTCCCGCTCTTTTTGCTACTCTTTTTAATTGACGGTTACATAATGGAGCATCAGTGGCAAGAATTATTATTATAGAACCTTGCTCTAATTTATCCTCATAAGAGTCATTCAAATACTCTCTGGTTGTCTTATAATTTAAAATAAAATGCTGTTTTAAACCAAAATTAGATAATACTAAAGCGCCGATAGTATACTCCTCTTCTCCTAAATTAAATATTCTAGAGGCTGAACCTATGCCTCCTTTATAGTCAAAGCAACTCATCCCTGTTCCCGCACCAACAGCTCCTTGTTCAAACTCCTCACTGGCCTCTTCTAAAGCCTTTAACACATGTTTTTCTTCTACATGAGTCCCTCTTATATGATTCAAATATCCATCATTGCATTCACATACTATAGGATTTATAGTTCCTGTGGTTGTTCCTATATCTTCATTATCCTTCAACATATATTGAACTAAATAATGGCTTACCTTTCCCACATTTAAAGTATTAGTTAATAATATGGGCGTTTCTATAGTTCCCAATTCCTCAAGTTGAACTGTTCCAATGGTTTTTCCAAAGCCATTAATCACCTGTACCGCACCATACACTTTTTCTTTAAACATGTTTCCACTATGAGGAAGTATGGCAGTAACACCTGTATTTATCCCTTCTTCCTTTATGGTCGCATGTCCAATTTTTACTCCTTTAACATCAGTAATAAGATTTCTCTTACCACTCTGCAAAGTTCCTATCTTTATCCCATATTCTTTTAAATCCTTCATACCTTAATCCCCCTGACTTTATCTATTAATTATAATGTTCTATTTTTAATGTTCTATTTTAAGTTAAATAAATTTATATCCTTTATGTATATTTATGATATCTCTTAATATAGCTGCCGCTGCATTTTTAGGTGAGGATGCTCCTCCCATTACTGTTATATCTCCTAATGTGTCTGTTTTAAAATAAACCCCTTTATTTTTTCCTTCTACAGCATATAGTGGGTGTCCTTTATCTACTTCTTTTGGGGCTACACTAGCTTCAAATTCATCATCACTAATTTTCTCAACCTTCCCCAAAAGCTTTAACTTTTTACCTTTATCCTTTGCCTTCATTAAATCCTTAAAGGTCAATTCTTCAATACCCTTTATATTTATGCTCTCTAAAGTTAAGTTGCTACCCATAAGTACATTTCCTAATATAATTATTTTTATAGCAGTATCGATTCCCTTCACATCTAATTGAGAACTTTTTTCTGCTATCCCTAATTCTTGTGCCCTTTTTAAGGCTCTGCTATAATCCAGTCCTTCTTCTTCCATGGTCTTTAATATAAAATTAGTAGTACCATTTAATACTCCTTCTATGGAAGAAATATTTGCCCCTGCACAATCAAATAGTCCTACATTTATTGAAGATAAGGCTCCTCCTGTAGTGCATCCAATACCAAGTTGCACTCCATTGCTCTCTGCCAGTGCCTTAAGCTCTCTGTAACTAAATAAAATTGGTCCCTTATTCCCCGTTACTACATGAATTCCTGCCTTAATGCACTCTTTTATATGAGTAATTCCTGGCTCTCCATCTATAATATTAGTAGAGGTTAGCTCTACCAATAAGTCTACATCTTTATTACGAATAATATGACCATAATTTAAACCTATATTCCAATGATTATGTACTTCTATAGAATTTAAATCTAATTCCTCAATAACTATCCCCTTATTACTATATATTCCTCCTTTACTATTTATTATATATTTAACATTTATATCTAACCCTAATAATAAAAATTCTCCCTTCTTTTCCCTTATCAATTGAACTAAAGCCTTACCTACAGCTCCAAATCCAATTATGGCTATATTCAATATTCTCACCTCCTCTTAAGATTCATTATTTTCAATTAAAAATTCATAACATTTAAAAACTCCTTCTATATCACTTAAAGAAACTTCTCCAATTGGCTTAAAGCCCATACTCTCATATAATCTTTGAGCTCTTATATTTTTTTCTTCTGTATCTAATTTAACCAACCTAAAATTATTTTTTCTAGCCCATTCTAATATTTCTCCTAGAAGTCTTTTTCCATATCCTTGACCTTCATAGTTGGGTGAAATCATAAATCTATGTATAACTATAAACCTTTCATTCTCCTGCCATAATAAATTCTTATAGCTTATATCTTCCTCTGAATTTAACACAACTACTCCAACCAATTCTTCATCATTCTCTATGATGTAAGCTTCCCTCTTCAAAATATCCTCTTCAAAAATCTCTCTTGTAGGATATTTTTCCGTCCAATTTAATCCTTTTCCTCTTCCCTCTTTAACTACATACTTAAGCATCACTTCTATATTCTCTAAATCTTCTAATACAGCTTTTCTAAAAATCATATTACCCTCCAATTATTTCTTTTTCATACCAAGTTGAAAAAATTTTTTTCTCCTTAAATCCCATAGTTTTATACAAATTATAGGCTATATTATTTGATGTCATAACCAATAATCCTATTTCTTTAGCTTTAGGTTTTAATACCTGAATAACTTTAGCTACTATCTTTTTGCCATATCCCTTACCCCTATATTCATCTATAAGAGCAATATTATCTATCCAACCTAGCTCTCCTTCAACAGTAAGCATATACATGCCAATTGGAGTATTGTTTGATTTTATAATCCCTATTAGTTCATTATGATTAACATACATGTGAATGAAGGCTTCTACCTCTTTAATACTCAGACTAGCAGAATTAGGCGTACCCATAAATCCCTTATTATGCATTTGCATAAATAACTCTTTATTTTCTTCCGTAAGTGGATGTAATGTTATACAGCTATCTAAACTGCTCCCTTCTTTTATTCTATCTATTGTCATTATTAATGCCTCATCTACTTTATGAAAGCTATAGTCTAATATGAACTCTTCTATGAAATTCATTTTATCTCTTAACCCTACTCTTATTTTTTTCTTCTCATATATATTGCATATATGAAGAATGTTTTTCATAAGTTCATCTAATCCATTTCTTCCTATCCCACTTTTATAGAACTCCTTATCCACATATACCTCTGATATAAATAAATACCCACTTACTTCTACTTCCTTAGTAATAACTCCCATGATTGCAACCATCCTATTCTCATGGCATAGAATCAATAAATTATCACCTTTCGAAAAAACTTCTCCCTGAAAAAATAGCATAGTCTCTTCTAAATCTCTATTATAATTTTTATCTATTTTTCTTATAAATTCATATACTCTGTTTTTATCTTCTTGCATCAAACTACTAAAACTTACTATATTCTCCACCATACGCCTCCTGCATTAACATTTCTTATAGTTATATTATACCAAAAATATATAAACTATCTTTAAAATAGCTATGTTAATTATATTTTTATTTTTGGCTTTATTATAATAAACTCTTCATTTATCTTTACTTTTTATAAGTTCTATACTATTATATTAATATATTTAGCTAATTAGCTAAATATCTACTTTTAATAAATTAAAATTAATTGATATAATTCTAATACTTTTAATTAATCTTAAAAGTACATATTTTAATTCTTATAAAACTTTATCTTATACGAAAGATTACTTTTAAGGATGGTGATAGTTATAAATAAGGTATTTAAGGCTCTAAGTGATGGTACTAGACGAGAAATTTTAACCTTATTGTCAAAAAAAGATATGAATGCTGGAGAAATTGCGGACTGCTTTAAAATATCTAAACCTTCTATATCTAAACATCTAGATATATTAAAGGATGCTGAACTTATTGTAGCAGAACGAAATGGACAATTTATTATATATTCAATAAATACTTCAGTACTTCAATCAGCTCTATGTGGTTTTCTAAATTTGATTAATTCTGAGGAGGATAAAAATAATGAATAAAAGAAAATTTGATTTTATACATGTTCTTATATTTTTTATATCTTTAATATATATAGCTCTAGCCATATTCCTGCCTGAAACTCCCATGATTGAAGGAATTGTACTAAGTACATTATTAATCTTCCTAATACTTTGGGATAAATACATACCTAGAATAACTAATACTCCTGAAAATAGTCCTAGATTGAAAACCTTAAAATTTATAAATAGATTCACTATGTGTATACTCGTTATTGTAACTTTAGCCACAATTTTAGCTCCAATAAATTCACCATTTTTTCAAAATACAAATGAAAAATTCACTGTAGGCTTTATTTCTATAATCATGATGGTACTTGGAAACAAAATGCCTCAAGTTAAAAGAAATTGGTACTTTGGATTAAGATTACCTTGGACATGTAGAGATGAAGATTCTTGGAGAGCTTCTCATAAGCTTCTTGGATATACAAGCTTTCCCTTTGCTATAGCTCAATTTACTTTATCTTTCTTTATTTCTGCTGAAAAGGCAATACTGTTTGGAATTTTGGGCTGGGTTGGGTTAAGTACTATTTATTCACTATATATTTATATAAAAAAACATAGTGCTTTTATTTAATAAATGGCTTGCTTCGCAATAATATGTAGTTCTAAAATCAGCAATCATTTAAAATAAATACAAAATTTAAAATATAATATTAAAAAAAATTGAACTAAATATTTGCCATATGCGTTGTATTAATAAAGGGGGTAATTCCAATGTTAAAGATAGAAAATCTTTCAAAGTCCTATAGAAGTTCCAAAAAAGCTGTAGATAACATTTCCCTTACTGTTAATCCTGGAGAAATATATGGTTTTATAGGACATAATGGAGCTGGTAAAACTACTACCATCAAATCCATAGTTGGTATTCTAGAGATAAATAGTGGAGATATTTTTATTAATGGAATATCTGTAAAAAAGAATCCCATGAAATGCAAAGAAATCATAGCTTATATTCCTGATAATCCAGATCTATATGAATCCTTAACCGGTATTCAATATCTAAATTTTATTGGCGATATATTTAGAGTATCTAAAACTCAAAGAGAAGATGTAATAAAAAAATATGCGGATGAATTTGAGCTTACAGATTCCTTAGGAGACTTAGTATCTTCTTATTCTCATGGTATGAAGCAAAAACTCACTGTAATCTCTGCACTAATTCACAATCCTAAACTATTAGTTCTCGATGAACCTTTTGTTGGATTAGACCCTAAGGCTGCTCATACCTTAAAGAAAATTATGAGGGAAGTTTGTGATAATGGGGCTTCAATATTTTTCTCAACCCATGTATTGGAGGTGGCAGAAAAACTTTGTGATAAAATTGCCATAATAAAAGATGGAAAAATCGTAGCACAAGGCACAACAGAAGAAGTAATTGGAAATAGTTCCTTAGAAGATATCTTTTTGGAGTTGATTAAAAATGACTAATTTATTTTATTTATTAAAAGTTAATACACTAAACTATATAGGCATAAATAAATTTATGAAAGAAGAAAACAAGAGTGAGAAGCTTAAAAGTATTTTTATTGTTTTTACTATAGGCTTTGTTATGGTAATGTTGGCATTCAGTAGTTATATGCTTTCTTCACAGATGGCACCAACTTTAAACTCAATGGGTATGCTTAAGATTTTATTGATAAATTCTGTGCTAAGCAGCACCTTAATATGCTTTTTCATGTCTATTTACAATGCTCAAGGAATTTTATTTTCTTCAAGAGCCTACAATATATTAATGCCTTTGCCAATTAAGTCAAGCACAATACTTGCCAGCAAGGTATTATGGCTACTACTATTCAACTACTTTTTTGAACTATTTATATTTATACCTCAATGCTTAGTATATTTTAATAATACAGATACTTCACCTATATTTTTGCTGTATTTGATTATAGGATTTTTATTTATACCATTAATACCAGCAGTTATAGCTTCTATACTAGCTTTTATGTTGAGTTATTTTTCTTCTAAAATTAGGCATAGTAATTTGTTTATAATTTTATTTAGCTTTATATTGCTAATAGGTGTAATGATTGGCTCCTTTAAATTTAATGATGTGTTAAATAGCGTTATTTCAAATAGTAATTCTATTTTACATGGTATAAAGAAAATATATATTCCAGCTTACTATTTTAGTGAAGCTTTAGATACCTTAAACATTATTTCATTAATTAAATTTGTAGCTATATCTATAATTCCATTTATAATATTTCTTATAATTTTTAATAATAGTTTTAATTCCTTAGTTTCCAAGCTTGGAGAAAGCTATAAACGTCCTAATTATAAACTTGGAAAATTAAAATCTTCTTCTCCAGTAGTTGCACTATTAAAAAAAGAGTGTAAAAGGTATTTTTCTTCTTATATATATGTACTTAATACATTGTTTGGAATGGTACTTATAGTTGCACTATCTATAGCCTCTTTATTTATAAGCCCATCTACTTTAGAAAGTACTCTCCAAATTCCACTTAGGGAAGATATACTTCCAATGATGGTGCTAGCATTATTATGTGGTTCAGTGTTTATGTCTTGTACAACCTCCTCATCTATCTCTCTAGAGGGAAAAAATCTTTGGATTCTACAATCCTCTCCCATAAGTGAGATAGATATTTTCAAGGGTAAAATAGGCGTAAATTTATTAATTACTATCCCAGCAATAATATTAAGCGCACTATTATTTACTATTGGCTTTAAGTTAAACCTAATAAACTTGCTTTGGATGATTCTTTTGCCTACCCTATGTGCTTTTCTAACCTCTATGATTGGATTAATAGTGAATCTATACCTTCCCAAATTAGAATGGAGTTCTGACACAGCGGTGGTAAAACAAAGTGCTAGTGTTTTAATCTCTATGTTGTTTTCCTTTGCATTTGCAGCTATATCTATTGGAATGTTTATATACTTTGAGATTACTGCTATAAATTTATATTTTATTATTTTATCTATAATATTATTAATACTAATATTATCGTTATGGATATTGTTAAAAAATATTGGAACTAAACTTTTTAAAAAATTAAGTTAAATTTTAGGAGCCTTTGCTCCTTTTTTTATTTCTATTTGCATATATACTATATTTAAAATTTGTATATAATGGTAAAATATATATACATATATTTAAAAAGAGGTAAATATTATGATACCAAGATATTTAATAGTTATATCTTTTGATGCAGTTTCCTCTGAGGATTTAACTATATTAAGTACACTTCCAAATTTTTCACAACTTATATATAATGGCGCTACCATAAAAAATGTTGAAAGTATTTATCCTAGTCTAACCTATCCGGCTCATGCCACTATAGTTACTGGAAAATATCCCTGCAATCATGGTGTAGTAAACAACACTCTATTAAAACCTAAAGAAAAAACTCCTGATTGGTATTGGTATAGAAAATATATAAAAGGAGAAACTTTATTTGATTTAGCAGAAAAAAATGGTTTAAAAACCTGTTCCCTACTTTGGCCTGTCAGTGGAAGAAGTAAAATAACTTATAATATGCCTGAAATATGTTGTACCAAACCTTGGCATAATCAGATTTTCATGTCTTCCTTAGCAGGTTCTATAAAATATCAATTGACTCTTAATAAAAAATTTGGACATCTTAGAAGTGGTATAGCTGAACCTTATCTAGATAATTTTGTTACTGAGTGTGCAAAATATACCATACTAAATTTCAAACCTAATTTAATGTTAATTCATTTAACTGATGTGGATACCCATAAGCATTATACTGGTATTCATAGCGTGGATACAAAAGAAGCTCTTTTACGCCAAGATAGGAGATTAGGAGAAATAATTTCCTCATTAAAAGCTGCAAACATATATGATGAAAGCACTGTTGTGGCCCTAGGTGACCATAGTGCCCTTGAAGGAAATAAATTAATAAGATTAAATTCTCTATTTTTAAAACATGGACTTATAAGTGTTAATTCTAGAGGCGCCATTAAAAATTACACCACTATTGCTAAAAGTTGTGATGGAAGTAGTTATATTTACCTAAAAGATAAAAATCACAGTGAAACAAAGGAAAAACTATTTAAAATTCTTAGAGATATTTCCTCTATGGATGAATGTCCTATTGAATTTATATTAGATTCACAAGAAGCTAAAGATGCTGGTGCAGATCCTAGCTGTAGCTTTATGTTAGAGGCTAAATTAGGATACTACTTTATAGATGAACATATAGGTGCTTTCATTGAAGAAGTTCAAGATGTTGAAGTTGGAGTAAAATCACATAGGACAAAGGCTACTCATGGATATTCTCCTAGAAAACCAAACTATACTACTTTTTTAATTGGAAGTGGTGTGGGCATAAAAAACAATACTTTAATTGAAAGTGGAAACATAATAAATCACGCACCTACCTTAGCTAAATTATTAGGACTTTCTTTTAAAAACACCGATGGAGTAGTGGAAGAAAAAATATTAGATATATAGAGGTGTAATATGAAAGGATTGAGTAAAGAAGAAAAAAGTTGGGTACTGTATGACTGGGCAAATTCAGCTTATAGCATGACTATAAGTACTACCATACTTCCCATGTTTTTTAAGATGGTAGCTGAGAACGGCGGAATGGAACCTAGTACTTCCACAGCCCTTTGGGGATATACCATATCCATAGCTACTTTTATTGTAGCACTCCTAGCACCAATACTTGGAACCATAGCCGACTATAAAGGAAATAAGAAAAAATTTTTTAACTTTTTCTTTCTATTAGGTGTAGCATCAACTATAGCCTTAATATTTGTTCCTGAAGATACTCCTATTTTACTACTTGTGGTATATACTATTACAGTAATTGGTTTCTCAGGTGGAAATATTTTTTATGATGCCTTTTTAGTAGACGTTACCTCGGAAGACAGAATGGACAAGGTTTCTTCCTTTGGTTTCGGATTCGGCTATATAGGGAGTACTATACCTTTTATAGTATGTTTAGCCATTGTATTATTAACTCAGAAAAATATTCTACCTATAAGTATAGCCTTAGCTTGTAAAATAACTTTCATTATAACTGCATTATGGTGGGGATTATTCACAATTCCTCTACTAAAAAATGTTAATCAAAAATACTATATTGAGAAAGAGCCCCATGTGGTAAAAAAATCTTTTAAGAATCTTGGGAAAACCTTTAAGGAAATTAAAAGACATAGACCTATCTTCCTATTTCTTATAGCATTTTTCTTCTATATAGATGGAGTTCATACTATTATAGGTATGTCTACCTCCTATGGTACTGATTTAGGAATTTCTATGACTTCTCTATTAATAATTTTATTAGTTACTCAATTTGTAGCCTTTCCATTCACCATACTTTATGGAAGACTTGCTAATAAATATGGCGGTAAAAAACTTATCTTTGTTGGAATTATAACTTATACCTTAATTTGTTGTTATGCATATTTTATAGATAGTGCCTTTGACTTTTGGATTTTAGCTATGGCAGTAGGTTCCGCACAGGGTGGAATTCAAGCTATATCTAGGTCCTATTTTGCAAAACTTGTACCTAAAGAAAAATCTTCTGAATTTTTTGGCTTCTATAGTATATTTGGAAAGTTTGCAGCTATACTTGGACCTTTTATAGTGGGTATAGTTACCCAATTTACCGGAAGAACAAGTAATGGAATCCTAGGAATAATTCCTTTATTTATAATAGGTTTTATAGCTTTAATGATGGTACCTAACATAGATACATGCAATAAAATACCAAAAAAGTTAGAGATTTAAAGAACTCAGCAGGTAAATCCTGCTGAGTTCTTATTTGTTTATTTTCTGTTTTAACCTTTCATATTCTCTATCTACTCTTTTATGACTAACTCCAAAGAATATGCTTATACCATGGGATACTAGTCCAATACCCCATCCAAATATAACCCAGATCTGCCAGTCACCGCCTATAGTAAACCATAGCATAGCATTAACTAACACATAAACTGCTAAATGCACATAAAACTCACTTTTCTCTTTTGCATTTCTATATGCCATTGCATATATCTCATCATCAGACATCAGATCTACTCTTTTAAAATCATCACTCATAAATAAACAATTCCTCTCTATAAATATTTACTATAATTATAATTAATATCTATTTTTTAGAAATTCACTATATTTTATTGATTTTTTACTCAATCTAGACTCTTCAGCCATTAATGCCATAGCATGGCTTGATAAAGATATTTTTCCAGTGGTAAATCTCTTATTCATTTTATCAGTTTTTATGAGTTCGAAGAAATCATTCATTATTCCATAATCTCCTCCACCATGTCCACTCTTAGAAGGCTCAACTTTAATCTTTTCCATAGTCCCATCTCTAAAATTATAAATCTCTATTTCATTAGTTTCTGTAGTAGCTCTTATTTCTCCATGAGTTCCCATAAATCTAGTGATTCTTGAAACTTTGTCCGTAAATGCAGTCATAGTAAATGCCACAGTAACTCCATTGTCAAAATTCATACTAATAATTTGATTATCTACCACATTGTTATCACAGTGATATACACATCTTCCATAAGGTCCATCCTCTAGTGCCTTTGTTATGCCTTCTATAGTTAAATCCTCTGTTATAGTACTAGCTGGCCACATCCTTGTAGAAGTGGTATTGCTACTGCTGCTTTGAGCGCCCTTGAAGTATATCTTCTTAACATCATAAGGACAAAGATCTCTTATTTTGCAAGCATCTAAACATCTTTCTGTAGATCCCTCTGGGGCATTTTCTGATTTAAAATGTCTTAGGCTTCCATAAGAACATAATTCTTCACATTCACCGTCAGCATACCAATACATTAAATCTAAATCATGACAACATTTAGCTAATATCATTGGAGCAGATTCCTCTCTATTTCTCCAATTCCCTCTAACAAAACTATGTGCTTGATGGAAGTATCCTACATTTTCTATATGCTGTATTGTAACTAATTCTCCTATTATTTTACTATCTAAAAGTTCCTTAAGCTTCTTAAAAAACTCCGTATATCTAAGCACATGGCATACTACCAAGTGACGATTCTTTTCTTCAGCTTTATTTACCATATCCACACACTCTTTCAAAATTGGTGACATAGGTTTTTCTAAAAGCACATGATATCCAAGGTCTAATGCTTTCATAGTGGGTTCATAGTGAATTCTATCTTGAGTGCATATAATAGCTACATCTCCTATTTTATCTAATGCCAAGGTCTCATCCCAAGAGTCAAATACTCTATGTTGTGATAGATTAAACATATTTTTTATGTTTTCTCTTCTCTCTTTAATTGGCTCCGCTACTGCTACAATCTCTACTTGGTCACTATGATTTTTTATGTAATTTGCATATATAGTTCCCCTATCTCCGGCCCCTAAAAGTATAGCTCTTATTTTCTCTGACATTCCCATTCCCCCTAAGTTAAATTTTACCCTTAAGTAATTATGTGAATTTTAAATCTATAATAATTATACAGCACTTTTAACTATATATATACTTTTATGTAATATATTTCATAAAATATCTACTAGTGATTAAATATTTACAAAATATTTACAAAATATTTTTTAATTAGATTTTATGTCATTTCATTAAATTGAAATTTTCATATTAAATTACTATATCACAATGCAATAAAATTTATAATTTATATTTTTATTCCTATTCCCAATCTTTCCACACCTCTGGCATATATCCTATAGTGGCTTTTTTTCCATTTCTGACTAAAGGTGTTTTTAAAACTTTTGAATTTTTCATAGCTATTTCTTCTCTCATCTCAGAAGTTCTTATTTTATCAAGATTTAATTTAGTATATTCTTTGCTCTCCTTGTTTAGCATGCCTTCTAAACTTACAGAGCTTTTTATACTCTGAAATTCTCCTTTACTAAGGGGCTTCTCATTTAAATCTATAAATTGGAACTTAACTCCTCTTTCCTTAAAATATCTTTCAGCTTTTTTAGTATCAAAGCATTTTTTCACTCCAAATATTTGAATATTCATGATTTCATCCCTCTTTTAATTATTTCTATAGTTAATATATTACTAGTATAACATACCTAATATCTATTAATTTTGTACTCTACTGCTTTTTATCTCAGTATTTTCTATGATATCTTTTTCTTCCAAAGTATTAAAATAATTTAAAAATTTAGGAATCCCCTCTTTTAATAATTCATAATATACTTTTTCTATATCTTCAATATTAGCTGCATTTGCATTTAATAATAGTTGCATAACAACTCCATCAATTGCACCTATAAGTAAAGATGCTATTGCTCTTCTATATTTAGTTGGATAATTTTCATATAACTTTATCATCAGTTCTTCTGTTTCACTTATCCATTGGTCATATTTAATTCTAAATTTTTCTTTTAACTTTTCGTCTCCTAGCATAGCCTCTTTAGCTAGATAAAACTGTATGCTATTCTCATCCTTCTTTTTAAATCTTTCAATTACATTTTCGTATATCTCATCAATGACTTCTTTTTTTCTTACTTTATTATTTTTAAGCTTACTTGAAATTTGTGAAGACATAGAAAGACTTCTATCCATCACATCGTATAGTACTTCCTCCTTACTACTATAATAATGATATATTGCTCCTGTGCTCACTCCAGCTTCTTCAGCTATGGATCTTATAGTAGCACCATTTATTCCGCTTCTACTTATCACCACTCTAGCAGCCTCAATGATTTTTTCCTTTCCCTCTTTTGCCATTAAAACTCTCCTCCATATATGACCTTACCTTAAATTATATCACAATTAACTTAATTCTTAGATTGGTATTATACATTTACATTTGTGGTAATATTTGCTATAATCATGAAGACCGAACAATTGTTATGTTTTAAAGGAGGATTTATAATTATGATCATTTCACCATGGCAATATGTAGTTTCTATGGCCTTATATTTTACACTATTAATATTTATTGTGGAAATCATGAGAAAACATTATAAGTTTGCTAATTTATTTTGGATTGCATCTCTTCTGACTTTTCCACTGTGGCTTATGGGAGGAGTAGTAGGATGGTTTCGTTGGGCTAAAATATTAAGCGTTATTATTCCAACTATATTTGTAGGCTTTTATAGAATTGCTAATTATGAAAAACGTGAAGGCAAAATTTGGACTTCATTACAAAAAAACTGGGGTCTTTGGATATTGTACGGAGTGCTATTCCTGAATATAATGGAAGCTACCATTAAAGATTTCACCATGGGTAATATATTTAATGCTATGTGTGGATTCCTATTATGTGTCACCATTCCATTTCCAGCTAAGTTTTGGAAAATTTCTGAAGAAAAGCACGGCGACTTAATTTGCTATACTACAATCGGTTGGAACTTCTTATATACGACTTGGAACCTTTGCTTTGTATATGCGGAAACCCCTGTATATTTTGCAAGTTCAGTATGTATTTTACTAGCAGCCGAATTATATCCTATATTTAAAAAGCGTCCAGAATTATATGTAACCGCACGAGTTTATACCTTAGCAACTCACCTCTTAATTCGTGCCTGTGCACCTAATTTATTTCCTTCCACTATGAATGCTGCTTCATGGTTTAATCCTGAAGTCATGAAATATTGGGGAATATTTAACTTTATTTTAATTGTTCCTTACGTATTCTGGCATATGTGGCAACTTCACACTGGCAAATCGGACTTTAGCTTTAAACGTATCTCTGCTCCTCTCAGTGGAGAAAATTTAGTTGAAACCAATAGATAACTTATATAAAAAAAGATGTCTTGAAAAATTTCAAAACATCTTTTTACTATTTTAATTATTGAACATAAAGTTTAGCTATTCTTAACCATAGCCTTATATCCAACATAGGTTGCATAAAAGTATCCACCATAAACTACAACTAATACTAAGGCTGTTATCATAGAAGATGTTCCTATATCTGGTTTACCATATGCAACAAGAAAATCATTAGCTACACTTATTCCAACTACTGAATGGACTAATGCTAATACTAGTGGTAACATAAAATATATGAAAATCTGAACAAATATGGTCTTATTAATCATCTTTTCAGAAGCACCTATTCTCCTAAGAGCGTTATATCTTTCAGTGCTATCACTAGCCTCAGATAATTGTTGAAGGGCTAATATTGCGGCACTAGCTATTAAAAATATAATACCTATATATATTCCTACATATAAAACTATTACACTCATACCTTTAAAGTCTTCCTGTAACTGAATCTTAGTATATCCATTTATGAAGCCATATTCATCATAATCTATGCCGACATCTTTAAATAAACTAAAAAGTTCTCTAAACTTTTTCTCTGATGCTTCTTTATCTCCTCGAAAATTCACATTCATAATAGCTTCAATTGGAGTTATACCTTCAACTACTTCATCAGATACTATCAAAGTTATCATATTACTACTAAAACCTGTAGAGGATGTTGAAGCTGTTATAACTTCCTCGTTTTTTATTATATAAACTTTATCCTTTATCTTTACCTTTTTTTCATTTTCCATAAACTTTTTAACCATTGGTAAAATTATGTCATTATTAGAAGTAACTAAAACTTCATTATTCTTTAAATCTATAGAGCTTTCACCCTTTAATTCTCTAATTTTATTATATTCAGATATTTTTATAGCACTAACATTAAATTTAGAGGAATTATCATCTAAATTTTTCTTAAAATTCTCTTCTGCATAGTTACCTATTAAATCTTTTATTCTAGTATCAATTATGTATTCATTATAGAATCCATAATTCTCCGAATTATCAAATTGAAAATTTAACTTTTTCAAACTTTCTTCAATGCTTATTATAGATTGTTCTTCATTTATATACATAGTTGCTGATGCGTCAAAGGGAGTGCTATTAGCTAAGGCCTTCTCCATTCCATTTTTAAGACTTAATCCTGTAGATAAAATTCCTATAGTCAAAAATAACATAAGGCATATTACCGTCATAGATATAAAGTTAGTATTAATTTTATTGTTTATTTGCCTCAGAATAAATATATTCAATTTATTTAAATACACCTTTTTACTTCTTTGCATTACACAAAGAGTAAAACCAGCCAAACTAAAGAAGGATAACAATGTACCTATAACTCCTAATAATATAGATATCCAAAACATACTATTTTTTGGATTTAAACCTATTTTTTTCACTAAACTATATGCAGCCACTAATAAAATTACTGATAATAAAAATATTATAATGGATATTACTGGATTTTTAATGCTTATATTTTCATTTTTCTTTGAAGCATTTATCATATCTATCAACTTATATTTAGAAATAACAAAGGTGTTAAATATCATTACCAAAATAAATATTATTCCAAAATATAATATAGTTTTAGTAATAGCACCCATGGATATGATAAATTTATATTCACTCATACTCACCTCAAATAATTTTGAAGTAAATACTGATAATCCTTGAGATACTATTATTCCTATTCCTAATCCCACAATTAATGATATAATTCCTATTATAAAGGTTTCAACCACTAGTATTTTAGATATCTTGTTCTTACCCATTCCTAAAGTCATATATATACCTAATTCTTTTTTACGTTTCTTAATTAAAAAATTATTAGCATATATAATTAATCCTCCTAGTATCATGGACACAAATACTGATACTCCTCCAAGTAATGAGTTTAATATATTTATGTATTCTGCTTGCCTACTCCCCATTTCGGTTATGGCTTTTTGAGAACCTACGGAGTTAAAGCTATAGAATATACATACTGCAAAAGTTAATGTTAAAAAATAAATAGTATAATCCTTAAAACTTCTTTTTACATTGTTTATAGCTATCTTAGAATACATCGCCAGCGTCACCTCCAAGAAGTGTTACTACTTCAATAATTCTATTAAAAAATTCTCTTCTTGAATCATTTCCTCTAACTAATTCATTAAATATCTTTCCATCCTTAATAAAAAGTATCCTATGTGCATAGCTAGCAGTAAAAGCATCATGAGTAACCATTAATATAGTAGCCTCTAAATCCACGTTTAGCTTTTCAAAAGAATCTAAAAGTAACCTTGAAGACTTAGAATCTAACGCTCCCGTAGGTTCATCCGCTAATATGAGTGACGGATTAGTTATTATTGCCCTTGCTGATGCAACCCTCTGTTTTTGACCTCCTGACATTTGATATGGATATTTGTTTAACACTTCTGTAATTCCTAAATCTTTAGCTACATTTTTTATTAATTTGTCTATCTCTCTGTGATTTCTTCCTTGTATTGTCAGTGCTAGTGCTATATTTTCATAAGCTGTTAGAGTATCTAATAAATTAAAGTCTTGAAATATAAATCCTAATTCATCTCTTCTAAATTTTTCTAGATTTTTTGACTTTAACTTGGTTATATCCTTATCATTTATGATTATATGCCCTGTGGTCACAGTATCTATAGTTGAGATACAATTAAGCAATGTGGTTTTACCACTACCTGAAGGGCCCATTATTCCAAGAAATTCTCCTTTATCTACCTTAAAATTTATATTATCTATAGCCTTTGTTACATTTCCCTTATTACCATAATATTTCTCTATATTCTCTACTTTTAATATGTTTTTCATACTAATCTCCTCCCTTGTTTATCTTACAACATTATTTTATCGCTTTATTATAGTTTTACATATTCACTTAGCTTTCATTAGAGTTACAATTTTGTAAGACAAGGCGAAATTATTTAATGTTAAATTTATAAATTATAATACAGTAACTTTTCCTATTGGAAAAATAACATTTACTTTAGTTCCCTCTCCATAGATTGACTTAAGCTCTATTCCTAAACCTAGCTTATCACAGAGTTTTTTACAAAGATAAAGTCCCATACCAGTAGATTTCCCGTAAACTCTTCCGTTTTCTCCTGTAAATCCTTTTTGAAAAACTCTATTTACATCTTTATCTACTATTCCTATACCATTATCTTCAATGGTAACTACTATATTATTCTCATTCTTAACTGAATAAATAGTTACTTTTCCACTATTACTTTTAGAGTATTTTATAGCATTACTTATAAGTTGATTAAATATAAATTCTATCCACTTCATATCACTATATACTGTACCATCTATTTCTTCTAAGCATAGGCTTATTCTCTTGTTTATAAAATCTCTAGAGTTTCTTTTTACAATGTTCATAATTGCAGATTTCAATGAGAACTCTCTTACAATGTAGTCCTTGCTCACATTATTACTCCTTGAATAATATAAGACTTGTTCAATAAATTCTTCTATCCTCTTGATTTCTTGCTTTATACTATCAGTAGTAGAATTTTTATTATTCTCTATAATTAATCTAGTAGATGCAATAGGGGTTTTTATCTCATGAACCCAAGTTTCTATATATTCTCTATACTCTAGTTCAAGATTCTTATAGAAATTTACATGTTCATGCATATCTTTATTGCATTCTTGTATTATATCAAATAAAAACTCACCTTCTAAAAATTCTGGCCTCTCTATTACTTCAGTTAATAGATATTTTTTATCTAAACCTTCTAAAAGTTCTTTTACTTCATCATAATACTTCTTATGCTTTAGAAATTCTATGCCCATATATGTTATTATTGGTGCAAACCATATTATAAAAATTAGAAATATAACTCCACTGCCTATCTCTAGCATTATCATCAAAATTATGAGAAACATAACTATACACAGGTTTATAATTAAAAATGGCAATCTTTCTTTAAAATAATCTCTTGTTCTCATGGCATTATATATCCTAATCCCCTCCTAGTTTCTATAGGCTTTTCCATGCCTATTTCCTCAAGCTTTTTTCTTAGTCTCGTAATATTAACTGATAATGTATTATCGTCTACAAATATATCTGAACTCCACAAATACTCCATTAGGTCTTCTCTAGCTACTATATTTCCTTTATTTTTTATTAAATGTGAAAGTATTTTTAACTCGTTTTTAGTTAATTCTAAAGTATTATCTTTATAAGTAATACTCCCATTTGCTAGATTTAATTTTAAATCTCCATAAGATAAATTTTCTTGAATATTAGTGCCATAAGCTCTTTTCAATAAATTTGAAATTCTAGCTAAAAGTATTTGAGTATTATAAGGCTTAGCTATGAAATCATCAGCTCCTAAATTCATACTCATTAACTCATCCACATCGCTATCTCTACTGGTGACTATAATTATAGGTATTTCAGATTTTTTTCTAACTTCTCTACATATATAATATCCGTCGAATACAGGTAAATTTATATCTAGTAATATCAAGTCTCCATTATATTTTTCTATATCCTCCACTATATTATTAAAATCTGTTGGAGCATAAACTTCATAACCATATCTCGTTAAAAAGGTTTTTAATTCTTCTCTTATATTTTCTGTATCTTCAATAATTATAATTTTCTTCATCATTTCCTCCTTATTTTAAAATCTATGAGCATAATAATTATTTCAATGGCTTAGTAAATTAATTATAACTTATAATACTCTAATATTATTTACTATTTTGGTTCAAATACCTATAGTAAATGATAAAAAGTCAATACTCAGCTATAATCTTTCATTGAGTATTGACCTTTTTTAATTTTTACTCTTTATCAACAGGTTTTTTTTCACTTTTCTCTACTTTTGCTTCATTTCTTTTCTCAGTCTTTGTATTCTTCTCTTTCTCTATATCAAATTCTGTTGTATCTTTCTCTTTTTCTTTTTCTTTTGAACCATTAACTTTTTTATTTGATTTACCTATCTCTACATTAATTCTGTTTTCTAGTCCATATATTCCCTTCTGTAGTTTTTCTTTTTGCTTTGAAACAAATGCTCCAGGGCTTTTAACATCTTGTAAATATCCGAGTTCCACCTTCATATTTGTTTTGGTAACCTTCATATCATGTGTATTATCTAAATGTTGCTTTGCCGCTATCAATTCTTTAAGACTATCTGCTACTATTACTCCATTATTCTCTTCTTCTTTATGTTTTTCACTTTCCTGCTTTCTTTTCTCTACTTCTTCCTTAATCTTCTCCAATTCTTTTTCTTTTTCTATTAGCTTAGCTTGATATATTTGCTCTTCTATTTCACTTATTTGCTTGTTTATTTCTTCCATCTTAAACTTTTTCTCTTCTGGAGTCATCTCTTCCTGCTGTAATTTTTCTTTTTGTTTTAATAAGTTTTCTTTTGTCTTTTCTAATGCTTGCATCATAGCATTATTCTTACTTGGCTTTATAGTTAAGCTTTTAATATTATTTTTTTCCTCTTCATTATTTTTATTAAAAGCCATATTATAGCTATTTCTGTTGCTCACCGCAGAAATATTCATATCTTATTCCTCCTTAAAACCTTAATACTATAATATTCGTAAAGTTTCATGAATTGTTTAGCATAATATTTTAAAGTTTCAATATTTTTACATGAATTTTACTGTATAATCATTAGATAATATATACAAATCTTCCTAATGTATTTAAAATTATATACATATATCTATAAAATCAACAATAAGATATTTTATCAAAAATTACCAAAGCTTAAAGATACCATGAAAACTTCTACTGATAGAGGACTTGATCTAGAGAAACATAAAGTTATGATTGATTTTTTAAATCAATTTCATGATGAATGGAATGGAGTAAAATAAATCACCAAAATTTTTCGAAAGAAGGTTGCTCATGAAGAAATTATTGTTTATCACCCTTTTAGTATTAATTATTATCCTCGGATCACCTTATCTTTTATCCAATAAGAAAAGACATATTGACAATAATATCAATTCCTCTTTAAATATAGATAATTTTAAAGAAGAAGTCCTACCATCATCGGAGATTAGTTTAGGTGAAACAGCTGAAGTTTTTGAAATAAATCCTATATCAGAAGATATTTATAATAAAATCTATGGTAAGTCTTGGACCGAGAATGCTCCTATATCCATCGAATCTTTAAGTCATATAACTGTTACTTATTGGGATTTTGATAATAAATCACACCTTGGTGAACTAATTGTAAATGCCTCTGTTGGAGAAGACATTAAAGATATCTTTAAAGAACTTTATGATGCTAAATATCCTATAGATAAAATTAAACTTATTGATGAATATGATGCTAATGATGAAGCTTCCATGAAAGATAATAATACCTCCGCCTTCTGTTTCAGAGCACAGACAAGTTCCTCAAAATTATCACTTCATAGCTATGGTCTTGCTATAGATATAAATCCTCTTCAAAACCCTTATACAAAGGGAGATATAATACAACCCGGAAATGCTATAGAATATGTAGATAGATCTACTTATAAGAAAGGTATGATTCTTAAAGATGATCCTTGCTATAAAGCTTTTATTAGTAGAGGATGGACATGGGGTGGTGAATGGAAGGGTGTTAAAGACTATCAACATTTCGAAAAATAAATACCTTGTTATTCAGTAGTGTAAAATGTATGGTATTTAAATATTGGGCTTTGTTTTAATATAGTGTTGATAATAATCTGTAGTTCTAAAATCAACAACAATTTAAAACAAAGCCAAATATTTTCATTTAATACTTATATATTTCCTTACATCCTTCAGCCATATTGTAAAAAAATCCAAAAGCTAACATACCACTAAATATCAATATAATTCCGTTTATATAAAAAGGTGCACTATAACTTATTTTTTCATACAAATATCCGCCCAGTATAGGCCCTATTACTCCACCTAAACTAATTATTGCTGTATAAACTCCATACATCTTTCCTCTCTCATTATCGCCATTAAAATCTGTAAATAATGCTCCTTCTGCTGGCATAGTTAATAAGGAACCTATGGAATCTATTCCTAATATAACTGCTAACGATATAAGCGTAGCCACTTGTGGAATAAGCATAGATATTATTCCTGAAATAATTATACCTACCACCATAGGTATTACCCTTCCATATTTATCACTTATTTTTCCAAGTTTTGAAGCCAAATTAGCCTCTATAATTACAGTTGGCAAAAAAGCTAAGGCTAATTTTCCTATATCATTAGTAAATTTATCTTGCAGATATATGATCAATATGGGACTTATCATAGAAACTGAAGTAGCTGTAATAAATATTATAATAAATAGCTTTATCATATTTACTGAAATTCTTTCATCTTTCATTTTCTCTGTAGCTTTATGAACTTTTGTTTCAGGTATATCCCTAATTGTAATAATTGCTGCCACTATTGATGCTATAGCATATATTTTAAATAAAATTTCCCATCCTTTTACTAATGGCATGTTTGACAATAACATAAATCCAATTATGATACCATAAATTGACCCTCTTGTACTGTATTCCCTTAATTTTCCTAGTTGCTCTCCTTTATCATTTATAGATAAATCCATAATTATATTATAAGTAGATATTCCAATTAAAGCTGAAGCTATAGCTTGTATAACTCTACCCAAATATAAAATATAGATATTTGCCGCTATAGAGAAAATATAAAATGAAAGGGTGTAACATAGTAGTGAAGATACTAATACTAATTTTCTTCCTTTTTTATCTACTATAATTCCTATAATAGGCCTTAAAAATAAAACAATAAAAGAAAAAGCCGAAAATAATCCACCAATCTCAACTGCACTCATATTAAGCCTTTTGCTATATATAGGTAATATAAAGGACATTATCCCGAAAGCTAAAGAATTTAATATAACAGGTTTTTGAAGTTTGCTCACCTTAAAGGTTTCTTGGTTTTTTATCATAGAAAATCACTCCATCTCTTTATAAATTTTCTCTTTAACTTTATTTAATTTACTATTTAACTCCTTCACTTCATATTTATGTTTAACTCTATAAATTGAAGTTATTATTACATATATAAATGTGTATATTGATATTACTTTTATCCACAGCAGCAAATCCCATTCTTTTATGTTATTAAATTGGATTAGCTGAGAAAATAAGATATATAAGAAAAAGCATGTTACAAAATGCATTATTACTTTTATCCAATATTGTTTTTTTGTAAGATTCTTATCAGTAAAAAATATATATTCCATCATAACTATCATTCCCGAAATTATTAGATTTCCCCATAGTGATAATGTACTAATAGTTTCTTTTCTTATTGATATCACTATGATTATTGCAGTGAATATCATAGAAACTTTATATAATGCATTAATAATATTAATTTTTTTAATCTCCATTACTCCCAGTCCTCCAATACTTCCTTTAACTTTTTTACATATTTTCTTGATATGTATACTTGCTCTTGGTTTTCCATTATAGCTATTATATTTCTATTACTTTGTGGATTTAGTTCACTTATTTTAGCTATATTTATTATGGTAGATTTATTACATCTAAAAAAATACTTACTAGATAAAAGCTCCTCAAACTCATATAGTTTAAGCTTTATTTCTAGTACAGATTTTTCCAAGTATATAAACACTCTATTATCTACACTTTCTACATAAAAAATATCCTTTGAATCAATGAAATATGATTTATTGTCCTTATATGCCAATAAGTGCTTATTTTCTTCTAAAATTTTATTTATTAATCCATCTATCTTTTTATCTTTTTTATTACACTTTATAATAATTTCAATCTCTTCAAATTTTTCATCTTCCTCAACATTTATTCTCACACTACATCCTCCCATCACTTCTCTTTCCTTAATTTAACTGTACTCTAATCACATCTGTATATCAATCCTTTACATAGTATGTGGTCACATTAGTCATCTAAGGTGCCAAGTCTATCAACTCTTTATAATATAAAGCTATACTTTAAGCTATTTACACTCTAAATTTAATTTCTATATTTAACTATTTTGTCCCTGTCTAGTATCAACAATATATTAAATCATAGTCAACTATTTTTATAGATAATAACTATAATTCTATGGAAATATCAACAAAAAAAGCACCACAGTAAAGTTGGTGCTCAACTATTATATATTTCATCGCATAAAAGCTTACTTCCTAAAAGTACTAAAGATGCACCTGTTCCCGGATGCACAGAATCTCCTACAAAATATAAACCTTCCACATCTGAGTTCTTAATTTGGGGTCTAAGAAAGGCTGATTGATTTAAGTTATGACTAATTCCAAACCCATTTCCCTCATAACAATTAAATCTTTCTTGTAAATCTACTGGAGTTAAATAGCTCTCATATTCTATATTTTCTTCTATATCTTCTAATCCTTTTACCTTCTTTAAAATGCTTAAGATATTTGCTCTTAATTCTTTAATGGTAGCACTACTCCACTTAACATCTACCTTTAAAAGATTAGGCACTCTAACTATCACACTAATAGCTTCCTTTCCTTCTGGTGCCATTGTTTTGTCTATAGCCGATGGACAATATAAGTACAGTGAAGGCTGACTTGGTATATCTCCTTCAAAAGGTGCACTTATATTCTCTTTAAAATCTACTCCTAAAAATATATTATGTACTTTTAAACAGGTATATTTCTTTTTTAATCCTAGATATAAAATAAATGCAGAGCATGAATACTCCATACTATTAATTTTCTTGGTTGGATAATCTTTTTTATATTCATCATTTTTTATAAACTTATCCATAGAATAGGAGAAATCACTGTTACATATAATTATATCACCTTGATTCTGCCATTTATCTGTTATTATTTCCTTTACCTTTTCATTCTCTATAATAATTTCTTTACATTCAGTTTCTAATTCTATTTCTCCTCCATTTTCTCTTATATACTTTTCTAATAAATTTATATAAGAGTACATTCCTCCTTTAATATACCATAGTCCCTTTATTGCAGAAATGGCAGGAATTATTGTATATATATCGGAGCCTTCATAAGGATTCACCCCTATGTACATAGATTGGAAAGCTAGAAATGTTCTTAGCTTTTCACTTTCAACAAACTTAGAGATATATTCATAGGAATTAGTCAATGTATGTGCTTTAAATGCTCCAATAAAAGTAGAAGGATTTAAAATATCTCCTATATCACAAAAACTTCGGCTTAGAAAATAATCATAGGTTACGTTGTACTTTTCATATCCATTAGATAAAAATCGTAAATATCCCTCTCCATCTTTACTATAGATTTTCTCAATCTGTTCCAATGTTGGTTCTAAATCTGTGTAAAAATCTATAGAACTTCCTTCCCAAAAATTAGCTCTATAATTTGGTTCTATCTTAATAAACTCTAAGCTTAGTCCTAATTCTTCTAATAAATCTATATACATATCTGGCATCATAACTATAGATGCAGTTAAGTCGAAAGTGAAACCATTTTCCTTAATGATTCCTATCCTTCCCCCAACTTCTTTATTTTTCTCAATAATCTTTACACTATATCCTTTGCTTAATAATCTAGCTGCAGTGGCGAGTCCCCCTATACCTGCTCCAATTATTATAGCCTTTTTCCCCATCATCTAGCCTCCTAATGTTATATCTTGCTCCCCATACCAATTTAATGCATTATAAAAATGATCTTCTCTAAAATCTGGCCATAGATCATCTATGACATAAAAATCAGCATAAACAGATTGAATAGGTAGAAATCCACTTAATCTTCTTCTTCCACCCCAACGAATTATTAAATCTAACCGTGAAACATCTTTAGATTCAAGATATTCTGCTAAAATGCTAGTTCCTTTTTCTCCATTTTTTAAGCTTTCTAGATCATGCTTCCAACTATAGTTAACTAAGAAGTTGACCTTCATTCCGCCTTTACCAAATACTGTTCTCTTTGTATAAGGTAAAAGTTCCTTAGGAAACATAGGTGATTTTGTATTTCCTAGAACCAAAATCTCACAATCTTCATCAGAAATTAAATTAACAGCTCTAATGCAAGCCTCAGTAAAGGCCTTTCTTTGCTCTGTGGGTCTTTTTGTATTGTCTGTAGTAAAACCATACATAGTTAGCTCCTGTATTCCTGATTTTTGACATAATTTAAATAGTTGTAATCCTGGATCTATGCCTAAATCATAGCCTTTATCCTTAGTTAGCCCTTGACCTTGAGCCCATCTTCTATTTCCATCTGGAATTACTCCTATATGACTTGGTAATCTCATACTAACACCTCTTAATTTAAAATAGGAAGGCCCCTCACTAAGAAGAACCTTCCTATTTAGTATGTGCAGTTTTTTTCAATATATTATACATTGTGATATAAATTCCCTAATAACTATGTATCACTTCAATTTAGAATAGTAAGTTTCTTATTTAAATTTTTTAGAAGATGTTCTTATAATTTATTATTTAATTAAATTAACTATGTCCAAAGTCTATTTAGAAACTTTGTCTGAAAATATAAAACTTTGTCATGTTGTATCGATAATCAAAATATAACAATTATTACGGGAATTATTATCTATTTCACTTCAATTTATTATAAAGGAGGACTTTTAGTGAACAAATTGGGCAAAAAGATACTTAGAAAAACTTTAACTATATGTATATTATCTATGGTGGTTTTGATTCTAAGTAATGTATTCGTCTTTACTCACGAATTCAAAAATATTCAAAGACAAACTTTAACCACCATGGATGATGCAGTAAAATTAATCAAAGCTGAGGATTTTGAGGAACTTATAAAAGATAACTCAACAAAAAATCCAAAGTATAAAGAGGTAAAGACTAAATTAAATGAATTTAAAGATAGTAGTAGCATTAAATTTATTTATGCTGTGTATAAAAATAATGATAAAGTAGAAATTCTAGTGGATGGCATATATGATGATTCTACTAAAGGCCTAAATTATGAATATGATGATAAATTCAAAAAAGTATTTGGCGGCGAAACCTTAACCTCAGATGCTACCAAAGGAACCTATGTGAATAATTGGATTATCACTACCTATGAGCCAATTGTAAACTCTAACGGTGAAGTTGTGGCTGCATTATGTGTTGAAAATGACGTAACAAATCTACTCTCAACTAGAAATAATTTATTTCTAATAATTATAATAATATCTATAATTCTTATTATTGCTTATATTTTTATGACATTAAAAATATCCAAAGATTTAAGCAAAGGTATAACTCAGCTGATTCACAGTTTAAGTAAAATGTCAGAAGGAGATTTAAGCAATGACATAGTTGTGAAAACCGGAGATGAAATTGAGGATATCGGAAATCACATTAATAATTTCAGGTTGAAATTTGTATCCATAGTTAAAATTATAATGAATTCTACAGATAAAGAAGTAGCTTATGTGGATGATTTATCTGCTACCAGTGAAGAATTAGCTGCATCCTCTGAAGAAGTTACTGCTACTATTCAAAGTATATCAGATAGCATGAATATTCAATCTGATAATATGGATAACATTAACTCTATTTTAGATGACTTTAACTCAACAATTAACTATGCTACAGATTCTGTAAATAAGGTTAATAAAACTCTGGAAACCATGAACTCTAAAGTTGTATATAGTAATAAAGATTTAATACTACTTCAAGGTTCTACAGAAGAAATTAGTACTTCTTTTAAATATATGAGTATTAAAATAGAAGGGTTGAATGACCTTCTTAATAAAATTGGAAATATAACTAACTTAATTGACGGCATTGCAGATCAAACTAATCTATTGGCATTAAATGCTTCCATAGAAGCTGCTAGAGTTGGTGAAGCTGGTCGTGGATTTACTGTTGTGGCAAATGAAGTTAGAAAATTAGCTGAGGAAGTTAAGGCTTCATCTCTTAATATAAATAATCTACTTCTAGATGTAACCCAGGAAAGTCAATCTGTTATGGAAACTTCTGAAACTATGAATGTGAAATTAACTAATCAGAATGAAATAATAGATAAATCTATTGAATCTTTTAAAGAGGTTATTGAAGATATTCAGGTATTAATACCTGAAATTAATGATATAAATGTAAATATGAATAATATCAATAAAGAAAAAGAAGGTATTATAGAGAAGGTTGAAACAACTAAAGATATCTCTAATTCTGTATCAAGTTCATCAGAAGAGATTGTAATGTCTTCTGAAGAGGTAAGCAAAACTTCTATGAATGTAGCTTCCATATCTCAAGATTTACATGCTACATGCCAAGATAAGCTTGAAGCTGTCAGACAATTTAAGATATAAGCTTATCTTTATGATATAATTATCTATATTATTAAACTAAGGGGGTTAATCAAATGAATAAATTGATAGAAACTAATGTTCCTAATTATGTTTTAAGATTAGCTGAGGAAAAAGATATACCACTAATATTAAAATTTATTAAAGAACTAGCAGATTATGAAAAACTATTACATGAGGTAGTAGCTACTGAGGAAATTCTTAGGGATTCTTTATTTGTCAGAAAAGCTGCTGAAGTTGTAATTGGTGAATATAACGGAGAACCCGTAAGCTTTGCATTATTTTTCCATAATTTCTCTACATTCTTAGGGCGTCCTGGGGTTTATCTAGAGGATTTATATGTAAGACCTGAGATGAGAGGCAAAGGCCTTGGAAAAACCCTTCTTGCCTTCCTTGCTCATTTAGCAAAAGAAAGAAACTGTGGAAGACTTGAATGGTGGTGTATTGATTGGAATGAACCTTCTATTAATTTTTATAAGAGTTTAGGTGCAATTCCAATGGATGAATGGACTGTATATAGAGTTTGTGATGATGCACTAACCAATTTAGCTGAAGAATTTAAATAAAAAATACCTATATAATTTTATTTTCTTGGGAAAGAGCTAATGAATAGATTTCACTAGCTCTTTTCTAAATTCTATAATAATCCTCTTATTAATCTTTCTCTATCTGATTCATATAAATATGCAACAGGCACATCATATACAGTTTTTGCACCCTTTTGACCTTCTTCTTTCATTCTATATGCAGCCCTAGCATATGCTACTAAAATGCTTGAAGTAAATTCTGGATTACTCTGAGTTCTTAGAGATAATTCAATTATATGCTTATTTCCTCCCCCTGTAACCGCAGATCTTAATACATATCCTCCATGATACATCCCAGAGTGGTTTTCTTTAAGTTCATCTTCATCTATAAAATTTACAATAGTCTCGTAATTTTCAAAGTAATGCGGCATAGTTTTTATTTCATTTTCTATTTTATTCACATCTGCTCCTTCTTCTATTACTACAAAACATTCTCTTATATGCTTGTCTCTAGTATCTAATATCGGATTTTCACCACGCCTAACTCTATACAATGCTTCATCTACAGGAATAGTGTATTGAACCGCATTTTTAACTCCCTTAACTCTTCTAATGGCATCTGAATGTCCTTGACTTACTCCTCTACCCCAAAATGTATAATCTTTTCCATTTGGCAAATAGCACTCCGTCATTGCTCTTATAATGGAGAATAGTCCAGGATCCCATCCTCCACCAATGATGGATATATTTCCTGAGGCTCTTGCTACATTATTCATTCTTTCATAATATTCATATATCTTTGTATGGTTATCATAGCTATCTACTGTATTATAGTATTTAGAAATGTTTGGCCCTTGCACAGGCAAATCTGTAGCTGAACCACCACATAATATCATAACATCAATTTTACCTATATATTTCTCTATGTTAGATATACTTTCTACCTTTACATTAGAATTTTTAGGACAAATTTCATATGGATCTCTTCTCGTAAAAATAGCGTATAGTTCCATATCTTGATTTTCTTTAATTACTTCTTCTACTCCCTTACCAAGATTTCCATATCCAACAACACCAATTTTTATTTTATTCATCTTATTAATATCCTCCTCAGTATATCTACATGCTATCAATTACTTGACTATCCTTAGAGGAAACTCACCTCTAAAGCAACATCATCATAATTTATAATATGCACACTTACATATAATTGAGCATGAATTCATAAGATATATAAAAATAAGCATAAAACAGAATAAAATTCTGATTCATACTTATTAAACATAAAAATTCATTTAAATTTTTCTGGCAATTTCTTTCTCATTTTTCAACTGTTATCATGGTCTTGTCTACTGAAACCTCAGCTTATTTCTTAAAATATTCTCTAGGAGTTTTTAATAGCTTTCCATGTCCATAGGTAAATCTCATCTTTATGATTATGAAATGCTAAGGCATGACCTGTATTTTTTATACCTTTCCACTCCTTATGCTCCGTTATAGCAAAGCCAAGGAGTTGAAGATATGTTATTAGGTTATCCTCTAGAAAATATCTCCTACTTTCCTCCCTAATGTTTCTTAAAGAGTAAACATTCTTTTTATATCCAAAATATGCTCCAATATACTTACAATCTTGCTTTAAATAAGGCGACCAAAACTCCATATATCCATAATTTTCATTAAGAAATCTAAAACTTGTAGCATATCCATCAATAATCAAATCTATTGATGAATATTTTATAGGCATTTCCTTAATTCCTGCCACAAATATGATGTTTTTTAAATTTGTACTATTACTTAATAAAGATTGTTTATGCTTTACATCCTGAAAACTATTTCCTGTAATTATATAAAGCGTATCTTCTCTGATTAAATTTATTATTTTACTTGTTATTAACGTTATATCTCCATCTAAGTCTAAAACTACTTTATTTATAAGATCTTCTTCACATACCTTAGCATATATATAATTTGAAGTTTTCCTAAGCATAGATATTAATTCTGGTTCAATGTTAGATAGATTAGATTCAATTAAGCAATGTGGCTTTTCTCCATCATGTTCTATATTTTCACATAATATAATCCCCTCTTTAATACACCCCACATATCCACAACTACATTTCATTGTACCTTCTATTATAGTTTCACCTGTTATACTTGAATTAAATATATCCAATCCCTGACCGCACTTAGGACACGCCAGATAGTTAATAAATTTTATGTTTATTCCCATTTTGCATTTATTATCAATAGAGCTTCCTTTAAAACTCGCTGGTAATTCATCTATATCCCTTATCTTCTCCTCTAATTTATTCTTTTTATCTATAAGTTCCTGCTTCTTATTTTTAATTATATATTGAAGATTTTCTTGACTTTCCTCTTCATTGACTCCTACCAATCTAATAAAGGATAAAATTCTTAATATTTCACTTAAGGAAAATTCATAGCTCTTCAAGTTTATTATCTTATCCATATCTTCTATGCATTGATTATTATAATCATAATAATTTCCTATCCTTTCAGGAATAAGTAGTCCTAGATCAGTATAATATCGTATGGTCTCTTTATTCATATCATACCTTTTCGCAAATTCACTAACCTTCATCAACACTCACTCCTTTAGCCTAATTATAATATATCTAAATTAAAATCTGTAGTATACTACGAGATATTTTATTTTTTATGTAAAATATGTAGTTGACATGGGGGTATGTGTATATTAAATAATATAAATAAAGTACTATGTAACTTATTTAAAAGGAGATGATTTCATTGAATTCTACATTAAACCTATTAAATAATAGAATGTCTTTAAGAAAATATGCTGATATCCCAATTTCAGAGGAACATATGGATTTAATACTAGAAAGCACCTTAAGAGCTCCTACTGCTGGGAATATGATGATGTATTCTATATTGGTAATTAAAGATGAAGAAAAAAAGAGGCGGTTAAGCATTACCTGTGACAATCAACCATTTATCGCAAAAGCACCTGTAATCCTTATATTTCTTGCAGATATGGAACGCTTATATGGATATTTTGACAAATGCAATGTTAAAGAGTTTTGTGATAAAAATAATTTTAAATATACAGAGCCTGATCTATCTAAATTATTTTTAAGCACTGGAGATGCACTAATTGCTGCTCAAAACGCAGTAATTGCTGCAGAATCTGTTGGTGTAGGTTCCTGCTATATTGGAGATATAGTAGAGAACTATGAAATTCATAAAAAAATTCTTAACTTACCTAATTGGGTATTCCCAATTTCTATGCTTTGCATGGGTTATTACCCTGAAAATGCCACTAGAATATTAAGCCCTAGATTTGACAGAAAATATATAGTATTTGATGAAGAATATAAAAATCTAACTTCTGAAGAATATGACCACATGTATAAAGATCTAGAAAAAAGAGTTACTTCCCATAACGTATATGGAGCTGAAAATTTTGGTCAACTCCTTTATGGAAGAAAATTTAGTGGAGATTGTTTAAGTGAGATGGAGCGTTCTCTAGAAATTATGATAAATCACTGGAAAAAAGGCAAACATGATTAATTCCAAATAATGTAACGACCCCTGGGGTCGTTACATTTATTTACATATGTTAATATACCTTTTGAAGCCTCCTTTTAATACTGTGCAGCCATCTATTATTTTGAATCCCGAAGAAACTATGATGTGATCCATATCCTCAAATGTTATAATAATCATCTTATCTGCAATTCTTCTAGCTGTTTTTATTATATCGCTTTGCTCCTCTAAGGTTGTAGGTGAAAACACGCCATATGGAATATCCACAATAGCTACTTGAAAATGCTCTTGTATATTATGCATATCTCCAATAGTTATAACATCCTTATATTTAAGAAAATCTAAATTTTTCTTGGCATTCCTCCCTATATGTGGATTAATTTCATATCCTTTAATATTTAAATTTAGTGAAAGTGCTTCAATAACCACAGTACCTATACCACAACAAGGGTCAATTATTGTTGTATCTATTTCATTTCCTACAGCGATATTAACAAGTGCTCTAGATACTCTCATGCTTAATCCATTAGAATAGGAATAAGGTTTTTTATCATGTATATGCCACCTATAATCATTTTTTCTATACTCACCAAATATCCATACTCCATGAACCTTTGACAGAGCTAAAATTATTTCTGGATTGTGAACACTAGCATCTCCTATAATTTCGAAACCTATATCATTTAAGGCTTTCATCCTATCCTTATATTCGATATCTACATCAATTTTCAGGAAAATCATCTTGAATCTTTGGTAAGATACTCTATCTAACTTAATTCTATTTATAATCTCATTAAGGCAAGTTCCTTTATATATAACTTTTATTCCTTCTTTTATAAAAGGACTCCTTGAAATATCTATATCTAAATTTGAAAATAAATATTTCTCATGTGGAATCACATTAAAAATATATTTCATCTCCATTTTGCATAATTCTTCATGATATGTTGGATAGTTAATTACATAGAAATAATCCTTTTTCTCATTATTGAGAACTTCATCTTTTAATATGGTTTTATTCATAAAAAACTCCTTTATTACATTTTTTCCTTATTCATCTTTTCCACAAGCTATGTACCCATAAAATTATTAGTTTGTCCATAAACATTTTTTATTGTTATAATGTGAGCACCAGACTTCATAAAATGCATTATCTCTTTTATTAAACTTAGCTACATAGAAACCCTTTATTTTATTTCAAAATATATGTTTATTTATATATCATTAAATAACCCTATGTTTTTTTTATAATATTTTATAAACGAAAGGACTTTGAATGGAGGCTTAAAATTGAATAATAGATATGGTTTAAATATGATAAGTTATGCTAAACTTTTATATGCCTAATAAAAAAGAGACCTCCAAATCACTTTTAAGTGAAATCTTAACATATACTTACAACATAGATTTATATCTTGTTTTTCGCATATGATTCATAAACTTCTACTTAAATTTACTTTGAGAAATCTCTTCTTTTCATTATTTGTATTTAACCATAAGCTGTTCTATATGTCTTAAATGATTATCATAATCTTTAACAACCCCATTCATCTCTTCCTTAACATTCTGGGGTAGAATAGTATGCTCATTCAAAAACTTATTGCCTTGCTTTATTCCCATTTCCATAGCTTGAACAGCGTGCTCACATACTTCTAAATCACTATCTACAGAAAGTAGTTTTAATTTCTCCCAAAAATCAGCCATAGTTCCCATTACACCTATGGTATCTGTTGGCGCTCCTCCCATATGTTCAATTATATTAGTTATAGCTTCCTCATGATTTTTAAAAGATTCTATTATGTGCTTTAATTCTTCTTTTAATTCTTTATCTTGAGCCTTGCTCAGATACTCTCTAAAACTAGCTGCTCCCATATGTATTCCTTTTAAAAACTTATTTACTTCCTGTGTTAATTGCATATCCATAAAATCACCTCATTGGATATGATTTGTTATTCAATATAATTTTATACATATTTAAATTTGTAATATTTTAAAATAGTGTCAATTTTGATTTAAATATTATACCTATACTACTTCCAAGTTTTTTATATATTCATAGGCACCAGCTATGCATTGTTTTCTACTTCCAAACAACGAGTCTTTATCCAACTCCTTCATAAAACCTATATTCTCAAGGGCTTTTTTAGGTTCATCATGTAAATTGGTTAAGAATATTCTTATGTTATTTTTTTTACACTTCTTATGAAACTTTTTCAAACTATGCATAGCACTTGCATCTAATATATTTACTCTATCCATATCCAGTATTAGAGCCTCAGTTGAAGGTTTTAAATCTTTAAGTATTCTATTAAACTCATGAACTACTCCAAAAAATAATGGACCATTAACTTGATAAATTACTAGCTTTTCTTTACATCTATTCACAATGTCATATGAGCCATTATCAAGTTCATTCTCTTTAGTAAGCCTTTGTACATTAGTAGCCTCTGCGACTTTCTTCATAAATAAAAACATAGATAATACCATTCCAATTTCTATGGCAATTACCAAATCAAAAATTACAGTTAATGCAAATGTCAATACTAGGACAACTACATCACCCTTTGGTGCCTTAAGTAGTCCCTTAAATGTTGACCATTCTCCCATATTATAAGAAACAACTACTAAAACTGATGCCAATGCTGACATTGGAATCATCTTAGCTAATGGCATAAATATCATCATAATTAAAAGCAATACCACAGCATGAATCATTCCTGAAATAGGACTTCTTCCTCCATTTTTAACATTTGCAGCAGTTCTTGCAATTGCTCCTGTTGCAGGTATTCCTCCGAAAAGAGCTGAAGCTATATTTCCAAACCCTTGAGCTATTAACTCCATATTGGAATCATGTTTGTCCTCTATCATTCCATCTGCAACAACTGCTGATAGTAATGATTCTATTGCTGCTAAAATAGCAATAGTCATAGCTGGCTGAAATAATCCTTTAATAGTATTTAAATCCATCGATGGTAATGTAGGTACTGGTATTGATGAAGATATTTGTTGAAATCTACTCCCAATTGTGTCTACTGGAAGATTAAATAGACTTACCATTAAGGTAGATACTACTAATGCTACTAATGAACCTGGTATGGTTTTATTTATTTTAGGCCATAAAACAATGATTCCGATGCACAATATTCCTATGGCAAATGTTAAAAAATGAAGAGTACTAATATGAGTAAAATAACTTGAAACTTTAGGAATAAATTCTGCTGGAACATTCTCTATGTTAAGTCCTAGCAAATCCTTAAGCTGTGTACATAGCAAAGTTACAGCTATCCCACTTGTAAATCCTACTGTAATGGTTTGAGGAACATACTTAATTAAAGATCCTAATTTGAAAAGACCCATTATAATCAACATAACACCAGCCATCATAGTGGCTGTGATAAGCCCAGTTATTCCATAAGTCTGAACAATGGTATAAACTATTACAACAAAAGCTCCTGTTGGACCTCCTATTTGAACCCTACTTCCTCCTAATAGTGATATTACAAATCCTGCTACAATTGCAGTAATTAATCCTTTTTCAGGAGATACACCCGAGGATATACCTAAGGCTATAGATAATGGCAGGGCTATTATAGCAACGATGATCCCTGCTATAATATCATTTATTATTTGTTTTTTAGTTACTTCTTTGTTCTTTATAACCGTCAATATTTTAGGTTTCATGTAAAAACTTCCTTTCAATTGTAATGCATACCATATAATATGTTAATACATGTCCATGTAAACATCAAGGGTAAAGAAGGTTAAAATTCATGACTTATCAGAATATAACCACTTTTAATGATTGGCATAATATTTGAGTTTAATAATTTACAACTTTGTAGACATTCCTTAAACTTTTTTATAATTCTGTTAAATAATTATTATTCATTTGCAAATACTAATTATTACTGGTATCATTAAGGGTAATACTTTACAGCAATTGGAATTAATATATTTTGAAAGGGAGTGGATTGTTATGATGGTAAAACTTACTGTTAGAAGCATTGTAAATTTAGGTCTATGGAGTAGGCTATGCGAGTACAAAGGTTGGGATAAACATATAATTAGAGAAGGTCTTATCTCTCTTGATAGTGAGGTCGAATTCGATGATGAATTTTTAAAAAGTGATGTAGTTCCAATAGATCAGGCAAAAATATTTTTATTTAGTATAACTAATGATAAAGCTATATACTGTGGAACTTTATTAGCTAGAGATTTGGATGATGCTAAACTTAGAATTAATACTATTCATGAATCTGTAACTATAAATAGTATTCAAGAAATAGATAAAGATCATTTATACAATATGAAAAATAAGCATATGGTAATTGCTAGAATACCAGTTTAAACATATCCTATTGTTAGCCACCTGCAAATTAAAGCGGTGGTTTTTATTATTTAATTGAAAAATATCATTATGGATTAGTTATAATTTTGATTAATTCTACTTAAATATTACTATAGGGAGGTTTCTATGAATAAAATAGCTTTGATGGGAGATAGCTTAACCTTTGGATATGGAGTACAAAATAATAAAAGCTTTGCCTCATTATTACAAGAGGAATTTACGGAAATAGAAATACTAAATTGTGGAGTTTGTGGTAGTACTACCACAGATATGATGATTAGATTTACTGAAAATGTAATCCGTAAATCTCCAAGTCTCATAATTCTTCTTGGTGGGAGTAATGATTTATTATGTAATAGACCTTTTTCCAGAATTATTGAAAATTTTGAGCTAATGCTAAAGGATGCTATTTTAAACAATATCAATGTTGTACTATTGTCTCCACCACCTATAATTAATGAATTAGCTAAAGAACATTGGGACAGTAGTTGTGATTATTCACACATAAACTCTCTATTATCAAAATTACAAAAATATCTTTACTCTCTATCTAATAAATACAAAATTCCTTTTATAAATCTATGGGATAATTTTGAAAACTATAATGAGAAAGACTTACTCTATACAGATGGATTACATTTAAGTGTTCTTGGAAATAAAGTTGTATTTAATTTAATCAGAGATTATATAAAAAGTATATAACCTCTAATCCTTGAAATAATATAAGTATAAAGGAGTGATTAATATTATGGATTTAAGAGCAGAGAATTCTTTAGTTTGTCCTAAATGTCACAGAAAAAATTTTGAAATAAAGAAGAAAGCCACCTATGTATATACCTATAATGTAGATTCTAATAATCTTCAAGCAGAAATTCTAGAAACAGCTGAATCTCCTTACCTCTTTGATAACCGTGAAAAGGTCAGTGAGAGTAAATACATTGTATGTAAGAGTTGTGGCGAGAGTTATTCATTTTTTATAAATAAAGATGATGAAAAGTTAACTGTTACATTAATATAATAAAAGGGAAGTATGATATATAATCATAACTTCCCTAATTAACTCTCTTTTATAACAGCTATTCTTTTATTTTCTGTATCAAATCATATCATATATATTACCTTATTTCATATTAGTTATATTATATGCCTCCCCTATGTTGAATAATTACATTTTTGATAATATAATTAAATATAGTATTTTATTTAATTATGTTAAAAAGAGGGATGTTATGGGAGATTGGAATGAAAAAAATATTATTTTCTCACTAGATATAGGTACTCGTTCTATAAAGGGTGCTGTTATTGAAATAACTAACGGAAAACTTAAAGTCCTTGATGAGGAATATGTAGAGCATGAAGAAAGAGCAATGCATGACGGTCAAATACATAATATTTCATTAGTAGCAAAAGCAGTATCTATGGTGAAAAAAAATCTAGAAAATAGATTAAATTATAAATTAGAAACCGTAGCTATAGCAGCAGCAGGAAGATTTCTAAAAACTATTAATGTATATACTGAAGTGGATATTTCAGAAGACATAGAAATAGATAAGGATTTCATAAAAACCTTAGAACTTTATGCCATTAAAGATGCTGAGAAAAAAATTATTGAAGAAAATCCTCATACCCTATATTGCGTGGGATATACTGTAAGAAACTATACTTTAAATGGGTACAATATAAGTAACTTATTATGCCATAAAGGAACTCTTGCTGGTGTTGATATTATTGCAACTTTTTTACCTAGCTCCGTAGTAGATAGCCTATATGCTGTTATGAAATTGGTTAATCTAAATGTCATAGCTCTAACTTTAGAGCCTATTGCTGCCATAGAAGCTATTATACCTCAAAGCCTAAGATTATTAAATCTTGCTCTTGTTGATGTAGGTGCTGGTACCTCAGACATAGCTATAAGTAGTAATGACTCCTTAGTAGGTTATGGTATGGTTCCATTAGCCGGAGATGAGGTAACTGAAGTTATTTCTAAGAGGTTTTTATTAGATTTTAATAGTGGAGAAGAATTGAAAAAAAAATACAGCTCTAATGAAGAATTGAATTATAGAGATGTACTTGGTTTTGATTATATAACTACTCCTTTAGAGCTTGAAAAAGTAATAAATCCTGTAGTTGAAAATATTGCTTCTGAAATTGCTAAGGAAATATTGAGATTGAATGGTGATAAGAGCCCCTCTGCAGTATTTCTTATAGGCGGAGGAGCACATACCCCTATGCTACAAGTAAAACTGTGTGAAAAACTTAATATACCACCTCAACGAATAGCTATAAAAGGAAGGGACTCAGTATCTCAATGTATTTCTTCTGATTTATCTCTTGGAAGTATCGGAGTTACAGTTCTTGGTATAGCTCAAGTTGCTATGAATAATAAGGAAGAAAACTATATACAAGTATTTTTAAATGGCACTAGTATAACTCTATTTAATTTTAAGGAACATAAAATAGCAGAAGTACTTGTTCAAGCTTCTGTAAATCCTAGACTTCTCTTAGGTAAAAAAGGTAAAGACATATGTTTTTCTGTTAATGATGTTGAATATACTATTATTGGTGATGCCCCATCACCTGCCACTATATATGTAAATGGAATTACTGCCTCTTTAGATAGTAAAGTATGTAACAATGATTGTATTGAAATTAACTATGCTAAAGATGGCTTACATGGTACGTCCAAAGTATATGAATATCTTGATAATTATGACACCATAAACTTTTATATAGATGATATTCTATATACTATAGAACCTAGATCATACATCAATGGTCAACATGCTTCTTTAAATTCTAATATAAATCATGGTGATGACGTTAAAATTATTATACAAAATACTTTAGGAGAATTTCTACAACATAATAATCTCCCTTCTTATGGGATTGGCTTTTACATTGACTCTAAAAAAATAAATAATGAATATGTAATATGCAATAATGATAAAATTACAACTTCTGAACAAGAAATTTTTGAAGAATCTACTTCGCCTCTTCCCCTTGATTCTTCTGATATAATTATTGCTGACGAAGTAATGCTTTCTCAAGAAAATCCTAATTCAAATGAATCTTCTATCACTTTCAGTGACTCTTCTCTCGATATCATTGAAGGCAATGAGGAATTATTGATAACTGTGAATGGTAAAACTGTAACCTTGAGAGGAAAAAGTGAATATATATTTATTGATATTTTTGATTTCATTGATTTCGATAGAACTACCTCTAAAGGAACTTTAGTATTATCGCACAATGGCAAGAATGCATCCTATTATGAGCCTATAAAATATGGCGATTCCATTGACATCTATTGGAATTAAATAAAAAGCTGTAAATAACGTTTAATAAACTTATTTACAGCTTTTTATCAACTACTTATGCTTTTCTAAAAATTTCTCCTAATTTATAAATTCTTCGTCTACATACTTTAAACCCGAATAGCTATTTCTTGTAAAATAAAGATGTAATAAAAGGTATAATTTTAATACTCCATCTAAAAATTTATCATAGATTTTATATTGGTTTATAAATCATCGTTCTAACTTCGCCAATTTCAAATAAATTATTATGCAATACATTTGAAATAATGTCCAAAAATAAAATAGAGAGTACAGTTAAATATACTAAACTCTCTATAACTTTAAATTGTTAATCTGATAGAATATGCTCTCTACACCTTTCCACCAATTTTCATCTTCTGCATAGGTTTTATTTATCCACTGAAATACATTTTCACCTTTAGGCATTTTACTACAAATATTAAAAACAGTTCTAGCAGCAATATCAGAGGAGTCTTCTATATCTGTATTATAATCCTTCCAGCTATGAAATACATTAAAAGGATTATTAGCTATATTATTTCCATCAGGTGTATTTTTAGGTACAAAACCTTGTTCTTGCCCTGTAATTGCAAATAGCAGTATTGGATTTATATCAAATCCCTTAGCCGCATTTATTATAGTAGAAAAATAAGGTTCTTCAGCTAATAATGAATTTCTCTCATTTAAAAACTTTCTTAAACTTTCCTTATTAACTTCTTTATATTTTATAAATCCTGGGATATTTGGATTAATCTCTTTTCCTGTTATGGCTTGTCCAACTTTAACAACTTCTGCTTCTATTAATTGTTCTTCCCCTGGCTTTCCTAAGATCGTTTCTTCTATTATTTTACCCCTATGCTCTATAAGTGTTTTTATATACATAGAACCAAATATGGCTAATAATCCAAGTATGCATGTTATATAAGTAAATTTTCTTTTGCTCCACGATCTTATATTTAAATCTCTTATATTTATTATATATTTATTAAAATCTACTCCTGTTAGGTTGAAATGATTTGATTTCTTATTAGCTTGACCTACAGTTATTATTTCCTTACTCTCTACCAGAGTTTTTTCAGGTTGAGATTGATTATTTTCTAATTTATCTCTTTGTTCAAAGTAAGTCTTACTTATCCTATTTTTTTCTTCTATATTTATATAATTCTCATCATATAAATAATCTATTATGCTCTCTTTATTAACCTGATACTTTGTATGTTTACTTATCCAAATAATTAACGCCTCTATAGAATCTTCTTCTCTATATCTAATATCCTTTAAATAATATTTAAAAACATCCAATAGATATACAGTATACTGTTCTCCATAAATACTATTTTTTAATATATTCATTTTTATATTATTATCATCCTCGTTATTAATACCAAGAATAAATTTATCTAAAACTCCATGTATAGCCTTAGATAATATATTAGCTCTTTGTTTACTGTCTAAATCACTATATTTTTTATCAATATATGACTTTAACCTTTGAATATCTTGCTTATCAATAACTTTTATATTACTTAATTCTTTCATCCATCCTCCCATATTATAATCAAACTAATTTAGAATTGTTTATGTATATTATAGTATCTAAACAAATCTGCTCTAGAAACTAGTGTATATCCTCAAAGGATACATCTAGTAATTCGTATTTTTGTTTGTTACAATCCGTAAAATGCCACCACTCAGAATTAATCTTATCAAATCCATTGGCTATCATTACTTCAGTTAAAATATTTAAATTCTTTTTAGCAATTTCTGTCATATTAAGATTGTTTCTGTTGGCCTTTTCAGAGAAATCATCAAATTCTGAAGGCATTTCTAGGTCTTCTCCAGTATTTATATGTACTAAGGTAATATCCACAGCACATCCTCTATTATGAATTGATCCATTTTTATATGGATTAGCTATAAAGTCATCGTCAGGTATAATCTCCCAAAACATTTTTTGGGTTGATAATGGTCTATATCCATCAAAAATCTTTATACGATATCCCATGCCCATAAGTGTTTTGTTTGCATTAATTAACTTAAGTGCAGTTTCTTTTTGCAATGCGCATATAGGCATAGAATATACTTTTCTCCCAAGGAAATTATTTTCGGTAGCATACCTTATATCTAATACGAAATCTTTAGAAAGTTCAGCTATGTTTACTAAATTCCCCAAATTCTTAGGTTCATGATTTGAATTCATAAATACTCATCTCCTTAAATTAGTAAGAGGTTAATTTCCTTATGAATTTTCTTCAAATACTACTTCATTCACACTATACTATTTTCCACCTCATTTATTGTAATTATAGTATATCATTAACTAGTTTGTAAAAAAAGTAAAACCTCATCTCTATGGTAAATACTGTAACCACCCCTGGGGTCAACCCAATTTTTTACTTATTCGTCCCCTATGAGTTGTCCTACAGTTACGAAGGTATATCCTTGTTCTTGCAATCCCTCGAGAATCATAGGTAAAGCTTCTGGTGTACTTATATCGTCCAACATGTGCAATAGTAGTATTGCTCCATTATAAGTATTTGAAAGCATATAATCTGCAATATCCTTAGCTGTTTTCTCTTTTTTCCAATCAAGAGCACTTGGTCCATACATTATTATATCTTTATATCCGCAGGCAGCAACTGCTTTAGCTATTTCTTCATTGATTATTCCTCTCGGTGGTCTTAAATACCTCTTAGGCTCTTTATTGATTGCCCAGGCAATAACCTCGTGGCTCTTCACCATATCTTGCTGAATTTCTTCCCAAGTTAATGTATCCAAATCTACATGACTATAGGTATGACTTCCTACTTCATGCCCTCTTTGAGATATGGCATAAGCTAAACTTGGATTACTTTCCACACCCTTTGCTCTAAAGAAGAATGTAGCTTTAACATCATATTTATCCAGTGTATCTAATATACTATCTAAGGTATCATCACTACCCCAATCATCAAAGGTCAATGCAATCTTTTTTTCATTTCGGGATCCTTCTTTAATTATTTTATATTTTTCATCGTTATACTCTGAATTAACTTTAACTATGCTATTATCAGATATATATTGATTAGCCTTTCTCTCTTCATAAATATGAACTAAATCTTTTAATGGTATAAGTTCATATCCTTTCTTTGCAAGCTTCTCATAAATTAAAGCTATGGATTCATCCACCCGTGAATTTTTTTCAGCATCTAAAACAATAATTCCCCCTCTTTTTTTCTTTTCATCTATATGCATAGATATCTCCTCTGGAGTCCTATCTTCCCAATCCTGAGGGTTTATATTGTAATTAATAATATTCTCATATCCAACTTGTGCTGTTGCAAGACGAACCTCCTCATCTACAGCTCCATGACCAGGTCTTAAGTATTTAGGTTTAATCCCTAATTTATCTTCAATTATCTTATGAGATTTCAAAATTTCTGATACTTTTTTAGCATAACTCTTCTTTGTAAGATCATCTCCCGAAAGGGTACTATTTCCTATTTCATGACCTCTTTCTATAACCATCTTCGCCACATCTGTATCTTCTGCCACTTTCACTCCTGAAACAAAAAAAGTTGCTTTTATATTAAATTTATCAAGTTCATCTAATAATTTTTTCATCATTTCATCATCTGCTAATCCTTGAAATGTAAGACTTAAAACTTTTCTATCGGTTATTACACTTGAAATAACATCACTCTTCTTTCCATTTAAGGAAGGAGTATAGTTAATTTCTTCTGTTTTTTGAACTTTAGAAAGCATTTCTTCTCTATCTTCTACGGGATACCTATCATCTTTTTTCTCAGAACAAGCCACAGTTAACAATGTAGTCATCACTAATATTATTAATATTCCTATTTTCTTAATGAAAGTATCTATGTGAATCACCTCCTTATTATAAAATACTTTTAATCTTTTATTTATTCATCCTCAAAAAACATTCATTCTACTCATCTATTTTACTTATCTACTTTTATAGTTGCATTATTTCCACCTAGTCTCCACAGTGAAAATTTACTTATTCCTTCTTCTTGGGCTGTTTCCATCCAATTTGAAATAGTTTCACTATCAGCATACCAAACTGTATGTTTCACTCCAAAATCATCAGTATAATTAAAATATAGTGAATTGCTTTTTTTATCTCGCTTTTTTTCACCATTAGCTTTTAATAATAAGTTTTGTGCTTCAATTTCAGTTATTGCTTTTATTTTCCCATCTTCCTGCCAATCAAATCCACCAAGGGCAAATGCTATTCGTATATTGTCAAAATTACTGTTCATCCTCTTACTTTGCTTTATAATAAATTCTTTATCAGCCTTTGGCCCCGGTCCACTATGATATCCATATAAGTTATAAGCCCTCATTACATACTCACAGTCCTTCGGAAAATTCACCTTTTCTAAAGGACATCTTGGTTCTAAAACTATTCTAAGGTGCTTCCCTGATTTTTCAAGTGCCTCTCCAAGCTCCTCTATAAATAAAGCATACTCATTCCATACATCTGTTTCTATTTTTTCATAATCTAATTCAAGTCCCACAAATTTATCATTATCAACTAGTTTAACTAACTCCTCTACATGAGCCTCTCTTTTCTCTTTATCTTTCATTATCTTAGTAATTAACCTACTATCTTTTTGAATTGATTTACCATCCTTAAAAACTATATCATTTACTACTGTTAAATATAGATCTTTAAAACCTTTAGTCTTTAATTCTCTTTTAGTTTTATCCATATCTTTTGCAAAGTTTTCCTTTATGAATACTTCATCTTCTTCATTAAAATAAGCTGCAAATAACTGTATACTACTTAATGTCATAGAGGTATTTTCTAACTCTTCTATTCCCCTTTTTAAATCCCATTCTACAATCCAAGCAGAAATATCATAAAACTTTTCCTTAGAATACCTATTAATTCCCAATACCACAATAACTATAAGTACTACAACTATAGCTATAATCATAAATAACTTTCTCTTCTTCATAATACATCTCCCACGCTATATATCCCTACCATAAGATAACCTAATTGTATCAATACATTCTAGTAATTAGGATTACTCTTTTTTATTTATCAGTTCTCCTTCTGAAGTCTTACTATCTGTCCAATTTTCAATTTCCATTAATAGCTTATTTACTGACCAATTTGGTTTTACTTGCATTCTTGTAAGATTATACATGGAATCCTTCGAAGTATTGTAACATGACTCTTCTCTATTAAACATAATTTTAAAATACTTATATACATTTTCTAAATTAACTTTCTCCACAGCAGAGTTCATATTTTCAAATATTGAATTTCCGTGCATTATCATATAAATATCAGGTTGATATCCTAGAGATTTCATATATATCCTATACATTTGTTCATAATCCCAAGTAATTCTTTCCTGCATTTCACTCTTACTCTCTATGGGTACTCCATATTCATCTCTTAAATAGTCCATCAGGTAATGATTATATTCTAATTTATTACCCTCACTGTCACCATCTTCACTTTTTATATCCTCTATATCTTTTTCTCTAACATTAATATAAGAAAATCTATATCCGTTACTGCCCATTTCCCAATAGGAATTCTTATCTAAGGACCTTAAATCTTTTTCTTTTAAAAATAATCTATCTTTATTCTCAACATTAGCTGCATAATTCAACATAGTAGCCTTAAAATTATATTTTTCTAAGATAGGTTGAGCAAAAATCATGGAATCCTTCCTACCATCTTCAAACATTAGAAATAGTGCTTTTTCAGGTAGTGGATTTCCACTCTCATAATAATTTTTTATATCCTCAACTCCAATGGTCACATATCCTGATTCATATAGTGCTTTTAAATGGTTATTTAGCTCCTCCCTTGAAACCAAATCTTTGTTAGATGAACGAGCTACTCCAGCATATGACAGCGTTATAAACCCATCTCTTTGAGTCCATTTTGTCTTATCTGGTTCCACATATTTTTTAGGGAACCATAAGTATAAACTTACCCCAATCACAATAGATATACAAAATATAACTTGGAGTATAGTACGTATAACTTTTTTTCTATCTTTAGCTTTTATGTCTGCTGGTATATCTAAATTTCTACTTTCCACTTACATTCCTCCAAAATATTTTCTTCTAAGTAATATCTTTCATCCTTTTTTCTTTTTTCTTTTCCCTTTCAATCTTACGTTGCCTCTTTTTCTCTTGCTTCCTAAAATCAGCTTCTATATCTTCCTTGGTTTTTCTAGTTCCCCAAGTGGACTTCCAAAATGTAACGCAGGCAATAGGCATTTGCCACAGTAAAATGAATTCATAAAATAGACAAAAAACCAATCCATAGATCCATATGCGACTCTTTCTAAACCAAAGATAAACAAAGCTCATTAGTAAACTCATTAGTAATATTCCTGTAATAAACATTGTAGGAAATATATTATAGACCAGCGGAACATAAACAAGGTTATATATAACCACGATTGGAGCAAGAATAGGTACTATTATTCCTGCATAAAATGATAATGCTTGAAAAGGTTCTTTTCGCCACATAAAGATTCCAGCTCTTAAGGATTCCCTAAGCCATGAGCGCTTCCATCTCATCTGTTGCTTTAGAAATGATTTAAATTCAGAAGGAACTATAGTGGTACATATTGCTGTATCTTGATAGGTAGTCCTATGATGACGTAATATAAAATTTGTCATACTTCTATCATCTCCAAAGGTTGCAGGTTGTCCAAAAAATTTCTGATTAAGCCATGCCTCCTTATTTTCTTCTACTAATTCTTTTCTATAACAAGATATTGGCCCTGAAAGACATGTAACTGCATCGAATACTGCCTCCGCAGCTTTTATTATACGAAATGCTACATAATATCTTACTGCCTGCATCTTAGTTATATAGTTTGTCCATTTATTCTCCACATCTGTTCTTCCTGTTACTCCACCAACTTTAGGATCTCTAAAGGGTTGTACAAGGTTCCTAATAGCTGTAGGTTGTAAAAAGCTATCTGAATCTACAAATGTAACAAGTTCATGTTTTGATGCCTCTACGCCTTTTACCAGTGCAACTCTTTTCCCACTATTTTCTTTTAATTGTATAAATTTAATTCTATCTTCAATATGATATTGAACGCATTCACGCTTTAAAGCCTTTATAATTTCTTCAATTTTTTCTACAGAATTATCATTCGAGCAGTCATCTACAACTATAACTTCTAATTTATCCACAGGATAATCTTGATTTAAGCAACTTATTATAGTTTTATGTATCCAGGTCTCCTCATTAAAACAAGGTATTACCACTGAAACTCCTGGAGTATACTCTATATCTACAGGCGCTATCTTATAGGCTGCCCCAAAAAGATACCTTGAAAGCAGATACGTGGCAGTTAAAATACTATAACCATATAAAAGTACATTATACTTAAAATAAATAACGCTTTCTAAACGCATTAACATAATCATAAATACAATGATTCCTAAAAATATACTTGATATTGTGATTTCTGAAATCCACTTTTTTTTTGAAAAATATTGAGCTAAAGATTTATTAAACATAAATCCTATATAGCAAAGTTCACCATCATCAGATGTTTTTTTCTCATCTGCATATCTCATAACCTTAGCTCTTATTTTAACTTTATTTTCATATCCTTCCTGCATAGCTCCTTTAGGAATTTTAAACTTTAGAGTAACCTCATCGTCTATATCTATACATTGTGCATCCTCTTTAGAAATCTTAGCTAATATTCCAGATACAGATAAATCCACACTGTCTCCTTTTATGACAAACTTTTTATTTTCTTTTTCAGTACAAATTTCTACCTCTGTATGAGTATAATATCTTATTCCAGCCTCATTTATTTCATTAATATACTTATGGGTTTCCCTTCCATCACTCTTACTTCCAACAATAGGGATTCCCCTTCTATCTACTTGTTGCCTTTTATGTGTTGGGTCAGGTACATATGATAAAAATCTTCTATCCTCTTTCGGGCGTGGATATACCTCTTCTAATTTTCTTTTGTTTATGTCTATTGTCATAGTCCTCCCCTCCTTATTTTGATTTTAAGCAAAATAAGACATTTTTCTTATGTTTTACTTTTATTTATCATCCATTTAAGATTCTACTATATAATCTCTAAAAATTAAACTGATTTTTATTACCAATAAATATTTATTGTTACTAAATAAAAAATATCTACTAAATAAAAAATATCTACTAAATAAAAAATATCTACTAAATAAAAAATATCTACTAAATAAAAAATGAATTGTAGTTAAAAATACAATTCACTTTTTATTTTATATATGATTTGCTTTAAATATTATTAATCTTATCTCTAACTGAGGCCTTATAGCTTGTTATTACAAAGAATACCACTGCAAAAAGTAACATAATCCCTAAATATTTTGATATGTGTGAGAAGGTCATGCCCTGTTGCAAATCCAATACAGCCTCCATGGCCCATCTGGTGGGTGTGAAATAAGATATTCTATCTATGATTTCAGGAAATAAGCTAACTGGCACAAAACATCCTCCTAAAAACATAGAAGTCATCAAAATAAAGTTTGATAGAATATTAGACAAATCTCTACTATCTGTAATGGCTAAACAAAAACTTCCTATAGATACAGCTACAAGTCCAATTACACATAATATAATAAATAATTGCACATAATTCATTCCAATATTGATATCAGAAAAGAAATTTATGGCTACTAATGTAATTAAAATTTGTATGACTATTAATATAAACGTAGTTATTATATTTGCTAGATAATATTGCCATCCCTTAACTGGTGCTGTTAAAATTCTAGTATATACATTTTGGTTTTTATCTTCACTTACTAAAAAAGCCCCATTCATAGCCCTTAAAAATATAAACATTATTAAAAAGCCTATAAACATTTCGGAATTTGAATAGTCTCCATACAAATCACTTAGTTGAGCTCTTTCTATTTTTACATCTGAAACTTTATAACTCTCTAATGACTTTAAATAATTTACCCTATCCCCCTCATGGATTCTTGCTAAACTACTAAGATTTGAAAGCTCTGGTCCTAATAATACATTTATCATGTCACCGATATTCTCTCCCTCCAAAACCCTAACTTTAATTCCTGATATATCTCCCTGCAATAATTTATCTTCAAAATTTTCCTGTATAATTATAGCTGCATTTATATTCTTTTCTCCAAATTCACTGCTCAAGTTTTCTTCATCTATAGATTTAATTTTTATTCCATATTCTTCACCTAGCACTTTAACTATCGCTTTAGAGGATTTAGTATTGCTATTATCTACAATTCCAATATTTAACGTGATCCCTCCATGCGTAAATATCTTAGAAGCAAGAAATAATACAATAACAGGTAATACAATTAATAGCACACTATATACTGGTTTTTTTACTAAAGCTATTCTTAAATTGTTTTTTATAATCACCCATAAGTTACCAATCATATTTTTTCCTCCCTTTTAGCAAATATAAATAGTAATCCTACTAAAACTATAAATATTATTAAGTTTATTGCTAAGCTCCAATTTAATATAGAAAAATCTTCTGAATAAATCATTCTGAATAATCCTCTATTTAGCCATCTTAATGGTGAGAAGTTAGCTACCATTTGAAATGCTCCTCCCAATTCATCTCCTAAAGCCATGTAGCTTCCACCTAGAAATGAAATTACAGGAATAAGCATACCTTGAATAATAAGAGTTGCCTTTTCATAGTCTTTAGCTATATATCCAACTAAAGTTCCAAATGTTACTGAAATCAAATTAAAAGATAGAATGTATCCAAAAGCTAGTAATGGATTAAGTCCCCAATTAACATCTAGAATAAATAGTGAAAAAAGAAATCCTGGCATTATTATCAAAATACTTATCATAAAGCTAGCAACAATCCTAGATGTAAAATAATAAAAAGTTCCAATCCCTGTTAAAGAAATCCTTTCTCTCATCCCTTTTTTCTTTTCATATTCCAAAGCTCCTAGTGGAAAGAGCAATATATATAGGACCATCATAGTAATTTCAACTACTCCATAATAATCATAGGAACTAGGTGCATCCTCTTTTTCCAAAACCTCTACTTCCATGTCACTAATAAAATTATTACTAGATAAAATTTTCTGTGCTTTTTCTGGATTAATTCTAAACATCTGCTCTGTGACATTTACTCTATTTTTAATTGATCGTAATATCGAAAAAATAGTAGCTCCTTCAACGGGTTCTTTATTTGTAGAATATACTTTTATACTGTCTTCTTCAAAATGTATAAGCACACCCCTATTTATTCTTACCTGTTCTTTCCCCTTTTCTAAAGAATCAATAGCTTTTAAGAATATATCTTTATCCTGTATATTCTTCTTGAAAACCTCTAGCATAAAATCAGTGTTTTTATTTCCTTCCTCTAAGTAATAAACGGTTATAGGCTCTGAATCTATATTCCGTTCAAAATCATTTACTAAAATAGTTCCTATTAATACCATTAAAAATATGGGGAATACAGCTGAGAATACTATCCATTTAGTATTTCTCAACTGATTTATAAAAGCATTTTTTATTAGGATTATCATATTCTCACCTCTTAATCCCTTAAACTTCTTCCTGTTAAAGTTAAAAATACAGTTTCTAATGTTACTTCTTGATAACCAATATCACTTATACTTATTCCATTACTACTAAAATAAGTTATTATCTTATCTAGATTATTGACTTCCCTGTCTGTAGTTATATTTATTACATTCTCCTCTTGACAAACTGAAATTACTCCGCCTATGGCCTTTATTTTGTCTTCAACTACCTCATCATAGGACTTCAACGTTAATGAAAGTGTTTTCTTATCATCCACAATATTTTTAAGTTCATCTTTTGTTCCCTCTACAATGACCTTACCATGATCCATAATAGCAACTCTAGAACAAATTGACTCAACCTCCTCCATATAGTGAGATGTATATATTATAGTAGTACCTTGTTTATTAAGGCTCTCAATTGAGTTAAGTATATGCTTTCTAGATTGAGGATCTATTCCTACTGTTGGTTCATCCATAATAACTATCTTAGGTCTATGAACTATCGCACAAGCAATATTTAAACGTCTAAGCATCCCACCTGAATATTCACTTGCCTTCTTATTTTTAACCTCTAAAAGCCCAGTAAATTCCAGTGCTATTTCTACTGCCTCTTTAAGTTTATTTCCTCTAAGACCGTATAGTTCTCCAAAAAATTTAATATTCTCCTTAGCTGTAAAATTTCCATAAACAGCAATATTTTGTGGCACAAGACCTATATTTTTTTTTATTTTTTCAAAATCTCTTTTCCCATTTACATCTAAAACCTTAATGTCCCCAGAATTTGGTTTTATAAGTCCACATAACATGCTTATGGTGGTACTTTTTCCTGCACCATTAGGCCCTAAAAGTCCATATATCTCTCCCTGTTTAATATTTAAAGATATATTATCTACTGCAATAAAATCATTGTATTTTTTTACTAGATTTCTAATCTCAATAATATTCATACCCCTCAACCCTTCCAAAATTAAATGCTATATATTTAGTATACAAAAAAAGACCTTTCTAGATAATCTAGAAAAAGTCATATTGATACATGACTAAAGTCATATGCTTCTTCGTTTTAAGTAATATATAGCAATTTGAGTTCTGTGATTTAGCTGTGTTTTATTTAATATAGACGTTATATAATTTTTAACCGTTCCTTCAGAAATAAATAATTTACCACTTATTTCTTTATTACTAAGTCCCTTAGCTATCTCTCCCATAATCTCTAGTTCTCTCTCAGTAAATAATTCTCTATCAAATGAGCTTTTATCCTCATCATTTAAATATAATTTCACCTTCTGAAGTACATCTTCTTGAATTGCAGAAATTCCGCTATTAACTAACTGAATGGTATGAAATATCTGCTCTGGGGTATTATTTTTTAATATGTATCCTTTAGCACCATATCTTATGACCTTATTTATATACTCTTCTTCATCAAAAGTAGTTAGTATAACCACTTTTGTTCTATGTCCCCTTTTAACTATTTCATAAGTAGTATCTACTCCATTTAGCACAGGCATCCTTACATCTAATAGTGCTATATCAACTTGATTTTCTTCAAGATAGTTAAGTAGCACCTGTCCATTTTCAAAAGTTCCAACCACTTCTATATTCTCTTTTGACCCCAATATTATCTTTAAGCTTTCTCTTATTAAGATATCGTCATCTGCAATAGCAATTTTAATATTCATAGCTACTCTCCCTTTACTGGTAATAATATAATTGCCGAAAATCCATTACCTCCATCTAAAATAAATTTCCCTTTCTTTTCTACTACCTTCTCCTCAAGTCCACTTAATCCCATACCTTTGTTTATTTTATGAAATCCAATCCCATTATCTTTCACTTGAAGCTTCACAAAAACTTTTAATATCTCTATGCTTACGCTAATTTTATTTCCCCGTGAATATTTGATAGAGTTAGTTGATAGTTCCATAACCCCATCAACTATTATACTCCATTGTTCTGCAGTTATTAGTTCTATATCTCCTTTATAAATTAACGAATAACTAAAGCTAGTATTATTAGTCTTCTCTTCTAATAGAAGCTTTACCTTATTAATACCTAATTGTTCTGTAGTTGGTCTTATTTCTCTTAAAGTAAATCTTATATCATCCATTCCACTTCTAAGTACAGAGGTAGTATTATCTAATAATGGTATAGCCTTGGAACCCCTATCTCCTATAACAACTTTAACTGCTTCAAGCTGCAATAATGCTGAAGCTATAGTATGTCCAATCTTATCATGCATCTTTTCTGATAATTTATTTCTCTCTTGTAACTTAAATGTAGCCAATGATTGTTTTCTATATTCCTCCGCCCTCCTTAAGGAACTTCTTAAATTAATTACTTCATTTCTATATTCATCCATTTTTTTATCTAAATAACTGATTCGCTCTTCAAAATAACAAAATAAGGATAAAAATAAAAGACTTATAGTTCCTAAAGTTAAATATTCAATTATTATACCTTCATTAATAATCATAGGTATAGAAGAAAATATGATTATTAATGCCAACTTACTATTCTTCAAGTAAAAAACACAGTATTGAATAAGAACTATTAATGTAAAGATATATCCTTCTTTTAAAAATTTAAGTCCTAAAACCATGGATATTATTCCACCTATTATTATTGGAATTCCTCTCAAAGTTTTATATGTAATTCTCTCCATAAAAACACTAAGAATAAGTAATAATAAAAACGGAATCAATACTATATGATTTATCTCTTGCTGTATTCCTTTTAATCCTATAAAGCCTATAATTATTAAATAGAGAAAGACTATATATTCCTTAAATAATTTATTCATTATTCACTAACTCCTTATTTTCATTCCAAATATCTTATCTTAACATATATCATCTATTAGATGATTTGTACATATATCATTAACAAAACCTTTTATATTATGTTATTTTATGTGATAATAGTATATATTTGTTATATTTTATGAGTAATTATATAATATGAAGAAGCTAAATGCTGCTCTAGAAATAGTATATATTATATGGTTATTTTTAGAGTAACTTTTCATATATTTTAATAAGGCATCTTCAAAAAATAACTAGTTATTTCTCTTCAGATGCCTAACTATAGTTAAAAGGATTAGGTGAAAATTATGAAAGACGGTAAATTATTAAAGAATATAGATCCTATGAGAAAACTTATGCCTTATCTTCTTAAAACTAGAAATGGAAGTATTGTATATTCACCTGAGGAAGTTGAATTTGATAATGCAAAACAATATATAAGAGATTTTAATAGAAACAATAAAGATTTAAAGATAGGTGCTTTTGAAGTAGTTATAGCAGCTGCTATACGAACTTTTGTTGAATACCCATACCTTAATAGATTTGTGGCTGGTAAAAAGCTATATGCTAGAAACTTTCTATCTATTTCCTTTGTGGTGTTAAAGATGGTAAATGGAAGTTATCAGGAAAGCAATGCTAAGGTGTACTTCAATAAAACAGACACAATCTTTGATGTATCACGAAAAGTAAATGATGCAATAAAAATATGCCGTTCTAATGTAGATAAAGATGATGATAAATTAATGGACTTCGTTTCAAAACTTCCTTCGCCCATACTGAATTTCACATCATATATGTTTAATAAGTTGAGTATTATGGGTATGCTACCTAAGAAATATATAGATATAATACCTCTCTTCTCAAGTATTTATATATCTAACTTAGGCAGTGTAGGACATAATGCCCTTAATCATCACCTCTATGAATGGGGTACAACTTCTTTATTCATTACCATGGGTAAAATCACTAAAAAAGAAGGGAAAAGTTATTTAAATTTATCCTGCTCTATTGATGAAAGAATTGGAGATGGCGTATATTTAGTAAAGGCTCTTCGACATTTCTCAAACCTTATAAAACATCCAGAAAAATTAGAAGCTCCACCAAGTAAAATTGTTGAAGATGATGGTATATAAGAACTAAAAATAGCAATGACTTATAAGGTCATTGCTATTTTATTAATTCTATCTTTAACTTCTATTAATGCACTTCTTATTTCATCAAATTCAGAAGAGATAAGCTTCTTATTCCTTACAACTATTCTACCGTTTATAATCACAGTATGTACATTTGCTGGATTAGCTGAATATACTAATGCTGAATAATAATCGTATATCGGCTGCATATTTACAGATTTAGTTTCAACAATCACTAAATCACTCTTTTTACCTATTTCTATGGATCCAACCCTATCTTCAACACCTAAAACCTTAGCTCCACCTATAGTTGCCATCTCCACAAGTTCACTGGCTGGCAGAAGTGTTCTATCATTATTGACTAATTTATGAATTTTTCCTACCTGTGCCATTTGAGTAATTATATCTAGAGTATTTCCGCTCATTGGCCCATCAGTTCCTAGACCTATATTAATTTCCTTTTCTTTCATTTTTAAAATTGGTGCTACACCTTTAGCTCCCTTTGAATTGGCTCCTATGTTATGAGATATTCCTACTTTATATTTTTTTAATATATCTATATCCTCATCATCTACTAAAATAGTATGTGCTGCTATAAAACCCTGATGAAGAATTCCTAGACTTTCTAAATACTGAATAGGAGTCAGTCCATATTCCTTTTTATATTGATCCCATTCATAATCCATCTCTGCCACATGCATGGTAAAGGGTACTTTATATTCTTTAGATATTTCATACGCACGTTTTAAACTTTCATCACTATTTGTATATGGTGCATGAGGTGCTATCCCTGGAATTACTAAGCTATCACCTTTCCATTTTTTTATAAATTCTATAGATTTATCTAATCCACCATAGGGCTCCTCGGAATCTGGAGAAGCAAAACCTAATATAGTTTCACACAACACCCCTCTCATACCAAGTTCTTTACAAGCCTGAGCCACCTTATCTTCAAAATAGTACATATCACAAAAGGTAGTAACACCACCTAAAAGCATTTCAGCTATAGCATATCTTGCTCCTATATAAACAAGTTCTTCAGTCATGCATTTTTTCTCTAGTGGAAATAGATATCTTTTTAATCTATCCTTATAATCATCAGCTAAACTCCTAAAGACTACCATGGAACCATGGGTATGGCAATTTATCATACCTGGCATTAAAATTCCATCTTCTCCATCTATAAATTCAACATCTTTTCTATCACTATATTCTTCATATAGCTCCCTATCACCAACAGCTATTATGGTGTCTCCTTCTATGACCAAAACACCATTTTCTATAATATCCTTATTCTTATTCATAGTAATAAGGGTTACGTTGTGTATTAATTTTAGTTTATTCATTTACTTTCACCTACACTTCCTAAGTGAATATGACTTATTTAAATAACGAAACAATTTTCTGCTTTCTAACATCTATCAAACCCACATCTGTTATTTTTAATTCAGGACTCACGGGTAATGATAATGTACTAAAGGACATAATTTCATTATTATGATTATATCCTAATGTCTTCATTGCTTCTCTTACCTTTTTTAAACTACTTCCTAGTTCTTCTATAGGTTTATTACTCACTATGCCTCCAATAGATAGTGGCACTGAAGCTATTATTTCTCCATTATTACTTACTGCATATCCACCCTGCATTTCTATAATCTTATTTGCTGCCAAAACCATGTCCTTAATATTTTTACCCATAACCATTAAATTATGATGATCGTGGGACCAGGTAGTAGCTATTGCCCCTTTAGCTATTATATCTCCTGTAACTAATCCAAACGCCCTTCCCTTATTTTTCCCATAGCGTTCAAATACAGCTATAAGTGCACACTCTTCTTTCTGCCACTGGACCTCATCTTCTACCACTTCTAAGCTTATTTCCCCTTCTTTAGTAAAGGTTGTATTATTACATACTTCCATAGTTCTGCATAAAACATTCTTCTCATTTGTTTTATAATTAAGCTTTAGTTGCTCCTCAGTAATTGACTCTAGTTTTATACTATTAAAAAAACTATCTGGAAAAGTAGTGTCATTATTAAAATATTCATCTTTCCATCCACTTTTTGCTTCATATACACACTGTCCATTTTTATATACTGAATCTATTGAAAAGTCTCTTATGTCATCTATTAGAATAAAATCTGCCATCTTTCCTGGAGCTATAGCTCCCCTATCTAAAAGTCCCATCCTTCTAGCTGGAGTAAATGTAGAAACATAAATAGCATCTTCTATTTTCATTCCCATTGCTACAGCTTTTTTAAGTAATAAATTTAGATGACCTTCCATCAGTTTATCAGCCATAACATCGTCTGTTACTAAACAAAAATGCTCATATAAGCTATTTTCTATTAAAAAATCCATATTTTCTTTACTCATAGATTTATGCTGTATTTCCATAAACATTCCATTGAAAATTTTTTCTTTTATAGATTCTACATTCTGTTGAGTATGATCTCCATCTACTCCTCTGTAAATATATAAGGATAAATCTACTCCTGCTATTTTAGGACAATGTCCTTCTAGCGGAAAATTTCTTTTTTTTCTTCCTACGTTCTTAATTATCCTATTGATTTGTGAATGCTCATCTTCAATTAAATCTTTGAAATTCATGACTTCTCCAAGACATAATATCTTCTCATAACACAAAAGCTCACTTACCTCATCATCACTTATAGTTCCTCCTGTAGTTTCAAGGTTCTGCGATGTTGATGGTACTGAGCTTGGTATACCATAGAAAATATCCAGTTTTTCATCATTTTTTAAAAATTCTCTTATGCCTTCCACTCCAAACACATTAGCTATTTCATGGGGATCAGCCACAACTGTGGTGACCCCATGTTTTATAGCCCATTTTGAGAATTCACTTGGAGTAGTCATGGAACTTTCTATATGCATATGAATGTCTATAAGTCCTGGAACCATATATTGTCCATTTCCCTCTAAAACCTTTTTAGGAAATAGCTTATCTTCATATTCCTGACCTATATATACAAACCTATGATCCTTAATAGCTACATCACCCTGAATAAATTTCTTGAAGTAACTATTATACACATAAATGTTTTTTATAATATAATCAACTACCATGACTCACCTAACCTATTCCTAAAAATTTAATTCATCATTCTATTCCACTTATCAATCCATTCAGGCATTAATGGATTAACAACACTAAAATCTATAGTTTTTGCATTATCTACCATTGGTCCATATGTTAAATTTTTAGCTTCTTCTTCATTAAGTTTAACCTCACCATTTACTGGAGACTCTGAATAACCTTTAGCTGTTCTTGTTTGACTTTCTGTGCTTAATACATAGTTTATAAACTCATAAGCCATGTCTTTATTTTTAGAATTTTTATTTATGTTAAGAGTATTAAAGTTTAAGTAAGTTCCAGATTCAGGTATAATATATTTAACATCTGGGCTTGCTTTTACTATGTTTCCATAAGCAAAATCTGCTGCTACTGCTGCTACAATTTCTCCACTTGCGAACATGTTAGCTAAATCTGATGACTTCGAATAAGTTTTAACTACATTTGGCTTTAATGCTTCTAATTCTTTAAATGCAGCTTCTCCTTTGTCAGTGCTAACATCCACTCCTGCTTTTACTGCAGCCATATATACCATAGCTGGTCCATTAGTAGTAGTTATATCTGGTATAGCTATTTTACCTTTTAATTCAGGCTTCCATAGATCTTCCCATGAATTTACCTCTATACCTGCTGCTGAATTCACTACCAATCCTATACTGTTTTGTGCTTGTGCTGGACCAAATCCTGCTTTTACAGTTTCTTGAGCTTTTATATTTAATTTTTCTGCATTAGTTATTTTACTATAATCCAGTTTTTCAAAAAGCCCTCCATCTATTCCCTCTTGTGAAAAAGATTCAGCTAAACAAATAATATCTACATTAGAATTAGGGTTATTTTTAAGTTTAGTTAATCTCTCTGAGTTATTTCCAGTTTCTAAAACAATTTTCACACCATGTTCTTTTTCAAAAGGTGTAAATAAATTCTCCCACATCTTATCTTCATTTAATCCAAAAGTAGAAATTACAAGTTCCTTTTTTTCTCCACCTTTAGAACCTTCATCTTTTGACCCACATCCTACTAATCCTACTACTGATAGTGCTAGTGCTAATGTTATAGCTAACGATTTTTTTAACATAAATTATTTCCCCTCTTTCACCTTAAATTATTTTTATACTAATACCATTTTATTTTCTGGTAAGTGAAGTTTAATTGTATCTCCTTGATTGTAAATTACATCATTTTCACTATTAACGATTAAAGTTCCAATATCTGTAGTTACGTTATATTGATAAGATTTACCTAAGAATGTTCTTATTTCAACTCTACCTTCTATAAGATTATCAATCTTCTCTTCAACTATTTTAATATCTTCTGGTCTTATAGTTCCCTTAATTGAACCATTTTTTCCGCCATTGCTCACCTTAAATTTATGACCTGATGAAGTCTTATATAGTCCTTCGGAAACCATTTCTAAATCTATGAAGTTTTCAAACCCTACGAATCTTGCCACAAACTCTGTAGCTGGATTTGAATATATATTCTCTGGAGTATCAAACTGCTCTATTAATCCACTATTCATTACTGCAACTCTATCGGATATAGAAAAACATTCCTCTTGGTCATGGGTTACGAATAATGTGGTTATCCCCAATTCCTGTTGAAGTTTTCTAATTTCTACCCTCATTTTAAGTCTTAACTTAGCATCTAAATTGCTTAGCGGCTCATCTAGTAGCAATAAACTTGGTTCTATAACTAAAGCTCTTGCGATAGCAACCCTTTGTCTTTGTCCTCCTGACAGCTCCTTTGGATATCTTTTAGCTAAATGCTCCATATCTACAAGTTTTATTATTTCCTTCACTTTTTCCTTAATTTCTTCTTTAGGCAACTTTTTCATCTTTAATCCAAAGGCCACATTTTCTTCAACGTTTAAGTGTGGAAATAATGCATAACTTTGAAATACTAATCCAAAGTTTCTATTATGCACTGGAATATTAGTATAGTCTTTATCCTGTAACATAAAACTTCCCTTAACCGGCTCAATAAAGCCTGCTACAACTCTAAGTGTTGTAGTCTTACCACATCCACTTGGTCCTAAAAGAGATACTAACTCCCCTTTCTTTATCTTTAAATTCAAGTTTTCTAGAATATTTGTCTTTCCATCATAGGATACTGTTATATCTTTTAAGTTAATTAAATCCATATGCTTACTCCTCCAATATTTAAGCTGAAAAATTGCTTAAGCCTAAGGTTTTTTCTACTATAAACATGATTCCTATAGTTATTAACATCAATAAAACTGATAGAGCTGAAACTGTAGGATCATAATTGTATTCTACATAGCTCATCATAGTTATTGGTAAAGTACTAACCCCTGGACCTGTCAAAAATATAGATACAGGTACATTATTAAAGGAATTTATAAATGCTAACATAAATGCTGCTATTATTCCTGAGGTTATATTCGGCATAACCACTCTAAAGAATGTCATAAATTTTGTACATCCTAAACTCATGGCCGCCTCCTCAATAGAGTAATCAAAGACTTCTAAACTAGATCCAATAACTCTAATTATATAAGGTATAATTACCAAGGTATGTCCTATGAATAAGCTCATATATATAGACAGTTGTAACTTTGCTACTAAAAATTGAAATAGTGAAAATCCAACTACTATTCCTGGTATTATAAGTGGTGAAAAAAAGAAACTTTTAAGTGCTCCCTTTCCCTTAAAATTCATTCTACTTAATCCATAAGCTACTGGTACTCCAATAACTAATGCTGTCAATGTAGCTACTATAGAAATCAGAAAACTTGTTCCCATTGTCTGCATAAAGGACTTTGATTTAAAAATATTTATAAACCATTGTAAACTAAAGCCTTTAGGTGGGAACGCTATATAACTTTCTGTTCCTATACTTGTCAAAGTTATGATAATAAGTGGAGCAAATAAAAATGTATATACTAAAAACACAAACAATGTTAACATCTTATTCTTTTTCATCTTACACACCTCTCTTATCTAGCTTTCCTGCAAGATAGTTTATTCCTTTTATAACCAGCAATGTAGTCACAATCATTATACTTGCTACTACTGCTGCACCTTGCCAGTCGCCTAGAGTCATAGTCTTCTGATATATAAGCGTCGCTAATACAGTATTTTTATTTCCACCTAATAATTGAGGTGTTGTATATGCTGTTAATGAACCTGTAAACACAAGTACTGTTCCAACTATTAACCCAGGTACACTTAGAGGAAATACTACTTTTAAGAAAGCTTTGAATCTATTAGCTCCTAAGCTTTCCGCAGCTTCTAATAGATCCTTATCTATGTTCTCCATAACTCCTACAAGTGAAGTTATCATTAATGGCAAAAATATATATATAGTTCCAACTATTATTGCTCCTTCTGTATATAAAAGAGACAGGGGTTCTTTAATTATGTTTAACTTCATAAGTAAGCTATTTACGACTCCTGTTTTTCCTAATATACTCATCCAAGCAAAAGAACGAACTACTGAATTTGTCAATATTGGAAATATAGTCATTGCCATCAATAGACCTCTAAGTTTTTTCGATGTCCTTGATATAAAATAAGCTGTGGGTACCCCAATAATCATAGAAATTAAGGAGGCTATTAGCGAAACCTTTAAGGTTCTTATGAATATTTTTACCATGTATTCATCCTTAAAGAAATCCATATAATTTTTCAAACTAAAACTTCCGTCTACACTAAAAGTTGGAATTATAGTGCTTAAAAGCGGTACTATTAAAAAATATAGAACCAATACCAAGCATGGTATAAATAATATATAAGCCCATTTCTTTTTCATAGTCATTAACTCCTCTACAAAACTGATGTATTTAATATAATTACGAACATTGTATTATGTAGTTTTTTTATAGTTCGTGTTTATTTTAACAGCATTTTTTGTCGAAGTCAAACATTTTTATACTTTTATTTTCATAAAATTATAAATAAAACTCTTATATTGTGTATATCTTCATATATTTTTTTAAAAAAAGAACTTAAATATTACTTTTTTCAGAAAAATAATATTTAAGTTCTCACTATCTATTATATAAATTGATTTGTTATCATCGTTCTTCCCTAAAATAAGCAACTCCTAGAGATTTTGGAGGTGCATTTTTTCTAGATTTCCTTGCAGATACTAGTGCCAATACAATAATTGTCACCACATAAGGTAACATTGATAGAAAATATGGGGATATTATTGATTGAGTAACTCTAAAGCCTATAATATCCAGTCCTCCAAACAAATAGGCACCTAGCAATGCCTTGTAAGGATTCCATGATGCAAAAATAACTAATGCTACTGCAATCCATCCTCTTCCTGCAGTTATGTTTTCTTGCCATGCAGGCACATAAACTAGTGATAAATATGCTCCTCCAAGACCACATAACGCTCCCCCTAATATAGTATGAATATATCTATATAGTTTAACATTAATGCTTGCTACATCAGCAGCTGATGGATTCTCACCTACTGCCTTTAAATTATTTCCCTTATTTGTTCTCAGTAAATATATTCCTAGCACTATAGCTATAATGTAAGACAAGTATATAAATGCATCTTGTCTAAAGAATATCTCTCCTATAAAAGGTATATCACCTAAAATTGGTATCTTAGTCGGTGTAAATATCTTCTTAATGGATTCTGGAACTATCTGTCCTACTACAGTTACTCCCCAAAGACTTGAAATCCCTGTTCCAAATATGGTAAGTGCTAATCCTGTAACTACTTGATTTGCTCTTAATGAAACTGTTAAATAAGAAAATACTACTCCACCAAGCCCTCCTGCTACCATTGCTGAAATTAAGGCTATTGTAGCACTTCCAGTTTTAAAGCCTGCGATGAATCCAGCAACCGCCCCTAAGAGCATCATACCTTCAACACCTAAATTTAAATTTCCTGATTTTTCAGTTATTATCTCTCCTAAAGTGGCAAATAGTAATGGTGTTCCTGCTACCACTGCAGATGCAAAAAATGCTACCCAATCCATTATATCACCTCATCCTTACTTTCTATTTTGCTGGCTTTTCCAGAATTACTCTTTGTGAGTTTATTTGCAAAGACTAGTTTATATTTTACAAAGAATTCACTGCCTAATACAAAAAACAATATCAATGCCTGCATTACTGATGCTGCGGCATTGGGAATTCCAAATGCCGTCTGGATATAAGCTCCTCCTTCTAGCAAAGCTGCAAATAATACCGATACTATAAGCATAATAAGAGCACTAAGATTTGATAACCAAGCCACAATTATGGCTGTGTACCCCATTCCACCAGTAACTTCCACAGACAATGTGTTACTAACTGCAGATGACTGTATAACCCCAGTTAATCCACACACTGCTCCACTTATAAATACTGCCTTAAGTATAGTTTTCTTAATATTTATTCCTGCATATTTTGCAGTGTTTTTACTTTCACCTAACACAGATATCTCATATCCCATCTTACTGTGCTTCATAGACACATAGAATATGACCACTAACACTAATGCTATTATCCATCCAATATGAACTCTAAATACTGATGGAAATATGGCATTATCCGGAAAGTTTGCTATCTTAGGAAATCCAAGCGCTTGTTTATCCTTCCATGCATCATATTGTAAGTAGGTTATGATTTTTAGTGCTACATAATTTAACATCAAGGTGGTTATGGTTTCATTAGTGTTAAAATACACCTTTAATACTCCTGAAATTAATGCCCATAATCCACCAAATATAGCACCTGAAATTATCATTAAAATTAATAACAGGGGCATTGGTAAGCTAGGAAAGTTAAGAGCAAATAGAGCAGCCCCAAAGGCTCCCATTAATATCTGACCTTCTCCTCCAATATTCCAATACTGCATTTTAAATGCTACTGACACCCCAAGCCCTGTTATCAAAAGAGGGATTACTAATATTATAGTCTGTCTTATTTTCCCAGGAGATCCAAAGGCGCCCTTAATCATGTATCCATAAACTTCTATGGGGTTATGACCTAGTATTGCCATAAATATACCTGCAACTATTAATGCTAAGATTATAGCCATAATTCTTACAATAAAATTAGTCTTCTTACTAACTTCTCCTCTTTTAATAAATTTAATCATCTACAGCACCCCCTTAACCTTATGAATATTCTCCCCCACCATCATAAGTGCCAATTTATCTTTTGTAACTTCAGCACTGTCAAGTATTCCTGTGGATGTTCCTCCACTCATTACCATTATTCTATCGCACAATTCCATAAGTACATCCAAATCTTCCCCAACGAATAAAATAGCTGTCCCTTTCTTCTTTTCTTCATTTATTAAATTATATATAGTATAGCAAGTATTGATATCAAGTCCCCTAACTGGATAAGCCATTACAAGAAGTCGAGGTTGTGAGCTCAACTCTCTACCTAATAGAATTTTCTGAATATTTCCCCCAGACAAATATTTTATTGGAAAATGAACTCCTGGAGTTTTTATTTCTAGCGTATTAACAATATCCTTAGCTTTTATTTCTACTGGTTTCCTATTAATAAATAGCCCCTTTTCATTATGGTAACTTTTTAATATAAGGTTATCTACCATATCCATGGATCCTACTAATCCCATTCCCAACCTATCCTCTGGAATAAAACTCATAGATATTCCTTTCTTTATAAACTCCTTAGGATTTTTCCCGACTAAACTTTCTCCTTCAAATACTATATCTCCAGATTTTATAGGGTGAATTCCAGCTATAGCCTCACATAATTCCCTCTGTCCACATCCTGCTATACCTGCAATTCCAAGAATTTCTCCAGACCTAATATTAAAAGAAATATTTTTTACGGCTTCTACTTTTTCTTCGTTTAATATAGTTAAATTCCTTATTTCTAACATATTTTTTCCTGATTCTATTTCTGCTCTTTCTATAGCCAAATTTATTGAATGTCCAGCCATAAGCTCAGTAAGTTCCTTTGGATTAGTATTTTTCTTATCCACTGTTCTAACAACTTCTCCTTTTCTTAACACTGTTATCCTATCACTTACTTCCATTACTTCATCCATCTTATGAGATATGAAAATAATAGCACAGCCATGTTCTTTCATCTTCTTCATTATTTCAAATAATTTTTTGGTTTCTTGAGGTGTAAACACAGCTGTAGGTTCATCCAGTATTAATATATCAGCTCCCCTATAAAGTACCTTTACTATTTCTAAATTCTGCTTTTCTCCTACTGACATATCTCCTACATATTTATTTAAATCAACTTCAAGACCTATTTTTTTGCATATATCTTTAATTTTTACTTCTACTTTATCCTTACCATGAAAAATACCTGTTGTAAAACCAAGGGTTATATTCTCCCTAGCAGTCATAGCCTCTACCAATTTAAAATGTTGATATATAGTTCCTACTCCAGCTTTAATAGCATCCTTAGGACAAGTAAAATTCATCTGTTTACCATGTATTGATATACTTCCGTTATCTGGGCTATACACACCGGACAAAATATTTATCAAGGTGCTCTTACCAGCTCCATTCTCACCAAGTAAGGTATGTATCTCTCCTCCATTTACACTAAAATTCACATTATTATTTGCCACTACTTTACCAAAGATCTTTTTTATATTATTCATGGAAATATACGGTACATAACTTTTCATAGTATCCCCCTCAATCTAAAAATAGAACTGAAGGTAATATCTTCAGTTCTTCTCTATTTTCGCTAATTATTTGGTATTGTTCCATCTATGCCCTCTACAAACCAGTTAATATTCCAAACATCTTCATCGCTCATAACTTCTCCAGCTTTAAGCTTCTCTTGTCCCTTTTGATCCTTTATAGGTCCTTGAAATATCTTATTTTTACCTGACTTTATATCTTCTTTTACAGCTTCTACTTTAGCCTTGTTTTCTGATGATACTAAATCTGTTATAACTATATCTACAACCTTATCATCGATTCCACCCCAATATTTCTCTGATTTCCATTTTCCATATTGTATATCTTTAACTGCCTTTACATAGTAAGATCCCCAATTAAATATTGCTGAAGAAAGGTTGGCTTTTGGAGCTGTTTTGCTCATATCTGTATTATATCCAGTTGCAAATGCACCTCTTTCCTCTGCCGCTTGTTGTGGTCCTGGTGTATTTTGGTGTTGTCCTATTACATCTATTCCAGCATCAAGTAATGCTTTTGCAGCCTCTTTTTCCTTTGCTGGATCATACCAAGTACTTGTCCAATTAACCTTTACAGTTACATCAGGATTAACTGATTTTGCACCTAATGTAAATGCATTTATATTTCTTATAACCTCAGGAAATGGAAATGCACCAACAAATCCTAATTTATTTGTCTTAGTAGTTAATCCAGCTATAACACCATTTAAATATTGCATTTCATGTATTCTACCAAAATATTGCCCCATATTATCAGCTAGTTTAAAACCTGAACAATGTAGGAATTTAACTTCTGGATAATTTTTAGCTGTTGCAAGTAATCCTTCTTGGAATCCAAAGCTAACTCCAATAATTACATTACATCCCTCTTCTATCATAGTTTCAGCAGTTTTTTGAACCTCTGATTTTTCTTCCTTTACTGACTCTTTATAAACAGTTTTGACTCCAAGTTCCTTTTCTAGATATAATCTACCTTGGTCATGGACATAATTGTATCCTCCATCACTAGCTGGCCCTGAATAAAGAAATCCAACTTTAATTTCTTTTGAGGCTTCTTTGTCACCAATTGGTTTATCTCCTCCAGACGATGCCCCTCCACATCCTGTAAATATAAATGCTCCAGTGATAACCAATGTTGCAATTTTCTTTAATAACTTATTCATTTTTCCCCTCCAACCCCTTAATAAAAATATAGATTGTATTAATACTTTATTTATTTAATAAAATATCTATGTATAAATAAAAATAAATATATTTATTCAAGTTGAAATTAATTTCATTTTTTTATTTTACTGATTACTTAGTTTAATTTTAAATTATAATATATGTAATTTCAATACTTAAATTACATATATTTACTTATTTTAACAACAAAATTTTACACTTTACCTTGTTAAAATAAGTGGAATCCTTTCTATACACTCATTGGTATAACTCTATACTTCCTTTATTTATATAAAATTGTCTTTTTCTCAGATATAATTAAGTTAAAGGGCTGTGTTTTAAATGATTGTTGATTCTAGAACTACATATTATTAAAAATCATTTAAAATAAAATCAAATAAAAAAGTTCAGCTAGAAATTTAAACCTAGCTGAACCTTATATGAAATTATATTCTCTTTATTCTCTTTTATTTTCTATACTTCAAATATCCATCCTTCAGGTGCTTCTACATCTCCAATTTGTATTCCACATAATGTATTGTAGAGCTCTTTTGTTATAGGTCCTACTTCTGTTTCACTATGGAATACATGAAGTCCTCCTTTATATTCAATTCCTCCAATTGGAGTAATAACTGCTGCTGTACCACAAGCACCGGCTTCTTTAAATTCTGAAAGATTATCTATAAGTACATCTCTTTCTTCTACTTCCATTTTTAAGTACTCTTTTGCAAGATACATTAGCGAATATTTAGTTATACTCGGTAAAATAGACTCAGATTCTGGAGTAATAAATTTATTGTCCTTAGTAATCCCGAAGAAATTTGCTGCTCCTACTTCTTCAATTTTACTATGAGTTGCTGGATCTAGATAAATACAATCCGCGAATCCTCTCTTAACTGCTATTTCATGAGGATAAAGACTTGCTGCATAATTTCCTCCTACCTTTTCAGAACCTGTACCTAATGGTGCTGCTCTATCATAGTCAGCTATCATGAAATTAACTGGTGCCATTTCGCCTTTAAAATAAGGTCCAACAGGTGAACAGAATATACAAAACATGTATTCAGGAGCAGGTTTTACGCCTAAATTATCCCCTATCCCTATAACAAAAGGTCTTAAATATAAAGTTGCACCAGTTCCATAAGGTGGTACAAACTTATCATTAGCTCTTACCACCTGTATGCAAGCATCTATAAATTTTTCTTCTGGAATTGTAGGCATTAGCAATCGTTTACAACTTCTATTAATCCTTTTTGCATTTTCATCTACTCTAAATAATTGTACCTTTCCCTCCTTAGTTCTATAGGCCTTCAAGCCCTCAAAGCATTGCTGTCCATAATGTAATGATGTTGAAGCTTCACTAATAGTTAACTTATTATCCTCTGTAAGTATACCCTCATCCCAATTTCCATCTTTCCAAATAGAAACATAGCGGAAATTTGTCTTCATATAACTAAAACTAAGATTTTTCCAATCAATATTAACAGTTTTATTCATAATTAGCCCCCCTAAAATATATTTATATCTATATTCTATAATATTTTCCTCAATTAATCATCCCTTTATGAAAATATTTACATACATAAATATTTTGTGAATTAGCTATGTTTCAATATAGTATTGATAAAGAACTACATAGTATTGCAAAAGAAGTAACTTACAGAAAATTTAACACTATATTGAAACATAGTCTATAAATTAAAATATCATTTCATAATATCTTTTAATCTTTTCTTCTAATTCCTCAATGCTAGCATATCTTCCCTCTCTTATGGTTTCCTTTCCATCCACATATAAAATAATTATTGGTGGAGAAAAAACATTGAAATCTGCAGCAAACTTTGATAAAACCCGTCCTTCTATTTCACCTGAAATTACTTTTGGATACTTAGTTAGTAACTGTTGAATCTTTGGTTTTAATGCCATACAAGTAGAGCAATTTTCTGACGAAAAATATAGAAGTACCATAGAATTTTTCTCAACTAACTCAAAGACCTCTTGTTTTGTGTTAACTATAATCATGCAGCTTACTCCTCAATTTCTTCAAATCTATTATTATTGTTATCCATAACTATGTTTTACTTCCCTTCTCTATTTATGATTTTACTCTAATACAGGATTGATAAATATGCATATTATTGTAAATCAATCTTTCGAAACGACTTTCCAGTAGTAATGTGCATTTTTATCAACGCACTTAAATATCTCTATATATTCTACCATAAAAAATAAGCTTAAATACCCCTCTAATAGAGTCGTATTTAAGCTATAAAATTACCAATAATAAATAATTCTATCTATGCCTATTCCAAAACATAAAAGTGTTACAGTTATAACCATTAAAACATTTTGAAACTTGATAGCTCTAAATTTTTCCTTCCATTGATCTTCGTATGCTAATGGTCTCCTTGAATCTCGTTTTAATATAAATCCAGAGCATATTAATAGTCCAAATGCTCCAATAATAAATAAAGTGTTTTTAACCGTTTCTAAAACTCCTTTAATATTATTGTGATTTACTATAAATGTTATCAATGCAGTTAACACCATTATGATCAAAGCTACCATTATACCTATCATAAGTGACTTTATTATGTCTTTAAAATAATCTATAGTTTTATTCATAACACAATCCTTTTCCTATATTTAAAATATAAAATCAATCTAATATAAATGACATGCTACAAAGTGATTAGCTGATATCTCTTTAAGAATTGGTGCTTCTTCATTACATCTGGCTGTGGCATATTTGCATCTTTTAACAAATTTACATCCTAATGGAGGATTTATAGGACTAGGTACATCTCCTTCTAGCATAATTCTCTGTCTTGCTCTTTCTACCAATGGATCTGGTATAGGTATTGCAGATAATAATGCCTTAGTATATGGATGACTTGGATGTTTATATAATTCTTTACTATTGGTAAGCTCTACTATAACTCCAAGATACATAACAGCTACTCTATTAGATATATACTTTACCATAGATAGGTCATGGGCTATAAATAAATAAGTTAATCCCATATCCCTCTGCAATTTCATTAAAAGATTTACAATTTGCGCCTGTATAGAAACATCTAATGCTGAAATTGGTTCATCACACATTATAAATTTAGGTTCTACTGCAAGTGCTCTTGCTATACCAATTCTTTGTCTTTGACCTCCTGAAAATTCATGAACAAATCTATTTGCATGTTCTTTATTTAATCCTACTAATCTCAAGAATTCATTGACTCTCTCACTTCTCTCTTTTGAATTAGAAGCTAATTTATGAATGTCTATACCCTCTGCTATTATGTCTCCTACAGTCATTCTTGGATTCAGTGATGCATATGGATCTTGGAAAATGATTTGAACCTCCTTAGAAAAGGCTCTTCTCTCTCTTCCCTTTAATTTATGAACATCCATTCCTTTATATATAACGCTTCCTTCAGTTTTTTCATACATTCCTACACAAGTTCTTCCACAAGTAGTTTTTCCACATCCTGATTCACCAACAAGTCCTACTGTTTCTCCCTCTCCTATAGATATATTTACATCATCAACTGCTTTTAAAATTGCTTTTTTACCCACATTGAAATATTTCTTTAAACCTTTAATTTCCATTACCGCATTATTTTTTTCTTCCACTACTTAGCACCTCCTACTCCAACTGGTACTTCTAATTTGGGAGCCATAGGATGATGTAGCCAGCACGCTACTGTATGCCCCTCTTCAAATTCAGATGCTGGTGGTTCTTCTCTTAAGCATATATTCATACAGTTTTTACACCTTAATGCAAAGCCACATCCAGCTGGAGGGCATATCAAATCTGGGGGTGTTCCCTGAATAGATACTAGTTCCTCTTTATCATCTGCATCTAATCTAGGTACGGCTTTAAGTAGTGCCCAAGTATATGGATGCTTAGGATTATAGAATATCTCTTTATAATTTCCTTTTTCAACTAGTTTCCCTGCATACATAACAAAAATTCTGTTTGCAAGATCTGCAACCACGCCTAAATCATGGGTGATTAATATAACAGAGGTTCCCAATTTTTGTTGAAGATTTTTTATAATATCTATTATCTGTGCTTGTATGGTAACATCTAATGCTGTGGTAGGTTCATCTGCTATAAGTATACTAGGATTACAAGCCAACGCTATAGCTATCATAACCCTCTGCCTCATTCCTCCTGAAAATTCATGAGGATACTGATTAATTCTTTTCTCAATATTAGGTATACCTACAAGCTCTAACATCTTTTTTGCTTCGCTTAATGCCTCATGCTTTTTCATTCCTCTATGAATTATTAAATTCTCTGCAATCTGCTTTCCTACCTTCATAGTTGGATTTAGAGCTGTTAATGCATCTTGGAAAATCATACTGCACTCTTCACCTCTAAAGTTTTGCCATTGTTTTTCTGAAAAATTCAATATGTTTTCACCTTTATAAATAACTTCGCTTCCTTCTTTTATTTCTCCTGGTGGTGATTGAATTAACCCCATTATAGCTTTAGACGTAACAGTTTTTCCACAACCTGATTCTCCAACTATAGCAATACATTCTCCCTTATCTACATCGAAGGACATTCCCCTAACAGCCTTCACTTCTCCAGCATAGGTATAATATGATACTCTTAAATTTTTAACTTCTAATTGTTTTTCCATAACATTCCCTCCTACTATTGACGAAGTCTTGGGTCAAGTGCATCTCTTAGCCCATCGCCCAACAAATTAAATGCCAATACTGTAATACAAAGTGCAAGCGCTGGGAATATTAGCTGAGTTGGATAGAATTCCATAACTTCCCTTCCATAAGCTATAAGTGCTCCCCAACTTGTATCTGGAGGTTGAAGCCCAATTCCTAAAAAACTAAGTCCTGCTTCTGCAAAGATATATCCTGGTATACTTGAGGCTATATTTAGTATTAATACTCCTATAGTATTAGGAATGAAGTGTTTTACTATAACTCTCGTAGGTGATGCACCTAACATCTGAGCCGCTAATACATACTCAGACTCTCTAAGCTGCATCAATTGTCCCCTTATCATTCTTGCAGTTCCACACCAGGCTGTGATTGTTAATGCAACAATCAAAGCTCCAACACTATTTCCTAAAACTACTAGCATAAGTATGGTTAAAAGCAAATCTGGAACACTAGTAATTACTTCTATGACTCTCATCATAACTTCATCTACCCATCCTCCAAAATAAGCCATTACACCACCATATAGACATCCAACAACTATTTGTACTGTGGTTGCAATAAGTCCTATAGCTATGGACATTCTTCCTGCAAACCAAACCCTTGAAAATAGATCTCTTCCTAATCTATCTGTGCCAAACCAGTATTTACTACTTGGAAGCAAATCTCCAAGTTTTGTATTCATAGTTATATAATCTTTTCCTGTGATATAGGGTCCCACTATAACCATTAATACTAAGAATACTAATACCCATAGAGAAATCATACCTACATAATTTTTTTTAAGTCTTCTCCAGGCATCCTGCCAATAACTTATATTAGGCCTATTTATAATGTCTTTATCTGCATCATCGCATCCAATTACATGAAAATCGTCTATTTTAAATTCAACCATATATAGTCCTCCTCACCTTATCTTTTTCCACCAGTGATTCTTATTCTTGGATCAACCACAGTATACAGAATATCTGTTAAAAATATACATATAACATACATGGATGTAATAATTATAGTTTGTCCCATAATCATTGATAAATCTTGTCCTTGAACTGCTCCTATATAATACTGTCCTAAGCCCGGTATGGAAAATACCCTTTCAATAAAGAAGGATCCTGTTATACACATGGCGATTGTCACTGGTAAATTTGTAACTAATGGAATTAAGGAGTTTCTTAATATATGCCTTGATACTATTTTTCTACTTGATAAACCTTTAGATTTTGCTGTTAACACATAATCTTGATTTATAATATCTAACATAGAAGTCTTTAAAAGTCTAGAATAATATGCAATATATACAAAACATCCTGAAAGGGTTGGTAATATTGTATATTCCCACCCTCCAAACCATAGGTCTTTTCCTTGGGGCCATCCTATTATTGGAACCCATCCTAAGATTCCTCCAAAGATTTTTTGTAAGCCCAGCGCGAAAATAAAAGATGGCACTGAAATCAATAATATGGCCGTCGTTATTATTGTATAGTCAATCCATTTCCCCTTCTTCATAGCTGCTAAAATTCCTAAAATGATACCTAATCCGACCCCTAAAACCATCTGCTGTATCCCTAATCTTGCAGAAGCTGGAAGTTTTGCTTTTATTACAGTGACAACAGTTTCCCCTGGGTAAACTATGGAGGTCCCAAAGTCACCATGGAGTATTCCTGTCATACATTTTATATATCTTTCTTGAACTGGTCTATCATATCCATATTTTTTATACATGGCTTCTTTTATGTTTTGAGGTAATTTTTGTACCTTCGCACTAAGTGGATCTCCTGGTACTGCCTCTAATAAAAAGAAAGTGGCTGTAGCTATTATAAAAAGTGTTAATATCATCTCCAGAAATCTTCTAATGGTATAACGCATCATAAAAATCCCTCCTTTTAAATAATGCACAGGACTTTAATAAGTCCCTGTGCACATTAATACCATTATGGATTATCTACCTTCAGTATATGCCCATCTCCACTCATAACTTGGTCCAAACTTAGGTGTCATGAAGTCTTTAACATAGTTTTGTGTAAATCTTCTTGTATCTTCATAATACATTGGAGTTATAGCAACCTCTTCTTTTACTAATATCTCCTCAAGTCTTTGATATTTTTCTATTCTCTTATTTTGGTCTGTCTCATTTGGAAGTTCTGCTAATATTTTGTCATATTCTGCATTATTTAATTTTACAGAATTATTTCCACCTTTACTTTGGAACATCTCTAAAAAGTTTATTGGATCATTAAAATCTGCGCTCCATCCCCACATCATAAAGTCATATTCCATATTGTCTATAGCTTTCATCCATATACCAAAATCACCTAATACCTGAACTTCAATATTTATTCCTAAATTCTTTAAGAATTGTTGTTGATACCACTCTTGTTGTTGTTTAGCAGATGCTGTAGCACCAGTAGTAACATATTTAAGTTTTATTTTACTTAAGTCACTAGTGTCTTTTCCTAATTCCTTAAGCCCTTCTTTAAATAATGCTTGCAATTTTTCTGGTTTATTTAGATACTCATCTGCTAACCCCTTTAAAGGTTCTTTAACTTTCTCTCTAAAATTTACATCTCCTGCTTCTATTGCCTTTGGAACCCAACCATAAGCTGGAGTATATCTTCCAGTAATTACATCTACATACTCCTGTCTATCTACAGATAATGCCATAGCTAATCTTATCTTCTGATTTGCCATTAATCCACTTGGACCGCCATTCATATTAAATCCTAAATACCAAGCACCTGGAACCTCTCCTACGGCTGCTTGGAATTTTCCTGTTTTAGCTGCTTCTGTCCATTTTTTTATATATTCTTGTCTAGAACCTGTAACATCTAATTGCTTTGATTCAAATAATTGAGCTTGAGTTGAGAATTCTTTGATATCATTCATTTCAACTTTTTCTATAGTTACATTTTTTGCATCCCAATAATCTTGATTTTTCTCAAAAACTAACTTATTATCTCTTATCCATTCTTTTATTTTATAAGGTCCAGAATAAACCTGTTTTGTAATATCTGTGCTCCAATTTTCTCCACCTTTTTCTATAACGTCAAGTCTAATAGGGAACATTGCTGTATGCACTAACTTCTTCTCAAAATATGGTGTTGGTTGTTCTAAGGTTATAACTAATGTACTGTCATCCTTAGCAGCAACACCTACATCTTCTATCTTTCCGTTGCCCTCATTATATGCTTGAGCTCCTTTTATATCATATAAGAAATATGCATAAGGAAAAGCTTTTTCCTTATTTAATAGTCTTAAATAGGAATCTACATAGTTCTTTGCAGTAACCTTTACACCATCACTCCACTTATAATCTCTTAGTTTAAATGTCCATGTAAGTCCATCAGGTGAAACTTCCCAACTTTCTGCACCTGCAGGTTCTATCTTATCCTTGCCATCCACAACTTTTACTCTAACTAAGCTTTCTTGAACTGCAGAAAGTACTACATGGGTTGAAGTATCTTGTGCTTCATTTGGATCTAAGGTTTGTGGCTCTAGTAATATGAGTTTTAAGTGTTGATCTGCATCCTTCTTTCCTGTTGTTTCCTCAACTGGTTTTGTGTCAGGATTTTTAGGTTCAGTTTTTTTGTTGCATCCAGCAAGTCCAACTAGGCCTGTTACCATAGTGGCTGCTACTAAAAGGCTAATCCATTTTTTTGACTTCATTTTTTTACCTCCTACTTAATTAATAAAATATATTTGGAAACATTTAAGTCTCCATTTTAATCCTGAAGATTTACTTTTTTATATTTCTTCAGAATTTTTAACAAAACTTTTTAAAGAGGCTAGATTCTTGAAGTAGTTTATAATGCTAATAAAATTTGTACTTGTAAAGATAAAAAGTAGTATAAATTACAAAACATTATATGCTGTATAGATTTAATCCTTATCTCTTATGAATATTCTATTAATATTTTAAATATTCCAACTTTCACACTTAAAACAATTTGTATATTTATCTAAATTGTAATTATAATCTTTATATGGTAATATATGTAATTAGTTTAGGATATATCTAATCAAAAAACAATACCTTATTGCCAAATATTTTATATATTTGACAATAAGGTATTTTTATAAATTTATTATAATATTGTACTTCGTTTTTAATATAGTAACTATAACTTATTATATATTTAGAATCAAGCTTAATATTAATGGCTTTCTATCGATACTATATTAAAATATAATCTAACAACAGGACTTCCTTTATATAAATTAATCTATATAAAGGAAGTCCTATACTCAATTTCTACTTTATTTAGCTAATTCATATAACGCTTTAGTGATAATTTTAGCATTAAGCATCATATCTTCTATTGCCATATACTCGTTTCTTTGGTGTTCAGTTTCTTCATGTCCTGGGAAGCCACACCCGAAGGCTACACAATTTTTCATTGCTCTAGCATAGGTTCCTCCCCCTATAGTTTTAGGTTTATTTTCTATATCTCCTGTGATTTCCACGTAAACAGCCATAAGTTTTTTTATAAGTTCACTATCCTCTGGTATATAAATAGGTCCTTGCCCACCTTGATACTCTATAGCTACTCCATATTGCTTTGTAGTAGCTTCCATTGACTTAAGTACTTCTTCATAATTAAGATTAATAGGATATCTTACATTAACAGTTACCTCTGCTAGATCCATATCTACTTTAACTACCCCGACATTAAAGGTCAAATCTCCAAGTTCATGTTTAAAACCACATCCAATTGCTTCTCCATTTACTTCAAGGCCTATTTTTTCTGCATAGAATTCTATATATGTTTTAATATCCCCTGATGCTAGATTTAGAGAGTTTAAAAACCTAAACATATGTGAGGCTGCATTAATTCCTTGTTCAGGTGTGCTGCCATGAGCAGATACTCCCTTAATTTTGACTACAATCTTGTCTTCTAATTCTTCTACTACTACTTCTATATTGTTTTCTTTTTTATAAATATTAGCTCTATCTAAAATTTCACTAGCCTTAGAAATAACTGCTTCACAATTTTCAACTACTACATTGCTTCTAGTTCCTCCAGTAATAGAATATACTTTAATTCCATCACTTTCTTGCTTATTCCTAAATTCTTTTGACAAATTAAAGTTCAATATTCCCTTCTCTCCATTTATTACTGGGTATCCTGCATCTGGAGTAAAAGCCATATCTGGAGCTTGTTCATGAGCAAAATAATGCTTCATACACTCCCATCCCGTTTCTTCATTATTTCCAAGTATAAGTCTTATTTTTCTATTTAGCTTAACTCCACTATCCTTTAATGCCTTCATAGCGTAGAGGGTAATCATTGCAGGTCCTTTATCATCTGAAGTTCCTCTTCCGTACATTTTCCCATCATGAATCTCAGCACCATAAGGTGGATAAGTCCAGTTATCACCTTCTGGAACTACATCAATATGCGCAAGCACTCCTACAGTTTCCACACCTTCACCAAAATCAATATGTCCTGCATATCCATCTAAATCCTTAATTTCAAATCCCATATCTTTAGCTAAATTCATAGCATGCCAATAAGCATCATGTACTCCTTCGCCAAAAGGCATCCCTGGCATTGGAGCTTCCTGTACACTCTTAATTTTGATAATTTCCTGAGTTGATTTAATCATTTCATCCTTTAATTCATCAATTCTTTGTAAAAAATCCATGTTTACACCTCCGAAAAAATTCTATTAAATCTTATAATTTTATTTAGGTACTTTCGAAAAAGTAACTATTCAGTATGATAAACCAATTTTTTTCATATATCTTATTACAATTATATCACTATAAACGAATTATTTATTCGATTTTACATAAATGTAAAACATTATCCATATTCTCTATAAATCTTTTTTGTTTCTATTAATTTACGTTACAAATTTAAAAATATATCGTTGAATTATAATTTTACTATCGTATAATTGTAATTATAGTATATAAATTAAGCATATGAATAAATATGCTTTATATATTAATATAAAAATTTTTCTTAGGAGGATAATAAATGAGAACAGAAAAAGTTACAATAGCTCAGATTGCTGAATCTCTTAAAATCTCTTCTATTTCTGTAAGTAGAGCACTGTCTGGTCAAGCAGGGGTTAGTGAAGAGTTAAGAAATAAAATCATATGTGAAGCTCAGAAAATGGGCTATAAAAGATCAAAGAATAATGAAAATATAAATATTTTAGTGCTTCATAAGAGACCTTATGTTCAAGATAATAGTACCTTTAGCTATAAAGTTCAAGGAATTGAAAAAGCAATTCAAGATATTGGAGCAGAATATAGTGTTGAATTTATAGATACAGACAGTAGCGAAACTCTAACTCTACCAACTAAAGTTGCCAAGGGGCATATTTTTGATGGTGTTATCTTTATAGGCAAGTTCGATCATAAGTATATTCAATTTTTAAAAGAAAAAATTAAAAATCAAGTTATTTATGCTGGCCATCCTTCTTGCTATGACTATGATAATGTATGGTTCAATTTTAATAATAGTGGATATAAGCAATGTGAATACTTAATAAAAAGTGGACATAAAGACATAGGCTTTATAGGACAGACTAGCATATTTAAAAATAAAGAAAAACTTATGGGGATTACTACTGCCTTAGAAGACTACAGTTTACCTGTTGAAAGTGATTTCTTTATAGATATAAATGAGGATTTTAATGAAAGAGTTGAGGAATTACTAAGCAATAAAAAAATTCCTACAGCTATAATCTGCCAATGGGACCATATGGCTATAAAACTTATAAAGCTTTTATATGAAAAAAATATCAAAATTCCTGAGGACTTATCTATTATTGGAAGTGGTAATACTGAAATGTCTAACTACTCTATTCCATCTTTAACTACAATGGATTTAAATATTGAATACTCCTGTGAAGTTGCTGTGGCACTTTTGATGAAAAGAATAAATAATCCCTCTAAGCCTTATGAAAATATATCAATTAATAGTAACTTAATCGAAAGAGATTCTGTAAAGAATCTAGATTAAATTATTCCCTATTAAGGCATATTCAAAAACTAGGAGGTGAGGTTATGAAAAAGAAAAATATGTTCTTGACCTTTGTACTTAATAATAAAATATCCTATATTTTTGGCTTATTATTTTTATTTTCAGCTGCCTACATTCAAACCAAATTTCCAAAAATACTAGGTGAAACCATTGATATCTTAAAAATTTCAAATTTTAGTAATCATCAGGTTAAAATAAATATCTTATATATGTTACTTATTGCTGCAGGAACATTTATATGCACATATTCATGGAGAAACTTAATAATTGGAAACTCTAGAAAATTAGAATGCTACATAAGAGAACTCCTCTTTGCTCATCTTCAAAAAATGTCTGCTGAATTCTATAATAGAAGAAAAACTGGAGACTTAATTGCCTATGCTATAAATGATATTGGGGCTGTAAGAATGACTTTTGGTCCTGCCACAGCCATGAGTATTAATGGAATCTCAGTTTGTATAGCTGCAATTTATGCCATGACTCAGAACATAGATTGGAGACTTACTGTAATGTGTTTAGCTCCAATTCCTTTCATTATAGTGATAATGCTCAACATAGGAAAATTGGTTCAAAAACGCTTTAAAAGAGTTCAAGAGTGCTTTGCAGCAATTTCTGATAGAGTGCAAGAAAATATCTATGGTATAAGAGTTATAAAAGCCTATGTGCAAGAAGATGAAGAAGTTAAAAATTTTGAAGACTTGAATAATGATATGATGGATTCTAATCTAGAAATGGTAAAAGTATCTTCCTTATTATCCCCTATTATCGAAATCTGCTTTAGTATTAGCTTTGTTTTAAATCTGATAATTGGTGGAAATATGGTGTTAAATGATACCATATCACTTGGAAGCTTTGTAGCCTTCAATACTTATTTAACAATGATAATGAATCCAATTCTCTCTATTGGCCGTATTATAAATGTAATTCAAAGAGGTATGGCATCTTATAAAAGGTTAGATGAAATTTTCAAAATAGCTCCTGATATAACTGATGGAGAGTCTATGATAAATAAAAAGATTCAAGGGAAAATCGCCATTCGTGATCTTAGCTTTTTCTATCCAAATTCTGATGAAAAGGCTCTAGATGATATAAATATAACCCTTCCTAAGGGAAATACCCTTGGTGTAATTGGGAAAACTGGCTCTGGTAAAACCACACTGGCAAATCTCCTGCTAAAACTCTACAATACAGAAAGTGGCAAAATTTTTATTGATGACATAGATATTAATGACTATGCTTTGGAATGTTTAAGAGAGGGCTTCGGATATGTTCCCCAAGATAATTTCCTATTTTCTTCTTCAATAAAAGATAATATAACCTTTTTTAAATCCTTTTACTCTCAAAATCAGATTGAAGAAGCTGCAAAAGCTAGCTGTATTTATGATAGTATAGTAAACTTTCCTCAAAGCTTTGATACTATTCTAGGAGAAAGAGGAATTAATCTATCTGGTGGTCAAAGACAGAGAACCTCTATAGCAAGAGCTATAGTTAAAAACCCATCTATACTTATCCTAGATGATTCTCTTTCTGCAGTAGATACAATTACAGAAAGAAAAATATTAGATAATTTAAAATCAATAAGAGCAGATAAAACTGCTATTATAATTACTCATAAAATCTCTTCTGTAAAGTATGCTGATGAAATTATAGTTTTAGACCATGGAAAAATTATAGAAAGAGGAACTCATGAGGAGCTATTAAGTAAAGGAGGTTCATATTATGACATCTACTGCGAACAGTCAAGAGAAGTCGATACAGGATTCCAAACCGAAGTTTCATAATTCAAAGAGCTTAAGGAGATTATTGAAACTTACTACTCCACATATTAAAATGATTATCTTAGCCTTTTTTTGTGTCCTCTTAATCAATGGTGTTCAACTTATTAAGCCCTATATATTAAAATTAGTTATTGATGATTTCCTAATTGAAAAAATATCTTCTAATGGTTTTTATTCTATAACTTCTATGGGAATATTGTACTTTCTATTGATAGTTTCTAGTGGTTTTTTTTCTATTGCACAAGCGAATATCATCAACAGTGTAAGCCAAAAAATCATGAAAAAACTTAGAGCTAGAGTATTTAAAATAATTCACTTTCTTCCACTGTCCTATCTAGATAGAACCTCCTCTGGAAGACTTATAACTAGAGCTACTAATGATGTGGAAGCTATAAATGAGATGTACACAGATGTATTAATAAATTTATTTAAAGATGTTTTTTTACTTGTAGGAATAGTTTATGCAATGTTAGCACTGGATGTTACGTTAGCATTGATATCTTTCTGTGTAGTTCCCTTAATATTTTTTTTAGTATTCTTCTTAAAAAATAAAATAAAAAGTAATTTTAAAAGAATAAAAAGTGTTATAGGTCAAATTAATGGTTTTATGGCAGAAAACATCTCTGGGATGAAACTTGTTCAAATATTTAATGGAGAAAAACAAAAGAGTGACTCATTTATAGCTTTAAATGCTGAATATTTTAAAGGAACCTCTTTCCAAGTATGGTTAAACAGTATTTTGAGACCTTCTGCAGATGTTTTCCAAAGTGTAGCCATAGCTATGTTAATTTGGTATGGTATGGAGAAAATATCTAATAATTCTCTAGAAATAGGCGTATTATATGCTTTTACTACTTATATAAAACAATTCTTTAATCCTATTTCAGACTTGTGTGAAAGCTATACTACTATTCAGTCTGCCTTAGTTTCTGCAGACAGAATCTTTGAACTTCTAGATTTGGAATACATACTAGAGGACTTAGACTCAGGTATACCAATGGAAACTTTTAAAGGAAATATAGAGTTTAAAAATGTATATTTCTCTTATAATGATGTAGATTGGATATTAAAAGATGTGAGCTTCAATATTAGAAATGGAGAAACTGCTGCCTTTGTTGGAGAAACTGGAGCTGGTAAAACCACTATAATAAGTTTAATTAGTGGCTTCTATAAAATACAAAAAGGTGAAATTTTAGTTGATGGAGTTAATATTAATGATATACGCCTTAGAGATTTAAGGCGAAATATAGGGGTAGTACTGCAAGATGTATTTTTATTTTCTGGAGATATAGAGAGTAATATTACTCTAAATGATGAAATCGAAATTCATACTATAGAAGAGGCCCTTAAACTATCTTGCGCCCAAGATTTTATAGACAACATGCCACAAGGCTTACAAGAACCAGTTATGGAGCGAGGTAGCACTTTCTCTGCTGGCCAAAAACAGCTATTTTCTTTCGCTAGAGCCTTAGCCCACAGTCCAAAGATTCTAGTATTAGATGAGGCAACTGCTAATGTAGACACTAAAACAGAAAAATTAATTCAAAAAGCTATAGAAAATGCATCTACAGATAGAACTACTTTAGTAATTGCCCACAGGCTTTCCACTATAAGAAATGCAGATAAAATAATAGTTTTAAGCAATGGTGAAGTTGTAGAGCACGGAAATCACTTAGAACTTATGAAACTCAATGGTTACTACAAGGATCTTATCTCTAATAATAAACAACTAGCATAATCTTTTTGTAAAAATGAACTGCAACTTATTATCATTCCTGCAAATGGAAATCATGGCAATAATAATGCAGTTCATTTTCAATCCTAAATTTTTCATTTACTCATCCTCGTATTTTGCCTAATATCACATAGTTATGTCATCGAAGATCATCCCATATTATTAAGTATCTATTAAATATGATAAAATATAATTGATCATTTTATTATAGGAGGAACTTATGAATATTGAAATAAAACAAAGAGCTGATTTAATGTCAGAAAATTTTTATTCACTTAAGAAAGATTTTAAATGGGAAAATAGTTTAATTAATCACTTTTCTGCCTTAATTCATAGCCTTAATAATAAAACTGCAGATGTTAATAAAATTAGAGAAATAAGGGATTACATCAAAGCTGAGACCTCATTTACTTCTTACTTTCGTGGAAATACCTCATCAATTTTATCTACACTTTTAAGTTTTGAAGATGACTATAGAACCTTATTTAAAACTACCTTGGAAGTCTATGAACAACTAAAATCTCATGGCTTTAAGAGGGGCGTATACCTTCCATTAACCTCATACACTATAGCTAAAGAAGTTGCCTTTGATACTCTAGAGTATAGAATATCAAGAATGAGAGAGTTCTATAACAATATGAAGGAAAACCACTTTTGGCTAACCTCTGATAATGATTATATATTTGCAGCAATACTTGGAATTTCTGATTTAGATATAAATCAAACTAATATCAAAATAGAAACCTGTTATAAAATATTAAATAACAGAGGTTTAGCTAAAGGAAACGACCTTCAGACCCTCTCTCATATTTTAGCTTTAGGCGATGAAGATGAAGAAATAAAATGTACTCGTGCTATAGAATTATATCAAAGTATGGCTAAAGAAAAATGTAAGCTTCACTATAGCTCATTATCCTCCTTAGGTGTTTTAACTCTAATAGGTTGCGATGCTTCAATTGCTAAAGAGATAAAGGAAGTATATGAATATATTAATTCTAAACCTGGGTACAGTTTGTGGAGCATTGATAAAACTAATTTAGTTATGTTATCCACTATGCTTGTTTCCAGCTTCTATGTAGATAACATTAAAAAAGGTGTAATTGAAACTACTTTAATGAATAGCATAACCTCTATAATTCTTGCTCAGCAGCAAGCAGCAATAGCAGCAGCTTGTGCTGCCAGTGCTGCAGCGGCTGCTTCTTCAAGTAGTTCCTAATATTACGCTTAATTTAATACCTTTAAAAATATCTAGATATTATTTATACTAAACTCTCAAAAGGTTTGGTATAAATAATGTCTATCTTAAATAAATGCATTTAAAAACATATTGCTGATAATCCTCTTCATGTAGTAAATTCTTTACTCTAAGGGTATTATTGAAATTAACCATGTAGAATGTTAAAATCTAGTATAGGTTTAATTTAAAGTACAACCTATATGCAAGGAGAATTAAAATGATAGAAGTTAAAGGGCTATATAAAAAATATAGTAAAAAAGTATTAGCTGTAAAAGATTTAAGCTTTACGGTTAAAGAAGGAGAAGTTGTTGGACTACTTGGGGAAAATGGAGCCGGTAAAACTACCACCCTTAGAATCCTATCTACAATGCTAAAGCCCACAAAAGGAACAGCCACTATTGATGGTTTCGATACTGTTAAGGATGGCGAAAAGGTTAGAAGCTCCATAGGAGTTCTTTTTGGTGGAGATGTAGCATTGTATGATAGACTCACGGCTAGAGAAAATATTGAATACTTTGGGTACTTATATGATATGAGCAAGGACGAAATTGATAAAAGAATTAAATATTTATCAGATTACTTTCAGTTTAGCGATTATTTAGATAAAAAAGCATCAGAGCTTTCAAGAGGTATGAAACAAAAAATTTCCATAGCTAGAGCTATTGTTCATAATCCTAAAATAATTCTTTTAGATGAACCAACCACAGGACTAGATGTAGTAGCTAGAAGAATATTATATGACCTAATTATAGAATGGTCTAAGGAAGGAAAGACAATTCTATTTTCTAGTCATTCAATCAATGAAATAGAGAGACTCTGTAAGCGGGTTATTATAATAAATAAAGGAGAACTTATAGAAGAAGGAAACGAAACTTATCTTAAAGATAAGTATGGCAAGGATAATTTAGAGGATATATTTATCCATCTAATAACAGGTGGTGGTAATAGTGAGCTCAATATTAAAAGTGTTTAGCCATGAATTTAAAATGTACATTAGAGATAGAAAGTTATTAGTAAATACAATACTATTACCTATCTTAATCTATCCATTAATAATTATAGTGATTGCCTTAGGTGCATTCTTTGCCTTTAAAAGCGAAGTAGCGGGCTTTAAAGTAAATATCCAAGGGGATAATAAGGAAATCACTGAGGCTATAAAAAATACCAAATCTATAAAAATTCTTGAGGACAAGATCTATACAGATAAAGATATTTTAGAAAGAAATATTGATGCTATAATCATAGTTTCAGAGGATATAAATGTACCAATTAAAATCAAGTATGATGCTACTAAAAAAAGCTTCATATCTGGTAATATTACTGATACTATAGATAAATTAAAGGAAGACCATATCACTTCTATTCTTAAAGATAAAGGACTTGAGTATGAAAGTATAAATCCAATATCAATAAGTGAATTTAATAATCAAGGTGAAGAAGTCAATATGTTTGCACAAGTGGCTAGTTTGATATTGCCTATGCTATTTCTTTTGTTTCCACTGATTTCAACCTCCTACTTGACTACAGATTTAGCGGCTGGAGAGAAAGAAAAAATGACTTTAGAGCCTTTAATATGTACAAAGGTTCCTAGATATAAGCTGTTATTAGGAAAGTTACTTTTCGTATCTGTTGTAAGCATTATAATTTCCTTAATAGCTGTATTTGTGCTGCTTCTTACTATAATGTCAGCAATTTCACTATCAGGGTTACCTATAAGTGGAATAAATTTTAATGCTTTAGGATTGTTGTTATCCTTATTTATATTAACTTTAACAGTTATATTCTTAAGTGCACTTCAACTTACAGTAAGCTTTTTTGCTAAAAATTACAAAGAAAGCCAAATCTTACTTTCACCTCTCTTAATAATATTAATGGTCCCAATGGTAATGTCCATGTTTATTCCAGAGAGCCCTCTCTTTTACAACTTACCAATATTTAATGTAGTATTAATTTTGAAACAGTTAATATCAGGTATTATTAATCTGGCAAATGTATTTACAGTTATAGGTTGGTTGTGTGTGTATATAGTTTTAAGCTTATTATTATGCATTAAAGCTGTAAATAATGAAAAATTTATATTTAGGGTATAGGTGATTGTATGTTTTATAAGGTTTTAAAAAAGGAGATAAAGAATTTTATCCGTGATAAAAAAAGTTTGATTTCTTTTATACTAATGCCCATACTTATGTATTTATATTTGTTTAATATAGATGGTCTTTTAGGAGGTGTTTTAGAAAACTCCTCTGGGGACTTATCAGATTTTAACTTAAAAATAATAGTTTCAAAAGAAGATGAAAGCTATGAGTTAATAAATCATATTAAAAACTTAGATAAAAACATGAAGGTGGTTATAGATAATAGAAAAGAACCTATTGAAGAATTTGATTTAGTCCTTGAATTTGAAAATGAATTTTCTAAGAAATTGAGTTTAGGACAACCTACCAATATCAATGTATATAAAAAATCTACCGATATGATGGATAAAAACTATGAAAAAATATTAGATGTTATAAATGATTTTGAAAAGAATCTAGTAAAGACTACCTTGATAAATAAAGGAATAAATATAAATATTTTAGATAGCTACTCCATAGAAAAGGAAAATGTTTCTACCATAAGTGATGAACAAGCTGGATTCTTCTATGTTATTCCTATGTTCATATTACTATTTCCACTAACTATGGGGATGCAAGTAGTTACAGAGCTTTGTTCTACTGAAAAAGAACGAGGTACTTTAGAAGCCCTATTAATTACAAAGGCTAAAAGAACCACTATTATAGGGGGTAAATATGTGGCCTTGTTGATATTAATTTTATTAGAAATATTTATCTCATTAGCTTCTTTCCTCATAATGTCAAAGCTATTTAATACAGATTTAATTAATATAACTACTCTAAGTTTCAATAATGTTGCTATAATGGCATTGATAATAATATTAACTTATATAGGAATTTCACTTATTCAATTTATAATTGGTTTATATGCAAGAAATTTCAAAGAAGCTCAAGGATATATGACAGGTATGATGTTGATTATATTAATATTGAATTATGTATTTATATTTGTAGATATAAAAAATATTAGCAGTATTTTTCTACATATACCTATATTAAATTCAATAACTATACTAAATGAGATTCTTCTTGGAATTTTAAATATAAACCATCTTTTAATAGTATCTATATGGCTCATAACATATATATTACTTATAGGTATTATAGCAATTAAAACTGTGTTTAAGGAGGATGTATTACTTAGAAAATAGTTCACTATAAGGAGATGATTTTTATGAATAAAAAAAAGGCTTTAAAAGCCAACCTTTTGTTATTATTAGGATTAATACTATTTATTGCTGTCCCAACTTTATTAACTAAATTATGTTATAGTTTAAACATTGTAAATAATAATATGACTTTAATTATTTCAGGAATGTCCAGCATACTAGTTCTTGGTGGAGCTTCATTAATCTATTGCGCCCTTACAAAACAGAGCTTTACTAAGGCTATGCATATAAGAAAAATATCAGTAAAACAGATATTTTTATGTGTTGTTATAGGTTTAGGTGCTTATATATGTGCTATTGGAATTAACTTCATAAGCATGTCTCTAATTCCAGTTGTAGTTGAAGATGGAATTGCAATGTCCCAAATACTAAACAGTGGTAGTTTTTTAGTTGGATTAGTTGTTATTGTTGTAATCCCTGCATTTTTTGAAGAAATATTTTTTAGAGGAATTTTTTTAGATGGCTATGATGGCATAAATAAAAGATTGCGATTCTTTTTAGTAACCTTAATTTTCGCAACTTTTCACGGAAATTTAATGCAAATAATCTATGTAATGTTCCTTGGATATGTTTTAGTATATGTAAGAGATTATACTGACTCTCTTCTTGGAGCTATGATTGTCCATGGTGCTAATAACGGAATATCTTTCTGTATTTCAAAATTAGGTGTGTTATTGATGACCTTTATTAATGAAGCTTCAAAAAATGGAGTTCTAGATATACCTGAAATACCAGATGCCAGTGCTAATACTGGAGTAAGTATAGTTCAAGCTCTTATTGGAGCTCCTATATTTTTCCTAATCGGAGGAACAATACTATTTGTTGCCTTAAAATCATTAAAAAATCATAGAGATAATGATGACTTCCAAGAGGATTATATTATGCAGGAGGGTTATGGTTTAGAGTGTTTTAGTGACCGCTATGAAAAAAAGCCTCGTAAAGCTCACTTTATACCATTAGTTGTATATTTTATTGCTATTATAAGCTTAGTCACTCTTCAATATATTCTTTAGAAGCCTAATCTTATATCTATGTATTTACTTTTAAGTAAAAGCTCTGTTTTAATATTTGATGAGAAGCTGCAATATTATTGCTTCTCATCAATAATATCTAAAACAGAGCTTTTATATTTAGGATTCTAAATATAATAAGTATGTTAATTATTTTTAATGTGTTCTTAAATTCACTACTTAATGGCTTTCAATAAATTTGCCATTTCTATGGCTGTTACTGCAGCATCATATCCTTTATTTCCAGCTTTAGTACCAGCTCTTTCTATTGCTTGCTCTATGGTATCCGTAGTCAATACTCCAAATATAACAGGTTTTTCGCTTTCTAGGGATACTTGGGCAACGCCTTTCGAAACTTCAGCACAAACATAATCAAAATGAGAAGTTGTCCCTCTTATAACTGTTCCTAAACAAATAACTGCATCATATTTATCTCCCTTAACCATTTTCTTTGCCACTAAAGGAATTTCAAAGGCTCCTGGCACCCAAGCAATATTTATATCCTCCTCTTTAACTCCATGTCTTTTTAGTCCATCTAATGCTCCCGATAACAATCTTCCATTGATAAACTCATTAAATCTCCCCACAACTATTCCTATTTTTAACCCATCAGCAATTAAATTTCCTTCATAAATCATTTCCTATTCCTCCTATATAAATCTATATTAATAATTTAAAATATGGTTTAACTTTTCTTTTTTAGTTTTTAAGTAGGACATATTTTTCTCATTATGGTTCATCTGTATTGGTACTCTTTCTACGATTTCAATGTCATAACCACTTAGTCCTGATATTTTTCTTGGATTATTGGTCATAAGCTTCAGTTTTTTAGCTCCTAAATCTAATAATATCTGTGCTCCAATACCATATTCCCTCATATCTGCTGGAAATCCTAACTTTATATTTGCCTCCACAGTATCATAGCCTTCATCTTGAAGAGCATAGGCTTTTAACTTATTAATTAATCCTATTCCTCTTCCTTCTTGTCTCATATATAAAAGTATTCCTCTTTCTTCTCTCTGAATCTTCTTCATAGCTTCCGCATATTGTTCTCCACAATCACATCTTCTAGAACCTAATGCATCTCCTGTCAAACATTCTGAATGAATTCTTACTAACACTGGCTCTCCATCCTGAACATCTCCTTTTACTAATGCCACATGATGTTCCCCATTAAGCTTATTTACATAACCATGTATTTTAAAATCTCCATACCTAGTAGGCATTTGTGTTTCAACTACTTTTTCAATAAGTTTTTCATTGTGTCTTCTATAATTTATCAAATCTGCTATTGTTATTATTTTAAGATTATGTAATTTTACAAACTCCATTAACTGAGGTGTTCTAGCCATAGTACCATCCTCATTCATAATCTCACAAATAACCCCTGATGGCTTTAATCCAGCTAAGGTTGCTAAATCTGTAGCTGCTTCTGTATGTCCAGCTCTCTTTAAAACTCCACCTTTTTTAGCTATAAGCGGAAACACATGACCTGGTCTTCTAAAATCTTCTCCCTTACTACCTTCATCTAAAACCTTCAAAATAGTTTCTGCTCTCTCCACAGCTGAAATTCCTGTAGTAGTTTCTATAGCATCGATAGATACAGTAAAGGCTGTACCATGATTATCTGTATTCTTTTCTACCATTGAAGTTATATTTAATTCCTCAAGCCTTTCCCCATTAATAGGCATACATATAAGTCCACGTCCATATTTAGCCATGAAATTAATACTCTCTGCAGTAACTTTCTCAGCAGCCATTAATAAGTCTCCTTCATTTTCTCTATTAGGATCATCTACTACCACCACCATTTTTCCTTCTCTAATATCTACTATTGCTTCTTCAATAGTATTAAATTTATACATTCCTCTTCCCCCTTAATAAGGTATACTAAAAAGTATACTCATGATCTTTGGTCAATTATTTTATTTCAGATACCTAAAATCCATTTTCCTTTAAAAAGTCCATATCTATTTTAGAACTTTTTTCTCCTTCTTCACCTTTAATTCCCAGCAGCTTCTCTATATATTTTCCTAAAATATCACATTCCAGATTAACTACTTCACCAACAGTTTTGTTTAGCAAAGTGGTTTCTACACCTGTATGCGGTATAATAGAAACCTTAAACACATTGCTATCAATATATGCTATGGTTAAACTAATACCATCAATGGCAATGGACCCCTTTTCTACCATATATCTAAGCAGTCTTTCTTTAGGTTTAATAGTTACCCATACTGCGGTGTCCTCTCTTTTTAAACTTATGATTTCCCCTGTACCATCAATATGCCCTGTAACTATATGACCTCCTAGTCTCCCATTTAAGCTCAACGCTCTTTCTAAATTAACTTTATCTCCTAGGGATATGTTGGACAAATCAGTTTTCCTTAAGGTTTCAGCCATTACATCTGCTTGAAAACCATTAGATGTTAACCCTGAAATAGTCAAACATACTCCGTTAGTAGAAATACTGTCTCCTATATGACTTCCTTGTAGTATTTTCTTAGCTTTTATAGTTATTTCAGAAGATTTTTCCCCTCTGTGTATTTGAAGAATCTCCCCTATCTCCTCTATTAATCCAGTAAACATTCTTTCACTCTCCTTTTTCCACATAACCTTCTAAAACAATATCTGTTCCAATAGTTTTCATAGATAATTTATTTATCTTTATAGCATCTTGAATCTTTAAAACTCCTTCACCTTCCAAGGGTGTTTTCCCTTGTCCACCAACCATCTTTGGTGATATATAAACCTTTACCTTGTCCACTATTTTCTCTTTCATAGCAGAATAATTCAGAGTTCCTCCTCCTTCTAATAGAACACTATCCACACCTAAATCTCCTAACCTATCCATTAGTTTAGTCAAATCCACCTTACCCATTTTTTCTGGTAGAATTAATACTTGTGCATTCTTCTCCTGAATCATTTTTATCTTCTCACTAGAAGCCTTATCCGTAGTTGCTATAATTGTTGATATTTTCTCACAATTCTCTAGAACTTTTGACTCTAAAGGTATTTTAAGAAAAGTATCCACCACTATTCTTATAGGATTTCTACCTTCTGGAATTCTACAGGTTAATTGAGGATTATCGCTTATAACTGTTCCAATGCCAACCATAATCCCACTGACTTTATTTCTTAACTTATGCACTTCATTCCTAGCTTCTTCGCAAGTTATCCATTTAGAATCTCCAGATTTACTGGCAATCTTTCCATCTAGGGTCATGGCTGATTTCATTATTACAAAAGGCCTTTTACAAGTTACATATTTAAAGAAGATCTCATTTATCCCCTTACACTTTTCCTCTAATGTTGACATTTCAACTTCTATTCCATGTTCAAGCATCTTCTTAATTCCTTTTCCTCTTACCAATGGATTAGGATCTAAACACCCTACAATTACTTTTTTTATTTTTCTTTTTATTATTTCATCTACACAGGGAGGAGTTTTTCCGTGGTGACAGCACGGTTCTAATGTTACATACAGAGTGGCATCCTCCATATTTTCCTTTGCATTTCTAAAAGCATCTACTTCTGCGTGGTCCTCTCCATAAGCTCTATGGAATCCCTTAGCTATAACTTTTTCATTTTTAACAATAACTGCTCCCACCATAGGATTTGGATTAACCTTTCCTTCTCCTTTTAAAGCTAGTTCCAACGCCAAGTTCATATACACTTCATCCATAAACATTCCTCCTTAAAACCATTTAAATAAATTAACTTAATTCTCCACTTATTGGGGAGGATAATTGAATTTAAGAACATCTTATAGGCATAAAAAAGCCTTGAGAAAATATATCTCAAGGCTTTTTATTATAGATTAAAGTATATGACCTTCATTTTATATAGATAATAATTTAACATAAGCAAATAAGCAGCTCATATTATTAGATTATTATGAAAACAAAGCTCTGAAATACATAAATATTTCAGAGCTTATTTACTATACAAATAAAAGTATACAAAATACAATACTTTTCTCATATCTTCTTTCATCCAGACTGTACTGTCGGCTTCGGAGTTACACCGAATCATGCCTTATGGCTCGCGGGCTTTACCGCCGGTAGGGAATTTCACCCTGCCCTGAAGATGTTAATATTAAATTATGACTAGATTATACACGTCTTATTAATTAAATGTCAATGAATTTTTTTAAAATTATAAATATTTCTGAAGATGCCTTGATAAATTGCTAATAAATTTCCCCTAAATTTTTAATTCTATTTTTTAACTCATCTATGATAAATTGTGGCTCTAGTAACTTAACCTTGTGCCCATAAGACAGTATATGAGAATATATCCACTCATCATAAGGAAATGTCGTAGTAACTATATATGTACCATCCTCTTCTTTTAAAATTTCTTCTTCTTGGTAGAAATCAATTAACCGAAAAAACATATCCTTTTGAAATTTCATTTTTAAGGTAACATTGTATGGCTTGTATTCTGGATTATCACCTTTTTTTTCATTAAGTTCAATAAGATCTTCTAATTCTGTTCTCTCGTATATGTCTTCTGTAATTATAACTTCTCTCATCCTGGTGAGTTTAAAAATCCTTATACCCTTCTTTTCACAACAAAAACCTACCATATACCAACTTTGTCCTTTAAACATAACCTTATAAGGTTTTACTAATCTATTGCTTTCACTATTTTTAGAATTTATATATTTAAATTGTAGAATTCTCTCTCTTAATATTGAGGATTTAACCTGTTCAAATCTTTTATCAATGGTTGAATGATTTCCCCATGAAGAAAAATCGATTTCAAGCCAATCTATATTTTTACTATTTCCAAAGATGCTTCCTAGCTTCTCTAAAGTGCTTTGAATCTGAACATCTTTTACTCCACCTAAGGTTTTAAGAGCAAAAATTATATTCTGTTTTTCTCCCTCTGTAAGCATAGCCTTATTTAAGGTATATCCATCTAAAAGGGAGATCCCTCCCCCTTTACCTTTGCTCATATATACAGGAATTCCTGCACTAGATAATTCCTCTATATCCCTATAAATAGTACGCTTAGATACCATAAATCTTTCAGAAAGCTCTTTAGCGGTTATGCTTCCTTTATTAATAAGTATTATGATTATTTCCATCAACCTATTAATCTTCATGTTCTTCATATCCTATAATCTCAATAACTTTCTCTGGTATCCCGATGTCAACTACTTTTATATTTCCCCAATACTCTTTTGTATCATTATTTAAAGAGCCTTTTTTATATAGTTGTAGTGTTATAGTTTCTCTAGCTTTTATAGCAACGCCCATTATTTCTCCATTATCACTATTAATTCCAGAGGGTATATCAATAGAAACTACATATTTCCCACTGTCATTAATTAAAGAAATAATTGTGGAGTAAATCCCTTCTACCCTTCTTGTTATACCTGTACCAAAAATTCCGTCCACAATAATGTGACTTTTCTCCACAGCATCTTGCAATTTATCAGTTTTATTCTCCTGTACATATTCTATGAAGACTTTATCATCAACAACATTTATATTGTTTAGTATGTTTAAGTTTTCTTTAAAATCACTACTTCCCTTTTTTATATTCCCTATAATAAAAATCTTTACTTCATAGCCTCTTAAATATAAAAGTCTTCCCAGAGCTAATCCATCTCCGCCATTATTTCCAACTCCACACACTATGGTTATACTATTCCAATTTACATCTACAAGCCTTTTTTCAACTTCCTCAAAAATCCGAACTGCTGCATGTTCCATTAATAAAACCCCTCTTATTCCTAAGGTTTCAATGCAATATTTATCTATAGCTCTCATAGTCATAGCATCTACTATTTTCATTTTTACACCACCTTATAAAACCATATATCTTAAGTCATATTCTAGTCTATGTATGGAATATGGCTAATACTTTACATAATAATATATTATCATATGTTAAGATAAAAATTAAAACCCTCTTTAGAAAAGAGGTAGATTTTAATATTGACATAATTAGAAATATGATATAAAATCATAAAAAATGATATTTTAAAGCATTGATGAGAAATAGTAAAAATATTTTTATCTTTTACAGAGAGTTCCCGTTTGGTGAGAGGGGCATAAGATAGTATTTTGAACACATCTCTGAGCTAGACACCGAACCCTTGTCGGTAGTAGGCTGTTTCGGATTCCCTGCACCCGTTAAAGTGCTAGAGTATAAACGATTTTCGTAGTACTTGAAAAGGTTGATATGGTGACATATCAATAAATAGAGGTGGAACCACGTGAGTAGTACTCCCGTCCTCTAGCATTAGCTAGAGGATGGGAGTTTTTGTTTTGTAAACATTCCGGGATTAATATAAACATTAAAAGCCCTTTACTACAAATGGCCAAGTAGTAAAGAATAAAAATTTAAAAGGAGCAATTAAAGATGAAAAATAAATTATATAAAATACTTTTAGTTTTAATAGCTATGATGTCAATAATTCTAGTAGGTTGTAAAAATAGTGAAATTCAAGGAAATGATTTAAAAGAAATCAGTGAAAAAGGTTACTTTGTCTTAGGTTTTGATGATACTTTTGTCCCTATGGGTTTTAAGGATACTAAGGGCGAAATAGTTGGATTTGATATAGATTTAGCCAACGAGGTTTCTACTAGAATGGGCTTAGATATAAAACTTCAACCCATAGATTGGTCTATGAAAGAATCAGAATTAAATTCAGGTAATGTAGATGTACTATGGAATGGCTATTCAATTACTGAGAAAAGGAAGGAAAAGCTAGCTTTTACTAACCCTTATTTAAAAAATAGCCAAGTAATAATAACTTTAAAGGACAGCCCTATAAATACCAAAAATGATTTAAAAAACAAAAGACTTGGAGCACAAAATGAGTCCAGCTCTGTGGAAGCTATAAATAAAGAACCTGAATTTGTTGAAGAACTTAAAAATGGTGAAATTATACTATTTGAAACAAATAACGATGCACTTATGGATTTAGAAGCTGGAAGATTAGATGCAATAGTAGCTGATGAAATTCTAGCAAGATACTACATTGCTAATAGAGGTGAAGAAAATTATAAAATTCTTAATGAAGATTTCGGTAAAGAAGAATATGGTGTAGGCGTTAGAAAAAGTAGTAAAGAATTTTTAAATGAACTTAATAAAACTTTAGATGATATAAAGAATGATGGAACTGCTGAAAAGATATCTGAAAAGTGGTTTAAAGAAAATATAATTAATTAGGAGGATATCATGGAGTATATTATAGGATTAATGCCCTCTTTAATGGAGGGCCTAAGGGTAACTTTCAGTGTGTTTTTTATAACTCTAATTATATCTATACCTCTAGGTGTGTTAGTAGCTTTAGGTTCCTTAAGTAAAATTAAAACATTAAATATGTTTGTTAGAGGATATGTTCTTATTATGAGAGGAACTCCCCTCCTCCTCCAAATTATTTTTATATTCTTTGGACTTCCTTTATTAGAAATAACTCTTAATAGAACTCTATCTATATTAATAGCATTTTCTTTAAATTATGGTGCCTATTTTGGAGAAATATTTAGAGGTGGAATTCAATCTATTGATAAGGGACAGTATGAAGCCTGTGAAGTATTAAACATGTCATATTATGTGATGTTTAAAAAAATAATTCTTCCTCAAACAATAAAAAAGATTCTCCCAGCCATATCTAATGAGGTTATAACTTTAGTTAAGGATACTTCCCTTGTTTACGCTGTTGGACTTAATGATATACTTAGGGTAGCAAAAATAGCCTCTAATAGAGATGTTTCTTTGCTTCCACTGGCTGTTACAGGAGTAATATATCTACTTTTAACCGTAATATTAACCAAAATATTTAATAAATTAGAATCTAGCTATGCTTATTACAGTTAAGGAGGTAATTCGTCATGCTCATAGCAAATAATATTTGTAAAAATTTTAATGGAACTAAAGTATTAAATAACATATCTTTTCACTTAAAACATGGAGATATACTTACCATTATAGGAAAATCCGGTACTGGTAAGACTACTCTATTAAGATGTATAAATTTCTTGGAAAAGTGTGATAGCGGTAGTATAAAAATATTAGGAAAATATTTATGTAAAGAGTGTTCTAATGGAAGTATATATGCCTCCAAGAATGAAATTAAGTCAATAACACAAAATATTGCCTTTGTGTTTCAAAACTTCAATCTATTCCCTCATTTAAATGTTATAGAGAATGTTATAGCAGCACCAATTTATAGTAAAAATTTCAATAAAAAAGAAGCTCTAAAAAATGGACGGGAAATCTTAAAATCTCTTAATTTAGAATCTAAAGAAAATAATTATCCTTTTCAGCTATCGGGTGGAGAAAAACAAAGGGTAGCTATAGCAAGAGCCTTAGCTCTAAGTCCTAAGATAATTTGCTTTGATGAACCAACCTCCGCTTTGGACCCAGAACTTACTAAAGATGTTGTTAAAATTATAAAAGAGCTTTCACAAAAAGGCATAGGCATTATAACCATAACTCATGATATGGAATTTGCCAATGGATTAGGTGGAGAAATTATGAATCTAGAATATGAAAATTTTATTGAAACCTCACCTCACTGAGGGTAATATTAGAAAAGGAATTTATTTTTTAACAGGAGGTACTATATATGGATATAATACTAGGATTAATTTTGGCTGCACTAATATTTATTATTAGTGTTTTTAAAAACATAGATACATTAATTCCATTATTTATTGTGCTATGCATTTTCTTTCTTTTATCTCTAAAAAGAGGTTTAAATTTTAAAACTAGTTTTATAAATGCTTTTGAGGGCGGCAAAAAATCTCTTGGAGTTTTAAAAATATTTGTTCTAATTGGTGCAATAGTATCACTGTGGATGATTTCAGGCACAGTTCCTGCTATAGTTTACTACGGAATTAACATTATACATCCAAGCCTATTTATTATAAGTGCCTTTATACTCTCAGCCCTTATTTCTATGTTAATAGGTACTTCCTTTGGAGCTGTTGGCACTGTTGGTATATCTCTTATGGTTATGGCAAGAGCTGGTGGTGGAAATGTGTATGCAGTGGCTGGGGCAATTTTATCTGGAGTTTATTTCGGGGATAGGTCTTCACCTATGTCCTCCAGTGCAAATCTAGTGGCATCTATTACAGATACTAAACTCTATGAAAACATAAAAAATATGACTAAAACTTCAATAATTCCTATAATATTAACCTGTATAATTTACACCAGTTTATCTCTTATTAATCCAGTAAATTATACTAATTCAAATATTATAGGAGAGTTAACTATATACTTTAATATTAATATCATTATATTGCTCCCTGCATTTATTATTGTCGTATTATCACTATTTAAAGTTGAAGTTAAAATTTCTATGTTTATAAGTATGGCCGTGGCGGCAACTATTGCCTTTATTTTTCAAGGACAGGCTGTAATGGAAATATTTAAAACTGCTTTTTGGGGATTTAAGCTTCCACCAGATAACCCCCTATTCTCTATTATTAAAGGTGGCGGAATCATATCCATGATAAAACTTTCTCTTATCGTATTTATGTCCTCAGCTCTTACAGGAATTTTTGAAGGCGCAAATATGTTAGATTTCATTGAGAAACCTTTCAGTAAAATAAAAACTCCCCATATGCTATTTTTCTCAACTATAACTACTAGTATTATTAGTGCTATGGTAGGCTGTACTCAAGTACTTGCAGTTATGCTAACCAACATGACCATGGAGAAGACCTATGAAAGACTTGGTTATGACAAAAGTACTCTTGCAACTCACCTAGAAAATACAGCCATTGTAATTTCTCCATTAATTCCTTGGAACGTTGCTGTACTTGTACCCCTTACTAATCTTGAAGTAAGTTCTAAAGCTATTTTATTTGCCTTTTATCTAATGCTTCTACCTTTAGTAAATTTCATAGCTATATATCTTAAAGACTTAAAAAGAATATCTAGGGCTTAAATTTAAACTAGTGTTGATTCTAGCACTGCATATCATTACTTCCTAACCATTTCGAAATCTTTCTATTCAAATAAAAAGCTTAAATATATTCTTAAATAGAAAAATATTTAAGCTTTCTTTATTTACACAAGAAATGTTAAGTATATTAGAACTGTTAGCTCTTTAATTGTCCATTATATTTATAGGTTCCACCTGATACATTTATCACATGAAAACCTTCAGAACTTAATTTCTTACAAGTTTTGCTACTTCTTGATCCTGACTGACAAATTATATAATACTCTTTATCTTTTGTTAAATATTTTTGAGGATTACTTAGAATATCATTCATTGGAATATTTTTTGCATTTGGTAAATGACCATTATTATATTCATAAGTCTCTCTTACATCAATTAGATTTATCTTTCCCGACAAGCCTTCTAAATCATTGACCTTTACTGAATTAACATTGTTTTTACTTAAAAATGAAAACATAATTGTACCTCCCATTAATAATTTATTCTGTGATGTATTCTCTCTATTCCTACTTATTATTTCATTATATTAGTCCTATTATTATTTATATATGTATGTAATTAAAATTGTTTTTTCACTTCATAGCTTCAATTAATTATTCTATCTCATATAAATTATTACAACTTCTAAATTGCTTTTATTATATTATAAGTAACTCTCTCCTTCTGTGATATTATCACAGATAAATTTATTTATTATGCTCCCCAAATGTCTGTTGAATTTTATGTCTTTATTTGAATAAATAATTATTATAATACCTTAAGAAAAAAAGCTTAAATACCTCTCTAAATAAAGAGCTGTATTTAAGCCTTTTGCTTATTTATAGTTAATCACAGATTAATTAGCTTTTTTATATACATAATATAGAGGTTTTTGTCCTCTAATTGTATAATCTCCACTCTTCCATTCTTGAAACATATAAGTTTCTCCGTCAATCGCTTTTATGGTATAGGCAGATGCTGTAGTATTTCCATGATGAATAATATATCCTTTAGTCCAAGTTAGCCAAGCTACTGGACCTTCTGGTATGTCCGACTCGCCTACCTCAGTAGCAATTGGATGTTTCATCTTTCCATCAGGTAAAACTGTTATACTTTTTAGGTAATCTCCACCTCTCCAACTTTTAATACCTGGAGTAAAATTCTCAATATTTCCAACAAAATCTACAACTTCCCATTTACCTATAAAATCTTCATCATTTATAAAAGGATAGTCTATTTTATCTACTATTCTATTTTCAGTAGATAAAACTTTTTCTTGAACTTTCTTTGGTTCTCCCACTGTCTCATCAGGGGATTGTGCATTTACTTTTGCATCTGTAAGTAATATAAAACTTGCAGCTATAAGTAATACAATGGCTATAAATGATAGTTGATATGAGCCTTTTTTAAATTTTCTTATCATGTTAATCCTCCTTTTTAATTTTGATTTATTACTTGCAAAACCAGCCGTCGCTGGTACCATGGTTAATTTTGATGATGTAGCTGCAAAGCTTATTACAGCTAATCCATATTCATAAACTTCTTCATCATTTATATTAGAAAGCGCTAAGGAATCACAACAAACCTCCCTATCCTCTCTCATTTTATAAAATCCATACCATACTAATGGATTAAACCAATATATAATACAAAGAATCGCTATAATATAATTAACTAAAATATCCTTACGCTTTACATGAGCTAATTCATGTATCAATGCAAATCGAAGTTCTTTTAACTTTGAACTATTTATTAGATTGTGAGGTATTAATATCTTTGGTTTAAAAACTCCCATTATACAAGGGCTTTTAAAATTATTACTTTCTATCAATATAATGTTCTTATGAACATTCATTAAAATTTTACACTCTCTAAAAAGCTGTAATACCTCTACTTCTGAAACTCTTGAACATTTTTTAGTGCTTCTAAGGAAATTTATATAGCACATAAAAATGGTTAAAACACCTATGATCATTCCACTAATCCATATTGTTATGAATACGTCTTTCAATGAATACCCTTTAATTTCTTTAGTATTATTAATCATGTTAGTATAACTATTATCTGGATTAATGTTTGTATTAGTAAAACTATCTTTTAAAAAATTTTCTCTATTAGAATTAATAAAATTTTCTTTCTCAATATGACTTGTATCAATTGTTGATATATAACTATCTTTTGTCGGCATATAATTAAAGATACTCATATTGCTATCAGGAGTTACTGGAAGTGCCAATCTAAAAATTAATATGAACCACAATATATACTTCAATTTTGAACTCATGTTTTTTCTGAAAATTAGTCTAACTGCTAAGATAAATATTACTACAACACTTCCCATACAAGACAATCGAAGTACATATGAAAATATATTATTAATAACTATTAATATACTATCCATTGTCCTACTTCCTCTCTTTGAGCATTCGTCTTAACTCTTCAAGATCTTCTGTTGTCAATTCTTCCTCTTCTATAAAACTTACAATCATATTCTTTAATGAACCTCTATATACCCTATGTAAAAATGATTTACTCTCAATTTTTACACACTCACCTTCACTAATCAAAGCATAGTACTTATATTCCCTTCCATATGGCTCAAAACTTATTATATTTTTTTCTAAAAGTCTTCTAATCAATGTTTTTATTGTTTTTGGTTTCCAATCCTTACTAGCTTCTAAACAATTAATCACATAGCTGGCTGTACAATATGGATTTTCCCAAATTACTTTCATTATTTCCCACTCTGAATCTGAAATTTTAGAGCTATAACTCATATACCCACCTCCTCGACAGATTACAAATGTACTCTTTATTTATAGATTACATTTGTTTTCTTTAATTGTCAATGTTTTCTTGTATATTTATTGAATATTTCACTATTTAAACAACTAATTTATAAAAATTACATTTAGATAAAATCAACTTTTCATAAAAAAAGCATTTGATAAGAAATTCAAATGCTTTTTATATCCATCCATAATATATTTTTGATTTTGCTTTACATAAATCTATTTAAGCTTCTTCAATAAATTAATCTCAGAACTTTTTATAGTTTTCTAGTTTCATACCCTTATATTTCTCTTCCCAAATTTGTTTATTATTTTTATATACATTACACACAGTGTTGTTCCATTCTAGGTCCTTATGTCTAGGGTCCACTAATGACATATAGGCTATCTCTCCATAGGGAGAACTTTTTTCAAGAACAAAGGTGTTTAAGGCATAACTACGAGCCGAATCGGTCTCTGAATTTGTAGCCTCTTTCGTGAAATAAAAATCTATATAGAGTGTATCCTCTAAAAAGTAAACTTTCTGGCTCTCTAAATTATCCATTCCATACATTTCTTTGAACATTTCAGTAGCTTCAGTTTCCGTTAAATCTTGTGTATCACCATTCTCAATAACCTTATTTTTTTCTTTCCCACATCCTGAGAGTATTATAATGGTAATAATCATTAATAATACGATTTTCTTAAACTTGTTCACTATATTTATTAATCTCCTTTCTAAAAAACTAATAAGACTATGGAATTTAGATTTTTTTTACTTATAATTGATTATATGTAAATAATATCAATAAGGTTAAATAAAATCAATCTTAAGTATTGTCATATGAATTCATACCCATCTCTTTAATAACTTCATTTCAATCAATTATTCCATCTCATATAAATTATTACAACTTCTAAATTGCTTTTATTATATTATAAGTAATTTTCTACTTCTGTGATATTATTACAGATAAATTTATTTATAAGTATTGTTATTGCCATTTTCCCCTTGGCAAAATAGTTATGCTCTCAAAATAATTTACATCATTTCATATTTTACTATCTGATGTAAAATTTTAAATTTTCAGCAAATTAAAAGCATCTGATAATAAAATCAAATGCTTTTAAATTCATATTTATTATATTTTTCCAGCTCTAACTTACATAGATTTATAAATATAATCTTTTAATAATTCATATCATAAAGCACAGTTAACGGATATAAAAATCTCCCTACTTCAATTTAATATAAATTTATACACGTACATCAATATGTCTGACTTCACCTTTACTCATATCATCAGTGTTCTTTGTAGAAACCAAGTTTGTAGTAGTTTGATTATTAGATGTCTGTGAAATTGTAACTTCTTCATCTAAAGCTTTATCATTTTGTTTCTCCGTAGATTTATGTTTCACATTTTTGATATTTTTATCATCAACAGATACGCTCTGTTCTTCACCCTGTTGAATGTCTTCAGAATTTTTAACATCATTCATTTCTTCTTTATTAATAGGTGTGTTATTCTCAGCTGGCTTAGAAATTTCAATATTTTTCATTGCCTCTTTTGACTTTATGCTATAAGAAACTTGATAATTTAAAGACCTAGCTATAGCATCATCATTCCCTCTGCCCTTGGCTACCACATATTGATATCGTGCCACAGACGCTAGCTTCATACTACTTGATGATGAAGCGATTCCACGTATAAAATCTGAATTGATTATGCTAAATCCTTCTTTTCGAAGCTGTTCAACTTGAACCTCCTCTTTCTCATCCTTTTCCTCTTTTTGCTTTTCCATGGTTTTATCCATTTGTTCCTTAGAAAATTGCTCGTGTAGCTTTTGGATTTGTTCTTGTAGCGCTTTAATTTGCTCCGATTTAACATCAGCAGAAGCATGGCTTTCCTCTATTTTTTTTATCTGCTCCTGTAGCTGAAGCATCATTTTTTGAAGTTGACTAGAATTTCTTACATTTCCTAACGCAGATAGATTATCCAATATAACCTTGTTGCTTTGCATATTTTCGCTGCCAAAACTATTGGGCTGTTGGGTTGAGAATATTGCTTGATTAATTACCCCTCCTATTTTCATTCTCTGTTCCTCCTTTTATGAATTTTCATGTACAAATTATACGATCTCATATCTATAATAGATTTATCGGCTATTATAGATTCAAGTTTAATAAATTACATAAAAAAATTGAGCAAGGTTAAACCCTTGCTCAATAATTAATTTAATTCATTTTTATAAAATAACTATATTACAATGAATAGTATAAGCACTATCCTTTTCTACTCTTCTTCTAAAATACACAATCCTAATGACCCTGGCCCTGTATGCACTCCCATAGCTGGTCCTATAGTTTCTAAAGATATTTCTGTTACATTAGGATGATTCTTAATCTTATTATAAAAATCCTGTGCTTCCTCTAAAGCATCTCCACTTAACACCCAAATTCTACACTTTGAATTATCAAGATATTTCATTAAAGTATCTTTAAGCTTTGAAATTGCCTGCTTTCTTCCTCTTGCCTTTGCATATGCATATAATAATCCATGTTCATTAGAGGAAATTATAGGCTTTAAATGCAGAATCTCACCGATTGTTCCTGCTACCCTTCCTATTCTTCCACCTTTTATCATATACTCTAAGCTACTAACAGTAACATATCCATGAACTCTTTTTCTGACTTCTTGTAGTTTTTCTAATATTTCTTCACAGTTCATACCCTTGTCCAACATTTTCACTGCTTCTAACACAATTGCTCCTTGCGGATAACCTAAAGTCTTAGTATCAAATAAGTGAAATTTCAACTCAGGATGGTGCTCCGAAATTACTCTAACACTGTTAAAAGTTCCTGATAATTCCTTAGACACAGTAATTACAATAACATGAGTATATCCATCCTCTTTAATCTTATTTATTACCTTGTCTGTATATTCTACATCAGGCAAGGATGTGGTTGGAATCTCTCTTGAAATAGATGCATACATCTCCTCAGAAGTTATGTTAATCTTGTCCAAATACTCTTTATCCTTATAAATTAGTCTTATTGGCAATAACCTTATTCCATGTTTTTCTATGGTTTTCTTATCTAAGTCACAACTACTGTCAGCTATTAATGCTATCTTTTGCAAAAGCAATTCCTCCTCGATATATTTATTAAATCTATCAATGAATTATTTTTTATACATCTTATATAGTTATATAAATATATCATAATGTGACGACTATAACAATTAAAATATCACAGGATATCTATACATTTTTATGTGTTATTGTAATATATTATATAAATAAGGCACTTTATATTGATTGTTGTAAAAAATATACACAATTTATTATTTTTATTCAATGTAAATTTAATCTAAATATAATATATTAAATTATATATTTTAAAATTTTTATCTTGTATAGATATCCTAGTTCAATATTAATCTGTAAACTTAAAATACGCCTTTTAAAATAGCTCTTATAAATTTAGATACATATAATTCTAGTTTAAAATCTAGGTGCTTTAGCTCTCACTTGGAGATTTTACTCCAGCCTTGGAAGATATATGTCCCTTAGTATTCCCTGTTTTGGGATTACTTGAAGTATGTACATGATTTTTGTTTTCTTTGACAACTTTATTTGCTTTTTTCATAGTTAATAGCTCCTTTATATATCATATTTGTTTATTATTATTTGCATAAAAATCTAATTAATACATATGAACTTCTTAATATTAAGTTAGCTAAAAGTTATAGATTACATCTAGTTATATATGAAAATTTTCTTAGTACTATTGTCTTAATCTGATCCATATCATTGATTTACTGCATTTTACGAAAAGTTTTATATAATTATATTATAAAAAGGAAATAACTATAATAGAATCTCCCTCCCCATTTACAATTTCTATTGTAATACTATTATTTTTCCTTTATATTGAATTTATAACTTAAATATTTATCAAATAAAGGGGGTTTTTCATTGGATAACCATAATAGAAGAAAAAATCGAAGGAAGATTTCTCGAAATAAAAAATACATAGTTATAGTAGAATTTTTTATTTGTACCCTAATTTTAATAGGACTTGGGATAACTTCTTTCTATTTAATAAATAATAAATCTCAAAGTGAGGCTTTATCTATTGCTGACAACTCTGTCTCTTCTCCTGATTCAACTCCTCCTATTGAGCCTACTCCGCCTGTGGAGCCAATTAAAGTAAAAAAAGAAATTTTAATCAGTGCTGCTGGAGATTGTATTCTAGGCAGAGACTCTAAACTAGATTATGATAGCAGTCTTCCTGCTATGTGGATTAACCAAGAAAAAGATTATTCTTATTTTTTTAACAATGTGAAAGATATCTTTGCTGGAGATGATTATTCCATTGTGAATCTTGAAAATCCACTGACAGATGCCGAAGTAAAAGCTGATAAGGGGGAAGGCTTAGTATTTCATTTTAAAGGATCTAAAGATTTTGTTAATATTCTTACCTCCTCTAGTGTAGAAGGAGTGACTACTGCTAATAATCATACCTATGATTATGGTGAAGAAGGGTTTAATGATACTATTGAAACTCTAAAAAATGCTAATGTAGATTTTTGTGGTAATGGTTATACTATACTAAAGGATATCAAAGGAATAAAAATTGGATTTTTAGGATATACAGGTTGGACTAATAGTCAAGAGCTTAAAGATAAAATTAGAACTGATATTGAAGATTTAAGGTCACAGGGAGCTAAGATTATAATTCCATATTTTCATTGGGGAATAGAACGTCAATATAACCCTTACGATGTACAAATAGATTTAGCTCACTTTGCTATAGATAACGGAGCTGACTTAGTTCTCGGGTCTCATCCTCATGTAATTCAAAGCTTAGAAACTTACAAAGGAAAACTCATAGCATATTCCTTTGGTAACTTTAGCTTTGGTGGAAATTCTAACCCTAAGGATAAGAGGACCTTTATACTTCAAGCAAAATTTAATTTTGCAGATGATATATTTGAAAATTATGAAGTCAAGATAATTCCAACTTATATATCCTCTGTGGATTATAAAAATGACTATAGACCAACGCCTATGAATGGAGATGATAAAAATAATTTACTAAAAACTTTAAATGAACTGTCTCCTACTCTAAATAATAAAATTGCGGACGAATTCTTTTTGCTTGATTAGTTTTGTAATAAAGACTTTAAATAAAGGAGTGGATATTATTGAAAAAGATTGTTTTGGCTGGTGGATGTTTTTGGGGCGTTGAAGAATTCCTTTCCAGGATTCCCGGAGTTATAGAAACAGAAGTTGGTTATGCCAATGGAAGAACTGGAAACCCTACTTATGAAGATGTTTGTTATAAAAACACATACTTTGCAGAGGTTTGCTATATAACCTATGATGAAAAAATGATTTCCTTAAATAAACTTTTAGATAAATACTGGTCAATTATAGATCCCACAGCTTTAAATAGACAAGGTCCTGATGTTGGTAGCCAGTATAGGACAGGAATTTACTATATTAATGAAGAAGATAAGGATACGATTCTAGAAAGTAAAGAGTCTGTGCAAAATCAATATAGTAAAAAAGTAGTTACAGAAGTTATTCCTCTTGAAAACTACTATAAAGCTGAAGAATATCATCAAAAATATCTTAAGAAAAACCCCAATGGCTATTGTCATATAAAATTAGATTAAAAATTGAATATGTTTCAATATAATCTTCCTGGAGATAACTTACTTCGTAATAATATATAGTTTATATCCAAATTATATTGAAACATATCCTAATATTAAGTTTTATATTTATTAACTAGAGGAAGCTGTTTATAGTTTTTGATTATTCCCATATCCTTTTTATATCCATAAGGCTATTTATACTGGTATTTTCAAACCTTAATAAATACACATCAGGGTTACTTAAATTTTTCCAAAATTTGAAACCTGAAACTTTATCAAAATACCTCATAATTAATGAGAAAAGTTCACCATGAGTAACTACTGCTATATTCTCTTCTTCTCTTTGTAAAAGTTCACTTAAAGCTCCTATAGCTCTTTCTGTAGCTTGATTTGAAGATTCTCCTCCATGAAAAGCTATATCCATATCCTCATAAGCAGCTAATAAATATGGTGTATAGTCCTCAACCACATGGGGAATTAATAGCTTTTCTCTCACCCTATCATCAGTATTTATCCTTATATTTAGGTGCTCACTTAAAGGTGTTATAGTTTTTACTGCTCTCACATAAGGACTAGATAATATGTACTCAATATTATAGTTTAATAAAAAATCTCTAAGTTCTATTGCTTGTTTTAGTCCAACTTCAGTAAGTTCTGCTTCTGCAGGTTGCCCATAAGCTTTACAATGCCTTATCAGATAAACGTTTTTCATTTTGCCACATCCTAACTGTCATCTATTTTATAATAATCTATTATACATCAATATTTATTTTATTTACATAATTTAAAGTTAAAAGCTTAAATACTCTAAATAAAAAGTAGTATTTAAGCTTTATTCATTGCTACTTATCTACATTATTGATATGTTAAGCTTTCTATTCTGGACTATTATGCACTTAACTAAGTTCTACGTCTTGCTATCATCTCAATTTCAATCCTTGCACCAAGAGGTAAGGATGCGACGCCTATAGTTGTTCTAGCAGGATATGGTGTAGTAAATTGTTTTGAATACACTGAATTCATATTGGCAAAATCATTCATATCAGTCAAAAAAACATTAACCTTCTCAACATTAACTTCTGTTAATCCTGAAGCCCCTAGCACATTAAATAAATTTTTAAAACATTGTTCTGTTTGTGCTATAATATCTCCCTCTACAAGTTTTCCTGTATTTGAGTTTATAGGAGTTTGTCCTGAAAAATAAATTAATTCTCCTGATTCTATTGCATGAGAATAAGGACCTACTGACACTGCCCCTTCGGAGCTAAAAGCCACTCTTGTCACTCTAACCTACCTACCTTTCTTTAACCTTTAAAATATGTTCTAAGAAGCTAATTATAAATTTTATCCTGGATTTTTTAACCATTTGCCAGATCTTTTATTTATATCTAATTTTATCATATTTACTAAAATTATACTCTAATTTTATAATAGTTTGCTTTAAATTTATAAAACACTAAAATTCTATCTCTTGAGAAACATTAATAAATTATAAATAACCACATACTCCTTATATATAAGTTGTAATAAAGATAATTCATATTATAATTATGTTTAATAAATTCTTCAAATTGAGCTTCATATTATTACNNTTGTTGTATTTTAGATTTTTTACTGAATAGAGCTTTAGTAAATCAAGGTTTCGAAACGGTTGAGTAGGGATAATATGAAGCTCATGTTAATTAATTTATAATGTAGAAACTCTATTACAACTTATATACTACTTTAATTTATTAGATAATTAAATTTATAAATGCTGCTATATCAATGTATAAAATATCCAATACATTTATATACTAGAACTATATATTACTTTAAGAGTAAAAATTTAAATAAGTGATTTAATTATCTGAAAGGGGATATTAAAATATGAAAAATAAATTTACACCTCTAATAGTCGTAATTGTTATTCTTATACTTCTAGCTATGCCTTTAATCGGAACCTACAATAGTTTAGTTTCCCTAGAGCAAAATGTAAATAATTCAGAATCAAATATTGAAACTCAACTTCAAAGAAGATCTGATTTAATTCCTAATCTGGTTAATACCGTTAAAGGATATGCTACTCAAGAAAAGGATATCTTTACGCAAATAGCAGATGCAAGATCAAAACTTGCTGGTGCTCAAAATGTTACTGACCGTGCTAATGCCGATGCCCAACTTTCAAGCGCACTTTCAAGGTTACTAGTAGTTGTTGAAAATTATCCTGATTTAAAGTCAAACCAAAACTTTAGAGATCTAACAGTAGAATTAGAAGGTACCGAAAATCGAATTGCAGTAGCAAGGCAAGATTATAATAAAGCAGTTACACAATATAATACAAAGAGAAGAAAATTTCCTAATAATATAGTATCTTCCTTGTTTGCCTTTGAAGAAAAAGCACTTTACAAAGCAAGTGAAGGTGCCCAAGAAGTACCAAAAGTAGATTTTTCTAAATAAGAATGAATATTAAAAATAGATATCTAAGGATATTTATCTCTTCTCTTATATTGTTATTATGTTTTTTTTCTTTTACTGTTAACGGTGCTAATAAATATCCATCTCCAACTGACTATAAATACATAAATGATTATGTTGGAATTGTAAATGAAACAGAAATTAAAGGAATTGTTTCCATAGGAAAAGAGCTTGAAGATAAAACTGGTGCACAAGCCGTAACCGTTATAATTAACTCTACTGAAGGTGTACCTATTGAAGAATATGCTTTAAATCTCTTTAGAACCTGGGGCATTGGTCAAAAGGATAAAGATAATGGGCTCTTGATTCTTTTAGCAATAAATGATAGAGAATGGAGAGTTGAAGTAGGCAGAGGCCTTGAAGGCGCTGTCCCCGATGTACTCACCAGTAGAATTATGGATACCATTGCAAAACCTAACTTTAAAGAAGGTAACTATGGAAATGGACTTTTACAGAGCTATAGTACCATTTGTGATTTTATAGCTGAAGAATACGGAGTTACCTTGAGTAAATCTTTAAACATACCACTTCCTGCAGATAATTATTCTAAGGTGAATATGGGCAGAACTAGTAGTACCTTTGCTATAATCTTCGGAATATTATTCTTAATAGATCTATTCTTTAATAGAGGAAGATTCTTTTCTACTATATTGAAAATCCTATTTTGGAGTAGCATTACTGGTAGAAGAGGTGGTCGAGGTGGTGGTTCCGGATCTGGCGGCGGTTTTGGTGGCTTTGGTGGTGGTTCCTCTGGGGGTGGTGGTTCTTCTGGGAAATGGTAAACTTTCATCTTATAAATTTGTATAAGATAATTTCACTTTTTCTTATCAGATTTATCTTATTATTATTTACAGCTATTTAACTTTATTAAGTAATTATATATAAGCTGTAATCAAGATAATTCATATTATAAGTATGTTTAATAAATTGTTGAAGTTGAGCTTCATATTATCTCTACGAATACCATTTGCAGAGATAATATGAAGCTCATATCAATTAATTTATAATGTAGAAACTTAATTACAACCTATATATCTTGTTTTTGACTTTTTAACAAATCTCTAATTTCCACTAATAACTCTTCTTGAGTTGGCCCCTTTGGAGCTTCAGCATTCTCAGCTTCCTTATCATTTTGTTTCTTTCTAGTAATATTTATAATTCTTATAAATATGTATATTGAAAAAGATATTATTAAGAAATCAACTACATTTTGTATAAAACTTCCATATAGCAATGCTGCTTCTGGCTTAATAATCTTTCCACCTTCTATAACTGCTGGCTCTAGCACCTTTTTCATAGATTTAAAATCCATTCCCGAAGTTAAATATCCAAATATAGGCATTATAATATCATTTACTAAGGAAGTTACAATTTTTCCAAAAGCGCCTCCAATTATAACACCTACAGCCATATCTAATACATTACCTTTAAATGCAAATTTTTTGAATTCTTTCCACATTTCTTTCACCTCCATGAAATACTTATTTTATTTTAGCATATTTTTTATATTATGAATAAATTTAAAGATAAATATATTAAGATAGAAATTAATTTCTGTCTTGATATATTTATTCATTTATAAAAAAGAGACTACCTTTGTCAATGATTAAAAAAACATTGACGAAGGTAGTCCCCTTAGTTTTTAACTCTTATTGTTCTATAATAGGTATTTCAATAATTAGGTCTGACATTGGATAGGTTGAACAAGGATGAATATATCCAAACTTCATTAACCTTTTAATGCCTTCATTTAATAGCACTATAAGGTACTAATATATATGGTATGGTATATAAATTTATAACCAATTTAAGCCTTCAGTTCTCCATTAAATAAATCGACTCACATGATTCTACTTTTATGATAAACTAATTATATTAATAGTATTTTATAATAGTATAAAAACCCTATACCTAATAAAGATAATGAATACCATATTGGAGGGTATTATATGAAAAAATCATTATTAACCTTAAGTAGATTATTTATAGGTCTTTTTCTTTATGCTGTTGGCATAGTTTTAACTATTAATGCAAATCTAGGATTATCTCCTTGGGATGTTTTTCATCGTGGTTTCTCCAACCAAATTGGAATTACCATGGGTCAAGCAAGTATTATAGTTGGACTTTTATTTGTAATACTCGATTGGATTCTAGGCGAAAAAGTTGGCATAGGAACTATATGCAACATGTTATTTATAGGTATGTTCATGGATTTATTAATGCTTAATAATTTAATTCCAGTATTTCGTAATTTAATAGGAAAAGTAGTTATGATGCTTCTTGGAATGTTTGTTATAGGAATAGCTAGTTATTTTTATATTAGTGCAGGATTAGGTTCTGGTCCAAGGGATGGTCTAATGATTGCATTAACTAAAAAAACTAAAAAATCTGTTCGCTTCATAAGAAATTCTATTGAATTAACAGTATTAATTATAGGTTATATTTTAGGCGGAACTGTTGGTGTTGGCACTTTAATTATGGTAATTGGAGGCGGATATTTTGTTCAATTTGCCTTCAAACTTTTTAAATTTGATGTAAGTAAGATTCAACATAAATTTATTGATGATTATATAAAGTTTTTAAGGGTACTCTTGTCAAATAAAAATCAAGATTCAAATATTAGTTAATATTAAAGCTTAAATATACCTTGAGATCTCGTATATTTAAGCTTTAAATTTTATATTTTTTTATAATAGCAATTTAAATTCTGTATTTTGGGAATAATGTTAATGTAATTTTAACTACTATACTTTAGTAAATAGTTAATTAAATATTTATAGCGAAGTCCTTAAATCACTCCTATAAATATTCTCATTTCTATAAGTTAAATATTTGTAAAGAATAATTATTATTAATTACAAATTGTTATTTTTATGGTATAATATACTAAAGTACATAATTTGATACAGACAAATTAAGGAGGATAAAAAATGATAAGCAAAAGACTTTTTGAAGAATTAAATAAACAGATGAATTACGAATTTTATTCATCTCATATCTATTTAGCACTAGCTGGTTACTGTGCTTCACAAGATTTAGATGGATTTACTAATTTCTTTAAGGTTCAAGCAGAGGAAGAAAAATTTCATGCAATGAAGTTTTTCGATTTCATCAGTGAAATGGAAGGTAGGATAAATTTTATTGGAATTAACGAGCCAGTAAATGAGAGCCCTTCAATTCTTGATGCATTTTATCTTACTCTTGAACATGAAAAATCAGTTACAGATAGAATTTATAACTTAATGGATATCGCTATTGAGGAAAAGGAGCATGCAACTATCAGTTTCTTAAAATGGTTTATAGACGAACAAGTAGAAGAGATGTCCACAGTTTCAAACATAATAAAAAAATTACAACGAATTTCAAATGATCCTCATGCACTCTATACATTAGATGCAGAGCTTGCAACAAGAACTTTTGTACCCCCATCTCCAACAAATGCATAATTATTAAGTAAAATTTTTACTTAGTATAAATAATAAAATACGCTAATTTTAGTTAGCGTATTTTATTATTTATCAAAGACGCCTCCACCATTACCTATTCTAACACCCTTTGAAGACTTTCCAATGCTTTTTTCTGCTCTTCTATTATTACTTAAACTATTTCCTTTTTGTTTTTTTTCTTCAATTAATTTTTTCATCATCTCTAAATTTTTACTCATAATAAAACTCCTTATTGTATTTCTTGAACTCTTCCTACAATTCCTCCTACAAGTCTTACCTTGATTCCATGAGGATGATTAGCTGATTTTGTAAGAATGCTTTCTACAATTCCCTCAGTTAATTTACCTGTTCTTTGATCCTGTTTTTGTACAACTTTAACCTTCATACCTGGCTTTATATTTCCTCGACTATTTCCATTCATTGTATTCTCCTATCTTAATAATAACTATTATCTTATTATAATCTTCTAGCTATCTTATAATTTAGATATTTGGATTATAACATCAATAATTAATAGTTACTATATAAAATTTTAATTTAAGACTCTGTTTTGAATGGTTGTTGATTTTAGCACTATATATTTTATCTCCTCAATATCACAAGATGGTGATCTATTCCTTAATATAAATTACTTAACTCATCTGAATTTCACCTATATGTTCTACATTTTCAGAGCGGTATGTTATACTTGATATACACTATCCAAATATTTCATTTTGCATAATATAATTAAAAGTAAGTTATAGGAGGACTATATGAGTAATTTATTATTATTTTTATATTTATTAGTCTCAGCTTCTCATCTATGGTTTTGTTATACAGACCGTAATACTGAGAGGATTTTAACAAAACCTTTTCTAATGCCAACTTTACTTCTTTACTTTCTAGTTACTTCTTCCTCACCATCTATTTTGATAATATCAGCAATGCTATTTGGTTTCATAGGTGATACTTTTCTATTATCAGATAATAGCCAACCACTTTTTATAGGAGGATTACTAGCTTTTTTAGTTGGTCATGTTTGTTATATTATAGCTTTAGCTAAAAAAATTTCTATTAAGCCATCAATTGTGATTATTTTTCCTATAATTCTGATTTTAGGGATTCTTGGTGTACTAGCCTATAGTTCTTTATTTAAGTATTTAAATAACATGAAGTTCCCTGTATTAGCATATTTAGTAATAATATCTACCATGGTATTTTACGCAGCTCTATTTTTTGTTACTAAAAACAATATCTCATCTATTTTCGCATTAACAGGTTCAATATTCTTTATAATATCTGATTATATTCTAGCTAGGACATCTTTCATTAAAAGGTTTAAACTACACAAATTTTATATTATGTCTACTTATCTAGCAGCTCAATTTCTCTTAGTTATTAGTTTCATATAACATATATAGTACAAATTAGTTTTTATTTCATAGTCCTTAATTTTAAATATGTAATTAAAAAGCTTAAATACCTCATTTATAGATGAAGTATTTAAGCTTTCTATCTTTTACGCTATTTATCTAAGATTTCTTGAATACATATGACATTCACTAAAATCTATTACTTTTGCATTCTCAATCCAACATTAATAAGTGCTTTTGATAAATTGAACCAACTAATACAATTATCAATTATTACAGAATCACTAGTAACAACCCTAAGCCTCGCTACATATCCTATGTTACTACTTTTTTCCTCTACTAACACTCCAATGTTACTCCTTAAAAAGCGCATCTTTAAGCAATTTCAGCGCTTTTTCAAAATCTTCCTCAGAAACTCCTGAACAAGATAATAACAATCTTGGATATTTACTCTTCTCTACAGAATCAAAGGCTTTTACTAAAACCCCAACCTCCTCAGCACGCCTTGCAAGCTCTTTAGATGAGAGATTACTTTTTACCTCAACTTGAATTAAAAATCCTCCAGAACCGGGTATTGATTTTGCCTTGTCTTTAAAAATCTGATTTACAGCAAGACAGAGCTGATTGCTTTTAGCCATATAGAGCTTTCTTGCCTTTTTTATCTGTTTCTCTAAGTGACCATCTCGTATAAATTGACATAGGGCGATCTGTTCAGTTTTTGAAGCTGTCTGATTATAATCCTGTCCACGTTTAGTATAAGCATTCATTAACTCTATAGGTAATACCATGAAACTAATCCTTAAAGATGGTAGTAGGAGTCTTGAAAAAGTCCCCATATACACCACCTTATGTCCTCCATCTAGTCCTTGTAAGGATGGAACAGGACGACCATAATATCTAAATTCACTATCGTAATCATCCTCTATAATCAAACAATCTTGAGCTTGAGCAAAGGATAACAGCGAAAGTCTAGTCTGCATAGGCATAACATCTCCCCATGGTGTGCTATGGGATGGAGAGGTATATATTATTTTTACCTTTGCTTTCTCAAATTCAGATAAATCATTAGTTAGTGGACCATATATAAAGGTCTCAAAACCTCTATCTTGAAAAATTGCTCTCCCTTGTGCAAATCCTCCTCCTGTAAAAAAAACCGGTGACCGTACCCCCGTTAAAGAGCATAAAATATATAGCAAGCTTTGTACTCCTGCACCAACAACAATTTGCTCTGGAGTACATATAACACCTCTACGTTCAGCCACATAACGTGTTATAGCCACTCTAAGGTCATATTCTCCTTGAGCATCACCATAAGATAAGAGTCTATCCCCATTTCGAAGTGCACTCTTAATATATCGGCTCCATAAATCAAAGTTAAAACTTTTATGATCAACAGTAGAGCTTACAAAATCATATAGTGGTTTCTCTTTTACTATTGACTTTTTATAGTTTGAAGGTAATGGTTCCTTAATATCAGTATAATTTAAATCACTTACATAGAATCCACTACCTGCTCTAGATGTAATATATCCTTCTGCTCCAAGCTGTAAGTATGCTCCCTCAACTGTTGTGCGACTTATCATTCGCTCTGAAGCACATCGTCTTATAGAGGGAAGCTTACTTCCTGGCTTAAGACTTCCTGAGGAAATAAGTGATTTATAGTGATTATAAAGTTGAATATACAGTGGGACTCCCAAAGAATCCTCAGGATTAATAATAGTTTTACTCACCTTGCTCATATAAAAAACTCCTTCACAGAAACTGTCCTTATTAAAATTCTAATATTTGTCCATTTTACTAACGACAAATATTATGTATAGTATATCCAAGGGATGTAAATTATTCAAGTGGGAGGTGAAATGAAAATTGGAAAAATTAAAGAGAATTGCTACTATACATGATTTATCAGGCTTTGGAAAGTGTTCATTAACTATTGCCTTACCTGTAATTTCCGTTGCTGGAATAGAATGTACCTGTATGCCTACAGCAGTACTGTCAACTCATACAGGCGGCTTCACAGGATATACTTTTCATGATTTAAGCTCAGATATGTATGCTATGGCGAAACATTGGCATTCACTAGATCTAAAGTTCGATGCAATATATGCGGGTTATTTAGGCAATCCTCGTCAAGCAGAGCTACTGGAAAATATCATAGCTTTAATTAAAAATGAAGAAACTACGGTTATAATTGATCCTGTAATGGCTGATAACGGAAAATATTATAGTAAATTAGATGATGAAATGTGCAGAGGTTTTAGAAGACTTTGCAAAGTTGCAGATGTTATAACACCTAATTTTACGGAAGCTGCGTTGCTACTAGGGGAAGAATACGTGGAACCACCATATACCTATGAGTATGTGGAGCGTTTATTAAATAAACTTTCTACTCTTGGTCCATCAAAAATTGTACTTACTGGAGTATCTTTTAATGATGATGAGGTGGGTGCTGCCTGCTATGATACAGAAAGTGATGAAATTCACTATTCCTTAACCAAGAAGATACCAAGCAATTATCACGGTACTGGTGACCTTTTCACTAGCGCTCTTTCAGCTGCAATTGTAAGAGGCATTAGTCTTCATAACGCTATAAAAATTGCTGTAAATTTAGTTAAGAATTCAGTTGAACGTACATATTTACAAGGAACTCCATCTAATTACGGAGTTAATTTTGAGGGAGTATTACATTCATTCATTGAAGAAATTGAAAAAAATTGTAACATTTAATATTAATATTTAAATTATTGATTGGGGGTAAATACATTGGATACAAAACAGCATAAATTTTCTACACATACTATGGTTTTAATTGGACTTTTTTCTGCCCTTTGTTATGTGGCATTACTTTTTAAAATACCAATTCCATCTCCTGTGGGCAAGCCATTTTTACACATGGGAAACATGTTCGTAATCTTAGCTGCACTACTTTTTTCAGGTACTATAGGCGGCCTTTCTGGCTCTATTGGTATGGGTTTATTTGACCTAATGAATGGCTATGCTTCTAGTGTTCCGAAAACTCTTTTATTAAAATTCGGCATAGGCGCAATTGTCGGAACAGTGGCATCAAGAGGGCATAAAGAAGATGCGAAATCACCTATAAAATGGATAGGTATTGCCTCAGTTATACTTATTTGTATAGGTATTATACTTTTTATTGTTTCAGTAACTCTTGGTAATGAAATTGCTATAGCTGGGATTGAGAAAAAATTAGTATTAAATCCTGTCTTATATATTTTTTCTCTTATCCTTGGTATAGGATTAGCGATTATATGTATTTCAGCCCAAAAACTATCTATTAAAATTCAATATGCAGTTTTAGGTGCTGTGTCAGGTATAGCCTTTAATTTGGTAGGAGAATTCTTATTTGGAGTAGTAACGCTTTTATTTGCTGGCAGTGGATTTACACCTGCTATCCTAAGTTCAGCGGTAAGTTTACCTGCAACTCTAATCAACGGCTCCTTCTCTATATTTGTGGCTATGGTACTTTACATTCCACTTTCTAAATCTATAAAGAATTTAGGATTAGCTGCATAATCCTAATAAAAAACTAGAAAAGCTTAAATATAACTCTAAATTCTAAGTTGTATTTAAGCTTTTGATTTTGTTATATATACGTTGTAATAATACTACTTCTTGTTAATTGAATATCCTCTTGGAAATCTCACATGGATAATTATTATAAATTACTTTCTAATAATTCCTAATACATATTCTTTAAATTCTTTAAAGCTACCCTCTTCAATAGATGCGCCCTTATAAATCTTTCCCCTGCTAAAATTATACTCTACAGACCCATAATTAAAGGCTGGACTTGTAACCAAAATACCTGCATCTGTAATACCATAGTTAGTTTTAGAATCAACTAGAGTTTTACAAAGCGCTAATACTTCTTTGTAATCTCTAATCTCACCCTCTAAAGTTTTTGTCACAATAAAATAAAATAGATTATAACCTCCAATTAAAGCAGTCATATCTCCATCTTCCATATAGAATACTCTTCCCATATTATGAAAGTACTTCATTACTCCAAAAGTTAAAGTTCTAAATTGGTTATTAATTTCAAGTCTATCATCCTTTAAATCCTTCAATTTACTCTCCATAAACTCCCAAGATCTTAGTTGAGGTGTTGAATTGTTTTTTACTGTCTGCTTAAATTTTTCTATAGAGTTATCCATATCTTTATCCAAATTCACAACTTTATCATTAATACATAGACTAAATTCACCATTTTCATATGTTAAAGCTATTTTATTCATTTTAATCCTCTTCTTTCTCTTTTAATATTTTTTATCTATAATCCTATATACATAATACCTATATATTTGTTTATTAATCTTTCGATTTTAAATAATTATTATCTAATAATTATTATTATATCATATAAAATATTTATAACAATGGTACTTAATATATTTTTATACAAACCAAATAAATTTATTTAATATAAGTTAAATTTTCATTTAGAATAAAATAAAGTTAAATAAAAATGGAACTATCACATATAACAGTTCCATTTTTATTTAAGTTTTTATTATATAAGTGGTAATAAAGATAATTCATATTATAAGTATGTTTAATAAATTGTTGAAATTGAGCTTCATATTATTACTGCGAATACCATTTGCAGTAATCTTAGATTTAATTGCAACCTATATATTGTCTTATGAAAATCCTCATTAAAGACATATTGACTAGATCCCTTATATATTTGTACGATACATCTCATATTGTGAAATTTGCATTCTAGTAAATCCTACTTTTTTCACAAATCCTTCTAAAGATGCATTATTTCCAAAACATGTATTTAAACTTGTAATTTCAAAATGTTTTGCTAGGCCATTGAGCAAATTACATCCAAAGCCTCTGCCTCTGAAATCAGGCTTTACATAGATAAAATTAAACTTTCCACTTTTACTTCCACTAATCAATCCTATTAATTCATCATTATAATAGGCTCCAAGGTGTACCTGTCCTTCTAACTCACTTATATACTCTAGGTCATTTTGCCAGTTTATATGAATGTCCCTTACAGATTCTCTTATCTCTCTAATCTGTGTCATATCTATATTTCTAATTTGTATATCCTCATTTTTTCTTTCTTTTAGTTCACTAGTATTATCTAAAGAAAAATATGATAAATCATAGATCTTTTCATATCCTAATTTTTTATAGAAAGAAATAGCTCTATCATTTCCAACTATTACTTCTAAAAACATCTGTTTACAATTGTTTTTTATAGCATCTTCTCTATGTAACTCAAATAATTTTTGACTCACTCCAAGGCCTCTATACTCTGGATGAATTGTTAGGGTTCCACATCTAATAGTCTTAACTCCCTCATAATTTTTAATTCCGCCTAAAATTAGTCCTACTGCCTTCTCTCCATCAATTGCTATAAAAGAGCTCTCTAGTGTATTTCCTTCTGGTCCAAAAAATCTTTCAAAAAAACTTTTTTTCGTCATGTCTATTTTAATTATATAATCCGAAAATCCTATCTTGAAAGCTTCATAAATTAAATTGTCATTTACTTCCGAACATTTGCTATAAATTATCATCTTAATTCTCCTCCAGTTATACTTCATTATTTAAAAATTTAGAGATAAATGCTCATATAAAATATGCAATGAATATATTCATCAAATTGCTTAATTTTCTCATCAATGAACATAAATATTTAATATTATAACATATATTCCAATACCTTACATCATTATTTTTTGATTTTTAATATCTATAGAAATCTATGAATACCTCTTAAATTAACAGTAATTAATCAACATTTTCAATATCCTTAAATTGCTCTAATATTCTTTATCAAACTATCTAATCACCTTATTATATTTCTGGACAGTTAGGTAGCGTTACATAAAAATCAATGGTAAAATAAAGATATGAGACTTTATTCCATCAAAGCAATAATTACTCAATTAAAACTTTATAAGATAAGGCAGGTGAAAGTCCTTGTTTAGTGAATTAAATATTAAAATGAATGAACTTAAAGTACAAGTAAATAGAAAAAACCATCTTCAATCCTTACTAGAAAACCTTATAAGTGAGTTATCTAATGAAGAAAAAAAATTATCACAACTTAAAGCTGACCTCGAAAAAGAAAATCTTGATGTAGAAAAATTAAATAAACTAAGCATCTCCTCAATATTTTATACTATGTTAGGTAAAAAAGAAGAAAAGATTAGTAAAGAAGAGGCAGAAGCTCTAACCATTAGACTAAAATATGAAACATGTTTGTCCACTGTACTAGATATGGAAAATCACATTGATAAAATTAGAAATGAATTTTATCAATATAGTGGTTGTGAAGACAAACTAAAAGCAGTATTAGAGGAAAAGAAAAATCTAATATTAAATTCTAAGGATAATATTACTGAAAAAATTCTAAACCTCATGGAATATGAAAGCAATCTCCACTCTAATATTAGGGAATTAAGAGAAGCAATTACTTCTGGAGATAGTGTATACAGCAGTCTCCAAACCACAGAGGAAAGCTTAGATAGCGCTAAAAGCTGGGGAACTTGGGATCTCTTTGGAGGTGGACTGATTTCAGATATAGCAAAGCATGGTCATATTGATGATGCACAAAACCAAGCTGAAGCTACTAAACGTCTTCTAGCCACTTTCAAGCATGAACTAGCTGATGTAGCTAATATTCAAGTTTATGACATAGAAATAGGATCCTTTGCTACCTTTGCTGACTACTTTTTTGATGGTCTATTAGCAGACTGGTTTGTGCAAAACAAAATATCTGACTCCTTAGATAATGTATGCCAATGTAAAAGTCAAATTACCACAATATTGTCTAGACTAAATGCTCAGCTAAAAAGCGAAGAGCTAAAGCTTCAAAAGGTTCAAGATGAGATAAAGCAATTAATTGAACAAGCGTAGTACAAGTATTTCTTTTATTTTTGCAGTATGGAAATAATCTTAAAATAAAGCTTTGTTTTAAGATATTATTGATAATGAACTATATATTATTACTCACAAACCGTTTCGAAANNTTTGCTTCGCAATAATATATAATTCTAAAATCAACAATCATTTAAAACAAATCCTAAAATAAATAAACCTACACTTGGAGTAATAAGTAGCTTTTCCATATTTTACAATAAATATAGATTAACATTTCTGGTATAATAGAGTTATCTAAAACAATATAGAATTATCAATTATTTAAAAAAACAAAATAAATATGCTATACTATATAGAGTGATTTTCTATAAACACTATAGATGGAAAATTTATTGAAGGAAGTGTATTATTATGAAATTATTTATTGATACTGCCAATATAGATGAGATTAAGTACATAGCAAAATTAGGAATTATATGTGGTGTTACAACTAATCCATCATTAATAGCTAAAGAAGGAAGAAATATAAATGATGTTATGAACGAAATAACTAACATTGTAGATGGTCCTATAAGTGCTGAAGTTATGGGTTTAAAATCAGAGGAAATGGTGAAAGAGGCAAAGAACCTTGTTACAATTCATAAAAATATTGTAATTAAAGTACCTATGTGCGAAGAGGGTCTAAAAGCTGTTAGTATATTAAGTAAACTTGGTATAAAAACAAATGTTACATTAATTTTTTCAGCAGTTCAAGCATTATTAGCAGCTAGAGCAGGAGCTACATTTGTAAGTCCATTTGTAGGAAGATTAGATGACATAGGATCAGTTGGAATAGATTTAATAACTCAAATAAGAGAAATATTTGATGTTCATGGAATAGAAACTGAGATAATAGCAGCTAGTATTAGAAACCCAATGCATGTACATGAAAGTGCATTAGCAGGTGCTCATATTGCTACTATTCCCTATAAAATTCTTAAGCAAATGATAAATCATCCATTAACAGATGCTGGAATTAAGAAGTTTATAGGAGACTTCCAAAGCACAACACTTAAATAAAAATAAAGTAAAATAACTAAAAGTCCAGATTATTTAAAATATAAATTATCTGGACTTTTAAATGTAAATTATCCAAATTTTACATTTAGAATAAATCAAATAATATATAGTTAAATCCTCATCATAAACTAACTAATATTAAAAGCTTCTAATCAATTACTCTTTCTAAAAATTCTTTAGCTCTACGAGTTTTTGGCGTGTTAAATATTTCTTCAGGTGAACCTTCTTCAATAACATTCCCATTGTCCATGAATACAATCTTATTAGCAATATCTTTCGCAAAACCCATTTCGTGTGAAACTATAACCATAGTCATTCCTTCTCTCGCTAAATCTTTCATAACATTTAAAACTTCACCAACTAGTTCTGGATCCAAGGCAGAAGTAGGTTCATCGAAAAACATTATCTTTGGTTCCATTGATAAAGATCGTGCAATGGCTACCCTTTGCTGTTGTCCACCTGAAAGACTTAATGGATACATATCCTTCTTATCCAATAATCCCACCTTTTTTAATAGTTCCTCCCCTTTCTTTATAGCTTCTATCTTAGAAATTTTCTTTACTGTTATCAGACCTTCTATTACGTTTTCCATAACCGTCATATGTGGAAATAAATTAAAGCTTTGAAATACCATACCTGTGGTTTTTCTTAATTCTCTAACTCTCTTATTGAACTCTTTCTTAGGAATTCTAGCATTAATAGTTATATTTCCAATATCAATACTTCCATCATTAATTTCCTCTAACCCATTTAAACACCTTAATAAGGTAGTTTTTCCTGAACCACTAGGCCCTATAATTACCATTACATCCCTTGGTTTAATTTCTAAATCTACACCCTTTAAAACTTCAATTTCTCCAAATTTTTTTCTTACATACTTTATTTTTATCACTTTATCACATCCTTAAGAAGAATAACTCCTAGCTAATTTCCTTTCAATAGAAGCCAAAATAAATGAGAAAACTATGCTCATTAACCAATACATTATAGCTATGGCAATATAAAATGGCATCACTACAAGATGCTTTGCTATTAAAAGCTGTGAAGCACGTAAAAGCTCAGTAACAGTAATTATTGAAACTAGTGAGGTTTCTTTTAACATACCTATGAATGTATTACCTAGTGGCGCAATAGCCACCCTTGCCGCTTGTGGTAATATAACTCTCTTCATTGCTTGACCATATGTCATACCCAAACAAAGAGCTGCTTCCATTTGACTTTTAGAAACTGATAATAATGACCCTCTAATGGTTTCAGATAAATACGCTCCAGCATTTATACTAAGTGATATAAATGCTGCTGTTAAAGGCTCTAGAGTTATACCGAAATCAGGTAATCCATAATATATAATAAATACCTGAACTAGTAATGGCGTTCCTCTTATGATAGACACATACATTTTAGCTAAGGAAGCTAGTACACCTTTTTCTCTAAGTCTAGCTAAAGCTATAAATAACCCAATAATCAATCCAAAAAACATTGAAATTATGGTTATAATAAGTGTATAGTATGCCCCTTGTAAAAGTAGGGGCATCTCCTTTATGATTAATTCCATACTCACTTCTCCTTATTTTAGAACTTACAGTTCTGGCTCAACACCAAACCATTTTACAAATATCTCACTATAAGTTCCATCATCTTTCATTTGTTCTAAAGCTTTATCTATTTCCTGTAAAAATTCTGTATTTCCCTTATTAATAGCTATTGCTGCAAAATCTTCTTTTATTGGGTTACCTACTGCTTTTATTTTAAAGTTATTTTTATCAACTATTGGTTTAATTGCAAAAATATTATTAACTGTAGCATCTATTCTCCCAGTATTTAAATCCAATATGGTAGTAGTAACATCGTTATACGTTACAATTTCAAATTCCCCAACCTTTGGAATTACTTCATTTCTAAGATATGCTTCATCATTAGTTCCAAGTCCTACACCTATTTTTTTACCTTTAAAATCTTCTATTCCTTTAATTGTATTATTGTCTTCCTTTACAATTGCACTAACTACATTTTTTATATAAGGCTTTGAAAAATCCATAGTTTCTTTTCTTTCTGGTGTTATTGTCATTTGACTTACTACTGCATCAAACTTACCTTTTTCTAACCCAGCAACCATTCCAGACCACTCGTTAGTAATAAATTCTACCTTTACTCCTATTCTCTTTGCTACTTCTTTTGCTATGTCTGCATCAAATCCATCAATTTCATTTTCTTCATTCATAAAGCTATATGGAGGATATGTTCCCATTAAACCAACCTTCATAGTTCCTGAATCTTTAACTTTATTCAGCATATTAGTGCTTTCCTGAGATTTTGCCCCACATCCAACTAAAACCATTGTTGAAAGTGTTGTAGCTATAATAACTTTTAATATTTTTTTCATCTTATTATCTCCTCATCTTTACTAAATATATTTTTTATAATTATTTAATTTAGATTCCGGACTCTAAATTATTTTATTATACAAAAAAAACTCCTGCCTCTATTACAGAGGCAGAAGTATACTTCCGCGGTCCCACTCTGTTTATCATATAAATATAATACATGATAACTCATTTATATTAGTACAATCATACTTCAATGCTATAACGGGCATTCCCGTTGAAGTCTACAAAACTTCGATTCACTGCTCCAAGATGCAATTCAGTTCTTTTCCACTTAAAATCCCTTACACCCTAGAGGATTTCTCTCTGAAAGCTTCCCTTAACTTACTCTTCTTTTCATTGCATTTATCTTTATTAATATATATTGAATTATATTAATAAAAATCAAATATGTCAAGCCAAGTATATGACATTTTAATCTGACATTTGTCAAAATTTCATTACTCCCTTACTATTTTATTTAATTTGTTTCATAATTTTTCAAAATACTTTTTAATATATATATAAGTTGTAATAAAGATAATTCATATTATAAGTATGTTTAATAAATTGTTGAAATTGAGCTTCATATTATTACTGAGAATACCATTTGCAAAAGGCTTAGATTTACAACATAGAAACTTTATTACAACTTATATATTGCTTTGTTTTAAATAATTTTTGATTTTAGAACTATATATTAAAAGCCTAATCTATTAATTCTACTACCTATTCTATTATTATTTATATAACAGTATAATATTACTATAAAACTTTATTATAATGGGTTAGGAGTTAAATTATGCGTTATTTAATGAATCAAAAAATCTTTTCTTTTTCTGATAGCTTTTCTATATATGATACCAATGGAAATGACATATATTCTGTAGTTGGAGAAGTTTTTTCCCTTGGTCATAAGCTATCTTTTAGAGATATAAATGGCAATGAACTTTTTTATATTAAACAAAGGCTTATGAAATTTGCGCCTACTTATGAAATATATAGTGGAGATACACTATGTTGTACAGTTTCTAAAAAGCTTTTTACCTTCTTTAACTGTAAATTTGAAATAGATAGTAATTATGGAAATATTCAAGTCCATGGTAACTTTCTAGATCATGACTATAGCTTTACCATGAATGGAAGGGAAGTAGCTACCATATCTAAACAATGGCTTTCCTTTAGGGACAAGTATACCATAGATATCTCAGATGATATTGACAATGGCTTTATCTTAGCCACTGCTGTGGTTATTGATTTAGCTTGCCACGATAACCAAAATAATTAATAATATTATTTTGCAAATTAATTTTTTAAATTTTAAATTAATTGTCAGATTTTATAAATTTATAACGAATATAATTATTGAAGATGTCTTAATATCAAGGAAAGAAGGTGTCACTTGATTTCTGATATTCAATTAATTGAATTGTTATATAACAATCCCGAAGAAGGACTTAAAATAATGATGGATAACTATGTAGGTTTAGTCTATACCATAATCTACAATAAGCTTAATACCATCTATAAAAAAGAAGATATAGAGGAATGTGTCAGTGACGTTTTCTTTGAAGTATTTAATTATAAGGATAAAATCGACCTTGAAAAAGGGTCTATAAAAACTTTGATATCAATTATGGCAAAGAGAAAAGCTATCGACTTATATAGAAGACATAGAGATAAAAACTTTGAAATCTCTATAGATGCTCTAGATACAAAAGCACTTCCATCTATAGACAATATTGAAGCTTCAATAGATAAAAAGGAGACTTCCATTATCCTTATAAATACAATTAAATCCCTTGGTCCTCCTGATAGTGAAATAATGATTCGGAAATACTATCTCCAACAGAGCTCAAAAGATATATCTAAAATATTAGGGATAAAAGTTAATACTATTGATAAAAAGGCATCTAGATGCATAGCTAAGCTAAGACAAGCTTTAGGAGGTATTTTTTAATGGAGAAAAAGATAATTGATATGCTAGATAATTTGTCTATTGAAGAAGTTGATGAACTATTAGATGAAGATTTAATTATAAACATAAGTAAAAATACCCGAAATCGTATTGAAAAATCTGTAATGAAAAAAATAGGAGTTTGTAATAAAAATACTAATTATTTAAAAAGACTTAAGAATTTTATAGGAGAATTATATATAAAAAAGAAACTTATCACCTCTTTAGCTATGCTAATATTTATTATTGCTATACTCACTGGTACCTATGTTTATGCAAAGACCCCAATAGCATATGTAAATCTTGATATTAACCCTAGCGTTGAATTAGGCATAAACGCCTTCGATAAAGTGGTTTCTTATGAAGATTATGATGATGGCAATGAAATATTAAAATCTAATGAAATCAAAAACATTCCTCTAGAGAAAGCCATAAATACCATTATTAAAAGTGCATTGGATGAGGGATACATTTCAAATGATGGGTCTTCAGTAATAGGTATTACAGCTGTTACTAGCTCAGAAGATGAAGGTGGGAAAATTGAAGCCTCTATAAAAGACATTACTAAAAACACTTTGAAAGAGAATAATACCGATGCAGCTGTTGAATTTTCAAAGGTAAGTATAGAAAGAAGAGATGAAGCTAGAAAACTTGGAATAACTCCAGGTAAATTAAATTTAATTCAAAATCTACAGACCTTAGACCCAGCTATTACTGTAGAAGAATATAAAGACATCTCTGTTAAGGAAATTCAGTTAAAGACCAAAGAGTTAAAAGAAGGTGGAAGTACAGCTGACGAAGATAAAAGTGATACTAATAAAGATACAACTGATGAAATACAAAGTACTGAGGATAAAATTGATAATGAATCAACTATAAACAAAGATGATAAAAAATCTTCTAATAACAGTAATAGTAATAGTAATAGTAATAGTAATAGTAATAATGGTAACAAAAACAATAATGTTATTGATAATAAAACTAATAATCCTACTTCAAATAATAATAAATTAAGCAGTGATTCTAATAAAGTAAATGATGAAAAAAGCAATAACTTAAATAACAGTAAAGATAAAAGCGACAAAAAACCCTTAAACTAATCCCGTCTTTTAGATAATCCCCCTGAAACTTATACTATGTTGTACATGTAAAGTTTCAGGGGGATCTCCAATTTTTTAACTTATGCAGTTTTATTGGTTGTATTTTTTCTTCTATTAGAACCCCAATTTCCTCTGCTATTTTTACTTTGGGTATTCTTTCTATTAGAATTATTACCTGTATTTGAATTGTTTTTTCTTGCTGTATTACTTTGTTTATTCAAAGCTTGTGTATCTACAGGGGAACTCGTTGGGTAATTATGACCTTCTATTACTGTTATGGACTTCTTAATAACTTTTTCAATAGCTTTAAGAAGATCTTTTTCTTCCTCATCACAGAATGAAAGTGCAGTTCCATTATTCCCTGCTCTTCCTGTACGTCCAATTCTATGGACATAAGTTTCTGGAACTTCTGGTAAATCATAATTAATTACATGAGATAACTCCTCTACATCAATTCCTCTTGCAGCTATATCTGTTGCAACTAAAACTCTTATAGAACCTTCTTTGAAGCTATTTAATGCTAATTGTCGTGCACTTTGTGACTTATTACCATGAATAGCTAAAGATTTTATTCCTGCCTTTCCAAGTTCCTTTGTAATATTATTTGCACCATATTTTGTTCTTGAAAATACTAAAAGTGAAGTTATAGATTCATCCTTAAGTATATCTATAAGTAACTTTTTCTTATACTTTTTACCAACGAAATATATCCCTTGAGTAATAGTATCTACTGTAGATGAAACAGGTGCCACTTCTACCTTAACTGGATTCTTTAATATAGAATCTACTAGATTTGTTATTTCCTTTGGCATAGTTGCTGAGAATAACATATTTTGTCTCTCCTTTGGAAGCTTAGATATTATTCTCTTAACATCATGAATCATTCCCATATCAAGCATACGATCTGCTTCATCAAGAACAAAATACTTTACATTGCTTAAATCAATAAACTTTTGGTTAACTAAATCAATAAGTCTACCTGGAGTAGCAACTAATACATCTATTCCCCCTCTTAATGCGTTCACTTGAGGTCCCTGAGATACTCCACCAAAAATAACTGTATTAGTAATTTTAGAATACTTACTATAAATATCAAAGCTTTCTCCAATTTGAATAGCTAGTTCCCTAGTAGGTGCTAATACTAAAGCTTTAATAGTCTTTCTAACTCTCTTTGCTTCCTTTTCTTCATTAAAAACATTTTGTACCACTGGAATAGCAAAAGCAGCAGTCTTGCCTGTTCCAGTTTGAGCGCAACCAAGTAGGTCCTTCCCCATTAATGCAGAGGGAATGGATTTCTCCTGTATTGCCGTTGGTTTTTCATATCCCGCTTCCTTTAACGCTCTTTGAATGGGACTAATTATAGCTAAATCTTTAAATAACATTGTTCTCCTTTTGTAAGTGGGTATTGTATATTTTAAATGTCTTTAATCAACTATATGACATTGTAGAATTCATTTTTGAACTTATACACGACAAACTCTCCTATAATTATATTACATCTAATTATCCACCATTTCTTTATCCATCCTTAATAGATAAAACAAAGAGACTCTCGTTTGATAGAGTCTCTGCTTAACCATTATATCCTACTTTTATAAAAATAGCATTAACTTTTTTTGTTGCATAATAAATTTCATCATACTTTTTATAGAATCTAATACTACCTGTCTTCCATCATCAAATTTTGTTGAATCACTTTACATTTACACTAATATACTCAATATTAGGCGTTCCATTTTTTCCATCATAACTAAAAATATATTCACTAGTTGAATTTCCTGAAGTAATCTCAACTTTATATTGTGGTATTCCTTATGGACGGATAAGTTTAGCATTTAACACAAAATTCTCTGGAGTTTTTTCACATTCATATATCTTTTTATTAGAAACAAGATTATTATCTGTAAATTCAAGAGAACATATTGAAATGGTTGAGTTAGTATTTTTCGGAATAATCAATATCTGTTCATTTGTCTCATCTAACTTAAGATTTTCATTAATGGTAACTGACTTTAGTTGGTCACTGCTAGGATTATTAACAATCAATAAAATTGTATCTTCTGGTGCATCTATTCCAAAGAGTTCAAACGGAGATGATGAATTGGTTGTGTCAGGTTTAGGATCAATTTCATTATTATTAATATTATTTTTACAGCCTACTAATATAATATTACTAAAAATAGTAATTACCATAAGTATTATGATAATTAAATGCTTTTTCCCCTTATAAATCACCTTAAATACCTCCATTAATCAATTTATAAATTGTAGTGCTTCATTTGAATTTTCTGGATTATTATCATATACTTCTTTAATTCTTATTAAACATCTTTCAATTATACTAATTTTATTATATAAAACATCGTTAACCATAAATTTTCCCATCCTTTTTTATAGCTTCTAATATTACCTGTCTTTCCTCATTAAGCTTTGCATAATCCTTAAAAGCTCTAATTTCGTATTCAATTCTCTTATTCTCTTCTATTGAATAAATTATCTCTCTAGTCCCAACTATTTGAGCACTAAAAACCGTACTTATATTTTTCAAATTGATTAATTGAACATCTCTTTTTACAATAAAACTAAGTTCATTAGCCAAAGTAAACAGTTCATATTCATCAACGTAATTATCTACATGTATTGCTATATCTATATCACTATCTTCTCTTCCTTCACCTTTAGCAAAAGAGCCAAACAAATAAAATTAACATCTTATCTAATATTAATTATATCCAACTCAAAAGATTTAAACAACTAGAGTGAATTCATTAATATTAAGCATTCATTTTACTACCATTTGATCTATGAATATCTAAACTATATTTGCATTTTTCCAATGAAATTCCGCACCTAAGAATTACCTTGGAGGATATTTAATACTTATATGGAATATATATCTATAATCTTGCTTAAAATTTATTTCTTAGGAGGGATAGTTTTGAAAGAACTAATTAAAGAAGTATTAGATTTTCTAAAATCTAATGGTGCTAGCTACTCAGACATACGTATTGTAGACAGAACTAGAGAATACATTTCAACTGAAGATCTTAAAGTTAATAATTTAGAAAGTTCTAGAAGTAAAGGCGTAGGAATTCGGGTTATATATGATGGTTCTCTTGGCTTTGCCAGTTCTCAAAATATAGATGATATAAAAATAGTAGCAGAGAAAGCTATGAGAATTGCTAAAGCTAGTAGAACTATTCAAAAAGAGAAGATAAATCTTGCCCCTAAAGATGTTGTTGTAGACCATTACTCCACTTCTATTCAAATTGATCCTTTTAAAGTATCGAAAAAAGAAAAAATAGACTTATTAATTAAAGCGGAAGAAGCTATGAGAAGTGGTGGAGACTTATTTAAGACCAATGGATATATGCAATTTCAAAAAGAAGAAAAAATATTTGCTGATACTGAAGGCAGTTATATAACTCAAACTCTTTATGAATCTGGTGCTGGTATAGAAGCTGTAGCTTCCAACGATCAGGACAGACAGGTTAGAAGTTATCCTACTTCCTTTGGTGGAAATCATGGTACAGCGGGATATGAATTTGTAACTTCCTTAAATCTTGTGGAAAATGGAAAACTTATAGGTAAGGAAGCCGAGATGCTGCTCCATGCTGAAGAATGTCCTAGTGGTGTTTATGATTTAATAATAGATAGCTCTCAAATGGTACTACAAATTCATGAAAGCGTTGGCCATCCTTTAGAACTTGATAGAATTTTTGGTTCAGAAGCAGCCTATGCTGGAATGAGTTTTGTTACTACTGATAAAAAAGAGAATTCTTTTAAATACGGCTCAGAGCATGTAACCATAGTAGCTGACGGTACTTTAGGTCAAGGCCTTGGTACTTTTGGGTATGATGATGATGGTATAAAAGCACAAAAAACAATATTAATAGATAAAGGAATATTAAAGAATTTCCTTACCTCAAGAGATACTGCATATAAAATTGGAGAAACTTCTAACGGAACTAACAAGGCTGATGGATGGAATAACATACCTATCGTTAGAATGACTAACATAAGTCTTATGCCTGGAGAATATGAATTAGATGAACTTTTAGCTGGAATAGATTATGGATTTTATTTATCCACTAATAGCAGCTGGAGTATAGATGATAAAAGAGTTAATTTTCAATTTGCAACTGAAATAGCTTATGAAATTAAAGATGGCAAACTAACCGGAAAAATATTTAAAAATCCTATCTATACAGGCATTACTCCAGAATTTTGGGGTAGTTGTGATGGGGTATGTAATGAAAAACATTGGAAATTATATGGTGTACCTAATTGTGGAAAAGGTCAACCAGGTCAAGTTGCTCATGTAGGGCATGGTTCATCTCCTGCTAGATTTAGAAATGTAAAGGTAGGTGTGAAAGATGTTAAATAAATTAGAAGTTTATAACTTAATAGATAGTGTTTTATCCCAAGGAAAGTATTTCACTTCCATTTCATTGCAATATATGGAGAATGCTTTAACCCGTTTTGCTAACTCTGAAATTCATCAAAATGTATATTCTGATGATTGCGAAGTATCTATAGCTGTATTTAATAAGAAAAAAATATCTAAAATATCTACTAATGTTTTAGATGAAGCTTCACTACTAAAAACTTTAAGAGAAGCTGAAGAAAATTTAGAATTTCTTCCAGAAGGAGATTATGAATATACTCATGTTGATAGTCCTGAATTTTTAGAATATGAAGATCCACATATCTCTAGCTTAAATAATTTAGATATTGAAGATAGAGCTGCTATATTAGAGAAATGCTTTAACTCCTTACCTGTGGATTATTTAGCTGCAGGTGCACTTTCAAAATCTATAACTATTTTAGCTTTTGGAAATTCTAATAAAATTAAAAGATTCACATCTAGAAACTCTCAAGATTTCAATGTAGTAGTTATGCATAAAGATGGAGCTTCTGGTTATGGAGAAATTACATCTAGTAATCCTAGTGACTTCTTAGTTGAGGAAACCTTAAAAAAAGCTTATGACAAGGCCATTCTTGGACTTAACCCTATCTCATTAAATCCTGGTGCTTATGATGTTATTCTTGAGCCATTGGCTGTTTCTGAGTACGTAGCAATGTCAGCTTATATAGGAGTAACAGCAGATAGTATTAAAGATGGAGTGTCATTCCTAAAAGGTAAAAAGGGAGAAAAGGTCTTTGATTCTAAAATAACTATAAAGGACCATTGGAAAAACGAAGATAGTTTCCAGTTTCCTTTTGACTTTGAAGGCTATGAAAGAAAGTGTGTAACTATATTTGAAGAAGGTGTATTTAAAAATATAATTAGTGATAGCAAAAATGCTTCCCTATTAAATGAAGAAAATACAGGTCACTCCTTGGGTTATAACTCTGGTTCAGTTCCTATAAATCTAGTAATGGATGGTGGAGATAGAACCCTAGAAGAGATTATTAAGTCTACTAAAAAAGCCCTTTTAATAACTAGATTCCACTATATGAATATAGTAAATCCTAGAGAATCTTTATTAACAGGCCTAACTCGTGATGGAGTATTTTTAGTTGAAGATGGTGAAATTAAGTGTGCTGTTAAAGATATGCGCTTTACTGAATCCATATTAAATGCCTTCAATAATGTAGAAGAGATAAGCTCAGATAGAGAGAATATAAATTTCTTCTTTGGTCCTATGATAATTCCAGCAATGAAAATAAAAGATTTCCATTTCACTGGTAAAACAGAATAAATAGAAGGCTGACTCAAAATCGAGTCAGCCTTTTTAACTATTCTTTATGATTTTTTATATTTTTGCGCTTTTTTACACATTCTGTGAGTAGATATTCTATTTGTCCATTAATGGAACGAAAATCATCCTCAGCCCATGATGCTAGCTCATTCCAAAGACTTGGTGATAGTCGCAATAGAACCTGTTTTTTATCTTTCTCTTTTGATTTCTTATCCACTATCTATCAAGACCTCTTCCTCATTTTATTTTTAATAGATCGAACCACTGTTTACTATTGGCTGTGCATCCTTATTTCCACAAAGCACTACTAATAGATTGCTTACCATCGCTGCTTTACGTTCATCATCTAATTCAACTATATCATTTTCACTTAGCTGATTCAAAGCCATTTGAACCATACCCACTGCACCTTCTACAATTTTCTGTCTTGCTGCAATAATAGCAACTGCTTGTTGACGTTGTAGCATAGCTGATGCTATTTCAGGCGCATAAGAAAGATGAGTAATACGAACCTCTAAAACTTCTAAGCCTGCTATATCCACCTTTTCTTGCAATTCTCTTTGCATAATAGATGCTACTTCTTGGCTACTACCACGTAAGGATTTTTCATTATTATTTTCATTGCCATGTTCATTTTCATTGGTATCATAAGGATAACATCTTGCCACGTTACGGATTACAGAATCACACTGAGTAGAAATATAATTTTTATAGTTATCTACATTAAACACCGCCATAGATGAATTTTTTACTCTCCATACTACAATAGCCCCTATTTCAATTGGATTACCTAGCTCATCATTAACCTTTTGCTTTCTATTCTCCAATGTAATAGCCTTTAATGAGATTTTTTTACTTGTAGTCTCATTACCCTTATTTTCTTGTTCTTTATTAGCAGTAAATTGGTTTGTTGCTATACTTAAATGCTTAACAGTTGGATTTATACTTGTACAAAAAGGGTTTACCCAATAAAATCCCTCTTTTTTCAGTGCTCCTTTATACTCTCCAAACAATGTTAAAACTAGTGCTTCATTTGGATTTATTACCTTAAGCCCTGCAAACATTATAGGTGCAATAATAATAGCAATAATTGATAATATCATAATACTAACTCCAAGAGCTGTAGAAGTTTCTATGATAAAGCCAGCACTTACTATAATACCAACTATAGCTAATAAAGTTAATGCTATATTTCCAATAAGCATTACCATACCACTTTTCGATTTTATTTCTTTTTCTTCGTAAACAACCTTTTTATCTTCCATAGTTATCCACTCCCCTATTTCTTATTAATACAATATGATATCAATTTGATATCATATTAATATATTACATCTTTTTGAATATTATTACAATAGATTTTTATAATGTAATCTTTATGCCAGGAATAAAAATAGTCTAGATACTCATTGGGAGTATCTAGACTATTTTTTGTGTTAGTGTTAATTACTTTAAGATCAAAAACATCCACTATTCTTTCCTTGCTTTTCTCTATACTATTATTAACTAAAGGCATCCATATAATAAATATATATTTCTTTTAAATCCTGTTATTTGAACCTAGCAACAATATCTTATTTTTAACTACTTCCTTCATTGCATTTATAGGTTCCTTATATGCTGTACTTGGCCATATAGCCATGTTATCATTACTATTTAATACTTCTTTTAAAGATCCAAAGAATGCTGCTAATACTTCTGAGAAAATATTTATCTTACATATTCCCAATTCAATGCTCTTTTTAATTAGTTCATCTGGAGTACCTGAGCCTCCATGCATCACCATAGGAACAGAGGATATTTCATTTAAAGCCTTTAATCTATCAAAATGAAGTTTTGGTTCATTGATATATACTCCATGTGCCGTTCCTATTGCCACTGCAATAGCATCTACATTTGTAGATTTTAAAAAGTATTCTAGCTCATCTGGGTTTGTTAAATAATCATCTGGATTATCACTATTTTCTTTCTTTAATCCGGTTTCAGAATCACCAACTATTCCATCACCAACATGTCCTAATTCTGCCTCTACTGTTACTCCATATTTATGTGCATAATCTACAACTCGTTTTGTATTTTTTATATTCTCCTCTAAAGGTAATACTGATCCATCGTACATTACAGAAGTAAAACCACAATCTACTGCTTTTTTTATCAAGTCAAAATCTGTTGCATGATCTAAATGCATGCATACAGGAACTGAAGAGTTTTCTGCCATAATTTTAATGCCTTCTAATAAACACTCCATTTTTGGCCCTTCTAAATCCACCTTTAATCCCATCAGTATTACTGGAGATCTTAACTCCTCAGCAACCTCAATTACCGATCTTGCCATATCATGATTGCTAACATCAAAAGCACCTACTGCATATTTATTTTTTCTTGCATCTTCTAACATATCTTTTAAATTAACTAATGACATATGATTACCACCTTTCTTATATAATTTTTTATCTCATTAACATTCCGCCTGTTACATCTATAGTTGCACCAGTTATATAGTCTGCTTTATTCGATGTTAAGAAAGCAACAGTATTTGCTACTTCCTCTGGCTCTGCTATCCTTCCTAATGGAATTCTCTTCAAATAATATTCCTCATCAGTGACGGAATTTAAAATCATATCTGTTTTCATTATCCCTGGAGCTACAGCATTTACATTAATTCCATGCTTTGCAACTTCTCTAGCTAAAGATATAGTAAAGGCAACAAGTCCACCTTTTGAAGCTGCATAGTGAGCATGTCCTGTTGTAGACCCATGAAATGCTGCCTGTGATACTATATTTATAATTTTCCCCTTACTATTTCTACTAATTAGATGATTTACCATCCTTTTACTCAATATAAAAGGTGCTTCTAGATTTACTTTTAGAGCTCTTTCAAAATCTTCGACTTTCATATCTTTAACATATGCTTGAGGCCAAACACCAGCATTATTTACTAATATATCAACATCACCAAAGCCCTCACAAGCTTTATCAAATATACTATCTACTTCATTAGATTCAACTAAATCTGCCTTTACTCCTAAAACTTTTACTCCATACTCTCTACTTAAGTAATCTGCAAATTCTAGCGCTTCTTGCTCCTTAGATCTATATTGCATTAAAATATTAGTACCTTCCTTAGCTAAGGTTTCACAAATAGCCTTTCCTAGTCCGCCGCTACCTCCTGTTACTATAGCTACCTTTCCACTTAAATTTAAATCCATATCATTACCACCTTGTTTCTCAAATTTATTTAGTTATCCTAAGTTTATCTTTATTTGCAATATAATTATCTTTATTCACAATATATCTTGAATCTTCACCTTTAATAACCTTAATCATTTCCATTGCTAATAGCTTTGGTGATTGGGTAAATGCATCCTTTGTACCTCCAGCTAAATGAGGAGTTATAGTCACATTGTCTATTTTCACTAATGGATAATCTTTACTTGGTGGCTCTTCATTAAACACATCTAATGCTGCCCCTATAATCCTTTTATCTCTCAATGCATTGTACAGAGCATTTTCATCCACTAAGCCTGATCTAGCTGTATTAATTAGATAAGCTGTCGATTTCATTAAACTTAAAAATTTTTCATCAATTAGATGTTTTGTATCATTTGTGAGTCTTGCATGAACTGTTATAAAATCAGAAATCTGTGCTAACTCTTCTAAGGAAACCTTTCTTACATCTTCTAATTCTCCTGATATAAACGGATCATATACTACCACCTTCATATCAAAAGCTAACAATCTCTTAGCAACCTTTCGTCCTACTTCACCAAACCCTATAATTCCAACAGTTTTATCTTGTAAATCTGGAACCGAATCTCTATTAGCATAATCTCTAATCCAATTACCATTTTTTAGCTCCATATGACTTTTAGCAATATTTCTACACTCTGCAATCAACATTCCAACTGTAAAATCTGCAACTGCATTAGAGTTTCTTCCTGGAGTATTGAATATAATTATTCCCTTTTCGTTTGCATAATCTACATTAATATTTTCATATCCACCTCTTAAAACTCCAATAGCTTTTAAATTAGTACAGCTATCTATAACTTTTTTGTTAATAGTACAAAACTGAGTTATAATTATATCTGCATCTTTCACCTCATTAACTATATATTCTGGAACCTCATAAGCCTCACTTCCGGTTTGTTCAACTAAAAGGTTTATGTTTTGTAGTTCCTCGTAATCACTCAAATTCCACTGAATTGTTTTGATCTCTATTCCCAAACCCTCGAAGCTTTTAAATCCACTTTCTATATAATTTTTAGGTATCAATAAATCTCCTATTCCTACAATTTTCATGTCTATTCCCCCTCAATATAAACTTTACTTAGTCTTTACTTAAAATTTACTCCATAAACTTGATAATGACTTTATTGTCTCTAGATACAATTTATATTTTTTATCATAGATTTCCTTTTTAAACTCATTAGGTCTACACACATAGCCTATATCAACCATTGAACTTGCAGCTTCATCAAAGGATTCAAAAACACCACCAGCTACTCCAGCACATATAGCTGCTCCTAAAGCTCCTAACTCTGTGCTAGTTGTAACTTCTATAGGTGTTTGTAATATATCAGCAAACATTTGAACCCATACCTTAGATTTAACTACACCTCCAGCCATTCTTATGCTTTTAGGCTTTTCTCTTAGTTCTAGTAATTTTTCTATATGATATCTATGACTATATACAACACCTTCATATAAAGCTCTTAGTATATGTGCCTTTGAATGCCATCCATTGATACCTATAAATGCCGATTTTGCATCTAATCCCACGTTTGAGCCAAATAGAAACGGTAAAAATACTATATTACACTCTTCGGGACTTGTACCTTCTACTAGCTCATTACAATACTCATAGGAAGATTTTCCACCTTTCTCCAATTCATCTATGAATTGTCCAACAAACCACTCTAAATTACTAGCTGATGTAGGGCTTGCCTCAGTTATCAACCAATGTCCTTCCATACAGTAAAGAGATGTCATGAATAAATCTTTCTGAATAACAGGTTTCTTGCTAATATACTCATTTATACTCCAAGTTCCTGCCACTAAACAGAGTTGATCTTCCTCTGTTATACCCGTTGCTATAGCTGATGCATCTATATCAAACAATCCACCTGCTACAGGAGTTCTTTTTTCTAATCCTGTTAACTCTGCAACTTCATCTGTTATATATCCACACACTTCTGTTGAATACTTTATTGGTGGTAACTTTGGCATAATGTACTCTAACCCAAAAATCTTTAATAAATCTAAATCATATTTAACATCCCTTACATTCATTAAATTACTTCCAGATATATCAGTTATCTCTGCATAAGCTTCTCCTGTAAGCATATATCTTATAAAGTCTTTACACATGAATACATATTTAGTTCGCTCTATTACCTCTTTATTATTATCTCTAAACCATGCTAGTAATGCCGCTGGTTGTCCTGCCCATACTGACTGCATTGTTATAGGTAGTATCTCATCAAATACCCCCTCTTTTCTCCATTTATCAATGTAGCTATTCGCTCTAGAATCTGTTGATATTATTCCGTTATAAGCTGGTTTACCATCGTCACCTACTAAATACATTCCATTACCATGTCCTGTTGTAGCTACTCCGCTGATATCTTTAGGATTTATCCCTGATTTCTCAATAACCTCTTTTATTGCTTTCACATTAGCCATCCACATTTCGTTCATATTTCTTTCTGTGAAACCAGGATATGGCATAAGAAGTTCTGTTTTGCAACTTGCAACCGCAATCTCCTTACCTCTCATATCATATATTGCAGCCTTTATAAGTGTTCCCCCATTATCTATTCCTAATAAATATTTATACATATCCTTACCGCCCCCTTTTTAATATTACATAAACCTATTCTAAGTATTTTAAAAAGGCATTACACCGCTTAATAATTTTGAAATCCATATAGCAAGCCAACCTAATGGCGTTGTTGAACCTCCAACCATATTAGCCATTTGCGTTCCCGCTACTCCATCTGGCATTACAACCTTGGATAAATTTGCAGCTTCTGTATAATAAGGTGCAATAAAGGTTCCTGCATACAATACTATAGTTACTATAACTATTCCTGAAATAAATATTCTAAACATATTCTTCTTACAATAAGGAGATATCATTGCTATTAAGAATACCAATGAAGCTAAATCTACAAATGGTAACATTCTATTTCCAGGCAAAATTATAGCTAGTAATAATGATACAGGTATTAACATTAACCCTGTTGCAAGTACACTTGGATCTCCTATTAATAAAGCTGTATCTAATCCAATATAGAACTCCCTATCTGGAAACCTTTTCTTTAAGGTTACTTCTGCTGCAGTTCTCACTATTAATAATCCTTCCACTAAAACGTTTACCATGCTTGGCAATAGTACCATTACAGCTGCAACCTTTACCGCTAATCCAGCTACAGCATATACATCCCAACCTGCCAATATTCCAAGAACTGCACCTAATATAGTTCCTAGAGTTAACGGTTCTCCTAATACACCAAACTTTTTATTAATTATATCTGGATTTATATCTATATCCTTCACACCTGGTATTTTATCAATAATCCAATTGACAAAAATACCTACTGGAACAAAAGGTGCCGATGTTGCATGCGCGAAGGATACACCTTTTAAGTTGTATGCTTCCTGAATTCTTGGTGCTGTTTTGTCTGCTATAAATAATACTATTACATAAATTATTAAACAACATATAGTTGAAAACAATACACTTCCTGTCACCACATACACGACTCCACCAGTTAATAATAAGTGCCAGTAGTTAAAAATATCTATATTTACAGTTTTAGTTTTATTTATTAGAAGTAATAATATATTTATAGCTATAGCTCCAAATACCACAAATGGAACTATTGGTGATGCCCAGCCTATTGTTGCACCAACTGGCCACCCCACATCAACTACACTAAAATTTAGTCCAAATCTTGCTACCATATCCTGAGTTGCTGGCCCTAAGTTATCTAATAATGCTCCAACTACAAGGTTTATACCAACAAATCCAATCCCTACTAACATTCCCGCTTTAAATGCTTTTCCTATTTTAACTCCACATATAAGTGCCAACACAAAAAATATTATAGGCATCATAACTTCTGGCCCTAAATCAATTATACTTTTTAAAAAATCCATCCTAAGCCCTCCCTAGCTTTAATTCTTAAATATAAACCCTTCTATACCTGTCCCTAGCCTTATTTTTTTCTTCCCTCCTATTCTATAAAAATATAAAAATCCTGCTTAAATCGTTATTTTTCAATAACTTTTAAGCAGGATTCAAATTCACTATCCAACTATGTATTTTGTTGTAACTTTATATTCCACACTTCTCTATCACTGACTGTGACACCCCAAAAGCCCTTACTAGCAGCTGTTTTTATTATGTCCACATCATCTATAAATCCACCTAAAATCAAAGGCACATCCCTAATTTGTTTTATATCCTCTGCAAATTTAATTCCATAATAAGAAGGTATAACCTCTATGGCATCTGCTTTAGAACTCTCTATTGATTTAAAGGCTGAATCTAAGGACCTAGAATCCATGAGAATAACTCTATGAATAACTTTCATCCCCATACTCTTTGCCATATTAATTTTAGATACATTAGACCCAATTACTATATCTACGTTATATAATTTTCTTAACAGGCTTATTCCAACTTTATCTAAAGCTAGTCCACTTATTAAATCCATATTAACTGCTACATGTTTATTAGCTTTATGACACATATCAACTAATCCTTTTAGATTTCCGATATGTACATCACTTAATAATATATACTCATTACTAAGTTTTAGAGAATATTCCAGTTCTTTGATTTTTCTTATGGATGGAATTATGTTGAATTTTTTATTACCTTCAAACACCTAATTACCACCTTTACTTTTAGCTTCACTTCTCTACTAACATAATAAGTTTTTTTTATAATCTTGTCAACTAATTTTCAGAATATTTGATTTTTGTAATATATCAATTTTCTATCTTGATATTTTTTTACATTGTCTTACTAAGCATTTCACCTAGTAAACCATCAATTTCACATATTCTTTCCGAAATAAAGTTATTTTTTAATAATATTTTCTTTGAAGCTGTATTTTTAGGATCTATTATTGCCATAATTTTCATCAATGATTTTGCTTCTTCTAAAGGAATTGCTTTATCAGTAACCATAGCCATTACTTCTTCATTATTAACTGAACTAAAATAATCATGGAAATCGTCTCATGAGATAAATTTTTGTATATAAATTCTATCCATTCTTTTAACATCTCTTAATAATTATTCCTTTAAATTTATATGTAATCTCTATGTTGTGAATAAAAAATGGTCTAGATACTCATTTCAAGTATCTAGGCCATTTTTATATTTTTCTGTTAGTATCAATTACTTTAAGCTTAAGGTATCCATTATTTTTTAATTTCTTCTCTCTATACTATTATCTATGAATTATAACCTAATTCCAAACCACAATAACATTTGATTAACAGACAAGAAAGTTAGCCAAGCAATCGCTGCTATTCCTATTACATTTGTAAATTTACTGTTTTTATTTTCACCAAGGATCTTTTTATTGTTTCCTAGAAGAAGTAATGTTACCGCAATTAGTGGTGCCCCGATTACTGTTGCTCCCTGTGCCATAATTGTTAATTGCATAGGGTTTGAACCAAAAGCTAGTCCAACACACATTCCAAGAGCTATTATAATACTTGAGAACATCTTTACCCAAAAGTCATTGATACTTTTCCCTAATTTTAAAGCATCTGCTAAAAAGGTTCCACCTATTACTGCATTAGCTATAACAGATGAAAATACTGCTGCGAAGAATCCAAATAAGAACATTGTGTTTGCAAATTCCCCTAACAATGGTTTTAATAACATTGCAATGCTTGGTACATTTGTAATTTGTGCTCCTCTAGGTAGTACAGTGGCAGCTGTAATTAATAAAATAGCTGTAATAATATTCAGTATAATTATTCCCACAGATGAATCTTGTTTTGCTTTTTTTAAATGATTAATAGTCCATCCCTTACCTTGAACAAGATAACTTTGACATGCAGCTCCAACTATACTAAAGGTTGTTGCAGACATAGATACAATCAATTGCCAATCCATTACTTTACTTGGTATAAATCCCCTTATCATCTCTCCTGCTCTAATTTTAGGCACAAAGAAGAATACATTTCCCACAAAGCAGATTATCATAAAAATAACCAGCACTGTCATAATTTTTTCTAATAATTGATAAAAGCTCTGAGATTTCCAAATTAACGCCATGATTATAAAAAAACTTATTATAATCCATGCTTTTACGCTCATAAAAGGCAATAATGCATTTAAGGCAACTCCCGTATTAATATTGTTTCCTGATTGAAATCCAACACAAATCAAGAAGCATGAGATTGCAAACAAAACAGCCAAAACCCTTGAATAATTTATCTCTATTTCCTCTAGCATGGTTCTTTCACTTGCACATCCAATCGTAGCTGCAATACGTGTAAAAGACACCATGAAAAGAGCTGCTAAAACTAAAACCCATAAATAAGAATACCCCCCTGCAGCCCCAGCTTTTGAAGCTGTAATAATACTACCTGCTCCAAATACTGTAGCTGCAATAATAAAGCCTGGTCCTAAAGATGTCATAATCCTTGTTATAATATTTCCCTCTTTAGACTCTGTATTCATGTTCAAACTCCCCCTAATTTAAATAGATTTTTTATTTATCACAATTTCTCCATTTGCTTATATTTTCTTTAATAAATTCATCATCATTTAAATCTAAGTACATGTCATAAACCCTATTTATTTCTTCTAGTTGCCCATCAGATAATGTTTCCTCTTTATTTAAGCATAATATGTTGTTAAATATCCCCTGTCTCCTTAATACCTCATGCAGTCCTGGAACACATCCTCTGAAGTCGTTTGAAGTGTCAAAGAGTGCAGAATTTACATCTGTAATTTCTGCAGCTAGTGTAAGCCACTTTTGTGGAATCACTTCTTGATTCTTAACTTTTTTAATTTCTCTAAATATTTCAACTGCCCTATGTGTCCATACACACCAGTGTCCTAATAGTCCACCTTCAAAGACTTTTTCGTATACCTTACCCTGATTTTCAAATTTATATTTTGTAAGAAGATCTATAATAATATTGTCATCATTTCCTGTATAAAGGGTAATCTCCTTTGATCGTGGAGATAATGCTGCTGCTCTTACTACATCTAAGGTAGTGTAACGATTAAAGGATGCACATTTAATTGCAACTACATTTTCAATTTCACAAAACTTTGTCCAATAATCGTAAGAAAACTTTCTACCTCCTACACTTGTTTGTAAATAGAATCCAATCACAGGAATAATCTGTGCAACTAATTTAGTACGCTCTAACATTTCTTCTTCTGAAATGTGATTTAATCCTCCTGGACTCAATAGAACCGCATCGTATCCATACTCTAATGCCAATTTCGCTTCTTTTACTGCTTGCTCTTTATCGCCACATACCCCTGCAATTCTAATAATAACTCTTCCTGTTTTCTCTTCATAATCGTCAATTTCCTCTTTAACTATTTTTAAAATAGGTTCAAATAAATTTATTTCTGGATTACGAATTTCAAATTGCGTACTATGGACTGCCGTCGCAATACCATCAACTCCTGAATCTAAATAATACCTCATAAGCACTCGCTGAGTAGTTGGATCAAAACAGCGATTTTCATCCAATGCTAGAGGCGTAGCAGGAATGATTGCCCCTTTAGACAATAATTGTAATGCTTTTGCATGTCTATCCATTTTAGTAGCTCCCCTTTCTCTCTTCAAAATGGGTTGGTTTTCCTAAAGCTCTTCCTCCACTTAAAATCCATTCTGCCTGCCATTTAATTAAGGTCTCTATAGAAACAGAAGGATACCCAAAAATCTCCATAGCTTTTGACGCATCATTTAAATAGGCATCATTTCCTTCTACTCCTTCAAATATTGGAGTTTTATTAAGGAGTTCTCCAAGTTTATAGGCAGTCTTCTTTACAGAGATTATTTCAGGTCCAGTAACATTCATCTTATATGCAGGAGATGAACCATGTAATAAACCTCTAATAGCAATCTCATTGGCATCTCCTTGCCATATGCAATTGAAAGAAGGGGTCGTAATAGAAATTGGTTTATCATTTATTAATTTTTCAGCAATATCATAAAGCACACCATACCTTAAATCTACTGCAAAATTTAATCTATATATAAATACTTTAGTACCATAGGTATTGCATATATACTCAAAAGCACGCTCCCTAGCAAGACAGCTCATAGCATACTCTCCTGTTGGTATAGGTTGCTGACTTTCTGTACACCCTCCTGTTGAAAGTGGTACAATTGGATAAATGTTTCCTGATGAAAACACTACAATATTAGAATTTTTAAATTTTTCCCCAACAAATGCGGGGAGAACTGAATTCATACCCCATGTTTTCCATTCACTTCCATCGGTACCAAACTTACGTCCTGCCATATAAATTATATTTTTTATATTAGGAAGATTATTCAACTGTTCTAAATTTTGCAAATCAATTGATATAGTTTCTATATCATTTTCTTGTAAGAGTTTTGTTGCTACAGGATCAGTAAATCTAGATACTGCAATAACTTTTTTGTTAATATTAGCCTCTTTTATGGCATTTTTAGCTAGAATGCATAGGCTAGGTCCCATTTTCCCACCGGCACCTAGTACCATAATATCACCTTGTATTTTCTTCATATCCTCAATTAATGCCTTAGATGGTGTTGTCAATAACTCGTCTAATTTTTCTTCATTCCACATTTTATCACTCCTAATTATTTAAGTATTTTAAATATTCATCCTTAGTCAATAATGGTTTAAAATTATTTTTTATGTTAATACCTTTTAATGCATTGTCATATAAAAGGTCTACCACTGTCATTGCAAGTAACTTTGAAGCTGTAATATATGCCCATTCCTCATCTGTTACAGAGAAATCCTTACTATGAGCTGCTCCCTTAAATCCTCCCATGGTAGGTTGAATACAAGGAATTATCTGACTTAAATCTCCCATATCTGTAGATCCAATCATATCTACACCCTTTATAATATCTTCTTCTGGTATAAAATTAAGAGCATTTTCTTCTAATAAGTTGCTTATCTCCAAGTTTTGTTTTAGCGGCATATATCCCATAATACTTTCAATATTTGCTTTTGCTCCTATCATACAGGCTGCTCCCTCTACTGCTCTATCTACTACTTTTACGCCCTTATTGATTGCATTAATATCTGCACCTCTAATATATGTCTCTAATTGTACGTTATCAGGAATTGTATTAACTAATTCCCCACCCTTAGTTATAATTGGATGGATTCGTATCTTCTCTTTTTCTGAGAAAGTCTCTCGATTCGCATTTATTCCAGCTAGTGCTAACATAGCTGCATTTAGTGCATTTATGCCATCAAAGGGCTCAGCACCATGTGCCTCCACTCCCTTAAATTGAATATTTTTTGCCATAAATCCAAGACTACTTCCTCTAGTCAATAACTTTCTTTCTGGTGTTTGAGCCTGAGAGTGTACCATCATAGCTATATCTATATCATCAAAGGCCCCTTGATATATAAGCTCTTGTTTTCCACCAAGACAATTAATCTTATTCATTGCTTTAAATTCAAGTCTTTCACTAATTTCCACAAACTCTTCTGCCGGTACAGCGAAAACGGTTACATCACCACTAAACTCCTTCATGCATCCACTTTTGATAAGTCCATAAGCAACTCCTAGTAATGTTGCAACTTGTACATTATGTCCACAGGAATGTGCTGCTCCTGTGTCTGAAGCTGCCTTTGGATGGCTTGGACTTTTAACTGCATCCATTTCTCCAATTATGCAAACATTAAGTTTACTCTGTTCTCCTTTTATCTTTCCTTTTACTCCTGTTAATGCAATAGGATATTCATATGGAATATTTAGCTCCTCAAACTTTTTTCTAATGTATTCACTTGTTTTATGCTCTTTATATCCCATTTCTGGATTATTTAATATATATTTCCCACAACTAAGGATTTCGCTCCTATGAATATCTATAGCATGACAAACTCTATCTTTTATTTCTTTTAAATTCACTTAATTCACCTCCTTCAAATAATTATATAACTAGTTAGTTATTTTTTATTTAAAAATAATAGTGCTAAATTTGCACTACTATTTTTTTTTGATATAATCAACCAACATTTTTGTAACTGTATTTATTCGTTCTTCCATACATTCTTCTGACATCATATCTTTATCTAGAATCTTACTTAATGTATGTATATTAGAAAAGTAGTTAAAGCTGCACGCCACCAAAGTTTGGAAAACATGATCTCCATCAATTGCTTCATCTATTTCACCTTTATTTTTTCCCTCAGTTATAATTATATCTAACTCGGTTCTTATGGTATTTTTTGAAATTCCAAGAGATTTTTCTTCAAAATATTTACCATAGTTAAGATTTTCCCACATAAGCATCCTTACATAAGCGGGATTATCTTTTAAAAAGTAGAAATACATTTTTATAATTTCACTTATCTCTTCTATGCAATTACAATTATTACATATTATTTTACTTTCACATTCGCCTAATCTATTATACACTGCTTCTAATGCTACTTTATATAACTCTTCTTTATTACCAAAATATTGATATATCATTCCCTTGTTAATTTTTGCCCTTAAAGCAATTTCATCTACTCTAGCTCCATATAAACCTTTTTCTGAAAATTCAATCTCTGCGGCTTCTAAAATAAGCCTTTTCGTAATATCTGATTTCTTTTGTTGTTCTTCCATTGCTCCTCCATAAAACTAACTGTTTAGTTTTATTTTAGCTTTGTATATTTATTTTGTCAACATATCTTCATAAATTCTTTTACTAACTTTCTCTCTAGATAGATTCTTTTTCCAAAGCATTTATTCTATCATGCTCATTCCTGCCTATGAGTATAACTAAGCTATCATAAGTTAACTCCCTATAACAATAAAGTATAAAGTGTTTTAGGATTGGGAATATATAACCTAAAATATTAAGATTAGGGCGTGTGTATATGAAAAAAAGATATAAAAAATTAGGAGTAGCACTTTTATGTATATCAGCAATTTATATGTCCAATAAGTTATATCCTGAAATAGGTGTGCAGGCTATACCAGGAGGTGCTGACAAAGAATATGTTTTACTTGCCGCTAATGATTTAGGGATGCATTGCATGCAAAAGGATTACTCAAGTTTTTTAATATTGCCACCAGCAAATACCTTAAAGGTTCAGATTTTTGAAAAAGGTAACAAAAAGAGTAAACTAGTAACAAGCGGTATTAGAGTCACTTATGAAATTATAGATAATACAACTTCAGCAGATAAAATTAATTTCTGGGAGTATGCAAAGGATTATGGATATGATGTATCAAAAGATGTAGGGATAACAGGTAATAGGCTAAAAGGAGAAATGAAGTTATCACCAGATAATAAATATTTTGAAGCCACAGCCATACCAGTCACCCCTTACAATGATAATAGTAAGATCGAAAATCCTTATCAACTAGCTAAAGTTACAGTAGAAGATTTAAAGACTAATAAATTATTAGTTATGGAGGATAAAATTGTTGTCCCTGTATCTGATGAGATGAAATGTAGTGTATGTCACGGTGATGAAGACACTGATTTAAATATCTTAAAATCACACGATAAATTATCTGGTACTCAATTAGTCAGTGATTTGGAGAAAAATAAACGTTATAAATGTTCAACTTGTCATGAAGATAATATTATAGGAGAAAAGGGTCAGGACGGAGTTTTACCTTTTTCACAGGCTATGCATGGCTTTCATGCTAATAAAATGGGATTGTCATCCACCCAAAATCCTAGCTGTTATAGTTGTCATCCAGGACCTCTTACTCAGTGTTATAGAGGGATTATGAAAACAGCAGGTATTACTTGTGGAGACGCTAATTGTCATGGAGATATGGCCAAGATAGCCAGTAGCCAGGCTGCTGGAAGAGAAGCATGGCTACAAGAACCAACTTGTCAGCAGTGTCATGAAAATAAATATAGTACCAATCCTGATAAATTGTATCGCAACTCTTATCTCAATAATAGCCCTGCAAAGAAAATGGATGGTAAGATACAATGCGAAGCTTGTCATAATAGTCCTCATGCTGAGTGGAAGTCTGAACTTAGCATTGACAACAAACTCCCTGAAAGTATACAAGGAAGCCCATCACCTATTAATAAGTGTGGGGTTTGTCATAGTAATCAAAAGCAAGGTAAGATGCATCAACCAGGAGGAGAAAAGAAATGAGAATTGAAAGAATTTTAATATTGATTAGTGCACTTATCTGTGTAACCAGTGGTCTATATTATATAAAACAAAGAGATAATACTAGAAGTAAAATAATAGTTTATAGACTATGGCATATGGGATTAATCACTATCAGTTTGCCTTTAATCTTATTGCTTAGCTATCAAGTATTTCATCACTTTGAATTCTCTTACGTATATGAACACACCTCCCTAGACTTACCTTATATATATCGCATTTCTGCTCTATGGTCAGGGAAAGAAGGTTCATTTTTGGTATGGGCATTTATCCTAGTGATAATGGGATATTTTATGCTTAAAATAAGCTATAGTTTTTATACCAAAGCCTTCCCTATTTATGTAGGTATTACGGTAGCTTTACTTATGATGAGTTTCATAACTAATCCTTTTAAAATTCTAAACAACACACCTAGCAATGGTTTGGGCTTAAACCTAGCTTTACAAGATCCTTGGATGGTTATACATCCACCACTAGTTTTTGTAGGGTATACAGCTATGGCTATTATTTTCGCACTTGGTATAGGTGAAGTTGAAGAAGATAAATTGTTGAAACAATGGATAAGAATAAGTATGTTGTTCTTAGGATTAGGTATTATTACCGGTAGTATATGGGCTTATGGTGCATTAGGCTGGGGAGGCTACTGGGCATGGGACCCAATAGAAAACATTGCATTAGTTCCTTGGCTATTATTATGTGCCTATGCACATGGCAAAGTAAAGATGACTAAGCTAAAATGTATCCTTCCTTTTAGTATCGCAGCCTTTGGAACCTTTCTTGTGAGAAGTGGTCTATTACAAGGGAAGTCGGCGCATGCTTATGTAGGCCAATCGAGTAGCTGGACCACTATAATATTAGTGAGTGGGGTAATAGTAGCTATTATCTTAATAGTATATGGAATAAATCAAAATAAGAGGAAAATAAATAAAGCTATACAAAAAGATGATCTTATTTATTTTAGGTTAGTAACATATTTATATGCCTTCATTATACTAATAGCTACAGTATTACCTTTATTCTGGAATTATGAAGTTACAGTAACTTTTTATAATAACTTAACCTTAGGTTATGTGATAGCCAATAGTTTATTAATTATAAAGCTAGAAAAAGATAAGGTTGGCAAAAAAGGCCTATTATCAATTATAATTAGTGCCCTATTAAGCATATGCATTGCAAAAAGCTTTCAATGTGCAAATCTTAGTTTAGTTATTATTTTGTGGATTACCTTAATTCCTCTGATGGGCTACTTACTAACTCATTTACAAAGGAAAAAAAGTTACTATTATTGGACACATGTTTTATTGCTTTTCATGCTAATAGGCGGTATTACGTCAGCTGGTATGGGCGCTCAATATATGGATGTTATAGGACAGCAAGAAGCCGCCGGCTTATTCAGAGAAGGTAAAACCACTATCATTAGTAGCCTTGTTGAGGATCAAGTTATAGATACCATTACATATGATAACCATGATTCAAATGCCACCATAGTCTATGAAAGTAAACCCCTTATTGCTTTGTTTTGGATTGGAAGTTTTGGATTATTAGGAACTATTGGTATAAAAATATTAAAAAACTAGGTATTTGACTATTGTCCTATACCTAGCTTTAACTTCATTCCTATATTATATTTTATATATTATAAGTCAACTTCCAATCTGTTTTTAACAGGCTCTGGTGCCACTGCCCCCACTATCTTTATAAAGCGTTTCTTCCCTATTTTTATTACATCATTACAGGTAAGCTCTCGGTGTATAGCTTCTGAACTTAGTTTCTCACCATTTAATTGAACACCACCCTGATTTATTAATCGCATAAACTCACTTTTGTTTCTTACAAAGTCCATTTCTATAAACCTTTGAATAATATCTGAAAGCTTCTCTTTATCTTTTTCAAGGAAAAGTTCTGGGATATTATCTGGAATAGCTTTCTTACTAAAAGCTGCATCATAGAAAGCAATTGCTTTTTCTACTTCCTCTTCTCCATGGTATAGTGAAGTTATAATCTTAGCTAAGCGGAATTTAATATCTCTAGGATTTACCCCTGACTCCAGCTCAGCTTTAATTTTATCTATATCATCTGGATGTTCATCCGTAGTAAGCTCAAAGTATTTAATAATTAATTTATCTGGAACCTCCATAACCTTTTTAAACATGATCTCTGCAGGTTCACTTACTCCAATATAGTTTCCAAGGCTCTTACTCATTTTTTCAATACCATCTAAGCCCTCAAGTATAGGCATAAAAATTGCAATCTGCTGTTCTTGATTTAAGCTTTTTTGTAGTGTTCTTCCCATTAAAATGTTAAAGGTCTGATCTGTTCCTCCAAGCTCTATATCTGCTTTTAATTCCACAGAATCATAAGCCTGCATTAAAGGATAGAAGAATTCATGAATCCCTATGGGAACTTGATTTTTATATCTATTTTGAAAATCATCTCTTTCTAAAATTCTAGCAACAGTAGTGGTTGCAGCAAGCTTTATTACCTCCTCAAAGGTAAGCTTTGAAAGCCACTGACTATTAAATCTAACTTCGGTTTTATCCTTATCAAGGACTTTAAAAATCTGTTCACAGTAAGTCTTTGCATTTTCTTTTACTTGCTCCTCAGTTAGTGCAGCTCTTCCTTTAGACTTTCCTGTAGGATCACCAATTTTTCCAGTAAAGTCACCAATAACTATTACTGCACGATGTCCTAAATCCTGCATCTGCTTGATTTTACGAAGTACTACTGCATGACCTAAATGGATATCAGGTGCAGAAGGGTCAAGTCCTAATTTAATAATTAATGGTTTGTTTTCCTTACAAGAGTTTTCAAGCTTAAAAAAAAGCTCCTCTTCATTTACAAGGGTATGAATACCCTTACAGATAATTCTCATTTGATCTTTTGACATTAACATATTTAACATCTCCTCAAAATATTATTTCAAATATTTGCAAGATCTATAAGAAGGCAAAGAAGACAATAAAAAAACTCGCCCTCTTGTTTCCAAAAGGACGAGATGACATCTCGTGTTACCACCCTAAATTTATAAGCAACTCACATTGCTTACCTCTTCAAGTACATCACTTTTAAATGAGATACTTTAGCACAATAACGGATGCGAGGTTCCGTCGTAGCCTACTAAGTAAATCCTTTCGGTACGAAGCTCAAAGATGTATTCACAATCACTATCCATGCACCTCTCATCATCCGGTTACTTTCTGTTTGGCATCCTGATTGCTACTAATTCTTATCCTAGCCTTTGTTTCTTATACTCCAAAATGTGAAATATCACAAATCTTCGTTATGCATATATTAATTATCATGATTATATGTCCTAAGTTTTAAAAAGTCAATAACAATTCTAAATTTTTCGTGTTTGAAGACATAGTAGAAGTTCCAAACCATTATTCTCTAGAAGTTTCTTGTCATATAGTATCTCTTTTGTGTCCCCATCCCTAATTATTTTTCCATCTGACAATAATATAACACGATTACATGTATCAAGAACCATATCTAAGTCATGAGATGCAATAATTTTTAGATGATTTGATAGCATTATTTATGACAAACAAACAGCAGCAATTCTTGACGCACTTCATCCAGCTACTAAGTTGATTAAATTTTAAAGAAGCTATAAGTTCAAAAATTGTGGATTCATAATGAAATAATGGGCTGTTGCACTAAATAAATAGCGCAACAGCTCATCCTTCTATTATATACTTCAAACTTCTATATTATATGATAAATGTATTGCAGATTATTATGTATCATACAGTGAAATAAACATTATTTTTGAAATTGTATTATTGTACAGTAAGCCCGTTTTTGCCAAGTCCACCCTAAGTTAATATTAATATTGCATTGAACTTCAAGTCCTTCAATGCTTTCACGTAAAAAAGTTTACGTCATTTGTGGTTAGGTTCCCCTATAATAATCTTAAAACCCTATATTCAAATATCACCCTCATCATTTTACCGTAAATCTACATCTTGGATAGTTACTACACCCATTAAATTCTCCATATTTACCTTTTCTTAAGACAAGTATTCCTCCACACTTAGGACAAACATCGTTTTTAATTTTACCATCATTATTTCTTATATCTTCTCTTATATTATTAACATGAATTTTTCTATTTTCTTTTGTATCAATATTTAAATTTAATAGCTTGTTATAAATTATATCTTTATCTTCATTAGATAAAACTTTAGTTTTATACTTTTCAATGGTTTTCTTGAGATTCATAGTGTAAACAACCTCAGAAGAAGTCTTTACCTTTAAATCTGTTTTTGTTGTAAATGTTACTATTGAAATAAATACTTTACTATCTACTCCGTCTAAATTTTGCTTTAATGCCTGAATATGTCCATAATTTTGTTTTATTGGGTTTCTTAATTTTTCTTTTCTTTTATATATAACTTGTTTCCAATAATCATCATATTCATTTCCTACAATCCAACCTTTATAATTTTTAGTTTCTATTACAAATATGCCATAATCAGAAACAACTACATGATCTATTTGAGATGTTTTATTACTACTTTTAATCATTATGTTATTTATAACCTTATATTTAGTTGAATCTAACTTATCTAAATTTCTTATTACTTCCCTTTCACCAAAATAACCTTTTACTTTAGGTGATGATAGTATAATGGCTATAATTATCAATATTATTAAATACCAAAAGTTTGTTACTATTTCTACTACTCCATTTAGTATTCCACTAATTATTAAATCCATTTTTCCCCCTATTCTCCAAATTATATTTCCCTTATAAATCTATTAAACAATATCTATGGCTCTCATTAATACGCTGATATTTTCATCTTACTCAGTATAAATTTTCAAAATTAAATCTCCATACTTTATATGTATCTTCTATATCTTTATGGCTTTATGGCTTTATGGCTTTATGGTTAGATTCTCCTAGTATGTCCTCTCCAACACAATCCCTTCCCTAAATCCCCCACGCTCTTCCTTCTTCTCTTCTCTCTTCTTAACCAATTCTTCTTCACTATATCCAAGACTCTCAGCAAGTCCAAATAAGACCTCCATTACATCTGCAAGCTCCTCTAGATTTTTAGCTTCTAAATATTCATTAACCTCTTCACGAAGCTTGTCCTCTAATAATTCTTGCAACTCTTTCTTTTGTGCTATGTATATGTCACATTGTCTTCCATCATCCTTTATTATTTCTGGTATTTTATCTCTAACTAATTTATTATAAATCTTCATCCTTCTTCCCCCTATACCTCTAACTTATCTAGTATATGAAAACCTTGGTTTGCTGCAATGTTATAAACTGGACAAATTTCTTTCTTTAATCTTTTAGAGAATCCTTCAAAGGTTTCATTATTTCTAAAACTTTTTGCATCTGCTATCTTTAAAACATCTTTATACTCTTCAACTTCATCTTTTCTTTTATTATCTACTACAAAGCAAAAGGCTTCATATTGTAGATTACAAAAACCATCTATGTAGTTATCATAGCTTAATAGATTATCACTTTTCTTACTATTTATGTTCTTAAAGGTAGGTGCTAAATTCCACATCTGATCATGAAGTACAAAGCTCCAAGGTATAAAATGGTCCATGCTTAAAGTTCCATACTTTTCAAAGTTCACACTATTTAATACCTGTCCTGTATATAAGTCTTCAATATGTTTATTAGCTATAATTCTCTTCCATATTTCCGTTCGTGCTTTAAGATCTCTTGTTTTAGGGGCTTCTAACTTCAATGCTATTCCTGGTACGTTGGGGTTTCTTTTTTGAAGAAAACATACTAACTTATAATAAGTCCATCCTTTTAAAATCCTATAATTATACTTTAAGTACTTGTCCCAACCATGATTTATTTTAATAAATCTCTCGTTGCTATTATCCTTGAATATGGCATATACACAGCTTTCATCCTCTTTAGATAACTCCTCAATTGTCTTCATTGGATTCTTCGATCCTTTAACTTTATCCTGAAAAAATGGTGATAAAAATCTGTAAGGCACATTTAAGGTTAAGTTCTTAAGAAGTTTTCTCAAAATCTTATCCTCTGAATTATATATAAAATCAAGCAGCTTATTTTCCTCATAATTACTAGGAAAATTATAAGTATTGGCAATGTAATTAACCACCTCAACTAAGCTATCACACATACCAAAACTTAATTTATAAGCTAGAACTGGATACCATGCATACACAACCATTCTAGCAATAAGCTTCATAAAATCTATCTTTGTGTTTCCAATGATTCCAGGGGTTTTTCATGTTTTTCCTCCTATATTTCTAGACTAAAAAAACCACACTATAAGTATAGCATGGATTTATTTTTTTCCCTATAACCCCTCAAGATATAAAATAAGCCACCACTCCACAAATAATATAAAAAAACATAACTCCAAATGCAGCTAGAATATTAGTTCCACCACTTTCTGATATCCTTTGATTTATATTGCTGCCATCACCTTGAATTTCTTTGATTTTAGTAATTTTCTTTTTAGCATGGGAGTAATAAAATTTATTTCCATACATACCTATAAATATAATCATAATCCAATTAAATACTGATTTAAGTCTATCTGGAATTATAATTACTAATGTTAAATTAATTGATGCAAGAATCAATGCATAAAGATACATTTTTCTATAAGCAATCCAAAAAATTCCTAGGAAGAAAGCAGCCCAATTCCAAGTTGGAGAACTATCCCTTTCATCTCTACTATACTCTAACCATTTTTTCATATATTTATTTGCTTCCTCGTGTCCAACAAATATTTGTAACTCATCATAAGTTACTCCTGAGGTGTCCTTCCCATATAGGTTAAAAATTAGCATCTCACTGCATTTAGGACAATAGGCCATATTTTCATTAACCTCTTGTCCACACTTCTCACAATACATAATCATCCCACCTTTAAATTTACAAGCTTACTATTATATTATATCTTATTCATCTCTCAAATAGTAATTTATGTAATAATTGTTAATTCATTAGTGATACAATAACCTTTCAGTATATAGATTCAATCATAGAGGTCATGGTAAATCTGATGGTAATCCCTCCTACTATGAAGATTTTAATGAACCTATTGACGATGTTAATTATATTGTAGAACTTGCTAAAGTTGAAAAAACTAACCTACCTATCTTTGTTATAGGTCATAGCATGGACGGTTATGTCGTAGCTTGTTATAAGGTAAAATCTCCTAATTGATTTTTCCCTATACCTCTGATTTTAATATAAAAAATTCCATGCACCAATATAGCACGGAATTTTTCATACTAAAATTATATAGCTACTTCACCTATTTCTTCATCAGAAATAGCTTTTCCATCTAATCTTTTCATCTCAGCCTTAAATATAAAGTGAGTTATGATAAAAGATAAACCGTCACTTACTGGTCCTGCCATCCATACACCTGTAAGACCGAGTAGCCCGATTCCTGGAAGTGATACTTTAGGAAGTATTAGAAGACATGGTATTAAAAGTAATACTTGTCTTAATAGACTAAGGAACATAGATTTCTTTGCTTGCCCTGTACAAGAAAAATAATTAGTTCTTATCACCTGAGGTCCTATGAACATAATCATACAAAGGTATATTCTCATTCCATGCTTTGTAATTTCCAGTAGTTGTGGATCTGAACTGAAAGCTTTTACTAAAATCTGAGGAACAAACTGTATAATTAAAAATCCTATGGCTGCAATTATAGTAGCCACTATTTGAGGATATTTAATGGCTTGTTTAACTCTATCATACTTCTTTGCTCCATAATTATATCCAATGATGGGCTGCATCCCTTGATTTAGTCCAAAAATAGGCATCATAAATATCATTGCAACACTACTAACTATAGTCATTGCTCCTATGGCTAAATCTCCTCCATAAGCTTTTAATGAATTATTTGAAATAACTTGTACTATACTTGCTGCAATTTGCATGCTAAATGGAGACATCCCAATAGCAAAAATGCTTAAGATATATTCCTTCTTTAATTTTAGATTTTTAATTTTTACTCTTAAATTTGCTTTACCACCTAGGAAAAAGCTAATTCCCCAAATTGCTGAACAGATTTGTGCAATTACTGTGGCAATAGCTGCCCCCTTAACTCCCATTCCAAAAGCAAATATAAATATAGGATCTAAAATTGTGTTTACTACAGCTCCTATAAGCATGGAGGCCATAGCTACATTAGGACTTCCACTAGCTCTTATGGTGTGTGTCAATCCAAAGCTCATCATATTAAATATAGTTCCTAAAAATATAATCTGCATATAGTCCTCAGCATATACTAAGGTATTATCACTAGCACCAAATAGTCTTAATATATCTTTTCCCCAGATTAATCCTATAACTGTTATGATTAAGCTTATGACTATAATTAGTGTAAATGCATTTCCTAAGATTTTCTCTGCTTCATCCTTCTTTTGTTGTCCAAGTTTTATGGATATAGTAGCAGCTGTACCTATTCCAATAAGCATACCAAACCCTAGTATAATAGTTGATATGGGCATAGTTACTCCCACCCCTGTTATTGCTAGTTTTCCCACCTCGGGTATATGTCCTATAAACATTCTATCTACAATATTATAAAGGGCATTAACTAACATACCTACAATTGCAGGTATTGAAAATTTAAGTAATAATTTAGTTATCTTCTCTTCCCCTAGTTGATTTTTTCTTTCCATATAGTGCCTCCTTTAGTTAATGTTTTTAAATCTCCTATAAACTCTTCTACCATTATCTCCTTAGTTGCCCAAGAAGTCACTAGTCTAATGGATGAACTTCTTTCATCTACCTTACTCCAAATATAAAAGGAATACTTTTCACTTAATTTTTCTATTAACTCATTAGGTAATATAGGAAATATCTGATTGGTTGGAGACTCTGTTAAAAACTTGTAGCCCATAGCTTCAAGTGCCTCACTAAGTCTTATAGCCATGGAATTAGCATGACTCGCTAATTCAAAATACAAATCATCCTTAAATAATTCTAAAAATTGTATTCCTAAGATTCTTCCCTTTGCCATTAAGGCACCCTTTTGCTTTAAGTTAAATCTAAATTCTTTTTTAAATTCTTCTTTATTTATTACTATGGCTTCTCCCATTAAGGCTCCACTCTTTGTACCCCCTATATAGAATACATCTACAAGACTTGATAATTCCTCTAAGGTTAAATCATTTTCTTTAGAGCACAGTGCCGAACCAAGTCTTGCTCCATCTAAATAAAGATATAAATCCTTACTTTTGCAGAATTCGTAAAGGTTTTTTAATTCTTCCTTTTTATAAAGCGTTCCTATCTCAGTAGGATTTGATATATATACTAGCTTTGGCTTAACCATATGCTCATCAGTGTGTTCCTCCAAAACCTTTTGTATCCCTTCTGTAGTTAGCTTTCCATCCTCACTATGTACCACATTTACTTTATGACCAGTAGCTTCAATAGCCCCTGTTTCATGAACATTTATATGACCTGTATTTGCAGATATCACTGATTCATAGGGTCTTAATATTGAGGATATCACTATTAAATTAGCTTGAGTTCCCCCTGAAACGAAATGAATATCAGCTCCAGGATTACTAAGCTTCTTTCTTAAAATTTTTCTTGCTTCATTAGAATACTCATCCTCACAATATCCTTCTTGCTGTATTAAGTTAGTATCTATCAGTGCTTTTAAAATCCTCTCATGAGCTCCCTCACTATAATCGTTTTTAAAGCTATATACGATTTTATTCTCCATGCTGTTTCCCTCCATTATATTTTTATATCTTATTAACGCTTAACCTCTATTTTTCCTATTATAACATAATAACATTTTAATCATAAAAGCGAAATAATAACCTATAAAGTATATTCTGGAATAGAATAAGACCACCTATAAAATATAGATGATCTTATCTTCCTAAAATTTATTGAGGTGGTATTACCGTTGCAACACCTTCTATTACCACTTCATCCATCTGATTGAAACAAGTTGTCTTTATCTTAGCTATATAAAACTTACCTTTATCTGTCATTTCCATTATTTCAGCTTCAGCAGTTATTGTATCTCCTATTCTTGTGGGCTTCTTAAATTTTAATTCTTGCCCCAAGTATATTGCCCCTGGTCCTGGAAGCTTCATACCGAGTACTGCTGATATTAAACCTGCACCTAACATTCCATGGGCTATACGTCCATTAAATTGAGTATCCTTTGCATAAACCTCATTTACATGAGCTGGATTCAAATCTCCTGTAATCCCAGCAAAGCCATATACATCATATTCACTAATGGTTTTGCTGACAGATGCTTTGTCCCCTATTTTAAGCTGCTCTGCTCGCTTTCCTATGAGTCTCTCTTGATCACATCCCATTTGCCACACTCCTTTGTTGTATTTAGTTATTTAAAAACTCTCTAACTTTATCATCAAATAGATGAGTATCTAAAACTCCACCCATATGTCCTTTTTCACTTTCTATTGCATATAGTTCTGCGCTTCCACCTAATTCATTAATTCTATCCACAGTTATTTTATTAAACTTATGATACTGCAAAAAGTCTTGTTTACAAGGAATCATAAGGACTTTTGCAGTTATTCTCTTTAATGCTTCATCTAAAGATTCATATCCTCTAGCTATATCTTGATTCATAGTAGTTTTACAAGTATATAGCCAGCTGTTAGCATCTCTGAGTTTAGCTGAATTAATTGAAGCATTATATAAAGTTTGCTCATAGCTAGATAGATTATTAACACTCATAAATGGCTCGTCTTCTTTACTATCTCTAGGATAGTTTTTTTCAAAGAATTCTGGAGTAAATGCTCCCACGACCATCATTTGACCAGCAAGTGCTAATCCTTCTATTGGTTCTTCTTTACCATAATAATCTCCATCATTAAAGTTAATATCAAGTTGTATAGCTCTCATGGCCTGTTGCAGAACACTAAAGGAAGTTATTATTGGATTTTGAACATTAGTTATTACTCCAATGCATCGCTCAACCATTTCCGGGTAATTTACTGCCCACTGAAAAGCTATCATTCCTCCTGCAGATGGTCCCATAACAGCTTTAAGCTTCTTTATTCCTAAGGAATCAATTAGAGCTTTTTCTGCATTAGCAATATCTTTAAATGATGTTGCTGGGAAACTCATGCCATAAGGCTTATCAGTCTTTAGATTTATAGAAGCAGGTCCTATTGTTGTAACCATTGGGTCATTGGGTTGAATGTTACAGATATTATCTGAACAAATAACAAAATATTTATTTGTATCTACAGCTTTTCCCGGTCCTATGAGACCATCCCACCAACCTGCTGCTATATCGTTTTCATTGTACTTTCCAGCAGCATGGCTAGTAGCTGAGAAAAAATGAGCAACTAGTATAGCATTATCTTTATTTTCATTTAATGTTCCATAAGTTTCATACCCCATTCTTAGTGGTATTGTATCTCCACATTCAAAGGTAAATGCATTCATTTCAAATATTTTCTTTTCTACTAACATAATCATTATCTCCCTTCAATACTAAGATTTATTTATCTGTACCTGTTTCAGGTAGTAGGAATCCACATATTACAAATGTTAATGAACAAGCTATTGATAAGTACATTGCTGGTTGGAAGCCTGAACTATTTACAACCTTAGTTATTATTGTATATAAAATAGTTTCCACTATATATGAAATTGACCAAAACATAGCCATAACTACTGTTAATCTTTGAGGTGTCATTCCCTTTAATTGTTGTGGTATGGTTACAAAGGTTGTCATTGGTAGGAATATTAGAAAACCTAATACAAATGAGCTCACTATAGCTATGGTTGAAGAGCTAGTTAATACCATTAATAAGGCAACTGCAGGTGTTAAAATACCGCATATTTTTACTACTGGTAATTTCTTTTTAGTTCTCTTTGCTAACATTATTCCAAATGGTGTTGCCACAACTCCAGCCACTGCTAGTGTAGTAGATAATAATGATGGATTTACTGAAATAGCATCATTTAATGGGAATAAATTTAGCATAACTATATAAAGAGTTAACCATCCTGAATAAGCAAATGCAAATATATAGTTAAATCTATCCTTTATTCCATCTTTATATCCATAAGATTCCTCACTAGCCGCTGATTTTGAAGCTACTACGAAATCCTTTCCTATTATCATCCATAATATAAATAGTAATAAGCTAATTCCAGCAAATACTAATACAACAGATTCCCAATTTCCTAATGCTTTGATTATTGGATTTACCATTACTAGTGCAACGATATTACCTATGTTATTTGCTACAGAATTTATTCCATTTAAAAGTGGTCTTTTCTCTGGTTCAAAGTAATGCATAACTATTGGTCCAAAGTAAACTACCAATAATGCTCCTCCAAAGCCCATTATAAATCTTGTTATAATAAAGAATGGAAAATTTGTTGCAAAAGCACCTAATCCAACTATAGATATTAAAAGTGTTGAAAGCCCTACAGCTTTTTTAGGTCCTAATTTCATTAAAAACCAAGCAGCTGCTAAATTACCTATTATTTTAGATATAGTTATGGAGTTGGTTACTGCTGCTGGCAATGCATCTAAATTAAACGCCTTCATTATTTCTGGTGTTACCTTTGATCCTGCTAGCCATGATACACTGAAAAACATATAAGCTAAAAATATTATTGCTTCTATGGCATATGCTCTTGATTGACTGGTTTTAACTTCAACATATGCTCTTGGTTGGTTGGTTTTAACTTCTTGTGTCATTTTTCTTCCCCCTAATTTTTACATTTTTTTCTTAATGATTTTAAAATGATAACCCCATTGATTCATCTTTAAATATTCTCTTATCCATAAGTCCTAAATTATTTGCAATTACAGGTTTGAAATCCATATGCTTTAATATGTCTTTCTCTAAATCTACTCCTGGAGCTATTTCTATTAAGGTCAGTCCCTCCTCTCTTAATTCAAATACTGCCCTCTCTGTAATGTATGTAACTTTACTTTTATTCTTAATAGCCCTATTACCGTTAAATGTAATTTGCTCTACGTAACTTATAAACTTTTTAGCTTTTCCCTCTTGGAGTATCTTAAGTTGTCCATCTACAATTTCAACCTTTAATCCACCAGCCGTAAATGATCCACAAAATACTATCTCCCTAGAGTTTTGAGTTATATTAATAAACCCACCACAACCTGCAATCTTAGGTCCAAATTTAGATACATTTATATTTCCATGCTGATCACATTGGGCTAACCCTAAAAATGCCATATCTATACCGCCACCATCATAAAAATCAAACATATAAGGTTGATCTATAATAGCATCAGGGTTTATTGATGCCCCAAAGTCAAGTCCTCCAACTGGTGTTCCACCTATAGCTCCTGGCTCTATTGTAGGTGTGAATAAATGCTCTTGCTTCTCTTCCTTTAGAACTTCTGCTATAACTTCTGGAACTCCAATACCAAAATTAAGTACATTTTTGGTACTATTTAGCAACATAGCTGCTCTTCTAGCAATGACTTTTCTTTCATTTAGTGAATACTTTGTACTATTTTCACTTACCTTAATATCATTTCTAATGAAGATTTCATTAAACTGAGTTCCAAAGGTTTGCATATGGTTTTCCACATTTTCAGCAATAACCACATAGTCTACTAATATGTGTGGTATTTTTACATCTTTAGGACTTAAGGTTCCACTTTTAACCACCTTTTCAACCTGTACAATTACTATTCCACCACTATTTCTTGCATTCATAGCTAAGGATAGAGACTCCAAGGTTAACGGTTCTTTAGAAAAACCTATATTTCCTTTTTCATCTGCCTCAGTTCCTTTAATTATTGCCACATCAATATTTTGAGTTTTATAGGCTAAGTACTCTTCATTATCAAAGGTTATCTTCTCTACTAATTCCTCTTTAGTGATTTCATTAAGCTTTCCTCCATCTAAGTCTGGATCTACAAAAGTTCCAACCCCCACTTTGCTCACAGTTCTCGGCTTACCTGCCGCACTATCTCTTAAAAGTTGAGCTATGACTCCTTGTGGAAAGTTATATGCCTCTATTTTATTAGCTACAACCAAGGGCTGTAACTTAGGTACCAATCCCCAATGTCCACCTATTGCTCTTTTAATTAATCCTTCATGAGCATAGTGATTTAATCCTTTACATTTGCCATCCCCTACACCACCAGAGTATATTAAAGTTAAATCCTTAGGTAGTGCAGTTTCTAAAAAATTTTTCTCTATTTCTATATGAATCTCTTCTGCAACACCTGTACCAATAAAGCCCCCTACTCCTACACAAGCCCCATTAGGTATTAAACTAGCTACCTCTTTTGCTCTTATGAATTTCAGTTCTTTACTCATATTTTTCCTCCTATTAAGACATATTCAATAAAATATCTCGTCAATATTCTAATTTATTTGTTATATTCCTCCGCCTTGGAATTATTTGAATATTTATTCTTTTCACCCTTAGTATAGATTCTTTTCTAAAACTTTGAAAATACATTTTATTTATATCTGCTATGAAATAAAGTTATCGTTCGTGTATTTGTAAAATTTAATTAATAATTAAAAGCATATTAGAGCCAATTTACACTCTAATATGCTTTAATTTAACTATTTTACTTCCTTTTTAACAAAATCTATAAAGGTTCTCATTGCATATGATATATACTTATCCTTTTTAATTATCATTCCAATATTCCAAGGTAATTCTGGATTTATTATAGATACACTTCTTATTTCATTAGATTTAAATACCTTTATAATAGGTGCAGGTAGTATAGTAATCCCTTCATTTATAGAAACCATTTCAGCTAGAAAATCCCACTGAGTACTCTTAAATATAATCTTAGCTTCAAAGCCTTTAAGTTTACAGGCTGATATAATTTGATTATATAGCATGTACTCTTCACTGAGTATTACAAAATTCTCATTCTTTAATTCTTCTAACCCTACAGTTTCTCTATCTGCAAATTTATGACTTTTATGAACAACCAGCTTACTTTCCGAATAAATCATAGGAATTGCATGAAAATGTTCCGATTCAAAAGGCAGCATCACTACTCCTATATCCACAGCCCCTTCTTCTATCATATCACTTATTATATTTGCTCCACCCTCTATTAATATAATCTCTATATCGGGATATCTCTTTTTAAAATTAGATAATAGGGTAGGAAAAATTGCAGTACCTATTACTGGCGGTATACCTACTGTTATCTTACCTTTTTCAAAATTAACACTATCGTATAACTTTTCCAATTCTTTATTAATGCTTTCTAATGCTGTTTGGCAGTTATCATAAAAAATCTCACCAGCATCTGTTAATTTAAATTGTTTAGCCTGTCTATCTATTAATTGTACCTTCAACTCATTCTCTAAATTTTTAATGACCTTACTAAGTGCTGGTTGAGACAAATGCAAATTGTTAGCCGCTCTAGTAAAATTTTTCTCTCTAGCAACCTCAACAAAATATGTTAAATTCCTAATACTCATTTGCTACCCCTTTCTCTAAAATTTTTATTTTAATAACTATGTTCCTTCTATTCTATCATACTATAGTGTAAATTCATCCAAATTGTGTATAAGTAATATTCACTTATAGCTTAGTCGATTCACAAACCACCATGAAATTAAACTAATATAAAATAAAAAGACCGTCTCATTCTGAGACAGCCCAATTTTATATAATCACATTAAATTAATAAACACTGACTAATAAAGAAAGTAATCATACAAAGTTAACTCACCTCTGCAAAACTCTTAGAGGAAATAGTTCCAGCCGTAAATAATACTAATGCAAATAGTAGCACTATAAAGCTATATTCATATCTTCCTGTTTTTATAGATTCTAATGCCCAATACTGTGGTGTAAACTTAGATAAAAATGATATGCTTTTAGGTAATATTTCTATAGGTATAAAACTCCCCCCTATAAAGCATGTACTACATACAACTATCTGTAATACTACTACAATTAACTTTTCATTTTTCACTATCCTTGAAATAAATACAGCTAGGCTTAATGCCACAGCAGTAGTCATGGCTAAATTGAAGCTAATTATTGGGGCCTGAGCTATTAGTTCCTTTTTATTTAATATTATATTTATAAATAACACAGCTATATAAGATACGTATACTATTATAAACTGTGCTCCTAATATAGATCCAATGATGATTTTAGGCTTATTTGATGTAGTTAAGGAGCGCTTCAAAGTTCTTTCAGTTTTTAATGCAAATAATTCATAGCATATTCCTATGGCTGAAAAGAAATTAAAAGATATTAACAGTCTTATGCTTATCTGAGTAGCCATATCTGTAGTTTTAGTGGTTACAGTTTTAATATTTACCACTTCACTATCTAAGCTACTTAATGCTATCTCTTCATTTGTAGCCTTTTCAATGGTAGACTTTATTATAAATCTATTTATTAAGTCATTTGCAACTATATTAAAATTACTATACTCCCTCGCGGTTTCTCTTCTGTTAACTGTTAACTCAGGTTTCTCTCCACCTTCAATTAACTGTGAAAAGTTTTCCCCTATTTCATAGTATTCAGCAATTTGCTTCTTTTTTAATTTTTCCATTGCCCCTTCGCTAGAATATAACTTCACATTATAGTCCTTTTCCATTCCCTCTATGAATTTTTCACCATATATTCCACGGTCTAAATTTACAATATTACAATATATAGATTTCTGAGAAGTTCCATTTAATATGGCTGTAACCCCTATTACACCCACTAGTGGAAGAAGTACAGTCAATGCCATAGACATTTTATTTTTTGTCATTCTTTTTAAATTGTTTATTAATAAGTTTATAAATTTCACATCTACACCTCCCACTTATGATTAATCTTTATCATAGATATAGTTAAAAATACTAGAGATATTACTGCCATTGCTATAATTTCATTTGCTATGCTTTGTAATCCTTCATGTAATGATAAATTTTTATATGCATTTAATATTAAAGAGTTAGGTGTAAAATTTGCAACCTTCTTTAAGATTGCTAAATCCATAGATTCACTTGGAAAAAATACTCCTCCAAAGAATCCTGAGAAAACCAAAACTAGATTCATAATTATATTAGTAGTATTTTCGCTTTTTATAAAAGCTATAATTAATCCTACGATAGCTGCACATAAAAAACTTTGCATAATAACTATTAAAATTAAATATAACGGATTACCTAAAAACGCATTTCCTAATATTCTATTAATAATTACATACAAGGATGATATAATCATAGAAATTATAAAGCTATTAATTATGAACCCTAAAAAATAATCATTTTTTCTATTAGGCGTTGATAATGTTCTTTTCACTATCCCCCCCTTAATTTCTCTATAAAAATTTCCCGATAAAATAATTACCATTATCATTGAAGTAAAACTGAATATAGAAATACTATAATATTCATATGCTGATAAGGCTTTATATCCTTCTATAATTTTTTCATTTACCTTTAGTGTATTATTATTTTCTCCCATAGCCATTAAAATTTGATTTGTCAATGAAGCCTTTTCCACTTCACCTATTTTTAGCTCATTAACCCTATGCTGAACTATCTCATATTCATTAAAATTATGGACAATAGATTGTACAAAATTTTTTAACATAATAAATTGAACACTGCTATCATCATTTCCTCTTATCTCTACCTCTTTAAAATCATCATTCAAAATTACTGTATATTTTGCTTCATCTTTAGTATCTAGCACAAAGTCTTTCACCTTCTCTTGAGCTAAAATTTCCTTAAGAATCTTCCCTTTCTGAGTTTCTTCATTGTATTGAAAATTAGTTTTTATTACATCTATTGAAGGATTTCTTCCCTCAATTAAATTCTTTTGCATATTTCCATAAATGAAGCTAAATACCATGGGAAGTATTATAAATGATAATATCAATACTCGGCTTTCTTTAATAAATATATTTAAACCCTTCTTTAAATGAGGCATTAACTTCATAATTATACCTCCCCATCTCTTAGTTTTTTACCTGTTAGTGTCAAAAACACCTCTTCTAGATTCGGTTCTTCTATACCTAATTTTTTAACTTGTATATTTAAATTCTGTATCTCATCCAATATTTCATTTAAATTGAACTTAGTACCAGCTATAATTTTTAGCTCTCCTTCTTCCTTTTCCACCCCTCTAATTCTAGGATTTTTCTTTAAATTAAACATAAGAGGGTTTAAATCTCCAGAAGCCTTTATCCTTATAACTTTATCATCCTGTACCATTCTTTTTAACTGTTCTTTTGTTCCAAAAGCTACTTCTTTACCTAAATCTAATATAAATATATTATTACAAAGGTGTTCAACCTCCTCCATGTAGTGAGAGGTGTATATTATGGTAGTGTTATATTTTTCATTCATTCTTTTAACCACTTCAAAGATATGATTACGAGATTGGGGATCAACACCTACTGTGGGCTCATCCATAATCAGTATTTCAGGATGATGCATCATAGCAGCTACAATATTGAGCCTTCTCTTCATTCCTCCCGAATATGCCTTTACCTTCTTCTTTAAATGCTCTTGAAGCCCTGCTATTTCTATTGCTTCCTCCACTCTTTCCTTTAATTTTTCTCCACTTAATCCATATAATCCGCCCCAATATTCTAGGTTTTCTCTAGCATTTAAAATCTCAAATAATGCTATTTCCTGCGGCACAAGCCCTATTTTTTCCTTAACTTTAATTGGTTGCTTATTTATGCTATATCCATCTACTACTATATCTCCCTTTTCTCCCTTTAAAAGTCCTACTATAGCATTAATCAAGGTGGATTTTCCTGCTCCATTAGGTCCTAAAAGTCCAAATATTTCTCCCTCTTTAATATCAAAGGAAATGTTATCTAAAACCAATTTATCATTAAATCTCTTAGTGAAATTTTTTATCTCTACCTTACTCATAATATCCCTCCATTAATTTTATACTCTTAATCACTCTATATCTTAATTATAGATACTTTAGTCATAAATTACCTACTAGCTAAGGTCATAGAAATTAATGACTAAAGTCATTGTCTTTTGCACAAAAAAGAACCTATGGAAATTGCTTATTCATAAGTTCTTATTATATAGATATTTAAGTTTCTAATTAAATAATTACCATTTGTAATTTTATCAAGATATGTTTTATTTAACTATATTATTTTTAAAAGCATATATGGCAATTTGAGTTCTATCTCTTAGAGCTAGCTTAGATAGTATAGTTGTTATGTTATTTTTTATAGTTCCCTCAGTTAAAAATAGTTTTTCACTTATTTCTCTATTTGATAAACCTTTTGCTATTTCTTCTACTATTATATATTCTCGTTCTGAAAGCAAAGCTTTAATTTTTAGCTTTTCACTCTTAGATTCATTTTCTTTTACTGTTAGCTTATTCATTACTTCAGGATGAACTACGATATTTCCGTTATACACTGCCTTTATACCTCCACATATTAAATCATAAGAGCTATTCTTAAGTAGATATCCTGATGCTCCATTATCTAATGCTTGTTGAATATATTGGCTATCTTGAAATGTTGTTAAAATTAAAATTTTTGTATTTTGACAACTTTCTTTTATTAACTTAGTTCCTAGTACTCCATCACAATTAGGCATTCTAATATCCATAAGTACCACATCTACTTCATGATTTTTACAATATTCAAGGGCTTCTTGTCCATCTCCACATATGTCCAATACCTCTATGTCCGGAAATGAGGAAATAATAACCTTTAACCCTTCTCTTATTAATTTTTCATCATCCACTATTATAGTTTTTATTTTCTCCATAGTATCACCCTCCTTATACTCCATCTACACTAAGCTTTCCCTTTTCAATAGTGGAAATAATCTCAAAACCTTCTCCAATTTTACTATAACATTCCATAGTTCCACCCCAAACACTAACTCTTTCCTTTATGCTCTTGAGACCTACCCCTTCAATTATATTACTACAGCCTATACCGTTGTCTTTTATATGAATTCTTAAATTATTCTCTAAAAAGTTTAATAAAATTCTCACCTCTGTGGCCTTCCCATGTCTTATAGAATTTGATAAAAACTCTTGAATAATTCTATAGATTACCATGTTCTGATCAGCATTTAAGCTCCAAAGTTTTTCTGAAAATTTAAGTATTACTTTTATTCCGGAGAGCTTCTCAAAATTCTTTATCATTTCTGATACAGCAATTATTCCCTCATACTCTTCAAATTCTCTAGGCTTCATACTTCTAACAGCACTTCTAACACTCTTCAGACTATCATCTGTAAATCTACCTAAGTTACTAGCCATTTCCGCAGCCCCTTTCCCATTAATTGGAGCTATTCTTTCTATGGCACCTAGTTGAATCATAATCGTAGATAAGGCATGGCCTACATTATCATGAATTTCTCTAGATATTCTATTTCTTTCCCTTAAAATCGCCACTTCCTCAATAGTATTAGCATAGTTTTGAAGTTCTTCATTGACTTTTTTAAGCTCTTCTTCCCTCTCCCTTAGCTTGTCATAGAGTTGTTGTGCTTTAACTTTTTCCTTAAATTCGTCTCTTACCATAATGCCTAAGGCTATTATTGGTAGTGAAGAGATTATCACTGCCATAATACTATGTTTTACCATCACCGTAAATATTCCCATTACAATAATATATATAATCAATGTTATATTTGATGAGGTTATGGCTATATCTATCAGCGTTGGCATAAATATTAGATAAGGAAAACCTGGTGAAAACTCATATATTCTACAAGCAATTAAGAATTCAAGAATATAGGATATATAGTTTTTTCTCTTTTTATTATTTAAAAGGAAGAACCTTAACTGATTATTGATAATATATAATAGCAGAAATACTATCTTATATGTAGTAATCTTGTTATCAATACAAATAAAATATACAATAATGGCTATATATACATACTTTAATAGTATTATAAACTTCTCATCAATGATTTTTCTCTCCATAACATACTCCTCCCATAATTAAAGTATTTTAATACATTATAACTTCATATTAATTAAATTCTCTATATTTTCATTGCATTTCAATATAGCTATTATAATTATAACTGACTTTTTCAGTAGATTGTAATAAAAACCTGTTTAATTTTATGTAATTATGTGTTAAAATTTATATTATTATCCAGTAAGGGTGTGTTATTTTCTTTATAGAATTATATATGTATTAATTAAAATTATTGAGGTGAATTCTATGGAAATTCTAGGTAGCTTTTATATAGATAGCTTAACACAACTGCCCAACTTTTTTAGCTTTTTAGAGTGTGACTTTAAAAAAGTATTTAAGGATACGGGCTGCTTTATTCAATTTGATATTGATAATTTTATGAACTTTAATAATAAACATGGCCGTGATAGTGGAGATTTATGTTTAAAACTCCTAGTTGATAGTATTAAAAAGGTATTGCTTAAAGAACATAATTATTCTTACTTTAGAAACGGAGGAGATGAATTTTTAATTGTTCTTCCTCAAGCTAAATACTCATTAGCAAAAAATGTAGCAGCTTCCATAAAAAATGAGTTTAAATTAAAAACACTTGAGTATGGCTTCGATTATATTAATCTTCATATTTTAACCTTGGAATATAGCAAAGCTATTACCTCAATTGAGGAGTTTTATAAATTGTTATTTAACAACTTCTTAACTAATACTAATAGCAGTCCGGACGATAAATTTAACTCTGATAGACTAATTTCTCACATTATTGGGGGTTTTGTTAATAGGGTTAAGGATTCAATTACTTCCTATAATACAGCTTATAATCTTGCCTTGACTGATGATACCACAGGAATTGCAAATCATAGAGCTGGCAAAAAACACTTAATTAATCTTCTTCACACCTTTAAAGAATGTAATAAAGGCTTCTATATATTATTTATAGATGGAGATAATTTGAGACGCTATAATACTATATGCTACGAATCTGGTAATGAAATGATTAAAAATCTATCTACAGTTATAAAAGATTCCTTACCCAATGAATGTAAGCTCTTTAGGTGGCTTTCTGGGGATGAATTTGTTGTGGTTGTTGAGAAAAATGACTATACTTATACCTCCACATTATGTGAAACTATACGAAAAAATGTAGAGAGTGAAACTATGAAGTGGTCATATCCTATCACTGTTTCCATTGGAGTATCTAAATTCCCTGAGGACGGAAAAGATATTAAAGAAGTAATAAATAAATCTGAGAAGGCAAACTGCTATGCTAAAAAGTGCGGCAAAAACAGAGTAATCTTTTGGAATAATATAGAACATATGTAATGAAAAGCTTGGATAATAATTAAGTCCAAGTTTTTTTATTTTTCTTGTAACAAAACAACCTTTTATGGTACTAATGATATGAAAAGAAACTTGCTAGAGAGGAGTTAAGGAATGAAAAATTTAGAAAGTTTATATAATCATATTCAACCTAAGATTTATGCTTTTTTTTATATAAAAACCAAGGATAAAGAACTCTCTGAAGATTTAACTCAGGAAGTCTTTTATGAAGCCTTAAAATCCTATAATTCTTTTAAAGGAAATTCCTCTCTACAAACCTGGGTATTTTCTATAGCTAATAATTTATTAAAAAAGGAATTTAGGAAAAAGAAGTATACAAAAAATTTAACTCATGAGCTTTCAACCAATTCTCTAAACTACTGTAATTTAGAAGATGAATTCATAGAAAAGTATGAAAAAGCTACTCTATTAAACCTTATTAATAACCTAGAGGATACACCTAAAGAAATTGTGATTTTACGAATTTATGGAGAGCTTTCCTTTCAAGAGATAGGCACACTATTAAATATCAGTGAAAATTATGCAAGGGTTAATTTTCATAGAACTAAACTAAAACTTCAGAAGGAGTTGAAGAAATATGATAGATAAGCAATGTTATATATTTGAAGATTTATTACCTTTATATAATGAAAATCTATTGAGCAGTGAAACTACAGAATGGATGAAGTATCATATGTCCCAGTGCAATGAATGCAAAGATTTATATGAACTCTCTAAAGAACAAATTATTAAGTCTCCTATAGAAGCTACTCAAGACGTAGATGTTATGTTTAAAAAAATAAATAGAAAGCTCTCTCTTTATCAAATTATATTTGTAATATTGTCTTTTTACTTTGCCATAAATACTTCCTTAATAAATGAAAGCTTTGGCTTTGTATTGTGGTATGCAATCCTAGGGTGTGTTATATATGTGTTTTATAAAGATATGAAAATAGTTTTCCTGCTTTCTTTTTTACCTATTTTCATTTGGTCCTTTGGTGAAAATGTAATATCCTTCTTTAAGAGTAACTATGTAGATATCTCCTTTTGGGGATTTTTATTAGAAAATCTCATGGGCTCCTTTATGATATCCTTAATTCATTTTCTCTTTGCACTTATTGGTGGAATAGCAGGATTATGTATATTAAAAATTAAAGAAAGGTAGTGATTTTATTGAATAAGAAGAAACTATTTTATATAACTCTTTTAACCATAATAGCGCTCTTCATTTTATCAGCTTATAATGCCTTTAATGGTAATCCTATAACTAAATATATGAGTAAAAAAACTGTGGAAAGATATTTAAAAGAGACCTATCCTAATGAAACTATAAGAATTACTGAAGGTAGTTATAATTTTAAATTTAGTTCCTATAACTTTCATGTGCTTGTAATTGGTGATAGTGACAATAAAGAAGACTCCCCTAAAGAATACACCATAGATACTCGTGGAACTATTAACCCAAAAGTTAGATATGATGAAATATACTATTCTAGAATAGATGAAGAACTATGTGATAGATTAAGTAAGGAAGCCGCAGCAGAGCTCTCTTTAATACTAAATAAAGAAATCCCCAATATAAAAAATCTTTATGTGTTAGTGGAAGTATTAAAAGGACAACTACCTAGTAATACCGCTTGGTCTAAGGATTTAGTGTTAGCTAAGCCAATAAGCTTGGATTTAGTATTTGATAGTTCCAAAGAGAATAAAGAAGATTTTTTTAAATCCTGTGAAAGTATACAAAAGCTTTTAGCTTCTAATGGCTACAAATACAGCAATGTAAATATCAATGGGAATGGATTTGATAAAGATTTAGGTGCAAAGGATGAGTTTGGTTATGTTAAATATGCCTTCTCTTTTGACATGAAGGATAAACTAGAAATTAAAAGTGTAAAAGAACTTAATAAACATCTAAAATAAGTTTCCTATAAAGTACAGATAATTTTTAACTTAAATTTAAAAGGTCTTAGGGAGAATCTCTTCTCTCCTAAAACCTTTAACATAATCTATCTTCTACTAAAATGGTTTAATAGTACCATTAAATATTAATACTAAGGATAATATTGCTAATGCAACTAATACTACACATATAACTTTGTCTGAAGTCTTTTCTAAATATTTTTCTCCCTTTTCCTTCTTAGCCTTAATATATACTAAGGTTCCTGGTGCATAAAGTATTGCTGTTATTAATAGGCCTGTCAAACCACTTGCATATATTAACCAAAGTCCATATATTGTTCCAAAGATACCTACTATTCTAGCTATTATTACTGATTTACTATCATTTATATCAAAATCATCTTTTCTTATAGCTATAATTAAATAGTATAAAGCACTTAAAAGGTATGGAATCATTATCATACTTGCAGATATTGTATAGAATATCTGATAAGTTGAAGCATTTAAGTAAGTTATTATTAAAAATACTTGAATTACTCCATTTGTCAAAAATAGTGAATTGCTAGGTGCTCCATTTTTATTTTCTTTTGCAAAGATTTTTGCGAATACTCCATTTTTTGCAGCTAAATATGGACATTCTGATGCAATTATTGTATATCCTAAGGTTGCTCCAGCAAGAGATATAATTACTCCTAAATTAACTAGAGCTGCCCCCCATAGCCCCACTACACTTTCTAAGATAGCTGCCATTGGTGGATTCCCAAGTTCAGCCAGCTCAGCCCTAGGCATTACACCCATACTGAGAACAGATACCATGATGTAAATCGCAATAACGCTTAGAAATGCCGCTATCGTAGCTTTTCCTACATCCTTTGAACGCTTAGCTCTTCCAGAAATAACTACAGCTCCTTCAATACCTATGAAAGCCCAAACTGTAGTCCCTGAGGTGGCTTTTATCTGTTCAACAATAGATATTCCACCAGGCTCTCCCCAAAAATTTGACATAAATATATCTAAATTAAATGCACTTAAAAATATCATAGCCATTATAAATACTAATATAGGAGCAATCTTACTTATAGTTATTATAAGATTGATACCTGCTGCTTCTTTTACCCCTCTTAAAACCAAATAGTTCATTATCCAAATAACTGCAGAAGCACATACTATAGATATAAGATTATTTCCTTCTCCAAAAATAGGTATAAAATAAGATATTGCAGCAAATAAAAGGGTTGCATAGGAAACATTTGCAAGCAATGCACTAATCCAATATCCCCATGCGGAGTTAAAACCTACATAATCCCCCCAACCTTCTTTTGCATAACTATATATACCGCCTATTAAATGGGGTTTTATTTTGTTTAGTCCAAAAAAACACATTGTCAATGCTAGCATACCAATACCACAGATTAGCCATCCTATAAGTACCGCTCCAGTATTTGCTCCATTTGCAGCCATATCTCCTGCAAGGCTAAATACTCCTCCTCCGATGGTAGCTCCTATAGCTACTGCAGTTAATCTTAAGTACCCTAATCCTTTTGATTTAACTTTAGTTTCTAGCTTTTGGTTATTGACCATGATAAATCCCCCTTATTTAATTTTTAGGCTCTATTTTAGGCTAGTATTTATTACTAGAATCTTAGAGATAAGCAACTTAAACCACCATCTAATTTTCTAAACTCAGAGGTATCTACTTCCACCACTTTATATCCAGCCGCCTCTATAGCGGTCTTTGTACCTGAATATCCTTCAGGTACTATAACTACATCGTTAACCCATATACAGTTTGCAGAGTAACTTTCCTCAGGGTTAATAATAATTTTATTAAAATTCTTAAATTCTGGACTTGTAACGAACTCCCCTGCTACTAATAGGTTATTATTCTCTAAATATGCTAATCCAGTTTTTAAATGTAATACTTCTCTTAGTGGTACTATGGATCCAGTCATACCGTATTTTTTAAGGATTTCAATCATTTGTCTTCCACCCTCTTCATTAGTCCTTGCAGAAAGTCCAATATAAAAATGATCTCCTACCATCATTATATCTCCTGCTTCAACTGTACCTGGGTCCACTATATACTCAATATTATCATAAAATTTTTCAAGTGCAGCTTTCATATCTTGTGCTTCAATTTCTCCTCTTCTACTTAATGCTCCTGGACGAGTTACAATTACACATTTTTGGGTACAAAGTGCCACATCCTCTACAAAGCATGAATCTGGATATTTTTCATCTGCTTCTAACACCGTTACATTTACTCCACAGTTTTTAAGGGTTTCAATATAGTTATCATGTTGTTTTAGCGCTAATTCATAATTTGGCTTACCTAGATCTGCGCTAGTTATTCCTTCCACCATAGCTTTACATGGTTTTCTAACAATTACATTTTCAAACATAAAAATCCCCCCTTATATATATTTTATATATCGTATACACTATAATTATAAATTAAAAAAAATGTATTTTTCAATACATTTTTACATATTTTAAAATTTAAGTAACATCAATACTTTTAAATTTGGCTTTGTTTTAAATG
>DFXM01000020.1:545491-547370 GCA_002381695.1 Clostridium sp. UBA4108 | reverse complement strand
AAACGGTTTGTGAGTAATAATATGTAGTTCGTTATCAACATTATATAACTTTACTCATCAATCTCTACTATTGACATAAGCTTATCACTTTCCTCTTCTGATATCTTAGTTACCGAACTTAGCTTTCTTTGTATCTGCCTGGTTCTTACTCCTACTAACTTATCTAATTCACTATTAGCTTGATCTAATCTTTTTTGAGTAGCTTCTAAAACTTCCCCAAATTTATCAAATTCCGTTTTAACTGCTCCTAGTACATTCCATACTTCTCCAGACCTTTTTTGGATAGCTAGGGTTTTAAATCCCATTTGTAAACTGTTTAATAATGCTGCCATGGTGGTAGGACCTGATATATTTATTTTATAGTCTCTTTGTAATATTTCCACCATACCTCGCCTTACAACCTCTGCATATAGACCTTCAAATGGTAAAAACATAATTGCGAAATCTGTAGTGTTTGGCGGATCAATATATTTATCCCTTATATCCTTTGCACATTGCCTTATTCTACTCTCTAATATCTTTCCTGCATCTAGAATCTCTGATGGATTTCCACTATCATAGGCATCCATTAACTGACTATAGGTATCTCCAGGGAATTTAGCATCTATAGGTAAGTACACTGTTCCATTATCATCCCCTGGTAACTTAACAGCAAACTCTACTACGTTAGAGCTTCCTTTTTTAGTTGATACATTAGTATCGTATTGCTCTGGAGATAACATCTGCTCAAGTATGGCACCAAGTTGAATTTCTCCGAGGATTCCTCTAGTCTTAACATTAGATAAAACTTTTTTTAAGTCTCCAACTCCTGAGGCTAAATTCTGCATTTCTCCAAGACCCTTATAAACTTGTTCAAGTCTATCACTTACCAATTTAAAGGATTGTCCAATTCTCTCTTCTAAAGTCTTTTGAAGTTTTTCGTCTACCGTGGCACGCATCTCTTCAAGCCTTTTACTATTACTTTCCTGCATATAGTTTAATCGTTCTTCTATAGTTCCTCTCATATTGTCTAGTCTTTGTGAGCTTTCCATAGTAAAAACAGATATGCGCTGCTCTAAATTTTTCATCATATCATTAACACTCTTTTGTACCCCTTCAAGTCTTCTATCCTGCATAGTAGAAATATAAGCTAAGGATTTTGTTAGTGCATCATTATTTCCATTCATGGCTGTTTGGATACTATTTCCCATTTCTTGCCTTGTACCCCTCAATTCTTGAAGGATTGACCTCTCTATCTTTTCCATATATGCTGCTAGTTTTTTCTCATCTATGCCATTGAAATCTTTTTTATTTCTAAGTTGCATTAGTATTATTAATAAAAGTATTATTATGATAATTCCTAATGCTACTAGCAAATATTCCATCTTACTCCTCCTCTGTGTTTTCAAAACTTCCCTATCTATTTCATCTATTATAAAATTACATCGTGAATTAAAATATACCAATAATATTTTAATTCCATAATATTATTAAAACCCTGAACCCATTGATATCTCATTATATTATTAAAGGGCATTATTCTTCTATTTATATATGATATTTCTTTAAAAATAAAATTATATTTATATAATTTCATAGATTTATTAAATATTTCCTCCAATACATAGACCACCTATAAAATTATTAATCTAATTATACCCTATATATAGAATATTTATAATAATATTGATGGAATATATAGGAATAATATAAAGCCCACTTTGAATAGCTTATAAAAAATCCTATTTGCATTATGTAATTTCATTATTATAATCTATATATTAAAATACACCCCTTAATTCAAATTATAATAAAAGACCCAAGCATAACTTGAGTCCTGAAATTCATATATTAGATTAATTCTGGTCCTTTAATTAATTGGCTTTGTTTTAAATGGTTG
>DFXM01000020.1:526987-545444 GCA_002381695.1 Clostridium sp. UBA4108 | reverse complement strand
GTAAATCAAGCTTTCGAAACGGTTTAAGTGTAAACTTAGATTCCTGCAGAGCAAAGGAATCTCTAGTTGAACTTATGCAAAGCTGTGAATAATAATCTGTAGTTCATTATCAACACTATATTAAAACAAAGCCAATTATTTCAAAAACATTAATAACATGATAAATTACTTTGTTTTGGATTATGCAATAAAAATTTCTTAGTTATATTTACACCTTCAACCCAATAATGTTCTACCTTCTCACCTTGAGTTATTCGTAAAGTTCTTAGGTCTTGATATACCTTTATAGTAGTTATATTATTAGCCTCATCTACAAAATATAATTCTAAAGTATCCTTATTAAATTGATTAGGATTAACTTCAAAATCTAACTTTCTTACTTTTAATGTACTCATATTGTTCATAAGCTGGTTCTGAACTTCTTCTATTCTCATGTTATCCTCTTGTAGATTATTATTCTTATATTTTTTCTCTACCAAATTAATGGCTATATATTTATCATTATTTAAAATATCTCCTAGAAAGCTTTCTATACTTTTAGGAGCTATCTTAATATATGTATTTACTACTACACCTGTAATCAATAATCCACATATACTCCAAGCTATTATACTTCTCATATTTGTTTTATTTTCTTTTACAAAATTTATTTTAGAATTATTCTTTGAAGTTAATAAGCTTTCTATTTCTTTAGCTTGTCTATCCTTAACCCCAAAGGTTAAATTCTTTATAATATCATTACTATCCTTAGAATATTCTATAATTATTGTATCTTTCTCATCCTTATTCCAATTCCATGCTTTTATATCTTGCCATAATATGATATTCCCATTTATAAACAATCCTTTATCAACAATAAAATTGTATCTGTATGACATTAATGCCAGTGATAATGTCATTATTGTTGGTGAAATATCATTTATACATGTATATTTAATTTCTAGATTTGAAACTCCAATACATATCTGTATAACTGTTAACATAATAAATAGTATAAAAAGCCCCGATGTAGTTTTCAGTCTCTGTCTTCCACTATACTTTTTTAACCTTATAACTTTATCTATAAAAATTCCAATTGATAATATAAGGAAAATAATAGTAACTGGGAAAATCGCAATGTCTATAATATATTCTTGCAAAAACATAAAATCCCCATTAAACTCCCTTAAAATATTTAATTTTTTAATAGTTTACATCCATATCCTATATAATCTTAATTATAACTCACATTTTGAACATATGGAATATATTTAATTTTTTCCATAGTAAAAGATTCTTAGGAGTAGTTTTTTAGTTGTAACTATACTATGTAGCAAAATAAGCATTATATATAAGTTGTAATAAAGATAATTCATATTATAAGTGTACTTAATAAATTGTTGAAATTGAGTTTCATTATTACAATCTATATACAAGATAAATTTTAAAATCTAATATATTTATTAAAGTAAATATATTTATCTATGGTATAATCATAATATCTATATATTAAAATATAAGATTCTAATTTAAATAATTCTTAGTTTTAGAACTACATAATAATATATAGTTCATTATCAAAAACATAGTAAAACAATCACAAATGTAAAAATATATATTTCAGGAGGAAGCAATGAAAGAAAAATTATTAAGTGTATTTTCTGTAATCTCAGCTCTATTTGCCATTATATGCTGAAGTGGTGGAGCTATACTCATTTCCCTAGGTCTAGGGACAGCAGGCTTAACATATTTCTCAGGACTATCAAAATATAAACCTATTTTTGTTATAATTACAGCTATTTCATTATATTTTGCCTATATTACCATTGATAAAAAGAACTCCTCTAAAAAAAGTAAAGTAATCTTTTGGATATGTGCATTGCTCTGTGGCTTAATACTTTATTCCCCTCTATTTTTATAATATCCCTTATATCTACAATTAAGAGGTTACCTTAAAAGTATTTTAAATTAAATATTCTAAAATATAATTTCCTATTTAAGTTGGTATTTTTCTCATAATTTATATATAATGTATATTGCAATATAAATTAATCATATAAGGGGGATTTTAAACATGACAAAAAAAATGGTTCCAGTTGGATTATCAAATAAACACTTACATTTAAGCCAAGCAGACTTAGAGGTCTTGTTTGGACAAGGCTTTGAATTAACAAAAATGAAGGACTTATCTCAACCTGGTCAATTTGCTGCAAATGAGAAGGTTGATATTGTTGGACCCAAAGGAACACTTAAGGGAATAAGAGTATTAGGACCCGTAAGAAAAGAAACTCAAATTGAGATTTCTTTAACTGATAGTTTTGTATTAGGGGTAACTCCACCAGTAAGAGACTCAGGTGACTTAATAGATAGTCCAGGAGCAAAAATTGTTGGTCCAAAAGGCGAAGTTGAGCTTAATAAAGGAGTTATTGCTGCTGGAAGACATATACATATGCATACTTCTGATGCTGAAATCTTTAGTGTCACTGATAAAGAAGTAGTTAGCGTAAAAATTCAAGGTAAAAGAGGATTAGTATTTGATAATGTTTTAGTTAGAGTTAATCCAGAATATGCACTAGAAATGCATGTTGATATAGATGAAGGAAATGCAGCTGGTCTTAAAAATGGTTCAATGGTAGAAATTTTAAAATAAATTGAAACTCTATTTTAATATATTGTTGATTTTAGATCTGCAATATTATTACTCTCAAACCATTTCAAAAGATTGATTTACTAAGGCTCTATTCAAGTAAAAAAGCTAAAATACAACAACTACATTCTCTCGATTATGTTGTATTTCTTAATGTTTTTTTCTTTCATAGAGCCTAATTTAAAGTTTTAATATTTACTCTTCTTAAATTTTTCTCTTATTTCTTTATTCCTAGATGCCATCTGCTTTTTATAGCTTGATGCAATAGACTTATTAATCTTTCTCTCCATATACTCTGCTTCTTTTTTTAGTTTAAAGTAATTAGTTAACCTTTTTTCCTCTATGACTCCATCTTCAATAGCCCTTTTCACAGCGCAACCTGGTTCACTAGTATGGGTACAATCTACAAATCTACATTGCTGAGATAATTCTAGAATATCCTTAAAAGAGTTATCTACACCATCTACATCATCAAGTAGCTGTAATTCTCTCATTCCAGGAGTATCAATAACTACTCCTCCTGTGGGCATAGTTATTAATTCTCTATGAGTGGTGGTATGCTTACCTTTGTCATCTGAGTTTCTTATTCCTCCTGTTGCCTGTTTATCATACCCTAATAATCTATTAATTAAAGTTGATTTACCAACTCCTGAAGAACCTACAAAAGCCACTGTATCCTCGCTGTTAATAGAATCTGCCACATCTTCTATTCCTTCACCAGTTAATGAACTTATATAAAACACTTCCATACCCAGTGCTATATTCTCAACCTCACTTACTTTTTCATGTAAATCCTCACATAAATCAGCTTTAGTTAAAATCACCACTGGAATAGCACCACTATCCCAACATATGGTCATATATCTTTCAAGCTTTCTTAAATTATAATCATTATTAAGTGCCATGGTTATAAATATTTTACTTACGTTAGCACATATTATCTGTTCATCAGACCTGCCTCCAGCTACCTTCCTTGAAAGCTTGCTTCTGCGAGGTAGAACTTCATGTATAACCCCTTCACCCTTTGCATCACTATCTCTATCTAATATTACCCAATCACCTACTGCTGGATAGTCCTCTTTACTAAGGCTATCATAAATAAACCTTCCTGATACTCTAGCATTTACCTCGTTATATTCTGTGGCAACTCTATATATGCCTTTTTGCTCTACTGTTACTCTCCCTAAAAACTTTCCTTCTTTATATTTGTTTAAAAATTCCCCATGGAAAGTCTTAGTTAATCCTAATTCATATAAGTGTTCAAAACTATTTGTCATTAAAATATCCTCCTAAAAATATGCATAAAAATAAAAACCTTGGTTAGTATAACTACTCCAAGGCTTTAAAGCACATCTTTATAAGGCATCTAAAAATATATAGTACTCTTCCCACTATATTTTATAAACTTCCCAGGAGTAGTCAATATGAAAATTTAATGCTAATAAACTATCAAATATATTCTTCATATAACATCACTCCTTTCAAAATTTCTTATTTACTATAATATTATTATATTACTAATTTTAGCCATTGTCTACATATTTATTCCTTAAATTTTAATTTTTACTTCGTTAAACTTAGAGCTGAAGCTGTTATCTCTTCACTTGCTGCAGCTATCTCTTCCATTGAACCCGCTACATTATCAATGGCTTCATTAACTATTAAAATTTTTCTTTCTAGTACTTGAGAAATATTAATCACACCTTTTAATATCTCTAACATTTCTTTTTGATCCATAGATGTAAGTACAGACACTTGTTTTGAATATTCAGATAATTTTTTCACCTCATTGGCTACTACACTAAAACCTCTTCCCTCTTCTCCTGCTCTAGCAGCTTCAATCGATGCGTTAAGTGATAATAAATTAGTCTGGTTCGCAACTTTTACAATCTCTTCTGTGGAGTTACTGAATCTATCCATCTTGTCCTTCATAAGCTTTATACTTTCATTTAACTCCTTGGATGTATCCATTACATCTATAGCCTCGTTGTTAATCTTTTCTATATTTTCTGCATTCAAGGCATTCTGCCCAGTAACCATCTCTATGGCATTGATTATCTCTGTTACTCCTTTACTTAATACCTCAGCCTTTGCGATTCGCTCTTCAGTTAACTTATTATATTCGTCTAGTAGTTTAACCTGGTTTTCTTTTTCTTTTATTATCTGCTGTTCATTTAAAACTTCTTTTTTATTGTAGTCAATACAATTGGAATATATATTAAGTCCATTATGTATAGCTTTAACCATGGATTTACAATAATTATATCCACAAGCTGAACAGTTAATCTTTCTTTGAGAATCTGTAACCTTATTCAAATGATTAAAAATCTCATTATATTCTTCTTCACTCGGCTCTTTTATATATGAACTAACTTCTTTGTTATCATATTTTCGTATGAAATCTTCCAGTTTAAGATTTTTATCAAAGTAATTAAATAGCCACTTTTCCTTATTTTTAGGAATTTTACCTTTCTTCTCTTTTCTTTTTGCTGATTTCATAGAATTAAAATTTAAATCACAATCATCTGAAAAAGAATCATCGTTGCAATCATTAAATTTAGTTGCTGTCCCAAAATTACAGCCATAGGCACAGTTAAGTACATCAACTAAGAGCGGTGCCTCCTTGTTCTTATCGATATTTTTACAGTAACTATCTAAATATTTATAGGCATGATGTTGTCCTTCAATTTGTTTAATCCAAGCATCAGGCAATGTAAATTCTACATTTTCTCTTAATCCACCTGGCCTACTAAATAAAAATCCTAGCCCGCCATCAACATTATCAAAATCTTGTTCCCCACAGCTATTTATGTCTATTCCTTTTTTCTCTATGTATTCTTCTAATTTTTTAAATGTAATATTATATTTAACATATCCATTTGTGTTTCTATCATGAATCTCATCTGATTTCGCTATACATGGAGATAAAAAGGCTATGTCATCAATTACACCTTTATATTTCTTCATATAAATCGCAGTACACATCAATGGACTGGTTATAGGAGATAGCTGTTTAATTAATTCTGATTTATATTTTTCAATATAATTTACAATAGCAGAGCATGGTTGTGCAATTATAGATTTTAATGAGTTTTCCTCTATAACTTTTAAATATGCCCATACTGTGATATCTGCTCCATAAGAAACATCATAAATTAAATTTACTCCTAAACCCTTTAAAAATCCAAACAAATTTTTATAATTTCTAAAATTAGCTCTAACGGCAGGTGCTACAGCTATTGATATATTCTTACCACTTTTTAAATCCTTAATAAATTCCTCTGTATCATCATAAAAATCTCTAGCATTATGATCACATATCTTAATGCACTCTCCGCAATGTATGCACTTATCTCCATTAATCTTAATTTTATTACCCTTATCTGTACTATAAGCTATATTTGCCTCAAATATAGGGCAATTACTTATGCATTTATTGCAGCCTAAACAGTTCTCTTCCTTCAAATAAATTAAATCCTCATAGTTATACATATACCTTCCCCTTTTACCTAAATTTACATTATACCGTTTTATTATGTCAAATAATACATTTCATGTATATAAATTACAATATAAACTATATAATATTTTTACATTTAAATCAAATAATAACCCCAAGGTAATTCCATTAAATGGTATCACCCAGGGGTCATTACATTTTTTGTGATTTATTTGATTGTTATATCCCCAATTCCGCTAGTTATTTTAAACAAATATTTATCTTCTCCAGAGGTTTTTGCCATAATTCTGCAACTTCCTAAGCCAGAGGAAGTTTTAAATCTTACTGGCGAATTTTCAGGTATAATAATGTCTCCGTCTCCTACTCCACCTTCATAAATTAAGTCACCTTTTACCTCTTTTATTTTTAGATCTATGTCTCCAACTCCTTGCGATATTCTCATATCTTCAAAAGTTATTTCTTTAATATCTATATTTCCTAATCCACCTTGGAATATAGCTTTTTTAACATTTAAATCCTTAATCTCAGAATCTCCTATTCCACAAGTATATTTAAAATCTCCCATAAAATCTTTCGGTATTCCTATTGTTATTTTCCTATTGCTAGAATTTAAATTATTGAATCCATTCACATTCTTTGTGCTATTCTCTTCTTTAATACTTAAAGTGCTTCCACTTTTATCAATTTCTATTGGTCTAGATATCTCGCTTCTTCCTTCACTAACTATAGTAAAGTCCTGTCCATCTATAGCCGAAATTCTCACCTCTCCTATATTTATAGAAATATCCAAATCTTTTATTCCATCGCTGTCTATTGATTCATTAATATCTAAGTTTAAATTTTTACTACTATTTGGATTTCTAAAACCTATATCTACATTACAAGCCGTAAGAGAAACCGCCATTATCACAGCTCCTACAAGGGCTACAATTTTTTTCCTCATAAAACACACCTCTTTATATAATAATACTTTCAATTATATTTAACTTCTAATTTTTATAACTATCTTCCCATCCATAACAATTACTATAATTTATACTATATCTAACCTTGTATCTAATAATTTCTTTGCAAACATAACTAGTGCTAAAACTACTCCACCATATATTAAAACTTCAAATAAATTTATTTCCATAAATAATCCAAAGCGCAGATATATATAAGGCAATACTCTAAATAACCTATTTGTTAAAAATCCTAATATAATTCCTCCAAAATTTATAGATAATATGATTGAAACTATTACTAATGCTACACTATTAAAATAAGATCCATATATAATTATTAATGAAATTATAATTATATATGCTAATAATAAGGTTAACCCTAGCGAAATAGAAATAAATAATATCTCCTGAACCTTACCTCCATTTATAATTACTGCTAATGTATTAATAATAATTACTACTAATTGAACAATTCCTAATTCTAAGATCTTAGCTATTATAAATTCACTGCCTTTAATCGGTGTTAAAAATAGTAGTCTTCCATAATCCTTTGACACTTGACAGGAAAACACTATAATATGAGCTATAAAATTTCCAACAATAATTATTGAAAGCATTGCTATAGTATCAAAACCCATAGTAAATCTTGTAATAAAGCTTCCTCCAATAAAACTCAATACTAAAAGTATAACTTCAATGATATATAAATTTCTTAGTCCTCTAATACTGTACTTTATGACATTTCCTATATTTCTCATAAAATTCCACCTACTCTGCAAATATTTTTCTATAAATTCCATCTATTGAAGTTCCATATTTTTCTCTTAATTCTTCTGCATCCCCGTATTCAATAATGGACCCATCTCCTAAAAATAGAACCTCAGTAAAAATCCTTTCCAACTCTCCAACATAGTGTGTCGTTATAATCATTGAAGATTCTGAATCTAAGTTATTTATTATAGCTTCTATAATCTTCTCTCTGGTCACTGGATCTACTCCTGAAATAGGTTCATCTAGTATATATAACTTAACTTTTCTGCTTAGTGCAATACTTAAAGCTAATTTCTCTAACATTCCTTTAGATAGTGTATTTACTTTCATATTTTCATCTAATTTCATAAACTTTAAAAATTCATTCATCTTATCTTTATTAAAATCTGGAAAAAAGTCATTATAAAAACTTATACTATCTTTTATCTTCATCCATTTATAAATAACATTCTTCTCCTGAAGAAAAGATATTATTTTTTTAGTTTCATACCCAACATGAATTCCCTCTATCTTAACACTCCCTAAAGTAGGCTTTAATAAACCTGCAATAATGTTCAAAAGAGTAGTTTTTCCCTGACCATTTGGCCCTAATATTCCAAGAACCTTTCCCTCTTCTAAATTAAAGGCTATTCCCCTTAAAATTTCCTTATTTCCGAATTTTTTAACTAAGTTATCAACCTCTAGCACTCTCATCATGTCTATACCTCCTCGTACATCTCATTAATCATCTCAAATATCTCATCCTTAGTGAGACCTAATCCCTTAGTATTTTTAATAAAATCTTTTAATACTTCTCTAGATGTATCTTTCCTCAAATTTTTTATAGTTCCTTCATCTTCTGTAACAAATTTCCCTATTCCTCTTTGAGTCATAATTAATCCATCATCCTCCAGCTCTCCATATACTCTTTGGATTGTATTGGGATTTACTTTTAATTGAGTTGCATACTCTCTTACTGATTGCAATTTATCTCCCCCTTTTAACTCTCCTGATACTATTCGCATTTGAATATATTTTTTTATTTGTATATATATAGGTTCTTTGGAGTTAAATTCAAAATCCATTAATTTATCACCTCATTATCATCAGTATCACTGTACTATTTAAATAATACACCCATACACTAAAAATATCACTATCCATATTTTAAAATTTAGCAATGTTATTCGGGTTTACCTTCCTATTGCTATCATTATATCGAAATTGCTTACATTTTTATATTTTCATCATAAGATACAATGACAATAAAATATTCCCATATATAAATCAATTTTGAATTCATTATATTTTATATATTTCATTTATATTACGCTATGTTAAACACATGTTAAATTTTTGTTAAAAACTAAATAAGATTAATTAATTTGTATATAATATAATTGATAAATTGTTAATAAATCTTAAATTTTTTTAATAATCGGGGGATTATCTATGAAGGAACTTGTTTTTGGATTAATTGGAGGTACAGCTCTCCTTATGTATGGTGTGGATAAGATGGGCGAAGGACTAGAAAAAGCCTCTGGAGAAATGATGCGAAAAATTCTTTCTGTTTTAACTGGTAATGTATTCAGTGCCTTTTTGGTAGGAACTTTTTTAACTGCATTAGTTCAGAGTAGTACGGCTATAACAGTATTAACAGTTGGCTTCGTAAATGCAGGATTAATGAAGCTTCCTCAAGCTATTGGAATTATTTATGGTGCAAATATTGGTACTACTATTACTGCACAACTTATGGCTTTTAGCTTTAAATTTAAACTTACAGATATAGCTCTTCCTGTACTTGGTATAGGCTTTGCTATCAGTTATTTTTGTAAACATAAAACTATTAAAAATATAGGAGAAGCCTTAATGGGCTTTGGTATGATGTTTTTAGGCCTTAAAATTCTTAATAGTGGAATCCCATTTATGAGTAATAGTGAAACTCTTAAATACTTTTTTGAAAACTATGCATCAAATCCACTTATCGGAATATTGCTTGGAGCTGGTGTTACTGCATTAATTCATAGCAGTAGTGCTACTGTAGGATTAGTTATGGTATTAGGCCAAGCTGGCCTCATAGATTTAACCACAGCTGTAGCTATAATGCTTGGTGACAACATAGGTACTTGTATAACAGCTCAACTGGCTAGCTTAACTGGTAATATTCATGCTCGAAGAACAGCATGGGCACATACTTTATATAACTTATTTGGAGTATTATTATGCTTTGTATTCTTAAAGTATTTTGTAGGTATTGTAGAGATGGTTACCGCTTACTTCCAGCCTACTGTAGCTGGAGATATAGGCGTTCGAATTGCCAACTCTCATACAGTATTTAATGTAATGAGTGCAGCCATTTTCTTACCACTAAATAAATACTTTGTTAAATTCTTAGAAACTGTAATTAGAGGCAAAGATGTGGTGCATCAAGGTGCTATGTATTTAGATAGATTATTATTAAATACACCTGTTGCAGCCTTTAAAGCTTCACTCTCAGAGATAAATCATGGCTTTGAAATCACAAAGGATATGGTTAAGAGTGCTATGATATCCATATATAAAAATGATGAAAAGCCTTTAGAATCAGTTAAACAAAATGAAGAATTAGTAAACTCATTACAAAAGGATATAACTATGTATATAGTAGATATTTCTAAACAACCACTTACTCATTCAGAATCCATTATGGTCCCCGCAATGATTAGCAGTATAAATAATGTAGAAAGAATTGGCGATCATATAATGGATATCCTAGAACTTATAACTGGATCACTAAAATCAGATATATCTTTTACTGATGATGCTATTAAGGAATTAAAACAATTAGAACAGCTTATACTTAAAATGTTTGATAATACTATGCAGGGTTTAAATAGCTACGATTTAAACTTAGCTAAGCATACAGAAGAGTTAGAAGAAGAGGTTGATACATTGATAGAACACCTGCAAGCTAATCATCTTCATAGACTTCATGCAGGTAAATGCAATATAGAATCTGGAGTTGTTTTCTTAGATATTATAAACCATCTTGAGCGTGTAGCAGATCATATTTATAAAATCTCAACTCTATCTACCGATGAACTTAAAACAGTAATGAGCCCTGCTTTTTAAATCAAATAACTAAAAAAAACTCAGCTGAGATGTAGACATCTTAACTGAGTTTTTCTATTTAAGGTATCTTTAAAAAATAACTGATTAGTCTACTCGTCTATTTTTATAAATCTACATTTTCAAAGTATTTATATTATCAAGCCATAAATTCATATTCCGCTCTTTATTTTTTATATATCCCCATATATCATAAGAACTGTTGTCTCCACTTTTATTTATAAATTTAGTTATCATACTTTTCATAGTTTTTCTCTCCTCACTTTTTTATTCTTAATTAAATGATTTCTAACATCATACCCTACTATTGTTTAAAGGTAATAATATTATTAATCCATAGGCTTATATTTTGTTCTGTAATTTTTTTGCTACTTTCTAAATCAACGTAACTTTCTTCATTGCTTTTGCTCATATTTATTAATTTACTTATTATATTTCTCATATTCTCACCTCCTTCTAAAATTCTCTGAATATTGAAATAAAAAAAGTCATAGATATTCTTTGGCTAAAAAGCTCAAAGATATTCCATGACTTCCTATTTCTATGATATAGAATAAATATAAAAAGTCACAGAGTCTAAACAACCCTGTGACTTAAAATATCAAAATAAGTACTTTAAAATCTTCCACTAAGGCCGCTTTCAATATTATTAAATTTAGCTCTATTTACAGTTCTTAAGTTTTTCATTTACCAACGACCTCCTTTTAATTATTTTTTTCAACAAACTCATCTTAGCATTTTTTAACATATATGTCAACACATTTTTTCTATTTAATTACTTTTTTGCTTTTAATTACTTTTTTGTAGAGTTCCCTTATAGCTTTCTATAGTAACTGCATAGTTAAACCTATCGATTTTTCTGTATTTTAACTCCATTTTATATTGCTTAAATTCCTTTCTTAATATTTCTATATTAGAATAATATTCATCTTCTACTTCTTCTTTTTCATCCTTAGTTAGAGTTTCCATTATACATTTCTTATCTTCTTCATTTAAGAACATCATATCTCCAATTACTATTTTCCCATTTTCCTTTAAAACTCTCATCATTTCTTTAATGGCTATTATTTTTTCCTCTTCCTTCAAATGATGAAAGGCATAGGTAGAAACAATTACATCAAACATATCATTATCAAAGGGTAGTTTTAAAAATTCTCCTATTCTTACTTTTAATTTAGGATTTTTTTCTTTAGCTACTCTGAGCATCTCTCTAGATTGATCCACACCTATAACTTTATCTCCTTCATAAAAGAATCTATTGGCTAAGTTTCCTGTTCCGACCCCTATTTCTAATATATGAGCCTCCTTTGGAATATTTTCTTTCGCCAAACTATGAACTGTATTTAATATATAGTCATAATTTTCATAAATTTTGATACTTCCACCTACACCTTTTACCGAAATATCATAAGTATCTGCCCAACTATTAAAATTCCATCTATCTTTCCATTGATTTTTCATTAATATTTGCTTATTATTAGCTTTAATCAAGCTCAATACCTCTTCCATATAGTCATCTGAAGCATTCTCATAAATCCTATCCATAATATTTTCTAAAGTATTTCTAATATCCGCAGCTCTATGAATTTCATCATTTATAACTTGCCATTGCTTATGGATATTATCCAGTAATGTTTCTTTACTATCCTTATTTAGAATTTCCTCAATATGCTCAATAGATAATCCTAAGTCTCTATATAACAGTACGGCTTGAAGTCGTATTATATCTTCATTTGTAAAAGTCCTATATTCATTATCTTTATTTCTTCTAGGTAGAATTAATTTTTTCTTCTCATAGAATCTAATTTTATTAGTAGTAATATTAAATATTTCAGCTACTTCATTAATAGTATACATATGCCTTACCCATCTCCTTAATTAATTTCTACCTTTAGTTTAAACTTTAGCCCTGGACTAAGGTCAATAGAAATTTATAAAATTAATATTATATTTTACTATTGAGCTATATTTTTAATAATTCTTTGTAAAGCTTATTGGCTTCTTTATATCTTCTTTTGCTTTCTAAGTGCTCTATTAGTCTAACTTTTATATGATTTCCGATATCTATATAGCTAATATTCTCGTAATAAGGCAATACTTTCTCTGTTATTTCGTAGTAAAATAATTCTTCTTTAAAATGAAATATAGAAAGGTAATTAAAGTACAATAAATTATAGTACTTTGAATCTCTGTTTTCTTCCGTTAGATATTTTCTAAAAATCACTTTAACCTCTTCCAATTTTCCTAATGCTGCACAACCTTCAACGTAATTTGATGCTGATATCAATGTATTGTCTTTTGAATTCATTGCTTCTCCTGAGTTCATTGCCTTTTCAGACCACAATATACCCTCCTCATAATTATGTTTACATAGATATAAATCAGATAAATTTATGTATACAGTTTGTAAAATTTTATCAACCTTAAAATAATTAGCACCGTTTAAAGCGGCCTTATAATGGGCTTCTGCGCGATCATAGATTTCTAAGTTACAATAACAAATCCCTAGATAGTTATGACACCATATAGCATTAATATATTTTCCATTATTCTCGTAACTCTTTAAAGCATCTTCAAAGTAATAGGTTCCTTTAAGGGGGGCTCTATTGAAACAGAAAGCAAAACCTAGAAAATAATTAACCCATGGTGTATCCTTTATTTTTTGAGCTTTTTCTAATCTCTTAATTCCTTCATCATAATTTAAATGTTTATATATGCATTTTCCGGTAGTAACTAGATAAATATATTTTAAATCTTCATTTAAACAATCATATATTCTATCTAAAGCTTTTATATCTTCCTTTAGTTCCAAATAGCTTGCATCTTCAACGAAAAATACATATGTTAATTTATATATCTCAAATTCCATACTATATAAGGAAGTTTCCAAAAAACTCTCACGGCTTTTAAGCTCATTATAAATATCCGTTGCACCCTTAAAATTCAAAGCTTCAATCTCATTTATCATATTATAAAATTGCAGTCTTATGATTCCTAAATCATTAAGCTCTTCTAAATTTTTCACACCTAATTTCTTTAGCAATGCTTCAATTATATCTTCTCTCAATTTCCTTTTTCCATTTTCAAAATAACATAAATGACTGGTTGAGCATATTCCATAGGAAAGTGATTCTTGACTTATTTTATTTTTTATTCTTCTATATCTCATCCACGAAGATACAAAATCGTATTCCATTTCTCTTCCAAAGACTATACAAGATCCTCTCATCTAAATTCCTCCGTGTCAAAATGATTTTATTTAGCATTTTAATATATAAATTAACTATAATTAGTCAATTTATATATTAATTATGTATGTTATATCTAATATTAACACATTATTTTTCAATGTAAAACATTTGAATATATGGATATAATGTCTTAGAATTTATATATACATTATTTTTACTTAGGAGGATGAGTTCATGATAAATAAATTTCTAAGCCCTTATAAAAAGCTGCCTATTCCAGTATACATATTATTTTTTGCTTCTATCATAAATAATATGGGAAATTTCGTAGCTCCTTTTTTAACTATGTTTTTAACTTATAAGGTAGGAATTAGTGTTGCTACAGTTGGAGTTGTAGTTGCTATTAATAGTGTGTTCGGATTACTAGGCTCATTAATTGGTGGAAAATTAATTGATAAAATAGGTAGAAAGGTAATTTTTACTTCATTTAGGACTATATCAGCTATATCCATTGGAATTTGTGCATTTATAGAAAGTCCTATCTTAATCACCATCCTAATTACAGTTTCTAGTTTTGTCAGTGGAATCTCTCTGCCTGTTTATAGCACTATTATTACAGATTTAACCTCTGGTGATGAGCGAAAAACTGCCTTTTCTCTTGAATATATGGCTATAAATATTGGCTTTGCAGTAGGACCTCTTCTAGCTGCATTTCTATATACCAATTATTTATCCTTACTATTTTTAGGTGATGCTGTTACAACTTTAATTTCAGTAATTTTGGTAGGATTTTTAGTTCCAGAAACCCTTCATGTCACTAAGAGTATTAATTCTAAAAGTAAAAAATCCTTGGAGGAAGGTGAAAGTGGAAGTCTTTTAACTGCATTATTAAAAAGACCTACATTAATTGTATTCTCACTTATTATAGTTATATATTTTATAGTTTTCTCACAATTTAATTTTGGCCTTTCTCTACAAATCGGAGATTTATTTGTGGATAATTCCGCTACTATATTTGCAAGTCTTATGACTGTAAATGCTGTTCTGTGTAGCATTTTGCCTATGTTTTTAAATTCTATAATCAAGAATATAAAACCTTCTCTCTGCATATCTATAGGTGGTATGCTATATACCTTAGGGTTTGGAATGATGTTCTCAATAAATCACTATTTTTTATTCATTATTTCAACCATAATTTGGACTTTGGGAGAAATACTAGTCTCAACTAATACTAGTGTGTATATAGCTAGTCATACCCCCATATCTCACAGGGGTAGGTTTAACTCTATCTTTCCTATTATAAGAAAATTAGGTTTTATCATAGGACCTATGATTGCTGGTGGCTATATAAAATACTTTGATATTAGATCGCTTTGGATTTTTATTGCATTCCTAGCTTTAATAGGCTCTGTGTCAATGTATAAACTATATAGAATAGATGAGAAAACTTCCTCTACTAATGAATTCGTTACTGACTAAAAGATTTGTTTTATTATATAAGTTGTAATAATATGAAGCTCAATTTCAACAGTTTATTAAACATACTTGTAATATGAATTATCTTAATTGCAACTTATATATAAGTTGCAATTAATAAGTTTCACTATTGAAATCCATATATTTATAAAAATAATTACTTTTTCGTAACACCAGTTACCTACTTAATGTTAATAGCCTTATATAATTAACCCATGGACAAGATGATGAAAATTTTAGTTAAAATATAAGGAGGACTATTTAATGGAAAATAAAATGTTTTGTTACCAATGCCAAGAAACTGCTGGATGTTCAGGCTGTACTGTGAGAGGGGTTTGTGGTAAGACTTCAGACCTAGCAAGAATGCAAGACTTATTAATATATGTGACTAAAGGATTAAGTGAAATTACTACAAGACTTAGAGCTGAAGGAAATACAATATCTGCTGAAGTAAATAATATGATTACATTAAACCTCTTCACTACTATAACAAATGCTAACTTTGATGACGAAATCTTCTATGCTAGAGTTATGAGAACTTTAGAAGTTAAAAATGAACTACTAGCTAAGTTAGCTAATAAAGATGGTTTATCTAGCTGCGCATTATGGACTGGTTCTACAAAAGAAGAACTTGATGCAAAATCAACAACTGTTGGAGTATTAGCTACTGAGAATGAAGATATAAGAAGTTTAAGAGAGCTTATTATCTACGGTGTAAAAGGTATGTCAGCTTACTTAAAGCATGCTAATGAACTTGGTTATGATGATGAGGAAGTCAATGCCTTTATGCAAAAAGCTCTTGCTAAAACTCTAGATAACTCAGCTTCTATAGATGATTTAATTAGCTTGACTTTAGAAACTGGTAAATTTGGTGTAAATGGTATGGCACTACTTGATAAAGCTAATACTGAAACTTACGGAAACCCTGAAATTACTAAAGTATTTATAGGTGTTAGAAATAATCCTGGAATACTAATTTCTGGTCATGATTTAAAAGACCTAGAGGTATTATTAAAGCAAACTGAAGGAACTGGAATCGATGTTTATACTCACTCTGAAATGCTTCCAGCTCACTACTACCCTGCATTTAAGAAATACTCTCACTTTGCAGGTAACTATGGAAATGCTTGGTGGAAACAAAAAGAAGAGTTTGAAAGCTTTAATGGACCAATCTTAATGACAACTAACTGTATTGTTCCTCCAAAGGATTCTTATAAAGATAGAATGTATACTACTGGAGCTGCTGGATATGTTGGCTGTACACATATAGAAGGTCATGGTGAGGAAAAAGATTTCTCAGCAATTATTGAACAAGCTAAAAAATGTGCATCTCCAACAGAAATTGAAAATGGAGAAATAGTTGGTGGATTTGCTCACAATCAAGTATTAGCACTTGCTGATAAAGTAGTTGACGCTGTAAAATCTGGAGCTATTAAAAAATTCTTTGTAATGGCAGGCTGTGATGGAAGAGCTAAATCCAGAGAATACTACACAGAGTTTGCTGAAAAACTTTCAAAGGATACAGTTATTTTAACTGCTGGATGTGCTAAATATAGATATAACAAATTAAACCTTGGAGATATCGGTGGAATTCCAAGAGTATTAGATGCTGGACAATGTAACGATTCTTACTCTCTAGCTCTTATAGCACTAAAACTTAAAGAAGTATTTGAACTTGAAGATATTAATGATCTACCAATAACCTTCAACATTGCTTGGTATGAGCAAAAGGCAGTTATAGTATTACTATCATTATTATACCTTGGAGTAAAAAATATCCACTTAGGACCAACTCTACCAGCCTTCTTATCTCCAAATGTAGCTAAAGTATTAATAGATAATTTCGGAATTGGTGGAATAACTAATGTAGATTCTGACATAGAAATGTTTATGAATATGTAATTTAAATTTATAATGTAATTTAATAAAAACATCCTTATTGGCTTTCACCTAATAAGGATGTTTTAAAGTGCTTTGAAGATGTCACAGTTCCAACAATGGTTTGAAGTTTTTTGTAATGTAATTCAATAGAAGTTTTATATATGTAAATTTTCATACCAACCTTCAAATTTTTTCATACAACTATCTTCTTTAATAAGATCATATTGTAAAAAATCTTCCTCACTAAATTCAGCTAATGTCTTAGTAAATTTTTCTGGAATAAATATATACCATAGATCTGACCATTTTTCATCGTTATCTATGCCTTTTATAACTTCTGAAATTGTTCCCATGGATTTACTTTCAAAAAATTTTATAGTGCATCCATCATAATAAGCTAAACAAGTTCTAAATTCACAATGTCTATTTCTCACACCTTCCATAAGTTTAAGTACTCCTTTTATACCTATGGTGTCTAGCATAGGATTAACATAAGCTCTAGGGAACCCATTCAATTCACTTATAAAGAATCCACTATCCAAGGCTATACACGGCGTTTTCACAATTTTATAAGCCTGCAAAACTTTTTGTCTCGCTATCTCTTGTATATCATCACTTCTTGGTTCTATTAATTCGGCATTATAAGCTAAAACCTTTATATTTTTTAATTCCCTCTGAGCTGATGCAATCTTTCCTTTATTACTTGTTACAAAAATAATCTCTTTCATATATATAAATCCACCTTTTCCTTTGTTATATGAAATTTTCTATATTAAAATCGATATATTACCAGTTTATCTTATACAATGATACTATAAAATCTGTTCTTCTATCAATAAAGTCATCAATAAAATTATAAGTTTCAGCTATTATAATCTATTTTTTTCTATATATGTTGTAATAATGATAATTCATATTAATTAAACATTATACAAATAGCTTTTATTTTATGACCTATTGGAATTGAACTTCATATTATTCCTGTGAATACCATTTGCAGGAACCTTAGATTTACTTA